>CAZHMU010000001.1:0-2787 GCA_964533825.1 uncultured Oscillospiraceae bacterium
CAGGTCACGGTTACACATCCGTTGTAACCGATCCAACTTGCACAGAACAAGGCTATACAACCCACACTTGCCACTGTGGATATAGTTATGTAGATACATACGTTGATGCACTTGGTCATACCGAAGGCGAAACAGTTGTAGAAAATAATGTAGATCCAACATGTACAGTTGATGGCTCTTACGATAATGTCGTTTACTGTACTGTATGTGATGCAGAACTTTCTCGTCAAACAGTAACAGTTGATGCACTTGGACATGATGAGATTCCTCATGATGCCCAAGCAGTAACATGTTTGGAAATCGGTTGGGATGCCTATGTGACTTGTTCTCGTTGTGATTTCACAACATACGAAGAAATCCCAGCACTTGGACACGATGAGATTTCACACATTGTCCAAGCTCCAACATGTACAGAAATCGGCTGGAATGGATATGTAACATGTAGTCGTTGTGATTACACAACATATGCAGAAATCCCAGCACTTGCTCATGACGAAATTCCTCACGATCCCCAAGCAGTAACATGTTTGGAAATCGGTTGGGATGCCTATGTGACTTGTTCTCGTTGTGATTATTCAACATATGCAGAAATCCCAGCACTTGAGCACACCGAGGTAGTTGATGCTGCAGTTGCTCCAACATGCACCGAAACAGGTTTGACTGTAGGCAAGCACTGCTCAGTATGTAATAAAATTCTTATTGCTCAAATCACAATCCCAGCCCTTCAAGAAACAGACAATTCTGATATTGCCCTCCCAGAAGGACACAACGCCTACGGCTACTACTATTTGGCTAACAACGCAAATGGCGAAGATATGCAAGCACTGTACCGCAAATTGCTACGTGCTTGTCAGGAATTTGCACAAAGCACAACAGATGTTGTTCCTGCAAACGGTTTATATACCATTGCAACCATCAATTTGGATGACTACACAATCACAACAGATGAAGCCGTTGCCGTTTGGAAAGTATTTTATGGCGATAACCCTGGCTACTATTGGTTGTCCAACACGCTTACTCTGGTTGGCAATGAATTCGATCTTTGTATTGATTCTGCATACGCAAGTGCATCTTATCGTTTGGAATGTGATTTATCTGTGGCTCAAATGACTGCAGATTTGAGTAGTAAAATTACCAGTAAAATGTCCGATTTGGAAAAAGCAAAGACCATCCATGACTTTGTAATCAGCCGTATGGACTACGCCTACGAATCTGACGGAACAACTCCACGAGACGATATTTGGGCACACAATATGATTGGTTGTGCAAAATACAACTGGGGCGTTTGCGAATCTTACGCAAAAACATATCTCTATCTCTGCTTGCTCAATGATGTAGAATGTCTCTACGTCGTTGGTGATGCAGGAGAACCCCACGCATGGAACTTGATTTGTCTTGATGACACATGGTACGGCGTAGACTGCACTTGGGATGATACAGGCACAGATGACATTTCCTACAGTTGTTTCGGTATGGCAAGTGACTATCTCAAGTCAGCTCACAATGCCGATGTTCCAAGCGATTGCGGTATTGACTACTGGTACGAATTGCCCGACATTTGTCAACGTTCTTTGGAACTTGTTGATTTGTACGAAGGCGATACGTTTGTTGGTACATACGGCAACATCGACTTGGCATTTGAAGCGATGAATAGCTCCGAAAGTGACTACACAATTAACCTATATTACTATGAGTCACATGGTCCATTGCTTCTATCTTCTCCCGATGTGATTCATAGTATAGGAAGTACTCAAACTCCCTCTGTAAACAGCATACTTATAGTTGGAACATTTACACAGATGGGAGATTATGGTTTTGCAACACTTCTTTATATTAATAATGAATTGGAGTTGCAGACAAACGATTTGATTATTGATAAATTGACCTTAGATGGGGAAGGAAAACTTTTGTTGGAGAATAATCGTTTAATAATACAAGGGCAACACAGTATTATAAAGATACCTATCATTGGTGATATCACAGAGGGAGCAACATCTAAAATTGTCATCAATTCTAGTGAAGAGACTGAATTTTGGAGGTACGTCTCTGTATATCAGATGGAGAACCTGCAAGGCATCTCTCTAATAAGAGATGATGCACATATAATTAGCCATAAGGGAAGTATTACAATTTATGATGGCAATGCCTATATTGAGGATCTGTATACAGACATAATCAAGGTTAAGCATAGTTCCCAATTTGTTATTGACAATATCCATAGTGACGGCATTGTAACAATTCTGGTCAGTTTTGGCAAGCTGGAAGAATACCCATCAATTACTATAGGCAACACAAATTGTGAAATTAATTTACTATTAGATGGGGAGATAACATACCTTGTAACGGATGTGTATGGAAATGAGATTAATAGATATACAGAAACTGCAGATCCATTTAATTTAGAGTGCCCACTCGCAACACTAACAGATGTGTCTGTTTTTGAAAAGATGACCATCCGATTTAACAACACGGGAATAAGAACTGATTTGTATGAAGTTAATAGTAATGGCGAGATTGTTCTCAAAGAGTATGAGGATGTAGATGGGCTTATTATTATGGATAGTTCTGTGGTGTACTATCGAGGCGATGAAACAAATGTTACAATTCCAGCAAGTGTAACAGGTATAGGCGATTCTGCCTTCAACAGTTGTTCGAATCTAACAAGTATCACAATTCCAAGCAGTGTAGCAAGTATAGGTGGGTATGCATTCGCAGGCTGCAAAAACTTGATAAGCGTTACAATTGAGGAAGGCAGTAAGCTAACAAGTATAGGCGAGTTTGCGTTTT
>CAZHMU010000001.1:2887-70937 GCA_964533825.1 uncultured Oscillospiraceae bacterium
ATGGTTGCACCAGTCTTACAAATATCACAATACCAAGCAGTGTAACAAGTATAGGCGAGTTTGCGTTTTATGGTTGCACCAGTCTTACAAATATCACAATACCAAGCAGTGTAACAAGTATAGGTTATTGGGCATTCGATGGTTGCTCAAGCCTCACAGATGTATATTTCGCAGGTACCGAAGAGCAATGGAATAGAATTTCAATAGGTTATTCGAACGATGAATTACTCAACGCAACCATCCACTACAACTACACCAGCGAAGAAAACTAACCCCATCAAGTAAACCCCAAACAACAATCACCTTTTGGGCATGCTGGCTTAACTGAATAATAAATGTCAAAGGAGAGCCTCCCAGCTCTCCTTTTTTATGTCCATTTTAATGAGACGAGCCAGGATTGATTCATCTCGGACTTGTTTTTTGGTGCAAAAAAAGGAGCCAAGGTATAAACCCTGGCTCCACATCAAAATTAAATTAACCTAACAACAGTGGCGATATTATTCGTCATCGCTTTCTCTTGCTACGCCTCTGGTGCCTATTACACCTTCTGTGGCATCCTTGAGGTCGAATACGATAACCTTTTGCTATTTTCTGATATAACAGGGTATTCCTCTGTAAGATATTTCAACAGCAATACAAGTAGAAATAGTCCAACTAATCAACACTCACATATCAGTGTACTATTTGTGGAAATTCACATTCAAAGACACTCCACTGGAGTTTTCATCGCAGTGCAAGCAAATTTGGCCACATTGCCACTTGTATGTCAAAACTACGCCATTTGGTTGACGTGGCGGTTTGGGTTGTGGAGTAGGTTGCATGCAACATCTTTTAGCATTTTCGTACATTTGTTGGTTCAAAAACCTATCATTACAGCAATTTTTCATATTTTATTGTATGTAAACATACAAAATTTTGTCAAAACGCTTGAAAAGTTCACAGAAGTGTAATATAATACTACCAACAAAGGATAAGCTTTGGCACACAGTCAAGTATCCAATGGTAATGCTGAAAGGAGGAATACATAATCATGGTTTTCGAAAAAGTACAAAAACTTCTTGCTGAACAACTCAACATCGACGATGCAAGCACAATCACACTTGAATCTAACGTTATTGCTGATTTGCACGCAGACAGTCTTGACGTAGTAGAAATGCTCATGTCTTTGGAGGATGAGTTTGGCATTTCCGTTCCCGACGAAATTGCTAACGAACTTGTTACCGTAAAGGCAATCGTTGAGTTTATCGAATCTCAAAAGTAATCCCACAACCCAAGCAGCTTGCTTGGGTTTTTTATTGCAAAAAACACAGACGACTTACTTTGCAATATGATAGTGTACAGTAACTGTGATAAAAAGATTTTTTGCTTAAATGGTACCGTACACGGGCGCATTGCGTTTATTTGCGCCTTTTTACGTTTGCGTTTAGTGTAGTTGATTGATATTGACAAACTTTGTCGGCATCAAATAAAACTTTGTTACTTTGCATACACTATAACCATGTACGAAGTAACAGTAAGCACAACAAAAGAGCAAGAATACTTGTTGGACAGCCTTTGCCAAGATATGTTTGACTACATCCGCCAAGTTGACGGCACTTGCGCTAACCTGCAACAAAAGCATCGCAGTTATTTTTGTTTGGCCTGCAGTGACACCTACCGCGCTCAGGCAAAGAGATTGCTGGCCGACAGCGTTGCCCGCGTGCTAACGCTTGGCTACAAAAACATATTTGTCAGACAGTTGTTGGATGTGTGTGATGGCAATTTTTATCAAAACATCTTGGTTGATACAATGTGTGTGTTCGACTATCAATACGATGTGGATGTTGTCAGTAATTTGATAGATTGCGACAAAGATGTCTACTTGGATGGCTACTACAACTTCCGCATGAAGACCGTCAAACGAAAGTGGGAAAACGTCGTCAATATGATTTTGGAAAACAACTACATCCTTTTGGACAATGCACTCATATTGGAGTTTTTGCAGTATTTGTTGCAATCGTTAGATGGCAAAATGCAACAACTTTGCATTTGCTTTGATGATAAGAACTACACCTTGTATGACGGCAAAGGCAGGTTGATAGAGCCAATATCCACCTTGTCACAGCAGTCAACTGCCGAGCAACAAGCAATAGTAAACGCCATTTGCCTAAATCCTAAAAAGGTAAAAGTCTACTTTGCCGACAAGCCCAGCAAAGAGTTTTGTGATATTGCAAACGCCTTGTTTGGTGTGCAGTACGTACAGGTGCAGTAACAATCAAAAAAATCAACTTTTCAGCACAAAATCAAGTTCTCAGCGCAAAAGTGGGCGCATCGTTTTGGATAAAGCAGGATTGCGCACTTGCTAATTTGAGCAATTGTTTTGCGATTTGCACAAGTTAATAAGGATAAACTATATATAAATATATATAAAATATCCTACGATAAAGCAACTACTTGCAAAAAGTTATCACAAAACAGTTGACTTATTTTGGGTTAGGTACTAAAATAAAACTGCAATACACCCGTGACCAAAGACACGTTTGACAAAGGTAGTTTTACAGAGAGTAACAGTAGGCTGAGATTGTTGCAAATGAAATTGTCAAGTACCACTTTGCAGGTGCGTCCCTTTGTGCGACAACAAAGGCAAAGAGTGGGCAATTTATTGCCAAATAAGGTGGAACCGCGAAAATTTATTCGTCCTTATGAGATATTTTCTCATAAGGATTTTTTTATTACAGGAGGTAAAATATGTCTATCAAAGTAACGTTGCCCGATGGTAGCATCAAGGAGTTTGACAGCCAAGTAACAGCTCTTCAAGTAGCGGAAAGCATTTCCATGGGACTTGCACGCAATGCCGTTTGTGCGGAAATTGATGGTGTTCCCTGCCAACTTGACGAAGTTATCGACCACGACGTAGCTTTCAAAGTATTTACATTGAAAAATGACGAAGGTCTTGCTGTACTTCGTCACTCAACAGCACACTTGATGGCTCAAGCCATCTCCCACATTTGGCCACAAGCAAAGTTTGCTATCGGTCCAGCTATCAAAAATGGTTTCTACTACGACATCGATTTCGAAGGCGCAGTAGTTGTTCCTGAAGATTTGGAAAAAATCGAAAAGGAAATGGAAAAGATTGTCAAGGCCAACCTGCCAATCGTACGCGAAGTTATGGGCAGACTTGAGGCTATCGAGTTCTTCAAAGCGCACGGAGACAACTACAAGGTAGAAATTTTGAGCGAATTGGATGCTGAAACAGTTTCCTTGTATCGCCAAGGCGACTACGTTGACCTTTGCCGTGGACCACACATGAGTTCAACAGGCAAACTCAAGGTGTTCAAGTTGACAAGCATTGCTGGTGCATACTGGCGTGGCGACACAAACAACAAGATGCTTACACGTATTTACGGAACAGCTTTCGAAAAGAAGGCAGAGCTTGACGAGTACATCATGCGTATGGAAGAGGCCAAGCGTCGTGACCACCGCAAACTCGGCAAGGAACTTGACTTGTTTGATATCTTTGACGAAGGTCCTGGTTTCCCATTCTTCTTCCCCAAGGGAATGATTCTTCGCAACACTTTGGAAGATTTCTGGCGTCACGAACACGCTCTTGCAGGTTACCAAGAAATCAAAACTCCAATGATTTTGAACCAAGCTTTGTGGCACCGCAGTGGACACTGGGATCACTACAAAAACAATATGTACGTTGTAAAAATTGACGACGAAGACTTTGCCATCAAGCCAATGAACTGCCCAGGCGGTATGCTTGCTTACAAACGCAAGCCACACAGCTACCGCGACTTGCCCGAGCGTAGTGCAGAACTGGGTACAGTTCACCGCCACGAGCTTTCTGGTGCATTGCATGGTCTTATGCGCGTAAGATGTTTCACTCAAGACGATGCTCACATCTACATGACACCAGAGCAAATCGAAGGTGAAATTGAAAACGTTGTAAAGCTCATCGACAAGGTTTACAAGGTATTTGGTTTCAACTACCACTTGGAACTTTCCACTCGTCCAGAAGATAGCATGGGTACTGACGAACAATGGAATACAGCTATTGCTGCATTGAAATCTGCCCTTGACAAACTTGGCAAGGAGTACGAAATCAACGAAGGTGACGGCGCATTCTACGGACCCAAAATCGACTTCCACTTGGAAGACAGCATTGGCCGTACGTGGCAATGTGGTACAATCCAACTTGACTTCCAAATGCCAGAGCGTTTTGACCTTACTTACGTTGGCCAAGACGGCGAAAAACACCGTCCAGTTATGATTCACCGCGTTGTTTTGGGTAGTATCGAACGCTTTATTGCCATCTTGACAGAGCACTTCGCCGGCGCTTTCCCACTGTGGCTTGCTCCTGAACAAGTTGTAATTGTTCCCATTTCCGAAAGTCAAGCTGACTATGCACACGAAGTTTGCCAAAAGCTTTTGGACCTTGGTATCCGTGTACGAGTGGACGACCGCAACGAGAAGATGGGTTACCGCATCCGCGAAGCTCAACTTCAAAAGGTTCCATATATGCTTGTTCTTGGCGACAAGGAAAAGCAAAACGGCGCAGTTGCAGTTCGCAACCGCAAAAAGGGCGACTTGGGCGTTATGTCCTTTGATGAGTTTGCTCAAAAACTCGCCAACGAAATTGCTACAAAATCTATGGATATGTAGTCAACTACACAAACTAAAAAAGCAAACTGCAACCCAGTTTGCTTTTTATTTTTGCAATCCAGGTTATATATCAGCTTATTAAAAGCAATATTGACAAACCTGTCATTTAGTTGTATAATTTTTACAATCGCAAACAATTTTGTTGCTAAAACAACCTTGTTTTGCGTAAAATACTTTGGAGCAATATATGAGGACTTCTTTGGTAGTGCTTGCCGCTGGCATGGGCAGTAGATTTGGCGGACTAAAACAACTACAACCATTGACGGCAGATGGCAAAGTTTTGTTGGACTTTTCCATTGATGATGCACTTACTGTTGGCTTTGATGATGTAGTTTTTATCATCCGTAAGGAAACAGAAGATGTGTTCAAAGCAACTTTGGGTGCTCGCACAGAGCTCAAATGTCCTGTACAGTATGTTTATCAGGACACACTAGTTGCCAACCGTACAAAACCACTTGGCACTTGCCATGCTATTTTGTGCTGTAAAGATGCGGTACAAAATCCATTTGCAGTTATCAACGCAGATGATTACTATGGCATTGGTGCATTGAGAGCTATCTACGATTACTTGTCAAGCGCATCAAACGATAGTGCAATGGTTGCTTATCAACTTGGCAACACAGTTAGCGACAATGGCGTTGTAACTCGTGGTGTATGCTCGCTGCAAGATGGCTTTTTGCAAACCATCAACGAACTAAAGGGCATTGATGGTAACTGTAGCGTTGGCGAAACTCAGCTTGCATTTGATACCCCTGTGTCAATGAATTTGTGGGCCTTCCAGCCAAGCATATTCCCTTTATTGCAAAGAGAGTTTGATGTTTTTATGCAAAAAGCAAATCTTGCAACTGACGAAATCATTCTGTCCACAGTTATCAACACTTTGATTGACAGAAAAGAACTTAAAGTTCGCGTGTTTGAAACCACTGACAAATGGGTTGGCATGACCTATCGTCAAGACTTACCACAAGTACGTGAGTTCTTGGAAAATCTAAAACGATAGTTTTATCGACGACAAAAACATAATTGATAACTAAAAGTTTGATTGTCTATGTTAAAAAATAGGCAGTCAAACTTTTTTATTGAAGGAAATTTGGCAACCACCAAAAGTGAAAAAATAATTGATGGAAAGTTGCTTCTTATTTTTCTAAAATGAGTTGCAAAAAAAAGCTAAACTTGGTATCATATATGGGATCAAACAGAGGAGCGAAACTTGCATGACAGATATTGAAATTGCTTCTAAAGTAAAACTTACTCACATAGTAGAAATTGCCAGTAAAATTGGCATTGAGCCACAAGACGTAGAGTTGTACGGCAACTACAAAGCTAAAATAACATCAAAACCCAACCCAAAAGCTGATGCGAAGATGATTTTGGTTACTGCCATCAACCCAACATCCGCCGGCGAAGGAAAAACAACAGTGTCCATCGGTCTTGCTGATGGACTCAATCTTGTTGGCGCAAACACTTGTTTGGCTCTCCGTGAGCCATCTCTTGGACCTGTGTTTGGTATCAAAGGTGGTGCAACAGGTGGTGGTTACTCTCAAATTTTGCCTATGGAAGACATCAACCTGCACTTCACAGGTGATTTCCACGCAATCACTTCCGCCAACAACCTTTTGTGCGCAATGATTGACAACAGTATTTTCCAAGGAAACCCATTGAACATCAACCCGGACCACGTTGTGTTCAACCGCACGTTGGATGTCAACGACAGAGCTTTGCGCGGTGTAACTGTAAACGATGGCGTAAAGGATACTATTCCACACAAGGAAAAGTTCAACATCACTGCCGCTTGCGAAGTTATGGCAATCTTGACTTTGGCAGAAGACATAAACGATCTCAAACGTCGTCTTGGCAATATCCTTGTTGCCTACACTTTTGACGGAGCCCCTGTTTTTGCGCGCGACCTAAAGGCGCAAGACGCAATGGCAATTTTGCTGAAGGACGCATTGAAGCCTAACCTTGTTCAAACCATAGGTGGCACACCTGCTTTTGTTCACTGCGGACCTTTTGCAAACATCGCACACGGATGCAACAGTGTACTTGCTACAAAACTGGCAATGAGCTATGCTGACTACACAGTTACCGAAGCTGGCTTTGGTGCAGACCTTGGTGCAGAAAAGTTTTTGGATGTAAAATGCCGTTTTGCTAAACTCAAACCAAATGCTGTAGTTATTGTTGCTACAATTCGTGCTTTGAAACTTCACGGTGGTGCAGACAAAAACAATTTGGCTGTAGAAGACCTAACTGCCCTTGAAAAGGGTATTTGTAACCTTATTCGTCACGTCAACAACATCAAAAATGTGTACAAGCTTCCTTGTGTTGTTGCAATCAACAAATTTACAAGTGACACAGATGCCGAAGTTGCCTATGTCAAAGCAGAGGTGGAAAAACTTGGCATCCAAGCTATCCCAAGTGACGTTTGGGGTAAGGGGGGGCAAGGTGCAATCGACCTTGCTAAAGCAGTAGTTGAGCTTTGCAAACAAGATAACTCCACCTTTACCTTTGCTTACCAAGATGACGAAGATGTCAAGACAAAAATCTACAACGTTGCAACAAAGATCTACGGTGCAAAGGATGTTGCTTTCTCCGAAAAAGCATTGCAAAGCTTGAAAAATCTCGAGCAACTGGGTATTTCAAATATGCCTGTTGTAATTGCAAAAACACAATACAGCTTTAGTGACGATATGAAGCTCTTGGGTGCTCCAACTGGCTTTACATTGCAAATCAACGATATCGAGTATCGTGGTGGCGCACAATTTTTGGTGGCAATCGCTGGCAATATGTTGCTTATGCCTGGCCTATCCAAAACACCAAACGCTGTAAACATGACCATTGACAACGATGGTAAAATTGACGGACTATACTAACATACAAAGGAAAAACACTATGCCAAGGCTATACTTTAGATACGGAACAATGGGCAGCAGCAAATCTGCGCAAGCGTTGATGTGCAAATTCAACTACGAACAAAAGGGCATGAAAGTAATGCTTGTCAAGCCCGCTTTGGACAACCGCGGCGACGTGGACCGCCCCAAAGTGCGTTCTCGCGTGGGACTTGTTGCTGATTGTTTTACAATTACTCCAGAGCAAAGTTTCATTGACCTTTTTGACAATTTCAAAGTTCAATTTGGTTGCGACTGTGTCATTGTTGACGAAGCGCAATTTTGTACAACCGAACACATCAACCAACTCAAAGAGTTGACAAGATTTGTCCCAGTTTTGTGCTATGGGCTTTTGACTGACTTCAGGAGTAAGCTATTTGAAGGTAGCAAACGCCTTGTGGAACTTGCCGACTCCTTGCAAGAAATCAAATCCGTTTGTCGTTGTGGCCGCAAGTCCACAGTCAATGCTCGTTTTGTGGATGGTAAGTGCGTAGACGATGGCCCTGTTGTACTGATTGGTGGCGATGAAATTTACGAGAATTTGTGCTACTGGTGCTGGAAAGAAGAACTAAAAAAGAGCAGACAATAAAAAAGCAGAGAGTTATCTCTGCTTTTCTTTATTTATAGTAATGCTGTATCGTAAACTATTTCTTGCCCAGTGCAACGCATCCATTAGATGCGGTATCGCAGTTTTTAGCCCAGTTTCGTAGGTAGGGGCTTGCGTAATTAACAATTTGTCCATCGACGTGACGAAGTCTTTGTTGAATTTCCTTTGCCTTGATATCGCAAACAATCTTGCCTTTTGCAATGTTGATTTCAATGGGGTCGCTATCTTGCAAGACGGTAAACACAGTTGGATAGTTGGTTTCTGGCGTTACGTGTCCAACAGCAAAACCGCCGTAGCCATCACTGATGCGCCCGTCGGTTATTACGGCAACATCCTTGTCCAAACCATAGCCCTTGAGTAGTGCAAACGGCAAAATTATCTCGCGCATACCGGGGCAACTTGTAGGACCTTCGTTGCGAATTACTACAACGTCACCTTTTGCAATTTCTCTATGCAAAATTGCCTCAACGGCCATTTCTTCGTTGGCATAAACTTTTGCCACGCCACTAAAAGTTTTGTTCTCGTTGTAGCGCACAAATGCTCCATCTTCTGCAATGTTGCCAAACACAACTTGCAATGGACTTTGTGGCATGACAGCATTTTCTACTGTGTGTACAATGCTTTCGTTTGTGATGGTAAGGTTTGCAAGTGCGTTCTCCAAAGTTGTGCCGTCAGCAAGCTCTACCTTTGTGTCAATCAGCTTGACATCGGCAAGGCGTTTTGCAACAGCTAAAACTCCGCCAGCACTGGCAAGTTGTTTCATCAAGCAAAGATCTTCGTTGTCTTTGCAAAGCAACAGCGGTGTGATTTTTGCCATATCGCCAATCGTTTTCAGTGTAATATTTTTGATGGAGAGTTCCTTTGCTACAGCAATGAGATTCATCAAAGTGGTTGTGCTACCGCCACAAGCAAGGTCAATCTTGACAAGATTTTCCAATACTGATTGGGTAATCACACGACGTGGCGTGCATTTGTTTTGTGCAAGAGTAACGGCAAGCTTGCCAGTGCTAACAGCGATAGTATTTCGAGCAATGGTGTTTGCTTGTGTTGTTCCATTACCAGTTTGCGCAAGCCCAATCACTTCCAAAAGGCAGTTGAAGCTGTTGTCGCTGTAGCTTTCGCAGTCAGTTCCAAAGGATACAGGTAGATTGTCTTCAATTTGTTGAAGGTCATCGTAAGGTGTCTTGCCCAGTTTCAATAGGGCAATTTGCTCTGCGTAGTGGCTATATCCGTACTCCTTGCCATCAAAAACAATAGGCGACATCACTCCTTGTGATACAAATGCGCAGGGGATGTTGACTCTGATTGCTCCAAGCAACATTCCGCAAAGGATGTTTGGTTGACTTGCAACAAACACAACGCCGTCAAAGCACTCTGTTGCGCACAGCATTTCGACTTGGCTTGCTGTAAGGTCACGACTGGGCAAACTGTACTTTGCGCTTGTTGTATCACGCAAAAGTGTGTCGTCAATGGACGCCACGTACATTGTTTTGCTCACAGCTCCGCACTGTAAAACGCCTTCCGTTACTTTTTTGCACACTCTTTCAAGATGTTGATGTGTAAGTGATGTTTCGCTTTGCGCGCAAATAATGCCGATGGTCAATTTTTTAGCATCAATTTCGACACTTTCGGCAAATATTTTTTGTGGAAGTTTGTTGAGTTGATCGATATATTCCTTTAGCATAATCCACCTCGCATATATTTTAACGCTTGACGTGAATGTTGTCAATATAACTTACAAATATATTGAAATTTTGCCATAGCAAATTTTGGGAACCTGTTTGAAAAGCGAACAACAATCGCACATATTTTTATTTTTACAGTTCGGAGAAAAATATTGTTTAATTTTTTTTGCGAAAACTACTTGTCTAATTGCAAAACGGACATTATACTATAGGGGCATAAGCTAAAATTACAATGGAGAAGTAGTATGTTAGCACTGATAAAGAGTTACGGAGTCAAAGGAATAGAGGGGTTTCCTGTCACTGCAGAGATTGATATGCACGCAGGTATGCCTACATACGATATCGTTGGGCTTGCCGATACAGCCGTCAAGGAGTCCAAAGAGCGTGTTCGTTCAGCGCTCAAAAACAGTGGCTACAACTATCCTGTTGCATCTTGCGTTGTCAACCTTGCTCCAGCAGATGTCAAAAAGGAAGGTAGCTTGTACGACCTGCCTATTGCGATAGGTATGCTTGCTGCCAGCAAACAAATCCCTTACGAAAACTTGAAAAAGGCCGTAATGATTGGCGAACTTTCTTTGAATGGCGAAGTACGCAAGATCAACGGCATCTTGCCAATGATCATCTCTGCTCGCCAACAGGGGGAAAATGTTTTTGTCATCCCCAAGGCTAACTCGGATGAAGCGGTCTTTATCGAAGGTGCAGAAATCTACCCAGTAGAAACTCTCCGTCAAGCAGTAGAGTTTTTGACGGGTCAAGAAGAAATGCAACCACTTGCTACTCGCAGTTGGCAAAAGGATTTACAGTTCAACCACAGTGACAACGACTTTAAATACATCAAAGGACAATTTGCTGCCAAGCGCGCGATGGAGATTGCCGTTGCTGGAGGACACAATATAATAATGATAGGGCCACCAGGCGCAGGTAAAACAATGATGGCTCGTGCTGTGCCATCCATCATGCCCAACATGACTTTTGAAGAAGCGTTGGAAGTGGCAAAAATTCACTCTGTTTCCGGTCAGTTGGAAAATGGCTTTGTGTACGAAAGACCTTTCCGTACCCCTCACCACTCGGCAACAATGGTCGCCTTGACAGGTGGTGGTAATAAAGCAAAGCCTGGCGAAATATCTTTGGCGCACAATGGCGTGCTTTTCTTGGACGAATTGCCTGAGTACAACCGTCAAACTTTGGAAACACTGCGTCAACCTTTGGAAGATGGTCAAATCACTGTTGCTCGCAATGCTATCAGTGTTACATATCCTGCCGACTTTATGCTCATTGCCAGCATGAACCCATGCCCCTGCGGAAACTATGGTAGTGCAACGGCCGAGTGTAAATGTTCCGCTGCGCAAATTCACAAATATTTGTCCAAGCTTTCTGGACCACTTTTGGACAGAATTGATATCCACGTAGAGGTGGACAATGTTACCTACGACCAACTGCAAGAGGACACCTTGTCCGAGCCATCAAGCGAAATCCGCAAGCGTGTCAACAAAGCACGCGAAATTCAGCTTGCGCGTTTCAAGGCAAACGGACGCACCTGCAATGCGCAAATGACATCCAGCGATATCAAAAAGTATTGCAAGCTTGATCGCCAAAGCGTTCAACTCATCGAGGAGTCTTTTACAAGGCTCAATCTTTCAGCGCGCGCTTACAATCGCATTTTGAAGGTTGCGCGTACCATTGCCGATTTGGAAGGATCGGAAAACATCACTGTTCGACACATTGCCGAGTCTTTGCAGTACCGCACGTTGGACAGAAAATATCGAGTGTAGACTATGTATTCTATTGAAGAAAAATTTTGCATATTGCTTGGCGAAAGGTTAGTTTCAGCAAAGAAGTTCTATAATATGTTAGACACCTTTGGAAGTATTGCTGAAGTTATCGCCAATTTTTGCACGGACAGAGTTATCGCCCAAATTATTGGCGACGACCATGCGCGTCTGTGTGATGATTGGAAAAATGGCGTAGCGGACAAGATTATCTCAAAAATGCAAGACAATGACGTTATTGCTGTTACTTGCTTTTCTGACGATTTTCCCCAAAGCCTTACATATATTGACGACAAACCTTACATACTCTTTTGCCAAGGTGATGTAAGTCTGCTTGATACCCAATGCATTGCCGTTATCGGCACACGCAAGGCAAGTGTTTATGGTAGGCGCATTGCCAAAGATTTTACCGCTGTCTTGTCGGAAAAGTTTACCATTGTCAGCGGACTTGCTTATGGCGTGGATAGTATCGCGCACGAATCAACCTTGGAAAATGATGGCAAAACCATAGCTGTGATGGGTAGTGGCATTTTGCACGTGTATCCAACATCCAACAAATCTCTTGCTGAAAAGATTGTCAAAAATGGTGGTCTTATTGTTAGCGAGTATGGCTTGCACGAAATTCCTGCGCCATATCACTTTCCACACCGTAACAGAATTGTATCAGGGCTTAGCCGTGGATTGCTTGTATGTCAAGCACCATTGAAAAGTGGTACAAACTCCACAGTGGAACTTGCTCTTGAGCAGGGCAAGGATGTTTTTGTTGTACCAGGCGAGATCTACGACGTAGGTTTTGTTGGCAACAACAAGCTTATCAAAAGTATGCAGGGTGCGTGCGTAACAAGCCCAAGAGACATAGTGGACTACTACCATCTTGATTGCAACCAAACGGAAAAACAAAGTTACCAATTTTCTATCGAAGAGCAAACCATTGTCAATGTTTTGACGGAAAACGGACAGATGACTTTTGACCAGTTATATGTTGCAACGCAAATTCCTTTGGCCGACTTGAATTTTTTGTTGGCAAATCTTGAGCTTAGGAGTATAATTGCAAAGCTACCCGGTAATGTTTACCGAATGTATGGAGATATTTAATGAAATTAGTTATTGTAGAATCACCAGCTAAAGCCAAAACCATAGCCAAATACCTTGGCAGTGGCTACCAAGTGGACGCCTCTCGTGGACACATTTGGGATTTGCCTGTCAAGTCTATGGGGGTTGACTTTAACAACAACTACGAGCCAGAACTCGAGGCGCGCAAGCCTGAACAAAAGCAAACCATAGAGCGTCTAAAAAAGGCCGTAAAACAAGCGGAACAAGTTTTTCTCGCAACCGACCCGGACCGCGAAGGCGAGGCTATTTCCTACCACCTTTTGTGTGCGTTGGGACTTGACCCCAAACAAAAAAACCGCATCATGTTCAACGAAATTTCCAAAAAGGCCGTCAACGAAGCCATCCAAAACCCAAACTATATCAACATGGGTTTGGTGGATGCTCAACAAGCACGCCGCGTTTTGGATAGACTTGTTGGCTACACTTTGTCCCCAGTGTTGTGCAAAAAGATCCGCAACAATCTTTCCGCTGGTCGTGTGCAATCGGCTGCATTGCGCATCATTGTTGACCGTGAAAAGGAAATTTTGAACTTCAAGCCGGAAGAGTATTGGAACATTTCCGCTCAACTGCAAAAGGCTGGCGCAAAACCACAGTTCAAAGCAAGCTTGACGGAACGTA
Organism: uncultured Oscillospiraceae bacterium; assembly: GCA_964533825.1. GTDB lineage: Bacteria > Bacillota > Clostridia > Christensenellales > CAG-314 > Fimimonas. The sequence continues at coordinate 16,209 of CAZHMU010000001.1, forward strand.
ACGGCAAAAAATTCAAAATTACCAACAAAGACCAATGCGACCAAGTTTTGGCAGTGTTAAATGGTAATGAGTATGTTGTTTCCAAGGTTAAAAAGAGCGTTACAACAAGCAAGCCACAGCCACCATTTACTACCAGCACAATGCAACAAGATGCTGTAAACAAGCTCAAGATGTCCAGTGAAACCACCATGAAGGTTGCTCAACAACTGTACGAAGGTATAGACATCGGTGGCGAACACTTGGCGCTTGTAACCTACATCCGTACCGACTCTGTACGCGTATCGACGGAAGCGCAAAATGTTGCTCGTAACTACATTGCAAACAAATACGGACCAGAGTATGTGCCCACAAGGCCCAACTTTTACGCAAGCAAAAAACAGGCGCAAGATGCCCACGAGGCAATTCGTCCTATCAACATTGCTTTGACACCAGAGTCTATCAAAGACAAGGTGCAACGCAATCAATATCTTTTGTACAAACTCATCTACGAACGCTTTTTGGCAAGCCAAGCTGCTCCTGCAACCTTCAACAGTACCTCTGTAACTGTTGCCTGTGGCGAGTTTGGACTGACAGCAACGGGAAAAGTGCCTGTTTTTGACGGCTACCTGGCTATCTATGCAGAAACAAAGAGCAAAACGGACGACGAAAAGGACGATAATGTTACTTTGCCACCATTGGAAGTAGGCGACACATTGAGTCTTGTCAAACTTGCAAGTGAGCAAAAGTTTACCAAGCCACCTGCACGCTTTACCGAGGCAAGCATCATCAAGACTATGGAAGAAAAGGGCATTGGTCGTCCAAGTACTTATGCTACCATTATGCAAACATTGTACAAGCGTGAGTACATCAAAAAGGATGGTAAGTATCTTGTTCCGGAAAACTTGGGTATTCAAGTTACCGAGTATCTTGAGCAATACTTCAGCGAAGTGGTTGACGTTGCCTTTACAGCTGAAATGGAAGACAGACTTGACTCCATCGAAGATAACAACGAGCCTTGGTACAAGGTTGTAGACAGTTTCTATCAACCAATGAACAAAAAGGTACACGTTGCTTTGCAAGGAGAAAAAATCCACGTTCAAGACGAAGTGAGTGATGTCCTTTGCGACAAATGTGGCAAACCTATGCTCATCAAAACTGGCAGATACGGCAAGTATCTTGCTTGCAGTGGCTATCCAAGTTGCTCAAATATCCGTAGTTTGAAGGAAAAAACACCACCAAAGCAAACAAATATTGTTTGTGAAATTTGTGGTGCACCAATGTTGGAGCGCGAAGGTCGTTTTGGTAAGTACCTTGCTTGCTCTAACTACCCAACTTGCAAAAACACCAAGCCTATTACCGAAGTAGTGGCGCAATGCCCCAAGTGTGGTAGTGATGTTGTAAAACGTATGTCCAAACGTGGAACTGTGTTTTACGGCTGTGTTGGCTACCCAAATTGTGACTTTGTTTCTTGGGATGTCCCAACTGGCAAGCTTTGCCCAATTTGTCAATCGCATTTGGTATTCAAGCAAAGCCGTGGCAAGCAAAAAGTAGTCTGCTCCAATAAGGGCTGTAGTTACAAGGATGAGAGTACGCAATGAAAGTAAAAATTATTGGCGGCGGTTTTGCTGGATGCGAGGCAGCTCATCATTTACTAAAACATGGCGTGGATGTCACTTTGGTGGAAATGAAACCACACAAAAAGTCCCCTGCGCACAAATTGGATACCCTTTGTGAAGTTGTGTGCTCCAACTCCTTCAAGAGTGATGACATTGGCACATCCAGCGGTCTTTTGAAGGCAGAGATGCGTCTTTTGGATAGCATCGTTATCAAGATTGCCGAGCAAACCAAAGTGCCTGCTGGCAATGCTTTGGCAGTGGATCGCGATTTGTTTTCTCAACAAATTACACAAACTCTACAAAGTTTTACTAACTTTACAATGGAAAACTATACCGAGGATAGTCTTTCTACCGATGGATACGATTTTGTCATTGTGGCAACTGGACCATTGACAGACGACAGCCTTATCCCCGCTTTCAAAAACATATTTGGCGACGATTTTTTGTACTTTTTTGATGCGGTAGCGCCCATTGTTACAGCAGAAAGCATCAACTACGACAGTGCATTTGTTGCAAGTCGCTATGGCAAGGGGGATGCAGACTATCTCAATTGTCCAATGAACAAGGAGGAGTATCTCAATTTCTACAGCAATTTGATTTCTGCAGAAACTGTACAACTCAAGGATTTTGAGAACAACGTTTTCGAAGGATGTATGCCCATTGAAGTTATGGCAAGTCGTGGCGAAGACACAATGCGCTTTGGCCCCTTGAAACCTGTTGGACTTCGTGACCCACGTAAACCTGACGAAAGGCCTTATGCAGTTTTGCAACTTCGCAAAGAGAATCAAAGTGGTACATTGTACAACCTTGTTGGTTTCCAAACCCACCTAAAGTGGGGCGAGCAAAAGCGTGTGTTTAGTATGATCCCCGCCCTTGCCGATGCTGAGTTTGTTCGTTATGGCGTTATGCACCGCAATACATACATCAACGCGCCAAAATTTCTAAATAACTGTTTCCAACTAAAAAGCAATCCCAAATTGTTTTTTGCAGGACAATTGACAGGTGTGGAAGGTTATATGGAGTCAGCAGTAAGCGGTTTGGTTGCAGCTTTGCAAGGCTATCGCATTTTTAGTGGGCTTAATCCATTTGACTTTACAAACTACACAATGACAGGTGCATTGTGCAACCATATTGCCGAAGATTTTGGCGAGTACAGCCCAATGAACTCCAATTTTGGTATTTTGGTTCCATTTGAAGAAAAAATTAGAGACAAATCTGCACGCAAACTAGCGTATTCACAGCGTGCAATAGAAAAAATGAAACAAGTCTTGGACTTGTAGGAGGTAAACAATGGCAGAAGTATTTTCTGATACAATCAAAGGCACAACCATTTGCGCTGTAAAACGCAATGGTAAAATTGCAGTAGCAGGCGATGGACAAGTCACTGCAGGCCAAAGTGTCATTATGAAAGGCAACGCTGTAAAGGTAAGGCGTATCTATGATGGCAAAATTATTACAGGCTTTGCTGGCAGTGTGGCTGATGCGTTCACTCTTTCGGAAAAGTTCGAAGAAATGTTGCAAAAGTTTAGTGGCAACTTGTTGCGCTCTGCTGTCGAAGTTGCTCAACTTTGGCGTAGAGATAACGTTATGCGCAAATTGGAAGCAATGATGATTGTTGCCGACAAGGAAAACGTGTTTTTGCTTTCTGGCACTGGTGACGTAATCGAGCCAGACGATGGTGTTGTTGCCATTGGTAGTGGCGGTAACTACGCTCTTGCTGCTGCAAAAGCGCTTTACCGCAACACTGACTTGTCCGCGGCGGAAATTGCTCGCAAAGCTTTGGAAGTTGCCAGCGAAATTTGTGTATTTACAAACGGTCACATCACCGTTGAGGAGGCGTAACAATGACACCTAAACAAATTGTTTCCGAACTTGACAAATACATCGTTGGACAATTCAACGCAAAAAAAGCAGTGGCAATCGCTCTGCGAAACAGATATCGTCGTAGCAAGTTGACCCTTGCCGACCGCGAAGAAATCACGCCCAAAAACATCATTATGAAGGGTCCAACAGGTGTTGGTAAAACGGAAATTGCTCGCCGTCTTGCCAAGCTTGTAAAAGCTCCTTTCTTGAAAGTCGAAGCAACCAAGTTCACTGAAGTCGGCTACGTTGGTCGTGATGTTGAAAGGATGATTCACGACCTTGTTGAAGTTGCAATCCGTTTGGTAAAGGACGAACGCTACAAGGAAGTTGAACGTCGCGCTTACGAAATTGCAGTAGAGCGCGTTGCTGACCTTTTGATCAAGCAAAGTAAAGACCTTCCCCAAGGCATCACAAAGGTTGCTCTCATAGACGAAGTTTACCGCCACAACCTTGACCAAATGCAAGTGGAGATTGCTGTTCAAGATGTACCAAAGCCAGTGGATTTACCTGCAGGCGGTGGCGAAATCAATCTTGGTAGCATCTTTGGCGACATCATGCCCAAAAAGATGAAAAAACGCGTTGTAACTGTGCAGGAGGCATTGCGTATTTTCTCTGCGGAAGAAAGCGAAAATCTCATCGACCTTGACAGTGTGGAAAGCGAAGCTTTGAAACGTGCAGAAAACGACGGCGTAATTTTCATTGACGAAATGGACAAAATTGCGGGCAAGTCTTCTCAACACGGACCTGATGTTTCTCGCGAAGGTGTTCAACGTGATATTTTGCCTATTGTCGAAGGTTGCACAGTAAGCACAAAATACGGAAATATCAAAACTGACTACATTTTGTTTATTGCCAGTGGTGCATTTCACGTTAGCAAGGTTTCCGACTTGATTCCTGAACTTCAAGGACGTTTCCCAGTGCTTGTTGAGTTGGACAGTTTGGGGGCTTGCGACTTTGTGAAAATTCTTACCGAGCCACAAAATGCTATCACCGAGCAATACAAAAAACTTTTAGCTGTAGACAATATTGACTTGCAATTTGCACCTGATGGAATTGAGGCCATCGCAAATGTCGCATACGAACAAAACAATACCTTGGAGGATATAGGTGCGCGTAGACTTCACAGTATAATGGAGCACATTGTGGAAGAAATTTCCTACGATGTCGAAGATGATGGTCCTCACAAGACAGTTGTAATCGACAAAGCTTTTGTTGAGTCCAACTTCCGTACCGAGTCGCGTAACCTCAAAAAATACATTTTGTAGGAAACACAAATGAAAGAAATAGCAACAGTAATCAAACTAAAAGGCGAGTTTGCCCAAGTTCGCATAGGTCGCAATTCCGCCTGTGGATCATGCGGCAAGTGTGGTATGACAGAAAGTCAAAAGTATGTCGACTTTTTTGCTCAAAACACACTTGGAGCAAAGGTTGGCGACCGCGTCGAGCTGGAAATTCACGACACAAACACATCTCAACTGGCCTTTGTTGGCTACATTTTGCCCTTGATTCCAGCTTTGGTACTGCTTTTTGTTGCACTTTCCCTTTGGGGAGAGTTGTGGGCAACCTTGTTATTTTTTGTTGGCTATGCTTTGGGCTTTACCATTGTAGCTCTTATTGACAAAGCTAAAAAGCACAAGTGGATGGCTAGCCCAACTATGCTCAAAATTTTAACACCAAACACAAATACAAATCAAAAAGGAGAACAAAACCATGAGTAATCTTTTAGACGTATCCAAAAATTTTGATGAATTTATCACCGAAGGCGTTGTAGTAGTGGACTTTTTTGCTACTTGGTGTGGACCTTGCAAAATGCTTGCGCCCATCTTGGACAAAGTTTCTGCAGATATGACTCAAGTAAAGTTTGGCAAGGTAGACGTTGACCAAGCAATGGATCTTGCAAGACGCTTTGGTATTCGCTCCATCCCAGATGTTCTCATCTTCAAAGATGGCGTGCAAGTAGACCACATTTTGGGACTTCGTGACGAAGAAGAAATTGTCGAAACAATCTCTCAATATCTTTAATTGAAGGCTTACAATTGGAAAAAATCCTTTGCGTTTTGCAAAGGATTTTTCTTTACTATATTGAACAAAAGGTATTGACAAAGCTACTGTAACATAATATAATTATATTACAATGTTATAAGTGCGATGTTTTTTTGCACTCAACTACTTTTGTAACACACTCAATGGAGAAAAGTATGAGCGATACTATTTTAGAATTTGCGCAATCATACCACACGGTCTACAAAGACAAGTTCAACGAAAATGCCACCAAGCTTTTTGATAGTCTTGTTACGGCATCGGGCGTAAATGTAGATGTAAACAGACGTAGCGCAAACAAATATAGAACAGCCCAAAAGGAAGTAGACAATCTTTCCAAAAAAGCTAACGGGCTCAAAGTAGCCAAAGGTTTTGCTATTTTTGGTATCATCGCAGTAATAATAGTCATTGTTGTTTGTTGTGCGCTTATTGCTCGGTCACATGACAGTCCAGATGTTTCCACCCTTACAATCGTTATCATCGTGGCTGGAGTGATTGGTATTGCCCTGATTTTGCTGGTCGCCCTGCATATCAACAAAAGGCTAAAGCACTTCAATGAATTGCTTGAACAAAAAAGAGCGCACGCAAAAGAGCTTTACCAAATCTGCATCAATCAGATTTCTCCCCTGTTTTCTTACTTCAAAGTTCAACACACATTTGAACTTTGTCAGCAAACCTTGCCGGAAATAACCTTTGACAAAAACTTTTCAGTAGGGCGCTTTTATCAGCTACATCGCAACTACGGCCTACAAGAAAACATTGCGGATAACGAGTCCACACTTGGTATTTTCTCTGGTGAAATCTTGGGTAATCCATTTGTAGAAGAGCGCAGATTGATTCAATCAATGGGTACGCACACCTACACTGGATCTCTCACAATCCACTGGACATCCGTTCAACACGATAGCAAAGGACGAGTGCGCACAGAGCATCACTCGCAAACCTTACACGCGAGCGTCACAAAGCCAAAACCATACTATCATCAAAAGACAACACTTATCTATGGCAACGAAGCTGCTCCCGACTTGAGTTTTTCTCACGAGCCAACTCACGCAGAAAAGTGGTCTAAGGGTGAACTTCAACGCAAAGTTAGCCGTGGTGCTCGCAAAATTGAAAAGATGGCGGAAAAATCTTTGCTAAATGGCGGTACATTTACAGAATTTGGCAACGAGGAGTTTGATGTAATTTTCAATGCTACCGAGCGCGATCACGAGGTGCAATTCCGTTTGCTGTTTACCCCTCTTGCGCAAAAGAACCTGCTGTTCTTGATGAAGAACCCTGTGCCTTATGGTGACGACTTCTACTTTGTAAAGCGCAAAAAGCTCAACTACGTTTCCAGTGAGCACGGTCAAAGGTGGAATTTTGATCCTAGTGTAGACAAGTACGTTTCCTACGATGTAGACTTGTGCAAAAAGCAATTTTTGGACTACAACAACGATTTCTTCTGCAATATCTACCATGAACTTGCTCCGTTGATGTGTATTCCGCTGTATCAACAGCACAAAGCGGAAGCATTCATCTACGATCGCCCCTACAAACGCAACTTTACTTCCTTTGAAGCGGAGTGCCTTGCAAACGCTATGAGCAAGATGTCCATCCTGCCTGATGATTGCCAAACGGAAGTGATTTTGAAAACACAACTTCAAGCAAAGGAAGATGCCGTCGATAGGCTTGTGTTGACAGCGCATGGCTTTACTACAGTAGAGCGCGTCGATTACATCAGCACTTTGGGTGGCGATGGACATTTCCACAATGTTCCAGTCCGCTGGTTGGAGTACATACCGGTGCAAAAACAAACCTTCATTGAAGTGAGCGAAAGTGACGAACAACCTTCACAAGATACAAGAATATTCAAGCACGGCTTGCTTGCCCGTTTGCTAAACTATTGAAATATTAAAAAGGAGAAAAATAAAATGGCAAATCAACTTGACGAAATGAACACCACAGGACTTGAGAACGGCAGAGATGTTCAAGTTATAGCAAAACAAATCCCTGTAAAAGTTGGATTTGGGTCCACATTGTTTGAAATCATGCTTTGGGTACTTGGTATCATCCCTGGTATCATCTTCCTTGTGCAAAAAATCAAAGCGCAAAACTACTTCCGCGCATTGGAGCAAAAAATTCAACACGCAGCATCTCAAATTGACAACTATCTCGAACAACGCGTTGTAATTTTGAAGAACTGCGCTGCATTGTTGGACAAAGCAATTCAACTTGACACCGAAGTTTTTACAAAGGTAGCTGCCTACCGTGCTGGCGGTACCATCACAGACGAAGGTCGTAACGAACTTGCTCAAACTTTGGATAAGGCTGGCACGAACATCAGTGTTGCAGTAGAGCAATACCCTGAGCTCAAAGCTCACCAAGAAATTCAAGATGCTATGCAACAAAACTCCTACCTTCAAAGAGAAATTACCGCTGCTCGCGAAGTTTACAACGACACAGTTCTTACTTGGAACACAGCAATCTTCCAATGGCCTGTAAAGATGATTGTTGCAGCTCGCGCTGGCTACACATCTCGCATCCCATTTGCAACCACAAGCGAAGTAAAACAACAAGCTCGCGAAGTGCTTTTCTAAAATCATTTAGCACAAACTAACTCCAAGGACAAATGTCTTTGGAGTTTTTTTATTATATTTTGATTTTTCGCATATAAAACGTTTGACTATATGCAAGAATAGTAGTAAAATAAAATCATAGTAAATTAGTAGGATTTGAAGTATGAAAATGTCATCCAAAGCAAGGTACGGCTTGTACGTTGCGGTCGAACTTGCAAAACGTTATAGTGAGAGTGAAGTAGTGTCGGTATCTTTGCTTGCACAATGCACAGGCGTTACGGAAAAATATCTCGAGCAAATCATTGCCATGATGAAAAAGGCGGATATTGTCATCTCCAACCGTGGTGCAAGCGGTGGCTACAAGCTGGCGCGCTCTCCACAAGATATTTCCGTTGGCGAAATTTTGCGCGTGCTGGAAGATAATTTGCAAATTGTCGATTGCATCCACAAGGACTGCGCAAATGGTTGCAACTGCGTGTCTCGCAATCTTTGGGTAAAACTCAACCAAAACATCAATTCCTACCTTGATACAATTTCTTTGCAACAATTAGTAGAGGACAAACTATGAGAGTATATTTTGACCATGCAGCAACAACACCTTGCGACAGACGCGTTGTCGAGGCAATGTTGCCTTATCTAACAGATGACTTTGGCAATGCCGACAGTCAACACACCTATGGTCGCGAAACAGCCAAAGGTATCGCTGACGCTCGCGCAACCATTGCGAAACTTATCAACTGTCAACCCAATGAACTGTACTTTACTGCAAGTGGTACCGAATCGGACAACTGGGCTTTGAAAGGTACAGCTTTTGCGCGTAGAAACAGGGGTAATCACGTTATTATTTCTGCAATCGAACACCACGCCGTGCTTACTTCTGCCGAGTGGTTGGCAAAACAAGGTTTCAAGGTTACATTGTTGCCTCCAGATGCAACTGGCATCATCAACGTGTCTGAACTGGAAAAGGTGATTGATGACCAAACAATCTTGGTATCGGTAATGTATGTCAACAACGAAGTTGGTACAATTCAACCCATCAAAGAGTTGGCAAAAGTAGCTCATGACCATGGTGCAGTTTTTCATACCGACTGCGTTCAAGCAATGCCTTACTTGACTGTTGATGTCAAGGAGCTTGGCGTTGACCTTATGACAATGTCTGGTCACAAGTTCTACGGCCCCAAGGGTGTTGGTGCATTGTACATCCGCAATGGTCTAAAAATTGACAAGCTTGTTTGCGGTGGTGGACAGGAACGCTCCCAACGTGGAGGCACATCCAATACACCTGCAATCGTTGGTATGGCAAAGGCGTTGGAAATTGCCACAGAAGAAATGCAACAAAACAATGCCTACATCGAAAAGCTTCGCGATCATTTTGTTGAACGCGTGCTTGCGGAAATCCCTTACACTCGTTTCAACGGCAATGTTCAACATCGTGTACCAAGCATTGCAAACTTTTCCTTTGAGTTTGTCGAAGGGGAAGGCATCTTGATGCTGATGGACCTAAACGGCATTGCTGTATCTAGTGGCTCTGCGTGCAGTAGTGGTAGCTTGGACCCATCTCACGTACTGCTCGCAATGGGCGTGCCCATCGAAATTTCCCACGGCTCCATTAGATTTTCCTTTGGAAAACACAATACGATGGAGGAAGTGGACTACGCAGTAGACAAGCTTAAAGAAACACTTGAGCGTTTGCGTCAAATGTCACCGCTCTTTAACCTAAAATCAGGAGGAACCTACAATGTATAATCAAAAAGTTATGGATGCTTTTGCAAATCCAAAAAATGTTGGCGTAATTGAAAATGCCAGTGGTGAAGGTACCGTTGGTAACGCAAGTTGCGGCGATATTATGAAAATTACACTCAAAATTGAGAACGACGTTATCGTTGATGCTAAATTCCAAACTTTTGGTTGTGCTGCAGCTATTGCAACAAGTTCTACTGCTACACAAATGATTATCGGAATGACTGTTGACGAAGCTCTCCAAGTTACCAACGCAAAAGTAGTGGAAGAGTTGGAAGGTTTGCCACCACAAAAAATGCACTGTTCTGTTTTGGCGGAAGAAGCTATCAAAAAGGCAATCGAAGACTACCGCGCTAAAAATCCAAAGAAGTAGTTGATTGGTCGTTAGCTTTGCATAATTTTTTCGTATAGTTACAAACTAAAGGTACAATGTAAACTGGAGGAAAATTATGCGCAGATTTATCATCGGTCTTGCTCTTGGCGCAACGGCAGGTTTGGCTATTAGCCGAATTCCCAAAGTCAACAGTGCTTTGACAAAAGGGCAAAAGAAAATCAAGCAACTAACTAAATAGCAACAAAAGATGCTGTGTCCATTGGCACAGTTTTCTTTTGTTTGGTTGTTGTGTGCAAAAATCAGTATTTTGACCATTTTTTTTTGAATACATATACAAAATTGTTGCAAAAAATGATGCCATTATTTTTAAACTGTGATATAATGCAGTTGTAAAACTATTCAAAAGGGAAAAACTATGGGCAGAGTTATGGCTTTGGACGTGGGTAATGTACGTATTGGAATTGCCGTGTCCGATTTGATGGGAATCATCGCAAACCCCTTGGAAACCTACACTCGCAAGGGCAATATTACTGTTGATGCGCAATACATTGCAAACTTGGCAAAACAAAAGGAAGTATCGTTGTTTATATCCGGCTTGCCTTTGAGTCTTTCCGGTGGCGAGAACGAGCAAACGCTTAAAACTCGTGAGTTTATCGAAGAACTCAAAAAACATACCGATATTCCAGTTCAGTACATGGACGAGCGTTTTACTACTTTGTCTGCGGAACGAGTACTTATCGAAGGTAATGTGCGTCGCGAAAACCGTAAAAAAGTCATCGACAAGGTTGCTGCAACAATAATTTTACAAAACTATTTGGACAGTAAACACTAAAAAATTAAACAAAATTTTGGAGGTATATTATGGCTGAAGAAAAGAAACAACATCACTGTGACTGTGGATGCGACCACGATCATCACGACTTCGATTGCACTTGCGATCATGATCATGATTGCGACTGCGGTTGTGAACATGACGACGACATCGTAGTATTGCAAGACGAAAACGGCAACGATGTTCCTTTCCACTACATCACAACTTTGGAACACGAAGGCAACGAGTATGTTTATCTTCAATCTGCTGACCCAGACGAAGATGACCTTGCTGTAGAAATTTTCGAACTTCAAACTGTCGAAGAAGACGGCGAAATGTTTGACACATTGCTTCCAGTAGACGACGATTTGTACGAAGTTTTGTACACACTTCTTATGCAAACTATTGCCGAAGATGATGAGTAATTTCTAACAAGCAAAGACCGCAGGTGAATCTGCGGTCTTTTTTGTTGACATTTGAGCGGTTGCCCAGCAGTAAAATATAGTTGGAGAACTATATGAATAGACCTATCGCGTTGTTTGACTCGGGTATTGGTGGACTTGCTGTTTTGCAAGAAGTTATCAAAATTTTGCCAAATGAAAGTTACATCTACTTGGCAGACAATGCCTTTTTCCCCTACGGAACGAAAAGTTTTGAGCAGCTGGAAGTTCGATTGCAAAAAGTTGTAAAATACCTAATTTCTCTTGGTGTCAAAGCTATTGTGATTGCTTGCAATACTGCATCTCTGCACATCGAAAGCATAAGCAAGTTGGCTAAAATTCCTGTAATTGATGTCATTTTGCCAACTTGCAACAAGGTTATTCAAACCACGCAAAACAAAAATGTCTGCCTTCTTGCTACCAACGCAACTGTACAATCTGGCAAGTATCAGCAGGTATTGGGTGCAAATGGCATTGATGTGGTGCCCATTGCTTGCTCCGAATTTGTTCCACTCGCCGAAAATGGCGCTCAACACACTCCGCGAGCATTCAGCATCGTACAACGTAAACTTCAGCATTGTTCCTCTTGTCCTTTTGATACTGTAATTTTAGGATGTACTCACTTTGGGTTACTAAAAGAGCAGATCAGTAAAATTTTGGGTAACAGAAAATACGTTGAGTGTGGGGTGCCGACTGCGTTCAAATTGAGCAAGGTTCTTCAGCAAAACAACTTGCTTTTCAGTGGTGCACAAAGAAGCATAAGCGTTATTTCAACCGATAGTGTTGCAAATTTATATAACTTTACTCATCAACTTCCGTTTGATTTTACCAATGCAAAAGTTGTGCAGATTGATTTGTAACAAATTGTATTCGTTGGTGTAAAAAATCTGCAAAAATATGTGCAAAAACTGTCAAAAATGCTTGTTATTTGGTTGCAAAACAACTCGTGTTGTGCTATAATCTATTAGGTTTAATTCGCATTTGTGACTATTTGTTCGCTGTGCCAAGTTTTGCCACTTGGTAGCGGATGGAGTTTGAAGTTGCAAAGAGGTTAAAAACAATATAAAAAATAAGGAGAAAACAAAAATGGCAGTTGTATCAATGAAACAACTTTTGGAAAGCGGTGTACACTTTGGACACCAAACCAGAAGATGGAACCCCAAAATGAAGAAGTATATCTACGCAGAGCGTAACGATATCCACATCATCGACCTTCAACAAACAGTAGCACAAGCAGAAGTTGCTTATCAATTCGTTCGCGACATCGCTGCAAGTGGCAAACCCATCTTGTTTGTTGGAACAAAAAAGCAAGCTCAAGAAGCTATCAAATCCGAAGCTGAGCGTTGCGGAATGTACTACATCAACAACCGTTGGCTTGGTGGTACATTGACAAACTACAAAACAATCAAATCTCGTATTGAAAGACTCAACCACATCAACCAAATGGAAAAACTTGGTGAACTTGACCTTCTCCCTAAGAAGGAAGTTGCAAAACTTTTGGAAGAACGCAACAAGTTGGAAGCAAACCTTGGCGGTATCAAAGATATGAAGGGTATGCCTGGTTGCATTTTCATCGTTGACCCCAAAAAGGAAGCAATCGCAGTTGCAGAAGCTCACGCATTGAACATCCCCATCGTTGCAATCGTAGACACAAACTGCGACCCAGATCAAGTTGACGTTGTAATCCCTGCAAACGACGACGCAATCGGCGCAATCAAAGTTATTGCATCCGTAATCGCTGGCGCTGTTATCGAAGCTAAGGAAGGCATCGTAATGGCTGCTCCAGAAGAACACAACGATACTACAACAAGTGAGGAATAATAAAATGGCTAATTTTACAAGTGCTGATGTAATGAAACTTCGTGAACAAACTGGCGTAGGCATGATGGACTGTAAAAAAGCTCTCGTTGAAACAAACGGTAACTTTGACGAAGCAGTTAAGTACCTTCGTGAAAAGGGCATGGCATCCGCTGCTAAAAAGGCAAGCCGTGTTGCTGCTGAAGGTCTTGTAAAATGCTTGCTTGCTGACGACAAAAAGTCCGGCGTTATCGTAGAAATCAACTGCGAAACAGACTTCGTTGCTCGTTCTGACCAATTCATTGCTTTGATTGATAACGTTGCTAAACACCTTCTTCAATCCAATGCTACAACAGTAGAAGAAGCTATGGAAGAAGCATACTGCTTTGACACAACAAAGACTTTGAACGTTTTGTTTGGCGAAGCTACAGCTACAATCGGCGAAAAGATTTCCTTCCGTAGATTTGAAAAGTTTGTTGCTTCCGAAGGCGTTGTTGCAAGCTACATCCACATGGGTGGTAAAATCGGCGTTTTGGCACAATTCAATACAGCTGCATCTGCAGACCAAGTTGCTGAACTTGCTGCAAACGTTTGTATGCAAATTGCTGCAAGCAAACCACAAGTTGTTTCCATCGCTGACGTAGATCCTGCTCAAGTTGCTTCCGAAAGAGAAATCTTGACAGTTCAAGCAAGAAACGAAGGCAAACCTGAAGCTGTTATCGTTAAGATGGTAGAAGGTCGCATCCACAAGTACTACAAAGAAGTTTGTCTTCTTGAACAAGAATATGTTCGCGATGGCTCTCTTTCCGTTAAGAAAGTTGTTGCAGAAACAGAAAAGCAAGTTGGTACATCCATCACAGTTGCTAAATTTGTTCGTTTCGAAATGGGCGAAGGTATTGAAAAGCGCAAGGATAACTTTGCACAAGAAATCGCTGAACAACTTAAGAAATAATTTACAATTATTCGGAGAGGACAATGGCATAACATTGTCCTCTTTTTGTACAGGCTAATGCGCAAGCGTTTTGTCTTGTGCTGATGCCTACCTAAATTTTACTTGTGAGGTAACTATGAAAAAATACGAACGCATCGTACTCAAAGTAAGTGGCGAAGCTCTCGCTGGTGGCAAATCTCACGGCATCTCCAATGATGGTGTAGTTGCAGTTGCAGAGCAAATCAAAAAGGTAGCAGACCTTGGTGTTCAACTTGGTGTTGTTGTCGGTGGCGGTAACTTTTGGCGTGGACGCACTTGCGACGATATGAATCGTGCAACAGCCGATTACATTGGCATGATGGCAACAGTGATGAATGGCCTTGCTCTTGGCGAAGGCTTGACTGCTATTGGCGTAAAAAACAAGGTAGTAAGCTCTCTTGCTATTGACAAAGTTTGCGAAACCTACTTTTTGCCAAACGTATTGAATTATCTTGCAGAAGGTTACGTTGTAATTTTTGCAGGAGGAACAGGTTCTCCATTTTTCTCCACGGATACTTGCGCATCTTTGCGCGCTTGTGAAATTGGTGCTGATGCAATGTTTTGCGCAAAAGCCATAGATGCGGTGTACGATAGCGACCCGGCAACAAACCCAAATGCCGTTCGTTATGACGAAATTACTTTTGACCAAATCATTGCGGACAACCTCAAAGTTTTGGATCTAACATCTGTTGCAATGTGCAGAGAGTTTGGTATGCCTGTGGTAGTGTACAGCAAGGACGAACCTGATGGTATCATCCGTCTCTTGAAGGGCGAAAAGCTTGGCACAGTCATCCACAAATAATTCAGCAATCTTTTAGATTTAGGTGGTACTATTTTTGTATGGTAGTTGTGTAACGGCTTGCGTATAAATATTTTGTACTATTTGCTAAATAGGTATTGAAATTGTCTGTAAAATATTGTAAAATATAGTATCATACACAACAATATAAAGGAGTTAACTATGAACTACGCGACCCCACAAATTGAAGAAATTTTCATGAATTTTGAGTTTGATTGTGAAAGAGCAATCGACTATATGAAAAACGAATATGCTTTGATGAGAGCCGGACGTGCCAACCCAAAATTGGTAGAAAACATCAAGGTAGACTACTACGGAGCAATGACACCCATCAAGCAAATGGGTAATATCTCCATTCCAGAGCCAAGACAACTTCTTATTACAGTTTGGGATAAGTCCACTTTGAAGGATATCGAAAAGGCTATTTTGGCCGCTAACATCGGCGTAACACCACAAAACGACGGTACTGTTATTCGTCTTACTTTCCCAGTTTTGACCGAAGAACGTCGTCGCGACCTTGTAAAGCAAGTTAAAAAACTGGCCGAAGATACCAAGGTTATTTTGCGTAACGCTCGTCGTGAGGCAATGGACGGTCTCAAAAAGGAAAAAAATGCAAAAACTGTTTCCGAAGACTTGATTGCTAACTACGAAACAGAAATTGACAAAGCTTTGGCAAAGCTCATCGAAACTATCGATAAGCTCGCTAAGGAAAAGGAAACAGAAGTAATGTCTGTATAGCAATGAACTTACTTGATTTGGTTGGACTTGAAGTTTGCGACGCCAAAGACTTTTTGCAAAAAGCGGGTATAACAAAATTCAAGTTTGTTTATTATGTAGATAGAAAACAATCTGCGTATGACAAGGAGATTGTAACGGCAGTCCGTCAAAGGGACGATGGCTTGGAAATTGTCGTTTGCCGTTACTTGTTAGAAATCTAATGAACAAACTCACGCACGTGGCAATTATAATGGATGGCAATGGTCGTTGGGCTCAAAGCAGAGGGCTTTTGCGTATACAAGGGCACAAGCAAGGTCTAAAAACCGCCGAACGAATCATTGAGCATTCAGTAAAACTTGGCATAAAGTATCTTTCTCTTTACGTTTTTTCTACCGAAAACTGGAAAAGACCTCAAAAAGAGGTGGCTACTTTATTTTCTCTTGCAGACGAGTATTTGGATAAGTTGCAAGAGTTTTGCGAAAACCAAGTGCGCGTGGTTGTATCTGGCGACCTGGATGGCCTGCCAACAAAATTAGTGCAAAAAATTGAAAGAATACAAACTCAAACGGCAAATTTTGATGCAATTTGCGTAAATCTTTGCATAAACTACGGTGGACAGCTTGATATTGTGCAATCTGCAAACAAGCTTGTTGCAAGCGGTCTGCCCATTACTTGCCAGACTTTGCAACAAAATTTGTACAATGGTTTTATTCCTTCGCCTGATGTAATTATTCGTACAGGCGGACAAAAACGCCTATCGAACTTTTTACTCTTCCAAAGTGCCTATGCCGAGTTGTATTTTTCCGACACCCTTTGGCCGGACTTTACCAACGAAGAATATGACACAATCATAGCTGATTACGAAAATCGTATTCGTAATTTTGGGGGATTAGTTGATGTTAAATAAATCTTCTTTTATCAAGAGAAGTATTGTCGGCTTTTTCATCTTAATCGCAATGGTGGGGATGATTTTGTTGAACGTATTTCTCCCAAACTTTCACAATGAACACTTTGTCAGTGGTCGAGGTATAAACTCGGCTATCATTTACCTACTGATTTTGTTGGCTGTCGTCGAAATGCGACGCGCCTTCGGCATAGAGAAAGTGCCG
The DNA here is from genome assembly GCA_964533825.1 of uncultured Oscillospiraceae bacterium. Classification (GTDB taxonomy): domain Bacteria; phylum Bacillota; class Clostridia; order Christensenellales; family CAG-314; genus Fimimonas. The sequence continues at coordinate 32,982 of CAZHMU010000001.1, forward strand.
CATTGTTTCAGTTGGTTGATTTGGCTGTTTGGCTTTGGTATTGGTCCGTCATACAGTTTCTTTGGCTTTACGGGCATAGTGCTTTTTACGTTGTTTGTATTTATTTGCGCTGTTGCTACCGCTCTTATTCGAAACAGAGCGGATAGTCTTGTCTACATTGCGTCAATGCTGGTGTACCCAGGGCTGCTCATGTCCAGTTTGCTGTACCTAAATCGTTGTGCAACCAATCAAGTAATCACCAATCCCGAAATGCTCAAGTACATATCCTACGATATTTGGTGGCACGTAAGTAACTATCGTTACCAACAACTGTTGCCTTACAACGCAATCGCGCTGGCTTTTGTATTTGCAGTTTCCTGCTTTACCGATATTTTTGCATATTTGGTGGGTAGCATATTTGGCAAACATAAGCTCTGCCCAGAAATCAGCCCAAATAAGACCGTTGAAGGCGCTATCGGCGGCGTGTTGGGCGGTTGCCTTGGCTCTGCAGTTGTATACCTATTTTTCGACTCCCCCCTTCATATCTTGCCAGAGCAGTTTGGCTTGACTTTTGTTGGGTTAGGAATGAGTACCTCAAATGTTGTTGCCGTCTACGTACTTTTAGGCTTGTTTGGTTCAGTTATGACACAAATTGGCGATTTGCTTGCAAGCATGATAAAACGCTATTGCGGCATCAAAGACTATAGCCGTATTCTTGGCGAGCATGGTGGAATCATGGATAGATTTGATGGTATCATGATTAATTCTGTATTTGTTGCAACTGTATTTATGTTTATTGTATAATGAAAAAAGTAGCCGTATTGGGAAGTACTGGTTCTATCGGTACTCAAACATTGGATGTAATAAGAAAAAATGCCGACAAGTTGCAAGTTGTGTCACTTGTCGCTTTTTCACGCGAGGACAAACTTCTTGAACAGGTGCGAGAGTTTACGCCTGATTACTACGCTTTGATATCCCAAAAAGGCGAAGACTGCCTTATAGATGCAGTGCAAGATGCGGACATTGCTGTTGTTGCGACCAAAGGTATCGCTGCGCTAAGTTGCGTTATCTATTGTTTGGAGAATGGAATTGACGTTGCTCTTGCAAACAAGGAGACGCTTGTTTGTGGGGGCAAGCTGGTTATGTCCAAAGTGGGCAAGGGTAAGTTGTACACAATCGACAGCGAGCATTGTGCAATATCTCAATGTATCAATAGTCGTGATGGCAGCCAAGTTGACAAAATCTTGCTTACAGCAAGTGGTGGACCGTTTTGGAATTTTGATGCGCAACAACTTGCAAGTGTTACTCCCAAACAGGCTCTTGCTCATCCCAACTGGAACATGGGTAGCAAAATTACTATTGACAGTGCTACTATGTTCAACAAAACTTTGGAGGTTCTCGAAGCACACTGGTTGTTTGGCGTGAGCTTGGACAAAATACAAGTAGTAGTGCATCGTCAAAGTGTAGTCCACTCGATGGTGTCTTTTACAGATGGTAGCGTGATGGCGCAGATGGCAACGCCAGATATGCGCTTGCCTATTCAAATTGCATTGCTTGGCAATGGCGGTGAGCAAGTTGTTACGCCACTTGACTTTTCCCAATTGATGCAACTAACTTTTCAACCTGCCGACGCAGCTAAGTTTCCTTGTGTAAATTTGGCCTACGAAGTGTTTGGTATGTATCCGCTTGCACCCACAATTATGAACGCTGCAAACGATGTATGCGTGGACTACTTTTTGAAGTTTAATCTTGCTTTTGACAAGTTTTACTCCACAATTATCCAAGTTGTGAAACGATTTCAATCACAACTACATAGCGTCCCTGTTTCGGTGGAAAGCATTCGCCACTGGGACAAAGAAGCGCAAAAATATACTCAAAATATTCTTGATGGTGTTGTATGCTAAATTTTATTGGAAGTTTTTTATCAATATTGCAGTCAATTGGTAACGTTATTCTGGCGCTGCTGGTGTTTCTATTTATGATAACCGTACACGAGTTTGGTCATTTTGTTGCTGGCAGACTTTTGAAATTTCAAATTAACGAGTTTGCGGTAGGTATGGGACCAAAGCTTCTTTCAAAAAAGGGAAAAGATGGTACCGTTTACTCACTGCGTATGTTGCCATTTGGTGGCTTTTGTGCGTTTGAAGGGGAGAACAGTGACGAAGATGAACAAAATCCACGCTCCTTCAATAATCAAAAACCTTGGAAACGTATCATCGTTTTGCTTTCTGGCGCATTGTTTAACTTTATTTCCGCAATTATCATTTGCTCAATAGTTTTTTTGTGCTACGGCGAAACAGTTGTAAAAGTAAACAACGTGTACGACTATGCTCCAACAATCAACCAACAGTTGGAGGGCAAAATGCTGTACAAAATCAATGGCAAAAAACTCTACGTTATTGATGGACTTTCTCAATACCTCGACCAAGAAATGACAATCGAAGTAATGGACGAAAACGGTAATGTGCAAACTATCGAAGGCGTAGCTATTCAAACTTACACAACCCCAATTGTTCGTCTTGTCGGTACCGAATTGGTCAGTGATGATGGTCAACATAAACTTGCAGTAGGCGACACATTGTACAGTGTGACTTTGCAAGACGGAACTGTAAAGTATTTTAGCAAAGAAGGCGATTATCACAACATCATTAACAATATTGATGGTTCTTTTGTTTTGACGCTGATTGATGCGTATGGTGTTTCCTACAACTATACCATCGCAAATAACCAAGTATTAGGACAAAGTTTTGGCATTGAAGAAAGCCAGTACACTGGTGTTGGTATGTCCATCTCCTACGTTAAACACAAGTTTGGCTTTGGTGAGGCGGTTTTGCGAGTAGTGCCATATTGTGCTGAGACGGCAATGGTTGTGTTGCGAACCCTTGGCAATATGTTGACAGGTAGCGTTGGGCTTGAGCAAGTAGGCGGTCCAATCAGCACAATAGGTCTCACCAGCCAAGTTGTATCCACGGGTTTTTCAAACGTACTGTTCTTGATAGTGCTAATTTCCGTCAACCTTGCTGTTTTCAATCTTTTGCCAGTGCCTGCTTTGGACGGCTGCCAAATCATCTTTTGTATCATCGAGTGGATTGCTGGTAAGCCTGTCAATCGAAAGGTTCAAGGTTGGATAAACGGCATCGGCTTGATAGTGCTGCTCGTATTTGCTGTGCTCGTTGACCTATTAAAACTTTAATAATATCAAGAAATAAGCTATTGATAGACTACTATGACAAACATAATATCTTGAGATAGCTCAAAATAAAAGCTTTATTGCAATTTTTATATTCCAAAGGCATCACAAATGAAACAAGCTAAAGTCAAAAACTTAATAATTGGCGGTGGCGCTCCAATAACAATCCAGTCTATGACTAATTTGTCCGTACTGGACGTTGATGCCACTTTGGAACAAATTGCTCAGCTCAAGGATGCTGGTTGTGACATTGTGCGAATTGCTTTGCCCAACAGTCAGTCTGTCGAGGCATTTGCAAAAGTGCGTGCGCAAACGGATATTCCCCTTGTTGCCGATGTGCATTTTGACTATCGTTTAGCTATTGGCGGTATCGAGGCTGGTGCTGACAAGATCCGCATCAATCCAGGCAATGTTTCCGAGCAACATCTTGACAGAGTGATTGATTGCGCCAAGGCTCACAATGTTGCAATTCGTTTGGGCGTAAATGGTGGGTCTGTCAACAAAAATTACCTTGACAAATTTGATGGCGACAAACAACTGGCCTTGCTGGAGAGTTTGTGCGACTATACCACATATTTTGAAGAACGCAATTTTAGCAATATTGTTTTGTCTGTCAAGAGTAGTGATATTCGCCAAACAATCGCACTAAATAGAGCCATTGCAACCCTTGGGTACCCATTGCATTTGGGTGTTACCGAGGCAGGGCTTTTGTGTCAAGGTCTCGTCAAGAATGCTATTGGCATCGGTGCTTTGCTTTTGGATGGCATTGGCGATACCATCCGCGTTTCGCTAACATCCAACCCTGTGGACGAAGTGTATGCCGCAAAGGATATTCTTGTAAGCCTCGGGCTCAAAAGCGGTGTACAATTTGTTTCTTGTCCAAAGTGTGGTCGTTGCTCCATCGACTTGGAAGGCATTGCTACTCAAGTCTACGACTACGTAAAAACTCTCAACAAAAACATCAAAGTAGCTGTTATGGGTTGCGAAGTGAACGGCCCAGGCGAGTGCAAAGATGCTGACCTTGGCATTGCGGGCGCAAATGGTAGCTACATTTTGTTCAAGCATGGACAAGTCTACAAACGTATCCAGGGAGATAACGTCCTTCAACAATTTATCGAGGAACTAAACCAACTGTAAAATGTTAGTAAACCAACTTCACGAAAAATTCCCAGAAATGACCGATTTGAGAGTCAGGGACATACTCGTCGACAAGGCAAACCGCAAGATTCGTTGCTACTTGTCTTACCCCAACAGCGCACAACTGGATGCTACAACAAAAAGTAACATCTATGCCTTTGTACGCGGTTGTGTACCCAAGGGATACTACTGTGAAACCAGAATTTACAACGACATTTTCTCCGAGTTATCCTTCCGAACAAATTTGTTCGACTACATTAAAAAGCGTTATCCTGCTTTCAAAATTTCTCGTGATAAAACAGTAATTACGCAAGAGGAACGCAATATTTCCGTTCTTTTCAACGTTACTGAAGTCACAAAAAACAATCTTGAAGTAGCTAATTTTGTAGAAGAAATCTCTACTCATTATGCTAACTATACCTGCTACAATGTTACCTTTGCCATTAGAGTGGACAAGGACATTATCGTTGATGACACAGCAAACATGCAACAGCAGGAAAAACTTGTGCAACTTGCTATCAACAAAGAGTTGATGCGCCCCATGCGCTGTTTTTCCGTTGTCAATGTGGAAAAATACATCGGTAAGCTAATTGGTAACAACAAACCTATGTATATTTCCGATATCCGTGGTGAGATGAACGATTGTGTGCTTTGCGGTACCATTTCCGCCAAAATACTAAAGGCAACAAAAAAAGATAGCTCATTGTATATGTGCAAGTTCACATTGAGTGACAACTCTGGTGCGTCCATACCTTGCGTTTTGTTTGTTCGTTTTGATATATCCGATTTTCAAACACTCAAGCAAACAACAGGCAAACCAGATAGCGAAGTTCTTACAATTTCCCGAACCAAAGCAGCCGCCAACGATCGTAAGATGAAAAAATTGATGAACATCTACGATGGTATGGAAGTGTTGGTTCGAGGCAAAATTACTAACAACGACTTTTCTCATCAGTTGGAAATGCTGGTGTTTGATTTGTGTCTTTGTAAGATTGAAAAAGACGATGGTAAGCTTAAGCACATCGCTCAAGTGCCAGATCAATACATGATTTTGCAACCACAATACTACGAGGACTACCAACAAGCATCTTTTACGCAAAGTTTGCTTCGTAACGAACATTTTGCATCGCAAGACCTTGTTGTTTTGCACGCAAACGTTACAGGAACTGTTCCTGCAAAGGACAAATTTTTGTGCATCTCCGCTGTCAAAATTCACAACGGAGCCATCACAGAAAGTATTTTTACATATGTCAATCCTGAAATTGCCGTACCCGCTGACCTGGAAAAGCAAATTTCCATCGAAAGTGGCAAGTTGCTGTATTGGCATACCATAACAGAGCTTATACCAGACTTGTACAAGTTTACCTATGGTTACGACCTTGTCGGCACCGATATGCAAAAACTTGTTGCAATGTTGGACTACTACGCCGAGCCTTTTGGCTACAAGTTTAGAAACAAAGTTATCGACCAAACTGACCTTTTGGACAAGATGTTTGATGAGAGTATCTTCTCAAAGAAACCCAACTGCGCCAAGCTTGAAGACGTAACAAAAGTTTGCAAAGTCGCCTTTGATAAAAGTGCTTTTTGCAATTCGACAGCACACGCTGTCGCTCAATGCCTAATAAAGTTGTCTGATAATTTCAAGGGTTAAGCAATTAGCTTGAATAATATTGTTTTCAAACACTTGTCAAAGAACTCTGTCTGTGGTATAATTATCACAATGTAAACAAAACTGTTGTTTTGTTGCGTTCGCCAAGTTTGATGATTATTCTATGGTGAGAGTGGAGTTCGTTTCTCCACTCTCTACTTTTTGTAAGGAGGACTTATGGGAAAAGTAAGTGAACAAGTGTTTGAACTTGTTGCGCCCATTGCCGAGAGTTTCGGTTTGGAAGTAATTGAAGTGTTGTATGAAAAGAAGTACGATGGGATGAATTTGACAATCGTCATCGACAAAGATGGTGGTGTGGATATCAACGACTGTGAAAGATTGCACCGCGCAATCGACGCACCTCTTGACGAACTTGACCCCATTGAGTGTGCTTACATTTTGAACGTGTCGTCCCCAGGACTTGACCGTCCTTTGAAGACGGAACGTGACTACAAGCGTAATCTCAACAAAAAGATTTCCGTCAAGCTGTACAAAGCAGTAAATTCTCAAAAGAGTTTTGTAGGAATTTTGACCGCCTACGATGACGAAACTTTCACAATCACAACAGACAAAGGTCAAACTATCACATTTGTAAAAAAAGAGACCGCGCACGTAGAGCCGGTTATTGAATTTTAGGAGGAACAAAAATGACAAGCAAGGATTTCTTTCTCGCTTTAGACGCACTTGAAAGAGAAAAAGGCATCAGCAGAGAAAAGGTTATCGAATCTTTGGAAACAGCGCTCGCAATCGCTTGCAAAAAGCACTTTGGCGAAGCATCCAACGTTATTGTAAAGACCAACCCTGACAAATTTACTATTCGTGCATATATTTGTAAAGTTGTAGTGGAAGTAGTGGAAGTTCCTGAAAAGGAAATTTCTTTGGAAGACGCGCGCCTTATCAAAAAATCATACAAACTCGGTGACGAGGTTTTGACAGAAATTGACCCACGCACTTTTGGCAGAATTGCCGCACAAAATGCACGCCAAGTTATCATAAACAGCTTGCATCAAGCGGAAAAGGACGTAACTTACAGCCAATTTGCCGACAAGGAAAACGAACTTTTGATTGGTGTTGTAACACTCATAAAGGAAGACGGCACAATCTTTGTTGAAATCGGCAAAAACCAAATGGAAGGTATGCTGGCTGTCAACGAGCAAATTCCTGGCGAACGCTATCAACCAGGTGACCGTATCAAGGTGCTTGTAAAGCGTGTTCGTGATGGAGTTGGTGGAACGCAAGTAATCTTGTCTCGTGCAAGCTATGTGTTCATCAAGCGTTTGTTCGAAGCGGAAGTTCCCGAAATTCGTGCTGAAATCGTTCAAATCAAGAGCATCGTTCGTGAAGCTGGTTTCCGTACTAAGATGGCTGTCTACTCTACCGATCCGGAAATTGACGCTGTTGGCGCTTGCGTTGGTAACAAGGGCGCACGCGTGAACGCAATCGTTTCCGAAATTGGTGGCGAAAAAATTGATATCATCCCTTGGAGCAGCGACATCCTTGACTACATCGCAAGAGCTTTGTCCCCTGCAAAAGTGCTTATCGTTCAAGCTGACGAAAACACAAAGGAAGCAAAGGTTGTTGTTCCTGACGAAAAACTTTCTCTTGCAATCGGCAAGGAAGGCCAAAATGCTCGTCTTGCAGCTAAATTGACAGGTTGGAAGATTGATGTCAAGTCCTACTCTGCGGCAATGCAAAGTGGAATGTTCGACAATATGGACGAAGGCGAGGACGACGGTGAGTAAAACGAAAAAAATTCCCGAAAGGATGTGCGTATCTTGTAGGGAAATGAAACCTAAAAGTATGCTTGTACGCATTGTCAATACTGATAACGGTGTAGTTGTTGATACAACTGGCAAAGTGAACGGTAGAGGAGTGTACCTTTGCAAATGCAAACAATGTATCGAGCGTGCTTACAAACATAAAAATTTTGCAAAGGTAAACGGATTTGCTATTACGGAAGATTTGTTTGCCCAACTGGAGTCAATAATTGAACAGTAAAATCGAAACTTACATTGGATTTGCAATCAGAAAGGGGTCGGTAGTGTTTGGCGTGGATAACATCAAGTACTATCGCAAAAAGATGTACCTACTTTTGTATGTTGAAACCCTTTCTCAAAACTCCTTGGATGTGTTGAAGTTGACTTCTGAGCGAGTTGGTTGCGCCCTGTCGCAAATACAAAATTACGAAATGTTGCAACGTAAAAATTGCAAGGCGTTGGCAATTTGTGACAAATCTTTGGCCAACGCAATATTAGATAATTTGAAGTAGTGGTTGCTGGAGGATATAAATGGCAAATACAACAAAAACTCAACCAAACAGAATGGAAAATATCAAAACAGTAAAGTCATCTGTAGTGACAACTGCCCGTGATTTGTTGCAAACAGTAGCAAAGCTAAAGCAACAATCGGCTGCTCTTACGGATTCTATTCGCGCGCGCAAAGCACAACTTGTAGCGGAAGAAGCAAACAAAGCTGCTGTTGTGGCACCAGTAGTAGAGCCTGTATTGCAAGAGCCAGTAGTTGTTGAACAACCAAAGGTGGAACCTGTTGTTGAAACACCAGTCGAGGTTAAAAAACCTGCATCTCAACCTAAACCAACAGTTGAGCCTGCCCTCCAAAAGCCTGCGGAAAAACCCCAGCAAAAACCATCGCAACAGCCTGCGCAAAAACCTGTTGCTCAACCTGCGCCCACTCAACCCAAAGTATCAACTGTTGTGGAAAACGGTCGCGAGGTAAAAACATACACTGACGAAAAGGGCAATGTAAAAGTGCGCAAGTTCTTGGATACTTCCGCCCAACAACGTAAACCTGCTCCTCGTCAAGATGATCGCCGTACCGGCGCACCACAAGGTCAAGGTGGGTCTCGTCAACAAGGTGGTCCACGTACCAATGGCAGACCAAACGGTACACCAGCAGACAAAGGTGGTCAAACTCCAGCAGACAAGCGTCAACAAGGTGCAAAGCAACCAGTCAAAAAACCTGTTGTTGCACCAATCGACCTTCCACGTCAAGAACCTCAAAAGTCTTATGGTAACAAAAACAAGACAAAGGAACGTCCAGAAGAAAAGCGTGGTGCAAGTAAAAAAGCACTTATCACTCGTAATTACACTGGCGACTACGACGAAGATAGAGTAGTAAGAAAGGCACGTCCTGGCAAGAAGGGTACAGAACAACACACTCAAGTTGTCACTCAAAAGATCACTCACGCTGTTATCACAACGCAAGAAGTTGCTATCAAAGTTTTGAGCGAAAAAATTGGTGTTTCCGTATCGGAAATTATCAAGCAACTCTTCAAAGAAGGTGTGATGAAAACTATCAACGATACAGTAGACTTTGACTACGCAGAGTACATTGCAAGTATGTACGATGTTACCTTGGAGTTGCAAGTTGCAAAAACTGCCGAGGAAATCGTTGTTGAGGGTGAAGATGATGGACTTGTAGACGACACTAAACGTCCTCCAATCGTTACAGTAATGGGTCACGTTGACCATGGTAAGACATCACTTCTTGATGCCATCCGTAACACCAGCGTAACAAGTGGCGAAGCGGGTGGTATCACACAACACATTGGTGCGTACACAGTTACTGCCAATGGAGAACCTATCACATTTATCGATACACCTGGTCACGCAGCATTTACTGCAATGCGTGCTCGTGGTGCTAAAGTTACTGACGTCGCAATTATCGTTGTGGCAGCAGACGACGGCGTAATGCCACAAACAATCGAAGCAATCAACCACGCAAAAGCTGCTGAAGTTGCAATCATTGTTGCCATCAACAAAATGGACAAACCACACATTGACCCCGAAAGAGTAAAGCAACAACTCACTGAGTACGAATTGCTTGCTGAAGAGTGGGGTGGCGATACAATTATGGTTCCTGTTTCTGCAAAAACAGGTATGGGTATCGACCAACTTTTGGAAAGCGTTTTGCTTGTAACCGAACTCAAAGAGCTCAAAGCTAACCCCAAGAAGCGCGCAACAGGTACGATCATCGAGTCCAGATTGGACAAAGGTCGCGGACCAGTTGCAACAGTTTTGGTAAGCAATGGTACATTGCACGTTGGTGACAGCTTGATTGCTGGCGCTGCAACAGGCAAAATCCGTGCTATGTTTGACGATAAGGGACGCAAAGTCAAGAGCGCAGGCCCATCAATGCCTGTGGAAGTACTTGGTTTCTCCGAAGTTCCACAAGCGGGCGACTATATGTTTGTTGCTGACGAAAAACTTGTAAAGAAAGCTGCTGAAGAACGCAAAGACAAGATCAAGCTCGAAGCTGCACGTCAAACTCCAGCAATGAACCTTGGCGACTTGTTTGGCAGAATCTCTCAAGGTCAGCTCAAAAACCTCAATATCATTTTGAAGACGGACGTTCACGGCTCACTTGAGGCTTTGAAAGCAAGCCTTGAAAAGATTTCCAACGACGAAGTTGTTGTATCCTGCATCCACGGTGGTGTTGGTGGTATCAACGAAACAGACATCATGCTTGCAAAGGCAAGTCAAGCAATAATCATCGGCTTTAACGTACGTGCTGACTCCAAGGCAAAAGCTTTGGCAGAAACCGAAGGCGTTGACTTTAGACTTTACTCTGTCATCTACGATGCTATCGACGATATTACAGCCGCTATGAAGGGTATGCTTGCGCCAAAATTCCGCGAACAAGTCACAGGTACTGTGGAAGTGCGCGAAGTATTCAAGATCAGCGGTGTTGGTGCTGTTGCTGGTTGCTATGTTACAAACGGCAAAGCGGTGCGTGGCGGTAAAGTTCGCGTATTCCGCAATGACGTAAGTATCTATGAAGGTAGCATTGCTGCTTTGAAACGTTTCAAGGATGATGTCAAGGAAGTTGCCTCCGGCTACGAATGTGGTATCTCCATCGAAAACTACAACGACATCAAAGTTGGTGACGTATTCGAAATTTATCAAATGGAAGAAATTGCTCAATGAGAACTGACAAACTTAATGCAGAATTCAAAAGATATATTGCGGAAATTTTGACAAGAAAGGTCAAAGACCCTCGCATTACGGAAATGTTTACCATTGTCCAGGTTGATTGCGACAACGACCTTTCCTATGCAAAAGTGTACGTAAGTATTTTCTCCACCGAGCCAGAAAAGGCTGCAGAAACATTTTCTGCCATCAAAGAAAATGCTCACATTGTACGTCGTGAAATTTCTCGTAATATGCACATACGCAAAGTGCCTGAGTTTATTTTCCTCTTGGATACATCTATGGAGTATGGCGCTAAAATAGGTAACATTCTCAATGAAATTAACAAAAAAGATAACAACTGAACAAACTGCACAACAAATAAAGCAATGTAACTCCATTGCTTTATTTGCACATACAAACCCTGATGGTGACACGGTTGGCTCTTGTATTGCTTTGGCTCATGGCTTGAAACAACTTGGCAAAACTGTGGAGATTTTTTGTGACTTTCCAATTACTGGAAAGCTTGCCACTTTTGCAGAAGTAAAGCTCATCAAAAACCAATTTTTCGGCAAGTACGACTTGTATGTTGCCGTGGATTGTGGCGACGTGCATCGTATGGGCGAGTTTTCCGCCCTGTACGACTCCCAAAAGGAAACCTTAACAATCGACCATCATGGCGGAGAGTGCTTCTCAAAATACAACTGCTTGTATCCCTACGCAAGTGCTTGTCAAATTGCTTACGAAATACTAAAGTGTCTCAATGTTGAGTTTAATTCAACCATTGCAACCTACCTGTACATGGGCCTCTGCACTGACACAGGCAACTTTTCAAACAGTAACACCGATGCTGATTCTCACAATATGGCTGGGGATCTAATCAACCTTGGCGCAGATTTTCAGCATATCAATCGCACCTTCTTTAGAGATATTGAGCTTAACGAACTCAAATTGCACGCGCGTGTTTTGTCGCGTATGAGAACCTACTACGATGGTCAAATGGTACTTTTGTACGTTCATCAAAGTGATATTGATGAGTTTGGTTTGGATAATACTGTGACAACAGGTCTTGTTCACTACGCCAATGATGTTGTAACTGCAAAGGTAGCGGTGTGTGTGTCGCAAGATGGCGAAAATGCTTACAAAGTTAGTATGCGTGGCAAAAACTACAACGTGCGTGAAGTTTGTCAATACTTTGGTGGCGGTGGACATTTGTACGCATCTGGTTGTCGTATTCGTGGTTACTTTGAGGATGTAATTGAGCAACTTGTTCGTGTGGTAGGGTTTACTTTATGAACGGATTTATCAACGTTTTGAAGCCTGTTGGCGCAACTGCAAGTGATGTGGTTGTATGCTTAAAACACGTTTTACATCAAAAGAAGGTGGGGCACCTTGGCACACTCGACCCTGGGGCAAGTGGCGTTTTGCCTATTGCCATAGGACAGGGTACAAAGTTGTTCAACTTTTTGACCAACAAGGTCAAGTACTATCGCGCATTTTTCACCTTTGGTAAAACTACCGACACGCTTGACTCCTACGGCGAAGTGTTGCAACAAGGCTTGCCAATTCCAACTATGGATGCTGTTTTGACGGCTTTGACGGGCTTTGTTGGCGAGCTTGACCAAGTTCCGCCCATTTACTCGGCAATATCCGTTGGCGGTGTGCGTGCCTACAAATTGGCGCGTAACGGCGACGATGTGCAACTAAAAACCCGCAAGGTCACTGTATATGATATAGCTCTTGTAAGGCAACACTCAACCGACACATTTGTTGTGGATATCAAATGTAGTGGTGGTACATACATTCGTTCTCTCGCACGTGACATTGCAAAAGCTTGTGGAACCGTTGGCTATATGAGCGGTCTCATCCGTTTGCAATCTGGTTGTTTTGATATTGAGCACGCCTACACACTCGATGAGATACGCGAGCTCAAAGATAAATGCATTGTTGACATAATGTATCCTTTGCAAGATGTCGACGAGTATCACTTTGACGATAAACACTTTGATGACATCAATTTTGGGCGTAAAATTAAGTGTCCATTTTCTGATGGATACAAAAAAATTTATTGCAAAGGCGTCTTTTTTGGTCTTGGTATCAACAAAGATGACTACCTAAAGATTGAATATTATCTCAAAAATATCACAGAGGAGTAGTTTGACTCACGCTATGCAACTTGTAAAATTTGGCGAAAAACTAAATAGTCCAATCGTTGTTGCGCTGGGTTTTTTCGGTTGTATGCACAAAGGACACCTTCAACTGCTTGAGCAAGCAAAAAGTTTGGCAAAAGCAACAAACAGCAAAGTTGCATTGTTTACCTTTTCCAACAATCACTTGAAGGTACTTGGTAAGGACGTAAAGCAACTTTATCCCTTTGATGAACGTTACAAAATCTATCAAAATCTTGGTGTTGATGTTTTGCTGACTGCCGAGTTTGACGAGCAGTTCAAAAGTACAAGTGGTGCGAACTTTTTGAGACAACTCTCAAATTACGACTTGCAAGGCGTTGTTTGTGGTTTTGACTACACATGCGGTGCTGATAGGCAAAATTGTCAGTTTGTCAGCAACTATTTTGATAATATTGCCGTTCAAATTGTCGACGCTGTTTGTCTTGATGGCATAAAAATCAGCACAACGTTTGTTCGTTCGTTGCTTGCAGATTGTCGAGTTGAGCAGGCAAATCAACTGCTTTCAGAACAATTTTTCTTTGGTGGCAAAGTTGTTTATGGACGTGGCGTTGGTAAACAACTTGCTTTTCCAACAGCAAACATGCAAGTGGCCAACGACAAATTTCTGCCAGTTGGCGTTTTTGCCGGAAAAACCGATATTGAAGGAAAAACATACCATTGCATTGTCAACATTGGTGCAAAACCTACGTATGGAATTGACGAGCATACTGTAGAAGTTCACATTGTCGACTTTGATGGCGACTTGTATGGTAAATACTTGACTGTGTGCTTAACAAAGTTTTTGCGTCCAATTTGCAAATTTCAAAACGCAAATCTACTGATACAACAGCTAAAAATAGACAGGGAGAATTGCCTTGATGATTAAGTTTGGTCCAAGTGGCAACTGCCAACGTTTTTATGACGAAGGATACAAAAGCACAACCCAAGCGCCAAAGTGGTGCGCAGACCAAGGGTTGACAGCCTACGAGTATTCCTTTGGTCGTGGCATCAATATTAGCGATGCCAAGTGTAACGAAGTTGCTCTCGAAGCAAAAAAATATGGAGTGCAAATTTCCGTTCACGCTCCATACTACATAAATTTTGCCAATCCTGATGACGCTATGGCTGAAAAATCCTATAACTATGTGCTTAAAAGTGCCGAAAAGGTTAGATGCTTTGGCGGTAAGCGTGTAATTTTTCACCCCTCGACAGTTGGCAAAATGACGCGTCAAGATGCTGTTGCTCTCACGCACAAGCGTTTGGAAATACTTGCTGACTTGATTGTTGAAAGCGGTATGGACGACTTGATCTTCTGCCCAGAAACTATGGGCAAAATCAATCAAATTGGCGATGTGCAAGAAGTTGTAAGCTTTTGCAAAATTGCCCCTTTCTACATCCCCACAATCGATTTTGGACATATCAATGCTCGTACACATGGTAGTCTGCAAACGTTTGATGACTACGAAAAACTCGTTTTGCACGTAATTGATGAGTTGGGTTTAGAGCGTGCGTCAAAAATGCACGTACACTTCTCAAAAATTGAATACAGTACTGGTGGCGAAGTGCGTCACTTGACGTTTGCTGACCAGATTTATGGCCCAGATTTTGAGCCACTTGCACGTGTATTCAAAAAATACAACATGACACCCGTCATCATTTGCGAATCGGACGGCACTCAAGCTGACGATGCTATCGAAATGAAACGGATTTTCGAAAGCGTTGTGTTGTAAAATACTTTGTTATAAATTTACTTCGAAAGGAGGAAATGAAATAGATGAAAAATACAGACAAGCTGTTTCAGCTTTCAAATGTTGATGCCGTTTTGCTAATTAGTGACAAAAATCGTATGTATTTTACTGGTTTTGCGTCAACCTTTGGCTACCTGGTGCTTTTACCTGAAAACAAGGGCTACTTTATCACCGACCCAAGATACTACGAAATGGCTCAATCCTTGGAAAGTGACCAACTCAAAGTATTGCAAATTGCCAATGGTGTAAGCGCAATGGGTATGGTGACTGACATCTTAAAAGACCACAATGTAAAGTCTTTGGGCTTTGAGGATACCGAGCTTACAGTTTTGCAATACAATGGCTTGAAAGAAGGTCTTGCTGATTTCGAGCTTATTCCAGTGGGCAAAAATATCAATTTTGTTCGCAGTTTCAAAACTGAAGAGGAAATTTCTTACATAAAGAAGGCGCAATCCATCACGGATATTGCTTTTACACAAATTTGCAAAGTAATCAAGCCTGGTATGACCGAAAGGCAAGTTGCCATTGAACTTGAGTACATAATGGCAAAAAATGGCGCTGAAGGTCTTGCGTTTGATACAATCATTGCAAGTGGCGTAAACTCCTCAAAACCACACGCCCACCCAACCGACAAGCCAATTCAAGTTGGTGATGCTGTCACAATGGACTTTGGTGCAAGATACCACGGTTATTGCTCTGACATGACACGTACGGTGTTTGTTGGAGAGCCAAGCGAAGAAATGCGCAAGATTTACAACATCGTTTTGTTGGCGCAAAAGACAGGTATCGCAGGTGCGTACAATGGTATTGCCGGCAGTGAACTGGATGCTCTTTGCCGTGAAGTAATCAAGTCAAATGGTTACGGCGACTACTTTACGCACAGCACTGGTCACAGTTTGGGTATCGACATCCACGAAACCCCCAGCGCATCTTCTCGTTCTACTGATACTTTGTCCGCAGGTCAGCTCATCACAGTTGAGCCAGGCATCTATGTGCCAGGTGTTGGTGGCGTTCGCATAGAAGATTTGCTGTTATTTGAACAAGATGGTGTAATTGATTTGACAACATCTGATAAAAATATTATAATACTATAGTAAAACCTATTGGAGGAAACTTACTTATGATTTTGGCAGGCGATTTTAGAAAAGGTGTAACATTTGTTTACAACAACGGCATCTATGTTATCGTAGATTTTCAACACGTAAAACCAGGTAAAGGTGCAGCTTTCGTTAGAACAAAGATCAAAAACGTTGTAACAGGCGCTGTTCGCGAAGAAACTTTTAACCCATCCGAAAAATTTGAATTGGCTCGTATCGAAAGCAAAGAGATGGAATATCTCTACAACGACGGCGATATCTACTACTTCATGGATAGCGAAACTTACGAGCAAGTTCCTCTTGCAAAGGCACAAGTTGAAGAAGCTTTGCAATTCTTGAAAGAGAATATGTCCGCAACAATCAAGTTCTACAAAGGCGAAGCGTTCTCCGTTGAACCCCCTAACTTTGTAGTTTTGGAAGTTGTTACTTGCGAACCTGCAGTAGCTGGCAACACAGCAACAAACGCAAACAAACCTGCAACTGTAGAAACTGGCTACACACTCATGGTTCCTATGTTCGTAAACGAAGGCGACTTGATTCGTATCGACACTCGTACGGGCGAATACATGGAAAGAGCGAAATAATCTATTTATTGCTTACAAAAATGACGACGCATTTGCGCCGTCATTTTTTTGTTCTGTGATGTTGATGTGCTATATTGAAACTGATATTAAATAGTATAGTTTGTTGAGAGAGGGTAGTTGTCGTTTACAGTAACCTCTCTTGTTTATTTTTTGGAACAGTATCAGCAATCGAGTTGGCGCGTAGGGGAATTGTAGTCATATCTTAACAACTTGTCCCATACAATTAAGTATGAAATTTTGTGACTGCCTACCAGCCTGGATTGCAAATTGTATCAAGGGCAAAAGTGTGCGTGAGATTCGTCTGCGTAACAATGCTGTTGTACGAGTGAACATTGACGGCAGATGGTTGTATTGCTCCTATCAGGGGCTTACAACTAACCACTTACAAGGTCAAAAACTGGACGTGCCTTGCAATGCTATTGTAAACCAAGCCTGCAACAACTCTATTTACGCTTATGAGCAAATGCTTGCAGAAGGTTACTTTACCCTTGCTGATGGTAGTCGCTTTGGTGTGGCGGGTTGCTACAGTAGCGGTGGACAAGTTTTCAAGGAATATACGAGCATTTGTATTCGTGTTCCCAAATGCGTAAGCTGTGCAAATGAACAAATGTTACGTGCAGTTAAAGCGGGCAATACACTAGTTGTTGGCGCTCCAGCAAGTGGCAAAACAACGCTCTTGCGCGATATCGCAAAACACTTGTCACAAGGAGAAAATGTCGCAGTAGTGGACGAGCGTGGTGAGCTTGATGTAGCCGATGAACTTTGCGATTGCGACCTGCTCAAATGGGCAAGCAAAGGCATTGGCGTAGAGATGGCATTGAGATGTCTTTCGCCAAATTACATTATTTGTGATGAGCTTTCGCAGGCGGATTTTTCTTGGCTTTCACGAGCGGCAAGTGCAGGGGTGGTTGTCATCGCATCACTTCACGCAGATGGTATTGAGCAGGCGAAAAAATCATTTGATTGTGCAGGCAACTTCAAAAACGCAATTATTTGTAAAAGTGTAGGGCGGTACGAAGTTATTGAAACCATTTAGTGGTTTTGGTCAAAAAATATTGTCAAATTACCGTGATTTCATCAAGCTACCCTTATTTTACTTGATTTATAGAATACTATGACAAACATAATAATATTAATTTGCACAACCTTGGGAGGTTTCCTTGTGGGGAAGCACTTTGAAAAGCGTGAGAAACAACGTGGAGACTTTCTTGGTGATTTGTGCAGATACATCAAATTGCTCAAAAACAATGTCAAAGGTAGGCGTGTTGAACTGTCAGCTTTCAATCAGCAATTTGCTCAAAGTTGCAGTTCAATTTTTGCTAAGTTCTTACTGGACAATGGTTCAATAAGTTTTTTGTCTAAAAATCAAAGGCAGATGGTGCAGTCGTTGTTTGCCACTTTGTCGGTAACTACGTCTGCACAGATGATTAGCAATTTGGACTACTATGAGCAACTCATCAATGCAGAAAACGAAGTTGTTTCCAATTTGGTGCGCAACCGTTTTGTCTCTGTAAAACTCGGCGTTTTGCTTGGTGTGATGGTTGGAATTTTACTGATGTAGTTAGTTGCTTGTTTACGAGGTATTATGAATTTTGACATAATTTTCAAAATTGGGGCAATCGGTATTGTTACTGCAATAGTTGGTATGTTGCTCAAAAAATATGGCAAGGAGGACTTGTCCATAATTGTGTCCGTGATTGGCTTGATAGTTGCGTTAGTGATGATGTTGGACATGGTCGCCCAACTTTACGACACAATCACGAACCTTTTTGATTTCTCATGAGTATCCTGCAAATAGTTATTGTTTCAGTCGTGGCTATTGCCGTAATTATGGTTGTCAAGCAGTTCAACAAGGATATCACTTTAGCCATTTCCATTGGTATTGGTGTGTTGATACTCATCTCTGTTTGCGATCAACTTTATGACGTGATCTATGCCTTTTACGACATTTCCAACCAAGCCCAGGTGGATAGTGAAGCAATTTCTTGCGTAATAAAGGTTGTTGGCATTGGGTATCTTGCTGAGTTTTCCAACAACATTTGTTTGGATACAGGCAACAAAAATATTGGAGAAAAGGTATTGTTTGCTTCTCGTATTGCCATCATGCTATGCGTGTTGCCTATTTTGCAAAATTTGTTTGATGTAATCAAAGGTTTTATTCAATGAGGAAACTACTAATTGCACTGACTCTGCTTGCCTTGATTGTCTCGCCACGGGTGGCTTTTGCTGATTTGCAGCAAGATTTAAATGAGCAAGTGGAAGAAGGTTTGGGTAATTTGGACTTTTCTGGTGTTCAGGATGTTGGCGGCGGTTACGTTGGCGACATCGTTGAAAAGGTTCGCAAAATTATCAATGGTGAGTTTGACGGCGCAGAAAGTTTTTTGCAAATGGTATTTTTACTTTTTTGCGAAAACTTATCTGGCTTGCTCCCCAAACTAATCAGTTTGTTTGTGGTATTGGTGCTAGTGGGGCTTGTGCGCAGAACTTCTGGCGGTTTTATATCGCAAGGCACTGACGATATCGTTTCTTTTGTTGGCAGAGCGGTGGTTTTGTTGACGCTGATTTCCCTTTTTGTAGATGTGTTCACGCAGGTGGACGGTGTACTAACTGAAATTTCTATGCTTGCTGATGCTGGCATGCCAGTACTGCTGACGCTTGTTGTAGCAAATGGTTCAACAAATCTTTCTGCAGTATGTCAACCGTCAATGATTATGTTTTCTGGCGTAATTATCAGCGTTGTTCGTAACCTTTTGCTGCCATTGACAGTATCTGCAACGGCATTTGCGTTTGTGTCTAACCTATCACAAAATGTAAGAGTGACCAAAATGTCCTCCTTTTTGAGCAATAGCGCATCGTGGATTTTGGGCATCTTGTTTACAGTTTTTTCCGCATTTACGTCTGTTCAAGGCATAGCAGCTGCAAGCATAGATGGTGTATCCTACCGTATGGCAAAGTTTACGGCCAAAAACTATATTCCTATCTTGGGTGGCTACGTTGCAGATGGTTTCGATATTGTTGTCGCAAGCACAAGCCTTATCAAAAACTCTTTTGGTGTTGTGATGCTGATTGTAATTGCTTTGATGATTGCAAAGCCACTCTTGACAATTTTGACGCTAAATCTTGGTCTACAAGGTGTAACAGCGCTGAGCGAGCCAGTGGTTGACGACAACTGCTCAAAAATCTTTGCCGGTGTTTGCAAGTCGCTGACATTTTTGTCTGCTTTGCTAATAGCTGTGGCGTTTATGTTCAGCATTTTAGTTATCGTGGCAATTTCTTGTGCCAATGGGGTGTAAAATGACGGCTTGGATTATTTCCGTTTGTGGCATAGCCTTGCTCACAGTCTTGTGCGATGTAATTGTGCCAGATGGTAACACCAAAAAGTACGTCCGCACAGTTATAGGTATTGTGCTGTCGTTTACCATACTATCGCCCATTGCCAGCTTTTTTGAGGATGTTGCGATAAGTGTTTCAAGCGACAATGGGGATATTGCTGTGCAACAACAGTATCTGGATGGTATAACCGAACAAAAGGACCTTGCTCGTGTACAAAGTGTAAAAAATGCCGTTGAGGGTTTGGGGATAAGTTGCAATTCAGTTACTTTGGCGTCAAACGGCTACGTACTTGTTAGTGTCAGTTGCGACGAACAAACTTTACAGCAACTGCAAACGATATTGTCGCGTATTGAAAACAAAATTATGATAGCTTGGAGCAATAGTGGTGAGTAAGATCAAAGAGTTTTTTGCAAAATTGAAATCAATCAAAAACATAGAATTGTACGCGGCTTTGGTTCTTGCTGCGGTAGTTGTGGTTCTGGTGATGTTTTCTCCTATTAGTCAACAAAAAACTTTACAAAATGATACCGCAAGTCAGTCATATATCGAGCAAATGGAAAATAAGTTAATTACTGTACTGGGCAACATCGAGGGGTGTGGCAAAGTCAGCGTTGCTATTTCCTACTCAACTGATGGCAAAAAGGTTTATGCATACGAAAGCACAACCAAGCAGGAAGGCAATGTAATATTAGAAACGTCAACTCTTATCACTGTCAAGGGCGAGCCCTTGCTGATAGAAACACTAACCCCACAAATATTGGGCGTAGTTGTTGTTGCTGACGGCGCAAGCGATCCCCTTGTTCGGTACAAAATTAGGCAAGCGGTAGTAACACTTTTGGACATAGACAGTTGCTGTGTACAAGTGTTCTCATAATTTTTTTAGGAGGAGTAAGATATGTCTAAAGGTAAAAAAATAGCAATCATTTTGTCTATGGTAGCGGTGCTCGCAATCGCAGCGGTTGTAAACGTAACATTGCTAACAAAAGACGACAACAATGGCGACGACACAGTTGTAGAAACAAGTTTCTTCCAAACTTCCAAGCTTGATCGTCAAACTACTCGTGACTACGAAATCGCTGAGCTTAACGCAATTTTAGCAATGGAAGGGGACGAGTATGCAGAGGCACGCCAAAGCGCGTTGGCAAAAAAGCAAAGCATTGTTGACGCAATGGAAACGGAAATGTTGTTGGAAACACTTTTGAAGGCTCAAGGCTTTGAAAATGTACTTGTTACTGTAAACGCCGCAGGGGATAGTGTGAGTGTCATCGTAGACAAGGATGAGCTCACTCGTGAAGACACTGTTCGCATCTACAATGTCATTGCAACGGAAACAACAGTGTCAACAGAATATGTAAAAATTCTATCTGTGTAATAAAAAGCGTTGTAATTTCTAAAATTATGTGATATAATTATACAAAAGAAGGAGAATACACCAATGAAAGTAGTTAATAAAGTTGATCAATCCGGCAGACTTGTATACAACAGCGATATCGTTCGCGACATCGTGGCTTGCGCTTTGCACGAAATCAAGGGCATCATTATGTATGAACCTAACTCCAAGCAAGACCGTGAGTCTATCAAGGTTGACATCGAAAACAACGAAGTTTATGTTGACGTTTTTGTCAAGTTGCGATTCGATGTGGAAGTAAACGATGTTGCAAGCACAATCCAAAGCACTGTGCACAACACTGTTGAAGCTATGACAGAGTTCAAAGTAAAGGACGTAAACGTTCACGTTTTGGACATCGGATTTGACGAAAATTAGTATTGTGATTACCCTTTGATTTTCAAGGGGTTTTTCGCACTTTTAGGGAGATTTACCTGTATGAGAGGTTATGCAAGAGAAGTTGCATTTTGCAAAATATACACATACATAATGAGCGAAAATTTCGATGCAGATTTTTCGCTGTTTGATGCATCAAAATTGACAGATGATGACGTCGCTTTTGCCACAAAACTTGTAGAAGGCGTAATTGAGCACAAAGCGGAAATTGACAGCGTGATTGCAGAGTTGTCAAAGTCTTTCAAATTGTCACGAATTTATCGTCTTGACTTGGCTATACTTGAATTGGCTATTTTTGAAATTAAGTACATGGATACTCCACACCCTGTTGTAATCAACGAGTGTGTGACCATCATCAAAGAGTATTCCACAGAAAAGAGTGTAAACTATGTCAACGGCATTTTGGCGCAATTTGTAAGGGGTATTGCGTAATGTTGCTCCTTGGAAAACCCTGTGTTGAAAATATCGTTGAAAACTATGGCAATGTTGAAGACGTAAAACTTTGTACCATTGGTTTTGATGATGACAAATGGAAACAATATGCCAACTCACTTGTTCGCAATGCGCAAAAGTATGGTATGCAATGTGACAATATTGTTGTTGGCGATTGCGCTCCAGATGAGTTCTGCAAGATTGTTGCTGATGCTTGCGCTCGCAAAGACGTTAGCGGTGTAATAGTGCAACAACCATTGCCCGCATCGTATGCACACGCAGTAGAGCATATCGACGTTGACAAGGACGTTGACTGCTTAAATCCACTGTCTGTTGCAAGGCTTTATCTCGGCAAAGATGGTTTTCGTCCTGCAACACCTTTGGCTGTGTTAAACTTGTTGGACTTCTACAAAATTGACCTTTGGGGTAAAAATGTAGTAATCGTTGGTCGTGGCAACGCCGTAGGCAAGCCCTTGGCGCTTATGTGTCTGCAACGCAATGCAACAGTTACTGTATGCCACACCAAAACACAAAATCTTGCTGAGGTTTGTAAACAAGCGGACATCTTGATTACCGCTTGCGGAGTACCTGGACTTATCACTATAAACCACGTGACGGAAAAATCCATCGTTATTGACGTGGGACTCTCTTTCGTGGATGGCAAAACCTGCGGCGACGTAGCGCCCGAAGTGTACGACTTGTGCCAAGCGGTAACACCGGTTCCTCGTGGAATTGGTCCTGTTACCTGCGTGACACTTTTGCAAAATCTCATCAAAGCACACAACAATAAATGACAATTTCTGTAACACAACTAAACAACTACATCCGCGGTCTAATTGATATGGACGGAGTGTTGGGCGACCTGACTGTCGCTGGCGAAGTCACCAACGTCAAAAGGTATGGCAGTGGCTACTATTTTTCACTGAAGGACGATGGTGGCGCAATAAACTGTTTTTGCTACAACGCTGACAAGGCTCTTGAGCAAGGAAACATGGTTATTGCCGAAGGTTCATTGAACTACTTTGTCAAAAATGGTAGCATATCATTTTTTGTCAAACGCTTGACCGCTACCAAAAACACAGGTGATGCTTACCTGCGTTTTTTGGAACTAAAGGAAAAATTGCAAAAGGAAGGTCTGTTTGATGACGCTCGAAAGCAGATTGTGCCAAGCTTTTGTCAAAAGGTAGGTATTGTCACAAGTCAAACTGGTGCTGTCATAGTGGACATAACCAATGTGGCTTTGCGCCGTCAACCATTTTGTAATTTGTATCTTTATCCTGTAAAGGTACAAGGAGATGGTGCTGATGTGGAAATAGCGCAAGGCATCAACTACTTTGCGAATACCGATGTTGATGCAATCATTGTCGGTCGTGGTGGTGGTTCTAACGAAGATTTGTCTGTATTCAACAGCGAGATCATTGTGCGTGCTATTGCCAACTGTCCCAAGCCAGTTGTATCAGCTGTAGGTCACGGCGTTGACTACACCTTGTGCGATTTTGTTGCGGACAAACGCGCGGTCACTCCAAGTGAAGCTGCTGAGTTTGTTACAACGGACGTTTCTGCAGTCAAAAGGCATGTCAAAACAATAATTGGTAAGCTAAACTCAAAAATTCAACGTCAGTTGGAGTTTGACAGCCAATTTGTAGTCAACTTTCAAAAACGTATTCTGTCCCAACTTACTTACCGCATCGAGAGTGGAAAGCTTTCATTGAAACATACGTTGCAAAACATCTCTACCAAAGTGCAAAACGCTTTTTTGCGTAGACAAATGCAGTTTGACAGTGTCAGTAGTAGACTCTCTGCTGTAAACCCCATGAGCATACTCAAACGTGGCTACGCTTTTGTCGAAAGCAATGGCGCGCCAGTCAAATCGGTTGCAGAGCTGCAGGTAGGACAGCAACTAACCGTACACATTGTTGATGGAAAAGTTACAGCCACTGTCAACGATAAGGAGCAAAAATGAAACTTGAAGAAAAACTTGCCAAATTGGACAAAATAGCAACACAACTGGAGGGCGACATCCCACTGGAGAAGGCGTTGCAACTGTTTGAAGAAGGCGTAAAACTTGCAAATGAGTGTATGGAAACGCTCAACGATTGTAAAGGCAAACTAACCATAATACAAGAAAAATTGAGAGGTATCACCGATGAAGAATAGTATCACCGTAAAGTACATTGATGAGCTTGTTCGCGAGTACATCCCCAAAAACCACGACAAGGTGTCTTTGGCTATCGAGTACAGTTTGTTTAGTGGCGGAAAACGTTTTCGCCCAATGCTGCTGCTGCAAACGGCAAAAGCAGTTGGCAAACGCTTGACAGACAATGCAAAACGTCTTGCTTGCGCACTGGAGTACATTCACACCTATTCTCTCATCCATGACGACCTACCCAGCATGGACAATGACGACTTGCGCCGTGGTAAACGCTCTTGCCACACTCAATATGGCGAAGCAGCAGCAGTTTTGGCGGGTGATGCTTTGTTGAACTTGGCGGCAGAAACTTTGTTTGGTGGTAGTTTTGCCAGCAAGAACTATCGCGAAGCTTGTGCATTTATGTTTTTGATGAGTGGTTCCACCGGTATGATTCACGGTCAAAACCTTGATTTGTTTACAGAAACCAAGTCTATTGACGATGCAAATCAAGTGGCGTTGCACAAGACTGGCGATCTCATCCGCGCGGCAATCGTATGTGGCGCTTTGGTTGGTGGTGCAACCCCAGAAGAAAAGAAAATCTTTGACCAAATTGCCATCAATCTTGGTATTGCTTACCAAGTTGTTGATGACCTTTTGGACGCTGATAAATGCGAGCGTTCCTTCCTTGATATTATGACAGTGGAAGGTTGTCGCAACTATGTAATTCGTTTGAATGACGAAACATTGGCTCTTTGTGACAAATTGCCATACGACTTGCAATTCATCCGTGACTTTTCTCTTGCAAATCTAAATCGTAATCACTAATTTGATTTTGTATTTCAAGCGATATATTGCAATATCTGCTTGTTGCAAGTAGTCATTCAGTTATATTTCATGATTATCACAAACAGTTGCAATTTATTGCAACTTGTTGTATAATAATTATCGAGCAGATTTGCTCACAACTTAATAAATTTTGGTGGTGCAGTATTCTAGTCAGGGTGTGACGTATTGAAGGCGGGCCTAAAAGACCGCCGACGAGCATATCGATGAAGTTTCTGGTGCTGGCTTTCGTTGCCCAAACGGGGGCTTGTGCTGGAAGTTAAGAATAGTGGGTATAGTGTAATGGCATACGCGAAACTCCCATTATTCGTGGAGACTCTACGGGGTGGTAATAGGGTAAAATCTATCTACTACTCTCTGAGATTAAACCTGCTATGCGGTGAATAAGAAGCTGTGTACAGAGTAGCTTGTTTTGAGTGAAATTTTGGGAGTAATGAACGCTCTTATGTCCGTTGGCCGATGGACTAATTGCGACTGCTTTATGAAATGAATTTTGCAAAAGAAACTAAAATATGTGCCCCCCTGCCAAGGAAATCTTCTAGACTGCAAACCAGGCTTGTTGGAGATTATAGTACGGACTAAGTGGCGATTCGGTTGTACGCGTGGCAACACCGTATGCACAAGATCAAAAGGAAACTGCTTTCTCGGCGACGGAAAGTTCCTGTGTGGGAAATCCTACCGAACCTATGCCGTAAGGTTTATCTAACGAGCCACCACCTAATTTATAATTGTAAGTTAATATGCTTATTTCACAAATGGGGCAGTTTGCGCTTAAGCAAAACGCTCCAAAATTTTTATAGGAAGATTATGAAAAACACAGATCCTGTCCCTCGAACGCACAAGCGTGACGAAGCAACCATCGAAACAGCTTCTCACGAATCAGAAAAAAAGAAAAAGGTAGAAAAGAAAAAGCACAAACGTAATTTGTGGCCTTTGAAGGCAATGCTGATCACTTTGGTGCTTTCTGCATTGGTAAATATCATCTCCACATTGGTGCTTGATAGTGCACAGCTTTGGTTGGCTATTGTAATCACATTGTTTATTGTATTGGTGGGCGTTGTATTTGACGTTATCGGTACAGCGGCAACTTCTTGTGATATGCAACCATTGCTTGCGATGGCATCACGCAAAGTTAAAGGTGCAAAAACCGCTGTAAAGCTTGCACAAAAAAGCGACATTGTGTCCAATATTTGTAACGATATCGTCGGCGATATTTGCGGTATCGTTTCCGGCGCGTGCGCAGCGACAATCACGGCATCTGCACTTGCAAATTTGTCCAATACCACGTTGGTTATTGCTTTGACGATTGCAGTTTACGCCGTCATCTCTACTTTGACCATTACTTTGAAGGCCATCGGCAAGGGCGTTGCTGTAAATAATGCAACCGATATTATTTTTGGTGTTGCAAAAATTTTGAGTATATTCCACAAAGAAGGTTAATGTGTTAGAAAATATCCAAAATATCCATGACCTACAAAAACTTGACGTAAAACAGTTACCCGAGCTGTGCCAAGAAATTCGTCAAAAGCTTGTTGATGACGTTTGTCGCAACGGTGGACATTTGGCGAGCAATCTTGGAGCGGTTGAGCTGTCTGTTGCCCTTCACTATGTGTTTGGTGACGATGACAAAATTGTTTGGGACGTCGGTCATCAAAGCTACGTTCACAAAATTCTTACCTCGCGCGGTGAGAATTTTTGCACTTTACGGCAAAAAGATGGTCTTTGTGGTTTCCCTGACTGTGCCGAAGATGGGCGTGACAGTTTCAATACCGGACACGCCGGTACGGCAATTTCTGCCGCGCTTGGTCTTGCCAAAGCTCGTGATATTGCAGGTGAAAATCATAATGTTATTGCTGTCGTTGGCGATGGTGCAATGACTTGCGGCACATCTTACGAAGCGCTCAACAACATTGGCAAAACCAAAATGCTCATCATTTTGAACGACAACAATATGTCCATCTCTGACAATGTTGGTACCGCAACTCTAAATATGTCCCAATTGCGCGTTGGCAAGTATGACAAAAACAAGCAAAATCTTAAAAAGTTTTTGCAAAAAATTCCACTTGTTGGCAAACCTATTTACAAGTTTTTGCGTTGGTGCAAACGTCGTGCAAAGTTGGGATTCATACGTAATAGTTACTTTGACAATTTCAACCTAAAGTACATCGGTATTATTGATGGCAACGAAATCAAGGATTTGGTTTACTATCTCAAAAAAATTCGTGACAATGTAGAAAAGCCAACTGTTCTACATATCATTACTAAAAAAGGCAAAGGCTACGAGCCAGCAGAGCAAGACCCCGTAAAGTATCACGCTGTACCTGTCGGTGGTTTTGCTGACAAACAACCTATCAACACGGATGCGGGTACAGTAGTAGAGCGAGCTTTGGTTGAAAGTTCTTCGGTAGTGGGCTCAACTTTGTGTAACCTTGCAAAAAACAACGACAAGGTTGTTGCCATTTCTGCTGCGATGACAAATGCAGTTGGTCTGAAAGCTTTCTCCGAAAACTATGCTGACAGATTTTTCGACGTTGGCATTGCGGAAGAACACGCAGTAACTTTTGCTGCTGGTCTTGCAAAAGGTGGCGCGCGCCCATTTGTGTGTATTTATTCTACCTTTATGCAACGAGCATACGACCAAATATTGCATGATGTGGCCATTCAAAACTTGCCCGTGACTCTCATGATTGATCGCGCAGGTTTTGTCGGTGAAGATGGGAAAACGCACCAAGGCTTGTTTGATTTGTCCTATCTTGGAAATATTCCAAACCTAAAAATTTGGACTCCTACAACCGCTTTACAACTTGAGCAAATGATAGAACAATCTCTCAATGAACAAGGTCCAGTTGCTATCAGGTATCCGCGTCATTTGCTGGCGGATTCTTTGCCGTTTGAAGATAAATGGAACATTTTGGGCGGTAGTGATGCAAAAATCAAACTTCTTTGCGTGGGCCCACGCACCTTTGAAAACGCAAGGGCATTGCAAAGCGACAATGTTCAAGTAGTAAATGTTACAACCGTGAAGTCACTTGACAGAAACTACCTTGCAACAATAGGAGAAGGAGACATTGTCGTAACTCTTGAAGAAAATGTGCTTTCTGGTGGCTTTGGTGGCAGTGTACGTGATGCTCTTGCATCCATCAACTGTCAAGTTCACTGCTTGGGAGTGGACGACAAATTTGTTGCCCATGCAACCATCGGCGAGCAACTGGCCGAATTTGCACTTGACTCAAATTCCCTGAAAGAGTTTGTGTCAAAACTATTGTAAAAATATTCATCTAAATGTATAATATACATATCAATGCAAAATACTACAGCAATGGCTGTACGGAGGGAGAGCATGTCACGCACAGCAAGACAATCTAAAATTTTGAGCTTGATTGCCACCTACGATATTGACACCCAGGAAGATTTGGCGCGTTTACTTTGCCAAGAAGGTTTTGAAGTAACTCAAGCAACGGTATCTCGCGATATCAAGGAGCTTGGCCTTGTCAAAAGCCTTGGCGCAAATGGTGCATATCGATACACAACAAAGCAAACAATAGACGCAACTATATCCAACAAGTTGCTTAACGTTGTGCGCGAAGCGACATTGTCAGTTGTCACTGCAAACAATTTGGTGGTGGTAAAGACCATTGGCGATAGTGCATCAGCCGTTGCGTCTGCTATTGAGCAGATTTTGGGTGCGGAAGTGGTAGGCATTTTTGCTGATCGCAATAACATCCTGATTGTGTGCATGACGGAGTTCCAAGCAAATTCCGTAGCTAACAAAGTCAGCCAACTGATGTACTGCCCAATAAACAAGTAACAACAATTTTATAAATCTACCCCGCAAAAGAAATATGATTAAGAACCTTGTAATTGACAACATTGCTCTCATTGAGCATATAGATATCGACTTTCGCGAAGGACTAACGGTGCTTACGGGCGAAACTGGTAGCGGTAAGTCCATCATCATCGACTCACTTGCTTTTGTCCTTGGCGAGCGCGCTGACAAAACGCTGATCAAGCACGGAGAAGACTACGCTGCTGTTTCTGCCCTGTTTGAAGTTGAGCCCAACTCGCCAGTTGTTGCAAAGCTTGCTGAATACGGCTTTGGAGATGATTGTGAAATCCTCATCACGCGAAAGATGTCACTTGCTGGCAAGAACGAAATTCGCATCCAAGGCAAGGTTGCAACTCTTGCTATTTTGAAGGAAGTTTGCGCAGAACTTGTGGATATTTTTGGTCAAGGACAACATTTAGCCTTGTTGAACGAAAAGAATCAGCTTTCCGTTTTGGATGCTTTTTGCGATTTCAAAGGTTGCGACCAACAACTAAAGCAACTTTATCCACAGTATCTTGCTGTTTGTCGCGAAATGCAAGCTTTTGGTGGTAGTGATGCCGAGCGCGAACGTCTTGCGGATATTTTGAAATTCCAAATTGAGGAAATCGAAGGCGCAAATTTGGATGAAGAGGAAGAAAACGAACTACTTGTCACTCACAAGCGCTTGGTACACATCGAAAAAATTACTGCAGCAATTTCGTCAGCGGTAAATTTGCTCTCCTCTGATGCAGGTGCTGTAAACAGCCTTTCTCACGCGTGCAATCTTTTGCGTGGTATTTCTTCCGTTGACGAAGATAGTGATACTCTTGCAGAACGTCTTGACTCTGCTCGTTTGGAAGTGGACGACGTTTGCCAAACATTGGAAGACGTTTTGTCCAAAACGGAAATTTCTCAAGCCGAAATTGACCGCTTGGAAAACCGTTTGGAACACATCCGTGCTATCAAACGCAAGTATGGCGGAACAATAGCTAATGCACTCAGATTTCTTGATGACGCCAAAAAGCAATATGACAACTTGGTAAACGCATCAGAGCGTTTGGCTGACTTGTTGGCGCAAAAAACGTCCCTTATCAAACAAATGTACGCTCTTGCTACTCAAAAATCTCAAATTCGCAAAGATACAGCACAAAAGCTTTCCAAGCGCATAATGACAGAACTTGCCGATTTAGGTATGCGTGGAACAACTTTTGTTGTTGAGTTTGCTTGTCAAACATTGGACGAGTTTACTGAAAGTCCATCATCAAATGGTATTGACAAAGTCGAGTTTTTAATGTCTGCAAACATAGGAGAACCTGTCAAACCACTTGCAAAGGTAATTTCTGGTGGTGAAATGTCCCGCTTTATGCTGGCGGTAAAAAATATCACAGCCCTTGCAGAGAAGATTCCTACAATGGTATTTGACGAAATTGACTCGGGCATTTCTGGAAACGTGGCTCAAATTGTTGCAAACAAATTGGCGAACGTTTCTGCAAACCAGCAAGAAGGCTACCAATGTATTGTAATTACTCACCTGCCACAAATTTGCGCAATGGCGGATGTCAATTTGTGTATTTCAAAGTTTGAGCAAGGTGGCAAAACGCACACGTCAGTAACTTTGCTTGACAACGAAAGCAAAGTCAAGGAAGTTGCTCGTTTGATGGGCAGTGTAGGCGAACACGCACTTGTTTCTGCACAAGAATTAATTTCCTTTGCTGACGGCTATAAAAAGAGTTTGCAGGCGTAAACAATTGTGCATACATAGGCATAGAGGTTATTTATGGGATTTTTTCAAAAAATTATTGATGGTTTGCGTAAAACCAAAGAGAAAATTGGTTTCAAGCTGAACGAAATTTTCAAGCGCGGTATTTTTGACGAAGAGTTCTACGAAGAACTTGAGTTCATCCTTTTGAGCAGTGACGTAGGAGAAGATACTACCGAAGAGATTATCGACCAACTTCGTGAGCGTATGCGCCAAGATTGTGTTGCTGATGCTAAAAAAGCAAACAAGTATCTTCGTGAAGTGCTTTGCGATATATTGGGCGATGACAAGTTTGAACTGCAAACACCCTGTGTTATCACCGTTGCAGGTGTAAATGGCGTTGGCAAAACAACGACCATTGGCAAGCTTGCAAATATCTTTGTAAAGCAAGGTAAATCTGTTGTCATTGCAGCGGCGGATACCTTCCGTGCGGCAGCAAGCGAACAGTTAGAAGTTTGGGCAAAGCGCGCCGGTGTGCGCATCATCAAGCACGAGGAAGGCAGTGACCCTGCGGCAGTAGTGTTTGACGCGGTTTCTTCCGCAAAGAGTAAAGGAACAGACGTTGTATTGGTAGATACAGCAGGTCGTCTTCACAACAAAAAGAATCTTATGGAAGAGCTCAAAAAGATTGACCGAGTAATTTCTCGTGAGCATCCTGATGCAACGCGCCAAAACCTTATCGTTTTGGATGCAACTACGGGTCAAAATGCAATTTCTCAAGTGGAAGTTTTTGACGAAGCCATCGATATTGACGGTATTGTTTTGACCAAGCTTGATGGCACCGCAAAAGGTGGCGTTGTACTTGCTATCAAACATGATATGGGCATCCCTGTCTATTTCGTAGGTGTTGGCGAAGGTATTGATGACCTATTGTACTTTGACGCGCAAAGCTACGTCGAAGGCATTATCTAATTTTAACAGTCGCTTTTGCGACTGTTTTGTTTTGGAGTAGAGCTATGAGTCACTTTATGAATTTACACAACAGCCCATTTCAAAAAATCAAATGTGGCGCAAAAACTATTGAAATGCGCCTGTATGACGACAAGCGCAAAGCAATCAATGTTGGAGACACAATTTTGTTTACCAACGCTGCAACCAACGAACAATTGCTTGTTGAAGTTGTCAATTTGCAAACTTTTGCCACATTTGACGAGTTGTATCAGCAATTTGACAAAGTGTCAATAGGCTACAACGAGTGTGACAATGCTGACCCTAAGGATATGTTGGCATACTACACAACTGAACAAATCGCAAAGTATGGCGCGCTTGCGATAACTCTCAAACTTTGCTAATTTGTGTGAAAAGTAGTGTAAAATGCTTGACAATAGGTCAATAATCATATAAAATACATACTGTAAAGCAAAATAGCTTTACACCGTGAGGAAAGGATGGCATTAACAAAGATTGAATTGGCAAAATTGCTGGGAGTGTACGGGCCCATGCTTACGCAAAAGCAACGTGATGCATTGGCGATGTACTGCGACTACGATTGCTCTTTGGCGGAAATTGCTGACGAAGTTGGCATATCTCGTCAAGGTGTACGCGACCTGCTTGTCAATGCTGAAAAAGCTCTCACTA
Source organism: uncultured Oscillospiraceae bacterium (assembly GCA_964533825.1). GTDB lineage: Bacteria > Bacillota > Clostridia > Christensenellales > CAG-314 > Fimimonas. Next base: position 65,125 of record CAZHMU010000001.1, read on the forward strand.
AATTAGAAGACAATTTGCATTTATCGCAGTTTGTGAGCGAAATCACACTTGCCGTTGCAAATAACGATATGGAAAAGGTTAGTCAACTTGTGACTGACTACGTAGCAAAGGAGTAAAAATGGCTGCATTTTCTAACTTAACAGACAGAATCAACCATATTTTTTCCAAATTGAAAAACCGCGGTGCGTTGACGGAATTGGAAATCAAGCAAGCTATGCGCGAAGTGCGTGTTGCTCTGTTGGAAGCGGACGTCAACTATACCGTTGCCAAAGATTTTATCAACAAAGTATCTGAACTTGCCGTTGGTGAAACGGTCCTAAAAAGCCTTACGCCAGGTCAACAGGTTATCAAAATCGTAAACGAGCAACTCGTAGAGCTATTGGGGTCAACCCAATCCAAGCTTGGTGTATCGCCCAAATTACCAACAATCATCATGATGTGCGGTTTGCAAGGTGCTGGTAAAACCACTATGTGCGGAAAGCTTGCATATCACTTGCAAAAGCAAGGTAAAAAAGTTTTGCTTGTTGCTGATGACGTGTACAGACCTGCCGCAATCAAACAGTTGGAGGTCGTTTCAAACAAAGTCAAGTGTGGCTTTTTTGAAATGGGTCAAGGTAACCCAGTCAAGATTGCTCAAAAGGGTGTTGAATACGCCAACAAAAACGGTTTTGATACAGTAATCATCGACACAGCTGGTCGTTTGCATATCAACGAAGAACTGATGACGGAGCTCAAGTCCATCAAAAAAGCAGTTGACGTGTTCGAAACCTTGTTGGTAGTGGACTCAATGTTGGGTCAAGACGCTGTCAACGTTGCAAAAACTTTTGACGAGGCACTGGATATTACCGGTGTCATTATGACAAAGTTGGACGGCGACACTCGTGGCGGTTCCACATTGTCCATCAAGGCTGTAACTGGCAAGCCCATCAAGTTCTGCGGTACTGGCGAAAAGCCGGAAGATTTGGAAATCTTCTATCCTGACCGCATGGCATCACGCATCCTGGGTATGGGCGATGTGTTGACTTTGATTGAAAAGGCTCAAACAGCCATCGACGAAGAAGAAGCTATCAAGATGGCAAAGAAGTTGCAAAATGCAACTTTCGATTTGGAGGACTATCTCAAACAATTTGAGCAACTCTCCAAGATGGGGGATCTCAACGATATCGTCGGTATGATTCCCGGCGCAAGCAGACTAAAGCTTGGCGACAAAAAGGTTGACGAAAAGCAACTTGCACGTAACAAAGCAATAATTCAATCAATGACGGTGGAAGAGCGCAAAAATCCCAAGATTTTGAATTACTCTCGCCGTAAGCGTATTGCAGCTGGTTGTGGCTTGCAAGTTCAAGACGTAAACCGCCTTATCAAACAGTACGAGCAGACCTGCGATATGATGAAAAAAATGAGCAGATCAAAGCGTTTGCCCTTCTAACTCTACGAAAATCTTTGAAAAAAGTTTTCATATTGAATAATATAAACTAAAATCACTTTGGAGGAAACAAAAATGGCAGTAAAAATGAGATTGACAAGACTTGGCGACAAAAAAAGTCCTTTCTACCGTGTTGTAGTTATTGACTCTCACAAGGCACGTGATGGACAATATGTTGACTTGGTTGGTACTTACAATCCTTTGACAGAAGAACTCAACCTTGACACAGACAAGGCAAAGAAATGGATCGACTGTGGTGTTCAACCTACTGAAACAGTTAGAACGCTTCTTGTTCGCACAAACGTAATCGAGCCTAAAAAAGCGCACAAGGCGTAATTTGAGGTAAATTATGTTGGAACTTGTCACTTACATTGTAACGGAACTTGTTGACGACAAGTCCGCCGTAAACATCACTTCTGCAGAAAATGATGGTGTGGAAACTATCACAATTCGCGTTGCAGAAAAGGATATCGGCAAAGTTATCGGCAAGCAAGGCAAAATTGCTATGTCCATCCGTACTTTGGCTAAAGCGGTAGGTATCCGTGAAGGCAAACGTTACAATATTGAGATTGAAGACTAATTGAATTTGCCACAAGAGTTTCTTGTGGCAAATTTGCTATGTACTATGAAAATAGAAATTGGAAAAATTACAAAAGCACAAGGTATCAAAGGCGAAGTAAAAATGCTTTGCTATGTTGACGATGCCAAGATGCTCAAAGGTGTTACAACGGTTTATATCGGTCAAAATTCATACAAAGTGCAAAAATGCCGTCCTGACGGTAATTTTTGCTACCTTCTGTTAGATGGCATCGCTGACCGCAACACAGCGGAAAGTATGCGCGAGTGGGTTGTTTATGCCGATAAAGAAAGCGTAACGCTTGACGAAGGTAGATACTTCATTGACGATCTTGTTGGTTGTACAGTTGTTTTGAGCAATGGTGCAAAAGTTGGCACCGTAGTGGACATTTTGCAATATGGCGCTGCTGACGTGTATATGTGCGAGGGCGAGCGCGATGTGTCCTTCCCATTTTTGAAGGATCTTGTGTTGAACGTTGATATTCAAAGACAGCTCATCACCCTTGACGAAAAGCGTTTTGCGGAGGTTTGTGTTTATGAAGATTGATGTGTTAACGCTTTTCCCCAAAATGCTCGACTCATTGAAACACTCCCTTATGGGCAAAGCACTGGAAAAGGGCTTGTATGAACTGAATTGCCACAACATACGCGACTACTCAAAAGACAAGCACAAAAAGTGCGATGATACTCCATTTGGTGGTGGTGCTGGTATGGTAATGACTCCACAACCAATCCACGATTGTATCATGGCGGTCGATCCGGGGCACAAAGCAAAACGTATCTATATGTCCCCCAGAGGCAAGGTGCTCTCTCAAAGTTTGGTGCGTGATTTGTCAACTTGTGACAATCTGCTCATCTTGTGCGGTCACTACGAAGGCGTTGACCAACGTGTAATCGATATGGATATCGATATGGAAATATCCATTGGCGACTACGTTTTGTCTGGTGGCGAGATCCCAGCAATGGTGCTGATTGACTCGGTTTTGAGATACGTTCCAGACGTGCTTGGCAACGCTCAAAGTACCGTTGACGAATCATTTTCTCAATCTCTTTTGGAGTATCCTCAATATACGCGTCCACAAGATTTTTTGGGTGTTACAGTACCTGAAGTGTTGGTCAGTGGAAATCACGCAAAAATTGACCAATGGCGTTTAGAAAAAGCTCTCGAAATCACTAAGAAAAATCGTCCAGACCTTTTGGGTGAGTAGATTTTCCGCGTAGCTTTGATAAAAAAACAGTAAACAATCCTTCTGTAAACTTGTGAGATGGCGGTGCATACTAATTCGTAAATATTTTGTATTGGTGTGGTCGTGCTTGCAGTAAGTTTATTCAAAATTCGGTTTTTCTGATGCACAATATCAATTTTTTACCTTTTTTAGAATACTATGCCTAACATAATATACAAAATTGGGCAAAATTTTAACAAAAATGAAAGAACAAAACACTAACGAACGAAAACTGAATATACAGTGGTTCCCGGGGCACATGACCAAAGCACTACGCATGATGGAAGAAAACGTAAAAATTGTTGATGCCATCGGCTACGTTTTGGATGCTCGTTCTCCGCTTGCATGTTTCAATCCAAGCTTTGAAAAAATTGTGGGAAACAAACCTTGCGTGTTTGTTTTGAATAAGTGCGATTTGGCTGACCCCAAAAAGGTAGATGCTTGGATGGGCTACTTCAAATCACGCAATCAAAAGTGTATCAAGTTGACAGCAACAGCATCAGCTGAGGCGAGCAAGATTACTTCCGCTTTGTGGGAAGTTACAGCGGATATCCGTGAAAAATTCAAAGCCAAAGGTATTTTCAAGCCCGTTAGATGCCTTATCATTGGTGTCCCCAACTGTGGTAAATCTACGCTCATCAACTGCTTGAGCGGTCGCAAAGCCGTTATCACTGGCGACAAGCCCGGTGTAACAAAAGGCAAGCAGTGGGTTAGACTGCAATCTGGCTTGGAGCTTTTGGATACCCCTGGGACACTGTGGCCCAAGTTTGAAAATGATAAAATCGCATCACGCTTGTGCTTTATCGGCAGTATCAAGGATGACGTTGTAGATTTATATGAAGTTTCTAACTGGTTGATTGCGGAGCTATCCATGCAATACCCAATGCAACTTTGCGAACGTTTCAAAATACAAATTGAAGGCAAAACCACAAATCAAATTTTTGATGAAATTGCCAAAAAACGTGGTTTTCTATTGCGTGGTGGCGATATCGACTGGGAGCGCACAGCAAAGGCAATCTTGGACGATTTTCGCAAAGGCAAAATTGGTAAAATTACTTTTGATACACCAGAGGAACTATGATGTTACAATACGAACAAAATTTGCAACAACTTGGTTGTGTACATATCGCAGGCATTGACGAAGCTGGTCGTGGACCGCTTGCTGGTCCTGTGGTTGTTGCTGGTGTTATAATGCCTCTGGATGACATCATCCCAGGAATCAACGACAGCAAGAAACTTTCTGAAAAAAAGCGCGAATTACTTTTTGAGCAAATTATGCAAAAGGCAATTGATGTGCAAGTTGCAATCATAGATAACGAGCAAATTGATTCGCTCAATATTTTGAATGCCACAAAGCTTGGTATGATTCAGTGCATCAACGGTTTTGACAAGGTGGACCACGTCCTTATTGATGCGGTCAAACTGGATACACCTGTGCCAACAACATCCATCATCCATGGCGATGCTCTGAGCTACTCCATTGCGGCAGCAAGCATTGTTGCAAAAGTTACTCGTGATCGTATGATGTTGGACTATCACAATCAGTACCCACAATACAACTTTGCAAAGCACAAGGGTTATGGCACTAAAGAACACATCGCACTCTTGAAAGAGTATGGCCCTTGCTCGATACATCGCAAAACATTTATCAAAAATTTTTTTCTAATATGAACACACGCACGAAAGGCAACATTGGCGAAGATCTTGCCGTAAAACATCTCAAAAAACAGGGTTACAAAATTGTTGAGCGCAATTTTTCTTGTCACTTTGGCGAGATAGATATCATTGCAACGCACAAAAATTACTGCGTTTTTGTGGAAGTCAAAAGTCGCAAGTCTGCTGACTTTGGTCTGCCAAGGTACGCTGTCAATGTGCGCAAACAACAGACCATTGTTGCTTGCGCAAAGTGGTGGCTTGCCGCCAACCAACTAATGGGCAAGCCTGTTCGCTTTGACGTTGTTGAGATTGTCGGGACAGATGTCAACGTGATACAAAACGCCTTTTCAGCCGATTACGTTCATGTCAGCAAAAAGTAGTGCAACGATTGTTGTTAATTGTTTTATGTCACTAAATTGTAACCAATTCGGCAAAATTTGTTGCAAAAAACTATCTAAACATACACAAAATCAGTTGCTTTTATTTTACGCTTATGCTAAAATATACCAGTGACTTCGGGCGGTCCTCTGACTTTGACTTTTCAAGTGAATGAACGCTTAGTTAACAAAACAATAAATCTTTTGGAGGAAAAGTCAAATGGACATCATCAAACAAATTGAATCTCAATCTTTGAGACAAGTAGCAGAATTCAAAGTAGGCGATACGGTTCGCGTTAACTTCAAAGTTATCGAAGGTAACAAAGAAAGAATCCAAGCTTACGAAGGTATCGTAATCGCTCGTAAACACGGCGGTTTGCGTGAATCTTTCACAGTTCGTCGTATTTCATCTGGTATTGGCGTAGAGAGAACATTCCCTCTTCACAGTCCTAAAATTGAAAGCATCGTGGTAGTTAGAAAAGGTAACGTTAGACGTGCTAAACTTTACTATCTCCGTGAACGTACTGGTAAGGCTGCTAAAGTTAAGAGTGC
>CAZHMU010000001.1:71037-173743 GCA_964533825.1 uncultured Oscillospiraceae bacterium
CAACTAATCCAAGAAAAATCAAGCAATCTCGAATAGAGGTTGCTTATTTTTTTTGTAAAGCAGCCTTACTAATGCCGAGTGTGTGTCAACTCGAATTTGTGTCTGACTTGAAACACGAGGCGTTCTAACGCTGCTAAAGTTAAGAGTGCCAACTAATCCAAGAAAAATCAAGCAATCTCGAATAGAGGTTGCTTATTTTTTTTGCAATGCAGCCTTACCAACGCTGAGCAGTAATCAAATGATATGTTTACAACGATTACAAACTGCGAAGCGTTCTAATTCTGCTAAAGTTAAGAGTGCCAACGTCAAGAAAAATCAAGCAAACGTGTAAAACTGTTGCTTATTTTTTTTGTGTTTTTGGTACAACTTTTTCGCGAATTAGTTTATCGAATATTTTTCTTTGCAAAAGTGCAAACTAAACTCGGAGGTGTGCTATGTCAAGGAAAATTGTCGTGTGTGGTGTTGATACATCAAACATCCCAAAGCTGACAGCTAAACAGTCGCACGAACTATTGCTAAAAATCAAACAAGGCGATCAAGATGCTCGAAACTATTTTATCAACTGTAATATGCGCTTGGTGCTGTCGGTTGTGCAAAGGTACATCCATCGTGTGAGCAATCCCGATGACTTGTTTCAAATTGGTTGTGTGGGGCTTATCAAATCGGTAGACAATTTCAATACAGATTTGAACGTGCGTTTTTCCACCTACGCTGTGCCGATGATTGTCGGGGAAATTCGTAGGTATTTGCGTGAGTCCAATTCCTTGCGTGTTAGTCGCGGTATTCGAGATGTTGCATATCAAGCATTGCAAGTGCGCGAAAAGTTAGAAAATGACACATCCGACGAAGTAACGGTCGAGCAAATCGCAAGTGAACTCAAGTTGCCAATTTTCAAAGTAATGTATTGCTTGGACGCCATCAGCGATACTGTTTCACTTTCTGATGCAGTGTACTCAAATGATGAAGACAGCGTGTCTTTGGAAGAAGGTCTCGCCGACACAAAAGTTAGCGAACTTTCGTGGGTGGACAATATTTCCTTGTTTGATGCTTTGTCGCAATTGGACGGCAAGGAGCGGAATATAATTATGAAGAGATATTTCGAGGGCAAAACTCAAACGGAAATTTCCAAAGAGATAGGACTAAGTCAGGCGCAAATCTCACGCTTGGAGAAGAATGCCATCTCTCAACTGCGTGAAAATATGCAATAGGGCTTGTATATAAAATGTCAAATTAGTAATAAGTTGCCTTTTGTGCTCACACAATATTGCAAAGGATAAACGCATGGATATTAGCTATACTGACTTGCGCTGCAAGGATGTTGTAAACGTAGTAAATGGCGCAAAAATGGGCAAAATTATCGACTTGATTGTCGATACTAAATGCAAAACTGTGCTGGGACTTGTCGTTCCGGGTATTCGTAAAATATTCAAGACCAACGAAGACATTTTTATTCCATGGGACTGCATTGTAAAAATTGGCAGTGATACCATATTGATAAGTTTGGAGTTGTCTGCAGTTACAAATGTTGTGCGAAAAAACAAAGGACCACAAGAGTCATCTGGCGAGGATTTTTTATAATTCTCGCCAATTTTAATGTGTCAATGTTTCGATATTTGTAATGTCCTAACCTTCATACATGGTCTATTATTTACAGCACTAAATAAGACAACAACCTTCGGCTCCTTTCAAATGTTGTTTACGGTTGCAAAATTTGCATACAAGTGCAATATTTACCAATGTCTTGTGCACTTTTGTATATATTTCTTAACCTTTAGCGCACTTTTCTTTATCAATTATTTGCTTTTTTTCTATATATTTGATATAATAACACCATGCTTAAAGAAATAGTAATACAATCTAAACAACTTTTGTCCGATGCCATTTTGGAAAATACCGATTTGGGCTTCTATCGTGTTCAAAAAATCATCAAAAATCGTTCTGTTAAAATCAACGGTGTTAGAGTTGGCGTGGATATGAACGTCAACACTGGCGATGTAATTTATGTATATTTACCTGACCGTGAAAAGGACAGCATTGAAGTTGTTTATCGTGATGAAAATATATTGGTTGTCAACAAAAACTCTGGCATCGAAGTGGAAGGTCCCGATTCCCTTACAGAGCGCATCAACAACATTTTGACGGATGCTGTCGCTGTGCCAGTGCATCGACTTGATCGTAACACAATGGGCCTTGTTGTTTACGCTCTCAACAAAACTGCCGAAAAGGAACTATTGGAGTCTTTCAAAATTCGCGAGATTGACAAGACCTACAACTGTATTGTTGTTGGCACACCCAAACAGCACAGTGCCAAGCTAAAAGCATTTTTGTTCAAAGACTCCAAAAAGAGTTTGGTATACATTTCAAATACGCAAAAGCAAGGTTATTTGCCTATTGAAACGCATTATCAAGTGTTAAAGACAATGGGGGAACTTTCTTTGTTGGAAGTGAAACTTGTCACAGGAAGAACACATCAAATTCGTGCCCACCTTGCTTTCTTAAAAACTCCAATCCTCGGTGATGGCAAATATGGCTACAACAAGGTCAACCGCCGTTACCGCGTAAAAACGCAACTTTTGTGTTGCACAAAGATTACATTCCATTTCAAACAAGGCACTTTGAAGTATCTTGACGGAAAAAGTGTTGTATTGAATCTGGATTTAACACAGTATTACAAAAAATAGAGGGAACTTATGAAAAAACTTTTAGTAATTGTACTTTGCTTGGTTATGTTGTTTACTTTTAGCGCTTGTTCTGGTGCGCAATTCTTGTCTGCATCAAAAGTAGACAAGCTTGTCGCAAAGTATTCCGAAAATGGTAAATTGCCCCAAGTAGAAATGATTTTGACCTACAAAACAAGTGGAAAAGCTACACCAATGCAAATCAAAGTAGTGTACGATCTACTTTTGGACAAAACGCCCATTTCTGTTATCAGCTTTATCAATTTGCTTGAAAGCGGAAGATATAACAATGTTGTTGTCGATAGTAGCCAGTCTACTCATATGCAAATTGGTCGCTTCACCTATTTCACAGCTGACGACTCAACTGACGAAGAAGAGGAGCTTCCCGCTATTGATTTTCCAACGAGCTCATCTGAGCGTGTATATTTGCTGACAAATCCTTCCGCAACATTTGCTGGTGAGTTCAAAAATAACAACTTCAAGCCATATGGTAAAGTAGCTGAAGGCGATGATGGCTTCAATAAATTTGAAATGTTCTCTCTTGCTATGTACCATGATGCTGCATCTGTCAAATCGGATAGCGATGAACAACAAGCAGAATACAAGCGCGCATACAACTCTGCAGACGGCAGATTGATGCTTTCTTTGGGCACAACTGAGAATGGCACAGCTCCTAACTACAAAAACTATGCAGTTTTTGCTCGTCCTGTAAGCTTTAGTGTTTCCATCAACCTTGGCGAGTTTTCCGATCCTGTATCTCAACTTGATTCTTACTTGCTTAAACAAATCAAATCCGTTTCATCTAAAACAGTTACAATCAGCGGTACTGCGTACACCCCAAAACTAATTGATGTTTCCTTCCAAATGGTTGCAGGCAACATCGACTGGGCTAATATCACAGACAACTACTTGGTTGAAGCCGAGTAAATAAATCATAAGGCAGCCTTTTGGGTTGCCTTTTATTAACTATGCTAAAAATTTTACAACTTGACAAAAACTCAATAGCGCAAAAGATTGGACTAAAAAAGGATGACGTAATTGTTGCGTTTGACGGTGAAATAGCCAAAGATATGTTAGACGTGGCATACTACGATAGTCAGAGCGAATTTTCATTGACGATTGTGCGTAGGGGCAAAGAAATCACCCTTGATGTTGAAAAAGACCCTTGGTTACCAATGGGTTGGGATTTCTATGAGCAGTGCTACATTGAGCCACGTTGGTGCGCAAACAAGTGCGTCTTTTGTTTTGTTGACCAACTCCCAAAAGGTCAACGTCCAACATTGTACGTAAAGGACGACGATTGGCGATTGTCTTTTGTTTCTGGCAATTACGTTACGCTTACAAACATCACCGACGAGGAAATTGCACGAATTGTATCCAAAAAGTTTTCACCATTGTATGTTTCAGTTCATGCAACGGACGATACAGTTCGTAGGATGTTGCTCGGCAATCCCAAAGCGCGTCCAATCATGCCACTTCTGAAAACTTTGGCTGATGGTGGTATCACTATGCATACCCAAGTAGTAATGTGCCCAGAACTCAACGACGGCAAGGTGCTTGAGCAAACTCTTCGCGACTTGTATTCGTTGTATCCCGCAGTTAAAAATCTATCAATAGTTCCAGTTGGGCTCACAAAGCATCGCAGTAGTTTGTGTAATATCCAGCAAGTGAATGAGCAGGTTGCTAAAGATACAATCAAGCTTGTCGAATCTTTTGACGATAAGTGTTTTGAGGCCAACGGCGAGCATTTTGCCTACTGCTCTGACGAAATGTATCTGTACGCCAATATTGATGTGCATGGTTGCGACTTCTATGGCGACTTTGACCAGTTGGAAAATGGTGTTGGTTTGATTGCCGATACAAGATACCAATTCGACTTGGCTTTGGAGGATAGCGTCAAAGCCCAAAAGGGTAGTTTTACCATTGTCACAGGTGTTTCTGCAACGCCAATTATGAAAAAACTAATTGCCAAAGCGCAACAAAAGCATCCGGAACTCAAAGCAAATGTTGTTACAGTAGTAAACAAGTTTTTTGGCGAAAGTGTGACAGTTGCTGGATTGGTTGTGGGTCAAGATATTGCCGATACTCTCAAATCTGCCAAAGACGTTGGCGATACTTTGCTTTTGCCCCGTGTTATGCTACGTGAGATCGAAGATGTTTTTCTTGATGGCATGACTTTGGCTGAACTTAAAAAAATTACCGGTAAAAATATACAAGTGGTGTCTGATGGCTACGAACTATGTCAGACATTGTTGGAGTGTGAATAACTATGAACAAACCTCTTGTTGCCATTGTTGGCAAGCCCAACGTAGGCAAATCTACATTTTTCAATAAGGTATGTGGCGAACGTATCTCTATCGTTGCCGACTTGCCTGGCGTAACACGCGATCGCATCTATGGCGATGCTGAGTGGTGCGGACACAAATTCACTTTGGTGGATACTGGCGGTATTCAACTCAAAAGTGAAGACTCCATGTTTATGCATATCAAACAACAAGCCGAAATTGCCGTTGACCTTGCCGATGTCATTTTGTTTTTTGCTGACTACAAAACTGGTCTTACAATGGACGACTATGACGTTGCAACATTGATGCGTAAGACTAACAAGCCGGTTTTGTTGGTTATCAACAAGGTTGACCATTTTATGGAAAGCGATTGGTCCGATTTCTATTCCCTTGGTTTTGAATTGTTCCCCATTGCTGCTGAACAAAAACAAGGTGTTGGCGATTTGCTTGATCGTGTAGTGGAGTTCTTCCCAGAAGGCTATATGGACGAAGAAGATGATGATACTATCAAAATTGCCGTTGTAGGTAAGCCAAATGCTGGCAAATCCTCTTTGACAAACAAGATTTTGGGCTACGACCGCACAATCGTATCGGACGTTGCGGGCACAACTCGTGACGCTATCGATACTCCATTTGAATACAATGGCAAAAAATATGTTATCATCGATACTGCTGGTATGCGCCGTAAACGTGCTATTCAGGACGACTCTGTTGAGCAATACTCTGTAATGCGCTCTTTGAATGCGGTGCGTCGTGCTGACGTATGTTTGATTGTTATGGACGCTAACGAAGGCCTGTCTGAGCAAGACGTCAAGATTGCTGGCTTTATTCACGAAGAAGGCAAACCATCAGTTGTAGTGGTTAACAAGTGGGACCTTATCGAAAAGGATACAAACACTGTTTTGAAGTTCAAAAAACAACTTGAGTGCGACTTGGCATTTATGGACTACTTCCGCTACATTACAGTTTCTGCATTGACAGGACAACGTGTAAACAAATTGATGGAAGAAATCAACTACGTCTATGCAAAGTCTACTTTCCGTTGCTCAACTGGTATGCTCAACGATGTTGTTGCTGATGCAATCCGTGCTGTTGAGCCACCTGCAATCAGTGGCCGTCGTGCAAAAATCAAGTACGTTACACAGCCATCTACACAACCACCAACATTTGTTGTTTTTACCAATGATGCAAAATTGGTGCATTTCTCTTACCGTAGATATTTGGAGAACTACATTCGTAGAGCATTTTCGTTGGATGGCACACCTATCAAGATGGTGTTCCGCGATGGTGCAAATGACGAGGAATAGTTTATGTTGAACGTTTTTACGCAATATTGGTGGCAATTTTTAGTTGTTTGCGCAGGTAGCTATCTTGTTGGTGCAATTAACTTTGCCATCTTGTTCTCTCGTCTAATCAAGTTACAAGACATACGCAATTACGGCAGTGGTAATGCTGGTACTACAAATATGTTCCGCGTTTACGGACTACCACTTGGCGCGTTGACATTGGTATGTGACGTTATGAAAGGTGTTGTGTGTATATTCTTCTCAAAGTGGATCTTTGCAGATAGTTTGGACGGTCAGGCTTTGACGCAGTTGACATATGTAGCAGCCCTTTTCTCTGTAATTGGCCACGTTTTTCCTGTTTATTACAGTTTCCGTGGTGGCAAAGGTGTAGCGACAGCTATTGGCTGCGTTTTTGCATTGCATCCACTTTTGATGCTCTGTTTGCTTGCAGTTCAAATATTGATAATTGTAATCACTGACCGAATGTCCGTTTCTGCGTTGATACTGTCAGTATTTATGTTGGTATGGTCGTGGGTAGTGTTGCTGCCAAAAACTGACCTTGTCTGCGCAATATCTTTTACACTAATATTCCTTTTTGTGATTTTTGCGCACAGAGGAAACATTTCTCGACTTCTGAAGGGCAAAGAGCGCAAGACTGGTATCCTTGACGCTTTGCGTGGCAATAAAAATCAAAATCAATAACCTATGAACATTATTGAAAGTAATAATCCATCACAAATACTAAAAATAACAGCAAGCAACCCCATCAATAAGCAATGTGACTATTTTCGTATCACGTTGAAACAGGTGCAAATGGGTGGTAAAGTATGTTTTCAAGCGGAAAAGCTCAAGGATAAACAGGCTTTTCACGAAAACATACTTGCAGACAAGCTTGCGGATTGGTTGCAGAACAACGTTGAATTTGTTTACAAACAAGTCTGTGTTGTGCTTTGTGATGCCGATGTGACATATTTGTTTTCCGCAACTGGCAAGTGCAAACGTTTGTCTAAGCAAACGACAAATAAAAATATACAAGTTGGTGGTGCCAACCGAGTTAAAAATTATCTAATCAACGAAGGTGACGATATTCCTGCGCTCGTTGATCTTGGTGTTTTCACAAAGGAACGAAAGATTGTCCGTACAATGTTTGATAAGTTTAAGCAAATCAATCGTTTTGTAGAAATTTTGGACGATCAATTCAAGAATTACGCCAACGACAAGATTACAATTTTGGACTTTGGTTGTGGTAAATCCTACTTGACATTTATTGTTTACTACTATTTCTCTGTTTTGAAAAATGTTGACGTCAAAATCATTGGCTACGATTTGAAGGCAGATGTTGTAAAAAATTGCAACGCACTCGCTCAAAAATACGGCTACAAAAATTTGCACTTTGTTGTGGCGGATGTCTCCAAAGACAAACTTGCTGATGAACGCATAGATTGTGTAATTTCGTTACACGCCTGCGATACAGCAACTGACTACGCTCTGCATTACGCAATCACTCACAATGTCAAATACATATTCTCTGTGCCATGTTGCCAACATGAAATCAACCTTTCTATCAAAAATGGCGGTGAACTGGATTGCCTTTTGAAGTATGGCATCATCAAGGAACGCACAAGCGCTTTGCTAACAGATGCTATTCGTGGTATGCTTTTGGAAGATTCTGGCTACTCTGTAGATATGATTGAGTTTGTGGATTTTGCCCACTCACCAAAAAATATCATGATTCGTGCTTGCCGTTGTAGACCACAAAGCGACAAAAATTGTAAACAAATCAAACTGCTTATGGAAAAGTATCAATTTAGCCAAACGCTTTACCAACTGCTATTTGTAAAATAGCATTAACTTAGCAAAGGTAACTGATACAAATTCTAATATTACTACAAATACTAAAATGTCACTTTTGTGGCATTTTTTTACTATAAAGATTAGTACAACTTGACGAGATGTCAAAATTGATAGGTGGCTCCATTATCCAATGAGTAGCTTGTTCTAAAATGTCCAACTCTCTCATATATCATACAAAGAGCAGGAGGGAGTTTGATGAACAGTATTTATGGCGACATTGCATCTCGCACAAACGGAAATATCTACATTGGTGTGGTTGGGCCAGTGCGCACTGGCAAATCAACATTTATCAGTAACTTTATGCAAAAGTTAATTTTGCCTAACATTGAGGACGCTAACGACAGAAAACGTTGCATAGACGAGTTGCCACAGTCTGCTGATGGTAGATTGATTATGACTACTCAACCAAAATTTGTACCAGACAAGGCTGTACAGCTCAATTTGACGGACAAAAAGGTTGCGCATGTGCGCATGATTGATTGTGTTGGATACCTTGTAGAAGGCGCTGAAGGTCACGTGGAAGGTGACAAACAACGCCTTGTAAACACGCCTTGGTCAAGTGACCCGATGCCTTTTGAGCAGGCTGCAGAAATTGGCACGCAAAAAGTATCAAATGAGCACGCAACAGTTGCCGTTGTTGTGACTACCGATGGCTCCATTGGCGAAATTGAGCGCAAAAATTATGTGCTTGCCGAAGAGCGCACGATTCGCGAAATCAAAGCATCCGGTAAGCCCTTTGTTGTGGTGCTAAACACAAAGTATCCAACGTCTGAAAGTACCTTTGGACTTTGTCGCACCTTGGAGGAAAAGTACGGCGTTACGGTGTTGCCTTTGGATATTGCAAACGCAAACGTAGCTGAGTTGGAAAGTGTGTTAACTGCAATTCTCAATGAGTTTCCAATTCGTCGAATTGCAGTAAATCTTCCAAATTGGATGAGGGCATTGTCGCGTGATAACAAGGTCATCGTAGAAATTATCGACAAGCTTAAAGATTGCTCAACTGATATTTGCAAAATCAAAGATGGCAAAAAACTGTGCGATAGCTTGCGTTGCGATTTTATTACGAACACAGAAATTGCATCAGTCGATTGCGGTAAGGGAGTGGTGTCTTACAAGGTAACCCCCACCGAAGGGCTATTTTTCAAGGTGCTTTCTGAGGAGGCGCAAGTCGACATTTCCGACGAGTTTTCTTTGATGAGTTACGTGGCTTCCAGTGCTTACGCAAAGCGTCGGTTTGATATGCTCAAGGATGCTCTTGCTGAGGCGGACGCTAATGGCTATGGTGTAGTGTATCCGTTGATGGAGCAGATGTCCCTTGACGAACCACAAATGATCAAGCAGGGCAGTATCTATGGCGTTCAACTAACAGCCAAAGCTCCAAGCTATCATATCATCAAAGTCGACGTTTCAACAGACGTAAGTCCAATGGTTGGCACAGAGCAACAAAGCCAATATCTTTTGGATGAATACAAAACTAATCCGCAAAAAATTTGGAATACAAATATGTTTGGTCGCACGATGTCTGGCATTGCAAGCGATGGCTTGATGGGCAAATGCGTTTCGATACCTATCGAAGTAAAGCAAAAACTCACACGCACTGTCAATCGCATTGTCAACGAAAACAAGGGCGGATTGATTTGTGTTTTGCTCTAAAATCGTCGATAATTGTGCAACTCTTACAGTTTTTTGGTAAATCTAAAATACTTTGACAGACATAGTATCTAAAATTTGCCTTATTTTTGCAATCTCAACTACAAATTGACAACAAGAAAGGACAGCAATTATACTTTTGCTGTCCTTTGGGTTTTAGTCTGATTCATACAAGTTTTTTAGTTTGTCAAGGATTTTGTTTTCTAAGCGAGATATTTGTACCTGCGATACACCCATCTTTTTTGCAATTTCTCCCTGCGTCATATCACGATAAAAGCGCAGGATCATTATTTTTTGCTCTCTTGGTTCCAGTCGGGTGAGCATATCTTTCAAGATAATTTTTTCCAACATCTTTTTGTCTTGGTCTGTGGCAATTCTGTCAATCAGCTCGTTGTCATCTCCATCACAATCCTTACCCTTATCGTTTAGTGATAGTGGCATTTTTCCAGCATCCATTGCAAAAACAACGTCCGCAGGAGTCATATTGAAATGCTGTGCAATCTGCTCAATAGTTGGCTCTTGCTCGCCAAGCATGGTCTGCTGTTCGATATAACGGCTAATTTTGATTGACATACTTTTTGTCGAGCGAGAAACCTTCAAGTAGCCGTCATCTCGCATATGACGTTTAATTTCGCCCAATATCATTGGCACAGCATAGGTAGAAAAACGCACATCGTACTTGGTTGAAAAATTTTTGATGGCCTTCAACAGGCCTATCGATGCAATTTGAAATAGGTCGTCGTATTCGATATTTTTGCCAAGGTAGCGCTTTACAATGCTTTTGATGAGTGGTGTGTTCTGTTGTATCAACGTTGCTAATGCATCTTTGTCGCCATCTTGCGAGGCGAGTATTAGTTTAATTGTTTCTTCGTGACTCAACATCTGTCACCTATTTAACATACTTTTGCAGTAGCACACTGGTGCATCCTTGCGCAGAGGCGACTTCCACCTTGTCACAAAATGCTTGCATCACTGTAAAGCCCATGCCGGAGCGTTCGCCACTTTGCACAGTGGTGTAAAAAGGTTGCATTGCTTTGTTTACATCGTCAATTCCTTTGCCGTAGTCGATGATGTGCACCTGCAAAAACTTATGTTCGTACTCCAGCATACACTTGATTTCTATTTTGCCTTGTTGTGAACCTTGGTATCCGTGAACAATGCTGTTAGTAACAGCTTCGCTCACAGCTGTTTTCAAGTCTTCGATTTGTTCAATAGTTGGGTTGAGCTGACTAAAAAATGCCGCAACAACACTGCGTGCAAAACTCTCATTTTGTGATTTTGCATCGATAGTTAGTATCATTTTGTTTGAATTCATAACTTCTCCTATTATATTCTGCTAATGATTTCGTAAAGTCCCGACATCTTGAATATCTTGTCCACTGTTGCCGATGGGTGGCGTACATATGTCTTTTTGTCATATTTGCGTGCAAGTTTGTATCTACCTATAACTACACCTATGCCAGTCGAGTCCATAAATGACAATCTCGATAGGTCAAAGATGATGCCGTCGTATTTGTTTGACAGTAGAGCGTCGTCCATTTTGCGTCTTGCGCTTTCTGCCGAGTGTTCATCCAGCTCTCCCACAAGCTTAAAAACAATCAGGCCATTTTCAAAGGTTACAAATATTTCCATATGGTTCTCCTTTTGAGTAGTTTTTGTACTAATTTTTGTCAATTTTGTACAGAAATATTCATTTGCAAAAGAATAAAACTGCTATCAATAGCTAAAACATTGCGTCATTACTTAATTCTTCAGCAAACGTAAGTGTCTACTGTTTTTTTTGGGTAGTAGCAGTTTTTGGTTGTCAACGCGAGTAAAAATATACTATAATATTTACAGTTGTTCATTATGTCGACCTTTGAATTTAACTACAAAATTTTGTCGAAAAAATTTTGGAAAAAATTTTACAAAAGTTGTGTTAAATCGTTGACATTATTCAAAAAATATTGTAAGATAATCAAGCTGATGTTGAAGCATCGGGGTGTAGCGCAGTTTGGTAGCGCACGTGGTTTGGGACCATGGGGTCGGGAGTTCGAGTCTCTTCACCCCGACCAGGCATCAACTTAGGGCCTTTAGCTCAGTCGGTTAGAGCGGTCGGCTCATAACCGATTGGTCCGGGGTTCAAGTCCCTGAAGGCCCACCATTATGCAAAACAATATTTGGCCCGGTAGCTCAGTTTGGTTAGAGCGCCAGCCTGTCACGCTGGAGGTCGAGGGTTCGAGCCCCTTCCGGGTCGCCAATGTTTTGCTTCGGTAGCTCAGTAGGTAGAGCAGGGGACTGAAAATCCCCGTGTCGGTGGTTCGATTCCGCCCCGAAGCACCATTCATTGGATAATTTTTATGCTGGTATAGCTCAATCAGGCAGAGCAGCTGATTTGTAATCAGCAGGTTGTTGGTTCGATTCCGACTACCAGCTCCATTTTTATTTTGGGGAGATTCCCGAGCGGCCAAAGGGAACAGACTGTAAATCTGTCGTCCATGACTTCGGTGGTTCGAATCCACCTCTCCCCACCAAAGTAGTTCTATGATTGAAATTTATTTCGATTGTAGGACTATTTTTTTTGTCTACAGAAAATTTAGTCCCATGTGAGACTGTATTTTTGTTTAGGGACATCATTTTATATTAAGTTAGTTATGATGTGGGGTAGCCCTATGCTAAAAGCAGTTGTTTTATCTCGAAAGACAAAGTAGTTCATCAAACTAATTTTCAAATTGACTTGTATATCTAAAGTAAGCGCGAAAGTGCACGCTATTACATCTGATGCTGTTGCAAACAAACCCTTGTATTTTTTTACCTAATAATGAAAATTGTCCTTGACAAATACTAACGATGTCTCTATAATAAGTATAGAACATATTGACCGTTACATTTGTCTGTTCTGTTAAGGTTATAAGGAGGTTGTAACAAGTATGAGAGTAATTAGTTTAATTATTATAGCACTGCATGCGCTCGCTATCATTGTTGGTATCTACGCCATAATGACTTTGTGGGATTGGGTACCGGAATTTGAAAACTTGTTTGCGGATGATCCCATTTATTGTGAAAAATTTACCAAGCTAATTTTGTTTGTGTTCGTGCCAATTGGGATTGTGCTATTTTGCCATCAATTGGTATTAGATGATAACGATAACATAGTTTGCAAGATTATTACAGGCATTGGGTTTGCATTGATGGTAGTGCCAGCACTTATCTTCCACATTCAACTTATAGATGTAATTTCCAAGGGAGACTTTATTGATTTCTGCACGAAGGGCAAATACACTGTTAACGACGAATATTATGGCTTGTTGCTAATATTCCCTGTGATTTGTTTGTATCTTGTAACTACGTTCCAACGTATTGGTGCGGACAGGTACATAATTTCCCATGGCCATGGCGACGCGGCCGGCGATGCGGGAAATTTTCTCCCTTACGTTTACATCTGTGGTGGTATTTCGGCTGTTATGATCTTCATTGGGAAGTCGGGTAATCTTTCATTTTTCTCCATCTTTACACTCGTCGTTGGCTGCATAGCTCTTGCGGTAATGGGCATTTCTCGACTCAAAAATGGTTCGCCGTTTGCATATTAAAAATATTGGAGGTTTACTATGGCATTCAAAAGCACATACAATGAACACAAGAGTCGCGAACGTACATATCAAAACAATCAACGCCCAGAAAATGCTTGTTGCGCAAACTGTGCATACTATGGTTATCATGGTGATATTGATGGATGGGGATGCACGAGATCCTACAACGTAGTTTACCG
This sequence comes from uncultured Oscillospiraceae bacterium, assembly GCA_964533825.1. GTDB lineage: Bacteria > Bacillota > Clostridia > Christensenellales > CAG-314 > Fimimonas. Next base: position 84,539 of record CAZHMU010000001.1, read on the forward strand.
CATGTCGCGAGAGGTTGCACGCACCAAAGTTTGTTCGCAATTTGTACCTGGTAAAAATAGCTGGTAACAATCGTTTTTTAGCAATAGTCTAAATATTTATTCCCGTGGTTTAATTTTGACCACGGGATTATTTTTGCAAAAATTCGATAGGTTTGAACCAAAACTACTTGATGAATTTGCGCTTTCCTTATGCAAAACTTTTGTCATTTTACCATTTGTTTACCAATCCCTTGTTTACAATTTATTGAATATTTCTTGCCTATGTAGTATAATGAACGAAATAACTCGGCGCTTTTGCGCGAAGGAGAAAATAATGTTATTTCAAGATTTGGATAAAATTGTTTTTGCTGGTGACTCCGTTACCGACCACAACAGTGTAAAGCCTGTTGGTGACGATGGTTGGGATTCACTTGGGTTTGGTTATGTGCGTCAAGTGGAAAATATGCTTGTTGCGTGGTACCCAGAACTAAACATCCGTGTTGTAAACAGTGGTATCAGTGGCAATACAAGTAGAGATTTGTTGCAACGCTTTGAGCGTGACGTTACATCGCTCAATCCTCAATGGGTATCCATTTGTATTGGTTTCAATGATGTTTGGCGTCAATTTGACTCGCCGCATATGCCAGATAGACACGTTTTGCCAGATGAATATAAAAACAATGTTGAGCAGATGATTTTGCAAGCCAAAAACATTGCCAAGGGAGTTTTTGTTCTTTCCCCATACTACGTTGAACCTCTCAAACAGGACGCAATGCGCGCCAAAATGGACGAGTATGTCGCAATTTGCAAGCATCTTGCGCAAAAGCATAGTTGTGTGTTTGTGGATTTGCAAGCAATGTTTGATGAGTTTTGCAAAGTTCAACACTCCGCGCGTGTTTCTTGGGACAGAGTTCACCCAAACCAAATGGCAGCCACAATGATTGCTAAAGCCTTTCTCAAGAGCGCAGACTTTGATTTTTCCAAGTAACGCTTTGTACTTGTTGCCTTACTTTGCTTTTTCTATAATCACGTTACTGCTTGCGAGATAACTTTGGTTGCTACAATTTCATAGAACACATGTTTTACCAGGGCTTGACAATGTCAAGTCCTTTTTTAATGTATATTTTTGTTAAAGTTGTCAAAACTTTTGTTATGAAAAATCCCCCAACTAAAAAGTTTGGCACTAACAGCGATGAAAGGGAAAGTTATTTTCCAACCGTTTTTGATGACGAAAGTAAAATTGATGACGACCAAACTCGTAAAAGCAGTTTGCACAACTGCAATAATGTAACAAATTGAGAGGCAAACTATGCAAGGAAAACAACAAATAACCAAGGATAACTACAAGTCGTACGTGTTTGAGAAAATGCCAAAAAGCTCGCACTGGAAAAATATGTTCTGGGCTTTTGTAATTGGCGGTACAATTTGCGCAATAGGGCAAGGTTTTATCGAGTTGTACAGCATTTGGTTCAGTAAACAAGATGCATCAGTGTTGGCATCCAGCACCTTGGTACTTATTGCGGCAATGATGACAGGCTTTGGCGTATATGACGTTATTGGCAGATTTGCTGGCGCCGGCTCGACAATACCAATCACTGGTTTTTCTAACGCAGTGGTGTCGCCTGCATTGGAGTTTCGCGCGGAAGGCTACATCTATGGGGTTGGCGCTAAAATGTTTTTGGTAGCAGGCCCAGTTATTGTTAATGGTGTAACTATTTCTGTGATTGTAGCTTTGCTGACAATGTTGTTTGGGGGTGTGTAATGGACTACTACAAAGGTCGTACGATAACCTTTCCAAATGCTTACATTGTTGACGGCTACACAATCGCAGGTCCAAAGGAAAATCACGGTAAGTATATGGGTATGTTCGACTTGGCTTTGGATGACGATATGTTCGGTCAAACAACGTTTGAACGAGCTGAACGCAAGATGTTTGAGCACGCAATTGATGGGCTTGTGGCAAAGTGTAACTTTGTTCACAACGAAGTAGACGCAATACTTGGCGGTGACTTGCTAAATCAAATCGTCTCCGTTTCCTTCGCCGCACGAAAAACTCACGCAGGCTTTTTAGGACTGTACAACGCCTGTGCAACCTTTGTCGAAAGCTTGATTGTAGGCGCGGGAATGCTAAACACTGGCTTGCAAAATGTTGTTTGCGTTGCAGGCAGTCACTTTTCTACCGCAGAGCGACAATACCGTTACCCACTTGAGTTAGGCGTTTTGAGATCCCCCGTTACCCAGTGGACAGCAACTGGCGTTGGGGCAACAATGCTTACTTTAAGCTTGCAGCCAAACAACGCAAAAATTACTCGTGCGACAATCGGTAGAGTCGTGGACTTTGGCATAATGGACGCAAACAATATGGGAGCTGCGATGGCGCCATCTGCTTGCGATACTATTTGTCAATTTTTGCGTGACACGCGCAGTGACATAAACGACTATGATATGATTTTTACTGGAGACCTTGGCAAGCTTGGCACAGCAATTTTGGTGGACTTGATGGCGCAAGAAGGCTACGACATTTCCAGCAAACTGTTTGATTGTGGCGCATCACTATTTTGGGATGAACAACAAACTTACCAAGGTGGTAGTGGCGCTGCGTGTACTGCGTTGGTATTCAACAGTTTGGTTTTGAGCAAGTTCCGTCGTAGACAGTACAAAAAAGTGCTGTTTGCTGGTACTGGCGCATTGATGAGCCCAACCACATCTTTCCAAGGAGACAGTATTCCCGCAATAACACATTTGGTGGAGGTCACTATTTGATGGATACATTTTTGATGTTTGTAAAGGCATTTTTGGTAGGTGGTGCAATTTGCACATTAGGTCAAATCGTAATCAACTTTACGCACTTAACAAATGGCAAAATCTTGGTCCTGTTTTTGATAATCGGCGCAGTTTTGGAAGGATTTGGATTGTACTCAAAGCTCATTGACTTTGCAGGAGCTGGCGCAAGCGTGCCCATTTCTGGCTTTGGATGCGCGCTTGTAAAGGGTGCGTTGAAGGGAGCAAAGGAAGATGGTATTTATGGCGCATTTACCGGTGGTCTTGCATCCTGTGCAACAGGTATTTCGGTTGCGATAGTTTTTGGCTATTTGGTGTCGGTACTATTTAGGCCGCGCACAAAGGCAAAATAGTTGGATAATTTTCAAGTAAGTTACAGCTTTGCATTGTAAGTTGTGTAAATAATTACAAAATATGTAACACTTTGGTTGTTGGCAGAATATACTTGTACAAAGGTGTTCTATGCCCTACATCGTGGTAACAAAAGGTCAAAAAAGCAAGAAACGGCGCAGGTTCTTTAGTGGATTGACGCTTTTCGTGCTTGTTATTTTTGTGATTGTAATTGCTATATTGCTAAACGTGTATTGGAAATCGACTTTGCCTACCCTTATCGAAATTGCCAATGCGCGGGTTAGTGCACAAACATTGCTTGTGGTAAACGAAGCGGTATCCCTTGCAATGTCGGATGAGCAAGACTTTTCTAAATTGCTTACCATCGAGCGTGATAGCGATGGAAATGTGGTGCTTTTGTCATCTAACACAATCGAAGTAAACAAGCTCGCGCGAAAAACTGCCATATTGTCGCAACAAAAGCTTGACGGGCTTGCAAAAGAGCAGTTAGAAATACCTTTTGGTACAATTTCTGGCGTGCCTTTGTTTTCCGAAATGGGTCCGGATGTAGTCATCACCGTTACGCCAGTAGGAGCCGTCAACTGCACGTTTACTTCCACATTTGAAAGCGTCGGCATAAACCAAACATTGCATCGTATGTATGTAAATGTGGAGTGTCAAATTGATTTGATAATTCCTCAATCACATCATACTGTCCATTTGCAAATTCCTATCCTTGTGTGCGAGAGTGTGATAGTAGGCAAAGTTCCAACGACATATCTACAAGGTGGACTTGTGATGGGTAGTTACGGTAATGTTCTGTGAATTTATTTTACAAAACACAATGCACATTTCAATGGTTCTTTCCAGCTTGTAAAACAACAAATTTTTGAGTATTAATATATAAATATATTAAAATGATTGCAAACTGTTGTCAATTTTGTGCTTTTTTGCTATAATGTAAAAAACTGTGAAAAAGCACAAGAATTTGCGGTCAAACACTGTACAGCGAGCAAGGGGTGGTGTGAGCCTTGCCGTGTCGCAAAAAGATATTCACTTTGGAGTTGAGGGGTGAACTGACAGTAGCCCTTTCGGGTAGTTTCCGTTATCGAACTTTGAGGAAGGTTTTTCCCTTCGAATTTAGGTGGTACCACGACTTTGTTCGTCCTATGCTTGTGTGCATAGGGCGTTTTTTATTTGGGTTTCACACAAAAAGATAAATTTTTGCCTAAGGCAATCAAGGAGAATATTATGAGTATAATTTTAGAAATGCAAGAGGTTTGCTTGTCTGCACTTAACGAGTGCAATAGCTTGCAATCACTACAAGAGCTAAAGGTGCGTTTTCTCGGTAAAACTGGCGAGTTGACAAACCTTTTGAAGAGCATCAAGGATTTGCCTCCTGCTGAACGTCCAACGTTTGGTGCAAAGGTAAACGAGCTACGCAACAAGCTTGAGTCTGCCTTTGCGGAAAAGACTGCACAACTAAAAGAGGCAGAGCTACAACGTCGTTTGCGTGACGAAAAGGTGGATGTAAGCCTTGTAAATATGCAACCTTGGGGTGCTTTGCACCCAGTAACACTGGTGGAAAATACAATTTCCGATCTGCTTGTTGCAATGGGTTTTGAAGTGCTTGCTGGCCCAGAGATTGAAAGCGATTGGTACAACTTCCAAGCGCTCAACATCCCAGCCGATCACCCTGCACGTGATATGCAAGATACCTTTTACATCACCGACAGCATTTTGCTCCGCACACAAACATCTCCAATGCAAGCTCGTTTGATGGAGAAGAAACAACCGCCCATCAAGATGATTTGTCCTGGCAAGGTTTTCCGTTCTGATAGCGATGCGTCCCACTCCCCAGTATTCCACCAAATTGAAGGATTGGTAGTGGATGAGAACATAACTCTTTGCGACTTGAAGGGCACATTGGAGTACCTTGCAAGCAATTTGTTCGGACCAGATACTCAGGTTAGATTCCGCCCATCCTACTTCCCATTTACAGAGCCAAGTGTCGAGGTTGACCTTACTTGTTCCAACTGTGGCGGCAAGGGTTGCTCACTTTGCAAGGGCACAGGCTGGATCGAAGTGCTCGGCGCTGGCATGGTAAACCCTGTCGTTTTGGAAAACTGCGGAATTGACAGCAAAAAGTACACAGGATACGCGTTTGGTTTGGGCGTTGAACGTATTGCAATGATCAAGTACGGCATCCCCGACATCCGTCTTTTCTACGAAAACGACTTGCGTTTCTTGAAACAATTTGGTAAATAGGAGGCTTGAGAAATGAAATTACCTCTTTCCTGGATAAGAGAATATGTAGATGTAACAGAAGATATCCAAACCCTTTGCAAAAAGATGGTAGATATCGGTCTTGAAATTGAAGAAGTAGTGTACCTTGGCGAAAAGGTAACCAACGTTGTTGTTTGCCAAATTGTCGACATCAAACAGCACCCCAATGCGGAAAGACTTTTGTGTTGCAAGGTAGATATTGGTGGCGAGATTATCCCTATTGTAACCAACGACCACAGGGTTCAAGTTGGTAACAAAGTTCCGGTTGCGCTCCACAATGCAACAACGGCTAACGGTCTCAATATCAAAAAGGGTAAAATGCGTGGCGAAGAATCTTTCGGTATGTTCTGCGGACCAGAGGAGTTGGGCATCACTGCAGATTACTACCCCAATGCTGATATTGACGGCGTTTTGATTTTGCAAGATGATGCTGTTGTTGGCCAAGATATCCGCAAAGTCGTCGGCATTGACGACTACGTATTGGACGTTTGCGTAACAAGTAACCGTCAAGATTGCAACAGCGTTTTGGGACTTGCTCGTGAGGTTGCCGTTGCTCTTGGCAAAACCTGCAACGAACCGGATGTTTCCTACACAGAGTGTGAAGTACCCACTCGTGATCTTGTCAATGTTGACGTTCAAGATGCCGACATCTGCCCAAGTTACTTTATGCAAGGTGTTGTCGACGTTAAAATTGAAAAGTCTCCAATTTGGATGACAAGCCGTCTTGCAAAAGTAGGATTGCATGGTATCAACAACTTGGTTGACATCACAAACTACGTTTTGTACGAAATTGGACAACCCATGCACGCCTTTGACCAAGCGGACATTTCCGACAAAACAATCATTGTTCGTAGAGCAAAAGCTGACGAAAAAATCATTCCACTTGATGGTAAGGAATACACCTTGACAACGGAAGACCTTGTCATTGCAGATAAAACTCGTGCAGTAGGCCTTGCAGGTGTTATGGGGGGCGCAAACTCTGGTATCAAGGATAGTACAACCACGGTTGTGTTTGAGTCTGCAACCTTTGCAAGAGGCAATATCCGTCGTACAAGTCGTCGCTTGGGACTTCGCAGTGACTCATCCGCTCGTTTTGAAAAGGGCATTGAGTGCTCTACAAACATCCTTGGCCTTAACCGCGCATTGCACCTTGTTGAACAACTTGGCGCAGGACGCGTTACAATGGGGGCGTATTGTATTGGCAAATTGCCAGAAAACAAAACAATCGTTTTTGAGCAATCCCGCATCAAAAAGCTTTTGGGTATTACCATTGCTAAAAAACGCATAGTTTCCATTTTGGAGTCTCTCAATATCAAAACTACCGTTCAACATGGTGTAGTAACTTGTATTGTTCCACCTTATCGTGACGATATTTCTCGCGATTGTGACATCATCGAAGAACTCATCCGTGTTTACGGCTACGACAACATCACTGGAACATTGATGGAAAAATCTCGCATCACATCCGGTGGTAAGACAGAAAAGGACACATTCTGCGACAAGGTTCGCAATATTTTGACTGGTCTCAAGTATAACGAGTGTATTTTCTACCCATTTGGTGGCAAAGCTCTGTTTGAAAAGGCATCTGTCAATGCCATTGACGAGAGTAAACACATCAGAGTTATGAACCCAATTGGCGAAGAGCTCTCCTTGATGGCACGTTCACTTGCTCCAAATATGTTGCAATGCGTAGGACTTAACCTTTCTCGCAAGAACAACCACTTGCGTTTGTTTGAAGTTGGTAAGGCGTATCTCGCTGATAGCTTACCTCTTGAAACATTACCTACCGAAGAGCAACGCGTATCTATTTGCGCGACTGAAGTAACTTTCGAATCTTTCCGCGATGATGTTTTGCAAGTAATTTACGGCTTTACAAACAGTGGTGTATCTCTTGTTCGTGGCGTGAGTGACTGCTTGCATCCGGGCATTTGTGCAGAAGTGGTAATTGATGGCGAAAGCTGTGGTACATTCGGTAAACTCCATCCACAAGTTGCCAACAACTTTGGCATCGAGGTCGATTGCTACTACGCAGAACTTTGCATCGACAAACTGCTTGCTCACAAACGTGTCGCAATCAAGTTTAGTCCAATCAGCAAATTCCCATCTGTTACACGTGACTTCGCATTTGTTTGTGACGAAGAAGTTGCTGTACAAAGTATCCTTGACGAGTTCCTTTGCTTGCCACTTGTTGAAAGCGCAACATTGTTTGACGTTTATCGCAGTGAGCAACTTGGTGCTAACAAAAAATCTCTTGCAATATCTGTTGTATTTACCGATGCAACAAAGACCTTGCAAGACAAAGAGATTGAAAAACAAAGCGGAAAAGCTTTGCGTTCTATTCAAGAAAAATACGGCGCAGTTTTGCGTTAGTGTACAATAGCCGTGGATTTTCCCTAAAGCCACGGACTAAATTAGTTTGTAATTACTAAATCACAATGAAAGCATACGAGATCTTGGCACCGGCTGGCAGTATTGAGCAACTGCAAATGGCTGTAAACAATGGTGCCGATGCCGTATACCTTGGTTTGGACAAATTTAACGCTCGAATGAAAGCTCCAAACTTCACTGACGAAAACCTATCGCAGTGGGTAGATTATTGCCATTTGTTTGGCGTAAAGGTGTACGTTGCCATAAATATATCACTCAAAAACAAAGAGTTTCAACGCGCTGTTGAGACTCTTGAAGTGGTGTATTTGTCCAATGCTGACGGCGTAATTTTGACGGATTTGGCTCTTATCCAAATTGCAAGCAAATTCCACAAACCATTTGAAATTGTTGCCAGCACCCAGCTGAACGCCCATGATAAAGAAGGTGCGGAGTTCCTTGGAAATCTTGGTGTTGATACTGTTGTTTGCGCACGAGAGTGCAGTTTTGACGATATCAAAGCTATTGCATCCACGGGTGTCAAGGTGGAAACCTTTTTGCACGGAGCGTTGTGCGTGTGCCAGTCGGGACAGTGTCTGTTTTCGTCCGTAGTTGGCGGAAACAGTGGCAATCGTGGTCTGTGCGCCCAACCTTGCAGGAAAAAATATTTTGTCAACGGTAAGGAAGGCTACTTCCTTTCTCCGCGAGATATGTATGGTTTGGATGTCGCTAGCAAACTGTTGGAAAGCGGTGCAAGCGTATTTAAGATTGAAGGTCGCAACAGACGACCAGAGTACGCTGGGGTAACATCGCACGTTTATTCTAAGACATTTGCAAATGGCTTTGTTTACAGCCTTGAAGATAAGGCCCAACTTGCCGAAATTTATAATCGCGGTGGGTTTCAAAATCCTTCTTATCTGGATGGCGCTAACGATAATGTTATTTATCCGGACATTCAAAACCATATCGGTGTTGCTGTTGGCAAAGTAAAGGGTAAAGGCTTTGTGAGTGATGTTCCCATTGCAAAAGGCGACGGACTAAAAGTGTTGCACAATGGCAAAGAGATTTGTGGTGGCGTAGCAACAAGTGCTGGTGTCGGCTTTGTTGCAGCAGAGTTCACTGGAAAAGTAGCTGATGGCATGATTGTTCATCGTACTACATCAGTTGCTCTTTGCGATGCAATTGCAAGCAATAAACGTAAACTTCCAGTAGGGATTACCTTTACTGCATTTGAGGGCGGTAGTGCTTTTATAACAGCAAAGTATGGTGAAGTAGAGGTTGCTCTCGAAAGTGACTTTATTGTCCAACGTGCGCAAAACAAACCGCTTACAAAAGAGCTTATTGCCTTGCAATTATCCAAAACTGGCAGTTCTTGCTATACTATTACAAACATAGTATCCAAAATTGGCAACATTTTTATATCAAACGGTCAACTAAATGCGCTCCGTCGTGGAATTTTGGAGAATTTAACTCAAGAAATCGTCCGTGCCTACAATGAGAAGTTTTTGTCAAGAGCATGGTGCTTGACTGACTTTTCTGTTGAAAAAGCATTTGGTAAATTTAATGCTAACATAAGCGATAGCGCATCAAACTGCTTGGCTGTTACCTGCTATAATGCTAAGCAAGCAAACAGTGTTGATGTTGACTATATCATTTATAAGCCAGAGTTTATCAATGCAAAGTCATTTGTTGGTATTGACAAATTCGTTTATTTGGACTTGCCCTCCTTCGCGCACCTTGACTATATCAAACAAATTCTCCCTAATAATGTTGGCTTGGTCTGCCATAATATTGGTCAAGTGCAGTTTGCTCGCGACAATAATCTACGTTACATTGCTGGCAGTGGGCTTAATATTTTCAACGACTATATTGCAGATATTTTTGCTGATGCAGACACCTTTGTTTATTCGCAGGAGCTTACTCTTGCCGAAATATCCGAATTTGTCAACAAGGGTGGACTAATATTTGTTGATGGTAAATTGACTCTTATGAAGGTAGTCCATTGTCCCTACAAAGTAGTTTGCGGATGTGATTGTGCTACTTGCAAATGTGACAACAACCTTGTCTATACTGATGAGTTAGGTAACACATTTAATATTGTTCGCAGACGTGACGCACGTTGCACATTTGAAATTGTCAATGGTAAAAAGCTGTCCGTTGCGAATAAAATTTCAAAACCTGCAAGACTGCTGTTTGATTACGATAGCGCCGTCCTTTTGCATTACAAAAATCTCAACAACGGCATAATTGACAATTATGTCGAAAACCAACCTTACACAAAGGGTAGGTTATTCAACAAAATTAACTAAAACTATGATTAATACAAAAACTCTAAACAAGCTTCAATATTTTGACATTCTTGCGCAGGTTGCAGAGTTTTCCGTTAGCAGTGTCGCAAAGCAAAAAGTTTTGTCCTTGTTGCCGACAAGTGACTTTGATGAGTGTCAAAAAATGCTTGCAGAAATTGACCAAGCTTACAATCTATTTAAGTTTGAAACGTCCTTTGACTTATCTGTTGATGACGTAACGGAAATCTGTGCTCTTGCTCGTGTTGGCTCTTGTCTGTCGATGGGCAATTTGTTGCAAATAATGCGTGTATTGCGCACTTCACGCAACTTACAAGCATCGTTGTTTGCTGACTACGGCATTGATATCTCTCTTTTGCAAGCGCGTGCTTACGCCTTGTTCAACGATAAACAGTTGGAAGAAGACATTGACTTTGCCATCCTATCTGATGAGGAGATGAACGACAAGGCATCTGCAGAGCTGTACGCTATTCGAAAGCGTATCAAGGCTATCAATGCTGATATCAAACAAAAATTGCAAAGCTACACTCGCAATGGAGAGCTTTCCAAATATTTGCAAGATTCTATCGTTACCTTGCGTGGTGACAGATACGTAATTCCTGTTAAATCCGAATACAAAGGATACGTTCAAGGTATCGTTCATGACCAATCTTCCACGGGCGCAACATTGTTTATTGAGCCTATGGCTATTGTGCAACTAAACAACTCATTGCGTGAGGCCATGCTTGAAGAAAAGGCGGAAATTCAGCGCATTTTGCAAGCATTTACCGATCGTATTTCTCCAATCTCTTCTCAAATTTTAATTGCAGAACAAACCATTTCCGATATTGACGTAATCTTTTCCAAAGTAAAGTATGGTATCGAAAATAAATGCACTTTGCCCAAAATCAACAATCAAGGCATTATCGACATCAAAAAGGCGCGCCATCCTTTGCTTGACAAGCGCAAAGTAGTGCCAATTTCTGTAAAACTTGGCAAAGATTACGACATCATTGTTATCACTGGTCCAAACACAGGTGGTAAAACTGTAACACTCAAGACCATTGGTCTGATGTGTGCTCTGGCGATGACCGGTATGTTGATCCCCTGTCAAGAAGAAAGCGTTGTAAGCTTTTTTGACGATATTTTCTGCGATATTGGTGACGAGCAAAGTATTGAGCAAAATTTGTCCACTTTTTCTGGGCACATTACAAATTTGCGTGACATTTTGGCGGTTTGTGGTAATGGTAACCTTGTGCTGATTGACGAAGTGGGAGCTGGCACCGAACCTAACGAAGGAACAGCTTTAGCCCTTGCAATTTGCGAATTTTTGCGCCGTAGCGGCGCCAAATGTGTAGTCACAACGCACTATGGCAAACTCAAGGAATACTCCCTTTCTACCGACCGTGTGGAAAATGCATCCATGGAGTTTGATTTGCAAACACTTGCGCCCACCTACAAACTCATTATGGGTATGCCTGGTAGTTCAAATGCATTGGCTATTGCACAAAAGCTTGGTATGCGCCAAGATATCATCGACTACGCTCGTGAAAATGTTGCTGATGAAAAAGCTTCGTTTGAGCAAGCTCTGCAATCAGCTGACGATATTCGCAAACAGTACGAGGCGCAACTTGCTGAAGTTGAACTTATCAAAAAGAAATTATTAGACGAACAAGCACGTGCTGCCAAACTCAACGACAGCTTGCAAAACGAACGCGACAAGCTTTTGAAAGGCTCACGCGAAGATGCAAAACGCATCATTGAAAAAGCCAAAGCGCAGGCACAAGAAATCATTGCTGAACTAAAAGACTTGCTTGCTCGTGCTGAGCTGACAGACGGCGATCTGTTTGCGGCTCGCGCTACAGCTAAAAAGCTGTCAAGCATCGATATTGGCGAAACTGACGACCAAGAAGAAATCATCTTTACTGGCGAGCAAGTAGATTTTGCCAAATTGAAAGTAGGCGATGTTGTATTTTCGCAAAAGATGCAGGTTCAGGTGCGAGTGGTTGATATCCGCTCCAAATCCAGCATCAAGGTTCGTAGTGGCAACTTGACAACCGAAGTGAAAGCTGATGACCTTTATTACAGCGTTGCGGAGACAAACAAAAAACGCACCAAGCATCATGCGCCAACTGGCAAACCAAAGACAGAGATCAATAATCGTCGTTTTGAAAACGAGATCAACGTCATTGGGCAAACTGTAGACGAAGCTATTGCAAATGTCGATGCTTTTATTGATAGTGCAGTACTTTCAGGGGTTGGTCAACTTTGGGTAATCCATGGTATGGGCACCGGACGACTTCGTGCTGGCTTGCACGCTCATTTCAAAAGACATCCAAATGTAAAGGACTTCCGTCTTGGTGTCTATGGCGAAGGTGAGTCGGGTGTTACGGTTTTGACTTTGAAATAGCTTGTCTTGTGTTTTGTAGAGTGCCTAATCGCATCGCAATACAAATTGATACAATTAGTGGTGCGTAAGCTTATGCTTATCAGGCAATTGCTCAAACCCCTGTTTTTATTTCAAAATTTCTAACAAATGAGCATAACTATGGCGATATTCGCCTAAAAGTATAATACTATTACAAACATAATAAACAATTTTGGCAGTAATTTTGCCAAAAAGGAATACTATGATTCATTATTTTGACAACTGTGCAACAACTCGTGTTGATGACCAAGTATGGGCAAAGTTGCAACATTATGCCACAACTCAATACTACAATCCATCGGCGCGCAGCACATTTAGTTTGCAAATCGCCAATGAGATTGCCTCGTCCAGAGAAAAAATTGCTAAAATTTTAGGCGTTAGTGCTGATGAAATTTTGTTCACATCTGGCGGTACCGAGTCGGACAATATCGCAATTTGCGGTTGCTTGCGTGCAAGAAAAGGCAACATCGTTGTAACTGCAAGCGAACACTCGGCGGTGTACAACGCTGTTATGCAACTGAAGGATCGTGGCTACGAAGTGCGTATAGCTAACACACTTGCTGATGGTCACATTGATATCACAGACTTTGTTTCCCAAGTTGACAAGGAAACCCAACTTGCTTGCTTTATGCACGTAAACAACGAAACAGGTGCAATCAACGATGTCAAACAAATCAACTCTATTGTAAAGCGCATCAACCCACGCACTGCAACATTTTGCGATGGTGTGCAAGCTGTTGGAAAAATCCCAGTCAACATTCGTTCGCTTGGCGTTGATCTTTATACATTTTCTGGACACAAATTTCACGCAAGCAAAGGTACAGGTGGACTTTTCATAAAAAAGGGAATACATATCTCTCCACTCGTTTTTGGTGGTGGACAGGAAAAAGGTATTCGCTCTGGTACCGAATATGTCGGGGGTATTGTTGCGTTGTCAACCGCATTGGAAATTGCTGTTTCCAATCTTGCGCAAAACACGCAAGATTTTGCACTGTACAAGGAAACGATTCGTGCTGGTCTTGCTGATATCCCCAACTGGAAGGAAAATTGCACACAAAATTGTTCTCCCGCAATAATGTCGCTTGCATTTGCTGACATTAAGGGTGAAGTTTTGTTGCATATGCTTGAGCAGTTTGATATCATCGTTGGCACAGGCTCGGCTTGCTCATCAAAAAATAAACAAAGCCGTATTGCAAAGGCAATAGGGCTGGATGCTAACTATAGCGAAGGTGTGTTGCGCATAAGCTTTTCAAAATATAACACTCTTGAAGAAGTCAACTTGCTTGCAGAAAAGCTTGCATTTTGTGTAAAGTCTTTGCGTAAGACTATGCTCGGCTAACGATATTGGTAATAGTGGTCGATAGCTACCCAAATTCATGTAACTTTGCAAATATTGCGCAATTTTAATCAAAATTAACTAACTCAACATAAGGAACAACCATGAAAGTAATTATTATTAGATACTCCGAAATCCACCTCAAAGGTAACAACCGTGACTTTTTTGAAAGCATTTTGATTTCCAACATCAAGCACGTGCTTGCAGACTACGACTACCAATTTGGTAGAAGCAACGCACGTTACGTCATCCGAAACTTTGACGAAAACTACACCGAGCAAATTCTCGATGCTGTAAAAAACGTGTTTGGTGTTTACTCCGTAAGTCCTGCGGAAGAAGTACCTTCCACCTACGAAGATATTTGTCAAGCAGCGGTGGCTTTGACGCCTGCTTTTGGCACTTTCAAAGTCAACACAAACCGCGCAGACAAGCGTTTTCCAATTCCATCTATGAAACTGTCCGCTGACCTTGGTGGCAAAATTTTAGATGCAAACCCATCATTGAAGGTCGATTTGTTCAATCCGGACAACGTTGTTAGTATCGACATCCGCGAAAACGGCAAAACATTTGTCTACTCCGAAGTAATCAAGGGTGTAAATGGTATGCCTGTTGGCACAGCTGGCAAAGGTATCGTAATGTTGTCTGGCGGAATTGACAGTCCAGTCGCGATGTATATGATGGCAAAGCGCGGCATGACTTTGCGCAGTGTTCACTTCCACAGCTTCCCATACACAAGTATGCAAGCAAAACAAAAGGTTTTGGACCTTGCAAAAATCGTCAAAAAGTACACCTTGCACATGACTGTTGACGTTGTAAGCTTTACGGAAATTCAAACTGCAATTCACGAAAAGTGCCCAGAAGAATATATGATTACAATCATGCGTCGTTTTATGATGCGCATTGCGGAAAAACTTGCACACAAACATGGTGCTGGCGCTGTTATCACAGGTGAGAGCCTTGGACAAGTTGCCAGTCAAACGTTGGAAAGCATTACAAGCACAAATTCTGTAGCAACATTGCCAGTTTTCCGCCCACTTATCGGCTTTGATAAGGACGAAATTATTGAAATTGCCCAAAAAATTGGCACTTTTGAAACTTCCATCTTGCCATACGAAGATTGTTGCACAATTTTCCTTCCCAAAAAACCGGTTACAAAGCCACGCTTGTCCGCAGTTGAAAAGGTTGAGTCGGTACTTGATGTCGAGACTCTTGTAAACAACGCGTTGCAGAGCATTGAAGTGGTAGAAATTTAGCCCCAACCAAACGTATTTAGAAAGAGTACCAGTCCATGGTACTCTTTTTTGTTGAACTATTTTTTAATTACAATTCTGCTAACGCAACCCCGTTCGCCATTTGTCAGCTTTAGTTGCCGTATAATGTCGATTCGCATTTTTTAACTCTGTAAAGTCGCACGGCATCTTTTTTGTACCTTTGTCACTTCCAATACCAAAAATCCAAAAAGTTTTGTCTTTGTTGCGCCTGTGACTGTTCCGTTTGCTTGTCGTCGGCAGTGTTGATTGGCGTAACTTCCACCTTTGGTGTTTGGTAAACCATTTGTCCATCAATATACAGTTTGGCAATAAATGCCCCTTTGTTTGCGCCATTATACTTGTAGCCGTTGTTTGTGATTGGTAGCAGTTGCCACTTGCCATCAATCTCTTGAAACAGTTGCCACTTACCATTTGAAACGTCAGGCAGCGTCAATACAATTTTATCGACTTCGCTAACACAGTCGATAGTGTAGCTGTATGAAATTTCCTCCACCTTTTCTGTTGGTCTATTTGTTTCATCAAACCAAAAGTCAATACCTTTTTTTGCAAGTTTTAGCTGTTGCTTATCAAGCGAGTTTTTGTCCAATGTTACTTTTACAACGCCTTTGGGTGGCGCAAAATTGTTAGGCAAATTTTCCTGGTAGATTTTGTCAAGCAGTTGTGATGCAACCTTGCAAGGTGCGTTTGACCCAGTAATGCTGTTATCAAAGTCACCACGATGCCACACAACAAACGTATGATTGGTTGTGTATCCAGCAACTATTGCATCTGTGTTGCCTAATTTACTTCCAACAGTGCCTGTTTTGGCTGCAACTTGATAGTTCTTTTTGAGCATTTTTGCTGTGCCATTGTCAACTACATCACAAAGCATATCTGTCATCAAAAAGGCAGTGGATGGCTTGAATACTTGTGTAAAGCTGTCTCTTGCCTTGTAAATTGTTCCTTTGTTTGAGCGTATAGCTTTTACAAACTTTAGTTCACTTGCCATACCATTGTTTGCCAGTGAAGTGTAGCATTTGGCAAGTTCAAAAGGGGTTGCTCCGCCGTATACATTGCCAAGCGCCAACGACAAGTTTTGTCCGCCAGTAAATCCAAATTTGGCAAGATACCTTTCTGCAGTTGGCAGTGTCAAACAATTTAGCGTTTTTACAGCAGGTACGTTCAAACTCTTTGTAACAGCGTGCTTTATCGTTGTCCAACCGTTGTATTGACCGCTTGCGTTTTGTGGTAAGTAACCATTGAAATTTGTTGGTTCATCCAAAACTGGCGATGCTTGAGTGATTATCTTTTCATTCAACGCCGGTGCGTACACTGCAATAGGCTTGAAAGTTGAACCGACTTGCCCCTTTATGTCAGCGTTTTCGCCACGCATATAGCAGGCTTCAACTTGACCGCAGTTGTTTGCCAGCACGCACGCCAGCTGCGACAAGTTTCCATTTTTATCCGTTGTTCTATCTTTGTGAGCTATTTCACACAGTTGATGCTGTGTGTCTTGTTGACAAAAAGTTTCGATTGTGTAGTTTGAGTTTAGCAGTTGTACTTCTGTCATATTGAGTATTTGACAAGCCTCTTTCAAAACATAGTACATATAGGTCTTCTCTGCAATTTTCTTTTGTTGTGTATATGTTATTTCTGTCTGCTTTGCTTGTGTACAATCCTCGTCAGTAATAATTTTTTGTTCGCACATCAAGTCGAGCACCAGATTTCGTCTGGCCTTACACTTTTCAATGTTTTTATCTGGAGCGTAAATGTTTGGAGCTTTGATCATGCCTGCCAAAATTGCGCTCTCGGAAATAGTCAATTCTCTTGCGCTTTTGTCAAAGTATACGTTTGCGGCATTTTCGATGCCGTAGGCGTTTCGCCCAAAGTAGATGGTGTTGAGATACATTTCCAAAATCTCATTTTTTGTGTAGTTTTGCTCCAACTCCATTGCAAGTAGCATTTCGTTTACCTTGCGTTTGAAGTTCTTGCTGTTGTCCAAGTGGGTATTCTTGATTAGTTGTTGACTAATTGTAGAAGCCCCTTCCTTTAGGCTGCCCGACTTGACGTTGTGCAGTAGGGCACCAGCAACCCGTTTTACATCAATACCCTTGTGCGCAAAAAACCGCTTGTCTTCCACTGCGACAAAAGCCATATAGGTGTACTTTTGTAGTGATGTGAGCGGAACTTGTTTGATATTTTTGTAGTACATTGCCTCGTTTAGTAAATTGCCGTCATCATCCAATACTGTCAAGTTGCTGTACACCTGATTGAGCTTGTCATTGTCAAAGGTTGCATAGTTGTCACTTTTTTTGACGCTTTCTACAAAAACAACAGCGCCTAAAATTGACGAAATTGTAGCAATACAAGCAATTATTAGTACAATTTTGAAAAATCTTGTCTTCATAACAATATTATTGTCTGTTATTTCGATTTTTCTATTTATTTTTCTTGAAAATTTTGCGAAAAGATAGTAGAATATATTTGTATAACTATAAGTGGAGTGTGCTCATTTGAGATTAGGTCAACAAATGCATAGCGCAATTAATACAATCAAAGTCTGCTTAGTACGTTTGAACCATCTTAACAAGGATGCTTGCTATCCACAATAGTTTTGGAGGACAATTTGAATTACTTTATACATACATACGGCTGTCAAATGAACATCCACGATTCTGAAAAAATTGCCGGAATATTGGAAGAATTGAATTATGTTGCATGCACTGATGTGAAGGATGCCGACATTGTTGTTTTTAACACCTGTTGTATTCGCGAAACTGCAGAAAAAAAGGTCTACGGACACATTGGACAGCTCAAAAAGCTAAAGCGCGCAAAAAAAGATATGATCATCGTCGTTTGTGGGTGTATGTCCCAACAAGATGGCGTTCCACAAAAAATACGTGAAAGTTTTCCCTATGTAGACATTGTTTTGGGTACATCCAACCTTGGACAACTCAAGGATGCTGTACTGCAAGCGCAACGCAATCGTAGATACACAAACACAGAGTTTTGTGTTTATCAAGAAGAAGACTTTACTCAAGCTCGTACAAGCTATCCAAACGCCTGGGTTAACATCAACTACGGTTGTAATAACTTTTGTACCTACTGCATTGTGCCATACGTAAGAGGTCGTGAGCGCAGTAGGCAGATGGATGATATCGTCAAGGAAGTTGAGCAACTTGTTGCTGATGGTTACAAAGAGATTACCTTGCTTGGTCAAAACGTCAACTCCTACGGCAAAGATCTGCCAAACGGCGAAAATTTTGCCAAGCTTTTGCATCAACTCGGCAAAATTCCTGGCAAATTTCGTTTGCGTTTTATGACATCTCACCCCAAGGATTTGTCTGAAGACGTGATTGATGCTGTTGCTCAATATCCAAATATTTGCAACAACATCCACTTGCCTGTTCAAAGTGGTAGTACGGAAATTTTGCGCAGGATGAACCGCCGTTACACTCGCGAAAAGTATCTTGCGACCATCGAGATGATAAAAGCAAAACTGCCAGACGTAGGTATCACAACTGATATTATGGTGGGTTTCCCTGGCGAAACAGAACAAGACTTTTTGGATACACTGGACCTTGTGGAAAAGGCTAAGTACAGTTCCGCATTTTGTTTTGTGTATTCTCGCAGAAAGGGTACTCCTGCTGACACAATGGGGGACCAAATTCCAGAAGATGTCAAAAAGGACCGCATAACACGTTTGATTGCTACACAAAACAAAGTTACACGCGAGATTAGCAAACAAATGACAGGCAAAGTATACGAAATACTGGTGGAAGGCGCAAACACCAAATATGATGGTGTTGTTTGTGGACGTACTGAAAGTGGCAGACTTGTCAACTTTAAGGGCGATGAGCACTTGATTGGTCAGTTTGTCAACGTAAAAATTGAAAAATCTGCATCCGCAACATTGTGGGGCGTAATTACAACAGAGGAAAAATGAAAAATCAACTTTCTCCAATGATGCAAAATTATTTGCAAACAAAAGAACAATACAAAGATTGCATTGTCTTGTATCGTCTTGGTGACTTCTACGAGATGTTTTTTGAAGATGCCGAAGAGGCAAGCCGCATTTTGGACCTGACTTTGACTAGCCGTAACTGTGGCTTGGCAGAGCGTGCACCAATGTGCGGAGTTCCTTACCATGCGGTGGACGTGTACGTTGCAAAACTCATTGCTGCTGGCAAAAAGGTTGCAATTTGTGAGCAACTGACACAACCAACTGGCAAAGCTAACGAGCTTGTCAAGCGCGATGTTGTTCGTGTTATCACTTCGGGTACAGTTATGGAAAGCGAAATACTTGACGGCAATCGCAGTAACTACATTGCATCCGTCTATTACGATGACAAAGTTGGCATTGCCGTATGTGACATCTCTACTGGCGACTACTTTGCTTGTGAGCTTGCTGGCGGTAGTGCAATCAAAGATTTGCAAGAGTTTTTAGTATCTTTCAAGCCTGCGGAAATCATCGCAAACAGTAGCGCGGTAAGTCTTTCCAAAAGCCTTGAGTGTGTTCGCGCTGCCTACACGCCACAATTTTCTCCATACGATGATTTACACTTTGACAAAAAGTACGCTAAAGAAACAGTTCAACGCGTTTACAAGGTTGCAACGTTGGATGGCTTTGGCCTTGGTGGCAAAAACCACGCAGTGACAGCTTGTGCCGCATTGCTTGACTACCTAAAGGAAACGCAAAAGCGTGAGTTGCCGCATCTCAAAAACATCAAATACATCGACAAAAGTAAGTTTATGTCCATTGATATAAAGACGCGCAGAAATCTTGAACTTACAGTTTCCTACCGCGAGAACAAAAAGACCGGCAGTCTTTTGTGGCTGTTGGACAAAACCCAAACTACAATGGGTGGACGTATGCTTGCCGATTGGGTGGATAGACCCCTTCAAAAGGTGGGAGCCATCAACGCGCGTCTTGACGGTGTCGAAGAGCTTTATCGTGCCTATATGTTGCGTTCCTACATTGGCAAGGTATTACACGACATTGGTGATATTGAACGTATTGCTGGCAAAATTGCCTACAACAATGTCAACCCTAAAGAATGTGTAACATTGAAAAAATCCTTGTGTAAACTGCCAGAGCTCAAGAAACTCTTAGCAGGGGCGCAAAGCAACATCGTTTGCGATATCGATCGCGCAATCGATCCACTGACAGAAGTTGCAGATTTGCTCGATCGTGCGCTTGATGATGACGCTCCCGCTGTTCCAAAGGATGGTAGCGAATACATCAAAAAAGGGTACGATGCTCGTCTTGATGAGTTGTTTGAGCTTGCTCACAATGGCGCAGCGCTCTTGTCTGCAATGGAGCAACGCGAAAAAGAGACATCCGGTCTCAAGACTTTGCGGCTGGGCTTTAACAAGGTATTTGGTTACTACTACGAAGTCTCCAATTCCTTTTTATCCCAAGTGCCAGAGCACTTTATTCGCAAGCAAACTTTAACAACAGGCGAACGTTTTGTGACGCCAGAGCTCAAAGCGTTGGAAGATAAAATGCTTTCTGCCTACGAGCAAAAAACAGCTTTGCAAAAGCGTTTGTTTGAACAACTGCGTGACAAATTGTTGCCATACATACCCACAATTCAATCAACCGCTCAGGCTATTGCAGCACTGGACTGTTTGTATTCCTTGGCAACAGTAGCAGAGGCAAACAACTATTGTAAACCACGCCTAAACAGCAGAAGTACCGAGCTCAAAATTGTCGACGGACGACATCCTATTGTCGAGGCATACATCAAACGTGACAACTTTATTACAAACGACGTTTTGCTTGACACTGCGGACAATCGTACAATGATTATCACTGGACCAAACATGGCCGGTAAAAGCACATTTATGCGCCAAGTAGCGTTGATTACACTTATGGCTCACATCGGTAGCTTTGTGCCAGCGAGCAGTGCAGATATCCCCATTGTGGACAAGATTTTTACACGTGTGGGAGCGAGCGATGACCTGGCATTTAACCAAAGTACCTTTATGGTCGAAATGGTAGAAGTTGCAAACATCCTGAACAACGCAACACAAAACAGCCTGATTATTCTTGACGAAGTTGGTCGTGGCACATCCACATTTGACGGGTTGTCCATTGCGTGGGCTGTTATGGAATACGTATCCAGCAACGTTAGAGCGAAAACTCTTTTTGCTACTCACTATCACGAGTTGACCGATTTGGAAGGTCGTGTTGAAGGGGTCAAAAACTATCGTGTAACCGTCAAAGAATTCAACGGAACGGTTGTGTTCCTGCACAAAATTGTACGTGGTGGCACAAACAAGAGCTTTGGTATCGAAGTTGCATCCTTGGCTGGAGTGCCGAGTGAAGTTTGTGACAGGGCGCGCGAAATTGTTGCCATGTTGGAAAACAGCAGCATCGACTACAACTTAGCAAATGTGCAAACACAAATCCAAAGCAAAGACAAAAATAAAACTGCAAGTGAAGTGGTGTCGATCCTTTCTGATATTGATATCAATCGTGTTTCTCCAATCGAGGCGTTTGACATTTTGAACACACTTGTAAACAAGGTAAATAACAATGAGTAAAATCAAACTTTTAACTCCTGATGTCTACAATAAAATTGCCGCAGGCGAAGTGATTGAAAACCCTGTTGGCGTTGTAAAAGAGCTTGTAGAAAACAGCATTGACGCGGGAGCAACCAACATCATAATTGAAGTTGTCGATGGCGGATTTAGTTCCATCGGTGTAACAGACAATGGCTGTGGTATCGACTACGAAGATATTGACAGTGCCTTTGTTGAGCACGCAACAAGCAAGGTTGGTAGCCTTGACGACCTGTACTTTTTGCAAACTTTGGGTTTTCGTGGGGAAGCTTTGGCGAGTATTGCAGCAGTATCCAAAGTGCAGCTGACAACTCGTACAAGCGAAACAGAAGCCGCAATGCGTGTTGAAGTAGAAAATGGTCAAATTCTTTCTCGCGGATACGTTTCGGCAAATCTTGGTACAAAAATCGTGGTTCGCGACTTGTTTTACAACACGCCAGCACGCAAAAAGTTCCTCAAAACTCCCGCTCGCGAAGGCGCAGAAATTTCCAAATTTGTTGCAAAGCTCATTTTGACCAATCCTAAGCTACAAATTTCCTACTTTCTCAACGGCGAACTTGTCTACAAAAATAGTGGCAAAGGCCTTGATGAAGCAATTTTTGCAGTGTACGGTGGTGAGGTTTTGGAAAAAAGCCTTGTTGTCAACGATAGCTGGGGGCTGATGAATATCCGCGGTTACGTTGGTAACACAACATTTAGTAAGCCTAACAAAAACTGGCAAACACTTTCTGTAAATGGCCGTTGCATAGTAGATACGCGCATTTCAGCATCCATTATGCAGGCATACAAAGGCTATTTGATGACTCGTCAATATCCATTTTTCGTGTTGGATTTGGAGATCCCTCCAGACCACGTGGATGTAAACGTTCACCCAAAAAAGAGCGAAGTGCGCTTTATGCAACACGACAAAGTTGCTGCATTTTTCTATAATGCCGTAACAAAAGTCTTGGTGAACTATATTGAAGAAAGTCGCAACGATCCATTTGGGCTTTACGGTCAGCGTCAAGAGCCCGCTGAGCCATTTGGTGTTGTGCCGGACAGTTTCAACTTGGATGACTTCCTTCACGACAAGGGTATTCAACTGATGACTACCCATCAAGCAGAAGATGTTTTGGGTATTGAGCAAGCGACTGAAGATATTGACAAAAAAGTCGTGGTAGAGCAAGAATTGCAGGATCTGTCCAAGCAGTTGTCTGTTGAGCAGGTTCGAAAAGATATGGGCTTGCCACCTTTGCCTGGCAAACGCAGAAAAAAGCCAATCGAAGATCCTCCAGTGGTGCAAATGTCTATCCCAGCACACGAAGATGCTGACGAAATTTTGTACAATCGTACACGTATTTTAGGAGTTGCCTTTCGCACTTACATCATTTTGGAAATTGATGACAAGCTTATCCTTGTAGATCAGCACGCTGCGCACGAACGTATTTTGTTTGACCAGTTTATGAAGTATCGCGAAGAGCAGCTTCAAGAAATCATGGTTCCATATGTGTTTAATGTAACGGACGAAGAAGACGAGTTTATCTGCAAAAATTTGGATAACATCAAAAAGGCTGGTTTTAAGGTGCAACCTTTTGGCAAAAACACCTACCGAATTGTTGCTGTTTCGCCAATGCTAATGAATGTACAACTGATGCAATTTGTTGACTATCTTTTGTCCTCTGTTGGCGAACTCAAATTTGACGAAGGGGAGTTTTTGGTGGAAAAAATCGCAAGCAGAGCTTGCAAAGCAGCTATCAAAGCTGGCGATGTACTCAACAAATACGAAATTACATACATTTTGAAGCACGTCGTTGATGGCAGTGTATTGACTTGTCCGCATGGTCGGCCCATCACAACAATCATCTCAAAAACCGATTTGGAAAAAATGTTCAAAAGGAAGGTTTAGTTATGAAATCTTTCGTGGGCATTTCGGGCACAACCTGCGTTGGCAAAAGCGCTGTGGCTGTTGAGCTGGCAAAAATTTTGGGTTGCGAGATTATTTCTGCCGACTCCATGCAAATTTACGTTGGTATGGATATTGGCACTGCAAAGATCACAGCGGAAGAGATGGGTGGCGTAAGGCATCATATGTTGGATGTGATTGAACCTAACTGTGATTTTTCTTCCTTTGAATATGCACAAATGGCCGGAAAAATTATTGACAACCTTGCAGTAGCCCCCATCATTGTTGGCGGAACAGGTTTTTATTTTGATAGCCTGGTGTATCCCCCCGAGTTTAGTGGTGGCGACAAAGCTCGTAGAAAACAGCTCCAACAACTGCTTGCGGAAAAAGGCTTGGACTATTTGGTGCAATATCTCAATCAACTT
Organism: uncultured Oscillospiraceae bacterium; assembly: GCA_964533825.1. GTDB lineage: Bacteria > Bacillota > Clostridia > Christensenellales > CAG-314 > Fimimonas. The sequence goes on from CAZHMU010000001.1 coordinate 108,452, forward strand.
GACCCAGAAACTTGCGCCAAGATTGATACAAAAAATCCTGTGAGAGTTGTTCGCGCCATCGAAATTGCCGAAAGCGGTCAACAGCAATCACGCGGCACTACAAAAGGCAATCCACAGTATGAGGCAAAAATTTTTGTTTTACAACGCGATAGACAATCTCTTTACGACATGATTGACGAGCGTGTCGATGCGATGGTGCAGAAAGGCTTGGTTGCCGAAGTCAAATCTCTTGTAGATAAATATGGCTATTGTCAAAACTCTGCTTTTTCTGCCATTGGTTACAAGGAAATCATCCAATATTTGCAGGGCAACTGTACGCTTGAACAGGCAATCGATCAAATAAAATTGAACACTCGTCACTACGCTAAAAGACAAATTTCCTATTTCAAGCGCATGCACATTGCAAAATTTATCAATGTTGAAGGTAAGACTGCGGCGGAAATTGCACAAGAAATTGCTAATTTTTTGTGCAAATGATATCCAAATGAAAAAGCAAAATTACTATATTTTTTATTGATTAGTTAATACACAATATTTCAACTATTTTGGCGGTCACTATTCTCAAAATTAGCCAAACGTAGAATACTATGTCTGTCATAATAGTGTAAGGAAAGAGAAAATGAATGCAAAAGATTTGATTAGCAGTGCAAAAAAGCAGACGAAAGCTAAATTTGTACAACTTGACGAAATATCACTTTACAATCAAAAGAAGGTTCTCAATGCATTTGCAAAAAATAAGTTAGCTCTCCGGCACTTTTCGGGCACAAACGGCTACGGCTATGATGACGTGGGCAGAGATACTCTAAACCAAGTTGTTGCTGATATTTTTGGAGCAGAGAGCGCAGTAGCATCTCCAATGATTGCATCGGGCACACACGCGATTTCTCTTGCGTTGTTTGGCGTTTTGCGTCCAAACGATGTCGTTTTGTCTATTTGCGGACAACCATACGACACATTGCAGGACGTTATATACAAGGAAGGAATTGGCAGCCTTGCTGACTTTGGCGTACAATTCTCTACAGTCGATTTGAAGGATGACGGTTCTTTTGATAAGGAAAAAATTGCCGAATTTATGCATAATAATGATGTAAAAATGATTTATTTGCAACGCTCACGCGGTTACGCTTGGCGCTCGGCTTTGACAATTTCCCAAATCGCAAACATTTCGCTGTTTGTGCGTAGCATCAAGGATGATGTTGTCATCTTTTGCGATAACTGCTATGGCGAATTTGTGGAAGAACTTGAGCCAACCCAAGTGGGCGTTGACCTTTGTGCGGGCTCATTTATCAAAAATATTGGCGGCGGAATTGCTCCAACTGGTGGTTACATTGCGGGAAAACGCCATCTTGTTGATTTGGTGGGTGGCAGACTCACAGCGCCATCCGTTGGAACAGAAATCGGCTCCTATACAGGTGGTTATAGACTGTTTTACCAAGGTATTTTTATGGCGCCACACGTCGTAAATCAAGCTTTAAAGACAGCTTTGTTGTTTTCTACGGCCTTGTCCAACCTGGGTTATGAAACCTTGCCAAAGGCAAATGATGACCTTGGTGACATTGTTTGCTCAATCAAGCTTGGTTCTGCAGATAAACTCGTGCGTTTCTGTCAAGCAATTCAGGCTGTTTCGCCAATTGACGGCTACGTCACGCCTGAGCCATGGGATATGCCCGGTTACACCGACCCTGTAATAATGGCCGCTGGCTGTTTTGTGCAAGGCTCATCCATTGAGCTAAGTTGCGACGGTCCAATTCGCGCTCCATACACAGCTTACTTACAAGGCGGTTTGACAATCGAGCATGGTCTTTTGGCCTTGGAAAAAGTCCTTGAGGCGCTAATCTAATCCCCCAAGATTACCTACATCATCCCATATCCTGCGCGCATTAAAATTTTATATCAGGCAATTCATCATTCAATTTGACAATATAAAATCTGCGCAACAGACCGTTTTGATTGTCAAAAATTGTCAATTAGGTTTGCTTAAATTAATTTGATATGCAAATATCATCTAATAACAAAGCTCTAATGAGGCGCTAATTTAACCAGTTGGATCTCGAAAGCGCTTTTCAACCCCTTTCGAAAGTGGTAAAATGGGGCTATCTCTTCGCAAAACCTGTCTTTTGCGAAGAGATACAAAGCCCTTTGTTTCTTAATTTTTTTAGAAAAAACTGGATTTGACCTGCAAAACACTTACTACCCTTTTGATTTTTTTGTAATTTCAAATTTCAAAACACGACTTTGAAGTGTAATAACACGCTGAACAACCAAATCGGTGCTACTTGGCAATATGATCTCGTCGCACCATCTTGAACTAATCATTATAAAAGCCATCACTAACACAAATAACAAATACACCTTTTATTGGAAATTTAGGAGAACAAATGTCGGAGTACTTTGACAAACGCGACATCAAAAATACGGACAAAATCGAAGAGATTCTGCAAAAGGATCTACCAGATTACTGTCGAGAGTATTTTGTTGGTATTTCTATGAATACCACAACCTTGACGCGCCTAAATTACGCCTACGATATTCGCACATTTTTCAAATATCTGTGTAAAAAGGTTTATCGCTTCAAAGGTAAAACACCAAAAGATATTTCTTTGGTGGATATCGAAAACCTTTCGCCATTTGAAATTGAGGCCTATCTCAACTATGTGGAAATTTATCGTGACGAAGATGGCAAGATTGTTAAAAATGGCGCTCGCGGAAAAGGTCGCAAACTTGCTGCATTACGCTCTTTTATCAAATACTTTGTCAAAAAGCAAGTAATTAGATACAACCCCACCGCAACCATTGACACACCTAAACTTCGCGAAAAGGAAATCATCCGTTTGGAAGGTAGCGAAATTGCCACAATGATGGACGTGGTTGATACAGCTGAAGGCATGACTGACCACCAACAAAAATACCTTGAAAACACAAAAATTCGCGACCTTGCCATCGTAAGCCTTTTGCTTGGCACTGGTATCCGCGTTAGCGAACTTGTGGGAATTGACATGGCCGACGTAAACTTTGACGATTTTAGCTTTGTCGTGACGCGAAAAGGCGGAGCTCGAGTAATTTTGTACTTCTCCGAAGAGGTGGCTGGCTATTTGTACGACTACTACCTTGCGCGCCTTGCGGACGAGTCCACCAAAGACCAGCCCGCATTGTTTTTGTCACTGCAAAAAAAGCGTATCAGCACGCGTGCTGTGGAAAATATTGTCAAAAAGTACAGCGAAGTTGCCACACCACTCAAACATATCACGCCACACAAATTGCGTTCCACTTTTGGTACACAACTTTACCGCAACACAGGTGACATCTACATTGTTGCCGACGTTTTGGGGCACAAGGATGTCAACACAACACGCCGTCACTACGCTGCAATCACTGACGATTTGCGTAAAAAGGCATCTACAAAGGTAAGCTTGTTTACACCAGATGGCGACGAGGAGGACAGCTGATGAAAAGTACAACCATCACAAACGTCCTGCTTGTTTACGTTGAAACTCCCAACGCCAACATTGCCCAAGATTTGCACGAGCTTGAGGAGCTCATCAAAACGGCAAATGGCAAAATTGTGCTGACAGTTTCACAAAAGCGCAACACATTGGACCCCACTACCGTTTTGGGAATTGGCAAAATTGAGGAGATCAAAAACAGTCTTGCAATGCTTGACGAAATTGAAGTTGCAATTTTCTCATGCGAGTTAGACTCTCAACAACGCAAATTCTTACAGAAGGAACTCAATATTGATATCATTGATAAAATTGACCTAATTTTGGATATTTTTGCATTGCGAGCACAATCCGCAGAAGGCAAAAAACAGGTTGAGCTTGCTCAACTAACCTACAATTTAGCCACAAAACCATCCAAAAACTTTTCGCGCCAAGGTGCAGGGATTGGCACACGTGGTCCAGGCGAAACCAAATTGGAAACAAACAAGCGACTTATTCGAGACAGAATCCACCATTTGCGTCAAGAGCTGAAAGCCATCGAACAGCACCGTGAACTTTCTCGCAAGGAACGAAAACGCAACCCCGTTTTTACCATTGCATTAGTTGGTTACACAAACGCAGGCAAATCGACCTTGTTCAATTTGCTCACACAAAATCAAGTGTATGCCGACAATAAACTGTTTGCAACTCTGGATACAACCGTGCGCAAAAGTACTCTGCCCAATGGAATAAATGTGCTGTTTTGTGATACTGTTGGTTTTATCAAAGATTTGCCCCACCAACTGATAAACGCCTTCAAGTCCACCTTGGAAGAGGCCGTTTTGGCGGATTTGGTGCTAAACGTCTGCGATATCTCTGACGAAAACGTCGAAAACCACATTGATGTTACCGAGCAGCTACTTGGTGAGCTGGGCGTAACGGCGCCGATTTTGCGTGTCTACAACAAGTGTGATATGGTGGAAAGTTTACCGGTTGTTCCAACCAACCGCCCTACTATTTTTATTTCCGCAAAGACTGGTAAAAACGTTGACGTTTTGATGGAAGAAATACAAAAACGTACACAAACTGATTACGCCAAAATTGCACTGAAAGTTGCAGTTGCAGAGTACGGCAAGCTTGTAACCTTGCTCAACAAGTACAACGCAAAATTTAGCGTAGACTTTGATGAATCAAACGCCAAAGTTTCTGCTACAGTACGCAGACAATATGTCGATAGATTTATGGACTACATTGTTATTTAATCTAATAACAATTCAAAAATGGGATGCACAAATAAATTGCATCCCATTTTTATGCAAATTTAGATATTTTATCGAACAAATAGTCTAAAATGTATTGCAAAATTGCAAAATTTGTTGTATAATACATGTGTAAATGACCAATTTCAGTTTTTGGCCTGAACAAGAATGGCATTGTTAGTGAGAGCTACTTGCTTTATCTACCATCGAAGGAGCATCCAAATGAGAAAAGGCGACAATCGTTTGACGGAAATATACAACTACTTGCGCGATTACATCGACAATAACGGCTATCCACCAACAGTGCGCGAAATTGCCGACCAGTTCAATATTAAGTCCACATCCACAGTACACTACTACTTGGAAAAACTCAAAACGAGTGGCATGATTGATAACGTTGCTGCAAACAAAAAGCGCGCAATCAGCGTGATGAGCAATCGCACCCCTGCAAACTATGTTAAGCTTGTTGGTAACGTTAGCGCTGGTACTGGTATTTTGGCGGTTGAAAATGTCGAAGGTGAGTTTCCACTTCCTAAAGATATTTTTGCCGGCGAGGAACTATTTATGCTGCGCGTTGAAGGCGAAAGTATGATTAAAGCTGGTATTGACGATGGCGATATGGTTGTTATTCACAAACAAAACGCCGCTAACGTTGGAGAAATTGTGCTTGTCTACTGGGAAGAAAAAGCAACAATCAAACGTCTTGTTGCAACACATCCAAACCTTGTGTTGCACCCGGAAAACGACGCTATGGATGATATTGTAATTCCTCACACTGACTCCCCTATCATTTTGGGTAAGGTTGTTGGATGCATCAAAAAGTTTTAGGCGAGCGTTATAATTCTATCAATCTTCCATCGGGCGTAACCTTTTGCCCTTGTGGGAACAAATGCAAGATTCAATAATTTCATTATGTCTAAAAGCCGCAGAGATATTTAACTGTGGCTTTTTTATGAAAATATTGTGATACCCTCCAACAGTTCTTACGCTTGTTGTTGCAACTTGATTGGTAGCAAGCGCTTGTCCATACTGAATTAAATATCCAAAAGAAAATTGTAGTTAGCGATGGCATTTTGGCAATCCTTGTACTTTGGTTGAAAGGTAGACAGATAGCGAAAGAACTCCTCTGTGTGCCCCTGCATTTCGAAGTGGGCAAATGCGTGAGTGATCACGTAGTTTTGCAAATGCTGTGGCAGTTGTATCAAGCGGTAGTCCAAAACAATCGCACGAGCAGTTGCATCCGCACAACTACACCACCGACCATGCAAATCTTTGAATTGTATCTTTGTGGGGCACAAGGCCATTGCACTGCCCAACTTGGATATTTCTTGTGACAGCGCATTTGTAGACATACGTTTCAAAAAGCTTTTGATTGCCTTCAAACGCAACTCTTTGCTTGCAAATTGCTTTTCACAGATATACAAACAATCTTCTTGTAGGTATGTTTGCGAGTGCGAAGATGGCGAGCAATGATACAGCTGTCCGCATAGCAGCAGACTTTTACCTGCAAACAACATTTTGATAGCTTGATTGTCTATCCCATCAAAGTATTGCGGAGAACCAGTCACATTTGTTGCTTGTTTGACATCTGTGGTTGTTTGCGAAACAGAAAGTTTTTGAATGCGAGATGTAATCCAAGAGATGTTCTCTGCAATATGATTTGCAATGCCTTTTTGTGACAAAAAGCGGTAAGCAAAAACCATCACACTGCCGTCACTCTGTGGACAAATTTTTAGCTCTCTTTTGTTAGTGCGTTGAACAATTATTTTCATAAAGAAAGTATATCATCTCTATGCAAGCAATGACGGCAACATTTGATTGCTTTTCGAATATATTGTCAAAAAGCGCTCAAATTACTAATTTTGGATATGTTATGTTACGCATAGTATTCTAAACTATTGACAATATTAGAGAAATTACGCTATAATTAGCCCATAAAGGAGGCAAAACTCGATGAGTGCTGATTTTACATTTCTCAAAGGAAATATTGAAACAATCATCTTGTGTGCGTTGTACAACAAAGACATGTACGGTTACGAGCTTGCAAAGAGCATCAAAGATCGCACACAAAATCAATACGAAATCAAGCAACCTACGCTCTACTCTTATCTCAAACGTCTTGAGCAAGATGGTTACGTCTATGCTTACTGGGGCGGAGAGTCAAGCGGAGGTCGCAGAAGATACTACAAATTGACAGAAAAAGGTCGCGCTGACTGTGAGAAATTTTTGGCCGAGTGGGAGTATCAACGTAACGTTATGGGCAGCCTTGTTGATGGCACAGCTACCGTTGAACCTGCTGGCGATGCGTCCAAATTGCTTGGTCGAAAAACTCCGCGCAAACGCAAGTCTACACGCACGTTTGATGAGCAAGACGAAATTGCACGCCGTTTGAGCGAACTTGACGGCTTGTCTGATGGCGCTACTACCGAGCAACCTGCACCGCCACAAGTGACAGAAGTTGCTACAACAGTTGTTGAGCCAGAGCCAGTGGTTGTACAACAACCCACACCACCGGTCGAAACGCCTGTTCAAGTCACAGAACCAGCTCCAACTGCGCAACAACAAGCACAACTTGCTTTGTTCGACGTCAACCAAGACGATGCGGAGACCTTCATTTCCGATTTCGACAAATTGGCCAGTGCATCTTCTCAAAAACTTGCAACAGGCACATCACAACCCAAGCAAGGGGAGAACTACCAGCACACACTGCTCAACATCATTGGCGATCAGTTAGACGAGGCGCAAGTTGAAAGCGCAACCACTGCGCCAACTGCAGCTCAAATTGATACTACCGCCGAGCTGGAAGAAGTTGCCGACAAATTTGCTCGCGAAGGCATCCGCTTGAGAATTTACAATCACGCTGCCGCCAACTTCAAATCCAAAACCTTGATGCCATTGCCACAAGTTATTTGCAAATCTTCTTGGATGACATACCTTGTTGCAGTGATTGTATTTGGCTTGCTTAGCATCACATCCATTTCCGTAGGTAACTGGTTGCCACCGCTCGTTACACTTGGTGTTTTGCTTTTGTTACCTGTTGCCACTTCTGTTTACGCTCTTGCAAACCCAATTCGTACCGAAAAACCAAGCTTCAAATTCAACGTGCTGCTTTTTGGCGCACTTACACTTGCAGGCATCGTAATTCTAACATCCGTTGCAATCAGCATTTTCAACAATATTGAGCTATCCAACTATGTTGATATCGTAAACAAAATATTTATCCCATCGGCAGTTGCACTACTTCCCACAGGATTTGTTTTGTCGTTCAACCATCATTACAACAAATACTAAGACATTAAATAAATTAAAAAGGACTTGAAATACCAAGTCCTTTTTCTATTTTTGGATATTCTATTTATTGCTTGTTTGAATATATTGTTTATTTCGGTTAGTATATACAATGCATTTAGTCTTGAATGCCAATCTTGACAAATAGCGTCCGTTGTTTGGCCGGATCGACAAAACGCATTATTTATCAATAAACAAGTGTCTTGGCAGACCATCAACCATAAATGGTGATAACTCGCCAATGATTAGTGGACGCGCGTATGTTTCGAATTCAGCAGAAACATAGGTTCCATCGTTGATGATCCACTCAAGTGGAACGCATTTTTCCTTGTTGGCAACTTCGCGGATATCCATCACGTCGGAAATAACAGAGTATGGATGATTGGATATGCGCTTGAATACAATCATTTTGCCAGTTTCGCCGCGCAAAGCAGCCAAAACAGCGTCAGCGCCAGCCATAAATGCTTCGGTGATGTCGCGTCTGGATACAAGGTGAGATGCACAACGTTGAAGTGTTGCCAAAACTACACCACGGCATTTGATGCCCAGTTGGTCGCCAAGGTAGTCGGCAAGGTACAATGCAGTACCGCCAAGTACTTTGTGACCAAAAGAGTCAACGATAGTTGTATTTTTGTTAGCTTCGCAAACGTATTTGCCATCGGCTGTCTTGATACCTTCGGAGACGGCAATAATAACGGCACGATGTTGCTCTTTCTTTGCCTTGACTTGTGCAAGGAATTGGTCGTAGTCAAACACTACTTCCGGCAAGTAAATCAAGTCTGGACCGGTGCAGTCTTCCGAACGAGCAAGGGCAGTCGCAGCTGTAAGCCAGCCTGCGTTACGACCCATAATTTCCACAACGGTGACAGAGTCATTCGGGTATGTTTTTGCGTCACGGATGATTTCCTTCATTGTGCTTGCAATGTACTTTGCCGCAGAACCAAAACCAGGTGTGTGGTCGGTGCAAGCAAGGTCATTGTCAATGGTTTTTGGCACGCCCATAAAGCGGATGTCGGAGTTGATTTTTTCCGCATACATAGACAACTGCATTACTGTGTCCATCGAGTCGTTTCCGCCAATGTAAAAGAAATATTTTACGTCAAGCTTGGCAAGAATTTCAAATATCCTCGCATAAAGATCTGGAGCTTTGTCCGCATGAGGCAACTTGAAACGGCAAGTTCCCAAAAAGGATGATGGAGTACGTTTCAAAAGCTCAATATCAAGGTCGTTTTTGATGTAGTCGGACATATCGATATATCTTTCCTGAAGCAAACCTTCGATTCCATTACGCATACCATACACGGTTTTGCAACCGGCATCCTTGGCTGTTTTGAAAACACCAACAAGACTTGAGTTAATTACAGAGGTTGGGCCACCAGATTGACCTACCATTACATTGCCGAGTGTCATAAACAAATCTCCTTATTTTATAAACTTCTATTATACTATATAATATATAAAACTTTTTTTCAAGATGTTTTTGAAAAAAAGAATTGAAAATTTGGCGAAAATAAGCATTTTTAGCACATTTGGCGGTTGCTTACAATAAAAGTAAAAAGGCCACAGATTGTGTCTGTCGCCTTTGAGTGTAAGTATTTGATGATATATAGCAATAGCCGTCTATGTTTGTAAAAAAAATGATAGCACTTTTGGCTAAATATTTGCACCGTTGGGGTGTAAAAATATAGGCTATATTATTGTTTGTTTTCAGCAAGAATTTTTTGATAACGCTCTACTTCGCCACGAGCAAGTTGATCGCAACGCTCGTTTAGTTCAACATCTGCATGGCCTTTCACCTTGATAAATGCCACTTTGTGACGATTTGTTTCGTACAAGAGAGCATTCCAAAGGTCGTTGTTTTTGACTTCCTGCTTGCCGGATGTTTTCCATCCGTTCTTTTGCCAGTTGCCAATCCAGTCTTTGTTGAATGCATCGGTAATATACTGCGAATCGCTGAAAATTTCCACTTCGCAACTTTGATTTAGGCAACGAAGTGCTTGTATTACAGCAAAAAGCTCCATGCGATTGTTAGTGGTTTGTTTGTCATAGCCACTGATTTCCTTCTTGATTCCGTTGTAAATCAGCACTGCTCCCCAACCGCCAATTCCAGGGTTACCAGAACACGCGCCGTCGGTGTAAATTGTTACTTTTTTCATAAATTTTCCTTGTAATTTGTGATGATATTTGTTGACATATTTTACCTTATCTATTATAATATTAAAGCTGACCTTTGGCAAATGTTTTGCGCAACTTTGTAAAAGGTTGGAAAACCAAATACTCGTAGGGGCATGATGTAATGGTAACATTCCGGTCTCCAAAACCGTCCTTGAGGGTTCGAGTCCTTCTGCCCCTGCCAAAAATACCTTGTTCGCACGAACAAGGTATTTTCTTTTTACTCTTCACTTTCACTAAAATCTCTTATCTATCTTTATGATACATTTTCATAAATCTGTTAGCTTACAACGAAAAATCTCGTTCATACAAATGGGATTGTATTAAAGCGACCAAAAAATTAATTTGTTGTCATACAAATTGTTTGATTGTAGAATATAACATTCCCTTATTGAGCGATGTACGTTTTTACATAGTTTTGCAGAGAGTTTGTATATTCAACAATTTGTACTTGCGTTTGAGGTCATGCAGCTTAATATTTTTATAACAAAAAAAGGACTTGGAATTTCAAGTCCTTTTGATTTTGAGTTGTTATTTTGCGTAGTCGCAACTGCGTGTTTCGCGGATAACGTTGACCTTGATTTGTCCTGGGTACTCAAGTTCAGCTTCAATCTTGCGAGCAATTTCACTTGCAAGGAGAACTGTTGTTTCATCATTGACAACTTCAGGCTTAACGATGATGCGAATTTCACGTCCTGCTTGAACAGCGTAAGATTTTTGTACACCTTCGAAGGAGTTAGCAATTTCTTCCAGCTTTTCAAGACGTTTTACGTAGTTTTCCAAAGACTCTCTACGAGCGCCTGGGCGTGCACCACTGATTGCGTCAGCTGCAGCAACAATTACCGCCTCAACTGTCATTGGTTCAACATCACCGTGGTGAGATGCGATACAGTTGATAACTTCGCGACTTTCCTTGTACTTCTTGGCAAGGTCAGCACCAATTTGCATATGAGTGCCTTCTACTTCTTGGTCAACAGCCTTACCAATGTCATGGAGTAATGCACCGCGTTTTGCAAGATTTACGTCTAAACCAAGTTCGCTTGCAATGATGCCAGCGATGTAGGAAACTTCAATAGAGTGTGCCAAAATGTTTTGGCCATAGCTTGTACGATATTTGAGACGACCAAGCAACTTGATCATTTCTGGGTGCAAACCGAATACACCTGTATCAAAGGATGCAGCTTCACCAGCATCTTTGATTGTGATGTCCATATCGCGTTTAACCTTTTCTGTCATTTCTTCAATACGAGCAGGGTGGATACGGCCATCTGTGATAAGTTTTTCGATTACAATACGAGCAATTTGACGTCTTACAGGGTCAAAGCCGGAAAGAATTACAACCTCTGGAGTGTCGTCGATGATGATTTCTACACCAGTTGCATTTTCCAATGCGCGGATGTTGCGACCTTCACGACCGATCAAGCGACCTTTCATTTCGTCACTTGGAAGTGGTACCGTTGTTACAGTTGCCTCAACAACTTGGTCACTTGCGCAACGTTGAATTGCTGTTGCGATGATGCCACGAGCTTTGCGTTCGCCCTGTTCGCGAGCTTCCGCCTCAATCTTGCGAACCAGCACTGCTGCTTCTCTGCGAGCATCTGCGACCATACTGTCGATGAGCAGTTGTTTTGCTTCCTCTTTGGAAAGACCTGCAACACGCTCAAGTTCTTGTTGGATGCGTTGTTCGCTCTTGTCAATTTCTTGTTGACGTTTGTTGAGCTCGTTTTGATGTTGAATAAGTTGTTTTTGTTGGATGTCGATTTGGTCGAGTTTCTTCAAGAGCAACTCTTCCTTTTTGTCGAGAGCATCTTCCTTTTGAGAAAGTTTGTTTTCCAACTTTGCGAGTTCCGCATTGCGCTCTCTAAACAGACGATCGTTTTCTTGCTTTAGTTTTCGTGCTTCTTCCCTTGCCTCGTTTATGGCTTCTTTTTTGAGTCGATTAGCTTCGTCGCGAGCGTAATCAATGATTGCTTGGGCTTGCGCTTGTGTGGAGCCGACTTTTTTATTTCTATAAGTCTTGTATAGCAATGCACCAATGCCAATACCGCCGCCAAGGCAGACGATACAAGCGACAATGGTAATAATCAAAGAAGTGGGATCAAAGGCAAGGAGTTGATTTAACATTTGCATGTGTAAATACCTCCTATTTAGTTATAATGTGGTCCAATTTACCACATGTATATTATACCGTAAAGAGCAACAAATGTCAACACATATATAAAATTTATAAAACACAAATATTTTGGCTAAATCTGACAAAAGCAGCAAAAAGGCTAAATTGATACGCGAACATATATACTATGTCTGGCAAAGTATTATACAAATAGCCAAAATTCGAAATGGACGAGGAGAAATAGCGCAGAATTACAAACTATTCTTCAACAAAAAGTCAAAAAAGAAAATTTGCAAAATTTTAGATACATGCGCTTACTGATAGTCATTGGAAGATTTTCGCACTACTTTTGATATAGTCAAAATTTAAAAATGATATTTAACAAAATAATTCAATCTATATTCGAGCATATATTATGCGCCCCTTGAAGGGATGTCACGAACACCAAAAAAGGGATCGACTTTCGTCAATCCCTTGCACTATTTTGTAAATGTTGAAATGTTGAGTTGTTGTCAAACAGTAATTATTCCTCTTCAACTGGTGGGTTGAGTTCAGCCTTGACGGTTGCTTGGATAGACTCCATAATTTCTGGATGAGCTTCCAACCAAGCCTTTGCCTTCTCACGGCCTTGAGCGATTTTTTCGCCGTTGTAACTAAACCAAGAACCACTCTTTTCGATAATGCCACGCTCAACTGCTGCATCCAAAATGCAAGCAGAGTTGGAAATACCCTTACCAAAGATGATTTCAAACTCGGCAGTCTTGAAGGGAGGTGCAACCTTGTTTTTTACAACCTTTACGCGAGTTTTGCTACCAACAATGTCAGAGCCATCCTTGACTTGGTCGATACGTCTTACATCCAAACGAACGCTGGAATAAAATTTGAGTGCCTTGCCGCCTGTAGTGGTTTCTGGACTACCAAACATAACGCCGATTTTGTCACGAAGTTGGTTGATGAAGATGATGCAAGTGTTGGACTTGTTGCCAATTGCCACCAGCTTACGCAATGCTTGAGACATCAAGCGTGCTTGGACACCCATATGGCTTTCGCCCATATCGCCTTCCAATTCGGACTTTGGTGTCAATGCTGCAACGGAGTCCACAACGATAAGATCCACTGCATTACTACGAACAAGGTATTCCAAAATGTCCAAAGCTTGCTCACCACTATCCGGTTGAGAAATGTACAGCTCGTCAAGATTGATGCCAAGGTTCTTTGCATACACTGGGTCCAAAGCTTGTTCAGCATCGATAAATGCTGCTGTGCCACCCATTTTTTGTACTTGCGCAATAACGTGCAATGTTACAGTTGTTTTACCTGACGCTTCTGGTCCATAGATTTCGATAATACGTCCTTTGGGCAAACCGCCGATACCAAGCGCAAGGTCCAAAGTCAAACAACCTGTTGGGATAACTTCGATATTGCGAGTTGCAGCATAGCTACCCAATTTCATAATGGAGCCTTTGCCAAACTCTTTTTCTATTTGCAAAATGGTCTGTTCCAGAGCCTTTTTCTTGTCATCTGTCATTTTACTGTTCTCCTATGTTTGTATAATAATTATATACTATTTGCAATAATTTTGCAACTGTTTTAGAATATTTGTTCTAAATTATTTTGTAATACTTTTGATAACTAAAAATAGAGCCGTATTTGTCACTTGAGCGCGTATTGTATTGCGGTCGCCCACAAATACGTTTTTGTGAACTGTCACACCATTGCGACTGCCTACGGCAATATAGCAAAGTCCAACGGGAGTTTTACCAGTCACATCCGGACCAGCATAGCCGGTGGTTGCAACAACGATGTCGCTACCACTTTTGAGCAGACCTTCCGCCATGGCATTGGCAACTTGTGGCGAAACAGCACCATACTCGTCGATGTAGTGCGGGGAAATATCCAAGCGCTTGCTCTTCGCCACACTGGAGTAAGTGACAGCTCCTTCGTAAAACACTGCACTTGAACCGGCAATATCAACGATAGACGAGGCAATCAAACCACCAGTGATAGATTCCGCTGTAGAAACTGTACGATTGATTTGAGACAACAAATCCACTACTGTTTTGGCCAACGATTGGTCACAGTTGGCATAGATACCAGCGCCAAACAATGAGTTGAACTGCTCAAGCGTTTGAGCGATTACACCTTTGGAAGTCTTTGCTGGTAGCAACAATGTGATGCGACTATCCAAATTGTCGGTATCACAACTACGTTGGACAATTTTAGGAAGGGTATCTAAGCGCTTGTTTACTTCAGTAGCGGGCAAACCAAACACTTTAAAAACGTATTTTATCATACCAACCTGGTCGCGCGACAAGCTTTTTGATACGTAGTTATCATACAAAACCTCGCACTCGCGGTGATCGTCAGGTAAAATATAAATTTTGTTCTTGTTATACTCGCCACAGCAACCACATTGATAACCATAAACTGCCGAGTAATGAATAAAGGTCTCGGGGATAGTACAAATTTTATCCAAAACGTGCTGTGCTGGCATGGCAATTTTTGCAAGCTTACAATACTCTGCAACGTACTTTTCTGCATAGGTGTCGTAAAACATAGTTAGGTTGAAAGTGTCGGCAAACAATGTTGAGTAGTCGCCAACGTTACCAATCATAATTACGTCATCTTTTTGTACGCCTTCGTTCAAATAGTTACGAGATGATGCCACGCTGTTGGTAACCAACAAGTCGTACTTGATACCGTCACAACGCAGTTTGTCGCAAAGCAGGCGCACTGCCTTGCTATGTTCTTTTGTAAGTAGTTTTATCATTTGTCTGAAAATACCTTTCTATTTTGTACAATATAAACAACGCCAGAAACAATCGTCATAACGATGGACACCGCAAACAAAATTGCGCCAACCCAGGACAACACATTGTAGACATTGGTCAAAAGATCCATGCTCTTCTCATAAAAACTGACAAGCGAACAAAAATCCAACTCACGCGCAAGAGATTCGCAAGCAACCAGCACAGGGATACTTACGTTCAAGCAAACAGTTTTGACTTTGCCATAGACGTTTGCTTGCACTACTGTACCTTTGGATGCAGCAATCATACGCACCGCATCAATAAGCAACTCACGAGAAAGGACCAATGCGCCACTAACAGCGAAGAAAATATGACCGCTTTGCAAAGAATTTGCGCCATAGGCAATGCCCATTACGGGATGACCACCAAGGCTTTGGCGAAGTGGATTGGTTGCTACCAAACAAAAAAGTGCCGCGCACACAAGAATTTTGTCAGCAATTGGATCTAAAAGCTTACCAAGAGTTGTTACGAGATTGTGTTTTCTGGCAATGTAACCATCTAAAAAATCGGTAATTGCCGCCAAAATAAATATACCAAGCGCAATGCATGGAGCCCAAGAGTATGGCAAAAAGTATGCCACAAGAAACAATGGCACCATCACAATACGGAGGATGGACAATTTGTTGGGTAGATTCATAGTGCTTCTCCTATAAGGTCGTACTCCAATGCATTTGTAATTTTTACATCGCAAAAACTGCCAAGAGGCAATTCGCGGTCAGAAATAATCATAACATTGCCATCAATGTCTGGAGCCATAAAGTAGGTGCGACCTATATAAAAATACTTGCCATCGCGAACTTCTTGCAGGCTTTCAACAATACACTCGTACACTTTGCTAACATCGTTACTGTTGAGCTCTTGCACCACCTTTTGTTGCACCTTGTAGCACTTTGCAACGTATCTCTCTTTGGTACGTTTAGGTAGATGCCCTTCGAAATCATAAGACCTTGTGCCTTCTTCGCGAGAGTAAGCAAAAAAGCCAACATTGCGCAGTTTGTACTTGCGCAAAAAATCACAGATTAGTTCAACGCTTTCTTTTGTTTCCCCTGGGAAACCACAAATAAATGTAGAGCGAACCGCAATGCCATTGTTAGCAAGCTTGTCGAACAATTTGCAAATGCTTGCGTAATTGGAACGGCGATTCATCTTGCGCAAAATGCCGTCATCTACGTGTTGCAACGGAACATCAACACACTTGACAATCTTGTCATTGTTAGCAATTTCATCAATCAGCGCATCATCCATAAGCTCTGGATAGCAGTACAAAAGTCGTATCCAATGGATGTTTTCGATAGCGGAAAGTTGTTTGAGCAACTCAACCAAACGAATTTCGCCATACAAATCCTTGCCGTAGCGTGTGGTATCTTGCGCAACAAGGATGAACTCGCGTACACCACCATCAGCCAAACTTTTGGCGTGGGTAACAATGTCTTCCATTGGCACAGAACGGAAACGACCGCGAATGTAAGGGATTAGACAATACGTACAAAAATTATTGCAACCATCGCTTGTCTTGAGATAAGCAACGTGTGGCGCAGTAGTCAAAATGCGGTCGCCAAAAGTGATTGCATCGTTGCAGTTAACGTACAAATCACGCTTTCCTGCAACTACGCCATCAACAACTTCGCAAATTTTGTCGTAGTCATTGGTGCCAACAACAGCGTCAATTTCCGGAAGGCCCACAAAAACTTCTTCGCCAAATTTTTGGCCAAGGCAACCGGTCACAACAAGCTTTTTGCCGGTGCCTTCTTTGACGTGCGCCATCTCTAAAATAGTATCAATAGCTTCTTCGCGAGAAGATTGCAAAAACGCACAAGTGTTGACGATTAGCACATCGGCATCATTGGGATTGTTTGTGATTTGATAACCGCCCTTGGCAAGGTTGGCAAGCATAACTTCGGTGTCGATTCGATTTTTGTCACAGCCAAGGGAGATTACTCCAACTTTAGTGTTCATTTGTTTTTCCTATTAAATATTTTCCATATCTTCGTCTGTAACATCAGGGAACAATTCATCAAGTTGCTCCAAAGTTACAAGCACTTTAACTGGGCGAGAAGATGAGTCAGAGTCGGAAAGCTTTGCAATGTAGCCAAGCTTTTCGCACATATCTCTGATTGTTCCGCCCTTGTTGAAACCTACACGGATACCACGTTGCAATGATGACGTTGATGCAAGGCCACGTTTTTCCGTCAGCCAGTACCTCAACGCCTTTTTGCAGTAAATTCGATACTCACGTTGTTCGTGAAGTGGAACTCCGTTTTCGTCATCGCCAAGATCGGGCACTTCGTCAGGTTCTTCCGGCTTGTTAGAAAGGAAGATTTCATTTGTGATACTATCATCAAAGTACAACTCATTGCTGTCTCGCAAGAACTCAACCAGCGACTTTATTTCGTCATTGCTTACATATGCGCCTTGGATACGCGCGGGGCTGGACGCACCAGGTCCAATGTATAGCATATCACCATTACCCAAAAGTTTGTCTGCACCAGCACCATTGATGATGGTCTTGCTGTCTTGTGGCGCAGGAACTTTCAAAGCCATACGGCAAGAAAGGTTATTTTTGATAGTACCGGTGATAACGTTTACGTCAGGACGTTGAGTTGCCAACACGATATGAATACCGCTGGCACGCGCTTTAGCCGTCAAACGACCAAGACGCTCCTCAAATCCTTTTTTGTTTGTGGACATCAAGTCAGCCAACTCGTCAACAATGTAGATGAGATATGGCATACGTTGTACAAGTTTTGGATTGATAGTTTTGTTGTAGTTTACAATGTTATCAACACCATTTTGTTTGAAAAGTTGGTATCTGGATTCCATCTCCTTTACAAGGTAGTCCATACCAGCCAACGCATCATTGATGTTGACGATTGTTTCACGTGTCAACATATGTGGGATACCATTGTAGCGAGAGAGTTCTACGTATTTTGGGTCCACCATCAAGAAACGCAAGTACTCTGGGCCATACTTGTACATAAGGCTGACAATAAGACAGTTCAATGCAACCGACTTACCAGAACCAGTTGTACCAGCTACCAACAAGTGTGGCATGCTTGCCAAGTCACCTGTGATGACATTACCGATAAGATCCTTACCGATTGCAAATACCAAACGTCCTTTTGCATTTTTGAAGGTATCCGACTCCAACAAAGAGCGCAGGTACACTGGAGTTTTTTGCTTGTTGGCAACTTCGATACCGACCAGGTTTGTACCTTGGATAGGCGCATGGATAAGAATATCATCCGGAGCTTCCAAGCAGGCTTTGAGGTCATCCGCATACGCTGCAAAGTCGCTCATACGAGTTTTTTCCGAAATTACTTTGAAGCGATATTGAGTAACAGATGGTCCAACAATAATATCATTGAGCTCTACTTTGATACCAAACACGCCAAGCTTGCGGACAATTTCTACCGCAGCCCTTTGACGATCTTCGTCGCCGTGATCGACAGTAATGACAGCATCCGACAACAAATCACATGGCGGAGCTACGTAGTCCATATATTGATGGACAGTTTGCTTTACCTTGTCCAACTGTTCAGCCGTCACAAAGTCCAAACGAGCTTGCACGGCGCCGTTTCCAAGTGGAGTTTCCCCTTCTACTGCGATAACTTCGTCTGGGTCGTAAGCCCGGGTTGGAGTTTGGGCTGGAGCAGGCTTTGCCTTTGGCTGTGGGGCAGATCTAACAACAGGCGCAGGCTCAATAAATGGCGGTTCATCTTGATAGTCGTCTTGGTCATCATCCACCACTACATCGACAATATCCACTTGCGGTTGCTTCACAGGTGCAGGTTGATAAGTGGGAGTTTTTACCACAGGTTTCTCGACTATGGGGGGCTCTTGGGTAACGACAACAGGTTTTACAATGACAGGTTGTTCAACTACCATGGGGGCAGGTTTCTCTACCGCAGTAGGAGTTGGTTGTTCAATAACTGCTGGTTTTGTAACAACCGGAACTTCCACTTCTTGAACAGGGGGCGTCGAAATTTTCCAACTGGATGTTGGTTCTTCAGTAGGAGTTACCGGTTTTGCACCACCTCGCACAATGGGTGGATCATCGTCATTGTCAGTTTCATCAGTTTGCGCACCACCGAAGAAGCTACTACCAGGTGTAACCTTTTGCTCCTGTGGGAACAAAATTTGTTGTGCAGTTTGTACCGTCGGTTGCACAGGTTGTGGAGTGTCAATGATAGTTTGTGGAGCGAAAGTGAAAGTCTCTTGTGGAGCCACTTGCACCATTGGAGTTTTTATTTCTTCTGGATAGTCGGTTGCACCTTCACCCATAATGGTTGCCCAAGCTTGTGTTCTACGGATTTCCGCATCATCAACAACCTGTGTTGGAGCAGCTACAGGAGTAGGTGTTTCCGTTGTGTTGTCCACTTCTTGGAGCAGTGTAATTTTGCCGGTAAAATAACAGTAGAAAAAGTCACCTGTTACAATAACAGTCCAGGCAAGAAAACCTACAATAATAACCAAAGAACCCCAAAAAGTGAGTGCGCTTTCCAAAACATATACGATAGAACCAAGCACCACACCACCAAAAGAGATAAAGTCGTAGTAGTTAAACAAGTAGCCTACGTAGCTTGAATATGCAACGATCTCTTTGCCCTCAGTTTGGATGTAAAAGCGAGATGTCAAAGAGTGGACAAACAGCACCACAGCTACAAACAACAAGATAAAGTTTATGACATACTTAGCTGGGATGCGAATTTTGCGTCCGGACAAAGCAAAGGAGCAAGCCGCAATGATACCGAAGAGGATGCCATAAAAAGACATACCAAAAGCACCTAGGAAGAAACCAGCAACATATTTGAGTGTTGCTCCAAAGTATCTTCCGCAGAAAGACAAAATAGCAAGCACCGAGCATACTACAATGCCAACAATATATTTCGTTTTTTGACCTTTTGTAAGTTTGTTTGCCATAAAAGCCTCCGCTTATAGTTACAATTTGTTAAAATTTTACCGAATAGATGACGTAGCAAGTGTTGAATACAAAGTCACTGGAAGCCACGTCCTCCTCCATCTCCCAATAATGCTCCTCGTGGAAGTCCAAAAATGCAAGGGCATTGGGGTCGCTTGGATCCACTTCACGCAACATGCGTTGCATATCCCCTTTCATAAAGGATGTTGTCGCGTGG
Source organism: uncultured Oscillospiraceae bacterium (assembly GCA_964533825.1). Lineage (GTDB taxonomy): Bacteria > Bacillota > Clostridia > Christensenellales > CAG-314 > Fimimonas. The sequence goes on from CAZHMU010000001.1 coordinate 128,648, forward strand.
AACAAAATTTCTTTTTCGTCCTCTGTCGTATCGGCAGAACAGATGCCGTAGTGTTCAAGCTTGATTTCCTTTGCGCCAATCTTGTGTAGCCGTGTTACCATACGGCCAGTGTAGCGGTAACCGCTGTACACGTTGTATTTATAGAAAGAGTAAAATTGCTCCCAAATTTCGTCCTTGTCTGGGTGAGCAAACACTGCGCATGGAAAAGGACAAAGTTACACTATACAGTTTTGATAATATATATTATACAATATGTTGTCAATTTTAGCAATAGATAAAAAACAAAGAGTGTCTATAATTTTTCACTTTTGTGAAAGAAAATATGCGCACCGCATTGAGTACGCATATTGATTTGAATATGGGATGTGTTTTGTTGCTTGCTTTAAGAACGCAGTCACGTATGAATAGTTTGCGAGTATAAATTCTCTGACTTTGGAACCCTTGCAAAATGCACTATCAATTCGAGAAAATATTAACATTGCAAATCAAAATACAAGTGTACTGGAGCAGACAACAAAAAACAAGGTGAGGCAGTGTGTAAACAGAATTATACTTCGACAGCAATTTTGGCAACAGCACCATAGTCGTCAATTTGTTTGCCAACGTAAGCAGACGCGTGCTTTTGGGTAAATATTTGGCGTGCAACATCGTTGATGTCTTGTACAGTCAAAGATGTGTAACCATCAATTTCCTCCTGCACATTGAAAAGCTTGCCACTTTTTAGCATACAACGACCATACAAACGCATTAGCGTCATATTACTTTCCGCGTTCATATACAAAGCATTTACCGCTTGCACCTTTGCGCGAGAAAGTTCCTTTTCCGTCACACCATTTTTAACAAGGTCTGTCAGCACTTTTTGCAAAAGCTGGCATACGAGTTGATTGTTCTCTGGACTGCAACCAACGTAGATTTCGAAGTTGCCACAATTTTCGTAGTAGGATGGATAAGCGTACACTGAGTAAGCAAGGCCATGCTGTTCACGAATTACTTGCACCAGACGACTGGACATACCGCCACCCAAGATATTTGCAAGCAGACTCAATGCGTAACGCTTAGGAGAATCGACACTAACACCACCCCAAGACAACTGCAAGTGCGCTTGCTCTATATCCTTGAAAGCGTGCAGAAACTTATCGCAATAGGCAACGCTTGGCACAGGGGAAATATCCTCAAAAGCACCTTCAAAATTGCTTTCGAAGTACCTTTCAACAAGTTTGTCCAGTTGATTGAAATCGAACTTACCTGCCACTGAAATGACGGTTTTGGATGGAATATAGTGTTTCTTCTTGAAATTCAAGATACTATGTCTGTCACAGTATTTTATATTATCGCGCAAACCCAGTATAGTTTGCCCCATTGGCTGTTCGAAATACAGCGCAGAGGATATCAAATCCTGAACTAAATCATCGGGAGTATCTTCGCACATTTTGATTTCTTCAAGCACCACTCCGCGCTCTTTGTCTAGCTCTTCTTGCGGAAACTGCGCATTGAAGTACATATCAGACAAAACGTCAACGCACTTTTCCAGCTCGGTATGCGCACTCTTTGTGTAAAAGCAAGTGTTCTCCTTGGAAGTAAAAGCGTTGATGTTTGCGCCGATATCTTCCAGCTCTTCGCTGATTTGCAATGCGTTGCGCTTGTTGGTGCCTTTGAACATAAGGTGTTCAATAAAGTGAGAAAAACCATTAGTACTTTTATCTTCACGCACACTACCGACATCCACATACACCCCAAAAACAACTGTGTATGCGTGGTCAATTTGTTTTGCTACAAGTGTCAAACCACTTGGATATTTCTTTGTGTATTCCATATTACTCCTTTGTTAGTTGTTACCTAATACTGCGTAAGTTAGTTATCTGACAGTGATGGTGGTTATCGAATAGCCCTCGCAATTAGACGAGCTTTTTAGCAGAAAACTCGCTAAACAATGTCTTTTCGCAACAATGGTTCTTCGCTTATTTGCGCATCTTTGAAACTATCATAAAAATGATTGGCAGCGTCGCTAGTAGCTCTTATTAGAAAGTATTGATTAATTGCATTTTTCTTACAATCTGTTTCAAACTCTTGAAATAGTGCTTTGGCAATACCTTGCTTACGATAGTCCTTGAGAACATATACGTAGTCAACATAGGCCATTCTAAATCCATCCTGAACGCAACCATAAAAATGATATTCAATACGTCCAACTACTTGACCATCTTTGATGGCTAAAATCGATTTTGTCTTTTGATAAAACGGATCATTAACACGCTTAACTATCTCGACAATATTTACATCCTCAATCCACATTTGCTCAGCATCTTCAGCAAGAGCCTTTTGCAGATACTCTATATATTTATCAACATTGTCGTTGCATAAAAATTCGTATTTCATTTCAAATTAGTCCTTTTAGCCTTGGTGGGCATCATTTGTAAGTATGTCCATAATTATATCGTCAAAAACAGCAAATGTCAATATAATTTGCCTACACGAGCGTAACCTGTCACGATATGTTTTGTCCTACTGTAACTAAACTAAATCCGTTACCTTTCAAATTTGTGATTACTCTTTCAAGGACATTTTTAGTACATAATGTTGGATGCATCAATATAAGCTCGCCACTGCGAATATTTTTTGTGCAACGCTCAAAAATTACGCTTTCGTTTTTATCGCGCCAGTCGATTGTATCGCGCGACCACATTATCATCTTCATACCGCAATCTTTGGACGCTTCCACTGTTTGGTCTCCAAAATCGCCACTCGGTGGCATAAACAATGTTGGAGTGATACCAATTTGCGAAAACACCACTTGATTGCAGACCGTAATTTCGTCACAGTTTTGCTGATATGTCAACTTGCTGTGTTGCTTGTGGTAGTAACCATGATTCCCGACTTCGTGCCCACCATCAACGATTGCTTGCAGTAACTCTGGATACTTTGCCACCCAACTCCCACCAACAAAAAACGTACACTTGACGTCGTGTTTTGCAAGTATTTGCAACATTTCCTCAAGATACTCGTTGCCCCAATAGACGTTTATCATCAACGATACACAATTTTCGCCGTTTCCACGATATATTGGCTCATAGCCATTTTTGTTAAACACACTGGTAACTCCGCCACCAAAAACCACCATCGAAACAAGCAAGATTATTGTAACCAAAATTACGTTAGCTACAACATTTACAAAGATTTTGCCCTTCATACCGTCATACCTCATCAAGCTATTGTATGATTATTTGGCGAAAATCTTGATAAACGTTTCGTAATTGGATCACTCAACGCAATCGTTTTGCTTAAATATGCTAACGATCGCAAAACACTTGCACCATTGACGTCACTTTGATATAATTTACTCATCGATTAATAAGAATTTGTAGGGATGATGTTATGAATTTGATTATTAGTTTTTCGGGGAGGGAAAACGGGAACTGTGACGGCATATCACAATATATTGCTTCTAAAGGTGACACAATTATCTATTTTAGAAATCTTAATGTGCACGATTGTAGTGGGTGTAAGTATGAATGCTTTAACAGAAATTGTAAGTATCGCTCGGATGATATATATAGCCTTTACGAAAGTATGCTCAGCTATGACAAAGTCTTTTTAATTGTGCCTATGTATTGCGGAAATCCTTCATCGCTCTATTTTAGATTTAATGAGCGATGCCAAGACTTCTTTATGCACAACGAGGACAGTTATGAAACTATTGTTTCAAAATTGTACATCATAGGAGTTTATGGCGATAGAACAAAAACACCTGATTTTATCCCATGCCTTTCAAAATGGTTTGAATGTACTCAAATCAACAATCATGTATTGGGGATTGAAAGACATAAATACAGCCAAAAGATTGCAGATAACATACTGGATGTTGAAGAAGTAAGAAATATGATAACTTGCTTCATCAACAGTAACTAATTCCAATTTATTGCGCTGTTTATCGCGCAAAATACCTATCAAATTCACAACTTACTAAATCGATAAAATCAATACTTGTGCGATTATGCAAACACAAAAGGATAGCAAAATGTTTGCTATCCTTTTGTGCTGTCAAAATTTCTACCGAAAGTCACGAAATTGGTCTTTCTTACTATTTAGCTGTGAAAATTACAACTTCTTGATAAGTTTGAGGTCAATACGGCCCTTTTCGTCAATCTTGATTACCTTTACAACAACTTTGTCGCCTACGTTTACAACGTCAGTAACCTTTTCAACGCGTTCCTTTGCAAGCTTGGAGATGTGGATCATACCGTCTTTGCCAGGAGCAAGTTCAACAAATGCACCAAAGTCAAGTGTTCTAACAACGTTGCCAGTAAATTCATCGCCAACTTCAGGGTCTTTTGCAATAGTAAGAATCATCTTCTTAGCTTTGTCTTGCATTTCCTTGTCAGCTGTTGCAATAAATACTGTACCATCATCAGTGATATCAATTTTAACACCTGTTTCTTCGATAATCTTGTTGATGACCTTTCCGCCACTACCGATAACTTCACGGATCTTTTCAGGATCGATATTGAAGGAGATGATCTTTGGAGCGTACTTGGAGAGTTCAGCGCGTGGAGCTGGCAAAACAGCCAACATTTGGTTCAAAATGTGAAGTCTACCGACACGAGCTTGTTCCAATGCGGTACGAAGAATTTGTTCGTCAATACCCTTGATTTTGATATCCATTTGGATAGCTGTGATACCCTTTGTTGTACCAGCAACCTTGAAGTCCATATCGCCAAGGAAGTCTTCCAAGCCTTGAATGTCGGACAAAATTGCAACCTTGGAGCCGTCTTCAGACTTCATAAGACCCATTGCGATACCAGCTACAGGAGCCTTGATGGGCACACCAGCATCCATAAGAGCCAATGTAGAGCCACAAATACTTGCTTGAGATGTTGAACCATTGGAGGAAACAACTTCACTTACAGTACGGATTGCATATGGGAACTCTGCTTCACTTGGGATAACTGGTTCCAAAGCGCGTTCTGCAAGAGCACCGTGACCAATTTCACGACGACCTGGGCTACGAAGTGGCTTCGCTTCGCCTGTGGAGTAACCTGGCATATTGTAGTGATGCATATAACGCTTGAATGTATCGGTGTCGTCAAGATTTTCCAACTTTTGAACTTCGGAAATTGTGCCCAAAGTTGCAGTTGTGATGACTTGAGTCATACCGCGTGTAAATACGCCACTACCGTGAACTCTTGGCAAAATGCCTGCTTCGCACCAGATGTGACGAATTTCGTCTGTCTTACGGCCATCTGGACGGATGCCTTCGTTCAAGATTCTTGCGCGAATCTTTTCTTTGGTCATCTTGTAAAGTGTGTCGCCGATGGAATCAACAACAGCAGGATTTACAACGGAGAAGTGTTCAACGCACTTGCGTTCAACTTCGTCTTGGTTAGCTTGACGTTCGTAACGGTCAAATGTTTTGAGGGCTTCGGTGAGCATCTCATCAGCGAATTCGCGGATGATTGCTTCGTGTTCAGCTGGAACAAGGTGAAGTTCGATGTCTGCCTTTGGCTTGCCTACTGCATCACGGATGAACTCGATAAATGCACATTGCTCTTTGATAGCTTCGTGACCAAACAAAATTGCACCAAGCATTTCTTGCTCGGAAATTTCGTTTGCGCCAGCTTCTACCATCATGATAGCATCGCTTGTACCAGCAAGGTTGAGGTGTAAACGGCTACGTTCTTTTTGTTCGTTTGTTGGGTTGATAACGTATTCGCCATCAACGTAGCCAACAACTACACTACCTGTTGGGCCTGCAAATGGGATGTCGGAAATGCTAAGAGCAATGGAGCTACCCAACATTGCGTAAACCTCAGGTTGGATGTCAGGTTCAACTGACATAGCTGTACATACAACGGACACGTCATTCAAGAATCCCTTTGGGAACAAAGGTCTGATTGGACGGTCAATAAGACGAGAGGTCAAGATAGCTTTGTCGCTTGCACGACCTTCGCGCTTTTTGAAACCCCCAGGGATTTTACCTACGGAGTACATTTTTTCTTCAAAGTCAACTCCAAGAGGGAAGAAGTCAATTCCATCTCTTGGTTTTGCAGCAAGTGTAACGTTTGTCATTACTACTGTTTCGCCACATTGTACCATGCAGGAGCCGTTAGCTTGCTCTGCATACTTACCGATTTCTACCGAAACGGTTCTACCACCAATTTCCGTTTGGAAAATGTGGAACTTACGATTGCCAATTTGGCCTTCGATTTTTTTGAATTTTTCCATTTTTATTCTCCTTTCTATCTCGAAAACCGCTCATGCGATTTCCCATATTTTACCACACGGCAAAAATTTGCCGTAAAAAATAAAAAAGAATAAGAGGGATGTTCTCGCCCCCTTATTCCTTTTATTAACATTATTTTCTGAGACCGAGTTCAGCAATGATTGAACGATACTTTTCGATGTCAGTTTGCTTGAGGTAGTCCAACAAACCCTTTCTGCGACCTACCATTTGCAAAAGTCCACGACGTGAGTGGTGATCCTTTTGGTGTGTCTTGAGGTGCTCTGTAAGGTGATTGATGCGTTCTGTGAGCAACGCAATTTGAACTTCTGGTGAACCGGTGTCGCCCTCTTTTCTGCCGAATTTAGCAATGATTTCTTGTTTTGTCATTTTGTTTTCTCCTTTATCTTATATTTGCCGTTATCCAAGAACAAAGTCGGAGTGATCTATCTTCGTAGAAAACGGTAATTAGCTTGTTGATTACTCTTCGTCAGCTGTAGCTGGAGCTTGAGCAGGTTGCTCTGGCTTTGGAAGAAGAGATTTGCGAGACAATGTGATGCGTTTGCGTTCACCGTCAAATTCAAGAACTTCTACTTGAACTTCGTCGCCAATCTTAAGTACTTGGTTGATGTCTTCAATCCATTCCCAAGAAACGTTGGAAACGTGCAAGAGACCGTCAATGGACTTGTCAAGTTGGATGAAAGCACCAAATGGAACAACGCGTGCAACAGTACCTGTTACAACGGAACCAACTGCATACTTTTCTTCAGCTACTTGCCAAGGTTGTGGTTGAAGTTGTTTGTAGCCAAGAGATACTCTGTTCTTTTCGCGGTCAAGAGCAAGAACAACAAACTCGTAAGTTTCGCCGATTGTCAAAACTTCTTGTGGGTTGTTTACTCTGTCCCAAGAAAGGTCAGATGTGTGTGCAAGGCAGTCGAAACCACGAACGTCTACGAATGCACCAAATGGAGCAAAACGCAAAACTTTACCTTCAACGATTTCGTTTACAGCAATGTTGTTCCAGAATTCGTCTTCCTTTGCTTTCTTTTCAGCAAGCAAAATTGCTTTTTGGCTTGCAAAGATAACACGCTTAGCGTCGTCAACTTTGTCAGCACCGCTTACAACCAAGCGAAGTGTTTTATTGAGGTATGTTTCAAGGTTTTTAACATAGCCAATCTTGATTTGAGAAGCATGTACGATAACTGTGTAGCTACCAAGCTTACCTGTCAAACATTCCTTACCAACTCTGGTCATCTTCACTTCGAAGATTTCGCCATTTTTGATGCCTTCTACGAGTGCGTCATCCTTGTAACGTTCGTCGATTGCTTTTTTGGAAAGAGTGATACCCTTATCCACGGAGATGATAAGACATTCCAAAGTTGTTTGGTCTACAACAAGTGCAGATTTTACAGCTTTGTAATCGCCATCAAGTGCCAATTCGTCATTTGGAATAAATGCATTACGCTTGGAACTTGGGATGCTAACGTAAACACCGTCATCACTTACTTGCACTACAAGGCACTTAACTTTGTTACCAGGTCTGTATTTGTGACCTTCTTTCATATCGTTAACTGCTTTAGCAAGCATTGCTTCGTCTTTGCTCATTACCTTTTGGTCTGTTACTACTGTTTCTACGGAAACAGCGTCATTTGCAATTTCTGTCATTCTCTTAAAAACCCCCTTCACCAACTCCTCGGGAGTTGATGCGCCTGAAATGAAACATACGTTTCGTGTATTATTATCCAAAGCAATTTCTGCCACACTACCATCCGTCAAAATGGCCTTGCAATTTTGCGATGCGATCTCAAACAGACGCTTTGTGTTGGAGCTGTTTGTATCGCCAACGACTATTGCCAAGTCACATTGTTTGGACAGAATTTGGGCATAGTACTGCCTTTCCGTAGTAGTATAACAAATTGTGTTAAATATTTCAAGCGTTTTGACCCCCTCTGACAAAAGATTTTTCAAACTTTTTTCAAAAAACCTTGTATCATAGGTTGTTTGGAACATAACAAGCACCTTTTCGTGACCTTTTACGTCCAAAACGCTATTTCCGTCAAAAATGAGTGCACTATTGTCACACCAGCCGTTTATGCCGACAATTTCCGGATGGGCAGCATCACCGACGAGCACAATTTGATAGCCATTGTTGTGATACTTTTGAGCCTTTTGCTGGATGGCTCTGACCGATGGGCAAGTAGCGTCTACTACTTTTATGTTGCGAGCTTTCGCCTCATCAAAAACGCTTGGAGGAGCTCCGTGAGCACGCACAATCATGGTCGCACCTTTGGGAACTTCCGCTACGCTATGCACTGTCTCAATACCCTTTTGGTGCAGTCGCTCTATTACGCTTTTGTTGTGGACAATGTCGCCAAGACAGTAGGCTTTGCCTTCAATTTGCGACGCTTTGTCGATGGCACTTTGCACACCTTTGCAAAAGCCAATATTTTTTGGAAACAAAAATCTCATTTGATGTCCTTTTGTGATGGTTTACAAAACAACAAACTGCAAATTGTCTTTGAAAAAAGCAACTGCAGTTTGCAAAAGCAACTATTGTTGGTCGGTGACTTGCTGGTAAATGGAGGGAACGTCTTGAGAAACTTGCACTGCTTGCGTGGAAACATCAGCAGTCGGTTCTACCACACCATTTGTTTGCACTGGAGCATCCAAAACAAATGTGTTAGCAATGACCTCTTCTGCTCGGTCGCCATACTCTGCATAAATGCGTTTGAGTTCTTTTTGGGTGTACTTGCGATGTTTTTTCCCCTTTGCAGCCAAAATGCCGTTTAGCTCAACTCGAAGTTCGTCCATCTTGGCTTGAAGATAGTCGGTAACCTCTTGCAAAAGCTTTTTGGTGATGGGTTTATCATAAAATTGGTCAAGCGTAAACTCATCGCCCATAATCATATAATTTTTGCGGAAGGTTTTTGTCTTTTCCCAAATGTAGAACAAACGAATTGGCGCTTTAGACTTCAAAGCATACAGTGCTGCACCCTTTTTGAAAGGCAACAAGCAGTTATGAGCTGCATTGCGATGCCCTTCTGGCGTGATGAGCACATTGTGGCCTTTGCTGAGACGCTCCAAAGTAATTTTGACCGAAGTGACATCAGCATCGCCACGCTTTACAGGGATACTCCTGAATGAGTGAAAAATGATTGGCAAAGGAAATACCTTGGCTAACTCCGCCTTGTACAAAACACAGGGCATTTCACCTTTAGTCCAAAGATAGAACATAACAGTGTCATAGCCAGAAATGTGATTGCCCAAGTAAAGACAGGCTTTTTTTTCACGTTTTGGATTTCCGTAAACCTTGCAAGGTAGGAAAAGTCGCACAACGTATTTAACTATACTTGCTAAAAAGCGTAAAATCATTGTTTAGTAACCTCTGCGCTCTTGGATAATTATAGATACGTATCCAATGCGCATTTTATTTTAGTATTTTAGTGAAAAACGCCAATCTTTGCCAACAGATGCAAACGTGCGCACAAATATAGGCAAGGAAAGGTCAAAGCTGCTCTACTGCAAATCGGGGCGAAGAACCTCTGCGCCATCCAAATAGCAATGTATTACATTTTGTTGCAAAATTGCAGAATTAGTACCGATACAAATGCGGATACATTTAGACAAAGACCCAACAACCTCCATTTCTTGCGCACACACAAAAGCGACATTGGACAGTTGCGTATAGGCCGCACGAACAAACTTGGCAGGATAGCAAACGTTGATATCCTTTGTAACGGTAAAAAATACCGCTTCGATATCGGTACAGCTCAAATTGTTTTTACAAACAACTTCATCAAAGAGCTTGAGAGTTTGTTTTTTGACACTTTCCACAGTGTTCTCTGCGCAAATAGCACCTCTAATCCAAGCCATATTTACCACTCCTTTGATGCGCTTGTGCCAGCCACAAAACCAGTGGAAAGCGCAATTTGAATATTGAATCCGCCAGTCAAAGCATCGACATCCAAAACCTCGCCAGCAAAGTACAAACCTTTGACAAACTTGCTTTCCATTGTGGATGGGGAAACTTCCGCCACATCAACGCCGCCACTTGTGACAATTCCGTACTCGATACTATCAAGTGACACATTGTCAAAGGTTAGACATTTGAACGTGTTGACGAGCGAACTACGCTCTTGTGCAGTAACTTGATTTACTTTTTTGTAAAGGGGGATACCACATCTCACTGCAACAAACAAACGCAGTCTTTCAGGCAAAAGTTGGTCGAGAGAGTTTGCAAAGTCCTTGTTCATCCTTTCGGAAAAATCACGCAAAATGCGAGCGTCAAGTTTGTCAAAGTCAAGCGCTGGTTTGAGATCGATAGCAATCTTGGCGCCAGCAAGATTTGCTTTGTTAATGCGCGAAGACAAACTCAAAATAGCAGGCCCGCTTACACCATTGTTAGTAAAAAGCATTTCTCCAAATTCGCTGGCGAGTGTTTTGCCGTTAGCGTCAACAAGGCTAACTTGCACGTTTTTGAGAGTAAGACCTTCCAACGTTTTGCAGTCATCACACAAAATGCGACACAAAGCAGGACGCAATGGCAACACCTTGTGGCCAAGCGATTTTGCAAACTTGTAGCCATCGCCACGGCTACCTGTTGCGCTATAACTGTTGCCGCCAGTGGCAATAATTACCCTATCAAACAGCACTATGCCTGTCATAGTAGTTAATAAAAAGCCGTTTTCTTGGTATTGTATACGAAAAATTGGCTCATTTAGGGACAATTTTGCACCGCTACGCAAAAGTTGTTGTGTAAAGAGTTTTATTACATCGCTGGACTTGTCGCTGACAGGAAAAACGCGATTTCCGCGCTCAACCTTGAGTTGCAGACCACGACTTTCGCAAAAATCCATAGTGTCCTGCGGAGTAAACTTGTTCAAAGCGCCAAGCACAAATTTTGGATTTGTTACAACGTTTGCAACAAACTCACGTACAGAGCAATCGTTTGTTAGGTTGCATCTGCCCTTACCAGCTATGTACATCTTTTTGCCAGTCTTTTCGTTTTGTTCAAAAAGCGTTACATCCGCACCACTTTCCGCTGCGGCTATTGCAGCCATCATACCAGCTGGACCGCCACCAATTACTGCGACTTTCATAACTCCAACCCCTTCAAGATTTGGATTGCTTTGTAGTTTGTGCGTTCAAGAGTCAATGGCACAATTACTATGTAGCCATCGTCGCACAATGTAATGTCTGACTCTTCGCCAGTGACCTTAAGCTTGTCGCCTGTGTGGAACCAACGTTGTGGGTCATCCGTAGCCTCAAAGTAATCATCCCAGTTGGCGGACATACTTTGTCTTGTTACGCGAACACCCTTGATTTGCTCAAGAGAAAGATTTGGCACGTTGATGTTGAGTAGCGTGTAGGGGATATCAACCTGTGCAAGTTTGTTCAAGTTTTGACAGATGTACTCTACTGTTGAATTGAAAGCTACATTGTATCCGGCACGCGAAACGGCAAGGCTCTTGATACCGCAAGCAACACCTTCTTCCGCTGCGGCGATCGTACCAGAGTACATAGATGAGTCGCCATAGTTATCGCCATTGTTTGGTCCAGATATGAGCAGGTCGAACTTTATTCCCAAGCAGCTGTGTGCATACTTGACACAGTCAGCAGGAGTACCTTCGCAAATGTATGCGTCCACTGCACCACAGTAGGAATCCAACTTTTGTATGAGTATTTTTTTGTAAAAATTTACAGAGTGAGAGCAAGCAGAACGGTTACCATCAGGAGCCACAACATACACGTTGTGCCCCAAAGCGGAAAGCTTTTCCGTCATGAGCATAAGTCCACTGCTCAAATATCCATCATCGTTTGTGAGAAGTATGTTCATATTACAAGTTCTTGAGGTAGTTAACCTCTTTGTCCGTCAAAAATCTGTATTTTCCACGTTGTAGACCGCCAAGATGCAATTCGCCAACGGCAACACGTTTCAAAAACTCCACTTCCTTGCCGACAGCTTCAAACATCTTTTTGATTTGTCTGTTACGACCTTCGTGTATTGTGATTTCAACACGAGTGTGATGCACATCGCCCTCTAACACTTTTACCGCCGCAGGCGCAGTAATTTTGCCATCAACCATTACACCTTTTTCCAGTTGACGAACTTCCGCCTCAGCCAAAGCGCCAGAAATGCGCGCGATATATGTTTTGGATACTTCGTTGCGTGGGTGAGTAAGCTTGTTTGCCAATTCACCATCGTTTGTGAGCAAAAGCAGCCCTTCGGTGTCGTAGTCAAGACGACCAACAGGATACACACGGCCGTGAATATCCTTGACAAAGTCCATAACAGTTTTTCTACCAAGGTCATCATTGACAGTTGTAACACAGCCCTTTGGTTTGTGAAGCATGATGTAGGTAAGTTTTTTGCCACTGCCAACACGCTTGCCGTTGACGGAAACCTTGTCCCCATATTCCACTTGTGTTGTAACGGTCGCAACCTTGTCATTTACCTTTACTTTGCCTTCTTCGATAAGCTTATCACAAGCACGACGGCTACCAACGCCGCAATCAGCCAAGTATTTGTTAAGTCTCATAAGTAATTCCTTTGGGGTATTTGTTTGGTGTGCATCTGTCGGCAGAGCAAAATACCCATTAAAAAAATGCTACTTCGATTGTAGCATTTTTTGAGATAAATAGCAAGTAATTGCAGTAAATTGATTATTTATAATATATTTGTCAATCCATAGCACAAAGTTGTAGTTTTTTGACGACATTACCGTTTAGCATTATTTCAAGCGTTTGCTCACTGTCCGTCAAGTTAATTTTTCGTGACAAACTTTCGTTCTGCGTGATTGGATAGCTGTAACTTTGGTTACAGTAGTAATAGGTAGGCTTACACTTGTTGTACACTACACCGCAAAGTTTGTTTTGAGGAACAACGCAAACATTTTTATAGTTATCAAAGGCCACATCCAGCATTTGAGCTGCTTCTTCGAACATGGGGCCACAGTTCAAAACGACCACGACCACCTGCATGCCGTTGCGTGTTGCACTGCCAACAAAACAGCGGCCGGCCTTTTTGGTGTAACCTGTTTTGACTCCATCTGCATCGGCAAAACTTGCCAAAAGTTTATTTTTGTTTGTCAACACTCGTGGATAATCGTATCCGTCGTTGGCAATTTTTGCGCTTTTTGTTGCTACAATTTCTGCAAAATGCTCATTCGAGAGCGCACTGCAGGTGATTGCGCCCAAGTCTTTTGCGCTTGTGTAGTGATTGTCATCATGCAAGCCGTGCGGATTTACGAAATTGCTATCAGTGCACCCAAGTGATTGCGCGGTTCTATTCATCATCTCTGCAAAATGCTCCACACTACCACCAACGTGCATGGCTAAGGCGGTTGCACAGTCATTTCCGCTACGCAACATCAAGCCATACAACAATTCCTTGACAGTCAACCTTTCGCCAGCACGCAAGTAAACTGACGATCCTTCAATACCGCAAGCTTGAGAGGGAATTGTTACAACGTCATCCAAATTGCCATTGTTGAGTACAGTCAAAGCTGTTACAATTTTGGTCGTGCTTGCCATAGGTAATCGATCGTTTGAGTTTTTTTCAAACAAAATACGGCCTGAATTGCGCTCCATAACAACACAAGCCTTTGCAGTGGTTGTAAACTCAGCTTTGTTATCCACAAGACCAAATGCTCTCTTACTAAAGCTAAACACAGTTGTGTGTTGCGTTGCAGTAAAAAGCAATGTAAACAAACACAACATCAAAAGGCAAGCGCAAAAAATCAGTAGTAACTTTTTCATATCAGTTGGATGAGGTTGTCAAGTCCTTGGCGATGTCTATGATTTTGTCCAAAGTGGACTCGTTATCGGTGGAAATCATGCTGACCCCATCCTTATTGACAACCAAAAAGCCAATGGGCTTCATAGTTGCGCCACCACCAGAGCCACCAGCAAAGTTGCCATCAATGCCGTTTTTAGCAAATGACTTTGCGAGATTTTTGTTGCCGTATTCACCACCACCAGCCATAAAAGCAAGCGTAATTTGAGAAATAGGCAGAATGGTTGTACCATCAAGAGTTACAATGGGCTTGCCTATGATTGTGTTGACTTCGGCGACCTTGGACAAATTAGCAATGGCACTTTCCACTATTTCAGTAATTTGTGTTTGCATTTGCGTACTCCTTGTTTGATAAAGCAAAATGATAGTTCTGCAACACTAACACTTCCTTTGACACGAAATTGCAAGTCGTCGATGTTGGAAAAATTGTTACAAAGACAAGCAAATTGACAATTCGATACACAGCATACAATCTGAGTAATTACACTAAGAATTGCATTTTGAAAAATCATTGCATTGACATTTAACTTTGATAAATCGTTACGAAAGTATAACTGTACACTGTGCATGGTTATACTTTTTGCGATGTCAACTCCGTCTTGTTGAGAGTCCTTGTCGTTTTGCAAATAGCCGTCTACGGTACCTTGATAACCAACACCTTGAGCATCAACGAAAACTCGTTCTTTTGCGAGAGTTAAGCAAAAAACTTTGATTTGAGTTTGCACACTCAACTCTGTAAAGATGTACCGTCCGCGCACTTCAAAGTGTATTGGCATAAATACCAAAAGCAAAAATATCAGCATTGCAGTTGCAACTATCATCAATTTTAGGTTGCCAAATTTGTGAGAATTTATACAAAATACCAACAAAATACAGTATTATGCTACACATAGTATTTTATATTTGCCAATTTTCTGCCAATACAATGACAAAAACGCAAAAAAATTACGCCTTATAGCAATTTTAGGCGTAATTAGAATTGAATTAAAAATTTTGAGTTTTCAAGAATTAAACAAAATGTCGCAATTATGCAAAGACACAAGCGTCGGCAAATTACCCAAGTTTTTGGGTTAGTCAAGCTTTGCGATATCCCCTACTCCGTTCAAAATCAAACGTGGTTGGTAAGGGTATTTCGCAACAGACTCCAAGGTGGAAACACCGCTCAATACAAGTATTGGATCAAGGCCGCTTTCCAATGCTCCAATCATATCTGTATCCATTCTGTCGCCAATCATAGCAACATCTGCGGAGTGAATTCCACGATCGTGGAAGGATCTCATTGCTGCACGCATCATGAGAGGATTAGGTTTTCCAACATAGTACGCCATACGATTGGTTGCGTACTCAACTGGAGCAACAAGCGCCTTGCAAGCAGGCACCTCACCTTGCTCGGTTGGTGTTGTGATATCAGCATTTGTACCGATGAGCTTTGCACCATTGTTTACTAAAACTGTAGCATGTTTGATATTTTCAAAATTGTAGTTTTGTGTTTCGCCAATGACAACGTACTCTGGGTCGATATCGTTTAGGGCGACACCCACCTGATAGAGAGCATTTGTCAAACCTGCATCACCAATGACGTAGGCTGTTTTTGCACCTTGGCCCTGCAAAAAACTTGCAGTTGCCATTGCGGCGGTATAAAAGTGATGTTCGCCAACATCCAATCCCATACGAGCAAGCTTTTGAGCAAGCTCCTTGGGAGACTTTTGGCTGTTGTTTGTCAAAAACAAAAAGGCTTTATTGTTATCACGCAACCACTTTACAAATTCTTTTGCACCGGGGAGCAATTTGTTACCGTGATAGATAACACCATCCATATCACAAATAAAACCTTTTTTGTCACGTAGTTTTTCCATTTATAATCTCCTATATGTAATCTTTTAACAAATATTTGATGCAACAATATGGGTTTTGTCGCAATATCACAAACCCACAAACGTTGCTATCTCCGTTACGCACTACTCGATGATTTCCACCTTTTCGCCAACAAGAAAGTCTGGAACTTCGTTTACTTGGTCGAACATTGGTTTCTCGACAGTGGTAACACTACTTGAAATGCCGACGGAAATTTCTTGCAACTTTTCAAGGAAGGTTTCGTAATCTGGCAAGTCGGAAACTTCGCTAATAGAAAAACGTTTCAAAAAGTCGTCAGTTGTACCAAAAAGCAATGGCTTTCCGATGGTTTCCTTACGACCTACGACCTCAATCATACCAAGACGCATCAAGTTTTGTACCGCATAAGTGCAGTCAACTGCGCGAATTTCCTCAATTTCGATACGCGTAATGGGTTGCTTGTAAGCAATGATGGCAAGTGTTTCCAACATCGCGTTGGTAAGCTCTTTCTCCTTGATTGGGTTCAAAACCGTTTCTACTTGCTTTGCATAATCTGGATTGGATGCGAACTGAATTTTTTTGTTAAAGCGCAAAATGTGGATACCACTTTCGCCGCTGTATTGTTTCATCAGTTCGTCCAAAGCTTCGCTGTATTGCTTACCTGTGATTTGTAACTTTTCCCTAATGAAAGACTCTTCTACAGCCTTTCCGGAAACAAACAAAATTGATTCGATAATTTTACTCAACTTGCTCATCGTATTCATCTCCTACTCTGAAGTCAATATTTTCGACGTCACCTTTCTTGTGGATGATGACTTCTTCAAATAGTCCATGTTGCTCAACACTGATGGCTTGCAACTTCAACAACTCCAAAATAGCCATAAATGTTGTGATAATTTCGTTTTTGCTTGCGTTTTCTGGGAACAAATCCACAAATTTGAAGTGTTCCTCGTTGCGCAAAACTTCACGAATAAGGGCAATCTTTGAGCCGACAGAAAAGTTCTCCTTTGTGATAGCGCGAGAAACGTTTTCTGCCTGAGCTTTGACTTGCATCTTAGCCAAAAACTTACTAAAAGCTGTCATAAAGCCGTCAAGGGACAGATTGTCTTTCAAAACGGACACTTCCTTACCAACAGAGCTGTCCGGCTCACGATAAAAACGATTGACGTTTTCTTGCGACTTAAGTTCCGTCACCACCTCCTTGAAAAGCTTGTACTCTTCCAGTTGACGGATAAGTATTTGCTCAGGAGTTTCACTGTCTTCTTCAAGACCTGGCAGCACCGGCAAAAGGGCGCGCGACTTTATCTCCAACAATGTAGCCGACATAGCCATATACTCACTGGCTTGGTCAACATCAAGCTTGGATACTTGCGTCATAAATTGCAAAAATTGCTCGGTAACTTGGGATACAAAAATATCCTTGATCTCAATCTTATTTTCTTTGACAAGGGCAAGCAACAAGTCCAGTGGTCCAGAAAAATTGGCAATGTCCAGTTTGAGAACATCCTTTTGCTCATCAAATATATACTGTTGTTGATATTGTTGTTCGTCCATTATACAAACAGCCCCCAAAAGCGCTGAAAAGCATTCAACAAGATTTGACCAAATCCACCAATGTACAAGTTGATTGGCGAAAATGCCGACAAAAATGGAATGTAGTCAATGAGGAGTAGACCAATCATAATGTAGAAACTGTATCTACGCAAAAAGGTCATAAATGGTCTGCGTTCGTCCACAAAGCAAGAAATCAGCCTATAACCATCCAATGGATACAGTGGCAACAAGTTGAATAATGCAAAGTTGATGTTGAGCCAAGATGTGTAGAAACCAAGATACACCAAGAAATATACGACATAGTAAAGTGCGGTGTCTTTGATTACAGGAACTTGAATAGTAAAAACATACAGTGCACTAAACAAAAATGCCAAAATCAAGTTGGTTGCGACGCCAGCCAACGAAACAGTGATTGCGCCAACCTTGCGGTTTTTGAAGTTGTTTGGATTGATGGGTACTGGTTTTGCCCAGCCAAAGCCAACAAAAAGCATCATGAGTAGTCCCATTGTATCAAAGTGCTTTAGTGGGTTCAAACTCAATCTGCCGTAATACTTGGCGGTAATATCGCCGTTCCAATAGGCAACGAGACCGTGGGCAATCTCATGCAATACCAACGCAATTAAAAGTGCGCACAAAAATGCCACCGTTTCAAGTAAGCTTTCGCGAGTTACACCAGCATATTCATTTGTTAAAATACGGATAATTGTCATAGTAACATTTTAACAAATTAACGACTTAAAGTCAATAAAAATAGCCCCTTTCCCAAACATATATAACAATATTTATGGATTTAGCTCATCTTGGACATTTTTTTACAACAAAGTCAACCACGCTATTTTCTATGCAAAACAGTATGCAAACACAAATTACCGAAATATCAGTTTTAAACACAAAACATACTACTGACACCCTCAACTGAGGTGAGCGCATTATTGGTATATCAAACAAGAATTGCAAGAGAAGCTCTTGCAATTTGTTGTTATTTTACTGTTACAATTTGTTGAACATAGTCCCAATAGGTTTTGCATTGAACGTCGCAAGTTGCAACCAAATCAACCGATTTTACAACTGCCCCACTCCTATCAACCAAATTTGCTTGCCCCAAGACTTGACCTTTTGATATTGGAGCTTTGACCGTTTGTGGTAAATCGCACTGTAAAGTGTAGTCAGTTTGCCCCTTTTTGCCAAATGCAAGTAGTTTTTGTTCTGGGGCGACATCTACTGTTTGTTGTTTGCCACCATCTACATCCAGTTGTTTTGCGTCACTCGTATCCATATATACTTGGCTTTGATAGTTAGCAAAGGCGTAATTAAACATATCGCTTACTTCCTTGAAACGTGTTTTACTGTCGCAAGCACCTACGACTACAGCTACAACGCGAGTATCACCACGCTTGGCAGTTGCTGCCAAACAGTGCTGCGCTTCGGACGTGTAGCCAGTTTTACCGCCATCACAACCTTGGTAAAAACGAACAAGTTTGTTAGTGTTTGTCATACCTGTAACCCTGCCGGATGGGTGGACAAAATCTTCCATCCAAATGTTAGCACAAGCAAAGTAATGCGGATGCTGAATAAGGCGCAAAAACATTGTTGCAACATCCTTTGCGCACGAGTATTGGCTGACAGCTGGCAAACCAGTGCAATTTTCAAAATGAGTGGCAACAAGACCAATTTGTCGGCACTTGTTGTTCATCTCAGTAACAAAATTCTCCACACTGCCGGCAATATGCTCAGCCATTGCTACGCAACTGTCATTTGCAGAACAAACAATGATAGACTTTACAAGTTCCTCAGCTTTGTAGGCACCATTTGCCTCCAAAAAGACCTGTGAGCCACCCATGCCTGCCGCACGACTACTGACGACGACAGTGTCCTCCAGAGCAATTTTCCCCTGTTCAACCGCATCGTAGATACACAAAAGAGTCATAATTTTTGTCATGCTGGCAATGGGCCGTTTTTCCAGTGCGTTGTGTTCTTGCAATACTTGACCGTCTTCGCTAATCAGGATACCTTCGCGTGCAGATATAGTTACCCCTTCAGCGCAAGCGCTTACCGGCAAAATTACCATGGCGAGCATCAAAATACCTAAAAATAACAAAATTTGTTTTTTCATAACAAATCTCCTTGACTTTTTTGTTAGTATTTGCAACTGCAGTTTTAGTATGCAATGGGAATTTTTGGCTTACTATTTTCCCAAAGAATTAGGTAGCACCACACCAACACAGCCACCCTTCTTGTCAAGGTTGCCACAAATCAATAAACACAACAAGTGTTGTATAACAAAAAAGCATCTCGATTGTTACATCAAGATGCTTGAATAGCGATTTACTGTTAAATTTTGATATGGAACTATCTTGTGATTTTATCCCAGACGGATTTTGGAGCGTTCTCGTCAATGCCGAGTTGCGCTTTGATTGTGTCGGCAATGACGTCAAAACCTTTCAAAGTGCCCAAGTTTGTTGGGATAACTTCTGCACCATAGACAAGAAGTGGGGTGTACTCACGAGTGTGGTCAGTATGCGCTGTGTGAGTTGGATCACAACCATGGTCGCCTGTGATGTACAATACGTCATCGTGCTTTAACAGCTTGATGAGCTCCCCTACTTTTACATCAATTTCAGCAAGAGCTTGCGCATAACCAAATACGTCACGGCGATGTCCAAACTTCATATCGGTATCCACCAAGTTTACAAATACCAAACCGTCAAATTTTTCCTTGGCGATTTCCAACGTTTTGTTTAGGCCATCAAGATTGCTTTCGGTATGCAAACTACGAGTGATACCAATACCATTGAATATGTACTCAATTTTGCCCACTGCTACGCTTTGCAGACCAGCGTTTTTAACAACTTCCAACAAGGTTTCGCCAGTTGGGTCAAGTGAGTAGTCCTTTCGTTCAGCTGTGCGAACAAATGGGTACTCGCCCGTAAATGGACGCGCAATGATACGACCTACGCCATAGTCACCGGTGCAAAGTTGGCGAGCTTTTTCGCACATTGTGTACAACTGGTCAATGGAGTACTTGTCCATATGAACGGCAATTTGCAATACAGAGTCAGCAGATGTGTAAACAATTGGATAGCCTGTTTGAAGGTGCTCGTTACCGTAGTGCTTGATAACTTCCGTTCCGCTGTATGGCTTGTTGCACAAGATTTTTGTACCAAGTTCTGCCTCGAGCTTGTCCACAAATTCTTGTGGGAAACCATTTGGAAAAGTTGGCAATGGCTTGGATGTGATTACGCCAGCCATTTCCCAGTGGCCTACTGTTGTGTCTTTGCCTTTGGATAACTCTTCCAAGCGAGCATACGCGCCATTTGGGGTGCGATCGTCGTTGTAAGTGCCGTCGATGTTGTACAATCCCATTTCAGCAAGATGTGGGACGTTGATTTCGTATGCAGAACGAATATTTTTCAGTGTGTTCGCACCAAAATCTCCATATTTTTTGCAATCGGGCATGGCACCAATGCCAAAACCGTCAATAACCAAGATAAATGCTCTCATTCAGACCTCGTATTGTTTGTTGAAAGCTAAAAATTCCAACAAATGATGTTTGCTTTAGTTTATTATACCAAAATGTTACAATTTTAACAATCAAATTGAACCACTTAACGGACGCAACAACAAAAAAAGTAGTAAAAATCTTACCAACGACAGTAAACAAATTGCCAAAACTTGACATTTACAATCGCTCCAAATCTCCCTAAATGTCTTACAATACTCCGTTTGGCAACCAAAGTTTAGACAAGCAACCATCAAGATTGCAACGGTTAGCAAAGTGTAGAAAATTAGAAAGAACAGTGCAACAAATCCAATGCTCAAAAACAAGCAAGCAAGGTTCGCACCACCATAGATACAGCCAACGAACAATGTGAGATATCTCACAAATGAAAGATGTTTGTGAATTTGTGATACAATCGTCAAAAACAAAATTAGGCAAGTTTGCAATGCAAGAGATAACAATACCGCAACAAAACCACCACACAAAATTAGCTCAACGTGGTCGCGCCTATTGCAATACCACCAATTTTGTTTGCAATTGACAAAGACTATTACGCCTAAAACAAGTCCGCACAAAGCAATTAGCACTATTAACAAAAATTTGCGCTTGTTGCAGGACAGCCAAAGTATAAAATCATCCCAAATTTGTTTTATTGTAGATAAAAAGCCCATATCAATTGATATGAGCTTTGTGTGCGTTTTAGACTAATTTGTGAGCATCCATTTAGCATAGATTCCGTAGCCGCGAGTTGGATCGTTGACAAAAACGTGGGTAACCGCGCCAACAAGCTTGCCATTTTGCACTATGGGACTGCCAGACATACCTTGCACAATTCCGCCAGTCTTTGCAAGCAATGTTTCGTCAGTAACCTGAATAACCATACCCTTGTCATTGCAAGCTGTTTGGTAGCTTGCTTTGACAATTTTGATGTCATACGCGCGTCGAACACCATCCTCAAATGTGCAGTAAATTTGCGCATACCCGGGTTGAATTTCACCAATATCTGCAACATCAATCAAATCTGAACAGTAGCTTGGCAAGCAGTCAAAAGTGCCATATGCGCCATACTTGTTGTTTTTGAGCAAGCTACCAACCCTCTCGTCAAAGTGCAATGCGCCTTTTAGTTCGCCAGCAACGCCAACTTGCCCTTTTTTGACTCCTTGAATATCACAACGAAAAACACCGCCGTTGTTGCACTTGACAACACGCCCATTTACATCGCAAATAGGGTGTCCAAGGCTGGCAAACGCAAGATTCTTTCTCACATATGTGAGAGTGCCTACACCGCTTGATGCATCACGCGTCCACAGACCTAAACGATAGCTCCCCGTAGACAAGTCTTTGCAAGGCGTGATAGATTTCTCCAAAGTCATACCATTACGTACAAGCTTGATTTTGCACTCCTTGCCTTTCAGCACTGTGGCAACTTCGATAAGCTTTTGTGACGAGAAAATCTTGTGCCCATCCAACTCAACAACTACATCCCCCACCGCAACACCAGCATTTAGCGCAGGGCAGCAGAGCTTGCCGTTTGATCCAACAAACTCGTTTAAGCCAACAACTGTAACACCATCGCCATCAATTGTGAGCCCCAACGGATAGCCACCGAGATAAACTTGCTCGTTAAGTTTACTTGCATTTTCCGGCAAGAATAAATCGCTGACATTTTCACGAAAGTCGTCAAATCCAGTGCCGTCTGCGTAGGCAGATGTACACTCAGTAAACTGCAAAGATATTGTTAGACAAAGCAATAAAGCTATTACAAAAGTCAAAAAAGTAAACCTTTTCATAAACACCTCAAAATTGCTTTTAGTTTGTGAAATAGGCAATTTTGTATGCATTTTGTTAGATTTTTAGCTATTATGTTTGTCATAGTAATCTAAAATTGACTCAATTTTGATATTGTAGACAAAATTTTTGTTATTTTTGAGGAAAATTTTGGAGACTCCGATACAATTTAGCGAACACATCCAATTGGTTGCATTAAGTGGGATTGCGAAAAATACATAGTAAAATTTTGTGCATTACATCTGTCTTAATGGGGGCGCCATAGTGATTAGGAGAACGCAGCTCCGCTACTTTTTACACATTGGAAATATACAAAAAAACAAGATACCAAATGAAGGTATCTTGCTTTTTCGATTATGTAATTTTGATAAAAATCAGTTTAGCTACTCACAATTTAGTTACTTGCAATTTATTCGAACCGCTTGATATCCTGATTTATAACCAAGCTGATTCAATTATTTACGCTTGAGCTCGTTAGAGCAAAGCCCACCATTATCAAACTGCAGTAACGTATTTATTACTCACAAACACTACATTGCTTGCTTGATAGCTTCGGTAAGTTTTACAGAAACAATCTTGGATACGCCCTTTTCTTCCATAGTTACGCCGTACAAAACATCGGCATTTTCCATTGTGGGCTTTTTGTGCGTGATAACAACAAACTGGGTTGAAGATGAGAATTTGCGCAAGAACTTGGATACACGTTCCGCATTGGCATCGTCCAAAGGCGCTTCAATTTCGTCCAGTACGCAGAAAGGCATTGGATTGTACTTCAAAATACTAAACAAGATCGCAACAGATGTCATTGTGCGTTCGCCACCAGACAAAAGGGAGATGTTTTGCAACTTCTTTCCTGGGGGTTGCGCCTCGATTTCGACACCGTAATCCAGTGATGACTTGTTGGGGTCCTTGTCAACTGTCAGGCGAGCAAAACCACCGTTAAACAACTCTCTAAATACCATCTTGAAGTTATCGTTGATTTGGCTCATACCTTCTTCAAAGCGAACTTCAATATCGGCCGTCAAACCTTTCAAAGCAGTTTTCAAGTCATCTTCAGCACGCTTTAGGTCGTCAATTTGACGCATATATTCATCGTAGCGTGTTTGGGTTTCGTTGAGTTCCTCGATAGCGTTTACGTTTACACTACCCAAGCGTTGCAAGGATTGCTTAAGCTCTGCAATGGTATTTTTGCCACCTTCAAAGTCGTAGTCGTCAACCTTGTATTGCATTGCTGCGGAATAGGTAACACCATACTCTTGGAATACACGCTCTTGCAGTTGCATCAAATCGTCATCAATCTTGTTCAAAACGTAAGACTGGTGTTCAATAGAACCACGCAATGCTTCCAATTCGTTAGACAGCTGCATACGTCTATCAGTAAGCATTTGGAATTGCATTTCAATGTCCGCTTTGAGTTTATCAGTAGACTTGATTTGCTCGAGCAAAGTGGTCATTTCACCTTGAAGGGCAGCGTCTGTTGTGCTTTCGTTGAGTTTTTCGTACAAAATATCGATAGACGCACCCACTTGCGAGATGTAGTTTTGTTTGAGCTCGATTGTTTCGCGCAAAGACAAAATTTGCTTGTTATTTGCGTCAATTTCGCGATTGACGTTTTCGATGTTGGATGTCAAAACAGCCAAGCGATAACGTTTTTCGGAAAGGGATTGTTGAACGCCGTCTCTTGCGAGCATTTCCGCGTCAAATGTCACGTCCATGCGAGAAATTTTGTCACGAAGCTTGTCTTCTGTCGCTTTGAGTTCTTCAATTTGGCTGTAAGCTTTTTCAATTTTGCGTTGCAAATCCGCCAAACGTTCGGAAATCTTCTCTTTGTCGTTGGAAAGACCCAAGATGTTTTTCTTGTCTGCACCACTCAAAGTGTTGGAGGTTTCAATTTTTTCACGACAGGTTGCAATGTCTACACTGACTGTACCAATTTGCGCGAGCAATGCTGCGTGCGCTTGACGGCACTCTTGCAATTGCTTGTCCAACAATTTCTTTTGAGAGTCAGCTGCTTGCAAGTCTTTTTGTAGTTGCAAAAGTCTTTCAGTACGTTCTTCAATTTGAGTTTCTTGAGAAAGCAAACTTGTAGATTGTTTTTTGCTACTACCACCTTCCATAGAGCCGTCGTTGTTAATGCGCTCACCCGACAATGTTACCATACGGTGAACATAACGATACTTTTTGGAAAGAGCAACAGCGTTATCAAAGGTATCGACAATAACAATGCCACCAAGAAGTGACTCAAACACATTTGAGTAATACTTATCGTATGAAATAAGCTCACTGGCAACACCAAGTACGCCCTTTTCCTTCAGTACGTCAGCACGGTCAATTCCGTGAGGTTTCATTGAGGATACTGGCAGGAAAGTGGCTCTGCCGTAGTCGTTGATTTTGAGATAGTTGATGAGATATTTTACATCGTCTTCATTTTTAGTGACAATGTTTTGCAAACGCCCGCCAAGGGCTGTTTCGATGGCTACGCGCAACTTTTGCTCAACTTTAATAAGGTTTGCAACTACACCACAAATATGGGAGTTAAGCTGACTATCAGTTTTGGCATCTTGCATCAAGTTTTGGATACAAGAGTTGTAACCACGGTAGCTTGAAACAAACTCTTTGAGCATATCAATACCGCCCTTTTCGCTTGAATAAGCTTGTTGCTTGCGTTGCAGTTCGGTATTCAAATTGAATTGTTGATACTCCAAATCCTTGATTTGTTGTTTGAGTTGTTGAGCTTGTTTTTCCAACTCGTCCTTGAGTTTGCGAAGTTCGTCATACTTGGCAACCAAATCGCCTTCTTCGCCAGCACTCTCTTTTAGACGGAGAGAAAGCTCCTGCTCCTTTTCGGAAATTTCAACAAGGCGTTCGGACAAAGTTTTTGCTTCAGCTTCAAAACCTGTGAGAGCACTTTTTTGTGCGGCTGATGAAGACATTACTTGCTCAAGCTTTGCACGAAGCGCATCCAAATCACGTTTGAAATCGTCAACACGACGAGAAATAGCTGCATATTTATCAGCGGTTTGCAAAATTTCATTTTGCAGTTGGTCGCGCTCATCAGTACGACGAGCAATTGTGCCTTTGAGTTGGTCGTTTGTGGCAATTAGCTTGTCAATTTCGGCACTGGCATCAACAATTTGTTGTTCGGTTGTTTGCACTTCACGTTTCAAATTGTTGATTCTTTCACGCACCAAGTTCTTTTCGCCAGAGTTGCGTTCTACTTCGACAGCCAAAGCTACTTGTTTGTCACGAAGTGCAGCAATTTCCGCATCGATACTGTTTCGTCTGTGGAAAACGTCGTCAAATTGCTCGTTAATTTCGGCATACAAAATTTCTTTGTGAGCTTGCTCTTCCTTGAGACCGTCCAACTTTTTGCGACAATCATCCTTTTGTTGGCTAGCATTGTCGTAACTGTAGATGTATGCATTGATTTCGTGATGTTTGAGTTGATTGTACAGGTCAATATACTTTTTAGCGTTTGTAGATTGACGCTTGAGTTCCGGCAAACGGCGCTTGATTTCCTCAACGATAATCATCAAATTGTCCATATTGAGGCGTGTCTTTTCCAACTTACGCTCAGTTTCCACCTTTTTAACACGGAAGGTAGAAATACCCAAAGCTTCTTCGAAGATGGCACGACGGTCCTCTGGCTTGGCGTTCAAGATGGCATCCATACGGCCTTGACCGACAATAGAATAGCCCTCTTTACCAAGACCTACGCCACGCAAAAGCTCCTTGATGTCCATCAAACGTACAACGTTTCGGTTCAAAAGGTATTCGCTTTCGTTGTTGCGGTAAAGCTTACGGCTTATGATAACTTCGTCCATAGGCAATGGGAAAATACGTGTAGTATTGTCCATATAAAGAGACACTTCGCAATAACTCATTGACTTACGAGAGTCAGTTCCGCTAAAAATCAGGTCTTGCATCAGCTTACCACGAAGGTTTTTGGTGCTTTGTTCACCAAGTACCCAGCGGATAGCATCGGAAATATTACTCTTACCACAGCCGTTTGGACCAACGATTGCCGTGATAGGTTGATCAAATTTTAACTCTACTTTGTCGGCAAAACTTTTGAAACCGTACATTTCGACTTTTTTCAAGTATAGCACTACTCAATTCTCCATTTAGTACAGTATTTCTTTGCTGCGTCTTGTTGAGCAGCCTTTTTGGACAGGCCACTACCTTCGCAACAGAATTCGTCATTTATATACAGTGCAAATATAAACACTGGCTTGTTTTGTGGTCCGCTTTGGCTCACAAATTTGTAAGCAACAGTCCACTTGCGCGCCTGACAATACTCTTGCAGAGGCGTTTTATAGTCTTTACTGCCTCCTTCCAAAACACGATTTTCCAACAAGTGTTTCAAGAAGTGCAAAACGTATCGTTCTGCCTCGCGATAACCGCCATCCAAATAGATTGCTCCAAGGATAGACTCAAACAAGTCTGCTTCAATCTTCTTACCAAGGCGTTTGATTACGTCAGTGCCATCGGCCACAAGCAGATACTTCAACAAGCCCATTTCGCGCATTACAGGCTTTAAGCCTTGTGACGACACAATGGTTGCACGTAACTTTGTAAGATCACCAGCATCCAAATTTGGGTAGGAATTGTAAATGTAATCAGAAACAATTTCGTCCAAAATTGCATCACCCAAAAATTCCATACGGTCATTATCTAACATACCAGAGATGTGTCCATAAGATGGATGTGTAAATGCTTGGATGAGCAAGCTCTTATTCTTAAATGTGTAATTTATGATATTTTCAATTGCTCGAATGTCGATCATGTTTCACTTCCATATGCGTTTGTAGTTACAACAAAATGCACCCTTATCGGCATCTCGTCATAACTTTTCAAAAGGCAGGTTACTGCTCCCTCGAACTGTCAAAGTGAGCTGAGATTGACACAAACTACACACTTGCGCAATTCGCGATACTTGCCATTTTATCTATATATTATATACCTATTGGCCACTTTTGGCAATAGATTGGAGCAATAAAAGTGAATTGTTTCACAAAACTAACACTTTTATAGCAAATGTTTCACGGCATAAAAAACCACCGACAAACATCGGTGGTTAATCATTTTACCAAATGGTATTTTTGATAGAGTCGATTATTTGTTGTCTGCTGTTACTTCAACAACTTGTTTGCCATCATAGTAGCCACAAGAATCACAAACTTTGTGAGCAACCTTGAGTTCGTGGCATTGAGGACATTCTACCAAAGTTGGAGCAGTTGCTGTCCAGTTAGCTGCTCTTGTGTGTTTTCTTTGTTTAGATGTTTTTCTCTTGGGTACTGCCATTGTGATGCACCTCCGTTAGAATTTTAGATTTTTTAGTACAGAAAAAGCGTTGTCAGGTGTGGTGTCGCAACTGCACGTTTGTTTGTTCAAGTCTGTACCACACTTGTGACACAAGCCTTTGCAATCTTCCTTGCATAAAAAGCTCAATGGAAGGGACAACACAATTTCGTCACACACGGCTCTGGTTACGTCTAACTTACTACCCGAGTAAACGTACGCATCCTCGTCCGTTGCGCTATCTTTGTAAAATGTTTGTTCAAAAGGTAAATAGATTTGCTTGGAGACACTTGTCAAACAGCGGTCGCAAACACCTTCGATAAAGCAAGTGATTTCCCCTTCGATAAATATGTTTGGATTTTCAAACGTAACATCAAAGTCCACTACTACTTTGGGCAAAGTTGCTTGTGGATATGACAACAAGTCTTCTTGCGGAACAAATTGTCCTTCAAAAACCAGTGGCTCGCCCACATTTGCAAAGTTTTCCGTCAAATCAATTACAATTTTACTATGCACAGCCATTATTATACTAATTTATCAAAGTTTTGTCAACGATTTAAGCCAACTTTGCAACAGCCATTGTTTCACGAGCTATTACAACTTCTTCGTTGGTTGGGATTACAAGAATTTTAACTCGAGAATCGTCTGCTTGGATTTCTGCAATAGCACCACGTGGGCAGTTTGCGTTCTTTTCAGGGTCAAGTTTGATACCAAGGTAATCCATGTTTGCTAAAGTTCTTTGACGAACGTCAGCATCGTTTTCACCAACACCAGCGGTAAATACAACAACGTCAACGCCGTTCAAAGCAGCTGCGTATGCGCCAACGTACTTTTTGGTGCCATAAGCAAATACGTCCAAAGCAAGGTTTGCGCGATAGTTGCCTTCGTCTGCAGCCTTTGCCAAATCTCTAAAGTCACTGCTTACGCCAGAAAGACCAAGCATGCCGCACTTTTTGTTGAGATATGTCAAAGTTTCGGAAATGTTCATACCTTCCTTGCGTCCGATGTACTCTGCTGCAGCATAGTCGATATCGCCACTGCGTGTACCCATTGCAACACCGGCAAGAGGAGTGAAGCCCATGGATGTGTCAATGCACTTTCCGCCATCAACTGCTGTGATGGAAGAACCGTTACCAAGGTGGCAGGTGATGATTTTGAGAGTTTCAATATCCTTGCCAAGGTATTTAGCAGCTTCTTGAGCTACAAACTTGTGACTTGTGCCGTGTGCGCCATAACGACGAATCTTGTACTTTTCGTAGTGAGCGTAGTCAACAGCGTACATATAGGCATAATCAGGCATTGTAAAGTGGAAACCTGTGTCAAAAACAAGTACCATTGGTGTGTTTGGCATTTGAGCAAGGCAAGCGTTTACTCCAACGATTGCTGCTGGGTTGTGCAAAGGAGCCAGATCCTTGATTTCCTCCATCAACACCATTGCTTCGGGTGTTACCAATGTGGGAACTTTGAAAGCTTCGCCAGATGCCACAACGCGGTGACCGACACCATCAATTTCTTCCATAGATGCAATAACCCCAACTTCAGCATCGGTCAACTTGTCCAAAACAAGCTTAACTGCAACGTTATGGTTAGGCATATCTACAAGTTGCTCAATGGTTTTGCCGTGAGCTTTGTAAACAAAGTTAGAGTTTTCAATACCGATACGTTCGCAAATACCTTTTGCAAGAACGCTTTCGTCTTTCATATCAATGAGTTGGTATTTCAAAGAAGAACTACCAGAGTTGATTACCAAAATTTTACTCATATTTATCTCCTAAAATTGTGTTTGAAGTGCTGTAATTGCTACGCAAGCAACGATATCTCCTGTATTGCAACCACGAGAAAGGTCGTTCATTGGTTTTGCGAAGCCTTGACAGATTGGGCCAAAAGCCATAAAGCCACCAAGACGCTCGGCAATTTTGTAACCGATGTTAGCAGATTGCAAATCAGGGAATACAAATACGTTAGCGTGACCGGCAACGGGGCTACCTTTTGCTTTCATTTCGCCAACAGATGGAACGATTGCTGCGTCAAATTGCAATTCGCCATCAATCTTGAGATCTGGTGCTGTTTCTTGAGCAATGCGAGTTGCTTCGGCAACCATTGTAACGTTATCGTGCTTTGCACTACCCTTGGATGAGAAGGAAAGCATTGCAACTTTGGGGTCGATGCCAGCGATTGCTTTGGCGGACTTTGCAGTAGAGATTGCCAAGTCAGCAAGACCTTCGGATGTGTATGTTGGATTCAAACCGCAGTCAGCAAATACTACCAAACCATCTGGGCAGTATTGGTTGCCTTGTGGCGGGCAGAGCAACATGAAGCTTGTAACAGCCTTTGCACCAGGAGCAGTTTTGATAATTTGAAGTCCTGGGCGGAGTGTGTTTGCTGTGGAGTGACAAGCACCAGAAACAAGACCGTCAACTTCGCCCAACTTGAGCATCATTGCCCCAAAGTAAGTGCCGTCTTTCAAGAGAGCTGCTGCTTGTTCTTCGGTCATACCTTTGCTCTTACGGAGTTCGCAAAGTTTTGCGATGTACTCGGGCAATTTTTCGCTTGTAAGGTTGTTTACGATTGTAACGCCAGTAAGATCAACGTCTGGGTTAGCTTGCGCGATGGCAACGGGATCGCCAATCAAAACGATTTTTGCAATGCCTTCGCGAGTTGCATCTTGTGCTGCTCTAACTACACGACTGTCTTCGCCTTCGCAAAGAACGATTGTTTTTTGCAGTGCTGCTGCTTTTTGTTTGATTTGTTGTAGAATGTCCATGAGTTTTCTCCTTTAAGAACTGGGTATTTTTTGAAAAACACTTTATTTATTGCAAATTTCGGTGTATAATGGTTGAAAAAACATTGAAACACCATTCGCAAGGGATGTCGATTGCGATTTGTAAATTGCCACCAAATTTCCCAACAATGATTATACCACAAGTATTTATTATTGTAAACAAAAAAAGCGATAAATCAAAGGAAACAAAGTTATGAAAATATCTGCAATCATTTGCGAATTTAACCCAATACACACCGGACACAAGCGACTTATCGACTACGCAAAGCGCCTAAGCGACAAAGTTGTGTGCATAATGAGTGGTAACTTTGTGCAACGTGGCATGCCTGCCTGCGTAGACAAGTTTGACAGAGCACGCCACGCACTGCTTTGTGGCGCAGACTTGGTTGTTGAACTACCCACTATTTTTGCGACAGCATCAGCAGAAGACTTTGCCTATGGCGGAGTGAAAATTGCCAGTCAGCTTGGCGCAGATTACTTGGTGTTTGGCAGCGAGTGTGGCGACATCAACACCTTGCAACAGGTGGCTACATTGCTTGATGACGACCAAATCAACCAACAAATACAAGCACACCTTGCCAATGGATATAGTTATCCAAAGGCCGTCAGCCTTGCAGTAGGTGACCCAATTTTGGACAGCCCAAACAACACGCTTGCAATCGAATACTTGCGCGCCATCAAAATGGTTGATAAAAAGATCACTCCACTTACAATCAACCGAGAGGACAACTACAACGGCGATGCAGTGGAATTTGCAGGCTCGTCAGCATTACGAAAAGATGTCAGCCTTCGCGAAAAGTTTACATTTGACTTTGTCGCGCAAGACATCGACGACACCATTGAGCAAAAGTATTGCCAATTTGCTTGCCACTACTTGGCAACAAAGGAGACTTACGACCTTGAAGAAATTGATGGCGTAATTGAAGGGCTGGAGCACAAAATTGTCAAAGCAGACAAGCACCTTGGGTATGATGCGATGATGGAACAAATCAAGAGCAAACGATACACTCGTGCAAAGTTGCAGCGAATAGTTTTGAAGTGCATCTTGGACATCAGGGAAGAAGACTTGGACTACGCAAAACAAACTGATGTGCCAACAAAGGTGTTGGCAGTGAGAACATCAGCAACAACACTGCTACAACGTTGTGACGACCAAGACCACTACTTAACCAAAATTGCCGACAGACTTTACCTGTCATTTAGCGG
This sequence comes from uncultured Oscillospiraceae bacterium, assembly GCA_964533825.1. Lineage (GTDB taxonomy): Bacteria > Bacillota > Clostridia > Christensenellales > CAG-314 > Fimimonas. The sequence continues at coordinate 160,620 of CAZHMU010000001.1, forward strand.
GAAGAAAGCTCCGCAAAAGTTGCAAAAGATTGACTTGTAAAATGATTCCCTAATTACAAGATTTACTCTGCGACAACTTACAAAACCTACTCGGATTGAAATGCAACCAGACAACCAATCATCTATTTGAGAGCAAACTACAACAAACTTGGTACACCCTTCAAAATAACAAGAGGCTTGATTTTACACTAAATCAAGCCTAATTTTTGGCGTTATTGATATGCTATGTCTTACATAGTATTATACAAAATGATAATTTTCAGCATTGTGAGCAAAATTAGTCTACAATTTTAACAGTTTTGCCAATTCTGCGCGCATATTGATGCACCACATCCAATATTAAATATTATGAACAAAATTTTCTTTACAAATGGTAAAAAAATATTGCAACAGACAGCGATCACACTGCTGTTTGCACTTCTAATCTTGACGTTTATAAGACAACCATCAAGATATATGAAAGTGTTCTTTGATGGACTTACAGTTTGGGCGCGCAATGTTTTACCGGTACTTTTCCCCTTTGCTTTGATCACAACTCTATACACAAGAAATTGCAAATTTGGTAAGTTTTCCATCTCAAAAGCAATGTTTCGCATAGGTTGTGACAATGTGTTTTTATCCAGCCTTTTGTGTGGTTATCCAGTGGGCGCAAGGGCGATTTGCGAGGAAGAAATCGACCCCAAAACTGCCACCGCCATGTGTAGTTTTTGCTCAACTCCAAACCCAATTTTTATTATTGCAACTGTTGGATCACTACTCAACAACACTACCGCCACCGCTATTGTTTGCGTTTCTCAAGTTGTGGCAATGCTACTCAATGGATGGGCTTACACAGCAAACAAGCAATTTGATTTTGTGGTAAAATCACAAGAATTTGACAGTAAAGATTTCGGGAATACGTTGACAAATGCAGTATTGTCTGTACTTTCTGTTGGCGGACTAATTGCTGTATTTTTTATGCTTGCAGAGATGCTACAAGTATTATTGCCTGCATCCATCTCACAACATCCGGCTGTATTTTTCGCACTTGGCTTATTGGAAATGACAAGCGGGATATTGAAAATTTGTAACAGCTGCGACCTTCTTGTTGCAACTGTTTGCACATCTGCACTACTTGCATTTGGCGGACTTTGTATTGCAATGCAATGCTTTGCGTTTGTATCGCAAAAGGGCGTAAAATTTGCAAAACTACTACAAATGAAATGCACTCAATGCGCTTTTGCAACGATAATTTCTTTTGCCTTGGCAAAAATATTTCTGTAAAGCAATTCATTTTGCTACATTCTTACATCCGTTCTCATTAGACCCTTTGCCGATGTCAATATCGTAACATTTTTTACCAATATTCTGGTAAAATTTGCAAGGCAACAATATACTCCATTGAAAAAAATCCAACAAAAAAAGATGCACAAACGTGCATCTTTATCTTATTTAGAAATTGATTGCCATCTTTTTGCAAATTGCTCGTTCAGCATCAGCAACAAGCTCTTCGTATCTTCAAAGCCAAGGCATTGGTCTGTTTTAGATACACCGTAGGTGCTACCATCAGTGCCATCAAAAAGGTAACTTTCTATCATGACACCATTGACATTACTATCGCAAATGACCGCTTTGGCGTTGTCAATTTGATTTTGCGCCACCTTTTGACTATTGGCATGGCTCAAGTCGGCCATAATAAAATCATTAAAACCAAGGGATTTTAGGCTTTGTTTGAGCTTTGCAACCTGTTGTTTGCTGATGTTGGATTGATACTCGCCTTCCATTGCACCGCCACGCAAAACAACGTGAGCGTGTTTGCAACCACTTGTTTGCATTTGATTACCCGAAAATGGAAAGACGGTAGGCAAAGACACCGCTTGCAATGATTGAATCAGCTTGTCCACGTCGCCATCGGTAGCATTTTTGACACCACAGCAAACGTCCAAGCCTGATGCATACGCGCGATGCAAACTGTCTTCACTACTGCGCGCGCCAACAAAACTGTAATTTACAAGATCATCGAAATATTCGTACAACTCCGGATACAGCAATTCGTCGGCAATGGGTAGACCTACTTTTAGACAGTCCAGCATCATTTGACGGCAAGCAACAATTCCGCTTGTTATATCGTTGCCATTTTCGCCAAAGCAAAGCCCCTTGTAACCTGTGCCATTGGAGCGTGGTTTTGTGGTATAAATACGAGCAACCACCAACAAGTTGGGGCAAAGGTCTGCCACTTGCTTGAGCTTTGCAACATATTCGCCAACAGCAACAGGGTCATCGGCCGAGCAAGGACCACAAACGACAACCAGTTTTTGCCTTGAAAACAAGTTTTCGCGCAGGACTTCATCCCAATGTAGTTTTATTTTTTCAAGTTGATTACCAAGTGGCAGTTGACTTTTTACTTCGCTGACCATTGGCAATTTCTTTTGTTGCATAAACATATTTAACCAACCAAATGTTTTTTGATTTCTTCCAAACAATTTTCCGGAACGTACTCGGAAAAATCTTGTCCCAGACTCGCAAGTTCGCGCACAAGTGAACTGGAAACGTGACGATACTGCTTGCTACCAACAACAAACATAGTTTCGCCATCCCAGTAACTTTCGTTGATATCGCACAAATCAATGACCGATTGCAAATCAAGTGCGTTACGTATGGATTTGATCATTACTGTTGCGCCAACTTGCTTGCAAAAATCCGTCATCATGCCTTCGTGCGCTACAACAACGACATTGTCGATATGAGAAAGGGCGCGCTTTAGCATATCCAGACGAGAATCTACGTCTATTGCGTACTTTTTGGCGAAGTTTACACCCATCACAACATAAAGCTTGTCCACAAGCTTTGCGGATTTTTGGATGGCATCAACGTGCCCTTTTGTCACTGGACAAAATGAACCGGCAAAAACACCTATTGACATAGTTCTCTCCTTTTGTAAAAAGTAAATTTTACACTACCAATTTTGCGTTGATCGTACGCTTGAAGGTCGCCGACATCATCTGGCAACACAACATCCATACCATGCTCGCAAACAACAATGCCGTTTGGTGTGAGCAGCTGCATTTTGCTGACAGCTTCGAGCACATCTTGGTAGTAGCCCGATGCATATGGTGGATCAACAAAAATGATATCCAAAGTACCTTGCAAGATGTTTGCAAGACAGCTTTTGTAGTTGCAAGAGTAAAGTTCTGGCGTTGCACCGATCTTTTGGAAGTTTACCTTGATTGCTTGTTGAGCTATGCGGTCGTTGTCGCACAAAATAGCACGACTTGCACCACGGCTCAAACACTCGATAGCAATTTGCCCACTACCAGCAAACAAGTCCAAAACAACGGCATTAGTAATGCGCATTTGAAGGATATTGAAGAGTGTTTCCTTGGTGCGGTCAAGCGTAGGACGAGTACTATCCCCTGCTGATTGCAAAACGCGACCTTTGTATTTTCCAGCAATAACTCTCATTTTTACCTCAAATTGCACAATAGTTGATAAACAATTACGTCGTCCGTGGATGGATTGACACTTTCGCCAAGAACGATAACCTCGTCACCAACATTAACAGGCAAATCAGTGACGTCCACCATACTCATAGACATACAAATGTTGCCTATCACTTTTGCAAAGCTTTTGCCTATTTTTACCATTGGAGTTCGCAAAGCGCGAACGTAGCCATCGTTGTAGCCAATGTTGATGATAGCAATGTCGCAATCCTTGTCGCATACGTGACGTGCACCATAGCCAACAACACTGCCTCTTTTTACGTGCTTTTTTGCAAGCACTTTTGCTGTGACAGTTTTTGCGATAGTCAAGTTTTCATCGCCATAGCCATACAGCCCAAGACCTACTCGAGCCATATCCAAGTGATACTTGGCATCCAGTAAAACGCCACTGGTATTTGCAACATGTTTTGTGATGTTGCCAAACTTCCTCAATACTATTTTACTGCATTTTGCAAAGTAATTCAACTGTTCGTCACAAAAAATTTTATTTTCGGTGCAAAAATGGGTAAAAATACCTTCTACGGCAATGTTTTTACCTTCAAGTTGTTTCAAAAGAACGGGCAGTTGCTCCTTTGAAAACCCCAAGCGTGACATACCACTGTCTATTTTGATATGTACACGTGCAGTCCCTTTTTTACAATGCGAGATAATTTGCAAAGTATCAAAGCTATCCAAAGTGAGCAAAAACTGGTGCTCAATAGCAATTTTTGTACTTCGCGCATCTTGTGGAAGCAAAATTAATACGTCGTTGCCGTACTTTTCAATTTGCAAAGCCTCGCTTACATCGTTTACAGCAAAACAATCAACGACATCGTGCAGGCAACTTGCGACACGCTCCAAGCCATGCCCATAGGCATCACACTTTACCACAGCGCAAAGCTTTGTGTTGCCAAGTTTTTTGCGAAAGAATTGTGCATTTTTGATAATGGCATCATAGTTGATATACTGCAAATTTACACCTCACAAACACTAACTACACCATTTGACATAATGTCAAATTGTGGGTATAATATATGCAATAACAAAATAAATTTTGCCGAGCTTGGCAATACAATAAGGGACAAAATGAGATTTCCACTGCAACTATCCAAAAACTACAATATTCTCAAAGTAATAATGTGCGTGTTTATTGTAATCAGCATAGCAATGCTTGTGCTGTCTATACTCACTTTGTGCGACGTGTACACATTTTTAAATATGACCTACGCCGAGGCAAAGGTACAAATTGTCACAGCCTGCCTATCCGTTACGATTCTTGCAGCGCTGTTGTCTCTGCACTACCATGTTGACGAAAAACACCTGCGTATCAAGTTATTGTTTTTTGATATCTTGGGTGGTCGAATTCGCTTTGAAAACATTTTGAATATCGTCTACTCCAACGAAATGATGTACATCAGCTACATTTGGAAAGGCAAAGACCCGGTTATTGCCGCCATCTTGATTGCACCATCCAAATTTGACAAAATGAAATCCGCACTGTTAGAGAAGAACAAAAATATTGTATTTTACGAGGACAAAAATGAAACTGGTAATAGCAAGCAATAACAACCACAAAATCGAGCAAATAAAGGAAGTTTTGAAAGGCAAGTTTGAACAAATGTACTCACTTGCAGAAATGGGCATTGATTGCGACCCAGAAGAAAATGGCGCAACCTTTTTGGAAAACGCACTTATCAAAGTGAACGAGATTGCAAAATACACCACGTTTGCCGTACTTGGCGACGACACAGGCTTGTGTGTTGATGCACTTGATGGCGCACCAGGTATCATGTCTGCGAGATATGCGGGCGACCACGACAGCGCTAAAAATCGCCAAAAATTGCTTGCCGATCTTGCAGGGGAAACCAACCGCAAGGCGCACTTTGAAACTTGCGTGGCATTGCGCTACCCAGACGGCCAAATTGTTACTGCTTTTGGCAGAGTTGATGGCGAAATTCTAACAGAAGAGCGTGGCGACAAAGGCTTTGGTTATGAGTGTTTGTTCTTTGCAACAGAGCTTGGCAAAACATTTGGGCAAGCCACTACCGAAGAGAAGTTAGCTATCAGCCACCGCGGTAGATCTTTGAGAAACTTGCTTGAGAAGCTTGGATAAATTTTAAGGTAAACTTAAAAATGATAGAGAAAAGGTTAGGAATATTCCTAACCTTTTATATTCTTTATGGAATAATAAATTTGTGGCAAATTGCATACTGGTTGCAAATTGTAGCAAAAAGCGTAATGGTCAAAAATAGTATTATACGAATGCAACAATTACTTGATTTTAGGCGACAAGCTTATTTTACAATATCAAACAGTTGTGCGAGATTGTAAATTTCGTAGGTGGGCGTGATATCACGAGTATTTTTCTCACGCTTGGGGTTGTACCAACAAGTGTCAATTCCAGCGTTGATACCACCTTGGATGTCGCTTGTAAGCGAGTCACCAACAATGATTGTTTTTGCTTTGTCAAAGTCATCAATGCGTTCGAAGCAATGGTTAAAAAACTCTATTTTTGGCTTAGGGTAACCCACTTGTTCGCTGATGAAATGAGCCTTGAAATACTTGCCAACTCCACTACCCTTCATGCGGGCATTTTGGATGGATAAGACTCCATTGGTTACAATGTACAATCTTGCTCCCATATTGATTAGATTTTCTAATACTTCAACAGCCCCATCAATTACGTAGTGACCTTCGTGGAGATAATCTTCGTACAAACGAGAAATTGTCAAAATGTCACAATCAAGCCCAAGTTCTTGTGCTGTGTTGGCAAAACGATTGTTCAAAACGTAGTCCTTGGTGACAAGACCTTTTTCCAACTGTTGCCACAAGGCTACGTTGTTTTTGCGGTAAATTTGAACAAGATTGTCGTCTATTTGTATACCATGGTCGGCAAAGGCACGACGCAGTGCTTCAAACTCCGCCTTGTCAAAGTCAAGTATGGTGTTGTCTGCATCAAACAAGATGATATCGTATTTCATAATTTTCCTCGTGTTTTGTATGTACATATAAGTTATTAGGCATCAACTGTCAGAAACTTAACATAAAGTTGTCGTTATTTTTGCGACTTTTTGTTACACACAGTTAATTAGCCCTTTGTACTTTTCCATTATACTATACATACCGCACAAAACACAACCCAAAAAACTTGACACAACTGTGCCAAGTTTTTTGATTTGTTGTATGGATTTTACCACTCGCGTTTGAATTGTTCCCATGTGGAAGGAGCATAGTCGCAACCTTCGAAAAAGCATCTCAAAATGTAGTATTCGTTTTCGTCCATTGCTTTGTCGCCAGAAAGGCAGAAGTAGCAGAAACCCTGAACCATTGCTTCGTAGTTGTCTGGATCGATAGCATCACGAAGTTTTACAAGCAAACCGATGTCGTCTGTGAGATCATCAACAGAAAGACGATTGTACAAGCTACGACAATCAGATACGGAAAGTGGCTCGATTTTTGCATATTCGCAGAACTTGCAATAGCAATCGTATTCGCCTTGCAAAAAGTCGTCGTCACACAACATCAAAAATACCATGATGTGTTGGAAGCAAATGAAGATGTTTTGCTTGTATTCTTGGCCGTTACGATTGCAGTAGTCAACAAACAGGTTTTTGTAATCTACATATGCGTGAGAGAGAAGGTTTTTTGTCTTTACATAGTACTCGGATGGAGCAAGCTTTGTTTTGCGATCCCAAGCAAGGTTGCAAAGTTCGATCATGTTGATGGGTGTTTTAGACATGGCAGATTCTCCTTTGGATTTATTGAATTCTAATAAAATTATAACATAGTGCATTTGCACTGTCAAGACTAAATATGCAAAATACTGTGTAAAAATGAACGGTTTTTATGATATTAGGTGCAAAACTTGTCAAAAATAGCGTTTTTCTATACTTGCGGCCTTAAAGGAAAAACACGACAAAACAAAAGTCGCACGAGTGTTTCGCACGACTTTTTGTTAGTTGATATTTTAATAATTAAGTTAATGTTGTAATAGGAGTTATCTCAAGTCGATTTGAGAAGAACTATCACAAGTGATAGCACCACCCCAAGTTTCCAATACATATTGAGCAACTTCGTCAGACAAAAGAGCTTCTGTAAGTGCATCAATTTTTGCTTTGTATTCCGGGTCGTTTGCATAGTCGTCAACACGAGCAGCCAAAACGTTCGCCTTGGCAGCAACAAGTGCTGGGTCATCTTCTTGGTCAACTCTCAATGATTGGTCAACTTTACCTGTCAAAGCAGTATTGCTTGGCAAACAAACAAATGTGTAGTCAGGCATGGATGCTACAAGCAAGTCTTCGGAAATCAAACTAATTGTAACATCGCCAATAGTATAGGATGACCCTGTAAAAGTAAGCTGTTCGTTTTCAACAGGGAGTTCGGTGATGTAGCCCTTTGCATACAAAAGTTGCAAAGCACGTACAGCGTTGGAAGGGTCGTTGCAAATAGCAATGCGAACGTTGGAAGCATTGATGGAGTATTGACCGCCTTTGTAGATACCAAGTGGCTCGTAGTGAACCTTGCAAGCAGCAAAAAGTTTAACTGTGCCTGTGTATGTTTCGAGATAAGGAACGTGTTGGAAGTAGTTTGCGTCATAGTCGCCTTGAGCAACGGAGTCGTTTTGAATTGGCCAGTCGATAACTTCTACCTTCAAAGTGTAACCCTGCTTTTTCAAGATATCTGCAACACAGTTTTCCAAAATGTTAGCGTGAGGCAATTCGCTTGCACAAACAGTGATTGTCTTGGATGGATCGCCACAAGCAGCGAAGCTAAAAGATGAAACGAGCAAAAGTGCAACCAAAAGCACTACCAAAAGTTTTTTCATTGAGAGATTCTCCTTTTATCTAATTTTTTAGAGATGGCAAGTCCAAGCTCTTGAATGAGCTGAACGAGCAAAATAACGATGATGATCATTACCCAAAAGATTGGGTGCTCCAAGTAGTCACCAGTGTTTTGAGAGTAGTAACGCCAAATACCAGCAATAAGTCCGTCAGCGGAGATGTTGTAAGCAAAAGACGTGTAGCCAAGTATTGAAACGAGCGTTACAGCAAGACCGCCCACAAGGGAACTGCGTGCCTCCGGAAGCAAAACCTTTGCGATGATTTGCATATCCGTGCCACCAAGCGATTGCACCGCTTCCACCTTACCCTTGTCCACTTCGGCAAGAGATTGCTCGACCATTCTGGCAACAAAGCCAAATGATGTGACAAACAATGGGATGATGATTGTGTACCACTCGCCTGTACCACGACCGAGAATTGCACGCACAGTGGGCAACAAAAGTACAACAACAATCAAACATGGGATGGAACGCAAGATGTTTACAAACAAACTCAACACAAAGTTTAGCCATTTGCAAGGTTTGAGTCCTTTTTGAGATGTAACATTGAGCAATACGCCAAGGGGCAAACCAACAATGTAAGCAAGCGTACCAGAAATGAAAACCATTGCCAGTGTTTCCAATATCATTACGAGAATATCATTGAAGTTCACTTGCTATCACCTCCTCGTAGTGGATTTGCTTGAGATCCAAGTATTTGCGGAGCTTTTGTGCATCTTTGGGATCTGCCGGCATTGTAAAAATGAGTTGTCCGTAGACGTGTCCATCCACCACTTTTGAGTCAGCGTAGATAATGGACAAAGAGATGTTACAGTCTTGGATGATATTTGCAACAATTGGAGTGTCAATTTCTCCGTTGAAAATGAGTTTTAGGAATTTGGAGTCATCCACTGAAGTGTTGATATGACCGGAGTAGATGATCTTTTTGGAGATATCCGTCCTGGGAAATAGGAAAATGTCTTGCGCATTGCCACTTTCCACTATTTGCGCATTGTCAATGATGGCAACCTTGTTACAGATTTTTTCAATCACGTTCATTTGGTGGGAAATCATGATGATTGTTAGTCCCAAAGTGTGGTTGAGATCCATCAACAAGGACAAGATCTGGTTGGTTGTATCAGGGTCGAGAGCAGATGTAGCTTCGTCACACAACAGGATTTGTGGATCGGACATAAGCGCACGCGCTATTGCGACACGTTGACGTTGTCCACCAGATAGTTGTGATGGATAGGCGTCAAGTTTGTCAGACAACCCTACAAGTTGCAAAAGCTCAACAGCTCTGTCTTTACAATCCTTTTCGCCAAACAACTCGCCAGCCAGCATTACGTTTTTCAGAACTGTGCGTTGGTCAAGCAAATTGAACTGCTGGAAAATCATTGCCACTTGACGGCGATAGTTGCGGTCAAAGTTAACAACGTTGCCATTGAAAACAATTCGGCCTTGGTCAAACCTTTCCAGTCCGTTGATACATCTTACAAGTGTAGACTTACCCGCACCAGACAAACCAAGTATGCCGTAGATATCCCCTTTGGCAACTTCCAAGCAAACATCCTTTAGCACTTGATGCGTACCAAACTTTTTGCTTAAGTTTTCAATTTTTAGAATGATTTGTTCACTCATGTTTACTCCAATAAAAAACTCGTCCTTGAAAAAACTACAAGGACGAGAAATAAATCACGTGGTACCAACCTTTTTCGCTACAAAAAGCAGCCTATTTCAGCTCAAACAAGCCATATTGCTGTAACGGGCAAACCCGAAACTCCCTACATTTCGAAAGTCCAACTCAGAGGCCATGTTCATAAACTTTCCGTTTGCTTCCTCTCACCAAGTGGAAACTCTCTGTGCAACATCCTGTTTACTACTCTTCTCTTCAAAGTTTTTAGATATTATGTGACAATTTTATACACTTTTAAGCATTTTGTCAAGCAAACTAAAGCAAGAATTATAAAAAATAACAATGTTCAGATATTTTGATATCTTTACACAGATTACACTAAAAGTCCGTTCTTGTTTTAACCTTTCTTGCGAGGTTGTTTTACTTGTGCTTGCTTTTTATTGTCAGCCGTTGTTTCTTCTGCGATATCAGCAAACAACTTTTTAGCGGGCGCAAACATAGTCTTAAAGGACAATTTGGAAATAACAAGTTTGATCTGCTCGTACTTTCGCTTTGAAATTAGTTTAACAATCAGGAAGTACAGCAAGATGATTACGACAGTTGCCAATACACCACAGGCCGCACCTCCGGAATCTATAAAAACATCCTTAACGCTTGGACCACGGTTTTGAGTAAAGATAGGCATTTGCAACACTTCGGTAATTGCAGCAACGATAGCACTACTCAAAAATGCAAATATTGGGGAAAGTTTGCGAGTTCGACCACCAAGCACGAAGTATGTAACGGTAAATCCTACCCCCAAAATGGCAAACGCTGAGAAATGACCGAAAAATTTGCGGACGAAGGAGTGAAAATTTTCAAACAAAGACACGCGCACTTGCATATCCACGTAGATGCTTTCATCCTGCGTGCTTGTTGCGCGAATAACAACATTACCCAACTTGCTAGCAACAAGCGCACCATCTTGTGTGATGGTTGCACCACCTTTGACAACAGACCATATAACTTTGTCGCAATCGCGTTCGCCGTCAAATGCTGTGTAGGAGTATTCCTTGTCACGAACGATGCGATCGTTACCAATGATAGACAACTCGTTGGGGAGAGGCTCTACAACAACTACCCTAAACATGGATACTTCACCTGTAGCGTATGAAGTAATTTGGAAATAAGCTTCTCCAAGTTGCACTGCAGTATATGTATCTACAGCAACATCGAACAAAGAGCTATCCGAACAGGATATCGAACAAAAACGTTTGTCAAATGTTGCACCATCCGGCAACACATGAGAGATATTATCACGAGGATCGAAAGTTGTATTTTTGTCAATGTACAAAACATTTTCACTAAATTCAAACAACTCTGGCGCTGAAAAATCGTCACTTTGTGTAACTGTAATTGTTATATCCTTGGTCTGATTTGTCTTTTTGTTAGTAATAGTTACTCTTGCTGTGCCTGGTTTGATGGCGACAAAGTGCTTTGTGTCACTCATACGCAGGATTGTAGAGTCATGGCACACAATTTTGAGAGTATCCACGGATACAACCTGGCCTTGCTCGTCTCTAAAACAAATGTAGGAATACGTACCTTCAGGAACTTCGTAATTGGCAGGCGCACCAGTCTTATCGCTAAATGTTGGGTAGATATTGGAAATATCACCAGCAGGAACACCAGAGCAAACAACTTTGAAAGTTGTTTTGATGCTAGGATTAGCTTTGGATGTTGCCGTTATTTTGCACTCGCCATAAGCATTGAAGGTGACAACTCCGTTTTCGTCTACAGATGCTATGTTAGGATTGGCAGAAGAAAAGGAAAGATCTTTGTTTGTTGCTTGACTTGGGGTGTATACAAATGTTAACTGCAATTTTTCGCCAATGGGTCGCGATGAACCAGATTGCTTGCATCTGATGGAAACAAGTTCATAGTTTTGTTCGTTATCTGGAATATCCGGAATAATATCCTTGATGGTATCTTCAACCTCGCCAGAAGTATCACTACTGGCTTCGCCTGGTTTAAGAGCTTCGTAGCATAATAGCAAAACCATAAAGATTGTGCAAACAAGCGCTAAAATACCAAGAAGTCGCCAAAAATTAAATTTCCTTACTAATTTTTTGTTCATGATGCTTCCCTCTCTGTACAATTATAAGCTACAAAAACTGCAATGTCAATGACAAAATTAACAAACATGAAATATTTATGATATATAAAGATTGCATCTGTCAGTTTTTTGCACCAATTAAAAAAGTAAAAAACAGCTCTAAAAAAAGTATAAAAAAATCGTCAAAAATCTCAAAAAAAGTTGTGTTAAATCGTTGACAATTTTTGGACGATAATATATAATGTAAAAGCTGTTGAAGTGCGGGTGTAGTTCAATGGTAGAATCCCAGCCTTCCAAGCTGGTCGCGTGGGTCCGATTCCCATCACCCGCTCCAAATTTAGTTGCCTGTGCCTGTAGCTCAGCAGGATAGAGCAACGGCCTTCTAAGCCGTTTGTCGGGGGTTCGAATCCCTTCAGGCACGCCATTATATGGTGGGCTTAGCTCAGCTGGTTAGAGTGCCAGATTGTGACTCTGGAGGTCGTGGGTTCGATTCCCATAGCTCACCCCACAATTTTATAGGGGTATAGCCAAGCGGTAAGGCATCAGACTTTGACTCTGACATTCGTTGGTTCAAATCCAGCTACCCCTGCCAATCTGACCCATTAGCTCAGTCGGTAGAGCACGTGACTTTTAATCACGGTGTCCCGCGTTCGAGTCGCGGATGGGTCACCATTAGATAAAAGTCACATCGACTTACATATGCATCTTTAGCTCAGTTGGTAGAGCAACTGACTCTTAATCAGTGGGTCCAGGGTTCGAGTCCCTGAAGGTGTACCAAGACAACCTACTGCATGCGGATATGGCGGAATTGGCAGACGCGCTAGACTTAGGATCTAGTGTCTTCGACGTGGGGGTTCAAGTCCCTTTATCCGCACCACAGAAACTATATACAATACGCGGGAGTGGCTCAGTGGTAGAGCGCTGCCTTGCCAAGGCAGATATCGCGGGTTCGAATCCCGTCTCCCGCTCCACTAGATAGGACTTACAAAAGTAAGTCCTTTTCTATTGCCTTTTTGCGGGATTCTCACCCGCGGATTTTCAATTTCGCGGAGGGCGTTCTCATCCCGTCTCCCGCTCCACTAGATAGGACTTACAAAAGTAAGTCCTTTTCTATTG
>CAZHMU010000001.1:173843-256020 GCA_964533825.1 uncultured Oscillospiraceae bacterium
TTTGCGGGATTCTCACCCGCGGATTTTCAATTTCGCGGAGGGCGTTCTCATCCCGCCTCCCGCTCCATAAAGAAGCCATACTATTGATACGAGAAAATAGGTATTATGTTTTTATTGCATAAATCGGGGGGGGGTGGGGATTTTGTCTTTTTCGTAGGCTTTATAGCATAAAAATAGGCTTAGCGGGAGTTTTAATTTTCTTGCAAGCCTTTTTCTTTTTTATAGCATTTGCGCCCTTTCGTTCACATTATACGGATATCGTTCATTTTGTGAGCAAATCGTTCAATTCCTATATTTTTTCTTTGCAATTTTTAAGGATTATGCTATAATAGACTCAATAATAACAATTTGGAGGCATCTTATGAATATTTATGAAGCATGTCCCGTATTAAAAAATGAAAAGTTTATAATCAGGTTATTTCAGAATGAAGATTGTGATGATTTATTAAAAGTATATAGCGATAAGAAAGCATTACCGTTTTTTAATAGTGACAATTGTGATGGAGATAATTTTTATTATGATACAAAAGAGAGAATGGCAGAGGCTATCGGTTTTTGGCATATGTCCTATGAAAACGGTTGGTTTGTTAGACTTTCTATTGTTGACAGAGCAGTAACAAGTGTAATTGGAACAGTTGAATTATGTTTGAGAATTTCGGAAGATAATTTTAATAACATGGGGATATTAAGGGTAGATGTGAGAAGTGATTATGAGCAAGAGGATGCTTTGTATAATATTTTTTCGCTTATTACACCAGAACTTGAGAAAATGTTAGGATGTAAGGGCATCCTTACAAAGGCTCCAATATATGCAGTAGAAAGAATCAAAGCAATTCAGAAAGTAGGTTTTACAAAATCAGACCATTTTTTGATTGGAAAAAACGGGTATGCCTATGATGGATATTGGACAATCAAATAATATTAACAAATTCCAGAGTTACTATCTCATATAAAAGTTTGAGCTAACTTCGGAGCACGCATATACTGTAAGGTTTGCCGTAGACATTGATGCAGCATTTTCTTGGCGAGGATTTTAATGTTGAGTATTTGGAGATATTTGCTGGGATAGAATTGGACGAATGCTATATCAATATGGAAATTGCTTGGTATATGGCAACAGCTTTGGAAAAACAGTGGGTTGCTGCAATTCCATATATTGAGAAGAACAAATTGGGAAGCTGGGTGCATAATTAATAAACAAATCAAAAAGCGAAAAAAAACAATCGCATTACAAAAGAACAAAAGGTGTATTTGAACAAACTGAAAGTATAAAGTCCAATTTATCGAGGTAGGTTATGGCAAGTAGTAGGGAATATTTAGATTTTATTTTAGAACAATGCGATGGACTTTCCGCGAGAGCGATGATGGGAGAATACGTGCTATATTACGGAGGCAAGGTTGTTGGCGGCATCTATGATAACCGCTTGCTTATCAAACCTACGCCGTCAGCGGTTGAATTGATGCCCGAGGCGCGGAGAGAACTCCCATACGAAGGTGCAAAAGAGATGCTCCTTGTGGAAGATATTGAGCATAAAGATTTCTTGAACAAACTATTTGAGGCAATGTACGAAGAATTGCACGAATCGAAGCCGAGGAAAAGATGATAAAAGAATTGCTTAAAAAACCACTCCCGACTATCCCAAGCGAGCTATCCGAGCAGATCTGCAAAAGCGAAATAACGAAAACGACATTTGAAAACAAAAGCGATATACTGCGCATATCTGGAGTGCAAAAGGAGATAGGCTACGCCAAAATGGACGATGGCACGTATCTTGTTTCAATGGTCTGTCCAATGAAAGACATTACACCCGAGATGATCGAGTGGTGGTTTTGGTGGCACGCGCAAGACAGCCTGCGGTATCAGGTTTGGTATCCCGGCGAGCACGTAAAAATCAGATATCACAAGAAGAATAAAGCCTATTTCAAGCAACCGACTGTGCCGTCATTTGCCCCAAACACGCATTATCCAGTGGAGAGAATCGGCAGCAAGAAGATGCCGTTGCGTATTGATTTTGTCACTCCCGAGGACTTTGGTTTTTCAAAGTCTGTGATGCACGATAACAACATCTCGATCATCGTTTGTGCTCATGTCAGCGCCTTTAACGGACTGATAAAACATACCGAAATGGCGCATATCTTCAAGCAAACGGATGACGGACTCTTTATGATTAGCCGCTTTTGGCTTGGCAAAACGATGAGAAGCAAGCTCCTACGCAAACTCATTGTAACGGAAGAAATGGCGAAAGGCATGGCGGAGCATTGTTGCGTTGAATACAGAAATCTGTGTGAGATACTTCCGTCACTGTACGAGAAATACAAATAATCAAATTATACTTTGTCGAGGAGAGTTCAATATGAAAAACATAACAAAAACAAAATTTTCTTGTCAACGTAATGGATTAACCATTCGAGGTTGTGAATATAGACCGCAAGGTGACAATTTACCGATTGCTATTATTTCTCATGGATTTATGGCAAATAAAAATATGTGTAAGCAGTATGCGGAAAAGTTTGCACAAATGGGTTATGCAAGTTATATTTTTGATTTTTGCGGTGGTTGTTTGCTTGTAGGTAAAAGTGACGGTAAGACCACAGATATGTCAGTTTTAACTGAAACTGAAGACCTAAAAACCGTTATTGAATATGTAAAATCCTTGTCATATGTTAATCCTAATAACATAACGCTAATGGGTTGTAGTCAAGGTGGTTTTGTATCTGCGCTTGTTGCAGCAGAACTAAAGGATGAAATAAATAGTCTGGTGCTTTTCTATCCTGCACTTTGTATTCCTGATGATGCAAGAGCTGGTAAGATGATGTTCGCAAAGTTTGATCCTAATAATCCACCCGAAACATTCCACTGTGGACCGATGAAACTTGGTAGACAATACATTACCGATGTTATAGGTATGAATCCATTTGAAAAGATTGCACCATACACAGGTAACGTTTTGCTCGTTCATGGAACAGCGGATAAAATCGTAAATTTGCGTTATGCCGAGGAAGCCGAACGGACCTACAAGGAAAGAGAACAAGGAACAATTACTTTCCACATAATAGAAAAGGCAAAGCATATGTTTTCAAAAAAACACGATAAAATTGCAATGGGATATTTAGAAAAGTTTATAAATAAGCATTCATAAGGGTGCGTACACACCCTAACAGGGGTGCGTAAAAATGCGGGCAAGGGTGCGTGAATTTTCTATTTGGTGCGTAATTGTGTCAAAATAGGCAATGACACACATAAGAGAGGGCCTACAAAAGCAAGTCCTTTTCTATTGCAATTTTTAGCTTAGCGTACATGTATTGTAACTATATCGTGCATATGTTGCAAGTATATGAGGTGTTTCTGTAATATACTGCACCAAAGTCATCTTACTTTTCTGTTTTTAAATCTTTTGAGAGTATTTTGGCGAATGTCTTTGCAAAAATGTAATTTTGTGATATTATAGTAATATTATAAGATGTCTACACTACCAACATAAACAATTAAATGGAGAACAGCTATGGAACTTGAACAAGCATTGCTCGCAAGACGAAGCGTGCGCAAATTTTTGCCGGACAAAATTGACGACGAAACAATAAACAAACTACTCTACTTTGCGATGTGTGCGCCAAGTGCGTGCAACAAAAAACCTTGGGAGTTTTACGTAATCAAGGACGAGCAAGTGCTGGCAGAATTGAAAAAGGCAAGCAGATTTTCCAATCACAATGCACCACTTGCCATTGTTGTAGCCGGCAACTTGCGCAAAGCGTTGCCAATGCAACTTGCGAGCTACTGGATACAGGATTGCTCGTCTGCCATCACGCACATTTTGCTTGAGGCAACCAACCTTGGACTTGGCTCACTTTGGTGCGGACTACATCCACAAAAGCGCCCAACGGAAAGGGTGCGAAAACTTTTGGGCGAAGGGGAGCACATTGTTCCACTTGGTTTGATACTGCTCGGTTACCCTGCTGAGCAACCAGAGCCACGCAGTCAGTACGACGAAAAGAAAGTACACATCATTTAGTTGCGCACCACTTGTTTGATACCTTGCAGGGAAATTTAGGAAATGTGACCAAGGAGAAATCAAACTAAAATATAAAGAATTGGCTAAAATATTGGTAAAACCAAAATGATTGATATCTCCCCCTTGTCTCCAAAAGCCCACTTTCAAATTGGTACGTGCGCAAATGGGGCGGTAAAATTGGCGAAAAAGCTGTTGACTTTTTCGGGTGGAGGGTATATAATGAAAATATCTTGCGCAGGGAGATAAAAGTTATGAAAAAGTTTAGATTTGTAACGTCAATATTGCTTTTGGTGTGCTTGGTTGCGTTGTCTGCTTGTGGCGGAAATACACTCGTGGATGAAAAGTTCAAAGAGGCACAAACGTTAATTGTACAAGCGCTTGGTCTGGAAGATGACTCCACAATGAAAGTTGTGAGCGCGGAATATGTTGAGATTACCGGTGACGGTTTGTTTGACGCAATGGGTGGCATAGGATGCATTTACTTCAAAATTAGAGTAAGCGTGCCAGGTGACGGTGGAGAAATTTACTCCTACCACTACCCATACTACGATGCAAACAAGGACACGATTGTGTACTCCGAAAGCGAAAGAGATTTTGACTACTGGTACAGATACGTAAAAGTAGGTAACGTCGAAGGCAAGATTGCAACAATTAACTAACAAATTTGAAAATGCGTTCCGATGGAACGCATTTTTGTAATCAAACTGCTAAATAGCACTATAATTTTTGACAACAAAAAGGATTGATACAAAGCGTATCAATCCTTTTTGTTGTATCAAATTTTGATTTATAGTGAAATAATTACAGCAGCTATTTACGCATAGTTGTCAATAAAAACTGCCGAATTTGTGTTGATAACAGTAAAAACGCTGTTGACAAATTGAGAATTGATATTTTCTACAACATCTATTTGCTAATTGCAACTGTTTTACCACTGGGGATGCGGTAAGTCGCTTTGTTGCGCTCTACCCACACATCGATACTTGATGGGTTGTACACGCAAACGTCGTCCACGGCCCAAACAAGGGCGTTATAGGCGGTGATGTATTGATGGATTTCGCCATTTGTTGCGTACCACACGTCATCTCGGCCACTAACTGTCTGCAAAAGGTTATCCAAAACATCCCAGTTATTGTTGTCATCAAATTCGTAACTGTGACCCCAAACATAGAAAAGCAAACTTTCGCGATGTTTGTACTCAGTTTGTGGATTAGCCCGCAAAAACTGCTGCGCAAGTAACATCAAGTTTTGGTCATTGTGGTGGCAGGTTGGGTTCCATTGCAAAAAGTCTGTCGGCAACTCAAATGTGCCACTAGAAAGCGTTGTGCGACTATACTTTACACCGCAAAGCGCCAGGTAATGTTTGATTTCGTCGTTGAAAGCGCCAAAGGCATATGCCATACCATCAACTACGCAGTTGTACTTGCGCTCCAAATACTGTCTGTTTTGCACAACCTCGGCAATGCCTTGATGTGTAGGCACCTTTGTCAAGAACAAATGACGATGTCCGTGAAGGGCAATTTCCTGTCCAGCTACAGAAAATGTTTGGTAGCACTCGTCTTCCGTCATACTATTGTGTCTACCGCGTGTATCAAACAAACCGCTATTGAGATTGAAGGTGCAACGCGCATTGTACTTGTTCAAATATTGGATAAGGGTTTTGTCTGCTACGACACCATCGTCGTAACTGAGAGTAAATGCCTTTTGTCTGCCTTGCGGAAAACGTATAAATTTTTCGTATTCAATCATCCCTCTCCCTCCTTGGTGTACAAAATAGATATTGTTTTTGTAATAGCTTTTGTGCAAATTGTATATACTGCAACTACCGATGCAATTGTGTGATAGCTAATTGTTGGGTAATTTGCACTACTATTTGAGCTCTCCTTGTTTGTACAAATTGATAAGCAAGTTTTGAGTGTTAGAAAAGTTCAAAATTACCACAATTTCGTTGCCATCTTCGTCCTTGTCTCCTGTGACTTCAAATACTGGAGGATCAACATAGCTACCAGTACCATTAGTTTGCCCTTGGAGTTTTAGGTAAATATTGTTGAAAAACTCGCCAATATCATCCAAAACTTTGTACTGCATCCAGTGCTTATTGTAGTTGGCAATTTCACGGCTTACGCCAGCATCTATACTGTCTGACAAGCGATTGTAGTCGGCATTGCTATTGGGGTACATCCGTATCATGCGGAGCGCGTCAGAAAGACAATCAACGTAACCACTGTAGCGCAAAAAAGCGTTGTCGCTTGTAAGTAGCAGATAAGATGCAACTGTGTTAGCATCACTTTCGCGCATGACGCCCTTGGAGTGGGCAAGCTCGTGAGCCATCGTTGATGGCGTAAAAACATCAATTCGAGTAACATTGAGATTCGGCTCGCCAAATGGCGCAAAGAACACACCGGTTATGTGCATTTCACTCATAATACGCTTGTTCAAAATACCTTTGACATTGGGGGTAAATGGAGAAAAATAGTCGCTATCCAAACGCTTATACTCTTGGCGCAACAGCTCGTTTAACTCCTTTAGTGACGGCATGATAACATTGCCATCTTCGTCGTGAGGGATTGCTTGATAGCTATTGTTTACTTGCTCAATTACATACTCCGTTATAGCAATTGCTTCCTCGTAGGTAACGTTCTCTCCATTGTAGCTTGTGATGATATCGGCAGGCAAGGCAGCACGCTCGTAACTAAATGACGCTGTGACTGTGTATAAATTTACACCGCAAAGAGCAACAATAACTACCGACAGAAACAGCGCCAGAGCGCGCTTGCCCTTGCGTTTGGTTAGGTATTTGATAATACGCACAATGCAAACAATCAGCACCAAAATTGCCACTATCAAAAACAATTCAAAAAAGCTCAATGGTATCCAGCCCAAGACGTGACCTGCAAGCCAAATCCAGGCGCGCGCGAAAGTTGTTGCTACAAACTCGCAAATTGCGGTGTTAGTTTTGAGTAGCAACAATACAACAAGCAAAAGCAATAATGCGCCTGCCGTGATACTTTTGGCAATGATAGATTTTTTGTATTTCATTGGTTTCCTTTGATACTATAGTGTTTACAAACGCAGTTGACTTTTGCGATAATTGAAACTAAACCTTAATAGTTTTACACGCAAAGTTACTGGGTTAATCGAACACTTTTAGAAAATTGATTGTAAAATGTTACCTTTTCAAAAATGCGACTTGCAAACAATTTTGTTCGCTTATCGCATGATTATTTTATTGTTTTGGAGCAAACAAGGCAAACTTTTTGTCGATGTAGTCTTGAGTGCGATCGATGTACGTGATAACATCCTTGGCGTTTGCAGAACGTTCGATTTTGTTTTGTCCTACCGTGATTTTCTTTGAAATAGCACCCGTGCCGCAAGCAAGAATATCGGTAATTTCTTCCATTATGCCAATATTGTACAGACATGGTTTGCCCTTTTTGCAAAAGCCGACATTTTCCATATTTTCCATTACGTACTTTTGGCGGTACATATAGTATGGAACATACCCTGCTTTGTACAGTGCTTGGTGGGCATACTCCACCATTTTTGCAACGTCTTGCTCTGTTTGAGAGTAGTTTTTTTCCTTCAAAATGCTACCGTGTTTCAATGCAAGGGTGTGTACTGTGATGTTGTCAGCACCCATTGCGATTGCACAATCGACAGAGTGGCAAAACATATCGTAAGTTTCGGTAGGTAGACCAGCAATCAAGTCCATGTTGACATCAAAGCCAAAACTTTTTGCCATAAAAAACTTATCGTAAATATCTTGTACTGTGTGTTTGCGACCAATTACATCCAAAACACTTTGGTTGAAGGTTTGCGGATTGATAGAAACACGATGAACACCGCGCTTTGCAAACACTGCAAGTTTTTGTGCATCGATTGTGTCTGGGCGGCCTGCCTCGACAGTAAACTCAACAGGCTTGATTGTCACACAAGAAAGCACTTTGTCCAGTTGCTCAGCAGTCAAACTTGTTGGAGTGCCACCGCCAAAATAGACATTGTTTATTGTGATGTTGTGACTTTGCGCAAAATTGATTGTTCGTGTGATTTCGTCACAAAGTTTTTCCACATAGGGCTCAACATACTTTTGCAATTTAGCAATTTCGCCACTGGTAAATGAGCAGTAGCTGCAACGAGATACGCAAAATGGCACACTTAAATACAAGTCGGCGCAATTTTGCTTGATGTTGCGAAGTTCGCCCTGGGTTTCCAGAATATCTGCAACGAGTTGGGTCTTTTGTTCGGATACGCCCAAAAGGTTGACAAAAGTATCGCGCCAATTTAGCCCTTCGTTTTGAAGTTGAACAGCCAATTTGGTTGGGCGAATACCAGTAAGACTTCCCCAAGGGATATGCTTGTGTGTTACCTTTTGGAGCAGGTTGTACACAGCAAGCTTTGCGTAGCGTTTGCGTAGTCGCATTGCTTGGAGTGCATCAACGCCAGATACGTCCACTTGTTGCACCTCCACCTTGGCAAAAAACGTTGCAATGGTTGTATAAACGTTGTTGTGGCAACCTTCCTGCACTACAATTTGCCCCTGGTGTTTTTGCTCGCACAAAACAACGTCGGCAAAAAACAATTTTGCAACGTCGTGAATTTCTGTGGGATGGCAAAAGTTGGTGTACAACGTCAATTTAGGTATGGGTTGTGTTGTAATTCCGCTTGAAGTGTTGTGCATGGTCCGTGTCCTGCGTAAATTTTGTAGTTGGTTTGTAATGTAGTAAATTTTTGTAATGAGTTTGTGAGTTCTACAGCATCCCCACCTGGGAAGTCGGTACGGCCAACAGAACGATAAAACAAAGTGTCGCCCGAAAACATTACGTCATCCATCAAGTACACCACAGAGCCAGGCGTGTGACCTGGGGTGTGCACCACTTGGAAAGTGAAGTTGTCAATCTGCAAAGCACCTTGGTTGACAGTGTGCGTTGGAATGCAGTTTTCACAAGCAACGCGCCACATATTTTGTTTTGCCTGCTTGCAAAGTTCGTTGTCAAGTGGGTGCACATACACTGGCACGTTAGTCAGTTCACAGCCGCGTTTGAGCTCCTCTACGCCACCACAGTGGTCAAAATGTCCGTGCGTAAGCAAGATTGCAACCACATGCAAATTGTTTATGTTGATATATTCAACAACTTGTTGACAATGATAAGCAACGTCAATAACCACGCATTTGCTTCCATTTACTACAAGATGACAATTTGTGTTTAGTCGGCCTACCTGAAAAGTTACTATTTGCTTCATCCATGTGTACGGTAAGCATTGATTACCGCAGAAATTGACTTGAGTTTTTGTATGAGTTGGTTGCATTGGTCATGGTTTGAAATTTCCACAGTGACAAGTGCAACAGCGTTACCTTTTCGGTCCTTGCGAGCGTTAATTGCCACGATTGGCAAACCTTCGCTTGCGATAACTTTGGTAATGTCAGCAAAAATATCCCCTTTGTTTTCAGCAATGATTTCAATACTTGCAGGGAAGGTTGCTTTGTTATCGGTATTGACCCACTCGGCCGGAACAAGACGCTCTGGCTCCATACCCTTGATTGCTGGGCAATCGGCACGGTGAACGCACACACCACGACCACGAGAAATGTAGCCAACGATTTCGTCACCGGGAACAGGGGAACAACACTTGGAGAAGCGCACCAAAAGGTCGTCCATACCTTTGATGATGACGGCATTTTCCTTTTTGGTGACGTTTGCCTTGCGTACTGTATTGCGAGTCTTGATTCGATCATTTAGCGCTTTGTTGGAGGAAATTAGTTTAACAATTACCTGTTGCAAAGAAATACTGCCATAGCCAACAGCAGCGTACATTTCGTCAACCGTATTGAACATATATCGCTCGCAAACTGCTTGGAGAGCTTCCGTTGTTAGCAGTTCGCTTGGAGAAATGTTGCGGTGTTTTGCCTCGCGCTCCACCATTGACTTGCCTGTGCGGATGTACTCATCTTTTAGCTCACGCTTAAAGAACTGGCGAATTTTTGTCTTGGTGGATGCCACAACGGCAATTTTGAGCCAGTCACGTGATGGACCTTTGGCATTGGGGTTGGTCATTACTTCTACTGTGTCGCCAGTTTGCAAAATAGTATCCAATGGAACAATTTTGTTGTTGATTTTTATACCAACACAGTGGTTACCAACTTCGCTGTGAACACAGTATGCAAAGTCCAAGGCAGTTGCACCTGCTTGCAATATTTTCACATCACCATTTGGTGTAAATACGTAAACTTCGTTTGTGTTGGAAATATCCTTACGGATAAGTTCCAAAAACTCTTTTCCATCACGAAGGTCGCTGTCGTAAGACAAAACTTCCTTAACCCAAGCAAGGTTTTCGTCCATTTCAGTTTTGCCGGTTAGACCTTCCTTGTACTTCCAGTGGGCTGCGATACCGTACTCAGCAATTTTATGCATTTGGTGTGTACGTATTTGCACTTCGATGGGGTAATGATGTTCTTGATAATCAATAAATACAGTCGTGTGCAAAGATTGGTACATATTGGGCTTTGGAACAGCAATATAGTCCTTGAAACGACCTGGCATTGGTTTCCACTTGGCGTGGATAGCACCCAATACGGCGTAACAATCCTTGATGGAGTCAATAATGACGCGCACTGCTGTCATATCGTACACCTGGTCAAGTGTCTTGTTTTGCTTTTTCATCTTTTTGTAGATGGAGTACAAGTGCTTGACTCTGCCGTAGATATCAAAGTCAACAATGCCTGTGGAGTTAAGCTCGGCACTAACTTCGTCAATAAAGCTATCAACGATGGCGTCGCGTTCCGTCTTTTTGAGAGCTATGCCTTGCGCAATGGAGTCGTAGGCATCTCTGTCAAGATACTTCAAACACAGGTCTTCCAGCTCACTCTTGATGGGAGAGATACCCAGTCGGCCAGCAATAGGTGCAAATATATCCAACGTTTCCTTGGCGATTACCTGTTGCTTTTGAGGGGAAAGATACATCAAGCTGCGCATATTGTGTAGTCTATCGGCAAGTTTTATAAGCATAACACGGATGTCCTTTGCCATTGCAAAGAACATTTTGCGCATATTTTCTGCTTGCTCTTCCACCTTGTTGTGGAATTGAATTCGATCAAGCTTGGTTACACCTGCTACGAGATAGGCAATTTCTTCGCCAAATTGCTCGCGAAGATCGTTGTCGCTGACATAGGTATCTTCCACTGTATCGTGCAACAATGCAGCACAAATTGTAGGGACATCCAGTCCCATATCAATGAGCAACTCGGCAACAATTACCGGATGGGTGATGTAAGGACGACCACTTGCGCGGAATTGTCCTTGGTGCGCCCTTTCGGCAAGGTCGTAAGCTTTTAGTATCAAATTGACGTCAGTTGGATGGTAAAAATGTTTTACCTTGTTCAAAAAATTTTGAATAGTTACTGACGCGTCTTGTTTTTCACTGTACATAAATATACCCTATTTAGCAAAAATTTGGTAAATTTTTGAATTTTCGAGAGAAGACTTTACATCTGGATTGAACTCAACTGTAAACTTGTCTACTATTTTGATAAAACCAAGTTCTTCAAAAACTCGCAGAGCAACGACAAACTGCTCATAGGAGATTTTGCCCAACAAATATTTGTCGTAGACGCCCTTGATGCTGTCAAACTTGGTCTTACGTTTCAGTGTAGAGTAGGCTTGTGTGCAAATATTCCTGTCCAGTTGCAACTGGTAAAGAGCATCGTTTGCACAGTCTATTGCAAAGTAGATTGCATTACTTGTGTATTTGCGTGGGTGTCCTTTGGTAGAAAATGCCACAACTGTGGTAAAGGAAGACAAGTCGCACAAAATGAGCGGAGAAACAACCACAGCCTTTGCATTGCGACCATCAACAAAAAAAACGTTTAATGCAAAGTCACTAAAATCAAATTGGTGTGAGTAGTTGACAAAGGTTTCGTAGTCGTCGAAAATTGCCAAAACCTTGTCTTGACGGAGCGCGTTTTTTACGGTATCAGCCGTTGCGTATTGTACGTTGTCAGCAGTAAAGTTTTTGAGCAAATTTAGGCGATAAAACTCATCAAAACACAAAGAGTTGCAAAGTGTCATATCTTCAACAATACCACAAATATCCTTTGTGTAGCTGTCAACATCCAAGGTGCACAACACATCCACCATACCACCATTTTTGATAAATGGTACGTATTCGCCAAACTTGAAAAAGCTTTTTAGCGGAAGTCCACTTTTGAGAGTGGCAGACATATGAGAGCCATCCTTGCCAAAGGTGTTGGCAAAGCAAACAGCATCGCGCACACGACAAACAATTTTGTCCTGTGGCAATAGTGGCTGTAATTTTTCGGAAATCTCATAGACATCGGCTACTTTTAGGTCGCTGGTGAGCTCGACATCGTAGAGAAAGATTTTTTCAAAATAGCTTTGTGGTAACTGTGAGAAGATTTGCGACAATGCTTGCTTGAGAGCCATCAAATTGTCCTTGTGCACACTAAAACCAACTGATGCTTTGTGTCCACCAAACTTGACAAGCAAATGCTTGCATTGGTTGAAAGAATCAAACAAATGGATGTTGTCTACACTGCGAGCAGAACCAACGTAATTGTCACCATCCAATGTCATCACTACTGCCGGAACGTTGTAACGCTCTTTGTAACGAGCGGCAGCAATACCCAACAAGCCATGTTGCCAGTTATCACTGTACAAAAACACAAGCTTGTCCTTTGCAATCTGCTCGCCATCACACATTTGGTCAGCTTGGGCAACAATTTCGTCCAAAATTTCTTTGCGCCTTTCGTTGAGAGCAAGCAGTTGCTCGGCAATGCCCTTATCTACTCTGTCACGTGCAAGAAGCAATTTTAGCGCCACTTCTGGTGAGCCAACACGACCCGCAGCGTTAATTTTGGGGGCAATTCGCATTGCAACGTCGTTGCAAGTCAACGCACTGCAGCACTTTGATAACTCAGCCAAATATTTCAAACTCTTGTGATTGAAATTGGCAAGTCCAGCTTTAACAATGGAGCGGTTTTCATCCTCCATTGGCATCAAATCGGCAATGGTACCAATAAAGGCAACGTCCACGTACTTGAGTGCGACTTCACGCCCTGCAAGAGCTTCCACCAACTTCCAAGCTACCCCTGAACCGGAAAGGTTGGGGAAAGGATAGCCCATCTTTGGGTTGATACACAAGCAATCTGGCAAAATATCTGGCAGTTCGTGGTGGTCGGTCACAATTACTTCCACGCCCAGTTCGTCTACGATTTTTGCAACTTCGTCATGATTGGAAATACCACAGTCAACGGTGATGACCAAATCGTAAAACTTATTTTTGAAAGCATCAATTACCTTTTCGGCATGCAAGCCATACCCTTCGTCACGAGTGGGGATGATTACGTCATTGTCAACACCATTGTCAGTAAAGAACAAGGACAAGACTGCACTGGCCGTAAGACCATCGGCATCGTAGTCACCACAAATAAGCACACTGCCGCCATCTTCCAAAATGTAGGAGATGGTCTCTGCCGCCTCTTCCATATTGGGCATTTCAAATGGCGAGTGAAAACTTAGCTTGTCTGTGAAAAACTGCTGATAGTTGTCCGCAGTAACACCACGCGCATTGAGCATTTCCGCAAGGGGCATAGGTATACCTTGTGCCGTCAAAAACTCAACAGACTGTATGTCATTGTATGGGCGTTTTGTGTATTTTTGTTTCATAGTTCAAAAAAAAGCATAACAGCCTTCTAAAGTGGTTAGAAGGCTGTTAAATGTGTATTAGTTAATTATTTTCTTTTGGAATTTGCGCCTTCGATGAAAGGTTCAACGATGCTTGCAAACAATCTGTTAAGACCCATTGTAGCAATAAAGGAAAGAACAACCAAGTAAACCAAAACGTTTCCAAGAGGAGCAGTAACGACTGTAGGAATTGCCCACAAAACGATACCAACTACCAAAGCAATTGCGTGAACAATCAAGTTACGCTTGCTGGAGTTTGCAAATCCCTTGTGCTTTGCACTTGCAAATGTGCTGCCTTCGTAAGCGTTGATATTTTCAAATGCATACACTGTGAAATATGTTTGCAAAGCAATACCAGCAAGAATACCAATAACCGCAAAGATGTTGAGAATTTCCAAATGAATCAAACCTGCTACGATTGTGCCAACTACAATTGTGAAGAGTTGAGAAAGTACACCAACCCAGCCCAATTTCTTGTAGCGAACAACGTAGAATACAGCAAGTGCCAAAACTACAACTGCAAGACCAACAAAAAGGAACAAACCACCGTTGGACTCTGTTGTTTGGCTATCTACAAACTTGAGTTCTGCGCCCAAAACACCACTGTTGATGTAGCCAGCAAGTTCCTTTGCGCCAGTCATTGTGTAACTGTAAAGGTAAAGTGTGTTTTCATTGTAAAGTTGAACGCCACCACTCAATGTGATTGTTCCGTCGATTGCGTAGGAACCATTGGAGTAGGAGAGAGAAGATGCGGCTTTAGCGCCTTCTGTTGTCAAGTTTACAATGGTAACAAAGTACTCGTACTCACCACTTACAAGTTTGCGTGTTGTTGCCCCCTTAAAGTGTTCACCGGAGAGAATTACATTTTCTTCGGAGTAGGTGCTTTCTGCCAAGATTTCCAAAACGCCAGGAACGGAAACAACTTCCATAACAGAGTCAACTGTAAGATTGTCGTTACCTTTTACAATTTCTGGTATGGTAACTGTCAAAGTGTTGCCTGTAGTGGAAATCTTTGCGCCGTAAAGACCATAGATTGCGCCAAGTCTTTTGCTGATAACTTTTTGAGCTTGTACACTTGTTACGCCTTCTTCAAACTCTACAGTGTAGGTTGTTGTAACTGTGTCGGAGAACAAGTTGCCTTTTTGTATAAGCGTTGCAGGGGAATAGAACTCACCATAGGCACCATATCCAAATTCAGGGATGAAAGTGAATACACCTACAAACGCCAAAACCGCAATAAAAATGATAAGCATTACGGTTGAAGTTGTTTTTGTCATAAGTAGCCTCCTTGACTAACTGAACATAACTCTTAAATTATAATATTTTATAGTAAAATAGTCAAATATTTTTGAGTGATTGTGCAACGGATTAGCGTTGCTTGGGACGAGAATACTACTCTTCGTCCTCATCGGGAAGTTGGACGTTGTGATAAACGTTTTGAACGTCGTCGTTATCTTCCAACATATCCAACATTTTTTGGAAGCGAGCAAGGTTGTCTCCTTCCAAGGTTACCATGTTTTGTGGGAACCAGATCATTTCTGCAGAAACAAGATTCAAACCATTTGAAACAACAGCATCACGAACAATGGACAAGCTGGTTGTTTCGCAGGTAAACTCTAGCATACCATCTTCCAAAGCTACGTCGTCTGCGCCTGCTTCAATTGCAAGCTCAAATGCTTGGTCATCGTCGAGATTGGTTGTGTTTTCTGCAACCACAACGCCTTTGTGATCGAACATAAATGCAACGCTGTTAGTTTGACCGAGGTTTCCGCCGTATTTTACAAAAGCGCTTCTAACGTCGCCTGCAGTACGGTTTTTGTTATCTGTAAGGCACTCAACGATAACGGAACTTCCACCGATGCCGTATCCTTCGTAAACGATTGTTACGTAGTCAACTGTGGAAAGTTCGCCACTCGCTTTTTTGATACTACGAGTGATGTTGTCGTTTGGCATATTGTTTGCCTTTGCCTTTTGAATAACATCGTACAATTTGCTGTTAGAGTTAGGGTCTGCACCACCAAGCTTTACCGCTACGGCAATTTCACGACCGATTTTGGTAAAGATACGTGAACGAGCAGCATCTCCCTTTGCTTTTTTGTTTTTGATATTATTCCATTTGCTATGACCGGACATAAATATACCTCTAAATTATGTTTGCGTAAATTTGGTACATAATTACACTACCAGCAACTGCAACGTTAAGTGACTCAAAGTTGTTTGCCATGGGCAAACAAATCGCGTCATTGGCGTTTGCGCGTGAATAAGCGGAAAGTCCATTGCCTTCGTTACCAAGCACAAGAGCTACATTACCATCAAACTTGCAGTCAAAAATGTTACGTCCACCCATATCGCAGGCAAGGATTACATTTTTGGATGCAACATCAAATACTTTGGCAATATCATCCGTTTGGTGCAAGTTCAAACAAAAATGTGCAGACATTGCGCTACGTACAACCTTTGGTGAGTACAAATCAGCACAATTCACCGCGTAAATATCGGTAAATCCGCAAGCAACTGCCGTGCGAATCAATGTGCCGATGTTGCCGGGATCTTGCAAGTTGTCCAAAATAAGACAATTACCTTGTGGTTCTACAAGCTCAGCTTGGGGAATTTTGGCTACCGCCAACACTCCTTGGCTATTGACTGTGCCAGACATCTTGGCAAACACTCTGTCACTTACGACAATAGCATTTGGAAAATCCAACTCTCCCACAACGCTTTCTGACACAAAGATGTTTTGCACTTGCGCACCATGAAAAATAGCATCACGCACAAGGCGCTCACCTTCAATTACATAGGATTGATAGAATTTGCGATATTTTTTGTCGGCAAGCTTTGCTACTTCCTGCACTTTTGCGTTGTCTGTTGATGTTATGACCATGATTTACTAAATAACAACAAAGGGCTTTTGTAGGAAAAGCCCCTAAAGTTGCGACTATTTCAAGTTTGCTTTTGCAGTTTCAGCAAGAGATGCAAATGTAGCTGCATCACTTACAGCGATTTCTGCAAGAGATTTACGGTTGAGTTCAATACCAGCAACCTTCAAACCGTGCATAAATTTGGAGTAGGAAAGTCCGTTTGCGCGTGCTGCAGCGTTGATACGAGCAATCCAAAGGCTACGCATATCACGTTTGCGAAGACGACGACCAACATATGCATAGTTGCCACTCTTCATAACCGCTTGACGAGCAATGCGGTAGTTTGTGGATTTAAGACCAAAGTAACCTTTGGCAGCTTTCAAAATCTTTCTGCGTTTTTTAACGGCTGTAACGCCTCTCTTGATTCTCATTGATTAGCCCTCCTCTTAGTATGGCAACATGCTCTTAACAGTTGCCGCTTTTGTATCGTGAACGTAAGCTGTACTGCGAAGATTGCGTGTTCTCTTGGTTGTCTTTTTGCCAAGCTTGTGGTTTTTGTTGCATTGTGCGCGCTTAACTTTGCCGGATTTCAAAACGACAAATCTTTTTTTGGATGCGCTATGTGATTTTTGTTTAGGCATTTGTTTACCCTCCTATAGTGTACAATGATTAATTTAACGGAACAAGGAACATCGAAATGTTTCTGCCTTCCGTAGTTGGCTGTTTGTCAATTTTTGCAACGTCTTTCAAGATTTCTGCAAAGCGTTTCATAACTTCCACACCTTGGCTTGCGTATGCTTGTTGGCGACCGCGCATACGAATTGTGGCTTTAACTTTGTTGCCATCTTTCAAGAACTTACGTGCGATGTTGGCTTTGGTTTGCAAATCGCCAACGTCAATGGTCATAGAAAGCCAAACTTCCTTGACTTCGATAACCTTTTGGTTGCGTTTCATTTCCTTTTCACGCTTGGTTTGCTCGTACTTGTACTTGGAGTAATCCATAATTTTGCAAACTGGTGGAACGGAGTTTGGTGAAATCTTGACAAGGTCAAGTTCCAATTCGTCCGCCATCTTTTGCGCTTCGTAAGCTGATACAATACCGAGTTGTTGTCCATCGCTACCGATAAGGCGTACTTCCTTATCACGAATTTGCGTGTTGATTTGAAGCTCTTTGATAGTCGTGTCCTCCTGTTAGACAAATAAAAAAGTGTGGCATCAAGAATATACCACACCAACAAAATTTGCGCCCAATTTGGCACAAAGTAATTGCGTATTAGTTAACTGACGAAGGTAATCCGGCAGTGAGAAATGGTATTTCTTCTTGAATTGCAATGGTATTATAGCAAAAAGTGGCGACAAAGTCAAACGATTTATCACCACTTTTTTGTGTCATTTTTGTAAATCTGCAAATTGTTTGACACTTTGTATACCGCATTGTGATTGTCCACAAAATGCCAAAATAGACAATTACAAAACACTACCTATGCTTTGCGTAGAAACAAACGCCCGCGCCGTTTGGTCCGCAGTGACTACCTGCTGTTGGGTTGACTACGACAATTTCGATGTTGAGGCCATCACCAAAACGCTCAACAAGCATATCCTTGAGTTGATTGGCAGTTGCTATATCATCCGTATGACCGATGATTACACGGTGATTGTAGATATCTTCCTGTAAATCTTCCACATACTGCAAAATGCACTTAAGAGTTTTGCGCTTGCCAGTTGCTTTGTCCACGTTAGACATCATGCCATCTGCACTCATGTTCAAGATGGGACGAATACCAATTAGATTACCCATCAAAGCCGTAATACCAGTTACACGGCCACTCTTGCAGAAAAAGTTGAGATCGTTTGCAAAAAAGTACGCGGCAAATTTGTTGACATTTTCCTTTGCCCAGGCAACCATCTCCTCAGCAGTTGCTCCAGCCTTGTACATATCGCCCACTTCACAAACAATATTATAACTGCAAAGGGTGATGGCGTTGGTATCTATGGTATAAAACTTGCGCTCGGGATACTTTGCAAGAAGTTCATTGACTGCCAAGTCCATAGCATTGAACGTTCCGCTCATTGCACGAGAAAAGTGAACATACAAAATGTCGTCGCCATTGCGAAAATGTGGCTCAAAGTAGGAAATGTATTTTTCTGGACTGATGGCAAAAGTTTTAGGAACAACACCAGTGCGCAGGGTATCGTAGAAAGATTTACTGTCAAATTGAGTGTAGTCTTCGTATGGGTAGACTGTCTCTTGTCCGTCAATTTGGTAAGGCATACTTATCATATGATAGCCATACTCGTTGCATTTTTCCAACGAAAGATCGCAATCGCTATCGGTAAAAAGCACTAACATATTTTTTCTCCTTTGTGATGACACAAATTAAGCAGTAAACCGAACTGCTGTTGCGCCAGTTTGTGCTAATATTATAGAACGTGAAAATAAACTGTCGGTCAATATTACGTAAACTTTAGGTCAACAAAGGCTTCACTCGGAATTGAATTACAAAGCATTGCTAACAAAAAAATGCACGGACAAAAGCCCGTGCAAAGTTTTAGTTGATTTTCTGTAAAGTATCGCCACAAAGGTAGGTGTCCAACTTGCAAGTCTCGTCCACGACGCTAACTTGAGCATTATACTTTTTGAGTACAGGCAAAATACCACGGAAACGATCTAACGCCTTGTTTTTGCTTGGAAGTAGTAAGTCAAAAAACATACCACCATCAGCACAAACACCTTGACCGCACAAAAGAGTTAGATTACTTTTGTCCTGTTGAACAGAGGTGTTATTGCGGTAGTCAAGATGCCAAAACAAGTCGTTTTGTACAGAGATGACATCTTCCACCTTTGGAATGTATATGTAGCCAAAGGTGTAGTGAGTTAGCCACAAGGTTGGCGGTCCATCATTTTTGAGATCTTCCTGTGTCATCGTGGAAAGATTTGGCGCATTGGATGCAAGGTGTACAATCTTGTCACGATTGTAGAGTGACATGCCAGACATATTTTGACCATCAGTTAGGTCGATGTTGAACATTTGGGGGAAGGGGACTGGGGGTTGCTTGTTGTAGTAGCGAGTGATGGACTCTACTACGTCTCCGAGAGTGGTAAGAGCAATGTCGCTTTCTATTGCGCGTATGTTGTACCAGGCGTGATACATTTCTTCGCCAAGAGTACAAGTGAGATAGTTTTCGATATCTTCCAGATACCTGTGCACTTTACGCTCACACTTGCGCATTTTTTCAGGAATAAAAACTCTCAACTCGCCTTGACTATCTTCCCCACACTCGGTAAAGTAGGCGACCTTGCTCATTTTGTTGAGCTTTGTTTTACCTTTATACTTGTCAACTCCGCCCTTCAAGCAGGGAACCATCTTCCAACCATTCTTGACAAACACCGATGGCATATCATTGAAAACTTGCGCTAAAAATTTTATATCAAGGGCGTACTCGGGTACGCTTGCGCACGCGCGCGCGTACAATACATATTGACCATCCACTACACGACCAAACAGGTCAACGGGAAACATCACATTTGAAAGCTCCTTGTTGAAAATCTTGGACAGCTTTTTGTCGTTGCGCTTGTCTACGCATTTCTTGATAAGCGCAAATTGTTTTTCTAACTTTGCGCCGATGATGTAGTACAGAATATCATAAAAAATAATTCTATCGCCTGGTTGACGACGAAGACAGCACATACCGTCCAAGTCCATTTCGATGTAGTGACCGGCAAGATCCGATGGGTCGTTGCTGTAGGAACTGCAACCAACGCACTTTTCAGAAACGTGCTTGCGAAGGATTGTGTCGTACTCGTCCTTGGTGCAGACAAATACATTGCAAGGCGCAAGGTGACTTGGCTCATCAATTTGTACTTCTGCAGTTGCAATTAAGCTGTCAATAAAGTATGGCGGAATACTGCCAAGTTGCTCGTCACCAACACCAAGCTTTTGCAAAGTAACTGTGCCTTGCAGTTGCTCGATGGCCTTGTCATTTGGCAAAATATAGTAGTTGAAGTGGTAAAAAACCGCTTTGATTTGTTGCATTGTTTTGCTCCTGAAGAAATAGTCAAAGATGCACACCTTGAGCAAAATTGTGCCCAAAACGTGCATTTTTGAGTTGTTTTTAGTAATTTTGATATACTATGTCTGTCAAAGTATGCTACAAAACTATACATTTGACAAATTGTAAAGTGCGATGGACTATTTTTAGTATTACAACCTTTTTGGATATGTTTGATACAACTTCATCCACTATATTGCACTGTCGCCAGATCTATGTGTAGAGTTGATAGGCTGCAAAACTTTGCCCACTTGTACGTTTACCAAATCGTATGCTTGAGTCCACTTGTCCAACATATCGTATGGGCAAATGCAAGTGTGCTCTTTGTTGTGACGACGGAAGGATTTTTCCGCCTTGCCATAATCGGCATAAATCCAACCATTTGCCATATGAAAACGGTTCCAGCGAAGGTGCTCTACTCTTTCGCAATACTCGCGCTCGGCAACTTCGTCAACATGGCGGTAGTTAATGGCAAAGCTGTATGCACTGCGATTAGACTCGCGGGTAAATGGTGTCACATCCAACCAAATGTCTTTGCGATACACGTCATCTTGCGCAATAAGGATCCAGTTGCCATCCCCATTAGCAAGACTATCGATAATGGATTGTTCTTTGACGGAAAGTTGACCTTGTGCACTACGCTCAACTTCCATTGCGTGAGAATTGATATTGTACATATAGTTGTACATACTTGCACTTTCGTCATCAACAATGTTGTCGTATGACCAAATACTCTCACGGCAACCAAAGGAAACTACATTGAAGTGATCAGCAAAATACTGTTCGTCTTCCGTTGACCAGTTAAGACGATAGATGTTCTTTTCATCGCGGATATGTACAAAGATTGTGATAATTTCCTTGTCTAATGTACCACGAGATTTGCCAGTCAAAAGCACCTCGTGCTTGAAATCGTCAATCAAGATGTTTGCCATAACAAGGTTATCTTCGTCGTTGCCCATAGATACAACAAAGGAATTGTAGTGAACACTGTCCTTGTCGAAAAGTCCCAGAGATTTGTCAATACTGTTCATAAAGTCTTGACGCAAGCAGGATACGCGATGGTAGTCGATAATAGGAAATGCCATATCGTCCCAAACTTGGTCACGAGTCATTTTGAGCGAAGAAGCTTGTGCCCTATCATAGATGTATTGCAATGCGTCGTTTGATGCACCCTTACCCCATTTGATGAGATCATCGTTAGCAACAGGCATATGGTCGACATTATCGGACCTACACAAGAATAATGGGTGAGCATAGGCAAATTCGCCAGAGCGTTTGTCGGCGCCTATATCGTAAACATCGGCAATAAATTGCGCTGAAACGTATCTATCATCCACTTTTGTGACATTGGATGTTGCAACAAATATACTCTTTAGTGCATATTGACCAGTTTTGCCAAAGCCAAATATTGCTGTGCGGTAAACGTTGCCTACACCTGGCATTGTGCTTTGACGGAAACGGTTGTAATCTTGTTTTGTATCGCAAAAATCAAATTTTTCTTGCCAACGGCTAACAAGGTCATCGCCTGTCAATTTTGCTTCACTCAAAATGTGCAGTTGGATACTGCGCAAAATCATTTGCTTTTTGCTGATTGTTTTGCCGTATTGGTCAACTACACTATCATTTTCGATGCTGTTTGCCTTGAAAAACTCATCCACAATAGCAGAAATGCGAGTGTTGTAGAACTCGTAGTTGATGTCACCGTGCGTCAACAAATAATAGTTGACAACCGTAGGGATAGGGCTTGTGTCTACAGTTTTTTTGCTAAATTTACTCAAACATTTTGCGTAGTCGTTGAGCAATGCGTAGACATCGTCAAAAATAAAGTTACTGTTGTGGTTTTCCGCTGCGTACAAATTTTCGTCATTACGCAAAGAGAAGATGTGAACCATCTTGTTGTGATTGTATCCCTTGTCACGTTTTTGACAGCCCGTTTTAGTGTAATTTAGCTTTTTGAGTAAAGAAAGTTCTCTGTCCCTATCGGCAACTTTGCCATAGGACCAATAGATATAGCCACGGTCCATAATTTGTCGATGCAGTTCGTTTTTGTGGTCGAAGGCTTCCAACTCGTTGCCCATAAACAAAATTGCATAGCTACCGCGCGCGCCATTTTTCTCGGCACTTTCAATGTCAGCAGCCATGACAAGAGCTTCTTCGGTAACGTCAGGAAAGATGTACACTGTATCAAACTTGCGCAAAAATCCACCGATTTTGAAAAAGGAATACACTTCGTAGCTGACACAAGTGGACAAAATGAGCAATGTGGAAACACCTGCATAGGCAACAGCACCATAGTACAAAATTTGTGCGCCAACGTCAATCATGCCCAAAAAATCGTTGGGTGCATAGGTTCCTTCGAAGGTAAGACCACCAATCAAAGCGTATAGTGCAAACAAACCACTGGATATACCATCCCAAACGGAATCAAATCCACCGGCATCTTGTTTCACGTACAGTATTGCAACAATAAAACGAGCAATAAAGCTTACGGCAACTGTACCGCCCATGATGATAATTTCGTTCATAAATTTGCGCTCTGGATGCTTTTGACGCAGTTTGAAGTAGGCAAGCAAAGTTACCCCCTCCAAAAGTGCCAGTACCAGTACGGCAAGTATTCCGAAAAGTATGGAAACAAGAATATCTGTCCACATATTGAAAACTCCTTTTGTATGACAAATTAACTATATGTAATTGCAAAACCAGCTTGTTTTGTAACCGAAAATATTTTTGCAACGTAAATAAAGCTTGCATTGCGCAGGTTTTGCGATAAGTCATTATTCTACGCAAAACTAATTCTATTTGCATATTATACCACAAATACAACAAAAGTTGTATCATTTGTTAGTACTTTCTCATTGCTTCGTACACTCGTTGTAGTAAGTTGGAACTTTCGTTGTCGTTTGGATCTTTGTCCAAAAGCATTTGAAGAACCTGCTCAGCCTTTTGCAGCGGCTCTATGCCAGCAAATTCGCCAAGGTAATAACAATAGTTGGCGAGCGATTTCCAATCGAGTGTATCGTTGGTTATATCAACAAGTTGCAGAGCCATCTCTATTGCTGGGGCAAAGTTTTCAATTGCCTCATCCAGCTGGCCCCTAAAGTAGTAGAAAAGACCCAACTGACAGCAAGCCTCAGCATGGAAACGAGTGGCCTTGATGTAAGATTTATCTACACTACCAAATCCATCGTCTTTGGGAGCGATCATACTGCGACCTTGCTCATACAGTTGTTTTGCAATGTTGATGTACTCAATAAAGTTTTTACTGTCGTCAAGGTGCATATAGCAACGTGCAAGGTTCTCGCAATCGCAAGCGCAGGCAATGAGATTGCAGGCAGTACCATCTTGTTGAGCAATGGCAAGGCTATTAGATACAACCTGCAAAGCTTGTTCAAGTTGCGTTTCGTAGTCTTGCTCATCTTGATGCATTTCCGCCATCTTGCGACAAACATCCGCAACGACACTTTGATCGCACTGGCCGCTTTCCACAAAATTGTTAGCAAATTGCAATGCTTTGTCAAAGTACAATTTTGCTTGGTCCTTTTCGCCAAGCGCAAGACAACTTTTGGCAATGTTGCAGTAGATTTCTGGTATAAACTCAACATCAGCATAGCCAATAGCGCAAAGTTCATCCATGTGAGCAACGAGAGTATCCGCTGCCTCAATTTGACATTGCTTGGCTTTGTTGTATTGTTGCAAGTCGGTATACAAACCACCCAACATATAATTGACTGTGTACAAACCAAGAAGATCCGACATTTGAGCGTTTTGCGCCATAGACTTGTAAATGGTCAGCTCTTGTTGGTAGTAGTCTACAGCCTTATCCAACTCGTCTAAATCGTAGTAGAACTCAGCAATAGCGGTCAACAATCCTGTGTAGGAGTTGCGCACCTTCACTGAGTCGGCACGATCCAAAAGACCCTGTGCTATATCCAAACCGTTCGTAAAGCATTGCAAAGCCCTGTCATCATCTTGTTGGTATGTGTGATAGTGAACGCCCAACTGCTTGAGATCCACAACACATTGACGCCAGCTATCGACAGAATCGTGTTTTTGGGCGTAATCAAGGTCAATCTCGAAAGCTTTTAGATAGTATTCTAACGCTTTGTCGTCAGCCTTGCCATCGCACAAACCTGCCAGAACATAGTAGAACGGAGACATTTGCATTTGAGTGTGCTCATCTTTGAGTTCATCGTAGACACCCAACAAAACTTGCAAGCCCTTTTCATAAGACTGTTTACACTCGGGCCTTTCGTCAGCATATACATTGCCCAAACGATAGTAGCAATCAGCCAGCAAAACACGGAACTTTGGCGCTGTATTACTTTCGACAAGACTCAACAACAATTTTTCCGCTTTGAGCAACATTTCGATTGCACGTTCGGTATTGCCAATCTCGTCGTACATAATGCCAGCGGAGATGTAGCAGGAGGAAAGTTGATATTTTGTTTCCCCAATGGGAACGTCCTCCACTATTGTTTCGCGCAAATACACCGCTTTTAGTATGTAGTCTTCAGCATCTTGATAGTTGTCCAAAATGCGAGCATTGTCCGAAAGACTTTGCAAAGTCCAGGCAAGTGTTTGACGAGCATCAAGGCTGTCATTTTGATCGGTAAGTTGGATGGAAATATCCAATGATTTTAGATGCCAATCGCGTTCGCCGACAAAGTCCTCTTGCATATGACACAAATCCGCCATGCGCGAATAGGCCACGAGCAACCAGTCTTGCGACTCAGCATCATTTTGCTCTTGGTTGAGTTTTTCTGCAATGGCCAATGCTTGTGTTGCCACTTGTTGTGCCTTGGGTATGTCGCAGGTGCTTTTGCATACATCAAACATATCAGTGTAGCATTGCATGAAAGAGAACAAATACTCATCGTCTTTAGAGATATCCTTGATAAGATTTAGTATTGTCAAGCGCGCTTCGTAGTACTTCATTGCCTCTTCGAAGTTACGCAAATCTTCGTGACATCGTCCCAAATTGCAATAGCAGGTTACTAAATCGTTGTACGTTTCTACATTTTGAGATTTTTCCGCCAACTGTTCAGCATAGTGCAAGCCCCAACGATAGTTTTCCAAAGCATCTGCGTAGGCAAATGTCTTGCGATACATTTCGCCAATAAAGTTGTAAGCATTGCAAAGCATACTGGCAGGTAGGTATCTTTCTGGCTCGGCTTTAGACCAATCATTGCAAAAGGCTTTAAGTTGTTGATAAATTTCGATAGATTTTTCATATCGAAGCAAGGCATTGTACAAATCTGCAAGAGAAATCAACTCTGTTACGTAATCGCATTTTGTATCATAGTCAGCATTGTCAATATCAACAGTGAGCGTATCTACCAAGCGTTGTTGCCACTCTATAGCTTTGTTTACGTCACGCTCCACACCCTTGCCCTGCTTGTACATATGCACAATGGTTTTATAAGAGTCAACGTGGCTTTTTTCTGCACAATAAGTGAGCATATCAAGCGCACGTGCGTGGTCAACTTCTACATCGATACCATCCAAATACGCCAAAGCAAGCAAATGGTAGCGAGGTAAATCGTCCTTAAGCTTGTTGTTACGCGGGAAAAAGCAAGACAACAGCTGCATAAGCATTTGTTCATCCGCTTCTTTGATTATTTGGGGCAGATTTTCGTACTGGCTTGCAAGTAGCGAGTAGTCAGTCAAAGCCATTTCTACAGGCAAAACAAGTTTACCAGACTTGACGGCCATTGGATACTCCACCGCTTGAACATAGTTATCCTCGCACACAAGGTTTGGTGTGACCGCAAGCAAAAAAAGTTGGCTTTTGTTCAATGCATCGCCAATTGCGTTGTTGAAGTCCTCGCCAGGCACAAGGTACTCGTCGTACCAAATTGCCACGTCACGACAAGCTTCACTTTTGTGGATGAGTCGCATCAGACGTTGCGCGTGAGCGCGGTCCTTTTTGCGATAGCTCAAAAAGATGTAGGAACGAAAAGCAGCACGGATGACATTAGCCTTTTCGTCGCCTACAAGCACACTACCCAAAAAGCTTTGCAGTTTTTCTTGATAGGAGATTGCCGTTTCGTCCTTTTGATGTTTTTCAAGATATTGCGAATTGCCACAAACACTGTTGAAAAGCTGATCAAGACCTTGTTCTTGCATCAAAGGCAAAACAGGGATATGGCGTTTGATGGCAATATGGTAGTCAGCAATGCCCTTGTTGTGACCGAAAAGCAGTTTGGATGTAACTGGCATAACAAATAGTTGCATATCCGACAGACGACTTTCCCACTCTGCCGTATCTCCAGAGCCATCTGGTTGCTCATCGTAGAAAACGGTGCAGTTTACCAGATTCAAAATTTCCTTTGACACACTTTCAAAATAGGTAGCAAAGTCGTCAGGATGACAGCAAAAGTAAACTCTTGGCTTGCCTTGTGGAGAAACATCTTGACCGCGTGTCTTGAAATTGAGTAGCATAGTAGCTCCTTTTGAGAAAAACTTAAAGTTTGTTGCTTAAAGTATAACACAATATAAACACAAATGCACTACTTTTTGTAAAAATGTAAGAATAATATTTAATTAATTAAGTAACATAGTGATAATGGTATCAGTATTACTTGTCCGTTGATACTTCGTCTGCAATAGTGGCAATTTACCATCACGTCACCAACTGCTTACCATCATGTCACCAACTGCTTGGTAGGCAAAGGCACACTTTGCATCAACAATTCGTTGGCGAAAGAGACTAATTAGGCTGTAAATAAGTTTGCACTACCTAACTAAAGGTCATCAATATTGTCTGCGTAAATAAAATATTTCGATATTACACAAAAAAGATGGTTAAAAACTGTTGCAATTTTTAGCAAACTTTGGTAAACTATACAAGACTCGTGTGGCACCATAGCCAAGTGGTAAGGCAGAGCTCTGCAAAAGCTTCACCCCCAGTCCGAATCTGGGTGGTGCCTCCAAAACAAGCGTAGAGTGAAAAGCACTTTACGCTTTTATTTTTGCTGGTATGGCGGAATAGGCAGACGCAAGGGACTTAAAATCCCTCGGTAGAAATATCGTATCGGTTCGACCCCGATTACCAGCACCAAAAAGACTTTGCAAATTGCAAGGTCTTTTTTGTTGGCGTAAATTACGTGACACAGACTTTTTTATGCCGAACCTGCGCAATTCGCCGCTAAAAAACAACAGGACAAGAAAGTTGATGTAGCAAAAAGCAACATAATACAAATGAAAATTGCTATATTTTAGTGCCGAAAAAGTTAAAACAAGAAACTTGTTTGTCAGCTTACCCGTCTAAATCGCGTTACCTCACTCTATAACTTTTGGAACGTAGTATTTTGAGTATTTTATAAGTTATTGCAAAAACACAAAACAAAAAGCGAACGATTTATAATTTTTATCGCTCGCTTTTTATATGTTAATAATTTATTAGAAGTTGCAAAAATAGGTTATTCTACGCTCAAAACATAGTAGTACAAGGGTTGTCCGCCATAGTGAAGGATAACTTCTGCATCTGGGTGAGAGTCTTGCAATTTTTCAGCAAAAGCTTCAGCCTCGTCTGCTGTAACGTCAGCACCATAGTACAAAGTGATAACTTCCTTGTCATCTGTCAACATACTGTCAATAAGTTCAGTAGTAACAGCTTCAATGTCTTTACCAGTTTTGACAATTTGTCCCTTGTCCAAACCGATAACATCGCCTTTCTTGATTGTAAGATTGCCCACAACTGTATCACGAACAGCGTAAGTAACTTGGCCGGCATCCAAATCTGTAAAGGCGTCGGTCATGTTTTGAAGGTTTTCGTTCAATGGAGCATCAGCGTTGTACGCAATTACCGCTGCAAGACCCTGTGGAATATCCTTAGTGGGAAGAACAAAGATGTGGCGGTTTTTGATCAATGTACGAGATTGCTCTGCGGACAAAATAATATTTTTGTTGTTTGGCAAAATGATAACGTTTTCCGCATTGATTTTGCGCACTGCTGCAGCAATGTCATCTGCAGATGGGTTCATTGTTTGACCACCTTCAACAACTTGGTCAACAAGCAAATCCTTGAAAATCGCAGAGAAACCATCGCCAGCGCAAACAGCAAGCAAACCAACGGGCTTGCGTTCTGCTTCGTACTTAGCGCGGAGTTGTCTGTTTTGCTCCATCATATTTTCAATTTTTACTTTGTCAAGTTCACCAAGTGTCAAGGCTTTTGTCAAAGCTTTACCTGGTGTGTTGGTGTGAACGTGCACCTTGATAAGGCTCAAGTCACCAATACAAATTACGGAGTTACCAATTTCGTTGAGGTAATCACGAAGTTTGTCGATATCAGTTACTGTTGTGCGCTTTTT
This sequence comes from uncultured Oscillospiraceae bacterium, assembly GCA_964533825.1. GTDB lineage: Bacteria > Bacillota > Clostridia > Christensenellales > CAG-314 > Fimimonas. Next base: position 202,772 of record CAZHMU010000001.1, read on the forward strand.
GATGTTGGTTACAAAGAACTCTGTGCAGTAGCCAAAGTCAAGCTCTTCCAAAGAGTCGTAGTCAACGATCATTTCGTCATCTGGGAACTCGGAGCTGTTTTGATCGCCCTTGCTTTGAAGTTCGTATTGTTCGCCACCGGAAATTTCTTGATCAAGGTAACCCATGATGAGTCCCTTGAACAGTGTGATGAGTCCGTATCCACCACTATCTACTACGCCTGCGCGCTTGAGAGGTTCGAGCATATCTGGAGTCTTTTCCAAAACTTCTTCGCCCTTTTCAAGAACGTAGTTCATCAACTTTTCGATACTTGTTGTACGCTTTGCTTCGTCAACGGCAGCCTCCGCCATACCGCGGATAACTGTCAAAATTGTGCCTTCCTTAGGTTTGCTTACAGCGCGGTAAGCAAGTTCAGCGCCTTCCTTCAATCCATTTGCAAATTGACGTGTGTTGCAATCGTCACACTTTGCAATGACATTGGCAAAGCCTTTCAAAATTTGTGACAAAATAACACCGGAGTTACCTCTTGCACCACGCAATGCGCCCTTTGCAAGTTTGTCAGCAAATGTAGACATTGATGTGTCTGTCAAAGAGGAAATTTCCTTAACAGCGGACATCATTGTCAAAGACATATTTGTACCTGTATCTCCATCGGGTACAGGGAATACGTTCAAAGCGTCAACTTTCGCTTTGTTTATTTCCAAAAGTTTACCACCAGCGATAAACATACGTTTCATCACCGATGCTGTTACGTGAGTTTTTACTGTATGTGCAGAAGCCATTTTATGTTCCTCTCAAATTTTCGTATAGTAATTAAAGTTTGACACCCACCACATGTACGTCGATTGAGTCGACAATCATGCCAGTGAAGCGTTCCAGACTGTATTTTACTGAATTTTTCAAACTTGAGGATACTGCGGAAATGGGTAGACCATACTTGAACTTAACAAACAAATCCACATAGATGCGGTCTCCCTTGGTTGCAATACGAACTCCTCTGCCTTTGCCGTTGCGTTTGAACAAATCAGTAAAGGAATCGGAAAAACTAAATGGAACCATTTCTACCACACCATAGCACTCCGTAGCGAAATAACTTGCCAAGTTTGCAATAGCATCATCTGATACGGTGATGGTACCGTAGGCGTTACGTGTTCTCAATGCCATTTAATTTTACCTCCTGAATAATTATCTCATATATTTTACATTAAATTGAAACATTTAACAAGTCTTTTTGAGTAAAATGCGAAAAAAATTTCTTCAAATTTTATTTTTTTGCGACATTTTAATTTTTTTATAACTTTTTGCTTGCCAAAATCGCAAAACAGTGGTATTATATTCAAGCATTAAGCAGAACAGCTAATTTTTTTTCCTATGCGGAGGTGTTAATATGTCCAAAGTATGCGCTATTTGTGGTAAAGGCAAGATGTCCGGTAACAAGGTAAGTCACTCCAACAGAAAGACTCCTAAAACCTACAATGCCAATTTGCAAAAGGTAAAAGTGGAAATTGATGGTAAAACATCCACAGAATACGTTTGCACACGTTGCATCAGAACAGCTAATAAAGCTGACTAATCATTGCAAGCACTAGCCTCGAGTTTTCTCGGGGCTATTTTTTTGTTTTAGGCAGATATTGTCGCAACTGCGCTCCTGTATTGAAATTGACAATGGAACCTACTATCAAATTCATTGCGATTGTTAGTTCATTGTAATACTTAGTATAAAAATACCCCGTAATACTTCGTTCGGTCGGTTGCACCGCCGGTAAAGGTTCAATTTGCAATAGATTTGCACCAATTTTGCCCTAAAATGTGCGCAAATTTACACAGTTTCGCTAAATTTGCCATTTACTATTTACAAACAGCTATAAAATGGTGTATAATGATATAACACTATTTACGAAAGCAGAATAGACTAACACAAGAGATAAACCATAGGAGGACTTATGGAAGGTTACACTTGGGCTTTTGAATTTGAAAATCGACTGATACTTTGGCTACAAAGCTTGGGACAGGAAGGTAGTTTCATCTACTACTTTATGCAATTCTTTACACTGTTTGGCGAGGAATACATCCTTATTGCAGTGATTGGGCTTGTTTACTGGGGTTTTGACAAAAAGCGTGGCGAACAACTTGCACTCTCTGTTATGGCGGCAAACTTGACTTTCCCACTTATCAAAAACATAGTAAAGCGCACGCGTCCTTTCCACAGCCACCCAGACATCTTGAACTTGAAAGACGTTTCTGGGTACTCCTTCCCATCGGGCCACTCCACAGGAAGCGCATCCACATTTGTTGGCACTGCTTGGGTAATGAGAGATGCAAAACAAAATTGGTTGAGAAAAGCATTGCTCGCTTGCGGGATTGCAATCCCACTGCTTGTGGCGTTGACTCGTATGTACCTTGGCGCACACTACTTTACAGACGTTATTTGCGGTTTGGCAATCGGCACAGGGATGGTGTTCCTTGTGAACTGGCTACTTAACATTGTACCAAACAAGTTTTACGTTATGTTTGGAATTTTGATTGTTGGCCTTGCAGGTTTCTTCTACTGCACTACAAGCGACTTCTACACAAGCTACGGCATTATGTTTGGTCTTACCGCTGGTTTCCTTTTCGAGAACAAAGTTGTCAAGTTCGAAAACACCAAAACTTGGTGGAGAATCGGCTTGCGACTTCTCGGTGGCGGAATCATCTATGTCGGCTTGAACGCCGCATTGAAAGGAATTGTTGGCGCAATCTACCCAACATACAAGGACAACTTCCATTTTGAAAGATTTTTCCGCGTTATCCGCTATGCAACGATTATGTTTGTTGCACTTGGTGTGTACCCGATGGTATTCAAACCAGCAGAAAAACTTTGGAAAAAACTTGGCTGGATAAAAGGTGCACCACAAGAAACACAAGTTACAGCCGAATAATTACAACAAAATAGCAAAACGAGCACCCCATCAAGGATGCTCGTTTTTTTGTGCAATTTTTAGCTGTTTGATTACCTTTTTCCTATCACAAGTTTGCCTAATAAGAGACGCAAGATGCTACCCAAAAACTTGGGAACTTTGATACAAACGATTTTTGTCTTCACCACTTTCTCCATTACTGTAGTATATGAACAGACCAGTCAAAGTGTGACAAAAATTGGTGTCTTTCGGTAAAATTTGATTAATTTTTGCCAAAAACTTGGTAAAATCGAGCAACACAAGGCGACTTAAATTCAAACACACTGTTAGCGTTGAAGTACTTTACAACAAGGTTAATACCCACCAATAAAGAAATTACTCGCTTGCTTTTGGAGAAATCAAAGCGTGCTCGAACACTGTCTTGATATCTTCCGCAAGGACAAATTGAATTTTGTCTTTGACTTCTTGTGGAATTTCCGCAAGGTCGTTTACGTTGTCTTTAGGGATGATTACCTTTGTGATGCCGAGGCGGTAAGCAGCAAGCGCTTTTTCGCGCAGGCCACCGATGGCAAGCACTTTGCCACGCAGGGTGATTTCACCGGTCATTGCCACTTGGTTTGATACTGGAATACCTGTAAAGGCGGACATGATTACCGTTGCCATTGTTACACCGGCACTTGGACCATCCTTTGGCACTGCACCTTCCGGTACGTGGATATGGATGTCTGTTTGCGCAAAACGAGTTTTGTAAATGCCGTAGTCGTCAGCAAGGCTCTTGACGAGGGAAATTGCTGTGCGCGCAGACTCTTTCATCACGTCGCCAAGGTTACCTGTAAGTTGAACTTCCCCCTTACCTTGGAACAACGTTGCGTCTACATTCAAAGTTACACCGCCAACGCGCGTCCAAGCAAGACCGCGAGCTGTACCTACCATAGGTTCACCCATAGCCATATCGTCACGATGTTTTTCCAATCCCAAATATTCGTGTAGATTTTCTTCCGTTACTACGATTTTTTCATCCGGATTGGCAACAAGTTTCAAAGCTACCTTACGGCAGATTGTTGCGATTTGACGCTCCAAACTACGCACACCAGATTCGCTTGTGTAGCGCTCAATAATCCTTGCGTAGGTGTTATCGGAAATTTCCACTGCGCCTTCGGGAATACCATGCAAAGCAAGGTTTTTGCGGAGCAAAAATTTGTTTGCAATTTCAATCTTTTCCAATTCGGTGTAGCCGCTGAGCTCGATTATTTCCATACGGTCCAAAAGGGGTTCTGGGATGTCGTCAGTTGCGTTTGCTGTGGATACAAACAATACTTTGGAAAGGTCGTAAGGTACTTCCAAGAAGTGGTCGGTAAAGCTGAAGTTCTGCTCTGGATCCAATACTTCCAACATTGCACTGGCCGGGTCGCCACGATTGTCTTTGCCCATTTTGTCAATTTCATCCAAAAGGAGTACTGGATTGATGCACTCTGCTTGCTTCATCATATAGATGATTTTGCCAGGGATTGCACCAACGTAGGTACGGCGGTGACCACGGATTTCCGCTTCGTCACGCACACCACCCAAAGATACGCGCAAGTATTTGCGATCGAGCGCTCTGGCAATGGAGCGAACAATGGATGTTTTGCCCACTCCTGGAGGTCCAACAAAGCACAAAATTGGTCCATTGAGCTTGCCTGTGAGTTGCATTACTGCCAAAAACTCCACAATACGGTCTTTGATTTTTTCCAAGCCATAGTGGTCTTCGTCCAAGATTTGGCGCGCCAATGTCAAGTCCTTGTTGTCTTGTGACTCGTTTGTCCAGGGTACTTCACAAAGCCAATCGATGTAGTTGCGAATTACCGCAGCATCAGGGCTGGTTGGGGACATTTTGGAAAGGCGGCTGAGCTCACGCATAGCCTTTTTAGCCACTTCTTCCGGCATACCGCACTTTTTGATTTTGTCGAGATACTCTTGTTTTTCGTTAGCATCTTCGCCAAGTTCAGCGGAAATTGCCTTCATTTGCTCACGAAGGTAGTATTCCTTTTGACCTTCTTCCACTTGCTTTTTAACGCGGTTGGCGATGCGCTTTTCCGCTTGGATAAACTCAATTTGACCCACTGTGTAGGCGCAAATTTTTTCCATACGCACGTCAATGTTGGACTCTTCCAAAATATCTTGACGGCTTGGGAGCATTGTTACAACTTCGTTGGCTACAGCGTTGGTAAATGAAAGATAGTCGATGTGTTCGGCAGTCAAAGGTTTGATATCGATTTTCAAGCGCGGTTCTGTCTTGGCAAGTCGTTTTACGTGTGTAATTGTTTGCTCGTACAAAGCGCGAGTGGATGCGTCATTTGCGCAGATGTAGTCCATTGTTTCTACGTCGGCCAAAAACAAACTTTCGTTTGAAGAAAAACGAGCAATCTTTGCTCTTTCCAATGTGCGAGTGTTGACGGTCATTGACTTGTCGGTTGCACTGTCAATGGATACAATTTCTGCAATAACACCCACTGTGTACAGGTCTTGAGCTCCCCTTGGGGATGCGCTTGCAGGGTCAAGCTGGCTTACCATAAAGAATCTTCCGCCATTTTCGATGGCAAATCTGATGGCATTTACAGAGATTGTGCGTGCCACTTCAATTTTTGCTCGAACATTTGGGAAGAAGAAATTTCCACGCATTGCAATTACGGGAAGATTTGAGTAGTTTGTCAAAGTAGTTACCTCTTTTGATGTATTATCTTTAGTTTGGTTGATTTTGCTGATATTATATAACAAAAGGTATTTTTTAGCAACAAAATTGACGACCTGAAAAACAAAAAGCGCCAGACAAAGGTTTGACGCGTTGTTCTATGTAAATTGCAACAACTACAAGACTAAGCTTACGACATTGAGGAAATTTCGCTAAATATGCTCAATGCCACAAGGAACGGAATGCACTACGGTGGCATTAAATCCACGCTCTTGGAGCATACGCGTTACCCTTTCGGCATCCGTTTGACTCTGGCACCAAACGTAATATGCACTGCCACTACCTGTCATGTTGGGAGTGTAGCCAAGGTCACGCACGCATTGGATGTAGCTTTGGGCATAGCTACTCAAGCTTTGACAAGCGGATTGCAAGTTATTGTTTTGTAGTTCGATTGCAAGGTTTCCGTTGCAAAGCAAGTTGAACAGTTTTTCGCTGTCTGTTTTGCGTTGTTCGGGCAAAGTATCGAAAGCATTGTAGACATCAGCCGTGGACATACTTTGGCTAAAGCGTGTGAGTGCAAAGTACAAATTGAAAGGACACTCACCAAATGTTACGTCATCTCCTTTGCCTTGCATGCGTGCAATGCCACCCTTTAGCATAAAGGTGATGTCGCTACCCAAAGATGCGCACAACTTTGCAACTGGTTCGCTTTGCAAGTCAATGTCAAACAATTTGCACATACAGTAGATTACACCTGCGGAGTCTGCAGATGAGCCACCCATACCTGCACCAATAGGAATACCCTTTTTGATGTCGATGTTGACACCAAAGGTATCAAATTGCTCAACAAAAGCCACTGCTGTTTTGTAAGCAATGTTGTCCACCGTGGGCATAAAACCTTTGAGCTTGACCTTCTTGTCCTTTCGTGGGGTGACTTCGATTTGGTCCCAAATGTTGACAGAGGTTACAATACTATCAATAGGATGGAAGTTGCCCACCTTGGGAAAAACGTTCAAAGTTAGATTAAGTTTTGCGTAAACTTTTACTTTCATAATTACATTATATCACAAAAAATACGCATTGAAAAGGCTTTTGATTTGGTTGATAGTAGTTTACAACAACTTTTTGAGCCTAACTACGTTGTAAATCTCAACCCACGTCAATAAATGACAACATACAACCAATGAAGAATTACCTTTTTCTCAAAAGGGGTAAGCTCAAAGTAAATTTATATTTTGGTGGGAGCATGCACTAAATCTTGACAAGCAGAAAGCCCCTCGAAATGAGGGACTTGTTTTATACCTGGTTGTTATTTATGCAACGATGGATTAGTCAACTTTAAGATGTTTAGTCAGTTGAAAAATCATACCACTAAATCTTGTTAAAAATTACAATACGTGCATCGGCGGTCAATGGGTCGGTGAGCTGTGGGTTTGTGGCAAGGATGTCTTCGGTGGACATATGCAAGTTTTTGGCAAGCTCCCAAAGTGTTTCCCCTTTGTGTGCAAGACAAATTTCCAAAGCTGGTAACTGTGTTTTGTCAAAGGGGATCATTTCTGCTGTTACGATTGCCGAATGCGTCACGTCGCGCGAACAATTTGCGCGTATGCACAGCGTTACATTTGCAGTCAAGGTGTCATTATCCTGTAGTGAGAAATTTGTCACCACAGCATTTGCGCAAACTACGCAATCAACACCCAGGGCTTGCGCATCAATTTTTTGCGAGAAAGGAATTTCCAGCACTTCGCTCTCTGTGCGCTCGCCATTGTAGATGGCTGTCGCATACACAATGCCATCGGCAATCAAGCAATCAACACCAGCACTGCACTTAGTTACAACCGCACTCACGTTTACTGCAGTTTGCAAACGTCTGTCGTTATCTTTGGGGAGATTGACGGAAAATGTGCGTTCGGCACAAACAGCTGAAAGGGGCAATGTTGTAGTGATGGGTTGCTTTGTAAGAGCATAGTCACAATCAGTGCCATAGCAATCGGTTACAACTTGCAAACCGTTGATAGTTGTACTTTCCAGTTGCAGGTTGCAGGCGATATCCACCAAAAAGACTTTGTTGCCTTCTTGCGTGATATCCAAGCGCACTTTGGTTGTGCGCACTGATGCAAAAAGTTGCAAGTTGTTGCAAGAAATTTGTCCAACGTCCACCTCTCGCTCGAAGTCGAAGGGTAGACTGTCGGTGTAGATTGCGCCATCGCTTGTGTAAGTCAATCGTACAGTGGCAACACCCTTTAGGTGCAATGCGCCATCGGCAAAATGATAGTCGGAAAGGCACACACCACTTTCTGCAAGAAGTACCCCTTCGATTGGGTGAGTAGCGGTAAGTTCTTCGTCAACAACAAAAGGAATTTGCGCTGTTTCCACACCCTGCAACAACGAGATGTTTTGCTTGCAAACAAAAAGATTTTCCGTATCAACAAGACAGTTAGCAGATTGAGAAATATATCCATAAATGCCAATTTCCAACAAAATTGTCAGCATTGCTGTGTTGGCATTTGTATCCACCTGGGTATCCACTGTTACCACGTCGAATATAAGCTTTGAGTCGGTGGTGAGTAGCTCACTTTGCACGTCAGCAGTAAAGTCTGCGTTGTAGTTGGAGCTTACCAAACCCATGCCATCATCATACAAAAACTTGATGTGCGTTTTGCCATAGAAGGATGCACTGCCGTTTGTCGACTCGTAAGAAATGATGGAGCTTTCGCTACCGACAGAAATCACTTCGGTAATTTCATTTTTTACAGAAATGCGCACGTTTACAGTTGTTTGCATTTTGCCAAGAAACTGCTTGGTAAAATAGGTTACATTTTGGAATTGCAAATTGGACATATTGTTCCCCCACACTTTGATTGTATCAATGTAATATACGAGTGAGCTTTGCTAAATATGCTCAAAAAAAGACAACGCGGATAGCGTTGCCAAGAAAAGTTTTTGTAGCCTTATTTTTCAATAAATATGGCCTTTTATGCCAATTTGAAGCAAAATATACAATACTATGTTTGTAATAGTATATCATTTTTGGCGGTCAAAGGTCAATTTTTAGCAAATTGCTGTAATTTTGCTAAGTTGCAGATTGGTCTATTAGAGATACTTCGCCACAAATTACGTCAACATAGGAACAGGAAATTCTGTCAAAAATATCGCCCAAAAGTTGGATAACAAATACATTTGGGTGTACTTCCACTATTTGCCCTTTGCACTTTTTGATCCGATTACGTCCCTTGTTGAGTTTGACCAAAACTTTGCGACCTTTGAGAGCTTGCACCATTTGCTTTGCCTGTTCCACTGTGATATGCTGCTTCATAACTCAAAGTATTGCCAAGTTTATTAAAGAAAATACTTGCCATTAAGCCATTTGTAAAAACTGAAATTTTCCTTGTACTTTTTTTAATTTACGCGAGTTCTTGAAGCGCCGTAAAACATACTACACTACCTTTAGACAAGCCCCTTTCTTTCGAAAAAAAATGCCTACGAGATTTCATAGGCATCAGTTTTATATTACTCGTCATCCTCATCGTTTTCGTCATCTTCGTCGTCGAAATCGTCAACAAAGTCATCAATGAATTCGTCGTCATAGTCATCAAGATCAATGTCGATATTTTCTTCATCTTCGAAGTCGTCATCATGGTCGAACTCTTCGTCTGCACGCAACTCATCAAGAGGAATTTCCGTTGCATCGTCAAGACCGTCTTCGGTGTCGTCATCATCCAAGAAAGTGCGCCAAGAATCGTCGTCTTCGGCATCTTCGCTAACCAACTGAGCTTGGTGAGCAAGACAGTTTTCGCACATTTCTTCGGTCATGCCGATGTATGCAGTTTTGCAGATTGGGCAGAGCTTTAGTGGTTCGTCATCATCGATAATATCGTCAAGCAAGACAATTTTTGTATCCAATCCCAACTCGGATTTGCAAACGTCACACATTTCTTCCGCAACAGGGATGTAGTTAAGTTCGCAACGGGGACATTTTTTGTATTTTGCGTTGGCCATGATTTTTCTCCTTTTTAGTAAGAGCTTTTATGCGCAATAATTTATCATTATTGTTGCAAAAAGTAAACTGTTTTTTGCTATATTTTTTGAATAATTTTCAACTTTTTCAACAAATAGGCAATTTGTTGTTTCATTTGGCAATTTATTTGAAACAATACCGCCCATAAATCTCAAAATTGTCGTCAAATCTTACGAAAAATTATGTTCAAAACAATGGATTATATGCACTATTTTGCAAAGTCGATGGAAATGTAGTCCACATCGCAAACGTACTCAAGTTGATACTTCAATGCAAGATTTTCCGAAGGAACATTTCCCTTGATGATTGTTGCATAGGGGATATCGCCCATTTCAATAACTTGGTTTGTGAGATGTGTCATAACTTCCAAAGCGTAGCCTTTTTTGCGATGTTCGGGCAATGTGTAGAGCATACCCAAAGATTTTTCTAAATGCAACAAGCACCAACATACTGGTTTGTCATCCACGTACAAGGCAGATGAAGGATGCATTGTCAGCAATTCAACGACGTCCGCTACAGATGCGTAGTCGGTACCGTTTGCCACCAAGTGAGCGTAGTCAGTTGACATTGGACGCAAATCGCCTTGACACTGGTATGTCAATGGTTTGCCATTCCAGACAAAAAGACCACAAGTAGTACGATAACCAAACTTGTATTTGGTCTGTAAATAGTTGGCTACTTTAGGGGTTATCATACGAAACTCTGCATAGCAATCTTTGAAACTACCAACAAATTGATCCACAAAAGATAGGTCGTCCGACGCTATCGTACACTCGTAAAACCTGCCGTTATGCACCGCTGTTGCGTAGCTGTTGCCGCTTTGGTACAAGTGGACATTTGGCATAGCCGTAAGATAGCCATACAAAATTAGCGTTTGCGGGTTGCTTTTGAATAGTTTTAGAAGTTGGGGTGTAACTGTTATTTTTTCCATAGCGCGCACATTATATCAAATGAAAGCAATCTGGGCAACCCTTTTTGTAAAAAATTGTTGGAAATTTTGCGCTTTCGTGCAATTTTATTGACCGCAAATCAAAGTGATGGTAAAATAATAGACAAGCACATTAGCCAAAAGGAGATAGACATGAAACGATTTGTCATCGGTATTGCCGGAGGTACTGGCTCTGGTAAAACTACTGTAGCTCGCAAAATTCACCAAGCATTTCACAATGACTCGGTGATACTTTCTCACGACTACTACTACAAGGATATTGCTCACCTTTCCTTTGAAGAAAGATGCAAAGTAAACTTTGACCATCCTGATTCGCTGGATACAGAGCTGCTTGTAGATCACATCGGTAAACTCAAACAAGGCGAGTCCATTTTGCACCCTACCTACGACTTTGCAAAGCATATGCGAAATACCGAGTGGAAAAAGGTGGACAGCGCAAAAATCATCATTGTAGAAGGTATCTTGATTTTTACCAACAAACAACTGTGCGACCTGTGCGACATCAAACTGTTTGTAGATACCGATGCCGATGTTAGATTCATACGCCGTTTGCGCCGTGACACCAACAAACGCGGACGCAGTATGGAGTCGGTAGTAAATCAATATCTGTCCACAGTAAAACCAATGCACGAACAGTTCGTTGAGCCATCTAAGTCAAAAGCAGACTTGATCATCCCAGAAGGCGGTCACAACACCATTGCCATCTCTATGATTACCGATGCAATCAACAAAATGATTTCCCAAAAAGGATAAACAAATGAAAATTACATTGAAAGGTGCAAGCAATGCGCGCGACCTTGGCGACATAGTTACACCATTGGGCAAAGTGCAACCAAAGCGTTTGATTCGTTGTGGGCACTTGGGTAAACTGGACCAAAACGACGCGCAACTTTTGTTGCAAAACAGGCTTGAGCGAGTTATTGACTTGCGTTCTCCATCGGAACAAGCAAACGTGCCAGATGTCAAAATTGAAGGGGTTAGCTACGTTACAATTCCCATCATTAGCGCGGCAACCTTTGGCATTACATACGAAAAGTCCACCGGCGAAGAAATTGGACAAATGTTGCAAGCAGGAATTGCTCGCATGATCGCTCGTGGCGAAAGCCCCAAACACCACTTGGAAATTTTGTACCGCAAGTTTGTCAACGACCAAGTCAGTCAAGATGGCTACGGAGCATTTTTGAAACTACTGGCAAACAATCCAGTGGATGGAGCAACACTTTGGCACTGCTCGGCAGGTAAGGACCGCGTTGGCACCTGCACTGCACTGTTGTTGCACTGCCTTGGTGCATCCAAGGAGCAAATCATGACCGACTATCTTTTGACAAATGAGCAAAGCAAACCCTTCCTTGATATGGTTATGAGCAAAATCTGCGGAACACTTGATGAGGAGCAAATATCTTTGATCAAAAGAATGCTCTCCGTCAATGAAGGCTACCTAAATGCATTTTGGGAAGAAATTGACATCAAATACGGAGATGTTGACAAATTTATTTCCGCCTGTGGTGTTACACAAAGCGACATAGAAAAATTGCGCAAGAACTATTTGGAATAAACAGAACAGCCAGTCAAGTAAAGATTTTTACGACATAAAAAGAGTAGCAGTTTTTTGCTACTCTTTATTTTTTACTGATATAAACACCCTACTTTGTTTGCAACGCGCGTTGGCTATATTTTGAAAGTCGCATTGCAAAATTAAACAGCTCGTCAAATTGGAATTTGTTGATTACATAGGCGTTCCTACTTCGACTAAGTTACCATCCAAATCGTAGAATCGGATTACTCGCTGCCCCCAACTGTGTGTCATAAGACGGTTTACATATTCAATCGTGGGATATAGTTTTTCTAATTTTTCAACAAATGCTTCGACATCCTGCTCCTCAAAATACAATTCGCAAGAGTTGCTTTTTGGAATAATATCTCTATCTAAAAATCTTTTCCATATTTTCTCATCTTGAAGGACAAGACCTTCAGTTAAGATCATATTGCCGTCGTTGTCAAGCACTAAATCTATTCCAAATAAGTCGTGATAGAATTTTCTCGATTTTTCTATATCTTTAACAACGATCAAAATGTTCTTCAGTTTCATATTGTATCTCCGTCAAATTCTTATTTATCGGTAGGTTTATTATACCTAAAAATTAAATTCAACTCAAGTGGTTTTTGATGGGTAAAAGAAAATTTTGTTTTAACAATTCTATGTTTGAATATTAGCGTTTGAAGGGCAACAAGTCCTCTTCGGAGAACATCTTGTCTGTTACCAAATCGCAAGCAAGCAAACTTGCCTTTTTGATAGCACCATAACCAAACTTTTTGCGAATTTGGTCAACAGAAAGCTCCAGTTGCAAAGCGCGTTGGTCGTTGTCATCAAAGATTCCCAGTTGCACCCTGCCACCAACATCGCACAAACCGCCCACACCAACAGATAAGGAACGCAACGGCATGTCCGTTTGTGCCTTCCACATATCTTTGAGTAGAGTGCAAGCTGTGCGGTAGATATCGGCAGAATTGTTAGTTTGGGGGACGTGACATTGCCTACTTTCGTGCGTGAGATTGTTTCGACGTATGTCCAAATGGACAATGTTGCCAAAAAATCCGTACCTACGCAAGCGTGTTGCTACCATATCGGACAAAAACTCGATGACTTGGTGCGCATCTTGGAAAGTTTCCATATCGCGCAGTGTCGTTATGCCGTGAGAAACGCTTTTGATTTCCCTTTGTACGTCGCAGTTACGAACAGGTTCTTCGTCTTCGCCCTTGGCACTACGTTGCATACGCTCGCCGATGATACCAAAGGCCTTGACAAGAGCTTCTGTGCTGGCATTTGCAAGCTGTCCCAAGTTGAAAATACCCATTCGGTTGAGCTTTGTTTTGGTGTGACGGCCGATGTATAGCATCTCCTCTACTGGCAAATTCCAAACAATATCCTTGTAGTTTTGTCGGCTAATTTCCGTTGTAGCATCAGGCTTTTTGAGGTCGCTACCCAGTTTGGCAAATGTTTTAGTAAAGGACACGCCTACCGATATAGTAAGTCCGGTTTCTGCGCGTACTTGGTTGCGGATTTTTTCCGCAATCTCAAATGGAGTGCCAAAAATTTTGCAGTCGGTAACATCCAGCCAGCATTCGTCCAGTCCAAACCCCTCTACCTTGTCGGTGTACTGCTCGTAGATTTTGCGTACAGCCTTGGAGTAATGCACATAGTACTCAAAATGCGGTGGCACACAAACAAGATTGGGGCACTTCTTTTTGGCTTGCCAAATAGCCTCACCTGTTTGCACACCCATACTTTTGGCAAGGGTGTTTTTGGCAAGGATGATTCCAGTGCGCGTCTCTGGATTGCCAGATACAGCAATAGCTTTACCAACAAGCGTTGGGTCGATGGTTTGCTCTACCGAGGCATAGAAGTTGTTCAAGTCGCAATGCAGTACGTCCATGTTTGTCCTTTTATAAAAATACGCAAGTTGTCACCATTAGCATTGGTATTTCCAACCGTTTGTCACTCATATTTTAGAACATTTGTTCGTATTTGTCAAGGACTATTTGGTAATTTGTAAAATTTCGCATTGGGGTAAAACAGGCGATAAACATAGGTTTGTGCCGACAAAACTATTGGAACTTGCTAATCCATCTACACAGATGGGTAATTATTGCAGTTTTATTAAAAGCAAGCAAAAGGTCACAAATCATCAAGCAAAAAGACAATCTCCCTGCGAGATTGTCTTTTGAAATGAAACTATTTTACTGTTTTGCTTTGCGCACTACTCAGCAGCTGTTGTGGTTGTTGTGTCATCATCAACAAATTGCTTGATGTAGCAACGATGGCGTTTGTGTTGTGGCGCGTGGAAATACTTGACCATGTTTTGAATTGGATTGTTGTGCTCCAACATCAAGTTGCTTTCTGCGTGGTCGATTTCGCTGAGCAAATCCCACAAACGGCACAAAATAGCAGCGTTGATACCTTTGTTTTTGTATTCGTCAATTACGCCGATAAGGCAAACGTCTAGAACTTCTGGCTTGTTGATGGCTTTTAGCAAACGGAACAAGCATGGAATTGTCAAACGACCACCAGAAGGTTGCACCGCTTTAGCAATGGATGGGAACACAATACCAAAGGATACAATGTTGTCGTTTTCATCCAAAATGAGTGGCACGTACTTTGGTTTTACCATCAGTTTGAATTGGTCAAGAACGCCATCCATAACCTTTCTGCTAAATGGAACTGTGCCGTAAATTTTGGAGTAAGTATCTTCCCAAATGGCAAAGATTTTGTCTACGTACTTTTTGAGGAACTTGTTTTTGTTTGTTTCTGTTGAGAAATGAAGATTGTACTTCTTCATCATTTTGTCGGAAATTTCCTTGACGCGAGGATCCATCCCCCCCCCTTTTGGAAGGTAGAGTTTGTTACCTGTCCAGTCGACGTCCTTTTGATAACCGTAGTTTTCGATGAGAGCTTGGTAGTATTCGAAGTTGTAGTTTTCTTCGAAGGTGGCAAGTTGGTCGAAGCCTTCAATCAAAAGACCTTCTCTTTCCATATCGGAGTAGCCCAAAGGTCCAACAATTTCCGTCATACCAAGAGACTTGCCCCAATCTTCCACTGCGGACAAAAGAGCGTTGGCAACTTCTTGATCGTTGATGCTTTCAAAACGAGTAAAGCGAACGCGAGATTGCCCCCACTTTTCGTTAGCAGCAAATTGCCAAATACCATGGATGCGTCCCACTACTTGACCATCACGTACCGCCAAAAAGAAAGTGGACTTGGATTGATCGTTGTAAGTAAAGTCATCCTTGAACATTGCCATTTCGTCGGCATAGAGAGGTGGAACGTAGTATGGGTTGCCTTTGTACAATTTGAGCGGGAGCTCCACAAATTGTTTGCGTTGTTTTTTGGTGGTTACTGGTATGATTTGTACCATAATATATCTCCTCTATGGTAAATTTTGTTGCGATTGCCCCATCGCATTTGCTACATTTTAGCACTTTTTTTACTGTTTGTAAATGGATATTTAACATTTGTTTAATATTTTGTAAATAAATGTTAAAATTTGTAGTATTTTTGACCTTGTTTTGACATAAACTCGGTCTATAAATGGTTGTGATGTGAAGTTATTTTGGGCGTTATATGCCAGTCTATGCTGATGTAGCGGTAGGATTATCGCTAAATTTTAGTAAAATTTTGATAAACTTTGCCTTAAAGGAAATAAGAGTATTGACTAATTTTGCGTTTGCTGTTAAAATAGTTATCAATGGGTTATGCCCAAAATACTTTTAGGAGATAAAACAATGATTAAAATCGTCGTTGATGCTTACGGTGGAGATAACAGTCCACTTGTCAACTTTGAAGGAACATTGAAAGCACTACAAAATTTGCCAGAAGTAGAAATCGTACTTGTTGGCAATCAAGAAGAAATTGAAAACTTTTTTGCAGACAAAGATTACGACAAAAGTCGTTTGACAATTTTGCACGCACCCGAAGCTATTACCTGCCACGACAAACCAACAGATGCAATCAAACACAAAAAGGAAAGCTCTTTGTACAAGGCATTTGAATTGATGAAGCATGACGAAAGCGCACGCGCGCTTGTAAGTATTGGTTCTACTGGTGCAGTATTGGCTGGCGCGGTATTGCGTGTTGGTCGCATCAAGGGCGTAAAGCGTCCTGCATTTTGCCCTATTTTGCCAACAGTACAAAACGGATTGGTTGCCATTTGCGATAGCGGAGCAAACGTTGACTGCGATCCAGTGAACTTGCAACAATTTGCAATGATGGCAAGCTTGTATATGCAAAAAGCATACGGAGTAGAAAATCCACGCGTTGCACTACTCAACATCGGCGCTGAAGCGGAAAAGGGCAATCAACTCGCTAAAGACACCTACCCACTTTTGCAAAATACAAAGGGTATCAACTTTGTTGGCAACATGGAAGGCAGAGAAGTGCTTGATGGCAACGTTGATGTTGTTGTATGTGATGGCTTTGATGGCAACGTACTTTTGAAATCTACCGAAGGCGCTTGCTTGAATATGCTCAAGCTTGTTAAGCGTGCATTCATGGCAAACTTTGTATCCAAAATGGGTGCACTGCTTTTGAAGAAAGAAGTAGTAAAACTCAAAAGTTTGATGGACTACAACAACTACGGTGGAGCTGTTTTGTTGGGCGCAAACAAAACCATTGTAAAAGGTCATGGAAGCAGCAAGGCAGAAGCAGTTTTCCAATGCATCAAGCAAGCATACAATATGGAAGTAAACAACCTTTGCCAAGCAATCGGTCAAGCAATCGCAGATCAAAACAAATAATATAATTTTGGGCTACATAAAAATCCGCAACACAAAAATTGCGGATTTTTTATTGCTTGCTCTACTTGATTGAGTTTTGCTCAGTTAGCCATTTGAAAATTGCAATTCAGGCCCACCAAACTAAACTAACATTTGCGGAAAAATCTTTAATTATATGGACCAATGGCAAAATGCATTACAGGACGCATATTAAAAATCAAATTGCATAGCAACAGTATTTACAGCAAACGCTTACAAATTCAAATAGGTAAACTGACTGCCTTTGTTGTCACGCAGACGGAGAAATCTTTTGATAAGAATTGCCATCGTGGCGATGAACTCTGCATTGGTTGGTGGAGTTTTACCTACAATGTCGTAACGAAAAATGCGATTTGCGTGTTTAAGCGTACCATCATTAAAACAAGTTATCAGTGAGTGGCGAATAGCTTTGCTAACACTCGCCTCCGAGCAGGAATATCTCTTGGCAATCACAGGATATACCTCTTCCGTCAAATTGATGTTGTGTTTGTCTTCAATGCAGACTTGCACCAAACAATCGCGCAGATATATTCGTCCCACGAGACAATTTCTAAATGCCAATGCCAACATTAAGTCTTCCACAAAGTAGTGGATGCTTTGTTCGTAATCTTGTAAGTTTTCAGCTAAAGTGTTTGTAGTTTCCATAAAATATCTCTCCTAAAATAACTTCACACTGATTATATCACATATCCTGACAAAATGCAACATTTTTGAACAAATTTTTACATTTGAACAAAACACTTTTTAACGGATATTTTGGCACAGTATGGGTTATTTTGTACATATGTGTAAAAATATGGACTTTTTGAGGGCTTTTGGAATACTTTTGAACTGTTTGCGGAATAGGCTTTCACTATTGGAAAATCTGATGGAACCCGGATGACACGTCTACAACTGTGATATATTCCCCTTGTCAGAAACAGCAATACCAAGCATATATATAATTATTTTACTTTACAAAATAAACTGAAAGTGCTAAACTAATTTGGTTGCTCAAAGGATAATTTTGAAAGAATAAGTGCGTGTCATTTATGATAAAAGTTGACTTTGTTTTTAAGGTCAACAGAACGAGTTTTCGGAGAAAATATGTCACAAATTGCAAAGAAAGAGGGGACTGTGGACTTAACACAGGGAAACCTGCTAAAACAAATAATCTTATTTACACTGCCCATCATTGCGACGGGCGTTTTGCAGTTACTTTTTAACACTGCCGATTTGATTGTCGTAAAGTCAGCAAGCGAAACAGCAAGTGGAGCTGTTAGTGCCACTCACGCACTAAACAACCTTACAGTAAACCTAATCATGGGTTTATCCATTGGTGCAGGTGTTCTGGTGGCCAAATATTTTGGCGCAAATGATAAAGAAGGTATGTACGAAGTTGTTCACACATCCTTTCCCACTGCCTTCTTTGGCGGACTAATATTTGGCTTGATTGGCTTTATACTTGCGCGACCACTTTTGGAGCTATTCAATACGCCAGCAAACATGATTGACCAATCGGTTGCTTACATCCGCATCATATTTTGTGGCGTACCTTTCAACGTTGTGTACAACTTTGGTGCATCAATTTTGCGTTCGGTAGGTAATGCTCGCAAACCACTACTCTTCCTTACCATTGCAGGCATAACTAACGTATTTTTGAATATGTTTTTTGTATTTGTTTGCAAAATGGATGTAGAAGGTGTTGCTATTGCTACCATTGCATCTCAACTGCTTTCTGCGATTTTGGTTGTGCGCGAGTTGACAAGAGTTGACGGACCACACAAATTACATCTCAAAGAAATGAAAATTTATCCCAAACAACTGAGAAAAATGATTGTCATCGGCCTGCCAGCAGGCATTCAAGGGGCAATGTTTAGCATTTCCAACATTGTGATCCAATCAAGCGTAAACAGTTTTGGCGAATTGGTTGTCACAGCAAACGGTGCAGCGCACAACATTGAAGGATACGTGTACACCTGCATGAACAGCTTTCACCAAGCAGCCGTAGCATTTGTAGGCCAACATGTGGGAGCAAAAAAGCACAAGCGCATTTTGAACATTGCACTAACCTGCGTTGCCTGCGTTGTTACGGTTGGAATTGTATTGGGCTCTGGTGCATATCTACTTGGCGAACCACTACTAAAATTGCTCATCAACGAAAATATTGTTGGCGATACTCTTGAGTTTGGCCTACTGCGACTGTCTATCATTGGCACGACCTACTGTTTATGCGGTTTTATGGACGTTATGTGCGGTATTTTGCGCGGTATGGGGAAATCTACCGAACCTATGATAATAACCATCCTGTCCGTCTGTGGAATCCGCATTTTGTGGATTTGCACTGTCTTTGCACAACATCGCACACTTCAAACGCTCTATCTATCCTACCCCATTTCCTGGGCAATTTGTGTTGTTGTCGAAATTGTTTTCTTTATCTTTACATACGCAAATATGATGAAGAAAATCAAGCAAGAAAATGCACTTTTGCAACAAAATCAAACAGCGCAGCAATAATTTTTGTATTCCAAACGTTATTTACCAGAAAACATTTTCATCCCTTAACAAAGGAGAATCGCTATGAAAATTGACCTTACAGAGCAAATTTTGTCATGCAAACGCGAAAATGCACTACCATCACGCGCATACTACGTGCCTTTTGACGAAAAAGACCACATTGCAACCGCCCACCACATTGTGGACAGAACTTCCAGCAGTAGGTTTATGTCGTTGGACGGCGAGTGGAAGGTTAGCGCATACCCAACGCCAGTTGTTAATTTGGCCGTTGCACCCACTAACAAAATTACTGTACCGAGCTGTTTACAACTTCATGGATACGATCAAATTCAGTACCTAAATTGTAGATACCCATTTCCTTTTGACCCACCAAAAGTTCCACAATGCAACCCAACTTTCCACTATCGTCGCACCTTTGACATAGCCAACCCTTCCGACAAGTACTACCTTGTGTTTGAGGGCGTAGATAGCTACTTTGCTGTGTACTTGAACGGCAAATACGTTGGTAGCGGTCAAATATCCCACTGCACGAACGAATTTAATGTGACGAACTTTATTGTCAAAGGCACGAACACACTGGATGTGGTTGTTGTCAAGTGGAGCGCAGGCAGTTACCTTGAGTGCCAAGACAAGTTCCGCTGGACGGGCATATTCCGCAATGTGTACCTTTTGCATCGCCCCAAGGCGCACATTACCGACTACAAAATTACCACTGACATTTGCGACGGAAACGGCATTGTTGCCATCGAAAATATCAGCAATGTTACAATCGAATACGATATCTACCACCAAAGTGGACATATTTTGCCACGTGACACAAAACAAATTGTCATTAAAAACGCAAAAATTTGGAGTGCGGAACATCCACATTTGTACGACTTGACACTTTCCGCTAATGGCGAAAAGATTTTGGAAAGAGTGGGTATCCGCACTGTCAAGATAGAAAACGGCGTATTCAAAATCAACGGACACCACCAAAAGCTGAAGGGTGTAAACCGCCACGAAAGCAATCCAATAACTGGCGCAACAGTTAGCCTTGCCGATATTGTCAAAGACTTGAAACTGATGAAGTGGGCAAACGTCAATGCAATCAGAACATCCCACTACCCCAATCGTCCAGAGTTTTACCAACTATGCGACTACTTCGGTTTTTACGTTATGGACGAAGCAGACGTGGAAACTCACGGCGCAGCAACATCCCAAGGTGGTTACGACTACTACCTATGGCAAAGCTACACCGACAAAGGTATTTGGGATGAAAGCGTTTTGGATCGTGAAATCAACCTGTACCAACGTGACAAAAACTGTACCTGCGTTGTTATTTGGTCACTGGGCAACGAAGCTGGCTGGGGCAAAATGTTTTTTGAGGGTGCGGACTTTTTGCACGCAAAGGACACAAGACCGGTTCACTTTGAAAGCATTTGGACAGGTCACCCAGATTACTACACAAACAAAGTAGACTTTGTCAGCAAAATGTACGCGCCTGTTTCCTTTTTTGATGAGTATCTTGCTGACGAACAGGAAACTCGCCCATACGTTTTGTGCGAATACACTCACGCGATGGGCAACAGCTGTGGCGATGCCCACGCCTACTGGCAACAGATTGACAAAAGCGACCGATTTGTTGGCGCATTTGTCTGGGAATGGTGCGATCATGCTGTAAAAGTTGGCACAAAGTATCTCTATGGTGGCGATTTTGGTGAAAGCGAGCACGATGGCAACTTTTGCGTAGATGGACTGGTTACACCTGACAGACAAGTAAAGAGTAGTCTTTGCGAAATAAAAGCCATCTATGGCGGTAAGCGCGAAGAACAGGTAACTGTACCACTCTGCTCACTGCAAGAAGCAGACTTTTCCGCAAAAATTCCTTTCAAAATGGATGACAAAGGCAGACTTACATCCATTGGCGCAATAAACTTTGTAAAGCCATTTACTGTCAACATTTTCCGTGCCTACATAGACAACGATAGAGAGGTCAAGCAACAATGGGAAAAGCTTGTCGGCTACGAGCAAGTTTTGGATGAAGTAGTAACAACGGAGCAATCTACAATCTACCGCGGACGGCTTGTCAAAAACTGTTTGCAACCCATACTGCACTACACACTAACAGTGACACCATTTGCAAAGGGAATTGACCTACAATTTGACTACACTGTTGCTGATTACATCCAGTATTTACCACGCATTGGTCTTGAATTTGCCATCGACAAACGCTATCAATACTTTGGCTACTTTGGCTTCGGACCACACGAGAGCTACATCGATAAGCACATCGCAAGCAACTTTGGCGAATACCACACCACTGCTCAATACAACTTTACCAACTACTTGATGCCACAAGAAAACGGAAGTCACTTTGGCACTACAAGATTGATGATTGACGGAGTGATGACAGTCACAGCGGTAAACCCATTTTCCTTTAGCGTTTTGCCATACTCCACCGAAGAACTGCAACAGGCAAAACATGACTTTGAGTTGAAAAAGAGCGCTGCAACCTACGTCAACATTGACACAGCAATGAGCGGAATTGGCTCCAACTCTTGTGGACCAATGCTGGACGAAAAGTACCGCGCACCAAAACAAGACTCAAACAAGTTTAGAATTGTAATAGCTTAAGTAAGCACAAAAAGAGTACCAAATTTGGTACTCTTTTTGTGCTTGAAAGGGCTATTATTTGCATTTTGACTATTGAACTTTACCAATGATTGTGATATAATAACTAAATACAAAAGTTGGAGAAAATATGAAAAAAATTCTACAAAAAATTGATAAATACTTTCACGTCAGCGAACGCGGAACCACAATAGGCCGTGAAATTTTGATGGGTGCGATTGTGTTTTTGGCTATGGTATACATACTGCCAGTAAATGCAGGTATTTTGGGGAGCGTTCCCGGCTCGAATATGACAGCGATATTCATTGGTACGGCGCTATGCTCGGCTATAGCCTGCCTTGTGATGGGATTTGTTGGCAAATACCCACTGGCGCTTTGCACAGGTATGAGCATGAACTCGTACATTACTTACACCATTTGTTCGCAATCAAAAATGGGCTTCACTTGGGGCGAAGCAATGACGCTGACATTTATTTCCGGCGCGATATTCTTTGTTATCACCCTTACACCACTACGACAATGGATCATCAATGCTATTCCTAAATCAATCAAGAGCGCTATTTCCGCTGCGCTTGGCGCATTTATTGCTATGATAGGCCTAAAGGGATGCGGGGTGGTAAACTTTGACGCTGGCCTTCCCACTTTGGGCGCTTTGGATAACCCAACAATTCTTTTGGGGGTGGGCGCAATATTACTTTCCTTTGCGCTGTCCCAATCCAAAGGGCTTGTAGGTAAGCTTTCCATCGTTATCACGATGGGCATAACCGTTGTTGTTGGGCTGATTTTAGGAGCAGTTGGTGTACAAGGTATGCCAGAGTTTGACTCCAGTTTTTCCAACATTGGCGAAAACTTTGGGGCATTTGCCGACAATTTTGGCCAATGCTTTGACTTTGCTGGAGTGTTTGCAAACGTTTCTTCTGTTGCAGTGATATTTTCGATGGTATTTGTGTGCATGTTTGACGCAACAGGCACATTGATTGCTGTGGGCAAAGATTGTGGCATTTTGGACCAAAACGGACAGTTGGTTGGGGGCAAAAGAGTTTTGCTCGCCGATGCAACAGGCGCGCTTTTGTGCGGTTTGTTTGGAACATCCACCATTGCCCCACTTGCAGAGTCCTCTGTTGGTATTTCAAGCGGTGCAAAAACTGGCATCACGGCCATTGTGACAGGATTGCTGTTTGCTCTTTCTACACTACTTTACCCGGTGTTTACTGTGTTTGCACCCATCAATGGACTTACTCCTGTTACATCCTTTGCACTTGTTAGCGTTGGAGCTAATATATTCCAAAACATAAAAGATATCGATTGGAAGGACCCAATCGTCGCATTGACGACATTTGTTATTGTTATAATGACAATTTTGTCCTACTCCATTTCCGACGGACTTGGTCTTGGGTTGATTGTTTATGCACTGTTGTCACTTGTGTGTGGAAAAGGCAAGCAAGTTAGCCCCGCAATCTACATCATTGCTGGATTTTTCCTTGTAAACTACATTGTTCAAGCAATAATATAGACAGAAAAACACACAACAATACTATCACAACAATTAAAAGCACATGAAAAAGCAGATTGATCAAATTCAATCTGCTTTTTTTTACTGTCTATTTTTTGAAATTAAGTAACTGCCGAAAGGTAATTGTTTTGGGAATAGCACCGCAAGATTATCTTTCGTCTTCAAATGTGATGTCGTGCGCCTTGCAGAACTCTGCAAATGCCTTTTGTGCACGATAATTTGGATTACAACGACCAGTCTCCCAACGGTTGACGGTAGCAAAAGCCACGCCCAATTCTTTAGCTAACATTTCTTGACTGAGATAAAGCTTTTTACGAACCAGTTTTACGCAATCTTTGAATTCCACAGTAAACCCTCCTTTAGCATATTGTTCATTGGTATGATTATACCACAATTCAAATCAATTTGCAATAGTATTTGATTCTTTTTGATACGATTTTTTATTGTCGTAACAAACTGTACATCAGCCAGGAATTTTGAGTACGCCGAACAGCAATACACCAAGACCGGCCGAAAGCACAATCATAAATATTGGGTGCAACTTTTTACCTTTGATTTTTAAGCGAGAAAGGGGTAAAAATGCGCACATCAATATGAGTGAAACCCAGTTGAAGGGGCTTATGCTTGACGATCCAATATCAGTCAAATCAACGCTTGGCAAAACAACGTTCAATGCAATACCTATCATGGCGGAAAGTATCAATCCCACAACCACTGGACGGATGCCATAAAGTGCGCCTTGCACATACTTTGATGTTTTGAATTGCTCCATTACTTTTGAAACTATGACAATAATTACAAGCGAAGGCAATACGACCGCAAAGGTCGCAATGCACGCGCCAAGCACTCCGCCCCAAAATCCATATTGCTCGTTGCCAACGATAGTTCCCACAAATGTAGCAAGGTTGATGGCAAAAGGCCCAGGAGTAGACTCGGCAACACCAATAAAGTCGTAAAGTTGGTCAGCTGATAGCCAGTTGTACTTTTGCACTACCTGTATTACCATAGGTAACATTGCATATCCACCGCCGATGGTAAACAGACCTATCTTGAAGTACTCCCAAAACAGTTGAAGGTAGATCATTGTTGCACCTCCTCTGTTGCGTTGTCTTGCGCCAAGTCCTGGCTTTCAGCAACAACAAGTGGCTTGTTTTTGTTTGCTTTGTCTTTGATTAGCGTGATGATAATTCCGCAAACAGCACCAAACAATATGAGAAAAATAACATTGAACTCTGTTAGGGTTGCAATGGCAAAAGCAACAACAAGGGCAAGATAGTTGTAGACATCATTTTCAATTTGCTTAGCCATTTTGGTGAAGGCATTTACAACAAGTACAGTAACGCAAGCTTGGATACCCTTGAATGCACTTTGATACCAAACGTTAGCTTGAAATGCAGAAATGACGTAGGAAAGGGCGGAAATAATCAAAAACGATGGCAAAACTACACCAAAAGTTGCAATGATTGCACCCAAGATTCCACGCATCTTGTAGCCAACGGATGATGCCGTGTTGACAGCAATTACACCTGGGGTGGACTCGGCCACAACAATCATATCCAACATATCTTGTGTTGTTATCCATTTTTTGTTGTTGACAAGTTCCTCTTGCAAGATGGATATCATTGCATATCCACCGCCAAAGGTAAACAAGCCGGTTTTGAAAAATGTGGCAAAAAGTTGCCAAAGTGAAGTTTTTTTCATATAAATCCTTTACTTGGAAAATATTTTTGGCATAGTGCGCAAAACTGCTATAACATCATTGTCCACAAAGTCTGGCAGATAATTCCCAGTTGCCGACCGCACATCTTGAGTAAAGCCATTAGATAGCCCAACGTTGTGAAAATAGTCACAAACGCTTTGGTACTCGTGCTTGAACAGTTTTCGGTTTAGCTGAGTGAATTTGCCGTCAAAACGTGCAGGAAAGTATTGCGACATCAAACTAACATGGATGTTGGCATCAAATGATGACAACCAATCCAAAATACGTTTGCTGTCTTCTACACAGCCAGGCAAAACAAGGTGGCGTACGATTACACCTTTCTTGATGTAACCATCACAAAACTCGTCAGTGGGTTGTTGCCTACGCATCTCACAAATAGCCTTTGTGGCAACATCAAAGTAGTCTGGTGCGCTCGCAAAGTCCTTGGCGATCAAGTTGGCTACAAAACTTCAAATCGGGCAAATAAACGTCTACAAGCCCTTCAAAAAGGCGAATTGTTTGCACCTTTTCGTAACTGCTGGTGTTGTACACCACTGGGATTGTCAAATATGGCTTGGCAAGTTTGAGAGCTTGAGCAACCTTGTCGGCAAAGTGACTTGCAGTCACCAAGTTGATATTTGCAACGCCCAAACTTTGCACATACAAGAAAATATCGGCAAGCTGTTCTATCGTTACTGCAACACCATGCGGCTCAACTGTTATATCGTAGTTTTGGCAAAAGCGACAGCGAAGGTTGCACCCAGCAAAAAACACAGTGCCACTGCTCGTTGTACCAGAAATACAAGGCTCTTCCCACGCGTGTGGCGCAACACGAGATATTGTCACGTCACTTGTGGCACAAAATCCATTTTGCAGTTGTCGGTCCACATTGCAGTTGCGCGGACAAAGGGTACAATTCATTTGCGCCTCGCCAAGGTTGATATGCCAACATTATACACCACCTTGGGGAAATTATCAACTATTAAGCCGCCAAAAAGGGGCAAGCTGTAAGGGTTTTGTTGCAACAAATCGCAATACAATATCACAATGGAGTTTGACATTGTTTGCATTGTTTGACATTTTGAAGAAAATACTGTTTTTTACCGGCTATTTTGCAAATGGTAGCTACCCAAAGCCCCTTTCGGCAGAAGAGGAAGCATTGTGCCTCAAAAAGATGCAAAATGGAAGCAAATCTGCACGTGACAAGCTGATTTGCCACAATATGCGACTTGTAGCTCACGTCGCAAAAAAATACGGCAAAAATGACATGGATGACCTTATTTCCATTGGCTCTATTGGGCTAATCAAAGGGGTGGAAAGTTACTCGACATCCAAAGGCACTACACTTGCGACCTACCTTGCAAGGTGCATCGAAAACGAAATTTTGATGCATTTGCGCGCCAACAAAAAGTACCAAAACACAGTGTACTTGCAAAACACTTTGGGCGTGGACAATGACGGAAACGAATACACTTTGATGGACATTTTGGCTGTCAAAGAAGACAGCGTGTTTCATCAAGCGGAGATATCAATTTTGCGTGACAATTTGCTCAAGTTGATACGACAACATTTGACGGAGCAGGAACAAAAAATAATACTTTTGCGGTATGGCATTGAGCCCAACAGCACACCACTGACACAACTACAGACGGCAAAGATAATGGGTATCAGTCGCAGTTACATATCGCGCATTGAAACACGCGCGTTGGAAAAGTTGCGCAAGCATATGGAAGTATGAAGCGCATTTGTGGAACAAACAAAAACGCATCGAAACAATCGATGCGTTTTTGTATTTTAGCTAATTTCTATTCAAGGGAATCCAAGAGCTTTTTGATTTCGTCAATCAATTCGCCGTCGCTACCCGCGGACTTGCGCATTTCTTCAATCTTGCGAAGAAGGTCAGAGTCGTCTTGTGGAGCGTAGGCTGCGCGTGGAGCTGTTGGTTCTGCAGGAGTTTCAACAGGGGCTTCCACTGGAGCAGGAGTTGGCTCAACAGGAGCTTCTACTGGAGTTTCAACGGGTGTTTCTACTGGCTCTTCCACTACTGCTGGAGCAACAGGAGCTTCAGCCACTGGTTCGACAGGAGCAGCTGGAATCTCCACTTGAGGTTGGCTTGTTTTTTCTACTTCAGCGCGAAGGCGGTCTATTTCCTTCAAAAGTTGATCCATACGAGAAACTTCGGCGGAAACAGTTGGTTCAGCAGGTGCTGGTTCTGGTTCAACAGGTGCTGGTTCTGGTTCAACAGGTGTTGGTGCTGGTTCAACAGGAACTTGCACAGGAGCTGGTGCAACTGGTTCTTCAACTACTGGTTCTTCAACTACTGGATCAACGACTGGTGCTGCCTTTGGTTTTGCTGGAGTGCGTGGCAACTTGAGAGTTTCCACCTTGCCGCTGTCAACTGTTTCGTCAACAAGCGCCATTGTGTTTTCGTCACCATTGTTCAAAGAGACAACCTTGATGCCTCTTTCGCGAAGGTATGCATACAGGTACACCATGTCAGCAGGCAATGCAACGATACAAACAGTATCAATACCGCGAGAGTGGTTTACCTTGTCTACAACGTCAACAATGATACGGTTGTCAAAAGTTTTACGACCGCGTTTGCGTGCGCCACGAACAACGGTATATCCGCGAGCATCAGCTTGCGCCAAAACGTCCTTGTGGGTACGCTCGGTTGCGCCGTAAACTGTACCGCTGATAACTTGACCCATTTCTTCAAGTTGGCTTACGATGTTATTGTAGTGTTGAGCGGACAACTCTGTGTTGTACAAATCAATAAAAAATGCAATGTTTCTTTCTTTGAGCATAGTGCACCTCCATAAGATTGGTTATATTTTACAAGATATTTTGTAATTTGTCTATACTTTTCTTTGAAAATAAAATAAATATTGTTGACAAAGGCCTGCATCTGCGCCAAAAAGTTGACAGAAATAGTCGGAAATTTGGTGATCTGCATGACCTTGCTCAAAATATTGATGGTAAACCTTTTTGAGCCAAGTGTCCACAGGGAACACGTCGCCATGGCGCATACCGAAAAGAAGGATGCAATCGGCAACCTTTGGGCCCACTCCCATAAAAGTCAACAGCTCTTTTCGTGCAGTGAGTGTGTCCATTTTTGCGAGACTCTCAAGGTCGTAGTTTAGCAGTTTTTGCGCTGTGGCAAGCAGATACTTATCTCTATAGCCTGCGCCCAAGTTAGAGTAAAAATCTACTGTTTGCGATGCCATCTTTTCCACAGTGGGAAAGGCGTAGCCGTACTCGGTTTGTTCGCCAAGTGCGTGGCAAAGTCGATCAACAATCAGTTGAATACGCTTGATATTGTTGTTTGCAGAAATGATAAAGCAAAAAATCATCTCTGTAAGGTCTTGATTCAAAATACGAATACCCTTGCCGTAGTTTACAGCCTCTGCCATCAGTGGAGAAATAGCGGAAATGCGCGTAGTCTTTTCGTCATAGTCGGTATCGCAATCGAAAAAGTTCCAAAAGTAGTCCTTGTCTGCCGTGTACACAAAGACTTCACTTTCCCCTTGCACCACTTGGCAATACTTGTCTTGCGAAAAAACTTCGTATGTGGCATCAGACAATTTTTTGTACCTAAAAATCTGTCCACACTCTAAAGTGTCCTTGACGTTGAAAGTGTTTGTTGGGTATGTAAAAGCAAGTGGTAAGTTCATTTGTGTGTGTCCTTGTTGGATGTTGCTCAAAATTTTACTTGAGCCTGTTGATATGATTATATTCTACAATACTTTGATGAACAAAATCAAGAGATATTGCACAATATTTGAAAATAAAAAACCCAAGGAATGTTCTCCTTGGGTTTGTGTTTACTGTTTGATTACTCTGCGATTGGGTAAACGGAAACTTGTCTTTTTGTTTTGATTGTTTCGAACTTTACAACGCCGTCAATCAAAGCGAACAATGTGTCATCCTTACCGATACCTACGTTGTTACCAGGATGGAAATGTGTACCACGTTGTCTAACAAGAATGTTACCAGCTTTTGCAAATTGACCGTCAGCACGTTTAGCGCCAAGACGTTTGCTTTCGCTGTCACGACCGTTCTTTGTGGAGCCCACACCTTTTTTGTGAGCAAACAACTGCAACTTAATAAATGTCATATCAAATTACCTCCAAATTGATGTAGTCGGAGTACTGTTCGTACAAATCCATAAGACCACAAAGCATCGTGTTCAATACGATATCGGCATCGTGCCTTTCTGCTGTGCTTATGTTTTGTGGAACGGTAAACCGTAGTGAGCCTGTGTTTTCGTCGACGGTGTACTTTACGTTGATTGCTACAACTTGCAACAATCCAAGGAGCGCTGTTTGGATGAGTGTGGAAACACCCGCGCAAACAATGTCTTCGCCCTGCTCGCCATAGCCTGTGTGGCCGTTGGCATCCACCTCGACAATCGAATTGTTAATTCGTGTGATTTTGATGTCTGTCATTAGGCAACTGTGATTGAAGTAACCTTCAACTTTGTATATGGTTGTCTGTGACCTTGACGTTTGCGAATGTTCTTTTTAGCTTTGTAAGTAAAGATGTTGATTTTCTTACCTTTGCCATGCTCTACTACTGTTGCTTGAACCTTTACGCTTGCTGCATCATTGCCTACAAAAACTTTGTTTTCATCAGCAGCCAAAACAACTTCAAGTTCTACTGTGGAATCAACTTCAGCGTTCAAAAGTTCTGTTTCAAAAATAAGACCTTCTGTAACTTTGTATTGCTTTCCACCTGTCTTTACGATTGCATACATTGTGTTTTACCTCCCATTAAAATAGAGACTCGCTAAACTAAGGTGCTTGTAAACAAGACTTGACAAAAAACCCCATTTATGCGGCCGAGATATATGTTACACCATTTGCGTGCGTTTGTCAAACAATTTGCGGTAATTTTATACCAAAAAGCAACAAAAAAGCCTCTGCAAGGAGCAAAGGCAATTTTGTAAAGTGTTGTGTTTGCGGAAATAGAACCACGCTATTTGCCCTGCAACAATATCGCTTTATTTGTATGCGATGATTGTTTGGTATGCAGCAACTGGTGTTGCGCTTGTAAGCTCAAGTTCTGCAAGGTTCAAAGTGTCAAGGTACAATGTGTAGCCGGCAAAGTTTACAGTTGAGCCAGTAGCTACAGCACCATTTGCGTGAACAACTTTGATGTCGCGCTCTACACCATCGATCACACCCTTGAATGTCAATGTGAATACTGACTTATCTGTGGATGTGACAACGGCAAAGTTGCCATCAATCTCGCTTTGAGCCAAACTCAAACCGCTTGCATTTTGTTTAAGCCAAATGAGTTTTTGGTAGTTTTTGAACATATCCAAATGCTTAACTTTCAAGGAGTAATCCAGCTCGTTGACCTTGTAGCTTGATTGATAGGAGTTGTGGTCGCCACCTTTTGTGCGCAAGAATTCTTCGCCAGCCAACATAAATGCAGTACCATTGGAGGTGAACACTACGGAGTTGGCGAGCATTGCCATTTGTTTGATGGTCGTTTCATCTTTGATTCCTGCAGCCTTTATGCGGTCGTACAAGGTGTAGTTGTCGTGACAGGTTACGTAGTTAACTGTCTTGTCTGGGTCGTTGATTGGGTAAGCGCTCTTTGTGTAACCCTTGAACGCAGCCTCAATCTTGGCAACATCTTCGGAATTGATAGTTGTACCAGTTACCCAACCTTTTGCTGTGGCAGCGTTGAGACCACCCTTGATCAATGCATCACGACCTTGGTCGTTGAATTGACCATAGCCTTCGTACTGGGAACCATTGTTTTGTGTTGCAAGCTTAGCGGATGTTGCTGTGGACAATTGCCATGGCTCACCATAAACAACGATGTTAGCATTGATTTTCTCCAAAGCGTAAACAAGTTGATCCATTGTTTCGAGGTCGTGGAGGCCCATCAAGTCGAAACGGAAACCTGCAAGATTGTACTCTTCTGCCCAGAAGCATACGGAGTCAATCATAAACTTGCGGAACATATAGTTTTCACTTGCTGTATCGTTACCGCAACCAGAACCGCTGGAAGAGGTGCCATCGTTGTTGTAACGATAGTAGTAACCAGGCATCAATACGTCAAAGTTGCTACCAACGTTGGAGCTTGTGTGATTGTAAACAACGTCCATAATGATACCGATGCCGGCATCCTTGTATGCTTGAACAAGTTGTTTGAACTCGCGAATACGAACGTAGCCGTCGGTTGGATCGGAGCTGTAAGCACCTTCCACAACGTTGTAGTTCAAAGGATTGTAGCCCCAATTGAATTGGATATTAGACTCGTTATTGTCTTGGTCAAAAATAGGCAAAAGTTGTACGGCATTTACACCCAACTCTTTGATGTGATCGAAACCTGTTGTTACAGTTACGCCACCTTCGGAGTAGGTTGTGCCACTTTCCCACATGCCAGCAAACTTTTTACGGTTAGCTTCGGTGCCTGTCCATGTTGCAGAAGATGTAACGTCAGCAACGTGAGTTTCGTACACTACCATAGACTTGCGATCAAGTTCGAGATACTCTTCTGTCCAACCATCTGGAGTCAATGTCACATCGTCAAAATCGACAATTTGACCACGCTTACCACTCAAGCCAGCGCTCTTTGCATATGGGTCAACGATTTCGCGGCCTTGGGGGTAGCTTGTATTTGTTACTGTGTATGTGTAATACTTGCCAGCCAAGTTGTCGTTTTCTGTATGGTACCAAACACCCTTTTCGCCACGTTGCATATCTACAGACTTGATAAGTGTAGATGCGCTACCTACAGTTTCGTTACCTGCACTGTAAATGTTGAGCTTGATACTTTGTGAAACAGGCGACCAAACTTTGAAGGTTGTTTGAGTCTTGTCTGCATTGAGATTAGCACCAAGATCATCGCCATCGTAAGCATACTTTGAGTTGAAATCTTCAGATGAATACAATGCGGTTACGGATACAGAGCTACTGCCGGTTCGGCCATCTGCAAAAGTTGCATTGACTGTGTAAGCCTTGCCGATATCTGCTTCCACACCAGCTGGAAGGTCCAATTCGATAGTGTTGGATCCTTCGTTTGTAGTACTTGCAATAACTACGCCATCTTCCAGCAGGTCCAACTTGGTAATTGTTTCTGAAGCAACAACCTTGATACTTGTCATTGTTTCAAACTTTGATGTACTGATAAATACTGGCATATCTTTATCGCTCTTGTATAGTTCTACATCTCCTTCTCTAATATAAATGTGGTAGCAGTTGTCTTTGTCCATTTCGTAGTCGGCAAAGTCAAGCATACGGTCTGCATCAACGTCTTTTGTCCAACCGGAAAGCAAACGTGGAATGATACCGATACCTTTTGTGTACGCATCTTTGCCAATGTCACTAAGTGGGTATTTAGCAACTCCGCCATAAGAGTCTGATCCATTGTGCTCAAAGAGTTTGCCTTCGCCACCAGTTACCCAAAGCCAGTAGCCCCAGTTAGCGTAGTCGCCATCGTTACGCTTGTAGTGAATTGCGATGTATGCATCACTGCCGTCGAATTCTTGTTTACAGTATTTGCAAACACCATCAACAAATTCGTGGCCGTCGGTTTCGCAATCGTGCTTTTCGCAAGCGATAAGCAAGCAGGTCGAAGCAACCAGCAATGCAATCAATATGCAAAGCAGTTTGATTTTATTCTTCATATTATTCTCCTTTAATTTTTAGGGTGCAAATGTCACACCCATTTTTTTGTCGCCACAACATTTTAACACGAACACAGATATATTTCAAGACTAAACAAAAAAAATATTTATAAATTTTGCAATAAATTTTATTACTATCATAAATACGACACGCATATAAATTGAGAATAAAAAAGGACAGAGTAATCTCTGTCCATATAAAACCTTATAATAATGGCGATTTTAACGAATTAAATAAAGCTTGTTACATTTTACAGCAAAATGTCGGCAATTTCCTTGGTGGAGTGCACCGCCGCAATGGGGTTTGCTTTCAAAAGGTCGTTGAGTTTACCAAAACCATAGGTAACAGCCATACCATCAATTCCGTTGTCCAGCGCACCTTGCATATCGTGGAAAGTGTCGCCAATCATCAAGCACTCCGACTTGTCCCAGCCGTTGTCTGCAATAAGCTGACGCAATACTTCCGCCTTGAAACCACGTTTTTCCGTTTGGCCGTAGACATGGTCAAAAAAGTGGGTAATGTTGTGGTAGTCCAAAGACTCGATGGCGTGTGGTTGGTACTTGCTTGATGCAATAGCCAAAACATAACCTGCATTTTTAAGCTTTGTGAGAGTTTCCACAATACCATCATACAAAAAGCTATTTTGTGCAGCGTTTGTGTCGGCAAAAACCTTTACGTGCTTGGCAATGGCTTCTTGGCAACGTTCTGCACCGACAAGCTCTGTGTAAGAAAAGTCCAATGGAGGACCAATGTGGTCGTCAAAGTCCACGTTGGAGTAGTCCACGCCATAAGTATCCAAGACAGTCTTGAAAGTTGCGTAGATACCAGGAGCTGTGTTGTTGATTGTGCCATCAAAGTCAAAAATTAGGTATTTATACTTGTTTTTCAGTGATTGCATGATTATTTTCTCTTTTAGTTAGTTTAGTTTACGTATAAAAATTGGGTGAAATTTACACCAAAGCGGATTACTTTTTGCCAAGCGCGGACAAAAAACGTTCAAACTTGGTAACCGATGGGCGAACTACGATACCGTAGGTGTAGGTTAGATAGCTTTTGAGTTTTTCTAACGACTCGATTTGTGGACTTTCGCACTCAAGCTCGTAGTCGGTAATGTCAAAATAGATGTTCTTGTCCAATTCAAGTATCCACTCGCCCAATGTGAACTTGGTGCGATAGGTTGTGAGCTTTCCAAGATGGGCAAAATCTTCGACAATGTCCACCCTAAAGAATCTTTGCACTTCTTCGGCTGTTATGCCACGACAAATCAGCGTTTGGGCGTAACTGCTATCAATTTCGCACTCTTTTTCGTCACTGACCATAACGCCATTGTTGTGAGTAATTCGTTGCTTGAAGCAAGCAATAAAAGTATCGCCTTTTTTACGCAAACGCAACATCACATTAAGATTTTGATGCAGTGGCGCAAAATAATAATTGATTTGTTCAACTGGCTCAGCCTTTGATACACTTTGCAAAATGTTGTACTCACGCTCGGTGAGTTGCAATTTTAGTTCTTGTTCGAGATTGCGCATTGTTATTTCTTCCGTTTGTTGGTTGTTGGAGCAAAGATTTTTTGCATTTCTTCAAAGAAAGTTGCACTATCTTTGAATTGACGATATACCGCAGCAAAACGAATATAGGCAACTTCGTCCAAATTTTTGAGTTCTTCCATAACCAGGTCGCCAATCTTTTGTGAGGTAACCTCTTGCTCCAAACTGTTGAATAAGTTCTTTTCGATACTATCCACTACTGCATCAATTTGCGCCATAGAGATAGGACGTTTTTCGCAGGAACGCAAAATGCCGTTTTTGAGTTTAGTGCGGTCGTACAACTGACGAGTGCCGTCACGCTTGATTACCAAAAATGGGATAACTTCTACCGTTTCGAAAGTGGTAAAGCGTTTGCCACATTGGATACACTCGCGACGGCGACGGATACTTTTGCCGTCGTCAGTAGAACGCGAATCAATTACTTTGCTGTCTTCACAGCCACAATACATACATTTCATAGTAACTCCTATCTTTTACAAGTTGCCAATACTACTTGCACAATCAAGTGCAAATTTTGCAGTTGGACAAAGGTGAAAGGGATAATCTGTTAGTAATTTTTTTGAGATAAAAATTGGTGGCTCATCAGGGGATATCGCAATATAGTGTTTTATCAAGCAATATCAAAATACTGGTTAGCTTTATTTAACCAACTGTTCCAATTTTTCCAAAATGATTTGGTACTCAAGCTCGGGACTTGCGCCATTGTTATCCATGCGCTTGAGAGTGTTTTTGTCCCAGAAACGTGCAACGTTTGGGGTAATTTCGTCAGCAATTACCAGCCAGTTACGAATACGACCAAACTCCAACTTGAAGTCGGCAACAACAAATCCAGCTGCATCCATCACGTCGCAAAGCAGCTTGTTGATGCGCGTTGCTTGGTAGCACATTACGTTCATTTCCTCTTGAGTGCAAAGTTGCATTGCGTAGGCGTGGTACTCGTTGATGACTGGGTCGCCAAGTTGGTCGTTTTTGTAACAAAACTCCAAAACAGGACTCTTGAGCTTGGTCTTTACAGGGATGCCCAAACGGCGATACATACTACCTGCAGAGTAGTTGCGTACAACCACTTCGACAGGAATCATATCTGCCTTGCGCACCACCATGGAGTTGTCAGAAAATGTTTCAACAAAGTGGGTGTTGATGCCGTTTTGCTCCAACAATTTCATAAACAAAGCATTAATTTTGTTGCACAGGATACTCTTACCTTCAAAATATTGCTTGGTTTTTGCGTGGTACATTGTTGGGTCGTCGTAAAACTCTGCGATGACGTGACGATCGCTCGTCGTGGACCAAATACGCTTGGTTTTACCTTCGGAAATAAGTTGTTCTTTTTTGTATGCCATAAGTCACCTCGTTAGCATTTGTAGATTAGTTCTATCTTTCTGTTTGCTTGTAGTTGAATTTCGATCACTTTGCCCTTGGGTTTTGTATCCAAATTACAACTAACAAGGCGTTTTACGTTGTCTGGCAGGTGCAATATCAGTGGACGTTCGCGCTTGGTTTCCAGTGTTATTTTCAAACTTCCCTTCGCACCATTGTAGTCACAGGCCACCAAAACACCATTTTGTGTGACAAAGTTGGTAAATTTTACAGTTTTCCACTCCTTGGGCAGTGCTGGGAAAATTTTGACAACATCACCACTGGAGTACAACAGCATTTGTTGCAAATCGTGAGCAAACACCATGTTGGTGTGCAGTTGTACCGGAGTCCAAACACCACTACCGCAAATACCCATACCGCGCCAGTCTTTGTCAACAAACACAAGGTTGTTCATAGCACAACCGCGTACGATATTGGCAAGACAGGTTTTTGCCTTGTCGCTTTGACCAAGACGCGCGTATACCGCACCTAAAATTGCCATATAGTAGCTATTTTGCGATGCAGGCAGACTGCGTTTTTTGTCAGCAGTAGCCAAGTAGTGGTCGATTACAGCTTGCTCGCTGCGGAAACTAACTTCGTCACCAAAGTAAGCAGGATACAACGTACCAACGGAAATACCCGTGTAGTCCACAGAAACAAGACTATCCACAAACTCACGGAAAGTCCCATCGCCAGCAATTTGTGGTTGAGGGATGCTGTCGAGAATTTTGTTCCATCTGACAAAGTCTCCCTTGACACCCTGCTTACGGCACAATTCAATCAAGTTTGTAAAAAACTCTCGAGCCAAAGCACAATCAAGAGCACTGGTTTTGGAAACAACAGGACGATCGGTAATTTTGTAACCATCGGCAATACGCATTGGCATTGCTGATGGGCAGAATACAGCGCGATCCTTTTCGAATTGAATAAAGTCACAGTAGAACTTTGCAACTTCTTTCATAAATGGCAAAATGCGTTTTTCAAACTTGGCATTTTGACTCATTTTTGCATATTTGTAGTAAAAATTGGACAGCCACGCTCCGCAACCAGTAAAGTGCAAAGCAAACAAGTCTTTGGTGCCCAGTCGACCTGTGTTAGGTGCACATACTGTTGGAACAAAAATACCACGACAGTTGAACAAACGTTGCGCGTTATTGCGGAAGTCGTCCATATTTTGTTCGTAGAAATCAAAGGTCTTTTCTACATTGGCAAACATATTGCCCTGCAATGCGTGCAAATAGGTCATTTGCAAAATGCCGTCATTGTAGCGAAAGGCACGATAAGACTTGTAACCGCCATTCCAAAGCCCTGTTGGCGAAAGTGTTACACCATCATCCGTTGTGCCTGCAACAAGCAAATAGCGTGAGAATTTGTAAATTTTTTCCGCAAGCAAAGGGGGCAGATGGTTGCCGTCAAAATTGAGCAAGTCCTCCACGTAGCCATCGTCCATTGAAAGCGCAAGGTCACTTGTGGAGTACAATTTGTTATGTAAGTTAGAGTGAGCTTTGAAAAGTTTATCATAGCCATCGCGTATGCCATCCAAAAACAGTTTCAAGTCGGCAAAAGCGCGCTCACGCTTGATGTTTACAAAAGGCTTTAGGATAATTGTTACCATTTGTGCATTGGACACAACCATTTTGCTGTCTTCAACTCGCAAACTACCACCCAAGGTGGACACTTTTGCCACCACGCCATAGTCAGTGACCTTTTCGTCGTGATGCGCTGCAAAATACATAAAGGGCTTTTCGCAGACAAATTGGCTTTCCATCGGCATTGGGCAAACACCTTCGTATGTGCGTGCGTTTACTCTGTGCGGCAAATCAATGGTAATTTTTGCATTGATTGCAAGGTCGCCCTTTTTGGAAAAACGCATAACAACGATGTTGTCCGCACGAGAAACAAAAGTTTGACGAGTGTACACTGTGTCGCCAACGTTGTACCTTACAACCGCCTCACCGTGAGCCATATCCAAAGTTCGATAGTAGTTGCTGGTGATTTCCGTTTGAGAGAACTGTATCGACATCTCGCACAGTGGCAATGGGTACTCCGCCTGTGGGCGGAAGTCACGTTCTGTGAGCATTGTGGGGATGACTTGTTGCGCGTGCATAAATTGCCCCTCGTCAATAAGTTGACGCACAGTTTGCAAGCCTTGTGAAATATCAGGCACTACCGTTGTGCGCCCCATCCAGTCCAGTTTGGCATCGTTGATGAGGATTTTTTCTTCCGATGCACCACCAAAAACGTTGGCACCGATTTGTCCGTTGCCAAGGTACAGTCCTTCACGCCATTTTTCTCCCCACCATCCGGCAGGAGTACTAAATTTTAAGATGTCCGCGTTTTTGTTAGCCATAGTTCCCCCAAAACACAATATATTGTGGAGTATATGTTATTATATCACTAAATTTTGACTATGTAAATACAATTTGCATAATGCTAAACATATATTTTGCCCCTTGCAAACCAAGTTGCAAAGGGCAGATGTAAAAAATTGTTGGAAATTATCTAAAAATGTAGTTGATGGATTGGTTGATGTTTGCCAAATATTCATCAAATTGAGAGTACTTTTGTACAGTGCGTTTGAAAGCGATCCAAACTATCCACAAAATTTTGGGGTTTTTGAGGTAAAGTGCATTGGAAAAGTATTCGCACAGCACTGACATTTCTTCCACCACTGCAGGTGGGAAGTCTTCGCAGTGTACTTTGACATTGATTTGCTCAATTTGGCGGAAAATTTCCTTGAGCATTTTGGACTCAATATATATTTTTTCTGCAGCAAAAAACTTTTCTGCGCGGGTCGTTTGTTCGCCGTCCAAGCTTTCGGGATCAACGTTGGCAAGCAAACTTACGCCAGCTTGTTTAAAAGGTTTCAGCACTTCCTTTGCAAACTTTTCGTAGCCAAGGTTGGAGTCAGTTGGGTGGTAGTACTCTTTCAAAAAGTCCAAAAAATTACGACGGCCACTGTCCACTTCGGTAAGCAAGCACACAACAAAGGCAAACAATCTGTTGCGATCCACTGGAAGCTTGAGTTGGTTTACAACTCGGCCTTCGGTGGTAGTCCAAGATACCTTTGCGCGAGAAAACTCGGTGGCATAGGATGTGTTTTGTACTGTGTCCGCCAGGCACTTACACAAAGCTGGTGTTGTTGCAACACACTTCAAAACTGTGGCAATGTTTTTGTCCACCAATATCAACTTGCTTTCGATGAGATTGTTCACACCATTGGTAAACTCGGCCAACTGATTTGCACTCATACTTTGCACCTCGCACTTTTGTTACTTTGGTTCATTATACCACATAAGTGGACGTTTTGAAAGTATTTTTTGCAAAAAGAGCAAAAACTCTTGTTAATAATGAGATTTTGTTGTATAATATTGTCACTTTGGGCGGAGGTAAAGGCTATGCAAGCAGGAATCACACAAGATAGCACACTAAACAAGCTGATTTTGTTGTTTGTGCTGGACAAAATGGAAACAGCTTTGACAGAAGCGACAATTTTGGACTTGTGCAGTTACAAAAATAACTGGATAGACTTTACCAACTGCAAGCAAACTTTGTATGATGTTGTTCAAAACAACTTTGTGTACAAAAGCGTTCCCATGGGTGGCGGAGAAGAATTGTACGACCTGACAGCGGAAGGCAGATGGTGCTTGAAAAACTTTTACGCGCGAATTCCATCCAGTGTACGTCAACTGATTGCTGACGACATCAAAAAGAAACGCATCGAGTACCGTCGCCGTCAAGACTACGTTGCAACTTATGAAAAGTGTCCAGACGGCAGTTACGATGTAATTTTGAAGATTGTTGAGCCGACTAAAACTACTTTGGAGGTAAAACTCAACGTGATGACGCGAAACATTGCAAAGTACATCGAGCGGACCTGGCAAGAAAAAGCCCCCACTGTTTACGGAAAAATCAGCGATACGTTGATTGACTGACAATTTGTCGGCAATATGGGCAAACCAAAAATTGATTTGAAAAAAGTTTGTAAATTTTGCAAAAAAAGTTATGCAAAAATAATTGACAAATTTTTGGATATGCACTATCATAGATAGGCAATGCGAGATTGGCGGAATCGGCAGACGCGCACGTTTAAGGGGCGTGTGGGAGACCGTGTGAGTTCAAGTCTCACATCTCGCACCATACTACCCCAAAATGTCGGCTTCACATGGCATTTTGGGGATTTTTTTTGCAAAGTCGTCCATTTTTGGACGGCTTTTTTTCGTGTTTGAAAAAATTTAGAAATTTTGAGTGTCAAAATAAGTGTCAAATTTAACTGCTTCTTTGCGCTCAAATTCCGCGGAAACGTGCGTGTAGACGTTCAGCGTCATTTCCAGCGTTTTGTGACCCAACCATTGTTGTACCGTTTTTGCGGTTACACCACGTTCTGCGCAACGTGTCGCAAAGGTGTGTCGTAACGAGTGCGTAGATATTCCTGTGATGTTTAACGTCTTGCAAAGCTCGATAATCTTGCGCTGGTATACTGGCCTTGAGTAAATGCACACATTGCCGCTACCTGCTCGGTCCAGCAGTTGCGCCGTCTGGCTAAACAACGGCATTGTACGTTTTTCACCAGTCTTTGTGCATTTCAGCTGGTTACGATCGGTCAGCGACTTGCTGATGGTTATAGTCCTGTTTGAAAAGTCTATGTCGTCATACGTCAGCGCCAGCGCCTCGCCAAGGCGCAAACCCTGATACAAGCACAGCAAGAACAGCAAGCCCTCCTTGCACGACTTGCAAGCTTCTACAAGTCTATGTTCCTCATCCACCGTCAACGCACGTTTCTCCGCGCGTTTCTCGCGCTTGATCTCAACTGCATCAAACGGATTTTCGGTAATCAACTTGTTTTTGACAGCTTTTGTCATAGCATCTTTCAAGTTGATGTAGATTAGCTCACGTTTGCGGCTACCGTCTACACTATTCAAAAAGTCTTGTATAGCAATAGACGTTAGCTTTTTCAGCGGAACATTTAGCAACGGCTGCATATTCTTGACTGTGTACCGTATTTTGACAAGCGTAGTTGGTTGCACTTTCGGTTTCTTGTACAACTCCAGCCATTTCTCCAGCCATTCGGCAAGTGTCATTTGCTTGGGTGGCTCTTTTTGTTTCTTCGGCTTGCCAGATAATGCCTGCTTCAAGGCAGTTACGCACTCGTCCACCGTCTTGCCGTAAACGCTGCACTGCTTTCCATCTTGGTAATATCTCGCCCAGTAACGTCCGTCTGGGCGCTTTTTTATTGTTTTGTTTTTGTATCTTCTCACTTCCTCCCCCTGTGGCAAGACGGCTGACACCTGTTTTGACGTAGAGGGCGTGTCACTCATGTAGCCCCAAAGCGATGCCAGCACAAGACTGATCTCCCTTTGACGTTCGCTCATAAAGTTGAGTTCGACAGCGATTTCTTTAATCTTTTTTTTACGTCCATTTGAAAATCTCCTTTTTGCAAAGAGTGTACTCCTCAAACAAACGCATTGCAATAGCTGTGTGATTTCTAAAAATTCGATTCCCGGCAATTTTGCGATATTTTCACACACGCAAGTGAAATTGCACTATCAACGTATCGAAGATCCACACGGTAGTATCACGTGGCAATCACTTACGTTGATACTGTGGAAGTACAAAGTCTGGGTGTTCCTCAATGAGACGTGCAACGTAGCCGATCACTGCAGCAATACCCAGGTCGTTGAGCTTTGTTGTTGCATCCACCAGCTTTAGTGTGCTGGGGCGCAGTTCTGGGCGCTTGTCTACCGCTGTGCCTGCGTGAGGTTCACGTCCTAACAGTTCGTCTGTTGTACAGCCGAAGAAGTCTGCCAACTTAATAAGTTGACGACAGTTTGGCTCCGTTAACCCATTGTACCATTTATTTATCGTTGCGGCAGGCATACCAATTCCATCACTCAGGACTTTCTGACTTCCACCACACTGCTCATCTATAAAGTCTTTCAAAACATCCTTAAACATAACATTTTCTCCTTTTTGTTTTTATTATAACCCACAAAATAACTTTTTGTTGAAAAAATTAACAAAAAGTTATTGCAATTTACAAAAAGTTATGTTAAAATAACGAAAAGTTAATTTTTCGGAGGCAATTACGAAAACAACTAAAAAAGACAACCAGTTGATCGGTTGTCGTTGAGTGAGTGTTGTATTTGATGATTAGCAATACTATCGTTTGCTATTCTGGCAATCAATTTTGCCCCAGCTTTGATAATTCCCATAGACTTATCCTCCTTTGGGTTATTGTTTTTTCCAGCTATTATTATACCACAATGGGAGCAATAAGTCAATGGGAGTTGTCGTGTTGCCTGCCCCAACGCGGGCAGGCAACACAAACAAAATACAAGGAGGTAATTATGAAAGATTACCAAAAACCACTTCCCAAGTCTGCGCTTGGGCTGCGCAACTGGGGCAAGTACGAAAAGCCCATGCCATTCAACATCTACGTAAACGTGTTGAACAAAGACGATGGAAAAGCAGTATAGCCAGGGCGTATGCGAGAGATTTCTTTCGCAACTTAAAGCTATCAAAAGACGTAAAGAGCTGTTGCTCTTGGGTTACGATGCCAAAATTGTTGTGAAATACCACTGGCAAGGGTATGAACTCGTGACCTATTATGCAGTCGTCTGGGTTATGTAACTAAAAAAACAAAGGAGAGTAAACACATGAACACACCACAACAAACAGTCAAAGCAAGTATGTTTTTTGAGCTGGACAAGATCTACGCACAATGCTGTAGTTACGCGATCCTGAACAGTTGCAGTCTGGATGAAGCCCAGCTGGATGTCCTTGGCGAAATTGTGTTTGCCGAGAACGGCAACGTTTGCAAGCTCAAAGCGGAAAATGAGCTCAACATCACTATTGTGAGTGACGAGAAGACCGCAGCTTCGCGCGACGTCGAGAAAAATATCACAAAGAGGAAGAACGAGAATGTTAATATCTGAACGAAGCCTCGACAGGTACAAACTAACCATCATCCACTACGGAGTTGATGGCATTTTTGCTGTCAAGTATGACGAACCACTAAAGCCAGCGAAGCCGAAGCTCTACGAAGACTGCTACAACTGGAAACACCATAGTGAGGGCGACTGCTACACTTTGGTTCTTCCAAAGCCAACTCCACGTAACGTGATCTACTCGTTAGTTCTACGTCGCACATCAATCAATCGTTACGAAGTAACCTTTGCCAGCGTGGACTGTTGTGAGTCTGTCGTTTGCAAGAGTATGTCTGCCGTCCACGAGGTATTGGCGCCACTTGTCATTTCTGCTGGAGGTACAGTAGCATGCTGATTAGCTGTCAATTTTGTCCACATCGCGATGATCGCAACTTTGATTGTGCCGAACTCTGCGAACTTTCCACTCCATTTGCCGAACGTAACGCGCGTGGCGAGATTTTGTTTTTTACATACGAACAGGACGAAAACGGCCAATACGTCAAGCATTATAGCTCGTTGCCAGAGCTTGTAAACCGACTACGTGAGCAAGCCATTGAGAGGTTGAACTATGTCACTGCCAAAAAGCCTTGAAGAACATCCAAACTATTATGCCATTATTCCAGCAGACATACGGTATTGCAAAGAGCTGCCAAACGGCGCAAAGCTGCTTTATGGCGAGATAACGGCCCTATCCAACGCCAAGCGACGTTGTAACGCGCGCAACAAGTATTTTGCAGAGCTTTACGGCGTGGACGTGAGGACCATCCAGAACTGGATCCACTTGTTAGAGGAGCACGGCTTTATTGAAAAGTGGGAACAAAGCGAAACATCCAGCGGATGCAGAGAGTTGCGTATCGCAGGTTGCACCACGCAACAAGTGTACGCACAAGACAGCTACGAGCAGGTAATGGACCGCTGCAGAATTACAAACCGCTTATTGCGGAAAGCCCTGTTTGAGTTCATAAAACACTGCCAGCTAAACGGCAGAACCGTAACCAACGACAAACTGTACAGCATTATCGTACGCCTTGATTTAGAACATTTACATGACGACGAGGCAAAGATCCAAAGTCTGTACACCGCACGTGATAAAGGTTGGTTTGATATACCAGAGAGATAAAACGCTCTTTATTTTTTTGCATAGGGGTGAAAAAATTTTCATCCCCCCATGAAAAAATTTTCACCCCTCCCCATGAAAAAATTTTCACCCAAGGAATAT
Source organism: uncultured Oscillospiraceae bacterium (assembly GCA_964533825.1). Classification (GTDB taxonomy): domain Bacteria; phylum Bacillota; class Clostridia; order Christensenellales; family CAG-314; genus Fimimonas. The sequence continues at coordinate 246,632 of CAZHMU010000001.1, forward strand.
TACAAGATTAAATATTACAGTAAGTACTGTAAGTAAGAAAGTAATACTAATATTTATTTCTCAATATTTAGTTTATTATTATATAAATCTTTAAGAAAACGGTGGTTTGGGGCAAATCAAAAAGCGTAAGGCCCACTCCAGTCAATGCGACGTAACGAGCAACGCTTTCCATCGACTATTCGCTTTTACACGTCGAAAGACGTTTGAAAGGCATTGAGACAAAGTCCAATGCGTTTAGACAGGAGGTAATCCTATGAAACTAAAAGAAAAAGCAAATTTGGCACTGGGCCTTGCGATCGTAATGCTCATTGTAATGATCGGCTGCGCAGTTTGTGCCATTGGTGCTGCCAGATGTTGGTTTGGCCATGCCTATGGCGAAGACGGCATCTGCACTAAATGTGGCGCACAAGCTCCAGCAAGCGAAGAACTGGAAGATGATGGCGGTTTGGACGTTGGCCCAGAAGTTCAAGCACGTGGTATGCGTCTTGCGAGCGTTAAAATTCCACGTCCACAATTCTCTGAAGAAGGCATCGAGCCTCTTGCAGAAAGCGCACAGCAACTCACTGCAACTATCACACCAGCTGACGCTATCAACCAAGAGGTTGATTGGAAGATTGAGTGGGTAAACGCAAGCAGCTCTTGGGCAAAAGGCAAGACTGTTACTGACTATGTTACAATCGCCCCAACATCTGACGGCGCATTGACAGCCAACTTGACTTGTTTGCAAGCTTTTGCTGAACAAATCATCGTTACAGTAACGGTACGCAGTGACGCTGGCTTTTACGCAACAGCTCTTGTTGACTACGAAAAGCGCATCCTTGGTTTCGACTTTGCAATTGGTCAAACTTGGGAAGGCAATGAATATGTATCTCCTGTTCAATGGAATATGACAACAGCTAATCTTACCGCAACAGTAGACTTGCCATTTATGTCCAGCGTATTTGACGGCACCAATGTTTTCCAACAAAACTGGATTATGGCCTATGACTACACTGATAGCGATTACGTCTTTGTTACGGTTACTCCCCACTACTCCATCTATACAAAAGACCGTGATTTGAGTTCTGTTAAGATTCAAGTTGCACCAACATCTTCATATCTTGCAGCGCTCCAAGCAGCAGGCTTGAATGGTGGCACCCCTGGTTTTTATGTTACTGTATATGAAGGCGATCTCAGCGAAATCGAATTTTCTGTTGTTGATTTGATGATGGATTGCATGGTTAGCAATGAGAATGAATTTGCTTACTACGAAGATTATGCTGCACTGCGTACGGCATTGCGTGAGAAGATTGACTCTACTATGATGCAAATCAAGATTGAGTGTCCAGGCGGCGACAGCCGCGATGCTATCACTATTTATAACGTCAAATTCTCTGAAGACTCCGTATCTCCAGTTGTTGAAGGTATCACAGTAACTCCTGATAACATCGAGTTCTAATCAAGGAGATGACGGCCAATGAAAAAAGCTACATCAATACTTGCAGTAATCATTGCCATTATGCTCATTGCCGTACTCCTACTCTTTGCATACCGTTACACTAACGGATTTACAGGTTCACCTCAATGGTTCTACGTGCAATGCGGCAAGCAAAGATTGTTTGACCAAAGCACAAATAACAAATTCTCGAAAATATTAACGTTGAAGGTCCATAGCCTCAATCTGCTTATAGAGCCATTTACATACGACATTGTTCCGTACAACGACTTTACGTATCAGATTGACGGCGCCACGTACCACTTTGCAGATATTGACAGTTTCCGCGGCTGCTTCGGCGAAACGGCTACCAAAAACACACTTGCGATCGACTTCCGTGGCCTATCCATATCTGAAGTGATTGCACGTGCGCACAATGTTGACGTCAAGGCAGTTACACTGGATGAATTGCCACGAGGCGATTTGTTCAAACTTGTTATCTCATCTGGTGACAACAGCGTATGCATCTGTTTTCGCATTGGATCTAACGTTACAAACATCGAACTTGACCCAACGGAGGTGATACTATGAAACCACAACTTCGACGCCTCATCGTATCGCTGCTAATTGTGCTACTTGTGGGCTGTGGTGGAAACGCCACAGCCCTGGCACAAACTGATACCTCCAATGTGTTGGATGACTTGCAAAAAGATAGCACTTTTGCCTTGTCTGACTACCCACAAATTGACGGTGACTACAGCTTGGATGTTATACAGCTTGCAGAAAGCACTGATTGCGAGCTACTGCTGTATGTGTACCAACCCAGCGGCACGTTGAAAGCTACGAGCGTAAACATTTCTCAATCAGTTGCAGATGACGTAGATCCACACAACTACAAATTGACCTTGCTCTCCAATGTTGGAACACTGTCAAAGTATCTCGTTGAAGGTATCAAATTATCAACCGAGCGCACGCACTACTACTCGATCACATCCATTTTCCGCAAGTGGACTGCTGAGATTGATGAGAGTTCTGGCGCCGATAACACGATTGACGAAGTGAGTTATGACGTGGGCCAAAAGTGGACTGTCACAAGCGTAAACGGCAACGTGACCTACCATTGCACCGACATTGAGACAATCAAGATACTCAATCCGTACACAAACCACATTTTGTACATTGAGGGTTTGAAATACTTTCATCTTAGTTCGTGTCACGCTCACTATGTTGCATTCTCAACAGACCTACCTATAGACGACTTGTTGGAAGCAAGTGTGTCTTTTGAAAGCCGTACTGTTGAGACGAAGCTTTACGTAACAACGTATGGCGGCTGGCAACCGCAAGAGGTTTCTTTCTCAAAAGATGACGTTGTTGTAAGCGACAACGGCGAGACGTACTTGTATGCTGCGGAGGAATATGAGTTTTCACGTATTGTCAAGACGGAGGAGTTTATGGCAACAGAAGACTTGGATGACGCAGAGAAAGAGGCCATTGCAAACACAGAATGGGTATTGCGCTTTTATGAAACACCTTATGTAGTGCGTTCTCTTGTTCCTCTGGATCAAGACTTCACTGAAATAGCAAACGTAACAATACTCCGCTTGAAGTTTGAAACGGACGGCAAAGTGTACGATATGGGCGCGGTAATGAACAAGATCACTAACCCAAGACCTACACTTTCTGGAATAAACATACCAAACTGGGTTTGGATTGCTGTTGCTGTTATCATAGTTTGCATTGTATGTGCAATCTCAAAACCTGCGGCTGCAGTAATCGTATGGGTTTTCAAGAACATCATCTTTGCGCCATTCAAACTTGTGATCTCACTATTTAGGAGGGACAAGAAATGAAGAAAGTAATAGTAGTTTGTTTGGCCCTCCTGATGATGTTTATGTTGTCCGTACCCAGCATCGAGGCTGATGCAGCACTTGCCCCAGGGCTTGCATGTACTGTGTACATCACCCTTAATACTGGAGTTGCAAGCATTGGCGTTTGCATAGGAACGACATATGACGCGTCAAGTGCAACCATCTTCACGTCAAGTGGTGAGTTTTCTGGAATTGATGGCGTGACTATTTGTTGGAAGGCAACACCAAAGTCGGGATATACGATGAGTGTGACAAGTAGTACGTACACGCCCAAAGCATTGCTACTAAATGAGATATCACCATCGGCTACTAAGACCGGTGGAACCACATATTATACGTTGACTGTAAATGTTCCAACAGGAGTGGCCAGTGTTCGTGTAACATATGGTTCAAGCTCTAAAACGTTTAATACTTCTGGCACGTTGAGTGTCACATCTGGTACAAGTGTTAGTTGGACGGCAACAGCCAAACCTGGCTACAATCTCTCTTCGAGCTCTGGCAGCTTTACTATGACGTCCGCAAAGACCATTGCGCCGACAGCAACAGTAAAGTCTTTTACTGTTAGAGTGTCGTCCTACACTCCGTCAGATGCTTACGCAGCGTTTAGTTGGACGTTGGAGTGGGCAGAAGGCGAGGAACTGACTGGCGATCCGACAGACTACGTGATGATGACTGTCGCCAGCGATGGTATGAGCGTGACGTTGACATTCAAAAAGGCGTTTACGGCTGGCACCATGATACTGACCTGCTACGCAACCAACAATCCAAGTGTTAGCGCAACGTGCACTATAACGTGTGGGTAGCAAGTGAAATTTGCCCCGCAGCTCTGGAATATCGAAGGCGCTGCAATCACACATATAAGTGATTTTACACCACTCACGTATCGATGTTCCCAGCGGATGCATCACTACTACTTCACACAACAAACTATATCACAACAAGGAGGCCACAAGATGGCAAGACAAACAGCGCAACCAATAGTCCACGTTGCACTATCGGACTACATAACAAAAAAACTACACTGTTCCAAGTCGGAGTTCGCAAGCATGATTGACGTATCTCCAGCAACCATAACAAAATGGCTGTACTCCCATACGATGCCAGATATGCACGTTATGCGCCGCATGTCGAGACGCTTGGGGCTGTCTATGGATGAAGTGGCCGAATTGTTTGACTAAAACAAAAGCGGCTTCTGCGAGGGAGCCGCAACTTCATCCGTGTATGCCAATGGCGCACGGTAAGTAACCTATGCGCAGCCAAAATGCCAAAGCATAGCTTACTTTAGGAGTTTCATTATGATTAAAAATAATCAAAAAAAGAAGAGCGCACCGAAATCTAAAAAACAAACTGCGCCTAAAAAACCTGCAAGCAAAAAGAATAAAAAACAAGATGCTAACAAAAAGCCCAAGCAACAAGTCAAAATTGTTAAAAAATCCCAGGGAAAAAGTCCAAACTCACAAAAAAATTCTGCTACAACGCCTATTTCAACCAGTTCAAAACCAAGAAGAGTTTACAAAAGTTTGCCCAACGGCTACCGTGCAACGAAGAACGCAAAAGTAGTTGACGGAAAAATTGAGATCCACAATGGCAAACCGCTGTTTACGACAAACAAAAACGGCCAGAAGCAAATTGCAACTGACCGCAACGGAAATCCAGCACACAAAAAAGCACTACTAGTTGTAGATCCACAAGCCCACGCCGAAGCGAAAAAGCAAGAACGCCGAGACAAGTATCTGCGCAAAGACGAAGTGAGACTTTACCAAAACAAAAATCACTTATCCCAAAAAGGAAAAGCCCATCCAGCACGTATTATTGCGCAACACAAGAATGCATACAAATTCAATGTAGTAACACATAGTGAAACTTTTTTCAACGAACCTACAATTGAGCTGTCTGAGAACCCCAACAAAAACAAGGGACAAAGCATAGACAAACGCAAAAGCAGAGCATCTGTTCCACGCTGGGAAAACAAACGAAGTTTTGGAACGGAAAAGCAAGAAAATTGGCGCTTTTCAAAAGCAGACAAAAAAGCTATAAAAAAGAACAACAAAAAGTACGAAAACAGAAACAAGCCCAAAAATAAAAAGAAAAAATCGTAAAAATTGCAAAAAAAAATCAACCTTGCATCGCATCTTAAAGACACGGTGTCCCTCCCGGAACGAATTTGCACGTATGTGCATCAAGGTTGATCTACACTTACATTATATGCTATTTTCACAAATTGTCAACACTTTTTCTCAAAAAAAATACGGAGGAACACAAAAAATGGCAATCTTAACCATTGAGGGCGAACCTGGCAGCGGAAAAAGCAGTTTCTTGGCAGCACTTGCCATCCAACACATGTACGGCCCTCTGGCTAAGTCAGCACGTCAGCAATGCAATGCGTTTATTGACTGCCTCAACGCTTGCGGTCACAATCTACCCCACGCACCAAAGCATCTTGTCTACACAGACTTTGGCCTAACCTACACAAGCCCAGACTGCGGTACAAGAGAGGCGTGGGACGTGGACGGCAACAAGCTTGGATTTGAAACGGACAATTTCAAGCCCCAGTACATATACCCCTACTCCACCATCTTCCTTGACGAAGCACAGCAATACTATTACAGCCGAGACTTCAAGGAGTTTCCAAAGAACGTCTCACGTTGGTTTAAGAAACACCGCAAGTTTGGACTCAACATCTATCTTGCGGCACAACGTGGCGGTCTGATTGAACTCAACATCCGAAGCCTGGGCGGCGCTATCTACATCTACGACGTGGACATTAAGCGCACGCTTACTGGCGCCATCAAAACAGTGTGGAAGCTTGAACGATGGGAACACTATAAAGACTATGCTGACGGCAAGCCAGGCAAAAAGGGCACTTACACATTTAACGGCAACGTTTGGAAGTATTTCAATACGTCCGAGGGCCGAGAGCTCTTTATTCCAAGAGATCAAACAACGTTGTTTGACGCAGGCAAACGTTTGGACTTTGGACTTAGTCCACAGGGTGTACTCGACTTCGTCAAAGCACATCCACAAGAAAAATCTTATTAGGAGGAACACAGCAAATGATGTTCAACAACAAAACGCAATCAATCTATTACAAATACCTACAACTCTTTGAAGACTTTGCAAATGAGTACGCCGATGAGCTACCAGAGCGCACCAAAGTCAAGTTCCAAAAGTCACTCGTCCAATACTACGATGCCGAGCTTGCCGAAGCGATTAAGCACGAGAAGTTTGTACTCAAGGCAAAGAACGCACTCTTTAGACGCGCTTTGAAAGCCCAAAGAAAAATCGCACGTTTCCCAAGTATAACCGAGCAAGAGGTCAACAAGAAGCTTCAAGCGCTTGGTCTACAAGAAAACGTGACAACGGAAATCATCAGATTGATGGTCACTGGACTATCGCTACAAGATGAACCGATTGACGAACAACCGCCAGAGGTTCCTTTTGCCGTAGGTGTTCAACAAGACGAACAACAAGATGATATCACGCCAGAAACGCCTGTTGATGGCACTATCGACACTCCTCCAGTACTGGATGACGAACCGCAAGATGATGCATCTGACGAAGAGCCACAAGACGATGCAACAACGGACGAACCTAAAGGGTCCTACTGGACAAACAGACGAAAGAATCGACAAAAAGCCACACCACCAAGTACCACATAAGCGATTGTAGTTGCAAAAAAATTGTAGTCGCCGATCGCATTGCAGGCGAACAATTTTTTGCAAACAATCGCGCAAATGTACAGCATGTTGATATAGAGAAAACGACCTTATAAAAATCGCGCGGACTTGTTCCGCGCGCGATTTTATTTTGGTAAAAATAAGTAAAAAAACAAGTGTCAAAACAAGTGTCAGCCGTCTTGCAAAAATCAAATTTCAATTCTAAGACCCTCAAATGGCCCTAATTTCGGCGCTTGTGTTTTGCCCCATATCCGTTCAAGTCTCACATCTCGCACCATACTACCCCAAAATGTCGGCTTCACATGGCATTTTGGGGATTTTTTTTGCAAAGTCGTCCATTTTTGGACGGCTTTTTTTCGTGTTTGAAAAAATTTAGAAATTTTGAGTGTCAAAATAAGTGTCAAATTTAACTGCTTCTTTCAAAATCTTTTTATGTATTTAGATTGGAATATAAAGATTTTTATTTCTCAAAAGCAAAGTGATCCACTGTTGACTTATTTATAAAAATGTGGTATAGTGGCGGATAAGTTAGGTAATGGCATTTTTTACTTTGATATACTTGGCAAGGAGTTAACACATGAAAAGGGGGCTTTTGACATTTACATATGTGATGTTTGGTATATCTGTATTGTTTGCCTTACTCTTGCTTGTTTTTGCACTTTTATCGCTTATTATTATGCAGATAGTTCCGCCTGTTGTTGTGTTTACGGTTTTGACTTGTCCTTTTGTATTGCTATCATTGCATTACATAAAATGTATCAAAGCAATACGTCACAGAAATGATTGGAACAATTTGCTCTTAAAGAAATTGACAAAAACCAACAGCGGATTGGCTATTATATTTGTTATTTTTGCAGTTAATACATTGTTGGTTGCCTTGTATCCACTTGTTTTTTACGGAAGCGAAATCTTACTTGATGATACTTATCTGTTCTTCTTTGTTTATTTTCTTTGCGTATGTTCAGTTAGTACACTGTACACAATCAATTTGCTGTTGCACAACAAAGAATTTGGCAAAACAGGCAATAACCATTGTAGCGGATTTTCACATGACGATCAAAACATTTTAGAGGCAGAAATGAAACTAATCACACTACAACACTATACATTTCAATCAAAAGGGAAACTGGCAAACATTGTTGATGACGCAATCACTTACTCGGTGTTACGCAAGATTTTGCACTTTACCTGTACGGACATTTTTACCAATGATAAAAGTGTTGTCATTTGCTACTCCAATGCGCCCTACCCAGTTTGGGTTTGGTGCAAAAAGCCATTTAGCAAGCAAGATGTGCAATCCATCGCGCACACGCTGAAAAACCACTACCTCACAAGGGGCAATTACAGGTTTATTATCAGCGAAGATTTGCTTGCAGAGCTAACCAAGGCCGACGAAATATTTGGTAACCTGACTGTCAAAATGGAGTTGCTTTCCTACGAGCTTAGGGATATCAACAAAATTGGCTACCCCTGCTCTGGACAAATGCAAAAGGCAACGATGGAGCAACTCGACAAGCTTGCTTTGATGCATAAAGATGCTTGCTACGAGATGGAAATGCACGATTTCACGATGGAGCACTGCAAATCCACCGTTATGGAAATGATGCAAAATGACAATTTGTACATTTGGGTAGATGACGAAAATCAAATTGTTGCAACGGTTACCAAAAGCATTGATAGCAACTACGCAAAAATTAGCTTTGTTTACACGTTGCCCAACTATCGCCGCAAGGGTTACGCCATCAATTTTGTACACAAACTGTCGCAAATGTTGATTGACGATGGTTTTACACCAATTTTGTACACAAACGGCAACTACGTTGCATCCAATGCTTGCTACCAAAAGATAGGCTACCAACAAATTGGCAAGTTGGTGAATGTGGAGAACAATGAGTGATTTTTTACCAACGAACATACTTTTTATAAGACAAAAAAGCCGAGAAATGAAATGCACCCCAAAAGTTAGACACTTTTGGAGGTGCATTTTTTATGGCAAAAAAGGGACAAATATTTAGAAAATACTCGCCAGAATTCAAGTTGTCGGTTATACTGGATATGCGTGAACATTGTTTGAGTTACCACGAAACTGTGCGTAAGTACAATTTAGGTAACGACAGGCAGGGAGGCGCTCGTCTCATGCTACAACGATGGGAACGCAAATACCTTGAAGAAGGATTTGAAGGACTAATGAAAGATAACAGAGGTAGACCAACTGGCAAGAAACGTGGCAGACCACCTAAGTTAACTAAACCAGTAGAAGAAGATCTTATTGCAGAAAACCAACGGCTTAGAATGGAGATTGAGTACTTAAAAAAACTGAGTGCCTTAGTTCTTGCGGACGAGCGAGAAAACGGGAAAAGGCGAAAGTAGTCGCTAGTTAGCCAAGTTATCTCGAAGTACATATTACTACTATCTTCAAGTAAAGCAAGA
>CAZHMU010000002.1:0-81581 GCA_964533825.1 uncultured Oscillospiraceae bacterium
CACAGCCTCTCACGCTGGGAGAGGTGGCAGTCGCAAGACTGACGGAGAGGGCGGCTAACCAACCATTTCTTGTGACAGAGCCTTTTATTTTGCTTTTTTGCGTAGTATAATGCTTCTTGGGTTTGCTTCTATGCAAAAAATGCTGTGTCACATTTACACCTTGACATCTTGCGATTTTTTTGTTAATATTTTACTATGAAATGCGATCTACACGTACATACTAACAGGTCGGACGGTCTTTTTGAACCCACACAAGTGCTTGATTTGGCAAAGCAAAGGGGTATTGACTGCATATCTTTGACCGACCACGACACAATGAAAGACACCGATGCAATCGTTGCCTACGCAAAGCAAATTGGTATTGGCTACCTTGTTGGCGTAGAGCTGTCCTGCGTGGGCAGTGGCGAAGTGCACATCTTGGGCTACAACATCGACTACAACGCTCCCGGCTTTGCGGAAGAGATGAGTAAGATTGCCAATATGCGTCGCGAACGCAACCGTTTGATGGTGGAAAAACTCAGGGAACTGGGCTGTGACATCAATCTCGATGAGCTGGAAAAACAAGGTTCCGTTGGTCGTGGAGTTTTGGCGCGCGAAATGGTACGCATTGGTTTTTGCAAGGACGTCCCAGAAGTCTTTGAAAAGTACCTTGGCGTGGGATGTTGTTGCTACGTTCAAACAAAGCGTCTAACCCCTGTCGAAGGCATACATTTCATCCTTCGCTATGGCGGAATCCCAGTGCTGGCACATCCAAAACAACTCAAAATACCCTTTGACAGTTTTGAAAAATTCCTAAAACCTTTGGTGTTGGCAGGTCTTGGCGGTATTGAAGCGCAGTATTTTACTCATAATAATGCCGAGCGCATGTTTTACAGTAAAATGGCGAAAAAATACAAACTTGTTGTAACCGGTGGCTCTGATTTCCACGATTATGTTCACGGTGTGGAAATTGGCACAAAAAGCTTTTCTCCATCTGGTTATACTCGCAAAATTTTGGGAATATGAAAAAAATTCTTTTGATAACTTTACTTACGCTCACAATCTTCGTGGGCGTTTTTTCTTACACAGCGCAGGCAGAAGTGTGCCCTTGGAAGGTGCACGCAACCATTCAGCATGGCAACAAAAGTTTTGTGTACGATATATCCAAGTATCTTGACAAGGCTGATGCAAGGGTGGTGTACCTTGGCGAAAAAAGCAAGTGGCAACTGTACCAGTATCTGCAAACTTTGCCCTTGTCGGACAAGGAAATTTACAACTACATTGTACCCAAATTCGATGATATACTGCGTTTTTTTGACTATGTGTGTCGTCAAAAGCGTGATGCTTGTGTCACTTTTGACGAGAGCGGTTTTCGTTTTTTTGAAGGTAACGATGGAGTTTCTATCAACCAAAAAGTGTTGTTCGAAAGCTTGATTGCTTGCCACAATGGAGAAAAAATAACTTTGCCTTTGGTGGTGGACAAAGCAACGACTGTGCAAGACTTACAAAAGTGCACAGCACAACGAGCTACCTTTACAACGCAGTTTCCTGCAAGCACTCCAGACCGCGTCCACAACATCAGGCTTGCCACGCAAAGTATCAACGGCACAACAGTTGACGTGGGCGAAAAGTTTTCCTTCAACCAAGTGGTGGGCAAACGCACCGAGCAAAATGGTTACAAAACGGCCAAAGTCATCGTGGATGGGGCTTACGTGGATGGCGTTGGTGGTGGTGTTTGTCAGGTGTCAACAACCTTGTACAATGCCCTTCTACTTGCGGGCATTTTGCCAAGTGCCTGCCAACACACTCTTGTTTCCAACTACGTTTTGGAAGGTTTTGATGCTATGGTAAGTGATGCTGGTGCCGACTTGACCTTTGTTAACAACACAGGCTCTCCCATCTACATCCAAGGCTTTGTGAGGGGCAAAAGTGTTTCTTTTGCTGTTTTTGGATTGCCCTGCGACTATCAAATTGTGCGCGAAAGCGTCAAGGAAGTAACTCCGTTTGACACTGTGGAAATTGTTGACAAGCAAAAGTACCCTCAACTTGTTTACACCGACCAAACGCTTGTTGTCACAAATGGCAGTGATGGTGTCAAAACGCAGTCCTTTTTGAAGTACTATCAAAATGGCCACTTGATGGAGACCAAACTCATCCGCAAAAACTTCTACAAAAAGGTGGACAAGGTTGTGGCTCGTGGAGATATTGTCCGCCCTGAACTAACTACTGTAATACCAAACGAGTAAAGTTTGTTACCAACAACAGTGACGAAATTGCAAAGACCTGTTCTAAATTTGCATTGCATTTTGTCCAAAAGATTGTCATATTTTTAACTTTGAGCAACTCTAACTGCTTTTTCAATAGGGCCGAAGTTGCCCTTTTTTTTTGTTTTGTTTTCCTTTGCTTGCAAAAAACTTGCAAAAATTACCCAAACAAGCTGTTTCTTTTTGCAAAATTTTGGTAGATATATTTGCAAAATTTTGCAAGATATAATTGATTTATATTAAAAAAAATAGTATAATCAAATCACGATAAAAAATTTGCCAACGTTACACATCAAAAAATATTGATGGGTAAGGTTTTTTTACATATTTTGAGTACACAGGAGGCAACAATGCCAAACGAACAACCCAAAAATCAAATCACAATGCCAAACAGTGTCGAGGCGGAACAAAACGTCCTTTGCTGTATTTTGCGCAGTCCCGAAATGCAGTTGGAAATCATCGCGCAACTTAAAGCACAAGACTTTTACCAGCCCAACCACCAAATCATTTTCCAGGCAATGAAGGATATCTCTAATCAGTCGCACAAAACCGTTGGCGAAGGTTTGAGCGTAAACACCGTCAACTTCGCTACCGTTGTTGACTACCTTCGTCGTGTGGGCAAGCTTGAGCAGGTGGGCGATATCGACTACATTTTGCGTTTGAACGAGTTGTTGCCAAGCACTGCAAACTACGATGAGTACATCACAATCGTCAAGCGCGCATCCACAATGCGCCAACTGATTGTCATTTGTGACGAAGTCAAGTCCAAGGCTTACACAGCATCTTCTTCCGAAGAAGCCATCACCTATGCCGAAGAAAAAATCTTTGCTCTTTCTCAAGGTGGCGCAAATGGCGGACTTGTATCTTTGGCGGACGACACCGCTCGCGCAATGCACACAATCAACGAGCGTTTTGTAAACCCAGGCAAATTCCGTGGTATCCAAACAGGCTACACACGTTTTGACAGACTCACAAACGGCTTGCACGGTGGCGAACTTATCGTACTTGCTGCCCGTCCTGGTGTTGGTAAATCTGCAATGGCTATGAACATTGCCGAAAACGTTGCAAAGCAGGGCAAAACTGTTGCCATCTTCTCGTTGGAAATGAGCAACGAGCAAATCATCGAAAGAATGATGTCTGGTATGTCCGGCGTACCCCTTGAGTACATCAAGTCTGGTCAACTGCCTCACGGCGAAGCAGACTTGGAAAAGTTGCGTATCGCACAAGACACAATTTGTACCAAGATGAAGATGTACGGTAACGACTACGCATCCATCAAGCCATCGGAAATCGCATCTCAATGCCGTCGTTTGAAACAGCAACACGGCTTGGACTTGATTGTCATCGACTATATCCAGTTGATGAACAGCGGTGTTGATGCAAAGCAAGGCCGTCAAAACGAAGTTGCAGCAATCTCAAGAGCATTGAAACTTTTGGCAAAGGAATTGCACGTTCCGGTAATTGCTCTGTCACAGCTCAAGCGTGAAGCGGAAATCCGCAACATCAAGGGCAAGGATAACCAAGGCGGTAGTGAACCAGTACTTTCCGACTTGCGTGAGTCTGGTGCAATCGAGCAAGATGCCGACATCGTATTGTTTATCCACAAGGAAGAGGTTTCTGGTGTGATGAAGTACAGCCTTATTGTTGCCAAGCACCGTAACGGTGAACAGGGCAAAATCGAGCTCTATTGGCTGGGAAAAATCGTACGCTTTGTGGATGCCGAGTATCTCACACAGCATGGTCTCAATATGGGTCAAGTTGTGGAAACACCAACGGACAACCAGCAGCCTGATGACGATTTGAGCTTTGGCGAAAGCATCACAGATTTCTCCGAGTTGGACGAAGATGGTGGTTTTGTGGATTCATCCGACCCAAGTGAAACCCCACAAGAATAATTGTATTTGAAAGGTAGTATTATGAGTGAATCAAGAAATTTTATTGAAGAAATTATCGACGGCGATCTTGCCAGTGGCAAAGTAAACTCCGTTTATACACGTTTTCCCCCAGAGCCTAACGGCTACCTGCACGTTGGTCACGCAAAAAGTTTGTGCATCAACTTTGGCATTGCCAAAAAGTATGGTGGCAAGTGCAATTTGCGTTTTGACGACACCAACCCTTGCAAGGAAGACCAAGAGTATGTTCGCAGCATCAAAGAAGACATCAACTGGCTGGGTTTCCAATGGGACAAACTTTTGTTTGCCAGCGACTACTTTGACGTGATGTTTGATTGCGCTGTCAAACTCATCAACAAGGGTTTGGCGTACGTTTCCGACGAAACTGCCGAAGAAATACGTCAACGTCGTGGCACATTGACAGAGCCTGGTGTGGAAAGTCCTTTCCGCAACCGTAGTGTTGAAGAAAACTTGCAACTTTTCTACGATATGCGTGACGGCAAGTTTGAAGATGGCTCCAAGGTTTTGCGCGCTAAAATTGACATGGCATCTCCCAACTTAAATATGCGTGATCCTGTCATTTACCGCGTGTTGCACGCAACCCACCACAACACAGGCGACAAGTGGTGCATTTACCCAATGTACGACTTCGCACATCCCATCGAGGATGCTCACGAAGGCATCACACACTCCATCTGCACATTGGAGTTTGAAGACCACCGTCCACTTTACGACTGGGTTGTTGCAAATTGCGACTTCCCTGCTCCTCAACCACAACAAATTGAGTTTGCGCGCCTTAACATCACAAACACAATCATGTCCAAACGCTTTTTGAAAAAGCTTGTGGACGAAGGAAAAGTTATGGGTTGGGACGACCCACGTATGCCAACACTTTCGGGACTTCGTCGTCGTGGTTATCCTGCTGCGGCACTGCGTGACTTCTGCGAGCGCATTGGTGTATCCAAGGCTAATTCCGAAGTGGAAGAAAGCTACTTGCAAGCCTGCGTAAGAGAAAATCTCAACGCCAACGCTAACCGCGTTATGGCAGTGTTTGACCCAGTAAAGGTTGTTTTGACAAACTACACTGGTTGCGAAATGCTCTCGGTCGAAGATAACCCCAACGCTGCGGAAGTAACATATCGTGACGTACCATTTAGTAGCGAAATTTACATTGACCGCGCCGACTTTGCACTTGTTCCCCCACCAAAGTACCACCGCCTAAAACCCGATGGATACGTAAGACTCAAAGGCGCATACATCATTCACTGTGACGAAGTGATTTTGGACGACAATGGCGAAGTAGCAGAAATTCGTTGCTCGGTAGTGCCAAACTCCAAGTCGGGCAGTGACACAAGTGGTGTCAAGGTAAAGGGCGTAGTTCAATGGGTAGATGCAAACACCTGCGTCAAAGTACAAGTACGCAAACTGCAAAGTTTGTTGAACGACGTTGTTGATGGTGTTACAGACTTTACATTGCGCTTTAACGCTAACTCCATGCAAGTTGTTGATGCCTATGTTGAGCAAAGTCTTTTGGAGGCTCAAGTGGAAGACAAGTTCCAATTTATGCGTGTGGGCTACTACGTATTGGACAAGGATTCTAACGGACAAAACCTTGTATTCAACGAAATCGTAGGTTTGAAGGACAGCTTTAAGCCTGGCAAGTAACAAATAACTGTCAAATATCTGTGTGGATATTGACATTGATGTTGACAAAATCGTTAAAGTATAATATATTTATATGTGATGATGTATCAAGACACAAAGTCACATCAAGCAAAACTTTGTAACCAACAATGTATAAAGGTGATTTATGAAACTTTGTAAAAATTGTGGAGAAATCAACGAAAACGATTCCCTGTTTTGTTGTAATTGTGGCAAAGCGGAGTTTGTCTTCCAAGAAGAGATAGTTTGTCCTTCTTGTGGAGCGGCAAATGACAAAGGCTTTGTCTACTGCACATCCTGTGGTAAATCGCTCTCCCAAGAAAAAGTGCAAACAGCACAAACAGCAACAGCGGCACCAGTTGCGGTAAACCTTCGCCAAGAAATGGCGGATGTGTACGGCGATACGGCCGACGCTCAAGAGATATTTGTATGCCCCGAGTGTGGCGAAAGACTGCCCTTGACGGCAATGTTCTGTCACAAGTGTGGCGCAAGCGTTGCAGCGCTTACACTGCACAAGGTTGTAAAGCGCAAAATTTGCCCCCACTGCGGACAATACAACTCCACAGAGTCCATCTACTGCTCCTACTGTTTCTGCTCTTTGGCTGATGCGCAAATCACCCAAATGCAGGTTGTCCACGATGTCAAAAATCTTGGCGATGTCGTCGTAAAACAGACAATGTTGGACGATGGCTCTGGAAAAAAGAAGGTTTGCACTAACTGTGGCGCATTGAACGCAGCAGACGAGGTGTTCTGCGTAAGCTGTGGCTTGAAGTTGGAGGTAGACCCACAAAAGAAATACTGCCCTAACTGCAGTACGGAAAATCAAGGCGACTCCCTGTTTTGTATCAAGTGCAACTGGTCTTTCGAAGGCACTGCGCCCAAAGGACCAACTTGGGAATGTCCCCACTGTAAAGCTCAAAACGAACATGATTCCGCTTTTTGTACCAACTGCGGCAAACCACGCAAGTAACGGAGGTAATTTATGAATAGTTCTAACAGTTTCAATCTTTGCCCACACTGTGGCAATTCTAACACATTGAACGCTCGCTTTTGTTCACGTTGTGGCACACAACTCAAAGTTCCTGAGGAAGTAGTTGTTTGCCGTACTTGTGGCACACGCAACTCCCCAATGGCAAATTTCTGCCGTAACTGTGGTAGTCAACTCAAAGTGGGCGAGCAAACAAAAATCTGCCCAAGATGCCGTAAGGAAGTTCCCGCTGGCGACAACACTTGTTCTTGCGGATACTCCTTTGCAACAATCACAACAGTTACTCCAGCCGCTGGCAAAGCTGTACCAGTAAGAGAAGAAAACAAAGGTGGCAAAAAGGGCCGTCAAAAGGCTGCAAAAGCACCAAAAGGCGCAAAACGCGTTGCATCCAAAAAGGGTGGCAGAGCTTTTGCAATCATTGCACTCATCTTCTTGCTTGTGTTTGGATATTTCTTTGCAGCACCACAAGAACTTCGCCCAAGCTTTTTGGCCTTTGACAAAGGTTTTGTAACGGACGCAAACGGCACATGGTATGGCTATGACTATTTCTACATCAAAGTACAAAAGGTCATCCTTGCAATCAACAACCCAGGCGAAAACTTGCTCAACACAATGGTTGGCATCCTTGGTAGCTCCGTTGCAGAAATCATGATAACTGTGATGTGTGTCATCTTTGCCTTGTGCGCAGCAATTCATCTTATCGTTTGCATCACACGTATTTTCAGTTCTAAACGCTCAATAAGAGCAAACAAGTTCTACTTGTTGCTTGCAATCTTGACGACAGTTGCAACAGCATTGTTGCTTGTTCCACAATTGTTTGGTCCAACCTTCCTCGGGGGCATTTTGAATTTGTTTGTTGCTGAAGGTTTGACATTTGGTTGGGTTATTTGCGCAATCCCTGCTTACTACTGGTTCTTCTTTTTGTACTCTGCAATTGCAAAGTCCAAACCATTGACAGAACAAGTTGCATAGTTTTTAGCAAAGTAAATAAACTTCGCAAAGACCGTGGCTAAAACGGTCTTTTGCAATTAAAGCCTTTGTTATGGTGTTGCTTCGACGGAAAATGCAGTTTTGTTTTACTCGTTATTTGCGCCAAACCACCAAATGTAAAAACAATGGTTTTGCCATGGTACACCAACAAAGCTTTTGGTCACTACAAAAAATACACATAAAACCATCATCGTCAATTTTGACAAAAGAGGACTTATGAAAATCACATCTAACTTTTTGAGAGAAAAATTCCTAAAATTCTTTGCTGATCGCGGTCACGCAGTTATACAATCAGCAAGTTTGATTCCTGAAAATGACCCATCCGTTTTGTTTACAACGGCTGGTATGCACCCACTTATTCCATATCTCCTTGGACAAAAACACCCAAAGGGCACACGCCTTACTGACGTACAAAAGTGCGTACGCACAGGCGACATCGAAGAAGTAGGCGACGACTCCCACTTGACATTTTTCGAAATGCTTGGCAACTGGTCTCTTGGCGACTACTTCAATCACGAGTCCATCAAGTGGAGCTACGAGTTTTTGACCAGCCCCGAGTACCTTGGCTTGGACGTAAACCGCATTTCTGTAACAGTTTTTGCCGGTGACGAAGACGCTCCTCGTGACGAAGACTCCGCAAACGTTTGGAAAGCTTGTGGTATCCCTGCTGAACGCATCTACTACCTTCCAAAGAAAAACAACTGGTGGATTGCCGGCACAACAGGCCCATGCGGTCCTGATACGGAAATCTTTTGGGATACAGGCAAGCCTGCTTGTGGTCCAAATTGCGACCCAAGTTGCGACTGTGGCAAGTACCTTGAAATTTGGAACAACGTATTTATGCAATTCAACCGTCAAGCGGACGGCACCTACCTTCCACTTGCACAAAAGAACGTTGATACAGGTATGGGCTTGGAACGTACAGTTTGTGTTTTGAATGGCTTGAAATCCGTTTACGACATTGATTTGTTTGCTGGCGCTCTTGCAAAAATTCAAGAACTCTCTGGCAAAACCTACGACGAAACAACAAAAAAGGCAATGCGCGTAATTGCTGACCACGTTCGTACAGCAACTTTCCTTCTTGGTGACCCTGTTGGTGTTGTCCCAAGCAACGTTGACCAAGGCTACGTTTTGCGTCGTTTGATCCGCCGTGCAGTTCGTATGGCAAACTCCCTTGGTATGCCAAAGGGTAGCATTTCCGAGATTGCAAAGGTATACATTGAAGTGTACAAAGATGTTTACACCGAGCTCACTGAAAACGCAACAAAGATTGTTGACGAACTCAACAAGGAAGAGGAAAAGTTCTCCAAAACACTTGTTGCAGGCGAAAAGGAATTTTTCAAAGTTATTTCTCACATCCCTGGCAATGTTGTTCCTGGTGGAACTGCTTTCAAGCTTTACGACACATTTGGTTTCCCTGTGGAAATGACAGTGGAACTTGCTGCTGAACAAGGCTACACAGTTGACCTTGACGGCTTCAAAAAGAAGTTTGCCGAACACCAAGCAAAGTCTCAAGCTGGCTCTGAGCAACGTTTCAAGGGCGGTATGGCGGAAGGTGGCGGTATCGAAACAACCCATCTTCACACAGCAACACACCTGTTGCAAGCAGCTTTGAGAAAGGTTCTTGGTGACGAAGTTAAGCAAAAGGGTAGCAACATCACACCCGAACGTTTGCGCTTTGACTTTAGCTTTGGCCGTCCAATGACCAAGGAAGAAATTGTGGAAGTTGAACGTCTTGTAAACGAGGCAATCCAAGCAAAATTGCCCATCACTTGCGTGGAACTCCCCATTGAAGAAGCTCGCAAAACTGGCGCAATCGGTTTGTTTGGCGATCGTTATGGCGAAGTGGTAAAGGTGTACACAATGGGCGACTTCAGCAAGGAAATTTGCGGTGGCCCACACGCTGAAAACACAGGCGACCTTGGCACATTTGTGATTACCAAGGAGCAATCCAGCAGTAGTGGTGTTCGCCGCATCAAGGCAGAACTGAGAAAGTAATTAGATGTAAATAATGCAAAGGACTTAAATATCAAGAGTGCAGTTGGGTTGCTATTGTGACATTAACGGCATCGTACAGCACCAAACAACTTTTGTAGACAGTTTGCCCTAAAAACAATAACTTATCTAAATGACATCAAAAAAGACTAACAAATTTTCGTTAGTCTTTTTTGTTGCAAAAGGATATTGGGCTACTGCTTGTATAATTGGCAACATCAGTAAACACAATCGCATCAAACGTCAGTTTTTTGGCATTTTTATGGTGCAAGCAACAAATATTTGCCAAATGTAAACTAAAGTTGCGCTTTTTTGGGTTGAAATAACTCCTTTGCGGGTGTATAATTGTGTCAATCAATCACGATGGAGGAAGAACTATGACAATCGGAAACAGAATAGTTGGACTAAGAAAAGACTTGCAACTTTCTCAGGAAGACCTTGCGGCAAAAATTGGTGTAACAAGACAATCGGTATCAAAATGGGAAACGGATGCTTGCGCACCCGATGCCTACAATTTGATGGCATTGGCGGAAGTTTTACAAACAAGCGTTGAGTATATCGTAACAGGCAATGAGCCCGCAAATGCCAAAGAACCCACAATCCAACCTGACAAACAGGAAAAAGACGTCAACAAATGGGCTGTATTAAGTGTGAGTCTTATGCTTTTGGCTGGTGGCTTTATCATGGCTTTTATAGGTATGTTTGTGGATGTCATTTGGTGTATGATTGGTGGCGGTATTGCAGTTTTAGGAATTGTTTTGGCCCTTGTACGCAAAAGAAAAACCCTCCTAATTGTGCTCCCAATCCTTGTTGTCTTGGTAGTTATAGTAATATTGTTACTTACCGTATAACAAATCGACAGAATGCTAACATAGATGTGTTTTGATAGTGCAAGTCTCCCAAAGCAACCACGCAATGGAAAAACAACAACCCATCTAAATAACATCAAAAAAAAGACTAACGAGCCTTCGTTAGTCTTTTTGTTTGTAGAAATGGATTGTTAAAAATTACTGTATAGATGCGAAAAAATCAGATTCTTTAATGATTTTTATTGTACATCCTTTTTTGTTATATTCAATGGCTTTTTTAACTTTTGTTCCGTATGTCCCATTAGAATATGCTTGACACTCGCAACTTCCTATCATCAAGATATCAGTTGATTTTTTAAGAGATGGATCGATTATTCCGCCTTTTGTAATAATATATTTTTCAACATCGGATTTTTGTCCATAAGCAAAGTTACCACTCAAACATACATGTTTTCCGTCAACGGAATTGATGTCTGCTTTTAATGCGTCTACAGGATTTAACATTTCATTTATCATTGTAGCAATATACTCTGACTCTTCTTTGGTTATTATAGAATCTTCAAGAACTTTATTTAATACACTCATGGCCTTGTTGAAAGGGAAATGATCCGAAAGATATATATTATCATACAGCCATTGGCGCAAGTTTTTGCACTCACTCTCGGTAATCTTTCCGTCAACAGTAATACCTCTTAAAATGCCATCCAGAATTTGAGTTGCCAAAGTTATCGGGGAAGTGGAAACTACATCTAAATATTTAATCGTTGAAGATTGCAATTCCGTGATTTCTTCGAGTGTTATTGAGCCGTCCTCTATTATCCTATCCAATATAGAAACGATCTCTGCAATACCTGCATGATTAGAATAGATAGAATATTCTTTTCTCCAATGTTTTATGTATTCAAATTCTTCAGGAGAAATCTCATTATCAATGGAAAAACCCCTAATAACGCCATAAAACTCGCTAATAGCTTTTCGAATTACAGGGCTTGATACAAATTGCGTAAATTCATTTTCTATATGTGGACTATATTTTTTAACCTTTATATCAGCTATATCAATATTGTATTCTTCAATAATAGCTTTGAATAAGTCTGCACAGGCGCAAGCATCATCAAATGCATTGTGTTCAGAATCAATATCAATTCCAAAATATGCACATAATGTTGACATGCTATAGTCGGCGATAGCGTAGGAAGGTATGTATTGTTTAGCTAACTCTAATGTGCATATGTAGTATAGCTCTGGAATGTCCAAATTGTATCGCTTTAATGCCTTGACTAATGCGTCGAAGTCAGCTCCGGCTACATTATGTCCAATAATTACTGCGTTTGTAAAATATTTTTCGATTTCCGCCCAAACAGTTGGAAAATTTGGCTTACCATTGATAGTGTCTTTAGAAATTCCGTGAATTTTTATGCAAAAATCATCAAAGCCATCTTCGGGATCAATATAGAGATCTAGTTCGGGGTAGTAAGGATCGCCATCGTTGAAGTTTTCACACATAAGACCCATTTGACAGATGGATTTATTCTTGCTATTAGCATATTCTACGTCGAAATAAGTTACTTTTTCCATAGAAAAATCTCCTTTTATTAACACAATAGATTTAATTTACAACCCATTTGCAACGTCTTCTGCTTGTTTTTCCAAGCTGTGTTTTAGCGCTGGGTCGCAAATCAAGCCTGTGTTTGCGTACACGTTGTGCAAGCTGTCTTTGATTGCAACTTTGAGTAGGTCAATGCCGATGTAGCAATCGGTGGCAACGTACTTGTACAAGTATGGCTTGGTGCTTTCCGCAATACCCAAGGCGCGTTTGCACACTTGCATCACTTCGATGGGTACCAAAGCAGACTTGTGGTACTCTTTTTGCAAAGCGGATTTGTCCACTTCGCCACTCTTCACTTTGCGTGATACAGCAATAATTTTTTCAAAAGCGGCGGAGTCGTCTTGCGCCAAGTCGTGCAGTTTTGCGATGCACCTTTTCAAAGTGGGCAGACAGCTTGTAAGATACTCGTTTTCCCCTTTTGTGAGTGTCACTTCCACTGCCATTTGGCACAGTGCGCAAGCCGTTGCTCCTATCATTGCAAGGGCGCTACCGCCACCAGGCGTAGGGGATTTGCTTGCCAAAATTTCGTTGTATTTTTCAATAGTCATTTGTTTGAACATTTTTTCACCTCGTTGCAACCATTTTACCATCCTTTTGCCTTGCCGTCAAGGGCGAGTTTGTGTTTTTAACAATCCCCTCTCACCCACTGTCGTGGGGCTCTCCCAAAGTGCGAGTCTACCGTAACAAAATACGCATTTGTTAGGTGTAGATGTCAAACAATCCACACAAAACGCCATTTGTTGAATTATTTTGGCGCGGTTTTTTATTGGTATCTTTTGATGCACATCTGCACAAGTGTACATATTGTCACACATTGAGTATATGTATGCAAATTTGTTGACAAGTACACGGAAAAGTGGTACAATACACTTACAACAAACCTATCAAGAGTAACGGAGAGACGGACTCGTTGAAGTTACAGCAACCTGAATGTGTTAAGGTGCTAAATTCCGCAGGGATAACCTGAAAGATGGGACAGTAAATTGCAAAGTAGTATGCTGTCTTGTCTTGCGACAAGGCAATTTTTTTTGCAAAAATCTCGTGACATGCAATCCAAAAATGGTATGCACCTTGCAATAAATATAAGTTTAACAATAATTTTACCAGTATATAAAGGAGTTTCACTATGAACAACAAACACAGATATTTCACATCCGAAAGTGTAACCGAAGGCCATCCAGACAAAATGTGCGACCAAATCAGCGATGCAATCTTGGACGCAATTCTCGCACAAGACCCCAACGCACGTGTTGCTTGCGAAACAGTAGTTTGCACAGGCACAGTGTTTGTTATGGGCCAAATCACAACAACTGCCATTGTGGACTACGCAGACGTTGTTCGCAACACAGTTCGCAACATTGGTTACACACGCGCAAAGTACGGCTTTGATGCTGATAGTTGTGGCGTTATCATCAGCCTTGACAAGCAATCTCCAGATATCGCATTGGGCGTGGACAAGTCTGGCGAATACCGCGATCGTGGTGAAACACTTGACCTGTACGGCGCAGGCGACCAAGGTATGATGTTTGGTTACGCTTGCAACGAAACGCCCGAGTATATGCCAATGGCAATCATGCTTGCGCAAAAGATTTGCCAACAACTTGCACTTGTGCGCAAGGAAGGTTTACTCACATATCTCCGTCCAGACGGAAAGAGCCAAGTAACAATCGAGTATGACGAAAACGACAAGCCTTGCCGTATTGACACAATCGTACTTTCCACACAACACGCTCCTGACGTCACAACGGAAAAAATCGCATCCGATATGATCGAGTACGTAATTCGTCCAGTAGTACCCCTTAGCCTTCTTGACGAAGAAACAAAGTACTACATCAACCCAACAGGCCGTTTTGAAATTGGTGGTCCAGCAGCAGACAGTGGGTTGACCGGTCGCAAAATCATCGTAGATACCTACGGTGGCTACTGCGCTCACGGCGGTGGTGCATTTTCTGGTAAGGACGCAACCAAAGTTGACCGCTCCGCAGCATATATGTCAAGATACATCTGCAAAAACCTTGTAGCAAGTGGTCTTTGCGACAAAGTTCAAATGCAAGTATCCTACGCTATTGGTCGTGCAAAGCCGGTTAGTATCGACATCAACACCTACGGAACAGGCAAAGTAAGTGATGCGGTAATTTCTCAAATCGTTGCAGAAGAGTTCGATCTCCGTCCAAAGGCAATCATCAACCAATTTGGACTTACTCAACCCATCTTCCAAGCTACAGCAAGCTACGGACACTTTGGTCGTGACGAATTCCCTTGGGAACAATTGGACAAAGTTGACGACCTCAAAAAATATCTTTAATAACACAAACGACTGATGCAAAATGCACCAGTCGTTTTTTTGTTTTAGTTTGTAACTATTGTTGATTGTTTTGCTGTGTTCGGTTTGGATTTTTTCTATCAGGAATTTCATCTTTTTGACCATCTTATTATTGAATACATATTATTTATTCTTTTTCTCCCTCAACTACTTGAATGTTGCCCCTGCCTTGTGTTATAATAAAATATAATGGTGTGATATGCGCATACGCAAATGCGCACAGACACATTTGTTGTGGTTGTCAATAAACCAAAAGGAAACAGAATGGAACTCAAAGCAAAAGGCACAGTTGCAAGCATTGTGTATCGCAACGAAGAAAATGGTTATACTGTCTTGGGACTTGATTGCACCGACGGAGGTCATCTTACCTGCGTGGGCACTTTCCCTACGCTTAGTATCGGTGCCATTTTGACAGTTGAGGGCAAAGTTTCCGTTCACAACAAGTATGGCGAGCAGTTGGCGGTTACCAGTTACAAGCTAACCGACCCCACTGGTAAGGAAGGTATCATCAAGTATCTTTCCAGCGGACTTATCAAGGGCGTTGGCGAAGTTACCGCCAAAAACATTTACGACAAATTTGGCGACGACACATTTGCCGTAATCGAAAACAATCCAATGTTGCTTGCCAAGGTAAAGGGTATTTCTTCCAAAAAAGCAATGGACATTGCCAATGCCGTTGCCGAACTCAAAGTGATGCAAGAGCAAATGATGTTTTTGCAAAGCTACGGCATGACAACCAACTTGTCCTTGAAAATCTACAACATCTACAAAGAGCAAACCAAAAATATTGTGCTTGCCAACCCCTACAAACTGATTGACGACATTGACGGCGTAGGATTTATCACTGCGGACAAAATCGCCCAAAGCGTGGGAATTGAACCCATCAGCGAGTTTCGTGTGCGTGCAGCAATGGTGTACCTTTTGAAGGAAAGTGCCGACAAAGCTGGCAACACTTACCTTGTGTTTGACGAGCTTGTGGAAAACTGCTCCAAACTTATTGACGTTGATTTGACAGCTCACGGCCAACTTGTGGAAGATACATTGACAAAGCTTGTGCTTGAACCTGCCGTCAAGGTGTTTGAAATTGAAAGTAGGCGCTGTGTGTCCTTAGTCAAGTACTACAAACTGGAACGTGCCATTGCATCCAAACTTATCGCTTTGAACGCTGATGCAAAGCGCGTGATGATGGATGCCGACACGCTTATTTCCCAATTTGAAAGAGCAAACAACTTCCAGTTTCACCCAAGCCAACTTGGCGCGGTAAAGTCGGCCCTTGTAAATGGTGTTACTGTCATTACTGGTGGTCCAGGTACAGGCAAAACGACCATTGTCAAGTGCATTGCGCAAATACTATCCAACCATGGCTTGAAGCTGGAGCTTTGCGCACCAACTGGACGTGCTGCAAAACGCCTTGCGCAGTCCACTGGGTACGACGCAAAAACCATCCACCGCTTGCTGTGCTACGAACCACAGGGTGACAAAATGTCCTTCAAGTTCAACCGCTACAACCCACTGCCTTGTGACGTGGTGATTGTGGACGAACTTTCCATGGTGGATGTCACAGTTATGTACGCACTTCTTTCCGCATTGGAAAAAGGTACACGCATTGTGCTTGTTGGCGACAAGGATCAGCTCCCAAGCGTAGGCGCAGGCAACGTTTTGGCGGATGTCATTCACAGTGGTGTGATTGAAATTCGCTATCTCACACACATATATCGTCAATCGCAAGACAGCTTGATTGTATCCAATGCTCACCTAATCAACAGGTGCCAAATGCCGGAAATCAACAACAAAAGTCAGGACTTTTTCTTCAACAATATGACTGACTTTCAACAAATTGCCGATACCGTAGTGCAAATGGTAACAACAAGACTGCCCAAGTTTACAGGATTGCCCACAAGCGAAATCCAAGTATTGGGCGCATTGAAAAGCGGTGTTGCCGGTGTGGAAAACCTAAACAAGTGTTTGCAAGAGCAAATCAATCCACGAGTTTACGGCAAAAACGAGTACGTTGTGGGCAAAAACATCTTCCGCGTTGGCGACAAGGTTATGCAAACTGTCAACAACTACGACCTGCCATACGTGCGCAAAAACGACAAAGGCGAACTGGAAGATGGCACAGGTGTGTTCAATGGCGATATTGGTTTTATCACAGGTATCAGCCGTGCGGATGGCCGTATGACAGTTTTGTTTGACGATAACCGCCTTGCCACCTACACCGAGCACGATTTGGACAACTTGCAACTGGCTTATGCAATCACAATTCACAAAAGCCAAGGTAGCGAGTTCCCAGTGGTGGTAGTGCCACTTGTCAACGGCCCACCAACAATTATCAACAAAAACCTGCTCTATACGGCAATTACTCGCGCCAAAAAGATGGTAGTGTTAGTTGGTAGCAAAAAAATTTTGGCACTGATGGTGCACAACAACTACATTGCGGCGCGTACTACCAACCTGTGCAGATTTTTGCAGGAAGAAAACGCCAACTACCAACGATACTTCGGTAGCAAAAAGGCGCAACCAAGCGATGATGATTTTGTCATCGACTGACAAATGATGAACTAATTTATCCCAACAATGAAATTTTTACGAGCAGTAGGCAAGATTTTCAAAAACATCTTTGCCCCAACCAACTACAAATGCCTAAATTGCGGTCGTGACGTTTTTGACGACACAGGCTTTTGCCCAGATTGCACAAAGCTTTTGCCTTTCAACAACGGCAAAACTTGTCCAAGGTGTGGTGTGGGTATCGACGGCGACGAAACCTACTGCGGTCATTGCGCCTTTGAAAAGGTGCATTTCGACAAGGCCTACTCCGCCTTTCATTATGACGGCATCATCAAAAAGGCCATCGTCAATATGAAATTTCACAATCTTGGTAGCTACGCAAACGCTCTTGCCTACTACCTTGTGTTTCTTTCCCAAAAGCACGATTTGCACTTTGATATGGTAACTTTTGCTCCAATGAGTGCAAAGGCAAAACGCAAACGTCGCTACAACCAAGCACAGCTTTTGGCGGATGCCTTTTGTGACATCTTGCAAATTGATGCGCCAGTGGAAACACTTGTAAAAATAAAGGAAACTGCTCCGCAAGAAAAACTAACCAAAACCGAGCGCAAACAAAATCTTGTTGGCGCATACAAAATTAACGCCGATGTCAAGGGAAAGATTGTGCTTGTCATCGACGACGTAAAAACAACCGGCTCCACCTTGAACGAATGTGCCAAGGTTTTGAAGAGCGCCGGCGCAACTACAGTCATTTGTTTGACAGTTGCATCCCGAAAGGAAAAAATCCCCTTTGAATTGGAGGACAATCAATGAAAGATATCTACGGTGGCGCAAACGCTCGCCAAGTAAAAAAGTTGGAAAAAATCGCCAAACTTGTAGAGGCAAAGGAAGAGTTCTACAAGCAAATGACGGACGAACAACTGTCAAGCCAAACACAAATTTTGAAAGATAGATACAACGCTGGCGAAACGCTTGATGCCCTTTTGCCGGACGCATTTGCTGTATGTCGTGAGGCAAGCGCACGCGTGCTTGGACAACGTCATTACCACGTGCAAATTTTGGGCGGTATTGCGCTCCATCAAGGCCGTATTTGCCAAATGGCTACTGGCGAAGGTAAAACCCTTACGGAAACTTTACCCGCCTACTTGAATGCGTTGACAGGCAAAGGTGTGCACATCATCACCGTCAACGAGTACCTTGCAACTCGTGACAAGGACTGGATGGGCAAGGTGTTCAAATTTTTAGGTTTGACGGTTGGTGTAACTTTGAACAATCAAACGCGTAGCGAAAAACGCCAAGCCTACAACTGCGATATCACCTACGGCACAAACTCCGAGTTTGGCTTTGACTACCTACGCGACAACATGGAGACAAACCGCCGAGAGTGTGTACAACGCTCCTTGAACTTTGTTATCGTGGACGAAGTGGACAGCATCTTGATTGACGAAGCGAGAACTCCACTTATCATTTCTGGTCCAAGTGGCAAGTCCAGCAGTATGTATGTGACAGCAAACAAGTTTGTTTGCACCTTGCAACGCTCAAACAACACCGATGACGAAGGTAAGACGGAAAACGACGTTGAACCCAACGGTGACTACGTTGTGGACAAAAAGAACAAATCAGTACGCTTGACGGACAAAGGTATTACCAAAGCGGAAAGATTTTTCAAGGTGGACAACCTTTCTGACCCTGAACACATCGAACTGAACAACTACGTCAACAATGCCCTCCGAGCGCACGGCATAATGAAGCGTGACGACGACTACATTGTTGAGCGTGGCGAAATACTGATTGTCGATTCATTTACTGGTCGCAAAATGGAGGGTAGACGTTTTTCCAATGGTCTTCACCAGGCTATCGAAGCCAAAGAACACGTCACCATCAAAAACGAAAACAAAACACTTGCAACAATCACATTGCAAAACTACTTCCGTTTGTACCACAAGTTGAGTGGTATGACAGGTACTGCCAAGACGGAAGAGGAAGAATTCAACACAATCTACAACGTGGACGTTGTTTGTATCCCCACCAACTTGCCATTGGCAAGGGTGGACGAACCAGACTTGGTGTTCACAACACGCGCTGGCAAAATACGTGCCATTGTGGGAAAAATCAAAGAACTCAACACAACAGGTCAACCTGTTCTTGTTGGTACTGTCACTGTAGAAAAGAGCGAAGAACTTTCCAAGTTGCTCACAGAGCAAGGTGTCAAGCACAACGTTTTGAACGCCAAAAACCACAAACGTGAGGCGGAAATTGTTGCGCAAGCAGGTCGTCTTGGTGCCGTTACCATTGCAACTAACATGGCTGGTCGTGGTACGGACATTTTGCTGGGCGGTAACGCCGAGTTTTTGGCCAAGCAGGAAATGAAACGTCTTGGTTACGACGACGAACAAATTGAGATTTCCACAAGCTTTGTCAAAGGCGATGCGGAAGTTACCGCACTTCAACAAAAGTTTGCCGAGCTTGTTGTAAAACATAAAACAGCAATCCAAGCAGAACGCGAACAAGTTTTGGAGCTTGGTGGTCTTTGCGTAATTGGCACCGAGCGTCACGAGTCACGCCGTATCGACAACCAACTAAGGGGCCGCGCTGGCCGTCAAGGTGACCCCGGTCGCAGTATATTCTTTATCTCTGCCGAAGACGAAATGATCCGCATCTTTGCAGGCGACCGAATAAAATCGGTACTGATGTTTGCGCGTTTGGATGAAGATACTCCCATCCAAAACAAAATGGTGTCTTCCGTTATCGAGTCAGCACAAAAACGCTTGGAAGGTCTGCACTTTGACAGTCGCAAAAACGTTTTGCAGTTTGACGATGTCAACAACGCCCAACGCAAAGTGGTGTATGCCGAACGCAACTCCATCTTGGATGGCGACGACGTGCACGAACGCATCCTGGCAATGGTAGGGGAGTACGCCCGTTTTGCTCTTGCCGAAGCGTGCGACTACAACGAAGATGTTACCCAGTGGAATTTGGACAAGCTCAACAAAAATTTGACACCTTACGTGTTTGGAGAGCCACCATTTGTCACACAAGAACTCTTGGACGAAGCATTGGAAAAACGCTACGCAAACCGCAAGTTCAAACCTGCGCAACACGTGTGCGACCACATTGCAAATCTTGTCACCGACCAACTCAACCATCGCTACAACGAGCAAGTTGATGCAACCGAATTGCCTTTCAAGGATGTGGAGAGATACTTCCTGCTGCGTATTATGGACAATCTTTGGATGGATCACATTGATGCATTGGACGAACTGCGTCAAGGTGTAGGCCTGCAAGCAATCGGCCAACACAAGCCCATTGACGTGTACAAGAAAGAAGCCTTTGATATGTACGAAAAGCTCAACGAGCAAATTCGCGTGCAAACAATTCGCACATTGTTGTACAGCCGTGTACGCATCAACACTGTTCACTACAGCGCGCCTGCCAGTGCGGAAGACCAACCCATCAACCCCAACAAGTCAAAAAACGGTCGTTGCCCCTGTGGCAGTGGCAAAAAGTACAAAGATTGCTGTTACGCAAAGGATCTTGCCGCACAAGTTAATCAAACACCTGCTGATGCCGATGCTCAATCAGAGTCAAAACCACTTACCAAGCAAGAGCAATACGCATTGAAACGTCAACAACGCAAGGAAGCAAAAAACAAGGGCAAAAAGTAACAAACAGCCCCTTAGATGCATAGTTGTGCACATGTAAATGTGTACGTCAGTGCAACATCACAAACAACAACAATATTTTTAGGTAAAAACTATGATTCAAATTGAAGAACTCAAACTATCTATCAAAACGCTCCAAGGCAAGCTCAACATCATTGGCGAAAGTTTGAACATCCCCAAACTTACTGAGGAGCTCAATGCGCTTAACGAGCAACAACACGCGCCAGACTTTTGGAACGATGTCAAAAACGCTCAACAAGTTTCCCAACGTGCCAAAAACATCGAAGACAAAATCGCCAACTACAACAAGCTTTGCACAAGCATTGCAGATGTGAGCGACCTGTTGGACATGGCCGACGATGACCAAGGTATCTTGGAAGAAGTGGCAAGCGAACTTGTCACATTGGAAAAATCCATTTCCGAGTTGCACATTGCAACATTGCTTTCTGGCAAGTTTGACCAAAACAACGCCATTTTGACCATTCACGCAGGCGCAGGTGGCACCGAAGCGCAAGACTGGGTACAAATGTTGTACCGTATGTACACCAGATATGCCGAACGTCGTGGTTACAAAATTGAATTGCTGGATTTCTTGGCCGGTGACGAAGCTGGTATCAAGTCGGTCACGTTCCAAGTAAATGGTCTCAACGCCTACGGCTACTTGAAGGCGGAAAAGGGCGTTCACCGCTTGGTGCGAATTTCCCCATTTGACTCGGCAAAACGCCGTCAAACAAGCTTTGCCAGCTTGGAAGTTATGCCCGAATTGCAACAAGACAACGACATCGTCATCAACGACAAAGACTTGAAGGTGGATACCTACCGCAGTAGTGGCGCAGGCGGACAACACGTCAACAAAACAGAGTCTGCCATCCGCATTACACACATCCCAACAGGCATTGTGGTATCTTGTCAAACACAACGCAGTCAAATTCAAAACCGCGAGCAAGCAATGATGATGCTACGCTCCAAACTTGCCGAGCTACGTGAGCGCGAGCAAATGGAAGAGGCACTTTCCATCAAAGGCGAAATCAAAAAGATCGAGTGGGGCAGTCAAATTCGCTCCTACGTATTCTGCCCATACACTTTGGTCAAGGACCACCGCACAGGCTTTGAAAACTCCAACATTGTAGACGTGATGGACGGCAACTTGCAACCATTTATCGAAGACTATTTGAGTAAGGCGTTTTAGCTAAATTTACTACCTACCATTTTATTCTTTGCATATTCGCGATGAAATCCTGCTTCGCAGGATTAAGCTCGAACGGTTTTGATTTCATCCAAGGCAACGCCTTGGCTTTCATCTGAGCAAAGCGAAGATTTCATCTGTGGCACAAAGCCGCAAGGCGGCTTGCCACGATTTCATTAAAATAAACAGAAAAAAGAGAGAACATTTCGGATTTCCCGATTTGTTCTCTCTTTCTGTCGTTATAAGGGTTTGGGCTTAGCCCATAATATTTTTGACTAGCCAAATGCGATGCTTGCACTTTTGTCAAAGTGTAAATTCTCCGTTAAGGACATCACCCCTTGAAAAAGAGTGCTGTTTTGTTAGCCAATTCTGTTTGTGATTATTTAGCCCATTCGCGCCAAAGATTTTAGCAGTCGTGGGCGGTTGTAGCGTTGTATCAGTATGGGCGGAATGTGCCACAAGGTGTTCCCTATAGTGAGAATAAAACCATACTTTTTCCAAATGCGCATGTACGCAATGCCGGATACAAGTCCCCAAATGTGGTTGTACTCTGCCACACACGATTCCTTTACCAATGTTTGGATTTTGTCTTTTGTGGTGGAGTCAAGGCGTTTCTTTGGCATAAACCCTGGCAGTATTTTGTTGATGATAACGCTTGCATCGGGCCATTTCGTTTTCCACTTGTGGATGCCAATTTTGCGGTAAACTTGTCCGTCCTGTTCCCACTTGCGCGATTTGTAGGGGAAGCGGTTTTCGCAAAACCAACTTCTGGGGTAAATGCGTCCTAAGAAAAATATTACAACGCCACTAATAATAAAATATAAAACACAGTACAAAAATTCCATTACTTTTTCCTCGGTTCATTTATTTAATACTTTGGTTACAAGCTATGTTTTTGGGTAGGGTAAAATACCTTACATCCCAAAGCTTAAGGATTGCTGAAAGAACAAAATATTATCAAAATACTATTACATTTATTATACTAAACGATTTCTGTAAACTGAACATCAATATATCCTAATTGTGTTGAAATCAAGAAAATTTATGCGTGGTAGCCGTGCTCCACAGATAAAGCAAGACAATTCGTAAGCCACGGTCTTATCCCCGTAAACGGTAAGAGAGCAACAATCCCCCAGTTACCAAATAAAAGACACTTTTTTTCAAGTGTCTTTTTTTGTTATTATTTTGTGTGTTAGTGGTGCGTATTGCCCGTTTTGTTGGTGTAAGTAGAAGCTTATTTTTTTGCTCGTTGAGGCGACCTTTGGTCTTCCACACCTTACGCCTCTTGTTTTGGAGTTTTCTTTTTGAAGATGAACTTTCTAAACAGAATCACGTTGATAACAACAAAGTATGCAGCGATGATACCAAACATCACAAGTGGAATGTCTGGTGCGATGGATGCGATGATCATCAGCGGGAAACCAAAGATAATGGCAGGGAAGTTTTGGTAAACCAAGTTTTCTGCTGCGGGGGTTTCAAAATTGCCGTCAAGCTCGCGGAGCAAAATGATACCTGTGCTTGCTGTGCCTGTCAGCATACCGTACATAACCAAAAATTGCTCTTCGGAGTAAGCTGGGAACAATTTTTTTGCAACAAAGTGGTTGTAGAAGTAGGTGGAGAACAAGCCCACGATGGAAAGTATTGCAATCACTCCCCAGTACTGTTCGATGTAGTCAATACGGATTACCGCAATGCCTGCAACAATCATCACGTCAAAGCAGAAGTTGCTGATACGAGTGAGCAAAAAGTTGTTTGTGTATTGTTTTTGCAAAACCTTCTTTTTGTTGAACAACTTTAAGAGTGCCTTTGCAGCAACTGCAACAAGCACGCCAAACAAAAAGTTTAGACCAAAAATGGTGGAGCGTAAGCTTTCGCCAACAAATGAGCCAATCAACGTCATCAAGCCGTAGGATACAAAGTACACAACAAGCACCAAAGCAATTTGCAATGTCAATTTGTCCCAACTGCCGTTCATGGGGCGTTCGTTTGCTGTCTGAATTTCGTCACTGGTGAAAACTTCCGCATTGTCATTTTTGATGAGAATTCGGCCCTTTTTTCTCAAAATGTTGAGATGCACTGTGCCACCGATACTTGCGGATAAAAATCCCATTGCTGCTATCGTCAAGCCGAAGTGCGCGCCACCGCTAAAGCCGTAGGTTTCCTCGTAGATGGTGCCGTAGTTGAGTGCTTGGCCTGTGCCTTGACCGAAGCCAAATGGCAAAATTAGGCCAGCTGCAGGGAAAAAGTCAGCAACGATAAGAGATGCAATAATAGTGATTCCCATGCCAAGGGTACCTTGCAACAGGTAGGTGGATACAGTTGTCAAACCTGTGTTGAACACTTCTGTAGCACGTTCCTTTGTGATCTTGCGGTTGTTGTCCACAAGTGTGGATGCAATGAAACCAAGCGCCAACATATGGAAAGTGAGTATCTCCAACGTTGCGGAGCCATTTCCGCCAAAGAACTCGGTGTCAAACATTGGTTGGCCATCGCTTGCGTAAAAGTAGATTGTAGAAATAACAAGCAAAATCAGTCCAGCCAAAACGGATGTTGGAATGAGCGATTTTCTCAAAAGGGGCAGCGCCTTTTTCAAAAGACTTGCTGCAAGCAGTGATGCAAAGATTACTGCCAACAAGTTGATAAATCCCCAAGTGCTAGATTCCCAAAAATGTACCATGGTTGTCCTCCTGGATGTTTTTGTAACGGTAAAAGATGTTCATATATTTCAACGCATTGAAACGTTTTTTGCCTTTTACTTGATATATCTTTCCACCGCAATGAAAGTTGAGTTTGTTTCGACCCATAACGGCCATTGCGGAAATATCAGCGTAGGTAAAAGTCCAACTTTGTTTTTGGGTGGCAAATTCAATTCGGTCAGGGTACAATGTCAGTTGCACCTTTTTGCAAATTGTCTTTTTGCGTTTGCCCACGATAACTTGACGCCACGCAACCACATCTTGGTACAGTGGTGTATCAAGTGCGGTGTCCAACGTCAAACTGTTTACAAAATCGCATTGGTAGTCGTACCACTGGCCAATGGTGGCAAATGGCCACTCGCCAACTTTTGCTTGTAGCTTGTTGTTTGGGCAGTATTCAACAGTGGTGCCACATTTGGTGCAACTAAAGGTGTTTTTGTTGCTAACAAAGGTGGTAAGCCCACAGTGTGGACAAATGTACATTGCACGTTCAATGTACTCGGCGCGGCGGTTACTCTTGAAAGTAGTGTCGCTTTGGCAGTCATCGACAAACAACTCTTGACAAATGAGTTGGTACAACTCGTCGTCGCTCATTGTTTTGTAGTCGTCGTAGGTAAGCACTTTGCTTACGGCAATTTGGCACTTGCCTTTGCGTATCACATTGCTCCAGCGTGGCTCTGCGCTAAAACCACCAACTTGTCTTACAAGGGCGATGGGCAGTTTCAAAAACTTTGCCAATTTGGCAACAGCAGGCTTGATGTAGCCAGTTTTGCCACTGTATGTGCGATTGCCTTCTGGAAAGAGTACAACAGTGCCACCTTCCTTTGCAACGCGTGCGCAAGTCTTGATAGTGCCAAGATCCAATGCGCCCTTTTGGATGGGGATTGGTGCGATGCAGTGTTTCAAAATTCCGCCAACAAGCTTGTTGGACAAAAGGTCCTCGGTGCAAACAAAGTAAACGTCGCCCTTGAACAGCTTTGTCACAAAAAACTGGTCAAATGGCGTTTGGTGGTTTGCAAGCACCAAGTACTGGCCCTTGTTATCTTCAAAGTCTACAACTTGCATATTGTACTTGCTTTTGATGATGGGTGCAAGTAGCCAATTTGCAAAGTTCCAGTATCGCCTATGACGTGGTTTTATCCACTTATTTTTCTTTTTTGTATTTGCCATATATAGATAATACAGTATAAAGCCTAAATATTGCTGAAAGATTTGTGTTTAGTAAAATCTTAATTTGTGTTTATTTGGAAAGTTCCGTTGTGGCATTTTTTTGTGCCACAACCATTTCTTGTAACAAAACTATGTGCAAAAAATAAAAACAAGCAAGCGCGTTTTCATTTTTTTTGTCTTGTTACATAGTATTTTAATACTTTTGCCAAAATTTGCAAGCGTTTTGCATAAAAAATATCAACAATCGCCTATCTTTTTTGCAAAAGTTATTGATAAATATGGTAAAATGTAGTATATTTATGGTGGTAGGGTGCGTTAGACACACATTCAAATTACTAACAAACTACGAGGTGACAACTTATGCCAGCTTGGTTAAAAGACGCTATTTTTTACGAAATTTACCCACAATCTTTCAACGACTCTAATGGCGATGGCATCGGTGATATCAACGGTATCACGGAGAAACTCGACTATGTCAAGTCGCTTGGTTTCAATGCTATTTGGCTCAATCCATGCTTTTTATCTCCATTTATGGATGCGGGCTACGATGTTGCTGACTACAAGGCAGTTGCCCCACGTTATGGTACAAACGAAGACCTGTACAACCTATTTAACCAGGCCCACAAGCGTGATATGCACGTAATCTTGGACTTGGTGCCCGGGCACACAAGCGACCAACACGAGTGGTTTTTGAGGAGTCAATGTGTAGATGGCAACGAGCACACCGATACCTACGTGTGGACAAAATCCGTTTGGGATAGACCCCAAGGTTTCTCTTGGGTGGCTGGAATGGTGGACCGTGACGCAAGCTATCTCATCAACTTTTTCAACAGTCAACCTGCATTGAACTACGGCTTTGCTGACGTTACCGATCCAAGTTGGCAAATGTCCTACAAGCATCCAATTTGTCAAGGCAATTTCGACAGAATGTTGGATGTGATGCGTTTTTGGTTGGATCGTGGTTGCGATGGTTTCCGTGTGGATATGGCCGACTCCCTTGTCAAAAACGACCGTGGCAAGCGCGCAACGGCAAGCTTGTGGCACAGAGCTCGCTTGATGTTGGACAAGGACTACCCCGAGGCAGTGCTTGTTTCCGAGTGGTGTAACGCAAATCGCTCCCTTAACCTTGCAGGTTTCCACTGCGACTTTGTTTTGTGTCATCCAGGCACAATCAACCAACTTGGTTTCCGCAACAGAGTCGGCAACGAAAACAAGAGTTACTTTTGCAAAACTGCCCATCAGTCGGCAGAAATCATGTTGGAAAGATATCTCAAAGACTACCAAGTATCCAAAGGTAGTGGCTACATGAGTATCATCTCTGGTAACCACGACAACGAGCGCATCAGCTACACCCTTGACGAAAGCGAACTGCGCCTTGCGTATACATTTATCTTTACAATGCCTGGCGTGCCATTTATGTACTATGGCGATGAAATCGGCATGAAGTACCTCCCACAAAAATCCAAGGAGGGTGGCTACCACCGCACTGGTTCGCGCACCCCAATGCAATGGGACAAAGGCTTGCCCAACTTGGGATTTAGTACTGCCCCAGTGGAAGAATTGTATCTTGACGTTGACCGCAGTGCCGATGCGCCCACAGTCAGCGAACAAATTGACAATCCAACATCCCTTTTGAATCACGTTCGCACACTCACACAACTCCGTCACGATCACGTAGATTTGCAAGCTGATGGCGAGTTTGAAGTGCTTGTTTGCGATTTGAGCGGTGTGCTTTGCTACCGCCGAGGCGCACTTGCTGTTGCAATCAACCCAACGGCTGTAACACAGATGATGCACCTAAAACTTGGCGACAAGCTCTTTGAAGTGGGCTGTGCAACAACTCAAGGGGAAGTAACCCTTCTCGAGCCACAAACAGCAGTGGTATTCAAACTTAAATAACGAGGTAATTTTTATGGCAAAAACAATAGTGGCGCTTATCTACGACTTTGATAATACCCTTTCCACACGCGATATGCAAGAGTTTACTTTTATCCCTGCGCTTGGTATGGAAGCAGAGGAGTTTTGGGACGCTTGCGGAAATTTCGCCCACGAACATCAAACGGACAGTATTTTGACTTATATGTACTTGATGGCGAAAATGGCCAAGGAGAAGGGCATCCCCCTAACACGTGAAGCTTTGATGGAAATGGGCAAAGGTGTTGAGTTTTTTGATGGCGTAACCGATTGGTTTGAGCGCATCAATGCCTATGGCGACAAAAAGGGGTTGGAAATCAGACACTACATTATCTCCTGCGGGCTCAAATCTATGATTGAGGGTTGCCCCATCGCCAAAGAGTTCCACAACATCTTTGCTTGTGACTATCTCTACGACGACAACGGCAACATTTTGTGGCCACGTGAAGCCATCGACTACACAGCCAAAACACAGTACTTGTACCGCATCAACAAGGGCGTCGAGGACATTGGTGACGACAAAAAACTCAATATGTACATGGGCCGTGACGAGCGCGTTGTCGCTTTCCATCACATGATTTACTTTGGCGATGGTCTAACCGACGTGCCCAGCATGAAGCTTGTACGCTCTCGTGGGGGCTATGCGATCGGCGTCTACCGCGATCCAAGTGACGCGGAGTACCTTGTAAACGAAAAGCGTGTTGACTTCTATCTCAAGGGCGACTATACAGCTGGCTCCAAGATGGAACAATCTGTCAAGGCCATTTTGAACAAGATTGCCGCTCAAATACGTTACGACCAACTTGCAACCAAATCTCGCGAAGTGGTAGACAACGATTAGTAATATTTGTTTATTTGTTCACATCTACATATGTGCATTTTCAAAGGCTCAACATCAGTTGGGCTTTTTTTTGCTTTATAAGGCCCTGTCACAAACTCTGGTTGCTTTTTGACGGCAAACCGGCTGCGAAATCATCTGCGTTTTGTTCGGTCACAGACCAGCAGGTATGCTCTCTCACAATAACGCAGCGCTTTCTTGCGTTTTATCCGTCAAAGCACCTAACGGCTGATCAACCATTTCTTGTGACAGAGCCTTTTTATTGATTATTTTTTGGCAATGATATAAATACATAAAAATTTGTTAGTATCCTTTGCTCAAAAGGTTTTGCTACGCTATTGCCAAAGCAGCCGTTTTGTGGTAAAATATACAATTAGAAAACCTTCGGTTTTCCTAAATTCTATATGGAGGAACATTTCTATATGAAGACATTTAAGGGTGGTCGTCATATTCCAGATAACAAGCATTTGACGGAAAATCTCGCTATCGAATTGATGCCCATCGTACCAGACTACTATGTAGCCCTTTCTCAACACATCGGCAAACCTGCCACCTTGTGTGTAGAAATTGGCGAAACTGTTTGCGAAGGTCAACTTATTGCCAAAGCAGACGGATTTGTTTCTGCAAACATCCACTCTCCAGTGTGTGGTACAGTAGTTGAAGTAGTAAAGCGCAAAAATGCTCAAGGTAAGCTTGTAGATTTTGTGCATATCAAGTCCAATGGCGAGCAAAAGGTTGTCACACTTGAACCACTTGCCAACCCCACCAAAGAGCAAATTGTAGAGCGTATTGCTGACGCTGGTATCGTTGGTATGGGTGGTGCAGGATTCCCCACAGCGGTAAAGGTTCAACCACAAGACCCAGTTGATACACTTATCATCAACGCTGCCGAGTGCGAGCCATATCTCAACTGCGATAATCGCTTGATGATTGAACGCACCAAAGAGTTTGTCCACGGTGTTCGCTTGCTTGCAACAGCTTGCGGTGTTCAACACGTGTACATCGGCATTGAGGAAAACAAGCCTCAAGCTTACACTGCTTTGCTTGCCACAGACGGTGTTGTGGACGAAAAAGGTCCAATCACTCCTGGTGACATCGTTGTTGTAAAGCTCAAGGCGAAGTATCCACAAGGCGCAGAAAAAACTCTCATCTACGCTTGCACAAAGCGCAAGGTGCCAACAGGTGGTTTGCCATCAGCAGTTGGTTGCATCGTAAACAACGTTTCAACAGCCTATGCCGTTTGGGATGCAGTTGTAAATGGACATCCACTTTACAAACGCGTAATGACACTGTCGGGCCACGGCATAAAACAACCACGCAATCTCGAAGTGCGCATTGGTACGCCTCTTCCATCTGTTTTGGAAATGTGCGACAACATCACCGATGACACAGTAAAACTTGTTATGGGTGGCCCAATGATGGGCTTTACATTGGTTGATACCAACGTTACCACAACCAAAACGGACGGTGGCTTTTTGGCTTTGACGGACAAAGAGGCAAGCACAATGTTGCCTACTCCTTGTATCCGTTGTGGACGTTGTGTTGACGTTTGCCCAATGAACTTGACCCCACTGATGATCGACTTTTACGCTACAGTTGGCGACTTTGAAGGCGCAATCAAGTACGGCGCAACCAACTGTTTTGAGTGCGGAACTTGTGCATACGTTTGCCCAGCAAAACGCCCAATTGTTCAAAGCGTAAGACTTACAAAAATCAAAACAAAGGAGATAAAGTAATATGAAATACGTAAATTCTGGTTCTCCTCAAATTCGTGACAATGCCACAACTAAACGCATTATGATTGACGTTTGCATTGCATTGTTGCCAGCAATTATCGTTGGTTGTGTGCTTTTGGGACTTTTGAACATCCAATACGGCATACAATCGGCAATTTTGGTAGTGATTGCAACACTTTCCGCAGTTGCAGCGGAGTTTGTTTACAAACTCGTTGCAAAAGTGCCTTTCAAAAAAATTCTTGATGAGTTTGACTTTACTTCCGTCGTAACAGGTATGCTCATTGGTATGAACTTGTACCACAACTCCAAGTGGTACGCAGCAATGCTTGCCAGTGTTTTTGCCATTGTAGTGGTAAAAATGTTGTTTGGTGGCACAGGTAAAAACATCGTAAACCCAGCTCTTGCAGGACGTATCTTTGCTTACATTTCCTTTGGTGCTGGCTTTGGTGGCACAATGGGCTTTGAAAAGCTCCATCTTTCCCCAATGACAGCTGGCTCCGTTCAAACAGGCGCAACGCCATTGCAAGCGGTATTGGGAGATGCAACTTGCACACTTTCCAACTTGGACTTGTTCATTGGCACAGGCGTTCCTGGATGTATTGGCGAAATTAGCAAGGTAGCATTGCTTCTTGGTGGTGTGTACCTTGTTTGCCGTGGCGTGTTGAACTTCCGTTGGCCACTTGTGTACATCGCAGTGACAGGCATTACAACTGTAGTAATCGAGTTAATTGGTGGTGCTGACTTTACAGATGCTATTGGCATTTTCTTGCCATCCATTTTGAGCGGCGGTTTGTTCCTGGGTGCAATCTTTATGGCAACAGACTACGTAACAACCCCTGTAACAAAGCTGGGCAAGTACGTTTACTTTGTTTTCTTGGGTGTTATCACAGCAATTTTGCGTGATGCAGTCGGTGCGGAAGTCGTTTCCTTTGCAATTCTCTTGGGCAACCTTGTTGTTCCTTTGATTGACAACTACTTTGTTCGTCGTCCATTTGGATGGCACAAACCAGCAAAGGAGGTAAAGTAACATGAGTGAAAAATCCAGTACTTTTGTAACTTCTTTGAAAACCATCAGCGTTCTTTTGATTATCTGCCTTGTTTGTGGCGCATTGCTTGCCCTTTGCAACGACCTACTTTACATTGACGAAGAAACAAAATTCAACCGTGCAATGCAAAAGGTTTACCCACAATTTGATCGTGACACAACCTTTTCCGAAACTCCCGTTGCCGACCACAAAACTTTGGCTGGCGTTGGCAGTGTGTCTAAAGTGTACCTCTCCAAAGATGGTACTTACATCTTGGAAGCAACAGGTCTTGGCGGATGGGACAATGGTAATGTAACAATGTATATTGCCGTTGGTGGCGAAACACCAAACGTAGCAATCAAAGCATTGACAGTAACAGGTAACGTTGGACAATCTTATATGTCCAAAGTTGACCAAAAGTCCATCGACAATGCTTACGTTGGCAAAAAACTCCAAGATGTTGCTGCACTTCAATTTGGCGCAGACTACAAACTTGGTGGCACAACCTACACAAGCACAGCAATTATGAACTGTGTAAAAGCAGCAGTTAACTACTGCGTAGTGGCTCTTCAACTTGTTTCCACACCAGAAAGCGAAGCTCGTGATGCTGCCGTTGCATTGCTTGGCAACGACTACGCATTTACAACAGTAGTAAACGAAAGCTACACAACAGCTCTTGGTGCAAACTTCTACTTT
Organism: uncultured Oscillospiraceae bacterium; assembly: GCA_964533825.1. Classification (GTDB taxonomy): domain Bacteria; phylum Bacillota; class Clostridia; order Christensenellales; family CAG-314; genus Fimimonas. The sequence continues at coordinate 31,943 of CAZHMU010000002.1, forward strand.
ACAGCAACCAAGGATGGCGTACCAGCTCTTGACGTTTACGTATTTGGCGACAAAGCAACAGGACACCAAATTGTAGCGTTGAACTCCACATTGTTGCACGCTGACCGCAACAGCGACACAGCAGTTGTAGCAAAGAGCGAAGGCATCGACAACGCACTTGTAACAAAAGTTCAAGGTTTGAGTTTGCTTGAACACCAAGTTCAACAATACGCTCCAAACTTTACTTATGACGCAGATGGCGACCTTGGCGATCTGGCTACAAATGCAGATTTCCCAACTGCGGAAATCACAAAGGTGTACAAGAGCAACAGTGGCGCTTTGGCAATGGAAGTTAGAGCTCCAGGCTATGGTGGAACAGAAACAGGTCCATATCTAACAATCCTTGTAATTGTTGCAGACGACAAAATTGCAGGTTGGGATCTTATCAGTGAAGGTAACAACAACTTCTTTGCTGGTGCTTATATGGCAGACGAAGAAGGTAAACAATTAGCTGGTAAGGATCGTGTTTATGTTGGCTCAAGTATCAGTAATATAATTGAATCTCAAAGTCCGACAGGAGCTACAGCACCATATTCCGGTAATGCACTTTACGAAATCGTAAATCTCGCAGCATACTACGCACGTAGCATCAATCAATAAGGAGGGAAAAGGTTATCATGAAACTTAAAAGATTCAAAGAAATAGCTGTTGACGGCGTTGTTCGTCAAAACCCAACCCTCAAATTGGTGTTGGGTACTTGCCCCACATTGGGACTTACAACTGCGGCGATCTCCTGCTTGGGTATGGGCGTAGCGGTAACTTTCGTATTGATTTTTAGTAACATCATCATTTCACTTCTCCGAAATATCATCCCAGACAAAGTACGTATCCCTTGCTTTATCGTTATCATTGCAACCTTCGTTACAATTGTACGTATGGTGATGGAGGCATTTTTGCCCGATCTTTACTCAAGCCTTGGTGTATATTTGCCACTTATCGTTGTAAACTGCATCATCCTTGGTCGTGCGGAAAGCTTTGCAAGCCACAACCCAGTTGGCGAAAGCGCCGTTGACGGATTGTTTATGGGTATTGGTTTTACGTTGGCTTTGACACTTATGGGTATCGTTCGTGAGTTTCTGGGAAATGCAAGCTTTTTTGGAATTGAACTTTGGGACAAAAACGTGTTCTCAATCGGTTTCTTCTCCACAAGCGCAGGCGCATTTTTGACCTATGGTTTGTTTATCGCTGTGTTTACAGCAATCTCCAACGCCATAGAGAGAAAATCCGACCTTGCCAAAGCTAAACACGCGTAAGGAGGTCAACAATGGATATTCTCGGTATTATTATTGCGGCATTGTTTTCGCAAAACTTTATTCTCGTGAAATTCTTGGGAATTTGCCCCTTCTTGGGCGTTTCCAAAAAGATTGACTCCGCGCTTGGTATGGGTTTGGCGGTTACAGCAGTTATGGTTTTGACATGTGTTGTAACATACCCAATCTACACATTTATCTTGATCCCATTGGGCCTTGAGTACATGGAAATTTTGGTTTTCATTCTTGTAATTGCTGCCCTTGTGCAAATGTTGGAAATGCTCCTCAAAAAGTTCTCTCCAGGTTTGTATTCCGCAATGGGTGTGTACCTTCCATTGGTAACAACCAACTGTGCAATTTTGGGTATTGCTGAAAACGTAATCGCCAAAGCTGCCAGTGCCGAAAGTGCCGACTTCGTTTTGAAGGGTGTGTTCTTTGGTAATTGGGTAAACGTGCCAATGATGTACTCAATGGGTAGTGCAGTTCTTGCAGGCTTGTTCTACGGACTTGGCTTTACACTTGCCATCGTTCTGCTTGCTGGTATCCGCCAAAAGGTGGACAAACTCAACATTGCAAAGCCTTTGCGCGGGTTCCCCATCACAATGATTGTTGCTTGCCTTATGGCAATGGCATTTTACGTGTTCACTTTGATGGCGTAAGGGAGGTGCAAAATGATTAGTTTGTTTTTGATTGGTCAACCTATTCAATGGGCATCGTTTGCCATTGCATTGGGTATTATGGCCGTTGTAGCACTTGTTTTGGGCGTTTGTATTATGCTTATATCCAAGCTGTGTTTCATCAAGGAAGATCCACGCATCAAGGAAGCAGAAGGCTACCTTGCTGGCGCTAACTGTGGTGCTTGCGGATACGCAGGTTGTGCAGACTTTGCAAAAGCTCTCGTCGAAGGTACAGCGGACTTGTCCTCTTGCAATGTGACAAGCCCACACGGCAAGGCGGAAATTTCCAACATTTTGGGTGTTTCCATCCAAGGTCAAGAGCCAACTGTTGCAGTTGTATCCTGCGTAGGCGGCAACCTCTGTCGTGACAAGTACGACTACCAAGGCTACGGCGACTGTGTAAGCCAAGACTTGCTTGCTGGCGGACGCAAAGCGTGCGACGTTGGTTGTATGGGTAGTGGCAGTTGCGTAAATGCTTGCCCTTACCACGCTATGGAAATTGAAGATGGTAAAGCATTTGTAAAAACTGATTTGTGCAAGTCCTGTGGCCTTTGCATCAAAACTTGCCCAAAATCTCTCATCAAACGTGTGCCAGTTTCCGCAACCGTGTACGTTGCTTGCTCCAGCCAATGCCGTGGCAAGGACGTTATGAACGCTTGCCAAGCAGGATGTATTGCCTGTGGCAAATGCCAACGTGTTTGCCCAAGTGGTGCAATCATCTTGGTAAACAACGTACCAGTGATTGACTACTCAAAGTGTACACACTGCGGTAAATGTGCTGAAAGTTGTCCACGCAAGTGCATCAAGTATTTGCACGGTCAACCCAAAGCAGAGTAACGACTGTCATCACAGCCGTTAGTTGAGTAACAAAAGGCTAAATAGTAAACAATAAAATTTCAAAAGAACTTGACGGGGTGTCAAGTTCTTTTTGATTGCAAATATGCCAATTTATCAAAATTCATAAATTGTTTTGAGGGCTCCCTTGTGTAAAGGGAGTTGACGCCGTAGGTGGCTGAGAAATTGTGATATGCTGATAAATTTAATTAGGCAAAGTATGCTCCTATTCTAAGCTAACCATCATATCAAATATAACCCACTCAATAATTATCAAAAAACTATGCAAAACTCACAATTTGTGATAAAATGTAAAAAAACGTTTTGGGAGTGCAATATATGTACAAGTTTTTTGCTTATTTAAACAGAATGAAATATATCAATCGTTGGAGCTTGATGCGTTCCACCGTTACAGAAAACATCATGGAGCACAGCCAACAAGTTGCTGTCATTGCTCACGCATTGGCAATGATTTCCAACACATACTTTGGTGGTAACCTTGATGCCAATTCCATCGCTGTCAAGGCGATTTTTCACGAAACAAGCGAAGTTATCACTGGCGATTTGCCAACACCCATCAAGTATTTCAACGAAGAAATTCGCAACTCCTACAAGGCATTGGAGCATTACTCAAACGAAAGACTTTTGACATATCTTCCAAGCGAACTTTCAGAAAAGTATGCTACCATCATCAACACACCGGCTGACGACGAAGAATACAAGTACGTCAAGTATGCCGACAAGATTTGCGCTTATCTCAAATGCGTGGACGAAGTAAATATGGGCAACTCCGACTTTACTTCCGCAAAAAAGACATTGCGCAAGGAGATTACCGCTTTCAAGAGCAAGGAAGTAGACTACTTTATGGCGCACTTTGTGGAAGCATTTAGCTTGACGCTGGACGATTTGCAATCATGATAGTTTTCGACAAAGTAACCTACAAATACCACTATGACGACTTTGCCATTTTCAAGCAGTTGAGTTTTACTTTGGATGGCGAAGTCAACACTATACTTTGTGGCGAGCAAGGGGGTAAAAGCTCCATTTGCAAACTTTTGTGCAACCAAATTGCTCCACAGAGTGGCACAGTGACAATTTGTGGCATACAATGCAACGCAGCCGTTGATAACGGCGTGTTGTGGCTGCCCAAAGAACCTGCATTTTTCAACAACCGTAGTGTGCTTTTCAATATTGCCTATCCTTTGAAGGTGCGCAAGGTTACAAAACTGCAAAGGGACATCATCGCCAAGCAACTTGCTGAGCAATTCGGCTTGCCAGTGGAGGCCAAAGTCAACAAGCTCACAGAGGATCAAAAACGCCAGCTTGCCGTTGCGCGTGGTTTGACAGTGGACCGCAAAGTGGTGCTTTTTGACGATTTTACACAAGATAAACAACAACTACAACAAATATTTGAGCTATTTCCTGATGCCATCAAGGTGGTTCTTACATCAAACGCCTCCCTTGCAATGGGACACACAGTTGTCTTGGACTGTGGCGAGTGCATTTTTGAAGGCGATGCTGACAAGGCCGTTATCCAAGGTGCCGAAATAGTATCAATAGTAAAGGAGTAACAATGGACAATCGCGACTTTTTCGACGAAGAATTTGACCGCCTGAACGGTCAACAAGACGAGCAAAGTGTGTACAACAGTTGGGCGAACTACAACCACACCCCCCCCTCTCAAAAAACGCCCCAACAAAAGCCATTTAGAATTGTTTTTACGGCAATCTTGATGGTTATTTGCATTGTGATTGGTTGGGTGCTTGCAGTTGTAACCAATGACGTAAAAGACGGGACAACAGACAGCACATCGGACGACACTCGCAAGGACATATTGAACCAAGTTATCGACCACATGGACTACAACTTCTACGAGGAAATTACCGACGAGGAGTGGCAACTTGCTGTTGAGCAGGCAGGCTCTGCACTTATGCAGTATGCAGGCGACCAGTTCAGTTTTTTGATGTCGCCACAAACCTACTACGACTATATATATGGCGTCAGCAATACCTTGACGGCCGCAAGCAACATAAACGAGCTGTTTGGTATGACCTACTCGATGGAAACAAAGGGTATGCTTATCTCCAGTGTGGTGGCTGATTCCGTTTCCTATGGTCATTTGCAAGCAGGGGACATGATTGTCAAAATGACGGATATCAAGGAGTACATCCCCATTACCGATGCAAACGGCAACCTACAAGTAGACGAAAACGGCAACCTGCGTGTACAAAGATACTCCAGTGGTGCGCCAAAACTCAGCGATTCTCCCTACACAAACGGCGTTTTGTTGGAAGGCGCAACTACATCGCAAGTGGGCAACTATTTGACTATTGTGTACTCGGCAACCTTCCACGTTCTGCGTGATGGCGAAATTTTTACAGTAAATCTTGCGCGCAACAAGGTGGGAATCCAAGAGAACTCCACCGCAAACAAACACTACGACTTCAACTTTGTTGAGTACTACTTTAGCAACGACGTAACAAACATCTCTACAACTGCTCAAAACGGTGCAGCAACAAGCACCTACCAAGAGCGTGGCTTATCTAACTTGCCTGCAAACACAGGCTATGTGCATATCACACAGTTTGACGAAACCAATACGTCCAGTTGCTACACCGAGCTGAAAACGGTGTTGGAATTGTTCAAAAACAGCAATCTTCAGTACCTTGTGCTGGACCTCAAAGGCAACCCTGGTGGCGCCGTTAAATTGACTGCCAAAATTGCAGGTATGCTCATCCATCCAGATAATTTGACGGAAGTTCAAAAGACTCAGGTGGAAAAAGCAACTCCAGAAAAACGCACGTATACCGAAGGTAAATATCTTATGACAAGCCTAACTGGTCGTGATGGTAACTATTACTACAGAGCCGATAGCACCTACTACAACTACTTTCCACAAGAAGCACTTAGTAGTGGCAAAAAGCGTATCATCGTGTGGACGGATAGCAATAGCGCAAGCGCAAGCGAAATGTTGACAGGTGTCCTTTTGGACTACGGCACAGCGGTGCATATGGGCACACAAACCTACGGCAAGGGTATTGCTCAAACCATCGAAACGCTGGATATCACTGGCACCTACACCGACGTCAATGGTGCTACAAGAACAGGTCCTTGGGCAGTGTACTACACCTTTGCCAACTACTACTCGCCTTTGGGTATAAACATTCAAGGTGTTGGCTACATTCCTACAACTGCCTACACAGCAGATAACTACGCGGATCTGTGGACATTGGCTCGAAGCTACTGGGGAATTTAGTCGCTGGGTCGAACAACACAATCAATTTAATTCCAAAACGAAAAACACTCCAAAGTTAGATACTTTGGAGTATTTTTACTTTCAATCTACTTTGTCAAATACCAGTGGTCGTAAAAGTAGCACAGTTTGTGTTTTATTTCCGTTGTGGCAATGGGGTCGATGGGTGCAAAAAACTGCTTTGCTCGCTCCGTTGGGCTGGCAAATGTGTACCCTTCGTCATTTTGCGGTTGTTCCATTGGTCGCGATGGCTCGCTTGGCGCGCAAGATGGTTGCACGTTTGTTTGCTGTTGTTGTGTTGTCGCAAAGGTGCCTGTATCTTGTGGCTCTTGCGGTGGTGTAAATTGGGCTTGTGTGGCTGTGTCTGTTGCTCCATTTTGCGGTGGGTCGGTTGATGTTTGTTCGCCACCGCCGAACAGATTTTGCGCAAAACTCATAATTGTTGGATTTGTCATCATTTGGAAGATGGCACCAGTTTTGTCTTCGCTGGTGGCAGTGGGCGACGAAAGTTTTGCAACGCCATCCAAAATACCCCTTGTATCGTCGTTCAAAAAGGGAACAATGTCCTGCAATTTGGGGGATGATTGTGTGTTTTTGCTCATCATTTGCCAAGCCAAAAACAGCAGTGCCACAGTGGACCAGTTCAAGTTTCGCTCCTTTTTGTAGATTTTGTTAGCGTGCTTACAAAGTTTTTGTAGTAGTCTTTATCAAAAGCTACAGTTGCTTTTTGACGGCAAAAGACACCCAAACATCCGCGTCGTAGGGGCGACCTATGGTCGTCTGCAGATATCTAACCTACATTTTTGTAACAATATAGTTTTGCTCACATTTTGTTGTGACATCAAATGCACAGTTGTAGATATGTTCATCTGTGCATATTTACACACCTTTTTGTGCGCTATTGCGTATTATGGTGTGATGTGATTTGCGCGTAAAGCTCTGTCACAATTTTTGATAGCTTTTTGACGTCAAAACGGCTACGCAGCTATTTGCGTTTTGTCCGCCAAAATACCTAATGGCTAATCAACCATTTCTTTTGACAGAGCATTTTGTAATTATTACATTATATGCAGAATATATTTTACAGTGACTACAATTTTTTAGGAGACAAACATGGACGATCCACGCAATATTTTTGTAAACCAACGGCAAAGCTATCAACAGCCAATAGATCAACCACAACAGCCGAGCGGACAACAACCCAGCGGACAACCACCTAAATCAAGTGGGCAACAATCAACTGGCACATCGTATCAGCAAGCGCAACAGCCACACACTCAAACGGGAACTTCCCCCAAAACCGATCCGCAAACGGAGTACAACAAACGCGTTGCGGAAATGAAACAACTTGCAGAAAAGTACCAACGCGAAGGGGAAGGTCAACTCGTCAAGGACATTGTCAACACCGTTATTGAGCAAAAGGCTCGTGGACAGTTGACAAATGACCAACTTGTCGCCTTTGCAAAGCGCATCACCCCAATGTTGAACGCCGACCAACGCGACAGGCTCAACCAACTTGTCGAGCAACTTTTGAAGTTGTAAGTAGGGCGGCAAACACACCTTTGCATAACTTTTAGCACAACACAAAAAGACTAACGATTGTTTCGTTAGTCTTTTTGCTTGTATTTTTTGCGAAGTTGCTTGAACTTTTCCTTTAGCTCATAATCAATTCTAAATGAATCGCATATCTTTTGAATTGCCTTGCCCACGATATTGTACTTCAATTGGCACTTGCTCAAGTACGCCAAAGTCTTTTCTGGCTGGTATATTGCGAGATAGGAAATTAGCCACGCTTCTGCCATTTGAACATAGTATTCATCGTCATCCTTGAAGAGCAAAAACAGTTTTTCTGCCAAATTTTTGTCTTTGACGAGCGTTGGCATAAACATCACATATCCCCAGCGTCTAGCAAAGGGCAATTGGCTTTGCAGATATTTTTGCGCCCTTTCGTAGGCGATATCAAAGGTCAAATACTTGTCCACAAATTGCGAAAGTTGGTCAACGTGCCACCAATCTTGCAGTTTGTCAAAATTGTTTTCGATAAATGCCAATTTTTCATCAATTGTCTTTAGTTGAGCAAGCGAAACTTGGAAAAAGGTTCGATGATACTTTTGGTTTGAAAGTACAATATCTCCCAAAAACGCCACGTTTTCCTTTCTTTTGATGAGCAAACGGTTAAATTGGTCCAAGTCTTCTGTTTTGTAGTTGTTGCCAAGTTTTGCAAATTCTTTTTCAAACTGTGCTAAATCCATTTTGTACATCCATAAAGCGCTTAATTGTAGACTTATTATATCAAAATAGCGCAAAAACTTCAAGCTGTTTTAGTGTAACACAAAACTCGACTTGTGGTAAGTCGAGTTTTGTTAAGTGTAAGTTCAAATTCAATCTTGAAAAAATCAACGTTAGGTTGTTTTTACTAATTTGCTTTGTGCTTTCTTGCCCAAATGCGCATACGTTCGGCATGGTTCAAGATTTGTTTACGAAGGCGAATTGACGTTGGGGTAACTTCCACGTATTCGTCATCGGCAATCCACTCCAAGCATTGTTCCAAACTCAAAATTGTTGGTGGAACAAGCTTCAATGCTTCTTCACTACCACTTGCGCGGTTGTTTGTAAGGTGCTTGGTTTTGCACACGTTTACGGAAATATCGTCTTCACGACTGTTTTCGCCAACAACCATACCTGCGTACACTGGCAAACCCACTCCAACAAACAGACGGCATCTTTCTTGTGCGTTGAACAAGCCATAAGCGGTGGTAACACCATCTTCAAAGCACACAAGGCTACCGCGACTACGCTCGGGCACGTCTCCTTTGTACGCTTCGTAGCCGTCAAACACGCTACTCATCACGCCAAAGCCTTTGGTGTCTGTCAAAAGCTCACTGCGGTAACCAATCAAACAACGACTTGGGATGCGGAACTCAAGTCTGGTGGAACCTTGGTCGTCGGGGCTCATGTTGAGCAGTTCCGCCTTGCGCGCGCCAAGTTTGTTCATTACGCTACCAACGTACTCGGCAGGCACTTCCACAACAAGGTACTCCATTGGCTCGCAGGTAACGCCGTCAATTTCCTTGAAGATTACCTTTGGGCGAGATACTTGAAACTCGTAGCCCTCTCTGCGCATATTTTCAATAAGGATGGAAAGATGCAATTCGCCACGTCCGTACACCTTGAAACAATCTGGACTGTCCGTTTCTTCTACGCGCATGGATACGTTTGTTTCCACTTCCTTGAAAAGTCTTGCTCTAATGTGACGGCTGGTTACGTATTTGCCTTCCTTTCCAGCAAATGGACTGTTGTTTACCATAAACAACATGGAGATTGTTGGTTCGTCAATGTTTACAAAGGGCAGTGGTTCTACGCAATCGGGAGCGCAAACTGTCTCGCCAATGTTCATATCCTCAATGCCGTTGATGGCAACAATGTCGCCCATAACACCTTCGGCGCACTCAACACGCTTCAAGCCTTCGTATTGGTACAAACGTGCAACTTTTGCTGTGGTAAAGCGGTTTTCCTTGTGGCAAATGATAACTTGTTGACCGCTGGTGATTTTACCGCGGTTTACTTTGCCAATACCAATGCGACCGATGTACTCGTCGTAGTCGATGTTGCAAATCAACAGTTGCAAGCCGTTGTCCACTTCGCCACTTGGGGCAGGGATTTCCGACACAATAGCGTCAAGCAGTGGTGCCATATTGGTGGATGTTTTGCTCAAACTGTCGGTAGCCCAACCTTGCTTTGCGCTTGCGTAGATGATTTTGAAATCAAACTGTTCGTCCGTTGCGCCAAGCTCCATGAACAACTCCATGATTTGTTCTGTCAGCTCCAACTCGTCAAACTCGCCCTTGTCAATCTTGTTGATGACAACAAGCACCTTTTTGCCAAGACCAAGAGCCTTTTTGAGAACGTATCTTGTTTGTGGCATACAACCTTCGATGGCATCCACAAGCAAAAGTACGCCATCCACCATGGACAAAATGCGCTCTACTTCGCCACCGAAATCGGCGTGGCCAGGGGTGTCGATGATGTTGATTTTGATGCCGTTGTAGTGTACGGCTGTGTTTTTTGCAAGGATGGTAATTCCGCGTTCGCGTTCGATATCGTTGCTGTCCATAACGCGGTCGGCAACCACTTCGTTAGCACGGAAAATTCCGTTTTGCTTCAAAAGTTGATCCACAAGCGTTGTTTTGCCGTGGTCAACGTGAGCAATAATTGCAATGTTGCGTATATCTTCTCTTACCATAGTTTCTCCATTTTTATGGTTTTTTGATGTTCGGTTGCTTTTGTTGCAAAAGGACCAAACATTATCCTTTTGTTGTAGTGGCGACCTGTGGTCGTCCAAATATATTTCAAAAAAATCTTGTCAATTTTTAACTCAACAATTATACTCCCATATTGAAATGCCGTCAAACATTTGACATAATCTGCGCAAAAATATGTTTTGTGCGCATCAAAAAGTGTATTGTCAAAAAACTAAATGTGTGATATGATTATAAAAACCAGCCATTGAAAATGGGGTTCCTTTTGCAGTAGCATCACAAAATATCAAGGAAGTACACAAAAACTATGCTCAAATTTACCAACGGCACGCAAGCAAAGCCATTTTTAAGAGATTTGTACGGCAAGTCAATGTTTGACCAAATCACTCGCTACGACAAGCTGATTGCCAATTTCAAAAAGCAATTTGGCAAAAGTTGGTGCTACGTTGCAACGTCATCTGGACGAATTGAAATTGTTGGCAACCACACCGACCACAATGGTGGCAAGGTGCTTGGATGCGCCATCAGTTTTGACATTTTGGCAACATTTTTACCAAACGATAGTGGCAAAGTGCGCATCAAAAGCGAAGGCCACCAAGACATTGCTTTCAACTTGGACGACATTTACAAAGTGGATGGCGGTAGCCTTGGCATGGTAAAGGGTGTTTTGGCTTACCTAAAGGACCACGGCTACAATATTGGTGGTTTCAATGCCCTTTTGCACTCAACATTGCCAAGTGGTGTGGGGATTAGTTCCAGTGCCGCATTTCAAAGCTTGATGGGCGCAATCCAGAGCCACCTTTACAACGATGGCGCAATCTCTCCGGAAACAATCGCACGTGCTGGTCAATTTGCCGAAAACAACTACTTCAACAAACCCTGTGGACTACTCGACCAAGGAGTAATTGCCGTTGGCGGTGTTGTTACAATCGACTTTGCAAACGGCTTTGATGCAAAACATATTGACGAATTGCCAGTTGGCTACGACTTTGTTTTGATCAACACAGGTGGCAATCACGCAACGCTGACTGCGCACTACAAGGCCATCACCGACGAAATGCGTCAAGTTGCAAACTACTTTGGTTGCGACAAACTTATCCAAGTGGACGAGCAACAGTTTTTTGAAAGCTACGACCAAATTGTGGCAGAGCTTGGACTCCGTCCAGCACTCCGCGCAAAGCACTTTTTTGAAGAAAACCATGTGGTGGAAAATGCCATCCAAGCATTGAAAGCTGGCGATATGCCCACCTTTATCGACATGGTAAACAAGTCTGGCGAAAGTAGTCTCATGCAACTGCAAAACTGCTCGGTAGGCGAAGGCGACACAGTCATCCCTGATGCCATTGCCCTTGCCAAAAAACTTTGCCCAAGTTGTGGATGTCGTGTTCACGGCGGTGGCTTTGCCGGTACAATTTTGGCAGTAGTGCCTGTGGCAGAGACACTAAACTTTGTTGCCGAGATGCAAAAGGTGTATGGTGAAAACTCCGCCTACGTTTTGAAAGCTCGCGCCCTTGGCGCAACTGTATTGTAAGCAATCAAAATTACTCATATGTCTGGTAATGAATAGGACTATAGTACTATTATTTGATACAAGAATTGATAGAAAGCCTCTCGCTCTGGGAGAGGTGGCAGCAGTATTGCTGACGGAGAGGGTAAGTTATAATTACCAATAGTTCCATTCCCTCTCACCCACTGATGTGGGAGCTCTCCCAAAAGGGAGAGCCTTTTCTCTAAACAAGCGCAAACGAAAAAACCTCAACCATCGCTTTGGTTGAGGTTTTTGCATTATATTTGTCTTGCAACAATTCTATTGTCTTAGTAACCCAATGTGTCTGTCGGGATCTACCAAAATGGTGTTGTATACGTTGTACACAACAAATCCAAGGGGCGCGTGTGATGGCTTTTTCAAATTGCATTTTGCGGTGTAGTCCACAGGGATCTTACTGCCCTTTTGTGCTTGCGAGTAGTAGGCGCAAATTTCCGCAGCGGTTACAATCACGTCATCGGGGATGTCGCCACCCTTGCCGTTTACAATCACTACGTGGGATGAGTGTATCTTTTGGGTGTGTAGCCACAAGTCGTTTGCTCTTGCAATTTTGAAAGTGACATGGTTGTTTTGTATGTTGTTTTTGCCAACGTACACCAAGTAGCCCCCTACGTCGTAACAAAGGGGTTTCATTGGTGCGTCTTGTTGCTTTTTGTTTGTGCGTTTTTCCTTGATGAGCCCAAGGTCTACAAGTTCTTGCCTGATTTGCGCAAGGTCGTCTTGATCTACGCAAAAAGCAAGGTTTTGCTTGATGGTTTGCAAGTATGTGAGCAGTCTTGTGTTTTCTTCTACAAGCAGGGTGTTGTGCTCGTAGGCGGACTTGAGCTTGCGGTACTTTTTGTAGTAGGCGTTGGCATTTTGTTGTGGAGACAGTTGCGCATCCAGCTCGATTGTGACAGTTTTGCTGTCGTCAAAGTAGTTTTCGCAGGTAAGTGACGTTTGTTTGGGGGCAATCTTCCAAATGTTGGAAAGTATCAAGTCGCCATACTGACGGAAGATTTCACGATTTTCGGCATCCAACACGCTTTGTCGTTGCGCAGAAAGTTTCTTTTCCGTACGCGAAATGGCATTTTTTACCACTGTTGTTACCGATTTTGCCTTGTCGTTGAAGCGCTTTGTGCGGTCAAGTAGATAGTAGTATTTGTCGTGAGCCTCGTTCAAGGTGTTGTAAAAAACTCGTTCTCCCTTGACGGACTGGTAGTCAAATGGGCAAACGTCCACAGGTGTGCCGTTTTTCAAAATGACGCAAGGCTTTTTGTTTTGCAAATTTACCTTATATTGTGCAATGCGGTCCACAACCTTTGCATGGTTTACGATGGTGTGGTCGTTTTCGTCAATGCCACAAAGTATTTCGTTTACTGTTGCTTGGCTAACGCCCAAAAGCACTTCTGGCAAGGTTTTGCGTAGTGGCAAGTTGCAGTTTTCAAGGTACTCGCGTATGCGTGGCAAGTCAAATGGAGCAATCTTTTGTTGTGGTGCAAAAAAGTTGTATTGCGCCCCAGCCATGATGATGCGTTTGGCATCCAAGTCTTGTGGCAGGTGCTTGATACTATCCAAAATGACGTAGTTGCCGTCTGTCAAAATGATGTTGGATGTTTTGCCAGTCAGCTCAAACACAAGGTGCATATCCTTTTTATAGCCAAGGTCGTCACTGACGGTCAGAGCAAAGTCCAGCACGCGCTCGTATGGCATTTGAGTAACACCAGTTATTGTTGCATTTGTGATGTGTTTGCGCAACAGCATGCAAAAAGTGGGGGCAACCTTGGGGTTGTCCGTTGGCATAGATGTTACGTGTATGCGATTTACTCCAGCATTGGCAGAAATAAGCAACTTGTGTGTTGTCTTGTTGAACACAAACAGCACAATTTCGTCACGCTCTGGTTGGTAAATCTTGGTGATTCTGCCACCCACAAGCATTGTTTGAAATTCCTCTGCCAGCACCGACAAACTCAATGCGTCAAAAGCCATAGTTTTTCTCCTTGAACATATATTACATCATTTTGTGATATTTGGCAAGTGGTGTAGGTAATCGGTTTCTAATCAAGTGCCAAAATGTTTTTGTTCACAAGGTGGTATTTGAGCGCGTTTTGTAATCAAACTCAACTATTCAATTTTTGTTGGACGTTGCTTGATTTGTGAGTTAATGGATAATCATTGCAATAGTTTGCCAGTTTAGTCCATTTGTTCCATATTTTCCCTCATTGCCGTCTTGACTTTTGCCTATGCTTGGGGTATAATATACAATTAGGTAGGTATGCAAATGAAAAGAGTTATCGGCTTTGACCCTGGTCTTGCCATTGTTGGCTACGGCGTAATTGACTACGACGGATTTAGCAACAAACAAGTGGTGGACTACGGTGTCATCAACACCCCCAAAAACGAAAGTTTCCCCAACCGCCTTGCTATGATTTACAAAGGCGTTACGGAACTCATTGAAAAGTATCATCCAGACGAAGTCGCTGCGGAAGAGCTGTTTTTCAACACCAACATCACCACAGGCATCAACGTTGCCCATGCAAGGGGTGTGATTTTGCTTGCTGCAATACACGCGTGTGGAAACTTGTACGAGTACACACCTTTGCAAATCAAACAAGCAATGACAGGCTACGGTCGTGCAGACAAAAAGCAAATTCAAGAAATGGTCCGCGTGTACTTGAACCTTACCAAAGTCCCCAAGCCAGACGACGCGGCGGACGCTTTGGCAGTAGCTTTGACGCACATCCAAACGGGTGGTCTGCGTGACAAATTTTCCATCAATTAAGGAGCGCACACAATGTTTAACTATCTCAACGGCCAAGTTGCCCACATCTTTGGCAACACAGTAGTAATTGATGTAAACGGCATCGGTTACGAAGTGTCCGCAACAACACCTACACTTGCCACTTTGACAGTAGGTCAAAATGCAAAGTTGTTCACACACTTGCAAGTGCGCGAAGACGGCATTTCCCTGTTTGGTTTTGCCACCCTGGAAGAAAAAACAATGTTTTTGAACTTGATTTCCGTATCTGGTGTGGGATGCAAAGTTGCGCAATCAATTTTGTCCGGCATCGACTCCAACACCCTTGCCTACGCCATCTACACAGGCGATACCAAGCAGTTGACCAAAGTCAAGGGCCTGGGCAAAAAGACTGCAGAACGCCTTGTTTTGGAACTCAAAGAAAAGGTTATGGTGGATGCAACGCAAATTGAAACACCCATCGCAAAACATCTTGACTCCCCACTTACCAAAGATATGCAAAATGCCATTGCAGTGCTTTGTTCGCTGGGCAAGAGCCAACAAGATGCGGAAAAACTTGTGGAAGCGGCATCCAAGCTTGGCGCAAACACCACCGAGGAACTCATCAATATGGCTTTCCGTATTAACTAAAATTGCGCGGACGACCACAGGTTGCCCCTACAAAACAACACGATTCGTAGGAGAGGGGGTGCCCCTCCCGTAATTTGCAACCATTATTTTGACAATCAAAACCACCTTAGAGGTTGGACTTTACACGTAAAACAGGTATAACCATGGAACAACAATTTTTTACAAGCACTTTGACGGAGCGCGAACGCGATACGGAAAACATCCTTCGCCCCAAAAATTTCGACGACTACGTCGGTCAAGACAAGGTAAAACAAAATATGTCCGTCTATATCAAGGCGGCGCTTGCTCGTGGCGAAAGTTTGGACCACGTACTTTTGTACGGTCCTCCAGGACTTGGTAAAACCACGTTAGCTCATATCATCGCCAACGAAATGGGCGTGCCCATCACCATCACAAGTGGCTCGGCAATCCCAGGCAAGTTTGATTTGTCGGCAATTTTGTCCAAACTTAAGCCTAACGAAGTGCTTTTCATTGACGAAATCCATCGCTTGCACTCATCCTTGGAAGAAATCTTGTATCCGGCAATGGAAGACTACCGCCTTGACTTTGTTGTGGGTAAGGGCCCAAGCGCAACAAGTGTAAACATCAAGTTGGAAAAGTTCACATTGATTGGCGCAACAACCAAAGCGGGTAACCTTGCTGCACCCTTGCGTGACAGATTTGGCGTACAAATGCGCCTTGACTTGTACACACCAGAGCATCTTACAAGCATTGTCAAAAAGTCCGCCAAAAAACTTGGCGCACAAATTGACGACCAAGCAGCCTACGAAATTGCTCGCCGTAGCCGTGGTACACCACGTATTGCAAACCGCCTTTTGAAACGTGTTCGCGACTTTGCCGACGTGCTGGGCAACGGTCAAATTACAACGGAAGTCACCAACCATGCAATGGCCGTTATGGAAGTGGACGAATTGGGTCTTGACGCAGTGGACAAAAACATCTTGACCACCATCATCGACAAGTTTAGCGGTGGACCTGTTGGCCTTGATACACTTGCATCTGCCACAGGCGAAGACACCCAAACCATCGAAGACGTTTACGAGCCATATCTACTTCAACTGGGCTTTATTGCCCGCACACCAAGGGGACGTGTTTGTATGCCAAACGCCTACAAGCACCTTGGCAAAAAACTTTCAAAGGAACGTATGCAAATGTTGTCCATCTATGACGACAGCTTGACAGACAATACAACCACAGATGAAAACGAGTGATTTTGACTACACCTTGCCAGAGAGTCTCATCGCACAGCACCCCGCTGAGCCACGTGACCACTCTCGCTTGTTGGTGTACAACAGACAAAACAAAACAATATCTCACAAGCATTTCTACGACATTGTGGACTATCTCCACGATGGCGACGTGCTTGTTGTAAACAACACAAAGGTGCTCCCTGCGCGTATCTACGGGCACAAAGAGCACACTGGTGGCAAAATTGAGTTTTTGTTACTCAAACGCATTGACCTAACACATTGGGAAGTAATTTTGAAGCCTGGTCGCATTGCAAAGCCCAGCGCAGTGTTCTGCTTTGGGGACAATCTTAAAGCCAGAGTTGACTCGGTAGGTCAGGACGGAAGTCGCATCGTAGAGTTTATCTACGAGGGTGTTTTTGAGGACATCCTTTCCAAAATTGGCGAAATACCCTTGCCACCATATATCACAGCAAAACTTCAAGACAAATCTCGCTACAACACAGTGTACTCCAAGGTGGATGGCTCCGCAGCTGCACCCACAGCAGGGCTACACTTTACTACCGAGCTCATGCAAAAGTGCAAAACAAAGGGAGTACAAGTGGTGGACGTGTTGTTGCACGTAGGTCTTGGCACCTTCCGTCCTGTCAAGGTGGATGATGTTGAAAACCACCATATGCACAGCGAGTATTTTTCTGTATCGCAAGAGTCTGCCGACATCATCAACAAAGCCAAAGCGGAAGGCCGTCGTGTCATTTGCGTTGGCACAACCAGTGTCCGCACGTTGGAAAGCGCTGTGGACGAAAGTGGCTTGGTGCTTGCAACAAGTGGCAACACAGAAATCTTCCTTTATCCACCCTACAAAATGAAGGTTGTGGATGCCTTGATTACCAACTTCCACCTGCCACAAAGCACACTCTTGATGTTGGTATCCTGCCTTTGCAGTCGTGAGGAAATCCTGTCCGTCTACGACGTTGCCGTAAGTGAACAATACCGCTTTTTCTCCTTTGGCGACGCGATGTTTATTGAATAGGGCTTTATCGCAACATCTTGTTGCTTTTTGAATACAAAATAACAACCATACCGTAGGGCGCGACGCGTTAAACCAACAACATAGTGAGTTGTTGGTAGCCCAAGCGGCGAAGTGAGCCACGCTCACGAGGTGGGCAATGAGCTGTGCTCGTCCGCTTCTGTAAATCATCTACAACATTATGCATAAGATTTTTGGCACAAAACAGCCAGTTGAATATTTAGACCGACAAGGGTCTTATCTAATCCCATATCAAGATGGGAAAGTGGCCGTAGTTCAAACCCCCAAAGGATATTTCTTTTTGGGTGGCGGTATGGAAAATGGCGAAACGCATCACGAGTGTATCACGAGAGAAATTCTCGAAGAAACTGGTTACACATGTTGCATAAAATGCTTTTTGTGTTCCGCCGAAATATACGTCAAACATCCAACGCTGGGCTACTTCCATCCAATTCAAACTTACTACTTTGGCGAACTGCTGGAAAAAGTAGCCAACCCAACGGAAACTGACCACGTTTTGTGTTGGGTCGACTACCACCAACTGCAAGGTAACATGTTTGTACAAATGCAAAACTGGGCATTGGAACAATTATCAACAATTCTTTTCAAGGAAACAAAATGAAACAATTTAGTTACGAATTACTACACATAGACAAGCACACTGGCGCGCGTACTGGCATTTTTCACACGCCACACGGCGATATTGAAACACCTATCTTTATGCCTGTGGGTACAGCCGCCACTGTCAAAGGTTTGTTGCCTTCCACCTTGAAGGAAATTGGCACACAAATTTTGCTGTCCAACACTTACCACCTTTACCTTCGCCCAGGCGCAGATATCGTCGAGCAAGCAGGTGGGTTGCACAATTTTATGCACTGGGACAGACCCATTTTGACAGATAGTGGGGGTTTCCAAGTATTTTCTCTTGGAGCAATGCGCAAAATTACCGAAGAAGGGGTAATTTTCAGTTCACACATTGATGGCAGTAAACACGTTTTCACTCCGGAAAGCGTGATGAAAACGGAACAACAACTTGGTGCCGACATCATCATGGCATTTGACGAGTGCTCTGCACACGGCTCCGACCATCGTTACGCACAGCAAGCAATGATGCGCACCCATCGTTGGCTGGATCGTTGTGCAAAAACGCACCAAAATGGCAAGCAAATGCTTTTCCCTATTGTGCAAGGCAACTTCTACGAAGATTTGCGACTTGAATCTGTCAAGTTTGTTCGCGACTATGCCGAGTGCGGTATTGCCGTAGGTGGACTTTCCGTTGGCGAACCAAGCGAATTGATGTACAAAATGTTGGATGTACTCCAACCACACTTGCCAACCGATATGCCTCGCTACTTGATGGGTGTTGGTACTCCTGACTACATCTTGGAAGGCATCGAGCGTGGCATAGATATGTTCGACTGTGTGCTCCCAACACGTATTGCGCGCAACGGTACAGCAATGACAAGCAAAGGCAAGGTAGTAGTGCGCAATGCCAAGTACAAAACAGATTTCACTCCACTTGACGACGAGTGCGATTGCTACTGTTGTCGTAACTTTACCAAAGCGTATCTCAGGCACCTTGTCAACTGCAACGAAATTTTGGCTGGCGAGCTATTGTCCATCCACAACATCCACTTTTTGCTAAAACTGGCCGAAGGCGCACGCGAAGCTATCAAAGCCGACCGCTTTGCCGACTACAAACGCGAGTTCTACCAAAAGTACTACGGTAAATAACCTATCTCATAGCCTTTGCAACAAGCAAACAAATGTTTGCAAACATTAACAAAGCGCACAAAACTGACACATTGTGCTTAAAAATAGTTGAAAAGGCAAATTTGCACTAACCACTTGCAATTTTTCTACTCTTAGGCTATAATGAAATAGTAAACATCGCCAAACCATTGGCGCAACACATTTGTATAAAATTAAAGGAGATATAACTACAATGCTCAATCTACTCAACTTTTTCGAAGACGCAACAACTGGTACCGACGCAGGCAACAATCAAAGTTGGCTCATTTATGTCATCTTTGGTGTAATGATTGTTTTGATGATCGTTATGATGATCGTTCCACAACGTAAAGCTAAAAAACAACAAGAAGAGATGAACAAAAAACTTGGTGTTGGCGTTACAATCATGACAATCGGTGGCATTATCGGCGAAATCGTTCAAATGGACAACGAAAACGTTTGGCTCAAAACAGGTCTTGGTGAAGAAACAGTAACAATGCAATTTACAACAAAGGCAATTCACTCTATTGTTACAGCGCCAACGACACCATCCGAACCAACAGACGACGTTGTTGACGAAATCAAATAATTTAACCAGTAATTATGAAAAAAGTCCAAAGGCAACCTTTGGACTTTTTTATTTGTCGAAATTGCACTCTTTTTGCATAACAATCACAACAGTTGAGTAAGATATAACAACTTGGAGAAATTGGTATGTCTAACACAAAAAATACAATTCTTGGTGGTGTAAAGGCTGGTGCGTTGGCGTTGGCGTTTAGTTGCATTGGGGTATTGCTTTTGGCGCTCATCGCCAAGTTGTTTGGCCTGTCCGATAGCATTTTGCCCACAATCAACCAAATTTTGAAGATTGTTGCCATTGCCCTTGCAATGCTGTTGTGTCTCAAAGAGGAAAAGTTTGTCGCCAAAGCCCTTGTTGGCAGTGTGGCATTTTGTCTGCTTTCGCTATTGCTGTTTTCCCTTTTGGGTGGCAAGTTCCACATCGGTCAAGTTTTGTTGGACTTTGCAATCGCGTTGGTTGTGTCCATCATTATTGCCTTTGTCAAGGCAAGGCGGTAAAAAGAATTATGGTCGGCAAAACAAAGTTTTTTGGGTGCAACAAGTCGCATCAAATTTGAAAGTACAAACAAAGTTTTACAAATTTGCTTGTAAACTTTGTGGTTAAACATAGCTAAACAAATCTATCAAAACTAACAAAGTGGCAGTTTGTTGCCACTTTTTCTTTTACAAAAATGAACATCTTGACAAAAAGTCTTGCATTTTTTGTACAACTGTGCTAAAATACTATACTGTAGAAATATGCGGTCATCACGCAGTAAAATTATGTCGGAGGACAACAATGAAGTACACATCTAAAAGAAATAACAACACACTCACAGTTACATTCAAAATGGATATGACAGAGTGGGCTACTTTTGACAAAAAGGCTTACGAACAAAACAAAGGTAAGTACAGTGTTCCCGGATTTAGAAAGGGTCACGTTCCAAAGTCCGTTTTGGAAAACAGATACGGCAAAGGTCTTTTCTTCGAAGACGCACTTTATCTTGCTGCAAACGAATATTACGGACAATTTTTGGATAAAAATAAAAAGGCACAACCTGTTGCTCGTCCATCCATTGACGAAAAATCCATCAAGGTAGATGACAAGGGCGTATCCTTTGCTATCGTTGTTACCGTTCGTCCAGAAATCACTCTTGGCGAGTACAAAGGACTTACCATCGCAAAGACAGAGCCTGCCAAGGTAAAGGCTGCTGACGTTGATGCAGAACTTGCAAAAGTTCGCGAACGCAACGCAAGATTTGTAGAAGTTGCCGACCGCGCAGTTCAAGACGGCGACCAAGTAAACCTTGACTACGCTGGCACAGTTGATGGCGTTGCATTTGATGGTGGCACAGCACAAGGTCAAACACTTGTAATTGGATCTCACACATTTATCGAGGGTTTCGAAGAACAACTCATCGGTATGAACATCGGCGAAACAAAAGATATCAACGTTACTTTCCCTGCTGAATACCATGCAGAAAACCTTGCTGGTAAACCTGCAGTTTTCACTTGCACAATCAATGGTATCTCCGTCAAGGAATTGCCTGAGCTTGACGATGACTTTGCAAAGGACGTAAGTGAATTTGATACTTTGAAAGCTTACAAGGCTGACATCAAAAAGACTTTGACAGCTCAAGCAGAAAAGGCCGCAAAGGACAAGGACGAAGATACTTTGATCCAAACAGTTGTAGAAAATACAGTTATCGATATCCCAGTTGAAATGATCGAAGAACAAATCGATCAATACATCGAAGACTTCAAGTACCAACTCATGTACCAAGGTTTGGATATCGAAAGCTACTACAAGTACACAAACTCCACAGAACTGGACCTTCGCGCTAACTACAAAGACCGCGCTACAAAGGCAGTTCACACAAGACTTGTATTTGAAGAAATTGTCAAGGTGGAAAAAATCAAAGCTCCAAAGAAGGCCGTTGACAAAAAGATTGCTGAATACGCAGAACGTATCGGCAAGCCAGTAGAAGAGTTCAAGGCTACACTTGGTCAAGGCGAAATTGCTTACTTCGAAAACCAAGTTATCACCGAAAAACTTTTGGAATTCTTGAAGAGCGAAAATACAATAGCATAACAAAACTAACAAATAACGTCGGGCAAAAACTTTTGTCCGACGTGTTTTTTCCCAAGGAGGTAAAACAATGGCACTAATTCCAATGGTGGTGGACTCCACCGACAAAGGCGAACGCAGTTACGACATTTTCTCCCGCATATTGGAAGACCGCATCATCTTTTTGTCTGGCGAAATTACCGACGAAATGGCAAACCTGGTTGTTGCGCAACTGATTTACTTGGAGTCCAAAGACCCCACAAAAGATATTTCTATCTACATCAATTCTCCGGGTGGCTCGGTAACGGCAGGTATGGCCATCTACGACACAATGAACTACATCCGCTGTGACGTTGCAACCATTTGCGTTGGCATGGCGGCAAGCATGGGTGCATTTTTGCTTTCCAGTGGCACCAAGGGCAAACGCTTTGCTCTGCCCAATGCGGAAATCATGATTCACCAAGTGCTTGGTGGTGCAAAGGGTCAAGCAACCGACGTTGCCATCCAAACACAACAGCTTTTGAAAACCAAAAACAAACTTAACCGTATTCTTGCAGAAAACACAGGCAAAGATGTTGCCCAAGTAGAGCACGACACCGAGCGAGACAACTACTTGACAGCAGAGGAAGCCTTGGAATACGGCTTGATCGACCAAGTATTTACAAAACGTAAGTAAGGAGTAAAAATGATTCAATATTGTGCTTTTTGTGGCCGAAGTGAAGAGGAAGTAGGCAAAATGCTTTCCAGTGCCACAGGAGTTTGTATTTGTGACGAGTGCGTCCAACTTTGCTCGGACTTTATCGCCGAAGAGAAAAGGCGCACTACAAAAAAATCCCCCAAGTTCAAACTGCTTTCTCCGAGTGAAATTCACGCAGAACTTGACAAACACGTTGTTGGCCAAGACGATGCCAAGCGCACCTTGTCCGTTGCAGTTTACAACCACTACAAACGCATCTTGAACAAGGACAAAACTGGCGATGTTGAGTTGGAAAAGAGCAACATCTTGATGCTTGGACCAACTGGTTGTGGAAAAACGTTGCTTGCTAAAACTCTTGCCAAGATTTTGGATGTGCCCTTTGCTGTGGCGGATGCAACCACTTTGACAGAGGCAGGCTACGTTGGCGAAGACGTGGAAAACATCCTTTTGAAGCTCATCCAATCGGCCGACTACGACATCAAGCGCGCGGAGATGGGTATCATCTACATTGACGAAATTGACAAAATTGCAAAAAAGAACGAAAACGTGTCCATCACACGTGACGTTTCCGGCGAAGGTGTTCAACAGGCATTGCTCAAAATTATCGAAAGCACCACAGCAAACGTTCCCCCACAAGGCGGACGCAAGCATCCCCAAGCGGAAACCATCCCCATTGACACAACAAACATTTTGTTCATCTGCGGTGGCGCATTTGTAGGCTTGGACAAAATCATCGAAAAACGTCAAGTGGGCGGTGGTCTTGGCTTTGGCAATCAAATCAAGAGCACCGAAGAAGTTGACTACGCGCAACTTGTCAAACAAATTCAACCGCAGGACTTCATCAAGTTTGGCCTTATTCCCGAGTTTGTGGGCCGTTTACCCATTACCGTAGGACTTTCTCCACTGGGCAAGGATGCCCTTGTAAAAATCCTTACACAGCCCAAAAACGCCCTTGTCAAACAGTATCAACACCTGCTTGGCTTGGACAAGGTGGACTTGATTGTGGACGACGATGCCCTCTCGGCCATTGCGGAAAAGTCCATAGCCTTGAAAACTGGCGCACGTGGTTTGAGGAGTGTTCTTGAAAACTTGATGTTGGATTGCATGTACTTTGCGCCCAACACCAAAGAGCCACAAGTTGCCCACGTTACACGTGCTGTGGTGGAAGGCAAAGAACCGCTCAAACTACAACTGAAAAGTGCTTGATAGGGGGTAGATATGAAAACATTTATTTTGGACGGCAACAGTTTTTCCGATATGGAAGGCTTCTACAACGAAATTGACAGGTTGCTAACTAAAAATTTAAGTTGGAAAACAGGTCACAATCTCGACGCCTTTAACGACCTATTAAGGGGAGAATTTGGCGTACACGACTACAACGAACCCATTACAATCAAATGGATTAACTTTGGGAAAAGCAGAAAAAATCTGGGCGAAGATATGATTTTGAAAATATTAGAAATTATGCTCGATTGCGACAATTCTCATCACGATGTTAAAGTTGAATTATTTGATAGACACATTATGGACAACTAATTTGACGGATAGGCAAGCGGTGTAATATCTGCTTGCCTTTTTGTATTAACCTACCCAATAACATTGACAAATTTTGACGGCTAACATATAATATACCCATAACAAACAAGGGGGGGGTAAAATATGTTTGTAATCGGTCAACTTTTGGCAGGCGATATAGATGCGCTTGGCAATGCAATATTTATGATGCCATTTATGTTTGGTATTTTGTACTTTGTCAACTTGTTTTTGACACGCACAGTCTTCACGTGGATGTCCAAAGTGAGAGTGCTTGGTATCATCATTTACGTAATTTACTGCTTGATTGCGTTGTTTATTGCAATCGGCATGACAAGCGTAATCAACAACGAGCAAGCGGACTTTTTGAGCTACGGCATGATGAGTGTAATGCTTGGCATTGCAATGTTTTCCATTCACTACTTTAGCTACACGCCAATGTTCCATCGCACCTACTACGGCGGTGGTTACGAAACTCGCTACAGCCACACCGAACATCACTTTTTCTCCCCTGACGTGGACTACTACGTAGAGGAGTGGCGCGATTGGAAAGAGTCCGGTGCAAGAATTGCATCGCGTATTTCTACATTTTTGGCCATTGGTATTGCCATTGCCTGCATCATCTTTAACGTTTGGATTGTTGTGGGATTGTACGTTGTAATTCGCCTCATTCGCCACTTTACAGGCAAGGATGACGACGACCTTTCTTGGAGCACTTGATATCCACAACTAAACATTAAAAAACAAAAAGGACACTCCAATTTGATGCGGAGCGTCCTTTTTATTGTATAGAGAAAAGATTTCCTACTGATATAAAAATATATAATATATATTCTACTAAAATATCCTTACTAAATGTAGCGGATTGTGCGAGTGAAATGACTTGTTTTGCCTGGTTCAACTTGATTGATGCCAAGCTTGTCGGCAAACTCTGCTTGTGCGTTTTGGTCGGTGTCGTTGAGATTTTGCCAGGGCTCGATGCAAATTGCATTTTGTCCATCAGGCGACCAAAGTAGTAAATTGGCAAAGCCGTCAAAGGTAATTTCGCAAACGGCAGTGCCATCCAGTTTGCACAACGTCACTTTGCGAGAGTTGATGTTTGCAAAGATAACAGTTTTTCGGTCAGCAACACCTTGTGTGGGAATTGCAAGCTCAAAACCATCGCCATAGTTGACATTGTTGCCATTGAGTCGGCCGTCATCGTTGTGTCCAAGTGTGACAAAATGCTCGTCCTTTTCAAAAATTAGCTTGTAGTTAGCATAGCCATCTTCCAGGTAGTAAGATTCGTGACCGCCACAAGCGTAATACAGTGGTGTGTTGCCACGGTTTGTCATTGCGTAGTCGAGTGTGAGTGTGTCGCCATCGATGGTGTAGGTCGCAACAAACTCAAAGTCAAATGGGTACAAGTTTTTGTTGTTGTCGTTGGACACCAAAGCAAACTTCAAACTGCTTGCTGTTTGCTCGACAAGTTCAAATTGACTTATTCTTGCAAAGCCGTGACGGTTCATTTGGTAATGCTTGCCACTAACCCATAGTTGGCAGTTTCCGCAAAATGGAAACAGTATTGGAGCGTGACCGCCCCATGCGCCTGTTTGGTTTTGCCAAAGCCACTCTTTGTTTCCACGCTTGATACTTACAGGCTCTGCGCCCAATGTGTCCACCGTCAAACTCAAGATGCCATTGTTAATTGTGTATTGCATAGTTTGTCTCCCTTGCAAAGTTTTGATAGCATCATTATACTATTTTGTTTCCATTTGCACAACCCCTTTTGTCCGTTGACTAAAAAGTTTCAAAAAATTTAAAAAATTTGAATAAAATTATTGACAAATGGACAATATAGTGGTATATTAATAGCGTAAATTAGCACTCGACCATCAAGAGTGCTAACAAATCAAAGTTTAGACTGACAAATCTTGGAGAAAAATATGCTTTCATTGCGAAAAAAGAAGATACTTTCTGCTGTGGTTGATGGCTACATCGAAAAAGCCTCACCAGTAAGCAGCAAGGAAATACAGCGTAATTGCTTGCCCGATTGCTCGTCGGCAACAATTCGCAACGAACTCTCCGCATTGGAAAGCATGGGCTATCTCATCCAACCGCACGTATCCGCCGGTCGAATTCCATCTGAAAAAGCCTTCCGCTTTTACGTAAACGAACTTGCTTGCGAAAATACCCTGACAGAGCAAGAGTTGCAACTGATTGAAAGCCACTTTCAACACAAACATGCCTCTCTGGAAGAAGTAATCACGCAAGTTACAAAGGTCATTTCGGAAATCACTAACTACACGTCAGTTGTTGTCAAGGCGGACATGGCGGATAAAATCACGGCAATCAAACTGTTGGATTTGTCCAACGGACAAATGCTGGTGGTAATCGTCACGGAAACGCGCGTTTTGAAGGACGGAATTGTGGATATCCCCGATGGCTTTGACGACGTGATGCTTGTGCAATCACAAAACTGGCTCAACAAGCTGTTTGTGGGCAAACACATCTCACAATTTTTGAACTTTACCTACCCCTACACCTTGGTAAACGACCAATTCAAGCAGTTCAACACATTGTTCAAAAAGATTATTGACGTACTAAAAAAGCAATCGCTTGCAAACGGTATGGAAGTGACGGTGTGTGGCGAACACAACATCTTTCAACACAGCGAGTACAGCGATGTTGGTAGTGCGCAAAAGTTTTTGAACGAAGTTGGCTCCAAGGACAAAATGGCGCAGGTATTCACTGACGACGGCGGTCAAGATGGCTTTGTTACCATCAAGATTGGCGCTGACGAAAAAGCCCCCGAAGGTTGCTCGGTAGTAACCACTCGTGTGGCACTGGGGCAAAACATCGCCGGATCTATTGGCGTAATTGGCCCTGTTCGTATGAACTACAAAAAGGTACTTTCCGTACTGGACAAAATTAGCAACATCATCATTGATATGATGGGTAAGGAGTAATATGCAACAAAACAATCAAACACCACAAGCTGCTGACGTTGTGCTTACCGAATTGGAACAAGCGTTGACAGCAGAAAACGAAAAACTCATCGCTCAGGTGGAAGAACTCACAGCGGAAAAGGATAAGCTTGCAAAAACTGTTGCAAGATTGCAATCTTCTGCGGACAAATCTGATACCTATCTAAACCAACTTGTCGCAATGAAAAACGACTTCGAAAGCTACAAACGCCGTATGAAGTTCAGCGGCGAGCAAGCCAAGGCAGAAGGCGTTGCAAGCGTTGTGACAAAACTCATCGAAATTTGCGACAACTTTGAGCTGGCAAGCAAGCACCTTGATGGCGACAACTTGAAAGCCTTCCAAATGATTCACCAACAATTTATGCAAACACTTGCAAGCTTTGGTGTTGTGGAAATGGACGTCAAAGGTCAAGAGTTTGACTGTATGACAATGGAAGCCCTTTCTCAAATGGACTACGGCGAAGAAAACAAAGGCAAGGTTGTGGAAGTATACAAAAATGGCTATATGCTCGGCGACAAAGTTCTTAGATATGCACAAGTAATTGTTGGAGCGTAACTATGAGAAGATGTATTAGATGCAACACGCCAATGGTGGAAGATTTAGAAATCCGTCCAAACGACGGCAATGGTCTTTGTGTATCTCAAAAGGGCCTGTTTGGAGCAACAGTAGCAAAAGTGTCCTGCGCTGTTTGCCCAGAGTGCGGCTACGTGGAAACATACGTTAACAACACAGACAAAGTCAAAAAACTTGCGAACAACGGCTAACAGCCACAAAAGTGGTGCTTTAGCCCAAACAAAACAACAACTTTCCATATGGAAAGCAAAAATAAAAACAAACAAAACACATATAAAAATAAATCAGTTAATAAATCATAAGGAGATATATTATGGGAAAAATTATCGGTATTGACCTTGGTACAACAAACTCTTGCGTTGCAGTATTGGAAGGTGGCGAACCTGTCGTAATCACCAGCGCAGAAGGCAACAGAACTACTCCATCAGTAGTTGGTTTCACAAAAGACGGCGAACGCCTTGTAGGACAAGTTGCAAAGCGTCAAGCTATTGTAAACGCTGACCGCACAGTTATGTCCATCAAGCGTCACATGGGTACAAACTACTCCGTAAACATCGACGGCAAAGCTCACTCTCCACAGGAAATTTCTGCAATTGTTCTTGCAAAGCTCAAGGCTGATGCCGAAGCTTACCTTGGCGAAAAAGTATCTCAAGCAGTAATCACAGTTCCTGCATACTTTAGCGATGCTCAACGTCAAGCAACAAAGGACGCAGGCAAAATTGCCGGCCTGGAGGTATTGCGTATCATCAACGAGCCAACAGCCGCAGCTCTTGCTTACGGCCTTGACAAGGGCGAAAACAAAAACCAAAAGATTTTGATCTACGACCTTGGTGGTGGTACATTTGACGTATCCATCTTGGAAATCGGCGATGGCGTATTTGAAGTTTTGGCAACCAACGGCGACACACGTCTTGGTGGTGACGACATCGACCAAGTAGTAATCGACTACCTTGTTGCAGAGTTCAAAAAGTCCAATGGTATCGACTTGTCCAAAGACAAGCAAGCTATCCAACGTTTGAAGGAAGCAGCAGAAAAAGCAAAGATCGAGCTTTCCTCCACACTCAAAACTACAGTTTCCCTTCCATTTATCACAGCGGATGCAACCGGTCCAAAGCACTTGGAAGTGGAAATCACTCGTGCTAAGTTCGAAAGCTTGATTGATGGAATCATCAAACGCACAATCACCCCAATGCAAAACGCAATGAAGGATGCTGGCGTAACAAACAGTGATCTCAACCGCGTAATTTTGGTTGGTGGTTCCACCCGTATCCCAGCAGTTGTAGATGCTGTCAAAAAGTTCAGTGGCAAAGAACCATACAAGGGAATCAACCCAGACGAATGTGTTGCTATTGGTGCAGCAATCCAAGGTGGCGTTCTTGGTGGCGAAGTTAAAGACGTACTTTTGCTTGACGTTACTCCACTTTCCTTGGGTATCGAAGTGTTGGGCGGTGTAATGGCTAAACTCATCGACCGCAACACAACAATCCCAACAAGCAAATCTCAAGTGTTCTCAACTGCAGCAGATAACCAAACAAGCGTAGATATCCACGTTTTGCAAGGCGAACGCGAAATGGCTGGCGATAACAAAACACTTGGTCGTTTCTCCTTGACAGGTATCGCTCCTGCTCCACGCGGAATCCCACAAATCGAAGTTAAGTTTGACATTGACGCTAACGGTATCGTTCACGTAACAGCAAAGGACCTTGGCACTCAAAAGGAACAATCCGTAACAATCACATCTTCAACAAACTTGTCCGATGCTGACATCGACAAAGCTATCAAAGATGCTGAAAAGTATGCCGAAGAGGACAAAAAACGCCGTCAAGCAGTAGAAGCTCGCAACGGCCTTGACCAAATGATTTTGTCCCTTGAACAATTCCTTCGCGAAAGTGGCGACAAGCTCCCAGAAGAAGACAAAAAACTTTTGGAAGAACAAATCGAACTTGGTAAAAAGGTTTTGGAAAAGCAAGACGCAACCACCGAAGAACTCAAGGCAGAAACAGACCGCATCGCAAAGGAAAGCGCTGCTGTATTCCAAAAGTTCTACCAACAAGCACAACAAAACGGTCAACCACAAGACGGTGGTGCTGGTGCAGGTGACGGTGTAAGTTTCGACGACGTAAGCGACCAAAACTAACATCAATTAACTCAAATCTTACTGGCTAAGACAGCGAAAAAGCGCGAAAATACTTCGGGCTTTTTCCTGGCTTTGTACGGAGTAACTAAAGGATTTTTATGCCAAGAAAAGACTATTACGAAGTCTTGGGGGTATCATCAAACGCCACTCAAGACGAAATCAAATCAGCATACCGAAAGCTCGCAAAACAGTATCACCCAGACCTTCATCCGGGTGACGATGCCGCTGCAGAAAAATTCAAACAAGTCAACGAAGCCTACTCCATTGTGGGCGACCCTGACAAACGTCAAAGGTACGACCGTGGCGAAATGGACATGGATACGGGCGGTGGTCATAACCCATTTGGTGGTGGCTTTACTGCAACCGGCTTTGACGACATCTTCAACATGTTTAGCGATGCCTTTGGCTTTGGCGGTGGCACAAGCCGTAGACGCAACCAAAGTAGCGTTGGCAGTGACATTACATACACGTTAGAGCTGACCTTTATGGAGTCCATCTTGGGCTGCAAAAAGCCAGTCAACTTCTCTCGTGTGGAAAAGTGCCCAAACTGCGGTGGTACTGGCGCAAAGGACGACCACTCCATCAAAACTTGTGACAAGTGTGGTGGTACAGGCCAAGTTAGACGTGTCCAAAACACCATTTTCGGTCAACAAATTTCCGTTGGCGCGTGTGACAAATGTGGTGGTCGTGGTACTATTGTTACCAGCCCTTGCAAAACTTGTGGCGGTCGTGGGACTGTTTCCAAGGATAAGGTTTTGAACGTCACAATCCCTGCCGGTGTGGAAAATGGTGCCGTTCTGCAACTCTCTGGCGAGGGCAACGCATCTCGCAGTGGCGGACGTAACGGCAACTTGCTGCTTGTAATTTCCGTTGCACCATCCAAGATTTTCGAAAGGGAAAACTTGGACTTGTTTGTGACTGTTCCTATCACCTTCAAAACTGCCGTTTGCGGTGGCGAAGTGGAAATTCCCGCACCTGACGGTATGTTTACAACCAAAATTCCCGAAGGTACCCCCAATGGCGAAACCTTGCGTTTCCGTGGACGTGGTGTGCGCACTGCACGTGGTATGGCAGGCGATTTGTATGCTACCATCGAAGTGGAAGTACCCAAGGGACTTACTCGCGCTCAACGCAAAGCTATTGACGAGTTTGAGCGAGACACCAGCCTCAAAAACTACTCCAAGCGCAAGGCGTTTTTGGACGAACTGTCCAAGATGTACAACAACAAAGAGGAAGAGTAATTTTTGTAATAACATCAAATTGACCAGATAACGTATACGAAGTAATTGTCAAGTTTACAAGGGTAAAACCTTGCATAATTTGATTGAGTAAATAGGCATTTATTTATATTTCGTATGGAAAGATGGGCTTTATTTCTAATATAAATAGGCTATTTTCCGCTGAAAATGGCCTATTTTTTTCACAAAAATATTTAAAAGAGTAGACAAACACGGGGGGGGGGTATGATAGTATATACGTATCATAATACAAGAGTGGTTAGATATGTCACAATATTTGTATTTTTGGAGAGATAGATTTGTTTGGTGGTTTCAGTTGCTTTTGGGCGTTGCAATCATCGGCCTTTGCTTTTTGCTGTGTTGGCTGATACCTGGTTGGGGCGCTTGGGGGCAAGGTGATTCTTTTTTGAACAGCAGTGTGTGGGACTCTTTGCTAATCATCCCTATGATTGTGCTGAATATGTTCTTCGGTATTGAAACAGACAACAGCGTTTCCGATTGGGTTTGGAAAATTTCTTCTTTTATTTTGACGTTGATTGTAGCTTTCTATCAACCTACAACGGTCATTGGCTCTGGTATAAAGATGGCTTGCACATTGGTAGTAATGCTTACGTTGATTTACGCAATTTTTGGTCATACGTTGATGCAAAGATTGCACATCGGTGGTTTTTTGTATGATATTTTGTTTTATGCGTGCATTGTCGTTGCGCTTGTTGTTACTGCAATCTTCCCAACAGCAGTAATTGGCTACGTCACCGATGCTAACAGCTTTTTGGGTGGCAAAATAATCATCCCATACGAATTGGCTTTGTACGCGGTTTGTTGGTTGCGCTTTGGACCTTTGCACTCCATTATTGAGCGCATCGTCAAGGGTTCCGACTACGACTCTGGTCCAAGTCGTTCCAGTTCCAGCCGTAAGCCAGCAGGCGGCTGTTCAAGTTGTAAGTATTGCAATCTCACTACTACTGGAACCTATTGTATGATAGACGGAGAAGAAGTCAGCACCGAAGAGTGGTTCCACGGTTGCAATTGCTACAAAGCAAAGTAGTATTTGCGGTAGAACACAACGCAAATCCATCGTATTTGCAAACAGGACTAAATAACAAGTGTTTGAAAATCAAGCATATGTATCAATTTATCAACTGTTTTTGTTGAAGATATTGCACTTGAAAGTATAATTTACTATCTAACACAAAATGACCCAATCAATTTGATTGGGCCGTTTTTTATATTGTATCAACGCATTTTTGCACTTTGCTATCCGTTTGGCACAAGTGTTTGCAAATGCAATCAGCACAAACAAAAGGACCACTCGTTGGGAGTGGTCCACTTTTGTGTTTTGTGAACAAAAACTTATTTGTGCATTGGGTGAGCAAGGAAGTTTACTGGTTCAAGTTGATCGCAAGTAACGTATCCTGCTGGAGCCTTGATGAGAGATGGAAGGCGGTTAACAATTGTAGCACAAGTGTGTTCTACTGTTGCAGGTTTAACAACGTGGTACTCAACGTTGGGTTCGCCTGTGAGCCACCAGTCGCACATATCGCCATCTTCTGGTCCGTAAACCTTACCGATTGTTTCTTCTTCTACTGTGATACCTTCTTCTGTTTCGATTGTAACAACAGCAGACATACCAATGCAACGACCAGCCTTGATTGTGTAGCCAAGTGTGCTGGAGTATACGTCGTGGTCTACAATGTAAGGAACGTGCTTTTGATCGATGGACTTGATTGTAAGACCAAGCTTGTTGCAGATAGCTTCACTTGCGTTCCAAGCGTAGGATGGCTCAAATGCTTCTGGGTGAGCGATTTGTTGTTCGAATTCGTCAGCGGAAAGATCGCAACCGTGAGCCTTTGCAAGAGCAAGACCGTATTCGTCTACGTTGTAGCTGTATGCGCCCTTGATTTTTGTAAGGCTGTCGCAACCAGCAGCTGCCAAAGCAACCATATTGATCCAGAAGATATCTTGCATACCAGAACCTGTGATGGTGCAGTTGTTTGCTTTTGCGATTGCATCCAAGCGGTCAATTTGTTCTTTAGCTGTTGTGCAAGGGTAGATAGCTTCTTCGCAAGTTGTGATAACGTTGATACCGCGAGAAACGCATTTTTCTACGTGTGTGTAAATATCATTGATAAAGCTGAACAATGTTACAATTGCAACGTCTGCTTTGCTTTCATCCAAAACTTTGTCTGTTTCGTTGGAGATGATAACGCCTGTCTTGAAACCAAGTTCAGCAAAGTCACCAATGTCCATACCAACTACTGCTGGGTCAATGTCGATAGCGCCAACAACTTCTGCGCCGTGGTTGTAAAGGTATCTGATGATGTACTTAGCCATTTTACCGCAACCGTATTGAACTACTTTTACTTTTTCCATAATGAAGTACCTCCTGTATATTTATTTTTTTATTGGTTGCAACGCTACTTTTTGTGTAACGATGCAACTCTTCATAATGGTAAACAATACTAAAAGCTTTATATTAGTGTTGACAATTTTTGAGCCACACTAACATTTGCAACAGTATAATACCACATTTGCCATAAATAAAATATTGTTTTTATAACATATCCTAAAAATTTTTCTATACCAAAAATTTATGCCCATAGTAAATTTTGTCTATGTGCTAAAAAAGGCTAAATTTTGCGCGTGGTAACAAGTTGATTTTGTCTGCAAGGGATTTTTTTTGCATTTATTTTCAACAATGGTGTTGGCCTTGCTCCAAAGTTTTGGCGTTTTTAACAATTATGTGGTGCGTTTCTAATGCGTCAAAAGGCAAGGCGGGTTTTTGTGGCGCAAAAAAGGCTCAACACATTTGTGTCAAGCCTTTAACGCTATTTGTATTAGCCATTGATTGTGCGTGCCAAAAATTCTTGGGTGCGTTGTTCTTTGGGGTTTTGGAATATTTCTTCAGGCGTGCCTTCTTCTACAATGACACCCTCGTCCATAAACACAACCTTGTTGGCAACTTCTCTTGCAAAGGACATTTCGTGGGTAACAACCAGCATCGTGAGACCGCTCTTTGCAAGTTCTTTCATTACAGTTAGCACTTCGCCTACCATTTCGGGGTCGAGAGCGCTTGTTGGTTCGTCAAACAGCAACAACTCCGGTTGCATTGCAAGGGCACGCGCAATGGCAACACGTTGCTTTTGTCCGCCGGAAAGTTGATGTGGTCGTGCATCAACGTAGGCTGACATGCCGACGCTTTCAAGGTATTTGAGAGCGCGTTCTTTTGCTTCCGCTTTGGGTAGTTTCAACACGCTTGTAAGGCCGATAGTGCAGTTCTGTAGAACGTTCAAGTTGCTGAACAGGTTGAAAGATTGGAACACCATACCCACCTTTTGACGGTACTTTGCGTGGTGTTTTTCCGCCAAAATGTTATTTCCGTCAAATATTATCTCGCCACTGGTGGGAGTTTCCAAAAGGTTAGCGCAACGTAGCAAGGTGGACTTTCCGCTACCGGACGAACCAATGATGCAGGTCACGTCTCCTTTGTTTACGGTAAAGTTGATGTCACGTAGTACTTGGTGGTCGCCAAAAGTCTTGCCGACGTGGCAAAATTGCAAAATTTCTTTACACATTGTGGCTACCTCCTGTTTGTTGAGATTTGGCAAAGGAGTCGGCATCCATATTGCCTGCTCCTTGGATGGAGTAGTCCTTTTTGCCGTCCATCTTCTTTTCCACAAAGCGCAAAATGCGTGTGATTGCAAATGTCAAAACAAAGTAGATGATGGCGACAGCAAGGTAGGTCGCAAAGGTGTCTGCTGTCATTGTGACGATGGTCTTTGCTTGGAAGAACAATTCCGTAAAGCCAATGACGTTAAGTACGGACGTATCTTTGATGTTGATGACAAACTCGTTGGATACGCTTGGCAAAATGTTGCGCAACGCTTGCGGAATTACTATCTTCCACATTGTTTGCGAGTGTGTCATGCCAATAGCGTAAGCGCCTTCAAGTTGACCTTTGTCAATGGAGATGATGCCACCGCGCACAATTTCTGCCATGTATGCGCCGGTGTTGATGGATACGATAATCAAGCCTGCAACAATAACATTCATTGTGTTACCATCGTTTACAAGGGCGTATCCCCAAAAGATTACCATTGCTTGTACCATCATAGGTGTTCCGCGAAAAACTTCCACGTAGGCGGTCAAAAGCCAATCGCCAATCTTCTTTAGTATGCGCAAAAATTTGTTTTGTGGGGTGGGGATGGTGCGGTAGGTGCCAATCAGGATGCCAAGTAGCAAGCCAACGATTGTGCCAACAAGTGCTACAAGCATTGTGTAGCCAACACCTTCCAACAGCCAAGGGGCGTACTTAACAAAGATATCCGACATTTGTTTCAAAAAATTCATTGTAGTTTCCTCAAATCGCTATGGCAGTGTACTATTCCGCAATGTTGTCGCCAGCGTAAAGTGCGATTGCTTCGTCCATCATTTGTTGTCTTTCGGCAGCGGTGATGCTTTCAATAGCTTGGTTTACAAGTTCGGTGTACTCGCTATTTTTCTTGAGACCTACTGCAATTTGCACGTCTTCGGCAGTGGCAGTAAAACCAGTGGAGTTGTTTACAAGGTGGATGTAGGTAAACTTGTCGTTTGCTGCACAGTCGGCAATAGCGCCTGGTTCTTCGGCAACGTAGCCGTCAACTGCCTTTACGTCCAATGCGTTGATCATTGCAGGGAAGGTTTCCATTGGCGTTTGACGAATGATGCCGTGTGCTTGACATTGCGCTTGCAATGCTTTGTCGTGGAATGTGCCAAGTTGTGCAACGATTTTTGCCCCGCTAAAATCGGCAAGAGTTGTTGCATTGGCAAAAGCGCCATCCTTGCGTACAACAATTACCAGTTGACTTTCGTAGTAGTGGGAAGAAAAGTCGATGGACTCCATTCTATCAGGTGTTGGGCTCATACCAGCGATGATAAAGTCCAATGCGCCAGTTGTAACGGCGTTTACAAGTGCATCCCACTCGTATTTTACAATTACAAGCTCTTTGCCGAGTTTTTCTGCAATTTTCTTTGCAATCATAACGTCATAGCCGTTTGCATAACCATTTGCGTTGGAAATTTTAACAGCTCCGTTGGAGTCGTCAAGTTGTGTGTAGTTGAATGGTGCGTAGCCACATTCCATACCAACGTACAGTTTGTTTGGGTCTTTTGTTTGTCCGCAAGCAGTAAGTGCAGACAAGGTTGCAAGCAACAGTGTTGCCACAAGCACAAATGTGATAACTTTTGTAAAAGTGTTTTTCATAGTTATTCTTCCTCTTTTTGTATTTATTACGACTTCCTTTGGATAGACTCTTGTTTGGCACAATGCTTTTGATGCGTTTGTGTTGTTGCAGTTTAGGTGAAGCTATATTTGTAAAAAGTTTCATTTGATAAGGTTCTGTCACAAGAAATGGTTGATTAGTCGTTAGGCGGTTTGACGAGTAAAACGCAAGCAAGAACCACATTGTAACCGATGGGGTCCCCACAAATCAAATGCTGATTTGTGGGACGAGCAACAACGCTAAAAGCGAGCAATGATGCTTTCTTTGCATCATTGCGAACAATACTGCGTTAGTTGCGACGCTGAGCATACTTGAAAAGTCTGTGACCGAGCAAAATGTGGGAGATTGCGCAGTCGTTTTGCCGTCAAAAGTCAACCAGAGTTTGTGATAGAGCCTTAAATAAAAAACCGCAACAAGCGCGAGCGCATATTGCGGTATTGTAACCAAAACAAGTGCGATAGCTCTCCGCTCAAGCGACAGTCCTACACATATTTTGCGTAGTCCCAGGCAGGCACTCTTTCAGGCTCAAGAACCAACCTTCGGCGATTTTTCCTTTACCACTCAAACAAATTCCTGACTGCTTGAGCTTGTCATAAAAACCGCAACCTCTATCAAATTTAGTTGTAAATCTATTGTACCAACAAACCAAAATGTTGTCAACAATATTACCACCCATTTGCAAAACTATTTGTTTTGTTGAACACAAAAGGACGAAAATGCCGCTAAAAAGTCATTTTTTAACAAATTTGTACACTTTTGTACGCATTTTTGCATTTGACAACCGCCCCAATATGCTGTATAATGG
Source organism: uncultured Oscillospiraceae bacterium (assembly GCA_964533825.1). Taxonomy (GTDB): domain Bacteria; phylum Bacillota; class Clostridia; order Christensenellales; family CAG-314; genus Fimimonas. The sequence continues at coordinate 68,953 of CAZHMU010000002.1, forward strand.
ACTCATACAAAAGTTTTTTATTCTGTTTGTAATTTGTTGTTGGCGTTTTTTTGCCATTTTCACATCAGTTTTTAATGCAAAAATCTTATCACTCACAAGGGCATTTTTTACTCTTTTTAGGATAGTTATCCATTTGGGGTAGAGTTTTCTCGCTTTTTGGGTGTTTAGCTTTTAGGCAATTTATCGCAATTTAGTTATTTGTCAAACGAGGCATCACTTTTGCCTGCAATTTTAGTTGAACTTTTTTATCCTTTGGAGGAATCATGGCACAAAAATTTGAATCTTTGCAAGAGCTCACCGCAAAAATGAGCAAAATGACCATTTTGGAACTTCGTGTACTTGCGCGCGAGTTTTTTATCATCCCACGAAATCTACCTCGTGACGAATTGGTAAGACGTATCACGGCATCTTACAAGGGAGAGCTGGAACCGGAAATTCCTGTCAAGTCTGGTCGCCCCACCAAAAAGGCACAAGTGACCCAAGTGGACGTCGAAGACGGTCTTGGTCAAGACGACTCTATCGACAACGTGGACAAAAACCTTCCACGCACAGGCATTTTGGAAATTTTGCCCGATGGCTACGGATTTGTTCGTACCGACAACTACTCGTCTCGCCCTGGCAAGGACTACCATATGTCGCAAAATCTAATCACCAAAATGGGTTTGCGCTCTGGCGACAAGGTAAAGGTCGTGTTGCATCAATTTGCCGACCGCAACGTGCCAACAGCGGTGTACGTGCAAGAAATCAACGACCAACCCTGTGCGGAAATCAACCGCGCGCCTTTTGACAGTTTGCAGGCTTGTTTCCCAAATAGCCGTATTGTTTTGGAAAGTTCCAAGTTCGACTACTCCTTGCGCGCATTGTCGTTGGTTGCACCCATTGGCAAGGGGCAACGTGGACTTATCGTAGCTCCCCCAAAAACAGGCAAAACGATTTTGCTCAAGAAGATTGCTATGGCTGTGCGCAAAAACCATCCAGAAATCAAATTGACTGTGCTTTTGATTGACGAACGCCCCGAAGAAGTTACCGACTTTAGGGAAAGTGTCGATTGCGAAGTGGCTTACTCCACCTTTGACCAATCTCCTCAAAACCACATCCGCATTGCCGAACTGGTGTTTGAAAACGCTCGTCGTCGTGTAGAGCAAGGTCAAGACGTTATGATTTTGTTGGACAGCATCACTCGCCTTTCTCGCGCGTACAACCAAACAGCTCAACAATCTGGCAGAACATTGACAGGCGGTTTGGATATTGCTGCCCTTCAAGAGCCAAAGCGTATGTTTGGCCTTGGTCGCAACACCAAGAGTGGTGGTAGCTTGACAGTTCTTGCAACTGCGCTGATTGACACTGGTAGCAAGATGGACGACATCATCTACGAAGAGTTCAAAGGTACGGGCAATATGGAAATTCAGCTTGACCGCCGTATGAGCGAAAAGCGCATTTTCCCAGCTATCGACCTAAACCACAGTGGCACCAGACGCGAAGAACTCTTGTTGAACCAAAACCAACTGGAGGGTATGTATCTTACTCGTAGACTTCTCGCTGGCGAAGACCCAATCACAGCTACGGAAAACTTGTTGGAAGTCATCATGACCACCGACAACAACGATCAAACAATCGAAACACTCAAAATTCTCGTTAAAAACGCACAAGCACGAAGGAAAAAACACTCAACATGAAAACAGTAGTTTTGGGTATGAGCGGTGGTGTAGACTCTGCCGTATCAGCATACCTACTTAAACAGCAAGGTTACAACGTAATAGCATTGTTTATGCACAACTGGGAAGAGGATGACGAAAACGGTTGCTGTACTGCCGAGCAAGATTTTGAGGACGTAAAGCGCGTATCCGACAAGCTTGGCATACCATACTATTCCGTCAACTTTGCCAAGCAGTACAAGGACAAGGTGTTCAGTTACTTTTTGGATGAGTACAAGCGTGGTCGCACGCCCAACCCTGATGTACTTTGCAACCGCGAAATCAAGTTTGGGCCATTTTTGCAATACGCAAAGGCTCTTGGCGCAGACTATATCGCAACAGGTCACTACTGTGGTATCAAGCACGATGGAGATACCCACTACCTTTTGAAAGCAAAGGACCAAACCAAGGATCAAACGTACTTTTTGAACCAACTCAGTCAAGAGCAACTCAAAGACGTTTTGTTCCCATTGGCGGATATGGACAAAACGGAAGTGCGCAAAATTGCCGACGAACTTGGGCTTGTCAACGCAAAGAAAAAGGACTCCACTGGTATTTGCTTTATTGGCGAACGCAACTTTAGGGAGTTTTTACAAAACTATCTGCCCAACCAAGAAGGGGACATTGTGGATTTGGATGGCAAAGTTGTAGGCAAGCACATTGGACTGATGTACTACACACTTGGTCAACGCCGTGGACTTGGTCTTGGTGGTACAACCGAGGGCCAAGGTCGTTGGTTTGTTGTGGAAAAGGATTTAGTAAACAACAAACTTATCGTTTCCCATGGGGACGAAAGCGTGCTTATGTCCAAAAGTCTTGTTTCCAACCAAGTCAACTGGATTCCACACACCCCAACAGAGCGCAAATTTACTTGCACAGCCAAGTTTAGATATCGCCAAAGCGACCAAGGTGTCGATGTGGAAATTTGCGATGATGGCAAAGTAAAAGTACTTTTCCACGAGCCACAACGCGCCGTAACTCCAGGCCAATTTGTAGTGTTCTACGATGGCAACAAGTGCCTTGGCGGTGGCATCATTGACGAAGTGTACAAGTAGGCGACTCGTCATATCTTGTTGGCTTTTGACGGCAAAACGACTACGCAATCTCCCGCATTTTGTTCGGTTACAGACGTTCCACGTATGTGCTTTCGCAACAATGTGGTTTTTGCAGGCGTTTTATCCGTCAAATCGCACGAGTGCTAACCAACCATTTATTGTCTCATTGCCTAAGTAGTCAACTACACAATTTATGATTGTTTTTGACGGCAAAATAGGGTGGGTGTGTAGGGGGGCGAACTGCATTCGTCTGTAGGAATTTTCCGTATGTCGGTCTCAAAATGTGACCTTACCTATTCACTCTTCACTTTTCACTATCATCTAACAAACATATGGGCGACCTGTGGTCGTCCGTAGATGTGTTACCAACAAATATTTTACAAAAATCTACTACGTATCGGCGTTTTTTAACAAAAATGTCACAAAAATTTTGACCTAAACAGGTAAACAACTATGACAAAAATTCGCAAACCAAGAAAAATCGACCTTCCCCCCGAGGGAGAAACATTGCAACCAGTAGAGCAACCAACCCAACCCACCCAAGCACAAGTGGAAGCGGAAGTAACCGCCATTGAAAATGACCCCACCCTTGCGCCCCAAAAGCGCATTTGGGAAGTGGACTTTTTGCGTGGTTTCATGATTTTGTTTGTGGTGTGGGATCACCTTATGTGGGATATTTTCTATGGCTTTGGTGGCAACTACAAAACAGCATTTTTCCAATGGCTGTACCAAGTTGGCAGTAGCTACTACGGCGCATATGGACTTCGCGCACTCACTCACGACACGTTTGTATCTATGTTTGTCTTCACGTCGGGCGTTTCTTGTGCATTTTCCAACTCCAATGGCAAACGCGCCCTCAAGATGATGTGCTTTGCAATGTTGCTTTCCGCAGTGACGTATGCTGCAAGCTCCATTTTGCAAGAGCAAGTGACTGTCAATTTCAACGTCATCCACGTTATTGCTTTGTCTGTTGGTGTTTGGGCGGCGTTGGAGTGGCTAACGTCTAAGTTCAACAAGGATTGGCAACACAATCTGTTTGGCTGGGCTATGTTTGCAATTATCATCACAGTGTTGATTGTTGGCTATCAAGCCAAAGCAAAACCTTGGACGGACGAAAACCGCATTTGGTTTTTCCTTGCCGAGCACAGCTTTACTGTACCGGGATTTTCCAAGTTTTGGGGTGGCGACTACTTGCCATTTTTTCCCGATTTTGGTTGGTTTTTAGTGGGCGGTTTCCTTGGAAAAGTACTCTACAAAGACAAAACAACCTTGTTCCCCAAGTTTAACTCCAAGTGGGTTAGTCCGATCACTTTCTGCGGAAGGTACTCCATTTGGGTGTACTTTGGCACACAAGCAGTTATGTATGCATTTTTCTTCTTGTTCCATTACCTTTGGAACATCATCTAAGGCTCTGTCACAAACTCTGGTTGCTTTTTGACGTCAAAACGACTGCGCAATCCCCCACATTTTGCTCGGTCACAGACAGGTGTGCTCCCTTACAACAAGGTGGCTATTGCTTGCGTTTTATCCGTCAAAACCTCTAATGGCTAATCAACCATTTCTTGTGACATAGCCTTGTCTAAAAAAACCTTGAACAACTACAAAAATACCAAAGATACGCAACAACTTTGCGTATCTTTTTTTATTTTGACCATTACCAAAAACCCGTGACATATCGCAAAAATGCGCACTTTTCAGCTTATTTTACAAGATTAAACGCACATCGTAGCAAAAGATTTGCCCTTGCCAAGACGTTAAAGATGTCAAACGATTTGCGCATCTGCCCACAACAAATGTGCTATCAAGCCTTTTTTGCCGTAAATGGTTGATTTTATATATACATTAGTGGTATAATATACACCAGTATAAAATTAAAAGGGGTAGTATGACTACAAAATTTAGCGTAACAGGTATGACCTGCTCGGCTTGCTCCGCTCACGTAGAAAAGGCCGTAGCCAAAGTGGAAGGTGTAACTTCCGTAAACGTGAGCTTGCTTACCAACTCGATGGTGTGCGAGCACTCTTGTGATGCGCAAAACATCATCAGTGCCGTTGTAAAAGCAGGCTATGGTGCAACTATCCAAGGCGAAAACAAGCCACAACCAACCAAAAAGGCGCAAGAAGGCGTAACCCTTGGACGACTTGTTTCATCCTTGGCGCTGTGTGTGGCTTTGATGTATGTTGCAATGGGCCACATGGTGGGGCTTCCCTTGCCCAGCTTTTTGAGTGGTGCGCAAAATGCAACCAATTTTGCTCTTGCGCAACTACTGTTGTGCATCCCTGTGTGGTACATCAATCGTAGTTACTTTATTGTGGGATTCAAACGTCTGTTTTCTCGTGCGCCCAACATGGACAGCCTGATTGCCGTTGGCAGTAGTGCTGGCGCAATCTATGGTGTGATTATCATGTTTATTGTGGGCAGTGCATTGGGTCGTGGCGATATGGCAACAGTGGAGCAATACCACCATCAACTTTACTTTGAGTCCTCCGCCATGATTTTGGCATTGGTGGACTTGGGCAAGTATTTTGAAGGTCGTTCCAAACTAAAAACTGGCGATGCCCTTGCCAAACTCAAAAACCTTGCTCCCAAGAGCGCGATTTTGCTTGTTGATGGCAAGGAAACAACTGTAGACAGCCAAACAATCAAGGTGGGCGACATCGTGGTTGTCAAGGCCGGTATGAGCATCCCTTGCGACGGCAAAATTATCTTTGGTAGTTGCTTTGTTGACCAAAGCGCATTGACAGGCGAACCTATCCCCGTAGAAAAACAAGTGGGCGAAACTGTCGTTGGCGGTGCAATAAACGCAGGCGGATTTGTCCAAATCGAAGTGACTTCCGTTGGCGAAGAAAGCACGTTGTCAAAAATCATTTCCCTTGTGGAGAGCGCAAGCACATCCAAGGCGCCCATCCAACAACTCGCTGACAAGGTATCGGCAGTGTTTGTGCCTGTGGTTATGGCAATTTCTCTTGTGACGCTCATTGTGTGGCTTGCAACTGGCAACGGCTGGTTTAACTCGTTGGATTTTGCAATATCCGTGCTTGTCATCAGTTGCCCTTGCGCATTGGGACTTGCAACACCAGTAGCGCTTATGGTTGCAACAGGCAAAGGCGCACAAAACGGCATACTTATCAAAAATGGCGAAATTTTGCAAAAACTATCCACGGTACAAACTGTCATTTTGGACAAAACTGGCACTGTAACAGTGGGCAAACCAACTGTTGCCGACGTGGTAACAAACGCCGACGTTGCCGAGTTTTTGTCAGTGGTTGCCGGTATCGAAAAACAAAGCGAACACCCCCTTGGCAAAGCGGTGGTGGACTACGCGGAAAGCAAACAAATTACCCTTGTAACTCCAACCGAGTTTCAAACTGTGGCAGGACATGGCGTTACAGCAACAGTGGATGGCATCACTTACGCCATCGGCAACAAACGCCTGATGGACAGCCTTGGCGTCAATGTCACAGTAGATTTGCAACAATACAAAGGTAAAACATTACTTCTTGTTGCACGCAACAACGCATTTTGGGGTCTTATCACTGTGGGGGACGAGGTCAAACCTACATCACAGTTTGCCATAGACCAGCTCAAAGCACTTGGCATCAAAACGGTGCTTTTGACGGGCGACAATGCCTACACAGCGCAACAAGTTTGCACTCAAGTTGGCATTGATGACTACTATGCTGATGTTTTGCCCAACCAAAAGGCGGAAATTGTAGCCAATCTCAAACAAGCGTCTATTTGCGCAATGGTGGGCGATGGCATCAACGATGCTCCAGCCCTTGCCACTGCTGACGTAGGCTTTGCCGTTGCAAACGGAACAGACATCGCCATTGACAGTGCTGACGTAATCTTGGTAAGCAACGATTTGCAAAGCGTTGCAACAGCAATTAGACTATCCAAAGCAACAGTCAAAAACATCAAACAAAACCTGTTTTGGGCATTTTTCTACAACGCACTTGGCATCCCACTTGCCGCTGGCGTGCTGTACCCTGCGTTTGGCATCAAGCTTGTGCCAATGTTTGGCGCACTTGCAATGGCCTGCTCAAGCCTGTTTGTTGTAACAAACGCATTGCGACTTAACCTTTTCCACTGCAAAAACAAAGTGGTAGTGGAGGATGAAGACATCCACTTGCCACCCAAGGAGATAACTATGAAATATCAACTATCCATTCAAGGCATGATGTGCTCTCACTGCACTGGCCGAGTAGAACAAACTTTGAAAGGTCTGCAAGGTGTTACAGAAGTTGTTGTAAGTTTGGAAGGCAAGTACGCCCAAGTTACAACCACTTGCGAAATGGTAGACACATTGAAATCCGCTGTGGAAGCGCAAGGCTATCCAGTTTTGGACATAACACAACTGTAAAATTTATCACTAAGAACTAACCGAAATCAACAAGCCTAAAATAAGGCCCCCTTGTGTAAAGTCGGGCTGTCACGATAGTGACTGGGGGATTGTAAATATTTGGTGTATCGATAGTGTTTTACCAGTAAGCAAACATCATTGCAAAGGTTAAAAATTGTATCTACCCTCATATAATAGGGGTATGAACAATTCTTTTACACGCTGTATCGACCAAATTTGTGGCAAGGAAATATCCACACTTGCCACCTACAAATACTCCGTCTTTGGCGGAAACACCGTAGTGCTGGAAGGGCACAAAGGTATCTGCAACTACGGACAGGACAAAATTTCCTTCCGAATTGCCAAGGGAAACCTTGTGATAGTCGGCAAAAACCTACAACTCAAGTGTTTGGACAAAAATTTTGCCGTGATAGTGGGGGATGTTTGCTGTGTCGAGGTGGACAAATGAGCTATACCAAAGTGACCTTTGTAGGGCTCAATTTATCTCGACTGCTCACAACGCTGTGTAAAAACGGCCTGCAAATTTTGTCCGTTGACAAATGCGGACAAACCTGCTCCGTCACAGTAAAGTATGCCGACAAAAAACGCCTTTTGGATATGCTTGCTGACAAGTGTTACAACGTTGTAGACGTGCAAGATTTTGGTGCAGTAGTCCACTTAAGTTTTGCTAAGCGACATTTTGTATTGCTGTTGGCCATCGTTGTGATGGTTGTATCTTGCGGAGTTTTGTCCAACTACTGCTGTAAAATCGTAGTCAGTGGTGCGGTACCAACCTATGTTGTGTTGGAGCAACTGCAATCGTTGGGAGTTACCATTGGCACAAACCTTGCGAAGGTCAACGTGGACCATCTGGAAAACGCCCTTGCAACCAAGTTGGATGTGATGTACGCGGTGGTCACACGCAAAGCAAGTGTTTTGTATGTGGAAACCATCGCAAAAAAACACATCGACCCGCCCATAGATATGCACCAGCGCCGAGATATCATTGCCACAAGTGATGGCATTGTAGAAAGTATCTTTTGCGAGCAGGGCACACCAGTTGTAAAGGTGGGGGACGCTGTCCACAAAGGGGACGTTCTCATTGTCGGCACAAGACTTTTCAATGACGACACAACGGAAGATGTTTATGCCTTGGGCAAAGTGGTGGTAGTCAAAAGTGTATCTGGCTTTGCGCCATACACTGGCACAAAAACGCAACTTGAGCCAACCGGCAACGGTCAAACGGTCACACGGGTGGTGTTGTTTGGCAAGTCTTACGGCAAAAGTTGCAACTACACTCACTACCAAACGGATGTCAAAACTACATTTTTGCATCCATTGAATTTGCAAATACAAACAATAACCTACTACGAAATGGCTTTTGTCACTGTGCAAGCCACCTTGGAAGATTGCTTGCAAGAGCTTACCCAACAATCTCTCAAACTTGCCCTTGAAAAGTGCGATTTTGTAGTTACAAACACACAATTCGTCACAAATGCAGATGGTGTTTGCGCCATCTTGCAAGGACGAGAAGTAATATCTTGATGTTGGGCAAATTTGCTACAATATGATTGTTTGAGATACAAATCAATCATTACACAAGTGCAGTCCAACTCAAAAAGGAGAAAAAACACATTGCTATCAAAAAAGATTGAAGTAGAGTCAATGGACGAACTGATCAAACTGTTTGGACCATTTGACGAAAATATCAGGGCAATTTGCAATGCTTTTGATGTCAAGGTTGTCATGGCGGAAGGTCAAAGCTGTTTGCTTGGCGAAGATCAAAATGTTGAACTTGCTTGCGCAGTTTTGAAAAAGCTCCGTAGCTTTATCTACAAGGGCGACAGTGTCGATATCGGTCGCGTCAACTACCTTTGCGACTCTGCCAAGGCTGGCACGTTGGAAGAGGTAGACCAACTGTTGGATGACGTTGTTGCCATCACTCACAAGGGCAAACCCATCAAGAGCAAAACTGTCGGCCAAAAGAAGTACGTTGACTTGATGAAGAAAAAAATCATCACCTTTGGTATTGGCCCAGCAGGTACAGGCAAAACCTACCTTGCTGTTGCAATGGCGGTCAACGCCTACAAGGCAAAGCAGGTGGAAAAAATCATTTTGACACGTCCCGCTGTGGAAGCGGGCGAAAAGTTAGGCTTTTTGCCCGGTGACCTGCAAGAAAAGGTCAACCCCTACCTTCGCCCACTGTACGATGCTCTGCAAGAAATGTTGGGCATCGACACCTACAGCAAAATGATGGAGCGTGGCACAATCGAAATTGCCCCCTTGGCATATATGCGCGGACGCACGCTGTCCAACGCCTACATCATTTTGGACGAGGCGCAAAATACCACCAAGGAGCAAATCAAAATGTTTTTGACACGCCTTGGTGAAAACTCCAAGATGGTCATCACTGGCGACCTTACGCAAATCGACCTACCAAGTGGTCACACAAGTGGCCTCAAACACGCAGTAAAAATACTAAAGAACATCGAAGACATTGGCATAATGCACTTCTCAGAGCGTGACGTTGTTCGTCATCCATTGGTGCAACAGATTGTCAAGGCCTACGAAACAGAGGTTCAACATGGTAAAAAAGATTAAAAGCTCCATCAAGTGGAGCAGGGTAATTTGGCTGTATATTTTGGCATTTGTTGTCTTTTCACTCATCACCATTTTGCCCCACTACAAAAATGGCACCTACATCCAAATCATCATTCAACTTGTAGCAACAGCTTTGTTGTTGTTTGCTTTGGGTGCTTACACCTACTTTGCGGACAAGCCCGCCTTGGAGCAGGTGCGCAAAACCTTTGCCACAATGGTAACAATGTTTATCTCCTACGGTGCGCTTTGGTTGGGTACTCTTTGGACTTACGGCTACAACATCGTGCCTTTTGCATTGTGTAGTATCGTGTTATCGTTGCTTGTATCCACTCGCACTGGCTTTTTTGCCAACTTCGTTGTCATCATGCTGTACTTTATGCAGTTGATCAACTGGCAAACGGATGCAACATTGGCTACAGAAAACTTTTTCTACATCCTGTTTAGCGGACTTATCGAAGCGGTTTTGACAGCCTTCATTTTGGGCGGACAGTACCGCCGTGTAAAGTACGTTGGCATTGGCTTTTTTGTGGGACTTGTTTCGGCAGTGTGCTCGGCAATCAGCTATGGTATTTTCGTTGACCGCGCCGATTGGGATTGGATCAAGTTTGGTATGCGCATGGCATTGTCCTTTGGTAGCGGTATTGTTACCATCATGTTGATGTTTGTGCTTGTTCCCATTTTGGAGCGCATTTTCAATATCGTATCGGTGTTTAGATATGCCGAAATCGCCACAAGCGATACGCAACTTATGCGTCAACTTTTCCAAAGAGCGCCAGGTACCTACAACCACAGCTTGACTGTTGCTAACTATGCCGAAGCCTGCGCGGTTGCCATAGGCCAAAGCCCCATCGCGGCTCGCGCTGCCGCCTACTACCACGACATCGGCAAGATGAAAAACCCACAATACTACTCGGAAAACCAATTTAGTGGCACCAACCCCCACGATGCAATGACTCCCGAAACAAGCGTATCTATGATCAAAACGCACGCAACCTACGGTCTTGCATTGGCAAAGGAGCATGGTCTTCCACCAGAAGTGCAATCGGCCATCATCGAACACCACGGCACAATGCCATTGAAGTATTTCTATCTCAAAGCGCAAAAGTACACTGATGGCGTTTTGCCTTATGATGGCTACTGCTACGAAGGACCCAAGCCACAAAACAAAATTTCTGCAATTTTGATGATTTGCGACGCTTGCGAATCAGCTTTGCGCGCAAGTAACGATGTTTCCAAGGCGGAAAAAATCGTGGACGACATTGTAAACGAACGCCTTGCATTTGAGCAATTTTCCGAGTGTGACATCACAATGAAGGAAATTGACATCATCAAAACAACAATTTTGACCACCTACTTGGGTATCAAGCACAAACGCGTAAAGTACCCAGATGCAAAACTTGGAAGTGACGTAAAATGAAAATTTATTTTAACGGTGTAGGTTTGTTTCGCAAACTTGCCATCAAACGCCTTTTGGAAAAGGCACTAAAACACCTAAATCAACCAAGTGAGCTGTTGGAAATGACGCTTTCCATCGTAAGCCCTGACGAAATCCGTCAACTGAACAACGATTTTCGTCAAGTGGACAAGGTTACTGACGTACTTTCTTTCCCCACTTGCGACAACCCCACTCGTGGTGCAATCACAGTGGTGTGCGAAGACGTCAATCCCGAAACAGACCTTGTCAACATTGGTGACGTAATCATTTGCCTTGACCGTGCCAAAGAACAAGCCAAGGAGTACGGTCACAGCTTGAAACGCGAACTCTCCTTTTTGGCACTCCACGGACTACTTCATCTTTTGGGCTACGACCACATCGAAGAAGATGACGAGAAGCAAATGATAGCCTTGCAAAAGGAAATTTTGACACAAGCAGGAATAAACAGATAACACAACAAAAGGAACAAAATGAGAAAAACAGGTTTTATTGCAATAGTAGGCCTTGCCAACGCTGGCAAGTCAACGCTACTAAACGCACTTATTCAACAAAAAGTAAGCATTGTATCCCCAAAACCCCAAACCACACGTGACTCCATCATGGGCGTGTGGACGGACGACGAGTCACAAATTGTGTTTGTGGATACCCCCGGCTTTTTGCAAAGCAAAAACGCTCTTGGTGACTATATGCTCAAGAGTATCGACAACGCTGTTGACGACGTGGACTGCGTGATGGTAGTGGTGGACGGCCACGATGGAATCAGCGACCGCGAAATTAGTCAAATCACCAAGTACACCAAACAAAAAGCACCAGTTGTTGTTGTCATCACAAAAATTGACATCTCCCAAAAGGAAAAACTCCTACCAGAGCTTGCAAAACTCAACCAAATCCAAGGCATCGACCAAGTATTTTGTGTATCGGCAAAGCGCAACAATGGTGTGGACGAGCTCAAGCAAGCGCTCAAAAAGTATCTCACAGGTACCGAAATGTACTTTGAGGAGGACGACATCACCGACAAGAGCGAAAGATACCTTGTGTGCGAAATCATCCGCGAAAAGGTGCTTTTGTCCTGCGAGGCGGAAATTCCCCACGGTGTTGGCATTGCTTTGAACAAATTTGCTTATCAAAATGGCGGTTGGGATATTGACGCAACAATTTTGGTAGAAAAAGCATCTCACAAGCCTATTGTTTTGGGCAAGCATGGCGCAATGATCAAATCCATTGGTATCCACGCGCGCGAAAGCATCCAAAAGTTGATGCAAAGTCCAGTTTTCCTTACACTTTGGGTCAAAGTAAAGGAAGATTGGCGAAACAACCCAAGCATTTTGAACGAGCTTGGCTACTCCAATCGCAAAAAAGATTAGCAAATTTATTGCTATCACCCCAAAAAGAGCGCTAACAATTTTCCATTTATTTACCTAAATGATGTGAAATATCTTTTTTAATAGCAAAAAAGATTAGCAAATTTATTGCTATCACCCCAAAAAGAGCGCTAACAATTT
>CAZHMU010000002.1:81681-253316 GCA_964533825.1 uncultured Oscillospiraceae bacterium
TTTATTTACCTAAATGATGTGAAATATCTTTTTTAATAGCAAAAAAGATTAGCAATTTTTCAGCATAATAATCTTGCAAAAACTCCAAACTAAATACAAAGGCTCGCAGCAATCTGCCACAAACCGCAAAAATCAGTGCATTTTTCGTGACGATCGCACATTTTTCCATCGCGCCACTCAAACGTCTTGATTGTGCAATCGCGATGTGGATTTTGCTACAAACGTAGTCGTTTGGTGGCGGAAACGAGTTAAGTATCAGTTGCTTGGAGATTTGCAATGAAAAACACAGTTTGGAAACTTTTTGAAAAAACAGGCAACCCTGCCTACTACCTACTCTACAAGGAACTTACCAAGGATGGATCTCACAACAAAAGCCATCGCCCTAAAAACGACTGACTATGGCGAAAGTGACAAGTTCATACTGCTTTATTCTTTGGACTACGGCAAAATTTCCGTCCATGCAAAGGGCATCCGCAAGGCAAAAGCAAAGCTGAAGTTTGCCGGCGACACCTTTTGCTTTGGCAACTACGAAATTGCTCAAACGGGCGACCGCCTGGTGCTAAAAACTTGCGAGCAGTTGGAGAGTTTTTATACCCTGCGCGAAGACATCGTCGCCTACTACTCCGCTTGTTCCATTGCCGAGTGCATTGTCAACTACACCGAAGAAGGCCAAAGTGAGCCTGCAATTTTTGTAGAAACGTTGCGCGCATTGGAGCAACTTGTTTTGGGTACAAATCCGCTTACGGTCGTTTTGCGCTATCTGTTGGGGTTTGTCAAGGCGCAAGGCTTTGCACTGGACTTCAAGCACTGTGCCGAGTGTGGTGCGATGGGTAAAAAAATGCATTTGGACTTTTCCAAGGGTGGCATACTTTGCGATGAACACCGCACTGCGGAAAGCACTCCAGTTACGCCACGAGTGGTGTCTGCCTGCAACCTTTTGGAAGATATGCCCTTTGACAGGCTGAAAACAGTAACCTTTTCCAACGAACTACTGAAGGATGCTTTGTCCAACGTTGCCAAATACATAGCACACAGCTTTGCTCCAAACAAAAGCTTGGCAGAGTTGTTGCATTTGGCGTAAGGCTCTTTCGCAAGGTGTGGTTTGCCTTTTTGTAAAAAGCCTTTAACCCTGCGCAAGCAGGATTTCATCCACCAAGGGTGGATTTAGTTGTACTAATAGCAGTAGAAATTCTACTGCTTTTTTTGCGCTTTTTATGCAAAAAGGCGCGTATTTGTTTGCCAATATAAATTTATAGTGATAAAATATACGCATAATTGTTTGGTAAACGACTTGTGTTGTTTACAATTGTCAAGCTGTGGGTGAGTTTTGCAACGGAAGAGTTGTTGTTCCCTGTTGTAGACTTGCTCACTTTTCAAATTGAGGTTTTTTATGGTTTTTGGGAAACACATCAACAAGTACTATATCAAGTATCTTTTTTCATTGTTACTTGGCGTAGTGGCCCTTGTTGCCGTTGACTACTTCCAACTTAAAATTCCCGAGTTGTACCGTATGGTTATCAACGGTGCTAACGATGGGGTTGTGGATGTAAACGGAACAGTTGTGCCGTTTGATATGGATTTTGTATGGGAACAAATTTGTAAGCCCATGTTTTTGATTATCGCTATAATGGTAGTGGGCCGTTTTATGTGGCGCATGTGCTTTTTGGGTAGTGGTATCAAGGTAGAGCGTGACCTTCGTCAACGTATGTTTGACCACTGCAAAGATTTGAGCTTGCAATACTACCATCGTAACAAAGTGGGCAATCTGATGAGTTTGTTCACAAACGACGTGGAAACTATCCAAGAGTGTTTCTCTTGGGGCATTTTGCAAGCGTGTGACATTGTGTTCCTTGGCGGTATGGCTATCATAAAGATGTTTCGTATGAACTGGGTAATGACACTTTTGTCACTGATTCCAATGGTATTTTTGGTAACAATTGGCATTGTTGTTGGCAAGTATCTCACGTTGAAGTGGGATGCTCGTCAAGAGGCTTTTTCTAACCTTTCCGACTTTGCACAAGAAAGTTTTTCTGGTATTGCAGTTATCAAGGCATTTGTAAAGGAGTTCAAAGAGCTTTGGGCGTTCAAGCGTCTCAACCGCAAAAACGAAGATGCCAACATTGCCTACACAAAGCTTTCGGTAACACTGCACGTTTGTGTAAGTTTGTTTGTTGAGTCCACAATCGCCATTATTTTGGGTTATGGTGGATACTTGGTGCACGAAAAGGTATTTGATGCAGGTATGCTGATGGAGTTTATTGGCTACTTTAACAGTATCATTTGGCCAATGATGGCAATTACCGACATGATCGACATGGCATCTCGTGGTAAGGCATCACTTAACCGCGTTTCGGAACTTTTGGATACCAAGCAAGATGTTGCTGATAGTGCAAACGCTCAACCAGTGGAAAGCGTGCAAGGTCAAATTCAGCTTAAAAACCTCACTTTCCGTTACCCCGATGCCGACTACGATGCATTGCAAGATGTTTCTTTCAACATCAATGCAGGCGAACTTGTTGGCGTTGTTGGTAAAACTGGCAGTGGCAAAACAACGGTAGCAGATATCATCCTTCGTTGTTACAACGTTCCTGACGGAACAGTTTTTGTGGACGGCAAGGACGTAAACAGTATCACAATTGACAGCCTTCGCGACTTTTGCGCGTATGTTCCACAAGATAACTTTTTGTTTAGCGATACAATTACAGCAAACATTGGTTTTGCAGTAGATGACGCCGACCAAGCTACTATCGAGCATTACGCTCAACTGGCAGACGTACATGGCAACATTGTAGATTTTGCCAACGGCTACGATACAATCCTTGGCGAGCGTGGTGTAACACTGTCTGGTGGACAAAAACAACGTGTTTCCATCGCACGCGCGCTTTTGAAGGATGCACCTATTCTCATCTTGGACGACTCCGTTTCCGCAGTAGATACCAATACCGAAAAGGTCATTTTGGAAAACTTGCGCAAAACACGCCAAGGCAAAACAACATTGCTCATTGCTCACCGTATTTCCACAGTGCAAGACTTGGACAAAATCATCTTGCTTGATGACGGCAAAGTGGTGGACGTTGGTACTCACCAAGAACTGATTGCCCGTTGCCACGAGTACAACGTGATGGTTGAGTTGCAAAAACTTGATGACGAAAAGAGGGGGGATAACTAATATGTACGAATATCTTCCACTTCTTATTGTTGGCGCAATTATCGGCGTAATTTCCGCAGTTCTAATACTGGTGTTTTCCTTTGTAAAGGACAAAAAGGAAAGCATGGGCTTTGACCGTAAAATGAAGGATAGTGAACTGTTTAGCAGACTGTTGAAGTATGCAAAACCCTACTGGAAAAAGTTTGTATTGGTGTTCTTCATCATGCTGTTATCCATTGTGTTCAGTTTGGTTTCGCCATTGTTCATTTCCAATATCGAAGGTCTCATCAAAGACCCAGCTGGTTTTGAAATGGGCGACCTGATTTTGCGAGTAGTGCTGTATATAGCAATTTTGCTTGTATCACTTGCTTGCACCTACTTCCAGTCACTCATTTTGCAATCTACCGGACAAAAAATTGTCTCCAAGTTGCGCGAGGATGCCTTTACTCATATTGAAAGCTTGTCCCACGCGCAACTATCCAAAATCCCCGTTGGTAAACTTGTTACTCGTGTAACCAACGATACCAACGCTATTTCTCAAATGTTTACGAGCATGCTTGTAAACCTGGTGCAAAACTGCTTTGTAATTGTGGGTGTTGTGGTAATGATGCTTTCCATCAACTACATGCTTACGCTTATGGTATTGTGCTTTGTGCCATTTATCGTGTTGTTTACCGTGCTTTTCCGCAAGTTCTCACGTAGGGCTTACCGTAAGGTAAAGGATGGCTACACCGATATCAACACCTACCTTTCGGAAAACCTGTCCGGTATGAAAATTACCCAAATTTTCAATCGTCAAGATGCCAAAATGAACCAATTTGTTGCCAAAAACGACAAGTTGTACAAGGCCATCCACGGACAAATTATGGTGTTTGGTATATTCCGTCCACTTATGTACATGCTTTACATTTGCGCTGTACTTTGCTTGTTCTTTATGGGTAGCCGTGGTGTTATCAAAAATACTGAGTTTATGGGCCAAGTGATTACCAGCGAAACTATCGTCGCATTTTATATGTACATCTCCAAGCTGTTCAATCCATTGCAATCACTGGCGGAGCAGTTCCACCGTTTGCAATCGGCATTTGCCTCAGCAGAAAAGATTTTCACCGTGATGGACATTGTTCCAGAAGTAGTGGATGCGCCTGACGCCATCGAGCTTGACCAAGTCAAAGGAGAAATCGAGTTCAAAAACGTTTGGTTTGCCTACAACGAGGGCGAGTGGGTGCTAAAGGACGTTTCCTTCCACATCAATGCCAACGACACAGTTGCATTTGTTGGCGCAACAGGTAGTGGCAAAACAACCATTTTGTCGCTGTTGTGTCGCAACTACGATATCCAAAAGGGTCAAATCTTGTTGGACGGTGTAGATATCAAACAAATCAAAATCGCATCACTGCGCAAGCACTTTGGTCAAATGCTGCAAGACGTGTTCCTGTTTGCAGGCACAATCCGTAGTAACATCGTTCTTCACGACGACTTTACCGACGAGCAAATTATGGAGGCTTGCAAGTATGTCAATGCCGATATCTTTATCAACAAACTCTCCAACGGACTGGACGAAGAAGTGCGTGAGCGTGGCAATAACTTCTCCGCTGGTCAACGTCAACTGTTGTCCTTTGCGCGCACTATCATCCACAAGCCGGAAGTTATGATTTTGGACGAGGCAACCGCCAACATTGATACGGAAACGGAAGTGCTGATTCAAGACAGCTTGAACAAGATGATGAACATTGGAACGATGATTATCGTTGCGCACCGACTTTCCACAATCCAACACGCCGACAATATTATCGTGCTTGACCACGGTCAAATTGTCGAACAAGGCAACCACGATCAACTGCTTAAACGCAAAGGCAGATACTACGATTTGTACACCTTGCAGTTCACAAAGGAACAGCTTCAAAATAGTAAAAAAGCCCAATAATCAACAAACTTTTGCAGTTTATCACCAGCTGAAAACCATCAAAACTATAACAAAGAGCGAACGTGTTTTGCGTTTGCTCTTTTTTCTTGCAAGCCCTTGACAAACAGTGCAAAAGATGGTACAGTAACACCACAAAACATTTTAGGAGATAATAAATGAGCAAATTCTTCCTTTCTACAGACTCTACGGCAGACCTTTACCAAGAGGAAATCAACGCCCTTGGTTGTGGATTTTTGCCCCTTACAATAGCCATCGAACGTGATGGCGAAACAAAGTTCTTGCCAGACAATTTCCAAACTCAACAAGAGTACATCGACTTTTTCGAAATGCTCAAGGACAAGAACAACAACGTTTCCACATCCAAAAATAACACCGAAATTCACCGCGAATACTTCGAGTCCCTTGCAAAAGCAGGACACACCGACATTTTGCACTTCACAATCAGCTACGGCCTTGCAAACACTTTGGACAATGCCGAACAAGCCGCCGAAATGGTCAAAGCGGATTACCCCAACTTCAACGTAAAGGTTGTGGAAAGTTGCACGACAACAGTTGGTCAAGGTATGCTTGTTCGTATCGCCGCAAAACTTCGCGACGAAGGTAAAACTTTGGACGAAGCATACGACTACGTTCAAGAAATCAAACACCGTATCCAACACTTCATCATGGTGGACGACCTTTTCCACCTCAAAAAGGGCGGCCGTGTCAGTGGTACAGCAGCAGCTATCGGCACAATGTTGCAACTCAAGGTTGTTATCACTTTCGACAAGGAAGGCAAACTCAAGGTTATCAAAAAGGTGCCTGGTGGTAAAATTAAGTGCATCAATACAATTTTGCAAGATGTTGAACAATTTACCTTTGATGACGACTGCTACCCAATCGTAGTACACACTGGTTGCGAAGACTTTGCTTTGAAGGTTGCAAAGCAAATTGAAAACAAGTTTGGTCTCAAGCCAGAAGTCCGCATCATGGGACCAACTATCGGTTGCCACGTTGGCGCAGGCGCCGTTGCATTTGCTTTCATTGCAAAGGAACAAAGACCTTACTAAGAGTTAGTTATTCAACAACACAGTATTCAAAACTGAAAGAGAACATTTTGGCATAAGCTGATTTGTTCTTTTTTGTTGTGTTTTGCCGAAAACTTCTTGACACACCCCCGGGGGGGGGGTGTATAATTGCGATACAAGTGTTTTGTGCCTTAGATAAATTGTCTACAAATGCATCTAACGGTTCAATCAAATTGGATTATCATTTTGAGATTTTGTAAATTTTCATAAAAATTGGGAGGAATTATGGGTTTTAAATACTTTATAAAGCACATTTTTAAGATTATTATTTTATTGATATCGCTGGGGCTTTGTTCTACATTCAGCGTGGGTGACGGAAATTGGATCGGGGGAGTATTCCTATTTATCCTTTTGTTTGTAGAGGTTTCGTCCACCTACGACTTGGGCGATGGTTGGTTTTTGAAAGTAACAACAGGTGCCGGCATTGGTGGTGCATTTCTCGGATGTCTTGTGGTAGTCCTTGCACTAAGTTGGATTGAGGAATTTATTCATATTGTAAAGGGTATCCTCCTTTTATCCTATGTAATCAACCAAATCATCGAAACATTTAAATATGCAAGAGAGATTCCAAAGTTCTTTACAATCACAGGCATCTTTTGTGTTGTGATGTTCGCTATCGAAGCGGTTAGAGCATTTGGCAACAAGGAAAGTTTTCTGCTAAGGTTAGACTCAGGCTACGGCTCAGATGACCTAGGTGTAATGTTGTTATTGCTTTTGACGGCGTTATTTACTCTTGTCAATATCATTGCCCGTGCAACAAAGGCAAACCGCATCGAGTACTAATTAACCATCTAATCAATACTAAATAAAAAAGAGCAGGCGACAAAGTCTGCTCTTTTTCTTGCTTGATGTATTGGCTACAAATCAACAATAGGCATTTTGTGTAATTGGAAAAAGATTATGTAGGGGAACAATGCGGCAACTCAAAGTTGTCATCACTTTAGATAAAGAAGGTAAAATCATGGGATCAACTATCGGTTGCCACGTTGGCGCAGGCGCCGTTGCATTTGCTTTCATTGCAAAGGAACAAAGACCTTACTAAGAGTTAGTTATTCAACAACACAGTATTCAAAACTGAAAGAGAACATTTTGGCATAAGCTGATTTGTTCTTTTTTGTTGTGTTTTGCCGAAAACTTCTTGACACACCCCCGGGGGGGGGGTGTATAATTGCGATACAAGTGTTTTGTGCCTTAGATAAATTGTCTACAAATGCATCTAACGGTTCAATCAAATTGGATTATCATTTTGAGATTTTGTAAATTTCCATAAAAATTGGGAGGAGTTATGGGTTTTAAATACTTTATCAAAAACATTTTTCAAATTGCTATTTTGTTGGCAGCAATTGGATTGACGACCACTTTCAGTATGGAGGACGGTGGATTAACAGGCATTCTTTTGTTCATTATGTTGTTCGCAAACGTAGTTTACATCTTTCCCTTGGGGGATGGATGGTTTTTGAAAATAACGGGCATTAGTACTGGAGGAGCGTTTGTTGGTTTTTTGTTGGGATCGATGGTGCTTACTTGGGTGGAAGCAAACAAACACATTGTAATTGGTGTGTTGCTTTTGTCCTACACAATCAGTCAACTCATCGAAACCATTCGTTTTGCTCGCGAAGTCAAGCTGTTTATCACAATCACTGGACTGATTTGCGTGGTGATACCTGCTATCGAAGCATTCCTCTCCTTCGCTCAAAAATCGGCTTTGATTGGCGGTGAAGGAATTGGTGCTGTAATGCTGATTATTATTGTAATATGCACGCTTATCAACTTGATTGCACGCACGGCAAATGCCTACTATGTCTATGACTAATTTACAATACTTAAAAATTTTCTGTACAAAAAAAAAGAACGACCTAAACTCAGGTCGTTCTTTTGTATTATCAATTTTTTTCGACGACGTGTTGCAAATTTGCCTGTTTTACACACCAAATACAAGCCAAATGTAGAGGTATGCTGGGATGATTGCGGCAAGTGTAAACGGAATACCAATCTTGAAGAAGTCGCTGGATTTTACTTCGTAACCATTCTTGCGCAAAATGCCGATAGCAGCAATGTTTGCGGATGCACCAATTGGTGTGATATTTCCGCCAAGTGTTGCGCCGCTGAGCAAACCAAAGTACAATGGTGTAGCAACAAGTGTCGCGTCCACGCCCAAAGTTGTAGCCAAGCTTGCAGCAAGTGTACCAATTACTGGGATCATTGTTGCAACGTATGGGATGTTGTCGATAAATGCGGAAATAAGTACGGACGCCCAAACGATAACTGTGTAAAGCAGGAACACGTCGCCACCGCCAAGTTTTGCAAGCAGGCTTGCAAGCGCATCGATAACGCCAACGTGCTTGATACCGCCAATAACGAGGAACAAACCAAGGAGCAGTCCAAGTGTTTCCAAGTCGATAGCTTTGAGTGGTGTAACAACAGCTTCCCACTTCTTGTTGCGGATGAGTGTATATACAAGGCCAATTACAAAGTATGCACAGCAAATGATGCCGTTTGTTTCAGCGGGCAAGTTCCAGCTTTCTGGAGCAAAGCTTGCCAAAATCAATGTGCCGATTGCAGCGAGCAACAAAATTGTGGGAACAGGGTCTTTTACTTCGGTCAGTTCTTCAATCTTGGGGATTGGGTCCTTTTCCTTGCGGAAAACAATGTAAACAATAACTGCGGAAAGCACCGCGCCAAGTTCAACTGCAAAGAAGATGGATGGTTTGCCTTGGTACCAAATGAAGTCCAAGAAGGACATATCCAATGCCGATCCCAACATGATAGCAGTGGTGTCGCCAACAAGTGTTGCAGCGCCTTGAAGGTTACTGGATACAGCAATAGAAATAAGCACTGGTACTGGGTTTGTCTTGAGCTTTTGACAAATTGCAAGAGCAACAGGTGCAACCATCAAGACTGTTGCAACGTTGTCTACAAAAGCGGAAATGATACCAGCAAACAACGAAAGGCAAACAGCCGCCCATTGGATGTTGGGTACTTTTCTCATTATGATGTCAGCAAGGCGATTGGGCATTTTGCTTTGGATGAACAACTCAACCAAACCCATTGTGCCACCGATCATCAACAGTACGTTGAAGTCAATTTCGCCAAGGATTTTGTCGAGAGGCAAAAATCCTGCAATGATAAAAATCAACGCTGTGCCAAGAGCAATGTATGGACGGTACTTGCCGAAAACAAGCATACCAACGTACATAATTGCAAAAAGAATAATTGGTAGTGTCATAATTGGTTTCTCCTAAGTTTTTGTAGTAAGGCTTTTACTGCAACATTTGGTTGAGTTTGACGGCAAAACCGCCCATCAACCCCTTGTTTAGTGCAGCCTTTTGCTAAAGTAC
Source organism: uncultured Oscillospiraceae bacterium (assembly GCA_964533825.1). Taxonomy (GTDB): domain Bacteria; phylum Bacillota; class Clostridia; order Christensenellales; family CAG-314; genus Fimimonas. The sequence goes on from CAZHMU010000002.1 coordinate 91,159, forward strand.
ACTTCAAACATTATACCATATTTGCACGCGTTTGTGAATACAAATAGGGAAAAACCCATTGAAATTTTTTGCTTTTGCCCATTTTTTGCAAATTATTGTTTATGTCACCAATCAAATTTGACAGCAATCGCAGGGTGGGACTCCATATCCAACCGTGATATAGGGGCGGATGAATAGCAGATAAGAGATAGAAGTGAATAGTTAACGGTAAAGGTCTCTTTACAAAAAATCCGCAAAAATTTTTCAGGGGGTATTGAATATTGCCCCAGTGTATGGTATAATGTGCATGGAAAGAAAGCAATTTCTTTCTAATACAGAGTTTGGAGGTACTACTATGAAACTCGAAGTTGTAACAAAAAACTATCACGTTACGGACAGACTTGAGCAAATTTTGGTTTCCAAGACCAAGCGTTTGGACAAGTACTTCCCTGATAGCAACACCCCATGCAAGATTGTTTTGACCGACCAAGGACGCACTTGCAAGATGGAAATTGCCATCAACTACCATGGCAACTACATCCGTGCTGAAGTGCGTGGTGACACAATGTACTACAACATTGACACCTGCTTGCCAAAGATTGAGCGTCAAATCATCAAGCATCGCGACAAATTGTCCAAGGCGCACAAGATGCCCGAGGTGCCCACCGAGTTCGAATTTGTTTCCGACGTTGAACCCGTTAGCCCACTGGAAATTTCCAAGGTCAAATCCTTCGAAGTTGGTCGCATGACCCCCGAAGATGCAGTGGAAAACTTGGATATGTTGGACCACGACTTCTACGTGTTTGTAAACGATGCAAACGACAACGTAGAAATTGTCTACCGCAGAAAGGACGGCACCATTGGCCTACTGCAACCATTGATTTAGTTTTACAAGTTACACCCTTTGCTATGGGGTGACATCAGTAAATAGATAACTAACTTTGCTTGCAGGAAAAAATCTTGTTCCTGCAAGCATTTTTATCTACGAATTTATTTTCAATGTTATTTTTTGATTGACAGTAGTAAGTAGATATGTTATACTATAACAAAAATATAACATTATGTAACGTTTGGTTGAAATTGCTTTCACCTTTGATACCAACGACGTTTGGCTTTTTGATAGTAGCCATATTCAATGGTAATCATCTTTGAAATAAATTTCTCATCCGTTGCATAAACAGTGTAAAAGGGAGGTACAATGAACTTACTCACGTTGTTGGCAAACGGCTTTGCCGATTCCAGCTTTGTTCGGTTGTTTACCGATATGGATCCTTGGTGCATAGGCCTTTTTGTATTGGGCATCATCTTTTGCGTAATCGAAGTTTTTATGCCGGGCTTTGGATTTTTTGGCATATCTGGTACAATAATGATTGTTCTCGGCATGATTTTGCGCCTGATTATGGATGGCGATGCCTGGATGCTGTTGTATATGTTGCTGATTTTTGCAACGCTGTTGGTGCTGTTGTTTGTGGTCTTTTCCAAGCTCATCAAAAAGCAATCCAACGTCAAAAATTCCATTTTTCACAGTGGCACAGCCGTACCCGTTGACAAGACGGAAGGCACCAAAGATTTTTCCGCCTTTATCAAAAAGGTGGGCACAACTCAAACAGTTCTTCGCCCCATTGGCAAAGCGATGTTTAACGGCGAAGTTTTGGACGTCGTTGCCCGCGACGGTTTTATTGAAAAGGGCAAAGCAGTCCAAGTAATTTCTGTACAAGGACAAAAAATTGAAGTAATAGAAATAGAGGAGGAATAATCAATCATGCTCAATTTGTTTTTGAATGCAAATAGTGTTGACCCAGCACTTGTAATTGTCATCATTGTGGCAGTTATAATCGTACTTGTTTTGGCATTTTTCCCAATTGGAACTTGGTTTATTGCCGCAATCAGTGGCGCGCGCGTTTCTATGAGCCGCCTTATCGGTATGAAGATGCGCCGCATCAAGTATAAAGTACTTGTTGACGTGTACATCCGCGCTCGCAAAGCTGGTCTTGATATAGACATCACCGAACTGGAAAGCCACGTCATGGCAGGCGGTAACGTATCCAACGTTGTAAACGCCCTTATTTCCGCCCACAGCGCAAATATCGACCTTTCCTTGCAATCAGCCAAGGCAATCGACCTTGCTGGTCGTGACGTATTGAACGCCGTCAAGGTGTCCGTAAACCCAAAAGTTATCGAAACACCAATCATTTCTGCCATTGCTAAAAATGGTATCGAACTGCGTGTTAAAGCGCGCGTAACAGTTCGCGCAAACATCGCACGACTTATTGGTGGTGCAGGCGAAGAAACAATCATCGCGCGTGTTGGCGAAGGTATCGTAACAACAGTTGGTTCCTCCGAAACTCACAAAGAAGTTTTGGAAAACCCCGACCTTATCTCCAAGACGGTATTGAAAAAGGGTCTCGACTCTGGTACAGCATACGAAATTTTGTCCATTGACATTGCCGACGTAGACGTTGGTCGCAACATCGGTGCACAACTTCAAATGGACCAAGCAGAAGCAGACAAACGTATTGCGCAAGCCGCAGCAGAAGAACGCCGTGCAATGGCTGTTGCTACCGAGCAAGAAATGCGCGCTTATACCCAAGAAATGCGCGCAAAGGTTATCGAAGCGGAAGCGGAAATTCCTCGTGCTATGGCAGAGGCACTTCGCAGTGGTCGCCTTGGTATCATGGACTACTACCAACTCCAAAATATCCAAGCAGACACAGCAATGCGTCAAGCAATCTCCGGTGGTGGTGACGGAACAACAGGTGGTGGCACTATTGGTGGTGCTGGCACAGGTGACAAAGGTAGTAAAAAGTAGGAGATATTGCCTATGTTGAACTTTTTATGTGTCGATGTGGATGTGCTCATTGAGGACATATCTTCGCTCATTGGCGTGATTGTTTCAATCGTCATCGTGGTGATAGCCATCATCAACAAGAAAAAGGTTTCCAACCTTACCGAAAATGCAACCACAAGTGATGATGACGACAGCACCTATCCATTTGGCAACCATCCAAATGCAACAGGTCAGTTGACGCCCGAGCAACGCCGTTATCAAAGCACGCTCAAGCAACGTCAAAGCTCTCAAAAGCCCACCACAATGCAACCACAAGGCGTTGACGGCCACACTCACGTAGGTACAGTAGAGACCTACGACTCCACTGTTGGCTCGCTGGGTAGTGTCAGTGACGAAGGCTGTAGCGAACTCGATGGTGTGCGCTTGATTGTGACGGATCTTACGTACGAGACGGACGACCACCAAAAAGCCTACAATCTCAATGCCATTCGCAAAAGCCTAATCCTTGGCGAAGTACTAAACAATCCTCGTTTCAAACACCCCTACGGTAGAAAATAACAAAACAAAGTTTTATAGTTACTAAACGCACTTTTAGATGTTGCGCAGAATTGAACAACTTATCGAAACATTTGAAAGAACAATCAACCCCATCAAAAAAAGACGCACCCAACTCGGATGCGTCTTGTTTTTTTGTGGTAGTGTATGTTTACAATGAAATATTTTTCCAATGAATTAAACGCTGTCGGCTTGTCGTCCTTGCAGAAAGACTCTCACTTTGGGGCGCGACGCGTTAAGCCAACAACCCAGTGAGTTGTTGGTAGTCAAAGCGGGGCGTAGGCTGTGCTTGCAACCGAGGTCGAAGGCTGGCGGCGTTAGCCGACTGAGAGTGCTACATACAAATTTATTCTTGCACAAGGTATTTGTTTACGATAGCGAGATATTCTTCCTTGGTGATAGCGCCCTTTTCGTACAAGTCGCGAGCAACTTTGAGTTTTTCCAAAACTTTCTTTGGCAAAACGTCGTGGTGGTCGTAGGTTTCTTCGGCAACTTCGCTAACACTGCTGTAGTCTTGCGCCATGTACAAAATGTCGCCATCGTCAGTAGTGTCGCCAGTAGTGTCAGTGTCAACATATTCTTCCACTGTGATGACAATTTCGTCAACATCGCCGTCAACGTCGTCAACTGGCCCGCTAACAGCAACAGCGGCCTTTTTCTCTGCGCGCTTAACTGCAGACAAAGTCAATACAAACACAAGCATGAACACAACAGTACCACCGCCAAGGACAAGCAGATACAGCTTTTGCCAGTGTTGAAACAAGTCTTTGCTGAACCAACCTGTCACGCCACCCACAACAACAAGTGCCAAAAATGCCAAAACGGAGCCTGCAACAATGCTACCACCGCGCTTACCGTACAAAAGTAGGTTTGTAGCCAAAACAAGCAACAACGTGGGCAAAGCAAACACAACGCAAAGCACAACCCATTCCAGTCCGGCAAGGCCAACTGTGGATGCAATGGTGCTAACGCCGTCAAACATACGCTGGAAAACTCCGCTTGTCAATTCGCCGCCGAGATATGGCAAAAACAACAAAACAGTAACAGTGCCAAGCGCAATTGTCATCAGTGCGCACATAATGCCGAAAATTATCTGCAACGTTCTGCAACCTTTCATAAAAAATTCCTCACAAAAGCAAATTTTTACTTATACAGTAATTATATGGCATATTATACTACATCAACACGCTTTTGGCAATAGCAAATTTGGTAGTTGTATACAAATTTTGTAAAATTAGGCAAACTAACAAACGTAAAACACAGTCAGGACTCTACGCGGTTGGCCATACACAGTAGAGCGGACTCAATATACACCCACATGGAATCACAAACCAACTATAAAGAGAGGACGATACGCCCCCGCACAATCTAACAATGTATCCCAAACTATTCACTTTTAACTCGTCGCTATTGCCTAATCATTGTGTGGAGAGGTGTCCTCTTCGAGCAAAACACCTACTCTCTAAGCGCAAAAAAAGGGACGCAATTTTGCGTCCCTTTTGTAAAAGGCTGTGTTATGTACTGTCAGCTAATTACGCTTCAACTGGAGCTTCTGTTGGTTGTGCGTTTTGAGCACGACGTTCAGCAAGTTCGCTGTTCATCTTTTCCAATGTCTTCTTGTCAAGGTTGTAAACAATACCAAGACCGATAAAGAGCATTACGCCAGAAACAAGGTAAAGGATAGCAACGAGCAAACGTGTATTCAATGCAACGTCCCAAGACAACCACTCTACGTTGATAGCAGTGTACTTACCCAATTCGTTAAGAGCATCTGTGTAGATAGCGTTACCTGCAGCATCATAACCCGTGATGTTCGCATTGTTAACGTAACCGAAACCTTGCATGATTACAAGAGCGATAGCAGGGCCGATACCTTGAGCCAACTTACGGAAGAAGCTGTGAAGTGAGTATACAACGCCTTCTTCTCTTGTGCCTGTTTTCCATTCGTTGTAGTCGATAGCGTCACCCATCATAGCCCAGGATACTGTTGAGTAGATACCCATACCAAGTGCCATAACAAGTTGAGCAACAATGTAAATAACAAGGTCGATACCAGTATTGCCTTCTTCGATTGGAATAATTCCCAAAGGAGTCAAGAGCAATACAGCAGCGCCTACGACATAGCACAATGCACCAAGTTTGGAAAGCTCCTTTTTGCCGTACTTTTCAACCATTTTGCGAGCAAGTGGTGTAAATACTACGATAGGAATCATAGAGAACATACTGATAAGACCGGAAATTTGTGCGTTTTGGAAATAACGTTGGAATGTAACGGTAACAGCTGTTGCAGCACCTTGCATACCAATGAACATACCCATAGCAGCAATTGTCGCACCCATTGCAGGACGGTTCTTCAAGAAGTTGCCCATTGCTTTGAATACGTTGAACTTTGGAGCATCGTTAACTTGAACTTCTGTTTCTACGCGCACTTCGGTGTTTTTGATCATCAATTGGAAGCAGATAAATCCAAGTACACCCATTACGAGAGCGGCAACAAATACCATAGGTCCATTAAGGTTGCCATTTTTATCGTATACAAGGAAAGGAAGGATTATTGAAGGGAGCATACTACCAATCATGCCACCGATACTTCTCCAAGCAGAAAGTGCAGAGCGATCACCAGGATCCTTAGAAATCAAACTCAGCAACGAACCGTATGGTACGTTTGCAATGGTGTAGAAAGCATCCCAAACTATGTAACCAGCCATAAAGATGATGATCTTTGCCCATACTGGGGCATTTGGGAATGGAAGGAAGCACAATGCGCCACCAACAATCAAACCAAGGGAACCAAACCAGATGTATTGCAAGAACTTGTTTCTCTTGTACTTACGTCTGTCAGCGTCAATCATCGAACCAATGAGTGGGTCGTTAATAGCGTCCCAAACTTGAAGGATGATGATAAGAATAGAATACCATGCACTGAGACCCATGACTTGTGTCCAGAACAATGGCATGATTGTACCTTTGAGCGCAAAGCTCATGTTACAACCGAGGTCACCTGCAGCATACGCGAGGTTATCGCGCATACCAAACTTGCGCTTTCCGTTTTCGTCAAGCACGATTTCTTTTTTAGCCATAATTCCTCCTAAAATTTTATATTTTTTACAGCCATACAGTATTATATCTTTCAGCTTCGTTAAAGTCAATAGTTTTTGGAAAAAACAATGTCACTTTTTTTCATTTTTGGACAATTTTGTAAACCTTTTGGCTGATTGTGCGTCTTTTTGGGGCGATAAATTAAATTTTAGGAGCAAAAAGGCCAAACTTAGACCAGCTACTCACGAGTTTGCCACGCCCATCTTGCTGTCACTCACAGCCTCAAAATACAAACGTTTTGTTGGCAATAACTCAACCGTAGGGGGCTTTTGGTCGTCTACACCTTCACAAATCGCCTTTGTAAACTTTTTTTTGCAACAAATTGAAAAAACGGGTGTTGACAACACTTGCGTGTGTAGGTTATAATAACTATTGGTAAAATTTTATTTTTGGAGGCAACAATGAGAAAAATCATCCCCCTTAACGACAATTGGCAATTTTTCAAAGATTGCGCAAACGCACAAGGTCACGATAACGCAACGGTTGTGACACTTCCACACACTTGGAACGCCGAAGACGGTTTTGATGGTGGCAACGACTACTTCCGTGGTAGTTGTTTGTACAAAAAGGTTATCGCAAAGGCCGATTTGCCAACAGCAGACCGCTACTACTTGGAAATTCGCGGTGCAAACTCCAGTGCTGATGTGTATCTCAACGGCGAACACAAAGCACATCACGATGGTGGTTACTCCACATGGCGTGTTGACCTTACTGACAGTCTTGGCGATAGTTGCGAAGTTGCAATAGTTGTAGACAACGCACCCAACGAAACAGTGTACCCACAAATGGCTGACTTCACCTTCTACGGCGGTCTTTATCGTAATGTAAACTTGGTTGCAGTAAACGACACTCACTTTGACCTTGACTATTATGGTGGCCCAGGTGTGATGGTAACACCAACTGTTGATGGCAATGACGCTCACGTAGAAATTCGCACATTTGTAACCAACAAACAAGACGGCGATAAAGTTAGTTTCGAAATCGTTGACGGCGAAGGCAACGTTGTTGTTTCCACACAAAGCGACGACACAACCGCAACATTGGACATTGCAAACGTTCACCTTTGGAACGGCCGTCCCGACCCATACCTTTACACAGCAAAGGTCGCAATTTTGCGTGATGGACAAGTAATCGACAACGTAGACGCACCTTTCGGTTGCCGTACATTTGAAATTCATCCAGAAAACGGCTTTATCTTGAACGGTAAAGAGTACCCACTTCGCGGTGTATCTCGTCACCAAGACAGACTTGGCGTTGGTAACGCTTTGCTTCCTTGTCACCACGAAGAAGACATTGATCTCATCATGGAAGTAGGCGCTACAACAATCCGTCTTGCTCACTACCAACATGACCAATACTTCTACGATCTCTGCGACCAAAAAGGTCTTGTAATCTGGGCGGAAATTCCTTACATTTCTCGTCACATGCCAACTGGACGTGAAAACACAATCACACAAATGAAGGAACTCATCACTCAAAACTACAACCACCCAAGTATCGTAGTTTGGGGCCTTTCCAACGAAATCACAATCAGTGGCTCCACCGATGACCTTTTGGAAAACCACAAAATTTTGAACGACCTTTGCCACGAAATGGACAAAACTCGTCTCACGACAATGGCTTGCGTATCTATGTGCAGTATGGATGACCCATATATTCAAATTCCTGACGTTGTAAGCTACAACCACTACTTTGGTTGGTATGGTGGCGACACAACAATGAATGGTCCTTGGTTTGACAAGTTCCACGCAAAGTTCCCCAACATCCCCATTGGTTGCTCCGAGTATGGCTGTGAGGCACTCAACTGGCACAGTTCCAATCCTTTCCAAGGTGACTACACCGAAGAATATCAATCTTTCTACCATGAAGAACTCATCAAGCAACTGTTCACTCGCAAATATATGTGGGCAACTCACGTTTGGAATATGTTTGACTTTGGTGCTGACGCTCGTGCTGAGGGTGGCGAAAACGGTCAAAACCACAAGGGTCTTGTAACAATGGACCGCAAGTACAAAAAGGACTCCTTCTATGCTTACAAAGCATGGCTTAGTGACGAACCATTTGTACACCTTTGCTCCAAGCGCTACATCGACCGCGTAGAAGACGTAACAAAAGTTACAGTTTACTCCAACCAACCAGAAGTTGAATTGTTTGCTAATGGAGTTTCCCTTGGCAAAAAGACAGCTGAAGATCACTTCTTCCGTTGGGAAGTAGCTAACGTTGGCGAAACAACACTTGTTGCAAAAGCTGGCGATTTGGAGGACTCCGGCACAATCCGCAAGGTTGAGGAAATGAACCAAGACTATGTTCTTAAAGAACAAGGCGCAATCTTGAACTGGTTCGATATTGACGCACCCGAAGGTCGCTACAGCTTGAACGACACAATCTCCGACATCATGAAGTCTTTCCGGGGCAAACTTTGGTTTGTAAAACTTGGTCTCAAGCTTAAAAAGAAGATGAGCGCTGGAAAGAAAAATAACGATGGCGAAAAGAAGAGCGGTGGCTTTGACGTTGATATGAGCGCAGGCGGTGGCTTGATGCAAATGATGGGCGGCTTTACAGTTCTTCGTCTTGCATCTATGGTGGGTATGGCAAACGTATCCTTTACAAAGGAAGAACTCCTCAAGATGAACAAGCAACTCAATCGCATCCGCAAACCAAAATCTTTGAGAAAGTAATTTACAAATCCGCTATCACAACTCTGGTTGCTTTTTGACGGCAAAACGACTACGCAATCTTCCACATTTTGCTCGGTCACAGACAATACATGTATGCTCCATTGCGACAATGTGGTTCTTGCTTGCGTTTTATCCGCCAAACCGCCTAACGGCTAATCAACCATTTCTTGTGAGAGAGCTTCAACAAATAACGAAAGGGCAGGGCTAAATACCTTGTCCCTTTTTTGTTGCCCAATTTGCCCAAGTAAGGTGCTGGCAAAATTTTGTGATATTTTGCCACAAACTTTCCCCAAAGTATTTGACATATTTCGCAAGAAAGCATAATATTTATCGTGTAAATTATTGCGATACTTTGTGGGCAATTGCCGTTGCGTTTTTGTTACAAAAGGCGATGCAATAATTTTCCATCTCTGCGGGCAACTGCAGACACAAAAACTTTTTTAGAGGTGAACATTTTGCAAAGCAAAAAGGGCGTTTGGCAATGGATAACTGAATATTTTGCCGTGTTTGTGGCATCCATGCTGATTGCGGTTAGTATGTACACATTTGTTACGCCGACAAAGCTATTTGCTGGTGGTATCACAGGTGTGGCAAGTGCATTGGCCTTTGTGGTATGCTCCTTTGTGGACACAATCACAGTAGAGCAATTGATGCCCATCTTTTACGTTGCGCTTAACGTGCCCATCATGATACTTGCTTTGGTATTTTTGCGTGGTGACTTTACCGCAAAAACGATTTTTTCCATTGTAGTAGCTACTGTGGCAATGTCAATCATGCCCGAGTTGTTTCCCACTTTTCAATTTTCCGAGTCGCGCATCATTTCCACCATCTTTGGTGGAGTGCTTTTGGGCGCCGGTATGTATCTTGCCTATGTTTGCAATGCATCTAATGGCGGAACGGAAATCATCGGACGGGTTATCAGCGTAAAACGCCCCGAACTGGATTTGTCCAAGGTTATTACAATTATGAACTTTGCATTGACGATTGTTGGCGGCATCGCTATCATGATTGCCGAAGGGGAAAACTTTTGGATTATTGCCTACTCCCTTTTGTTTGTGCTTATTGCTGGCGAATTTATGGGTATGCTTCAACGTGGCTTTGATAACCCACAAAAGTTCCTTATTGTCACAGGCAAAAGCCAACAGCTTACCGAGGCAATTGTAGGCGAGTTCAAACGCGGACTTAACATTTCCGACACAAACAACTGCTACGATGGCACCTTGCGAAAAATGCTTGTGGTTGTGGTGCAATCCAAGCAAGCACCCAAACTGAAACAAATCATCACCAACATCGATCCCGATGCGTTTACCATCGTCAAAGATGTCCACGACGTATTTTCTCGTCCAACTTTCAACTGGAGTTACAAAATAAATGAACAATCAAAGAAAAAGTGACCTATTGGATTTTATCGTAATATTTGTAGCTGCGCTTGTGTCGGCAATCTCACTTGAGGTGTTTTTGTTCCCAAGCGGTTGTATTGCAGGTAGCTCCACTGGTATTGCAGGTGTGTTGGATATGCTTGTTACTGGGTTGGACTCTTCCAAGTGGTACATGTCCGCAGGTGTGTGGACATTTGTCATCAACCTGCCCATTTGTATCTACTTGTTTTTTGCAGTAAACAAATCTTTTGCAAAGCGCACATTCTTCTACATTGCAAGCTTGTCCACCATTTTGATACTTTTCCGTTTGCTTGGCGTAGCAAACATCGTCAACCAATTTATCAACCAAGACCAAGATTTGGACAAAGTTGTGTACGTTTTGGTAGGCGGAGCCCTACGCGGAATTTGTTTACCATTGGTGCTCACTCGCAATGCGTCAACTGGTGGAAGTGACGTTGTGGGACTGATTGTTGGTCGCAACGCAACCAAGGGCAGTAGCGGTGCAATGCGCGCCATTTTGTTAGTGGACATTGCCGTAATCACACTTGGCTCTGGAGCAGTTTGGATGTTCACAGGTCAAGGTGGCGAAGCCTTCAATATGCTTGTCTACTCTGTTACGGCTGTGTTTGTTAGCGAAATTGTTCAAGAACGCATCTACCGCGGATTTTCCTCCGCTATCGAGTTGGAAATCACGACCGACAAGCCACAAGAAATGATTGACGCACTTCAATCTCAACTTAAGCATGGCACGACATCCATCAAGGTTACAGGCGGTTTTTCTGGTCAGGAAAAAACAATGATACTTTGCGTTATTGCCAAAAACCAACTTACACTTGCACGCAGAGTTATCAACCAAGTGGATCCAAGCGCATTTGCCTACGTGGAAAACGTCCGCGAAGTAATCGGCAAGGGCTTTGCCAACCGCGAGTACGACCTTCAACAACACAGCAAAAAGTAACAGTTTGATGCAACGTTGAAAAACAACAATTAAGAACAGTATCAGTCAATTCAATACAACACCAAAAAACAGGAGATACACCAAATCTCCTGTTTTTTTTGTGATTGAAAGTATGATTTTACGAAGAAAAAAGGGGAGCTATCGTTCCTTTTTTTAGCCAATGACAATAAAAAGCAGCCCACCAATGCATCAAAACTATATCCACAGTTTGCACTTTATTTACAAAAAAAGGGGAACTTGTGTTCCCCCTAATTTTGCGCTTATGTATAGTGATTTATTTACAATCGCTAACCTTAACGCCGCCACAGCAGAAAAGCAACGCGCCCATAAGAATCAGGCAAGTTGGGTTGATGCAAAGGCTAAAGTTCTTCATTTTGCCACCGCAGCAGCACAAAAACAACAAAATGAGCAAAATCCATGTGCAGTTGCAACCACCGTAGTTTGTGTCACCGCCTTGGCCACCGCAGTCGCCATGACCATCGTTAAACAATCCGTTGAACATTTTTTAGTCCTCCTATTTATTTTTTCGACCTCAAAGTCTATTGTAATTTTGACTTATCACAGTCTGCTTTACAATATGGTTTTTCATAAAAAAGTGTTACAACAATCATTCTGTAAGTAATTTGCCCACATATTTACGTAAATTTGCGTAAATGCTTTGCATAATTATTGAAAATTTGCAGTTTTTGGTATATAATACTGTCATCAAACAAATTTCCAGCCCTTTTGCGCCCGTATCTGCGTAATTGTGGCTTTGTGGTTGCAAGCCAATACTTTGTAACCATCCCCCAAAAGGAGTATCTATGACACACAACAGCAAAAACGAATTTATTGCCATCTACACCAACAACATCAAACGTGATGGTGCGGACAAACTTTTGGACTATCTTCTTTCCAACGACTTTTTCACGGCGCCAGCATCGGCAAGATTTCACGCGTCGGAAGAAGGTGGCCTTTGCTACCACTCCATCAATGTGTACAACCGTCTTGTAAAACTTGTCAAGGCAGATTTGGGCGACGACTACTACAAAACCTACTCGGACGAAACTCTTGCCATTTGCGGTTTGCTCCACGACCTTTGCAAAGTCAACTACTACGTGGTGGAAATGCGCAACGTCAAGGAAGAAAACGGCTGGGTCAAAAAGCCTTACTACAAGGTGGAGGAGCGATTCCCTTACGGTCATGGCGAAAAGTCGGTATTCATCGCAAGCCAATTTGTAAAGCTGACGGCGGAAGAGGCAATGGCAATCAACTGGCACATGGGCGGTTTTGACGAGCGCGTCAAGGGTGGCAGTTACGCGTTGAGCGATGCCTACGCCAAGTACAAACTTGCACTTTACCTGCACACGGCCGACATCCTTGCCACCTACATTGACGAAGATAGGGGCACCAAAAACTAATTTCAAAGGATATATCTATGAACAAACTTCTACAAAATTTTCTCAAATACGTAGCAATCGATACCGAATCTGTACCCGATGTGGAACAATTCCCCAGTAGCAAAAAGCAGTTTGATTTGCTTATACTTTTGCGTGATGAACTAATTGCCCTTGGCATCCAAACAACAATGGACGAGCAAAACGGCTACGTTTACGCAACCATCCCTGCCAACACCAGCAGCACCTACAAGCTTGGTTTTATTGCTCACGTGGATACATCCAGCGCAGTTAGCGGTGCAAATGTAAAGCCAATTATCACAAGCAACTACAATGGCAAAGATATCCCCCTTGCCAATGGTAGAGTGCTTTCTCCAAATGAATTTTCCAGCTTGACAGCTCACGTTGGCAAAACCATCATCAGTTCTGACGGAACAACACTTTTGGGTGCGGACGACAAAGCAGGTGTGGCAGTAATCATGCGCCTTGCGGAGACACTTGTTCAAAACCCACAAATCAAGCATGGCGAAATCAAAATTGCCTTTACTCCCGACGAAGAAGTTGGTCGTGGCACAGACTTTTTTGATGTGGCACACTTTGGCGCGGACGGTGCTTACACAATTGATGGCGGTGGTCTTGGCGAGCTTGAATATGAAAACTTCAACGCGGCTGCTGTCAAAGTGGTAGTGCATGGAAAGTCGGTACACCCAGGCTCAGCAAAAGGCTTGATGGTAAATGCCGTACTCATCGCAATGGAACTGCAAAGTTTGCTCCCCGCATTTGATAACCCAATGTACACCGAAGGCTACGAAGGCTTTTTCCACCTTACCGACATTGTTGGCGACTGCGAGCAAGCAACCATGCAGTACATCATCCGCGACCACGACAGAGCAAAATTCGAGCACAAAAAGGTACTTTTTGAGCAAATTGTTGACTTTTTGAACACCAAGCATGGCGCTGGCACAGTGGATGTTACCATCGTGGATAGCTACTACAACATGAAGGAAAAGGTTGCTCCACATATGCACCTTGTAGACAATGCTAAACTCGCAATGGAGCGCGCAGGTGTTACGCCCCACGTTTGCCCAATACGTGGTGGCACCGATGGCGCACGACTTAGTTACGAAGGTCTTCCTTGCCCCAACCTGTTCACAGGTGGCTACAACTTCCACGGCCGCTACGAGTACATCCCCTTGGAAGATATGTACAAGGCTTACGAAGTTGCATTGAATCTTGTGGACATCTACAAGGATAGATAATTTATGAACATTTACACCTACATAACTTTGCGCGAACAACCGCAGTTGATGCAAAGTGCTGCTGCGTGGTTTTCTTCAAAATGGGGAGTACCAACGGATGCTTACATCGAGTGCATGGAGCGCTATATCGATGGTCAAACGGAACTTGGCTGGTACTTGTGCCTATTTGACGACCAAATTGTTGGTGGCTTGGGAGTTATCGAAAATGACTTCCACAACCGCCCAGATTTGACACCCAACGTTTGCGCTGTGTTTACCGAAAGCGACCACCGCGGACGTGGCATTGCAGGCAAACTGCTCGACAATGTCGTTGCCGACCTCAAATCAAAAGGCATTAGCCCTGTTTATCTTGTAACCGACCACGTTGGCTTTTACGAAAAGTACGGCTGGACATTTTTCTGCCACGTGCAAAACGACAACGGTACAACATCACGCTTGTACGTTCACAACTAAACCAAAGATTTGAAGTAAGTTGAATTTTGTTATGAATAGAGAGTTTATTATTGACGATGATATGATAATGCAATATGTTGGACCGGGCGGCGATGTTGTCATCCCCCAAGGTGTTACCGACATATTTTTTGAAGCATTTTACGGTTCAGCTTTGATTACAAGCATAACGATACCGGGAAGCATTTTGGATATTTCTCCATTTGTTTTTGAAAGGAGTCAAAAGCTGAAATTGGTAAAATTGTCCGAAGGCGTTTCCGTCATCAATGTTTGTGCATTTAACGATTGCGAAAGTCTGGAAACAGTATATTTACCTCACAGTTTGAGCCTAATCAAAACTGGTGCATTTTCCCACTGCGTGGCATTGAAAAACATTTGTTACAACGGCACAAAGGAAGATTGGGATTTGGTTGTCAAAGAAGAGCAGTGGGACGAGGACATTGGTGCTTACAACCTAATCTTTAATTAAAATCCCCTACAACAATGAAATACACCCCAAAGTTAGATACTTTTGGAGTGTATTTTTTTATGGCAAAACGACAGCGCAACTATCGTTATCAGGCAAAATGCCTAACAGCTAATTGACATTTGTTGTAACATAGCCGTTGTATTGTTAGATGTTTTCAAAACGTTGGTTTTGTGTCGAAATTTCTATCTTCCCACAGTTGTGTTGTCCGCCTTTCTGTCACGCAGTTCCACAATGGGGTGCTCGGCCGTTTCAAAGCGATAGTCACGGTTGTTGTCGGCGATATACTTTTTGATTACGCAGTGGCTGGCAACGTCGCAGTCCTTGACGTTGACTTGGCTTTGATACTCAAAAAATTTGTGTTCGTTATCCAGCTCGCCAACAGGTGTGTAGTCTTCGCCTGTGCCAGTAAGGTTGACTGTGTTTTTGAGCACTTCGCGAACGTAGTCGATGTTGGAGCGGAACTGGAGTAGCTCTGGGAACTCTCCCTTGGGGATGACTTGCTCCCAAACCTTGTTTTCGTACTTTTGCAAGAGTTCCACAGCCTTGTGCAAGTGTCCAAGTTCGTCGTTGAAGTGTTGCTCCCACACCTTTTTGACAAGTGGATCGGTCTCGTCCTGCCACAAGCTGTAGTACAAGTAGCACTCGGTGTACTCGTGCATCAAGTTTTCTTCCAGCCAGGTGCAACTTGGGTCTTTCAAACCACCGTAAAGGGATACGTGTTGTTCCTCAATCATGGCAATCTCGGTGTAAAGCTGACGCCCCATCTTATTTTGGTAAAATGCTGCTTGGTTCATGTAGTAGTTCATTGTTTGTTGTTCGGCAGCTGTCAAAATGTTTATGTCAAGCTTTGTAAGACTGTTTGCCTTTTTGAAGTTGACATAGCGTTTGATGTCGTCGGTGGGGTAGCGGTGCTCGGCAATGGTTGGGCGACCAGGCATAAGCTCGGTGTAGCCACCAACAAGCTTTTCCGCAACGATGCCCTTGTCCATTTCCAAAAGGTCGGCATATCTGTACAGGTGGTCAAAGTCCTCCAACAAAGCAAAGTCCATTGCCATTTTGACGTACTTGTCGCTTTCCCTTTGAGCAAAGATGGCAGTAAGGTCAACAGCCAGTTGTTCGTAGCCGATGGTATGCTCCAAAATGCCTTCGCCAATGGGTTTAAGACTTGCAATACGCTTTTGTTGTTGCTGTTCGTGACGGCGTGTTACGGCAATCTCTCTGCGGATATCATTGTTGTCACAATGGCGGTGGAACTGATGGCTAAACCACACCGCCTCGTACTCGGCGCCATTTGCCAAAATGATACGCACGCGTGTGTAGGGGTCAACGTCAAACTTGTTGTATGGCTTCAAAGCCAACTGTTTCCAACTGTAAAAGTCGTTTGCGCTTTTTAGCGGTTGCTCTTTGAATGGGTTAAAACTCATATTGTTTTTTCGCTCCTTGTTTTGGTTTTGAGTTTAGTGTAGACATCTTACAACCTTTTTACACTTGCAAAAAGCGATTATTTCTCACATAGTAACTTTCAAAAGTGTCACCTACTATTAAACAAATAACGTCATATTTTTACGATTTTTGCAGTGCAAATTTAACAAAATTTGGTGCTTTTGACAAAAGTACAAGCATAAGCTATCAATGTGCAACAAATGTTTCAGTTTCACACATTTTGTGGAACAGGTTGTCCACCTGTATTGTGGATAACTGTGGATAACTTTGTGGATAAGTGCATAACTTGGCGCATTTTTGCACGAAATGTTGCAAAAAATGTCCAATAATGTCATATGTATGACATAATTCGACAAACTTCCGCAAAAGGGGGACGTTTACAAAAAGATGGTTGTTTCACTAAAAAAATCTCGCCTTGTGATAGCTTTGCTCATCGTTTTGGCCCTGCAACTGGTGCTAACGTTTGTGTTGTGCTTGGGCCAGCTTTCAAAAGACGTTTCTCTCATCAACTACACAATCGTCATTGATGCGGGCCATGGTGGTATGGACAATGGCAAGGTGGCATCCGACGGCACAAAGGAAAGCGACTTGAACCTGAAATACGCCAAAACTCTTGGCAAGATGCTAACTGACAGTGGTTTCAACGTGGTGTACACCAGGACGAACGACAGCGGTCTGTACGGTCTACCAACCAAAGGTTTCAAGCTGCGAGATATGCAAGCGCGCAAAAAGATTGTGCAAGACAGTGGTGCAAATTTGGTAATCAGCATCCATATGAACCAATTTGGTGGGCAACTCTCACGCAGTGGTCCACAGGTATTTTTTCAAGAGGACTACGCCGAAGGTCAAAAACTGGCAGTTGCAATGCAACAAACTTTCAACAACTACACAGACAACAAGCACGAGCCAATCGCCGGAGACTACTATATGTGTCGTGAGATGCCCTGTCCAAGTGTCATTGTGGAGTGCGGATTTTTCTCCAACCCCCAAGACCTTGCCAACCTCAAAACGGACGACTACCGCAACCAACTTTGCAGCCTAATTTTTAGTGGCGTGATGAATTACCTTTGCACCGAATAGAAAACCAAAAGCTCCCAACATTGGGAGCTTTTTTATTTACAAACTTGAGCATAAACCTTGTTTGCTCGTTCAATATGTGATATAATAATATCAACTATGGAGACAGAAAACTCAAAACTTCCACAACGAAAAGAAATTCGACTCAAAGATTACGATTACAGTTCGCCAGGAGTGTACTTTGTAACAATTTGTACTGCAAAAAGAAAAAATCTATTTTGGCAGGGCACATTTGATGTGGATGCTTACTACGACCAAACCGTAGGGGCGAGCTGTGCTCGTCCGCAAAATCTTCCCCTGTCCGATTGGGGTAAGATTGTTTTGGATCAACTGGAAATTTGGGGTAATGCATACAAAAACGTTTCGCTCAACTCATATGTGATCATGCCAAATCATCTACATCTTTTGGTAGAGATAACTGCTGATGAAAACGGACGACCACAGGTCGCCCCTACGTTATCGCAAATGATACAACAATTTAAGGGTGCTGTTACCAAAAGGATAGGCAAACCCATCTGGCAAAAATTGTTTATGGAACACGTAATCAGGGATAATCAAGATTATGTAACAAGATTGAACTACATCTACGAAAACCCTGCGCGTTGGTTCTATGATGAACTGTATGTGGAAGAGTAGCGAGATATATGCCTATTAACCTGCCTTTTGTTGAAGCAAAGGTGTATTTCTAATAATCAACGTATAAAGTAATTGGAAAGTTTATTTACAAAATCCCAACCATGATAACCAAAGTAACCAGCTATCTCAACTCAATAGGTGTTCCGTTTGAACTTTTACGCCACGAGGCGGTGGTAACCACCGAGGAATCTCGCCAAGTGATACACGTCGATAACTGTATGGCCTGCAAAAGCCTTTACGTCAAGGACAAAAAGAGCGACAACTTCTATCTTGTGGTTTTGCCCTTTGACAAGCGCGCGCAAATGCGCCATCTTGCAAGCTTTGTGGGATGCGCCAAATTCGAGTTCGCAACGGAGGAAAAACTTCTTGCCGACCTTGGTGTACACCGCGGTAGTGTCTCCCCATTTGCCTTTCTCAACGAAGACGCCGCCAGCTACTCCGCGCCCCTCTTGATTGACGAAAGCGTTTGGAACGCCAATCGAGTCAAATTTCACCCCTGCGATAACACCGCCACAGTAGTGCTAACTTTGAACGACTTCAAAAAGTTCCTCACGTCCATTGGTAAAAAGGTAATTGTGGTGGACTGATATTTGCGTCATTTGTAACAAAATTCCACAAAACAAAACTTGGATATCAATTTTACGGCCAACGCACATCGTGTTGGTCTTTTTTGTTTCAGTTGTGAGCTTTTTCATACACAACCTTAGCATTACTCCAACCGTGCTAATTTGATAACTTTCCCCCAAGCTCTTTACTAATTCGCCCTTTTGTTGTACAATGTTTATATGACAAACCTACTTCCACACGAAAAAATTGAAGATTTGCAATGCGATGGACTCAGGCTCATCCAGTCTGCAAATGAATATCGCTTTACCACCGATGCCGTGCTCCTTGCCAACTTTTGCAAGGATATGAACGGCAAGTTTTGCGTGGAGTTTGGCACAGGCAGTGGTGTTATTTCCATCCTTGTCGCCCACAAAAAGCACCCCAAAAAGGTGTTGGCTTTGGAAATCCAACCGCAACTTGTGGACATGGCAACACGTAGCGTTGCCTTGAACAATCTGCAAGACACAATCCAAGTGGTCGAGTGCGACTTGAAAAGGGCCAACACATTGGTTTGTGGCAAAGCGGACGTTGTAGTGTGCAACCCACCATACCGCAAAGTGGGCAGTGGCGAGCAACAGCTTGCCGAAAACCTTGCCATTTGCCGTCACGAAATTTGCGCGACTTTGGCGGATATCATCCAAAGTGCATCCAAGTGCTTGAACAACCGTGGCAACTTGTACCTTGTGCACCAAGCAAGCAGAACTGCGGAAATTGTTGCCTTGTGCGCCCAAAACAAAATTGCCGTCAAGGAGATTTTGCCCGTTTGCCCCAGCCCCAACAAGCAGCCCAATTTGGTGCTAATTCGTGGCGTAAAGGGTGGCGAAAGTGATTGCATTTTGCACGCGCCAATGTACATCTGTGACGAACACGGAAACTACACCCCACAAGCCAAAGCATATTACGGACTTGCGGAGTAAGGCAAAAAAACAACCACGTATCCGCAAAAATCAACCAAAGGAACAACTTTTATGGTATATCTAATTGCAACACCCATTGGCAATCTTGCCGAAATAACCTTTCGCGCGGTGGAAATATTAAAAAACGTTTCCGCTATCTTTTGCGAGGACACGCGCCACTCACAAGTGCTACTTTCTCACTACGGTATCACAGGCAAACCGCTTTATAGTTACCACAAGTTCAACGAAAAAAAGAGTTTGGACTTTGTCCTGTCCTTTGCTGAGCGTGGCGACGACATTGCACTTGTATCCGACGCTGGCATGCCTGGAATCAACGACCCCGGCAACATTTTGGTAAACGCCCTCAAGGAGCGCAACCTGCCATACACTGTCATTTCCGGTCCAAGCGCTTTTGTAAACGCATTTGTGCTTTCCGGTTACCAACCACCTTTCACTTACTACGGCTTTTTGCCCGAGAAAAAGAAAGACCGCGAAAAACTGCTTGACGGCACAGTTGACGTTGCCATTTTCTACGTGGCCGTGCACGACATCAAGGAAAACATGGCATACTTGTGCGAGCGCCTTGGCGACCGCGAGTGCTGTCTTGTCAAGGAACTATCCAAATCCCACGAACGTGTGCGTTTTTGCCATTTGAGTGACGTTATCGACGACACCAAAGGAGAGTTTGTGCTTGTTGTAAACCGCGCTGAACAAACTCAAAACGCCTTGTGCGAACTAAGCGTGCAAGAACACTTGGACTACTACATCAATGGTGGCATGTCTACCAAAGACGCCATCAAAGCCGTAGCCAAGGATCGCAACGTACCCAAAAACGACATCTACAAACTGACTATTGCAGACAAGAAATAGATTTTGTAGGAGACAATATGAACGGAAACAAAACAGCATCTGCGCTGGACAAAAAAAGCTTAGTATTTACTATAATTGCGTTGGTTCTTATATTTATAATTACAATAGCCATGGCACTTTCCGATGAGCACAATCGATTTGATTACAAAAACAACTCTCGCATTTTCAACAGTACAAGCGATTTAGCTTTTCTTGATGAATATATTGTAGAAGAAAATATCAAGCTTGACAAAAACATTTTTGACGCATATGAAGCGTATTTTAGTGAGAATAAAACTGTACTTCTGGAGTACAATGGCAACAAGATTTACTTGTTTGCCTATACATTTTCGAACACGGATTGCTGTCTTGAATACGCAAACAAAGTAAGTGGCAACAATTACAAACGCAATTACGATGGCAATAGTATTTCAAGGTACTACTACAAGACAGTGTCACTTCTTAACATTTACCAAAGCCGAAAATTACTTGTATTCCAAAACAACAAGGCGTATGTCATTAGTGCAAAAATCTCCGAAAAGGACTTCACTCAATTTGTTGAATATTTTATGAGCCAACTACCCACCAAGGTAGAAATAACCTATTAGGCAACACCAAAAACATCCACTATGAAACTCCATACACTTGCAACAACAAAAAAACAACCATGTATCCACGATTTTTCACGTTTTTGCAAGCATTTGTGCAAGGATGCTGCAATACATTTCCAAATTTGCATTGCGGACGACCACAGGTCGTCCCTACCCAATGGACATTTTTAATCGAGTGGTGTAATAGCGTAGACATGTTGCCGATATCGCAAAATATTGACACATTTCTTTGCAAAACAAAAAACTGTATATTACAATGTAAGCGTCACAAGGTTGGCGCTTTTTTGTTGCCTCAAAGTTGCTTTCTGTGACAAAAATATATGAAAGGTTTGGGATTGTCCTTTTACAGGGCACTTCGACAAGCCAAGGTTGTTTTAGTAAATGGCTCTCACTGTGGGAGAGGTGGCAACGTAGTTGACAGAGGACTTTGTTCAAAATATATGAGGAGTTATCTCTCGCTTGTCAACGATGTTCCAAAGGTTTTTGCTAACAAACGGACGACCACAGGTCGCCCCTACGACCTTCCTTGTAAAGTGCTAATAAAAATTACAAGGAGAATCACAAAAATGGATTTTGAAACTTTCATTCAGTCGCTGTTCAATTTTATCAAAAACTGCGACAACGCCTACTTTTTGGCCTACGCTGTGGTAACTTGCCTTGCCACCCAACTGTGCAAAAAGCTGTTTGTCAACAAGGTGGATGTGGACATCCTGCACAAGTTCGATTTTGCAGTAATCTTGCCCTTTGTATTTGGAGCAGTCTGCGCAGTTGTGGATGCAATCTTTGTCAAGCGTGTGGCAAAACTTACCTTTGCCGTGTTGATGGCTTGCGCTGTTGATACCGCAACCATCGGTGCACTTGCAACGGTAATATTCAAGTTTGTTTCCTCCCTTTCCGGCAAAAGCATGAAAAGCATTTTGAAGGATGACCTTTTCGGCGCGTTCTACACCCAAATTTTGTACTTTGGCAGTGCGCGACAAAAACTTTTGAACAAGGAAATGACCTTGACCGACTTTGTCGCATCAGTCAAACTTGTTTGCCAAAACGCCCAAAACATCTACGCTCAGGATATCCCTGATGTTGAAAAGCGTTACAAACTTGCCAATCTGTTAAATGGCATCATTGATGACCAAAGCATTGGCACCTGCATTGATGTTTTGGACAAAACAATGCAAACTTTCACAGCCGAGCAAACGGATGCCTCAACCGACCAAAAGTAGTGCAACACCAAGCACTTGAAAGTAGTGCAAAAAAAGTACGACCATTTGACCGTACAAAAAATAGCACAGCCAAACAGCTGTGCACTAAAAGCAAACCAAATGTAGTGTACCCACTGCAAAGTTGGTTGCAAACACAAAATGCGTGACGAATTTCGTCACGCATTTCTTTTATTTTTCAAAGATAATCCATTTTATTCGTTAATACTACTACCAACCTACTCCTTCCATACAAAGTGGTAGTTGATGCTTTCGCCACCGTCCACCAAGATGTTTTGGCCTGTTGCAAACTTGTTTGTGACCGTCAAAAAGTATGCCCACTCGGCAATTTCTTGGGCGGTCGCCCAACGCTTTAGTGGTGTTTCCTCCATGATTTTTTGCCACAACTGTGGGTCGTTTACCACGCAGTCGTTCAGTGGTGTAAGCACTCCGCCGGGGTCCAAGCTGTTGCAGGTTGCTCCAAACTGCGCAATGCGTTGCGCCACGTTTTTGGTATAGGCCATCACGCCACCCTTACTTGCCACGTACTCGGGGAATTCCGAGCCGGTGTGTCCGCTTGCCGAGCCAATGTTCAGCACCGATTTGATGCCATCTCTCACGCCGTATTTTTCCGTAACGTAAATCAATGCCTTCAAGTTGACGTCAATGTCGTCTTCGTTTTGCACGCCAGCGTTGTTGATGAGTACGTCTACATTGTCCACTTGTGGCAAATTGTCGTAGTCGCGTACGTCCACCTTGTGATGTGTGTAGCAAGTGTGCTTGATAGTGTCACTTTGCTTGTCAATGCCCACGACGTCGTGCCCCTTTTGCAAAAACAGCTCGGCAATCGCCTTGCCAATTCCTTGACTTGTTCCTGTAATCAAAACTTTCATTGTTGTTGTCCTTTTGCTATGTAGTCCAAATATTCCTTGCCAACGCCGTCACGGTTCCACTTTTTGGTGATTTTGTAGGCAATTGGTGAAAACACGATTTCCAAAATTAGCTCCGCAACTGCGCCTGTCAATGCGCACATTGCACATTGCACAAAGGTCCAGCAAAAGCCATCCCAAAAGATGGGCGCAAACCCCATGAATACAATCACGGAAAATATCAGGTTGTCCAAAAATTGTCCCACAAAGGTGGACACATACGACCTGCAAGCAAATGCAAGCTTGCCATCGGGATTGTTTTTGAACAGCTTGCCCACAAGATGATTTAGCCCATTGTTGATTAGTGACGAACACACAAACGCAATGGTGCTACCCACCAAAATAAACCACGTACCACCCAAAATTGTGTTCAAGGCGGTGTAGTCGTTAGCGTTTGATGGGATGATGCTAACAATGTAGAATATCAAACAGGTCAGCAAATTTACCACCAC
Organism: uncultured Oscillospiraceae bacterium; assembly: GCA_964533825.1. Classification (GTDB taxonomy): domain Bacteria; phylum Bacillota; class Clostridia; order Christensenellales; family CAG-314; genus Fimimonas. The sequence continues at coordinate 114,844 of CAZHMU010000002.1, forward strand.
CGCCAAGATGGAAATGCGGTTGGATGCCCTTGGCCCAAAGTGCTTGGTCAGTATGTCCATGCACATAAATGATAGCCAAGATATCAAAATGCCACCGTCCAGCGCAATCCAAGGCAGTTGCACAAGCGTTTTGTTTGCAAGGATGTTCATACAAATGACACTTACAACAAACAATGTCACCACGCTTGCAGGCACGCTACGCAGCAGTATCTTTGTTTCGGTATATTCTCTTTTTAGCCATTTGCCAAATTTGTTCATATTTCTCCAAATGCGGATGTTATTTCTTCAAGTAGTAGGGTGCTTTGTAGTCCATCACGTAGTTCCAATCACCTTGTCTGCAACATTATACTATACTTTTGCAATAAATTCAATTTATTAGACACAAAAAAAGACCTTGCTAAGTGTAAATAGCAAGGCCTTTTGGTCAAAAAGTTATTTTTTGTCGGATTGGTCGTTGTTCTTTTTCCAATCTTCAAACTTTTTTAGTTCCTTTTTGATGGCTTTTGTAACAATTTCGACAACAAACGCTTCGTCAATGTGTCCAATACCAGGGATGGTATCAGGGATGACATCTACTGGCGAAACAAAGTATAACACCGCTGCAACCACAGCAATGATGGTGCTAATGGAAACATCCTTGTAGCGCCCACTTGCGTAGTTGTTGATGAGTGACAAAAACAACGGTATGTTTTTGAGCGCAGGGATTTCCACAGGCAGATTGTCAAACATCATTTGCCCTTTATCAAACAGTTCGTCCAATTTTTCTGGCAGTGCAATCAACTCTGAGGCTTGGGCTTTTTTTTCATCTAAACTCTTGGTTATATCGGCCTTTTCTGCCTTGGTAAGCTTGCGTTTTGCTTGTTTCTTTTCTTCCTTCAAGCGTTGTTTTTCCGCCTTGGCAGCAGCAACCTTGTCAGCGTGAATCTGCTTCTTTTTGGCTTTGGCTTGGGCAAGTTGCCCTTCAATTTTGGCTTTGTGTTGCTTTTTGCGCTCCGCCTTTTGTTCGCGCAATGCGTTGGCCTCTTCGGTGAGCATATCACGAATTTGTTGCTCTTGGCCTGTGTACAAACTCTCCCCTTGTTCGTTCATCAACTCGTTGTTGATGTCGTCAAGTTTGAGTTGCTTGTTGCCAAAAACCTTGGCAACGTCTTTTACAACGCCTACCACTCCGCTACCGTTGATGTCCATTGATATGCTGATTGTAAGGTAGTCGATGTACTTGTTGACAAACGCTGTAATAAACTCGCTCAGCACAGAAACAAGCAATATCACGCCGGACACAATGTCCAGTAGCAAATCCCATTTGGAAGTGGGGTTGGTGATGGATGCGTACAGCGCCAAACCAATGGTTACACATTTTGCCATATACTTGACAATTTTGGTAGTCAAAGTGATGTTGCGACGTTTTTCCACCTTTTTGCGCTTGCTTTTGCGACTGTCGTTGCCAGTTGGTTTCAACGTTCTTTCCACAACGAAGGATACAATCACCATTGCAAACAGTATGGCGTAAGCAAGCAAATGGGGGATGGAACTAAAGTTGGTTGCTATCAAGTAGACATACCAAGCGGAAAATCCCACCATGGTTGCCACGCGAATAAACTTCATAAAGCCATTTATGTCTTTTTTGAGCTTTAGTAGCACAGCTTCGGTATGATTTGTTTCAATAAATGGCTTACCCATAGCTTCCTCCTTTGAAAATTAGCATCACACTCTGCAAAACGTTACGCAAAATGTCAATTTTGCCAACAAATTTTCCAGCTCAAACCCATTGTACCACAAATTACCAATTTTCGCAACACGTGTGGCGCATTTTCACAAAACCATCGCCTTGAAAGACAACCTTTGCAAGATGTTGTTTTGTCGTATAACGACGGAAATCATTGCAAAACAGCATGATAGAAAACAACAATGTTAGCACACTCGCATAAATAGGTAAAAATATCAAACTGAAAGGTATTATCACAGCTAAACTAAACGCATTAGTACCTCTATCTTATGGACTAAATTCAAATTGTTCGTCGGCACATACAAAAAGCGCAGTTTTGTTTCCCGGCTATTGGGCTCATCTCAACAAATACTCCACATTTAATTTTGTGGACCTTTTCGTTGTAAAAGTCATACTATACTATAGATTATTTTTGGTCAAGAGGTTTTTTTATGAATAGGCAAAAGCATAGTAATAATTACTCCAATGGATTCAATTTTAGTGATTGCTATAGTTATTTTAACGATTGCGATAGCCGTTGCGATAATCAAAAAGTCTTGGGTTCTGTTTGTATGATTTGTCCTACAGGAAGACAAGGCCCACCAGGCGTACGTGGTCCAGTAGGCCCACAAGGCCCACAAGGTATTCAAGGCGATGTAGGTCCACAAGGTCCACAAGGTCCGCAGGGAATCCAAGGTGAAATAGGTCCCCAAGGCGAAATGGGTCCAGTAGGCCCACAAGGTATTCAAGGCGATGTAGGTCCAGTCGGTCCACAAGGTCCACAAGGAATCCAAGGTGAAATAGGCCCCCAAGGCGAAACGGGACCACAAGGCCCCCAAGGTATTCAGGGGGAAGCTGGTCCAGTCGGTCCAGCAGGTCCACAAGGAATCCAAGGTGAAATAGGTCCCCAAGGCGAAACGGGCCCAGCAGGGCCTCAGGGTATTCAAGGAGAAGCAGGTCCAGCAGGTGGCGTTTTGAGTTTTGCCGATTTCTACGCTTTGATGCCACCGGATAACGCAGCTACCGTTGCTCCTGGTACCGATGTCAGTTTTCCACAAGATGGGCCAAATAGTGGTGTCGATATTACAAGGCTTGGGGTAGACTCTTTTCAGCTATCACCTATTGGCACCTACCATGTTTTATTTCAGGTGAGCGTTACGGAAGCTGGGCAATTGATTTTAACTTTGAACGGCGCAGACTTGGCTTATACGGTTGTTGGACGTGCCACAGGAACATCACAAATCGTTGGTATGGCTTTGGTGCAAACTACAACGCAAAATTCCGTATTAACTGTACGCAATCCCGCGGGCTCAGCGGCCGCATTGACTATCACGCCATTGGCAGGCGGTGTTAGGGCAGTATCTGCACATTTAACGATAGTTCAACTGGCTTGATTGCTGTCAGCCCAGGCAACAAGTATTTAAAAAAACAAAACACTTGATATCCAGGGCGGAGTTTTTTACAAAATGATCGTTTGGGCGAGAACTACAATAGAACTTCTTGTGGTTGTTAGTCCTACGATAGAAAATCCAGCTAAAAACATGCCCAAAATGCAAAAACACGCCACCAATACTTGACTTACAAGATTGGTGACGTGTGCAGAGTTGGTGACTCATAGGGGACTCGTCCAGATGCGCAAGCATCGGTAAGTGGAGCGTAGCGGAGCGCTACGTCATTTCTGTATCCACTGTGAAGGAAAGATAGGTAGGCGAAGTAACAAGGAGAGAAATAAAACAGGCATTGCGTTTTGCAATACCTGTTTATTTTCGACTCAAAACGAGCCTACCATTGGTGACTCATAGGGGACTCGAACCCCTGTTCTCGCCGTGAGAGGGCGATGTCCTAGGCCGCTAGACTAATGAGCCATATGTTTTTAGCTAACACAGTATAGCACACGACAAAAAAATATGCAAGTGTTTGTTTGATATTTGCAAAAACTGTTTGTTTGATATTGGTAAAAAGTGTGTTTTTTGTATTTTCCTATGTATTTTCTTATGCTAAAACTTTTCAAAACTATTGAAAGAGCTCACAATATGATGTATAATACTCTCACAATTTGGCTTGCGATTGCGCCTTTCTAATGCAGTACTTTCACCGAACTTGTAGTTTGCCATGCAAAAAGCGTTTTGACTTTGTCAACGGATGCGTCACTGCAACTTTGCGCCACATTTTGCAAATTTTAATAGATTTCTAAGGCTATGCCTTGAAAAAAGTTCAATTTGCAAAATGTAATTTTTACCCATTTTGTTGGACAATTTAACATAAATTGATTGTTCGAGCAATTTGAGAGTAGTCAAAAATCTTTTGCAAATTGAAAAAAAACACATCCTGCCTGGCTCGACAGGTTTTACAAAATGCGTCAACTACGTTTCGTAAAAGGGGATTGCGTCCAACTACTGATTTCAGGTTACTACGGCTGCCGTGTGCAGTCAAAAAACGCTTTGCGTTTCGGTAAAAGGTTGATAGTATTTGGCAGATTACCCACCTGTTTTGTCAGGTTGAACCATCGTAAAACACGGCCAAGGCGGGATTTTTTACTATACCAATGAAAAGATTTTTAGCCACCATTTGCATGCTATTTTTTGCTGTCACTGTGCTTTGTGCCTGTGACAATTCTTTTACGCAAAAATCTACAATCAGTGGCGATGGCTTTAATACGCCTACAATCAACCTTTACCAAAGTCAAACCATCCCAAACAAAACAGACACAACATTTACCGTCTACATTTGTGGAGCAGTGCAAAATGAAGGTTACTACGTTGTTGCACAAGGCTCAACAGTTGCCGATGCAATTTCACTTGCGGGCATTTTGACTCAAACAATTTTTCCAACAAACAGTCAATCTTTTGTGAAAACAAACTGTCAAATTGTGGTACGTTACTACGAAAATGGCACAAATTTTGACTGTATCAATGTGAACGGCGCGTATGTTCAACATAATTTGCCAACACCAAATGTGCCGGCTTCCGTAATCGCAAAACTCAACGCCTACTATGTGCAAAATGGGGCAATCACGAACAAGCAAATTTTGCAACAAATCTTGACAGAACAAGAATACCAACAAAATCACTACAAGTTTTTTGTGCAGGAGAGCGACTATGAAAAGGCTGATTAACCCACGCTTTTTGTTGTTTACCGCCATGGGTTTGATTTTGGGTATTTTGTGTGGACACTCGCTGATGTTTGGCAAATGGCTTTTGCCGTGTGTACTATTTTTTGCATTGGCTATTACGCTCACAATATTTTTGGTACTCAAAAACAAATTGTACTTGGTGGTGCTGTTTGTTTTTATTTTTGCCCTTTTGGGTTGCGCGGTGTTCCAAGCAAACATTCTTGCTGACCAAAAGCAAGAGATAATTGCTCGCCCAGTTACATTGACAGGTCGTGTTACCGACATCGGCCGTATGGGTAACACCAACAACGTCCTTTATTTGGAAGATTGTGTCTACGACGACATCAAAATCCCCGGCAGAGTGCACGTTGCGGTGTACGACGGAACAAACTTCCAAACTGGCGACATTGTGACAGCCAAGGGCACTCTTCGCTCCACCTACCTGTTCGCAGACAATTTCAATGCAAACTATCTCCGCACGAACACTAACTACCAGCTCACGGATATTACTGTAATAGCCCACAAAGGTGGCTCACTCAAGTTGGACGAAACCATCCGCGCCTACATCTACCAAAGTTGCGTGGAATTTATGCCCACCTATCCAGGGCTGATGTACGCACTTGTCACTGGCGACGACAATGCACTGGAGGTTGGCGTACTCCACCTTTACCAAGCGTCCGGCATGGTGCATCTGATTGCTGTATCGGGTATGCATTTGGTGTACATCATCACCATCATTGGATTTTTCATTAGTAAGCTCAAGCTTAACCCCCTTGCAGAATTCGCGGTGATGATTGGTCCATTGGTGTTCTTTTGCTATATCTGTGGATGGGTTCCATCCATTTTGCGCGCATTGTTTATGACGGTGTGCGCCTACTTAGTCAAGTGGCTTTCTGGCAGATACGATATGCTAATTTCCCTGTCCTTTTCGGTAGTGGTGTTGCTACTTGTCAACCCATACTATTTGTTTGATATCGGCTGGCAACTGTCTGTCTTGTCCGTTTTGGGGATGGCGACGTTGCATCTTCGTATTGACAGATTTTTGCAAAGCAAACATCTCAACAAGCAGGTATACGGCGTACTTTCGGCACTGTCCATTTCCCTTTCCTGCACGGTTGCCACATTTGCACCCATTGCCCACTATTTTGGCGAAGTGCCAGTGTTGGGCATATTTGCTAACCTTGTAGGTGTGCCACTAATGTCGTGGGCGTTTACGCTGGGAGTTATTGGTATGCTACCTTGGGTTTTCCACTACGTGTTGTACCTTGCCGACAGCATTTTGATTGTCGTAACTAAAGTTGCAGAGTTTGTTGCCTCGTTGGACTTTGCTGTTGTGGGTTTGACCGCTATTGCCTTTGCCATTGCAGTTACAGTGGTGTGGCTGTTTGTCGTAGGTCAGTATGTCAACTTGAAAAGGTGTGCCAAAGTGGCGGTCAACTGTACGCTTTGTGTAGTGTTAGTGGTATGTTTTGTTGTGGCGGGCGTGGCACAGCCTTGCAAAGACCAAATCTTTGTCAGCCACAATTTTGATGGCACTGATGTGGTTGTTTCCACCAGCCAAGGAGAAGTTGTCGTCATATCCAACTGCACAAGCACAGTCAGCCTTGCTAACATCCAAAAATACCTTGCCAAATTCCGCTACAAATCGCTTACGTGGGTGATTGTAGACTTTTCCCAGTTTGATGTCCAGCGCGTCAAGGTGGACGACTTTGTGAATCTTGGCATGGACAAAGTGTACTACGTAACTCATCACGTTAACGACAAAGTGGTGCAAGCATTGCACAACAAAGGCATTGTCGTCACGCAAGTTGCAAACAACCAAACGATAGGTCAAAACATCACAGTGCAAAGCATCTACGATGGTGCACTCACTGGCGCAGTTGTCAAAACGGGCAATGTTACCTTTGCCATTGTGTGCGGTGGCGAGTCTCAAACCAACCACTTCGTGGACATCATCCCCAATGCCGATTTCTACATCCTGCAAACTCCCACTCAAAGGTATTTGCAACGAAATCTTACAACTTTCAGTTTGTATCAAGACTATTGTGCTACTAATTATGGAGCAAATAAGTACGGAAACTTTACAATTACGCAAAAAGATGATACAATAATAGTTAATTTCTAACGAGGTATCTGCGGTGCTAAAATTTTTGCAACTAAAATCTCAACTGAATACGCAAAGCTACCCTGCATTGTGCCTGTTCGGCAACGACGAGTGGGTCAAACACCGCGCCCTTGACTACGTGTTTGATAGCTGTGGCGTATCTCACGACGACTTTGCTGTGGACACATTGGATGCCCCATCGGTGGACGACATCCAAACGTCCTGCTTGACGCAATCAATTTTTTCCGACAAGCGTGTGGTAGTGTGCGAAAACTTTGCTTTTGCCAAGTCTGCCAACACCGAAACCAACAAGGTCAAGGAGGCAAAGGCACAACTGACAAAGCTTATCGAAAGTTGCGATGGCAGTTTCTGTTTGGTATTTTTGACAAATGAGCAAAATATATTTAACGGCGTAAAAGGTATGGAGTTTGTGGACTGCAACCATCAGGACAGCCAATCGGTGGTCAAGTGGATTGTGGGCTACTGCAAAAAGGCTGATGTCATTGTTGACCAAGCATCCGCCAACAAAATTGCCACCTACTGCCTAAACGATATGACTCGTGTTGCGACGGAAACACAAAAACTGTTGGACTACGGCGAAATTACTCCCGCCACCATTGACCTGCTTGTGCATCGCGATGTAGAGCAAAACATATTCAATCTTTCCAAACTTCTCGCCAACAAAAACGCATCACAAGCGTTGGAACTCTACAAAGAGCTTATCACTCATGGCGAAGAACTGATGGGCATTTTTGGTCTGTTGTACAACGCTTACCGCCGTATGTACTACATCAAAACAACAAACTACTCCAATGACGAGTACGCAACCTACTTTGGCATCAAAGCCGGCTCCTTGTACTTTTTGAAGGAAACTGCCGACAAATACAAGCCCATGCAACTCAAACGCGCACTTGACTGTTTTGCCAAGACGGACGCAATGTTGCGCACGCATTTGAACGACGAACAAGCAATTCCGCTGCTTATTTTGCAACTTTGTGCATTGTAAAGGAGACCATTGTGAAACTTATCGAAAAATTCAAAACCAATTTTCAACTGTCAAACTTGATAGTTCGCATCCTGTTTGTGGTGTGTTTTATCTTTTGTAGTTGGCAAGACTTACTCATTTCCGCACAGCTTGTGCTTGGCACAGTTGGTATGTCGGAAAAAGCCACCATACCTGTGATGATACTTGGTGGCATTATCTCAGCGGTGCTGTTACTACTTGTAATTCCTTTTGTAATCAATATGTTACTTAACTTTTTGCGTATGTACAACGTGCCACGCTCCGAGTACATTTTGATTGCAATGCTCTTTATGGCTATTGGCTTTTTTGCTTGTGGTATTTTGAACCTTGTCAATCTGTTCACGCCCATTTTGATAACTTGGGGATCCGTCATCTTCCCATTGATAGTTTCCCTGGGCTGTATGATTGGCTTTTACAAGGTAACGGCAAATTTGTATTTCAATGATGTAACTCGTCAACACTATTTCAAGTACCTTGCAATAGTGTACCTTGTTGTGGTAGTAGTAATGGGGGTAACAGCATGAAAAAAGCATTGTTAGTAATTTTGATTACGTTACTACTTGTTTGTTGTTTGCCAACAACTATCTTTGCAGAAACATATCTTGTTGGCCAAGAACAAAACAGCGACTATCTCACAAGCGAAACCTACCTTGCGCTCCAAGAGTTTGTAACCGCTTACCCGGACCGCTCAAGCACCACAAAGGAAAAGGATGTTGCAAACTACCTTGTGGGCAGGTTTGCAAGTATTGGTTTTGAAACACAACTGCAAACCGTCCCCTACAACGAATATGGCTACGAAACCTTCAACGCCATTGGTATCAAGCGTGGACAAAACAATACCGAGTGCATTGTTATCGGTGCTCACTACGACTCTGTCGGTGTTGGTGCAAATGACAACGCAAGTGGTATTGTAGCACTTTTGCAAATTGCACAAAAGCTCAAAAACAAAAGCTTGCCATTTGACGTGTACTTTGTTGCCTTTGGCGGTGAAGAACAAGGTCTTTTCGGCTCAGAATACTTTGTGAACCATTTTTCACAAAACTACAAACTTCCACTTACAAGTATCCGTGTGATGTTCAATATGGATAGTATCGCCAACGGTGACAACTTGTACATCCATTGCGAAAACAAATCCACCGACCTTGCAAATCTCATTTTGCAAAGTAAAAGTGGTGTTGCAACCTTGACGGAAAAGCCCTACGCTGTGGGCACTTTCAATGCAGATATGTGGGGCTACGGCTACTACGAGACTGTCCAAGGCAGTGACCACACACCCTTCCGTTTGAGCGGTGTACCGGTGGCAAACTTTTTCTCTGGTAACTTCAAAAACTGGACTTATGTGGAAAGCACCAACTCCCAAAACAACACAATGAACACCGCCTTTGACAAGCTGGAAAACTGCAATCAATCGTGGATTGACAAAATTGATACAGTTGTTGCTACCGTTGTCGCTACAGTTACCAGTGCAGACTTTGACGCAGTAAGCGCAAACGCTCGTCAAGACCTGTTGAATCTTGACTTTTGGTACAACCGACTTTGGCCAAAACTTGCAGCATTTGTAATTGTAATAATTTTGGCAGTGTTGGCAGTTTTGCACCATCGCAAATTGCAAAAGCAAGCTTTGATGGGCACAGCACAAGCCAAAACATCTCGCATTTTCGAAACTCCAAGTGCGGATGATATCTTCACTTTCAAAGACTAATTAGCACAATTTGCAATCAGCGATATATCTTTGACAAATTGTTCTAAAAAGAGACCGCAACTATTCGCTCTTAACTTTTCACTATTACCCAACAATAGTAGGGACGACCTGTGGTTGTTCGCAAAATTGCCACAAGTATAAAATTCCATCATCGTAGTGCCGACGTTCTTGACGGCTCGCCTACAACAAAACAAACCACACCTATGAAACAATCCAAAACTCTCAAACTCCCCATATTTTGTGCCATCTACCTTGCAGTGATTGTTGCAAGCATTGTCATCGACCAACTGACAAAGTACCTGATTTTCGACCAACTTTTGGGTGGTGTCACAGGCAAAAGTGTTCCTGTCCTTGGCAAATTTTTGCAATTTTCATCAGTGCTGAATAGCGGCGCTGCATTTGGCATGGGCAACAGCCAAGCAAGCGACATTGTATTTTTTGTCGTGACAGTAGTTGGTATTCCGTTGTTTTGCTACTTGCTACTGCGCAGTCGCACACGCAGTGTACTCTCGCAAGTTTCCTTTGCGCTTATCATCGGTGGCACAATCGGCAACGCAATCGACCGCGGTTTTTATGCTACCGAAGGCACGTTTTTCAGTGGCAAGGTGCGAGATTTCATTTCCTTTTCCATTTTCCCACCAGTTTTCAACTTTGCAGATATGTGTCTCACAATCGGCGTATTTATGGCAATCGCTGCCATCATCTACTTTGACCCAGACAGCCTTGTAAAGCTGATGATGGAAGAACGTATGCAAAAGATTGCACAGCAAACAGCGCAAACGGACGCGCAAAACACACAACCAACAGTAGTGGATGGCACTGCGGACGTTGTTGACACGCAAGTTGATGACGCAACAGTCTTGCAAGCTACCGATACCTTAGCACCACAAACAGATGCGTCCACTCACGTCGAGGTTACCGATGAGAACGATACAACTGATTAGTGAAAGTGACTGCCGTCGTTTGGACAGTTTTCTTGCGGAAAACACAAATCTCACACGCTCACACATCCAAAAGGTAATGGTGGATGGTGGCGTAACTGTCAATGGCAAAGTGGTAACAAAGGCATCCACATCCGTCAAGGAGGATGCGGAAATTGTCGTAACTCTTCCGGACGAAATTCCGCTGGATATCCCCGCGCAAAACATCCCACTGGACATTGTTTACCAAGACGAACACTTGGCTGTTATCAACAAGCCCCAAGGTATGACAGTGCACCCTGCAAACAACGTGTACACCGATACTTTGGTAAATGCCCTTTTGTACCACGTTGCCGATCTTTCTGGCATCAACGGCGTACTTCGCCCAGGCATTGTACATCGTTTGGACAAGCACACAAGTGGCCTTTTGGTGGTTGCCAAAAACGACGTTGCCCACGTGGAACTGCAAAAGCAAATTCAAGCCAAAACTTGCAATCGCATTTATCTTGCCCTTTTGGAAGGGGTACTCAAGCAAGACGATGGTGTAGTTGACGCTCCCATTGGCCGTTGCCCGTCCGACCGCAAAAAAATGGACGTTGTGGCTGATGGTAGAAGCGCACAAACCCACTACACAGTGGTGGAACGCTTTGCAACGCACACTTTGGTGCGGTTTGAGCTAAAAACCGGTCGCACACACCAAATTCGTGTACACGCAGCAAAGTGCTTGCATCACCCAGTTGTTGGCGACAAAACCTACGGTTACAAAACGCAAAAGTTTGCCTTGGACGGACAACTGTTGCACGCACAAACCTTGAGCTTTGTTCATCCACACAGTGGCGAACTGATGACATTTTCCGCACCTTTGCCCGACTACTTCCAAAGAGTGCTAACAACTTTGCGTAATAAAAATAGCTAATTTGCCAGCGATGATTGCTTGTGTTGGCAAACAATCAAGGCTGTTTTACCTTTTGCCTACATTGTCAATCAATTTGTAAGTGTTGTAGTAAAATGCGACGGATACGTTTACAAAGTATTTACGCTAAACATATAACAACCAATCTCAACCCAAGTCGAGGTTTCTATGAAAAATCTAATTTCTCTAACGGAACTCAACAAAACGGAACTCAACCAGATTTTGGAAGTCGCACAACAAATGCGCCGTATTGTTACCGCCAACTACAAGCGCGGTCCACAACTAATCGGCAGTGTTGTTGCTGGCGTATGGCCCAAACCTTGCCTGTCAAGTACGGCATTTTCTTTGGCTGCAAGCTACCTTTCTGGTACAGCTTGCCCATTTTACAATGTTGATGACATCATGTCCTGTTGCAAAATGTTGGATAATATGGGCGCAAACACCATTGTTGTTTCCTGCGAAAACGACAACCTTGCCAAGACCTTTGCATCCACAAGCAAAAAGAACGTAATCAACGGTGGCTCTGGACAGTACGACCCCATTGGCGTATTGGCAGACTTGTTGGCATTGTCCATCCGCTGTGATGGCTTGCATAACCTGTCCGTTTTGGCGGTGGGCAACCGCGACACCAACAAAATGAACGAGTACAACCATTGCCTTGCACTGTATGGTGGCGAGCTTGTGTGGTTTCTTCCACGCGAAGACCTTGCAACCCAACGCAAGGGCATCGTGCTTGACGACATCACATCGGCCTTTGCTGGTGTTGATGCCGTAACCGACCTGGGACTTTCTGCCTTTTCTGAGCCACAACGCTACTATGGCGCAACCGCTGGCATATCCCAAACGCTGATGGACAAAGCGCGTATCGACTGCCTACTTTTGGGTAGCAGAACAGTAGTGGACAGCGTCGGTGTCAAACCCTATGCCCACAGCTTGGCGGATCTACGCGAAACCTGCTACATATCCGTTGCAATGGCAGTCCTGTATTTGATGCACAGAGATTAGTCAACAAAATAGCCACATTACAAAAGTGAGTCCTACAATGGTGCTCACTTTTTACACCTAACCATACGCAAAAAATTCACACAAAAATTTATTTTTCTTGCAATAAAAGACAACCTTTGGACATTGTTTTAGCGAGAAGAGGACAAAACAACAATGGCAACTTTCACACACACCCAAAAGCCTGATTCTGCACAAATAGACGATGCAATCAAACGTATTGCCCAGGGGGACAACACAGCCCTGCAAACGCTTTACGACCAAACGGCATCTCCCATCTATGCCTATGCGCTATCTATCATCAAGTCTACGGCCGATGCACAAGACGTGATGCACGATACTTTTATCAAAGTATACGAAAACGCGCACACCTACACAAGCCATGGCAAACCAATGGCATGGATACTTACCATCACAAAAAATTTGTGTTTTCAACGATTCAGACAACAATCTCACATTTGCGATATGCCCGACGAAACAATTTGGGGACAGTTTGCAGGCAACACCAATATGTCTGCCGATGACAAAATGTTTGTTGCGCAGTATCTCGCAAAGCTTAGCGAAGAGGAGCGCTCCATTGTAGTGTTGCACGCAATGACAGGGCTCAAACATCGTGAAATTGCCAAACATCTTGATATGCCCCTTGCAACGGTGCTTTCCAAGTACAGTAGGGCAATCAAAAAGCTAAAACGAATCATCAAAGGAGAACAACAATGAGTAAAAAGATCGAGGAACAAGTAAATCGTAGCTTTACTAAAGCCACCCCCGATATCTCCCAAACGGTCATTGCCGATTGCCAAAACAGAACGGTGTATCGAGCTCAACCAGCCAAACGTACAGGTGTAGCATTTTGGAAGTTTGCTACCCTTGCATTGGCGCTCATTTTGGTTATCACTGGCGTTATTGGCGGTTTTGAGTTGGGCGCAACAGCGCAAGCAGCAGTGGTTGCGTTGGATGTCAACCCCAGTATTGAGCTCAAAGTAGATGGCAAAAACCGCGTGATTGAGGCAATCGCCAACAACGACGATGCCCAAATCATTTTGCAAGGTATGAACTTGAAAGGCTCCACCTTGGACACAGCAGTGTATGCAATCATCGGCTCGATGACAGTGCACGGCTACCTCAGTGAGTACACAAACTCTGTTTTGGTTTCCGTTGACACCAAAAAGGAAGGGGTGTACAACCAAATTATCGACATGGTCACAAGCAAAATCGAAGTAACCTTGAAGGAGCACAACATCCAATCTTCCGTTGTTGCTCAGTGGGTCAAAGATAAGGACCAAGCCGGTGCAATCGCCAACGAGTACAACATCTCTTTGGGCAAGGCGCAACTGGTTGCAAAAATCATTGCCGCAAGTGAGAAAGACACAAGCGAAAACGCAACAGTTTACACAGTGCAAGACCTTGTAAACCGTTCTGTAAACGAACTTGCCATCATCCTTGCCAAGTACGCAAGTAACGATATCGGCGAGCTTGTTACCAACGGTACAGCCAGCGAAAATGCCTACATCGGCAAAGAAAAGGCTCTTTCCATTGCACTTGAACACGCAGGCATCCCCATCGATCCATCAATGGACACAGGCATCGACCTGCAAACACACGTGGATTTCGACATCGAAAAGGGCGTGATGGTGTACGAAGTTGAGTTTGTCTATGGCAACTACAAGTACGAAGTGGACGTAAAGGCTGTTGATGGCGAAGTTGTCAAGTTCGACAAAAAGCTTCGCACCTATGACGGAGAAAAAGAACTCCCCGAGTTGACAGAGCAAGAGCTAATTGCCAAGGCAACGGAAGGCGTCGAAGGCGCAACCAACGCGCAAGTTGTGGAACGCAAAAAGTACGAAGTGGAAATAACTTTCCAAACGGAAACACACCTTTACGAAGTGGAAATCACACCAAAAGGCACAATCATCAGTGTAGAAAAACACGCAATTGCTGACGGCAACGACAACATCATTTCCGTAGAAAAAATCAAACAAATAGCAACGGAATTGCTTTCTCATCAGTGGCATTTTGTAAACGACCAAATTGAAGAGTTAGAGTGCGAGCTCAGTGACGATGGCTCCTACTACGAAGTAACAATCGAAGTATTAGGTATGGAGTTTGAGTTCCGCATCAACGCTCAAACAGGCGAGCCAATGCGCTTTAGTTCAGGCAATGGTGGCAAAACCAACGGTGACGACCACGCCGGCGACAGATAACAACCTAAACAATATGCTTTGTTTTCTAACAAAGTCATCTACCCAATAAAAAGAGAGTGAACAATCTTGTTCGCTCTCTTTGATTTTTATGCAATATTTTGTTTGATGTAGCACACTCTACAAAAGACTCGCCCGTTAAGAAAATGTCTTGATAAGTGACTGAAAAGGCAATTTGTAGGGGCGGATAGTGTCCGTCAGCATACAATCATTTGCTGGACTTTCGGGCAAGGATGACATCCACCACGGGCGTATTTTTGCGTTTTGTGTTTCAAAGTACATTTTGTTTAGTCGAAATACTCAACGATAATCTGGTAGATGTAAATTCCGCTACTTGCGCTACCTACCGAGTATGTTCCAGCTTCGGTCAACTCAATAGTAGATACTGTTACAGATGTTCCCGCTTCGTAACTGCCAACGGTTGTTCCTGATGCATCCACCATAGAAAGAGTTCTCGCTGTTTCTTTGGAGGAAGATTGTACTGCAATGGTTACCGAGCAAGGGCCATCCACTGTAAAGGATACGTATCTGTATTGACCAAACTTTGCTGTACCGCCAACTTTGAGTCTGTACTCGTTTTCGTAAGTGGTGCCGTTGTATGTGAATGTGGCGCTTCCGGATTGCTTTTCCATTGTCTTGTCGCTTGTTGCTACCAAAGTAAATGCGCCTTCTACAACGGTCGTTTCGTATTTTTCCAAAGCAAGGGTGTCGGCATCAAATACAACAACTCTTGTTGGTGCTGGTCTGTTTGCAAGTTCCAAGTCTTTTACTGCCTTTTCGGTAGCTTCAAGTGTGGCAATGTTTGTTACGGCAGTTCTGTCGTCAACGTTCAATGCGTTGTATGCCACGCGGATTTCTTCGCACTTTTCGCCCACTTCAACGTAGTTGTCGTTTGTTATCTCCCCAAATGAGCTCAAAGAGTTGATTAGTTCAACAACGGCGCTTGGTAGTGGATAACTTCTGTTGGGGTTGGTAACGTTGACTGTTTCAAACAAGCCTTCGATTGCCGTAACGGTATTTTTGCTAATAAGGTTGGATGGGTCGATGTAAGCCGTTGGGGTGGTGTGCACCTTGCTTGCAAATGTGTAGTCGCTTGCATTTGCCAAAATTGCTTCGGCAACGGCCGCCGCTTGAAGATATGCGCCATACTTGTTGTAGTGAGTACCTTCAATGCCTGTGTAGCCAGCTTCAGCATTGCCGTAGGCCGTGTCGTAGGCAGATGGCCATGTACCGGTCAAGTAGTTTGGCTTCAATGCCATCAAGTAGTTTGCGTATGTTGGTGTTGCAGTTTCCAACATTTGTTTTGTGTCAGCAAACAGGTCGATGAGTAAGCAGTTTTCTTCGTTGGCAAGTTGTCTTACCGCCTCAACGTAGGCAAAGTTTTCGCCATGCAGTCCTGCGCCACCAATAATTTCGCCGCCGGAAAACTTTACTCTTGCAACTGGTGTAACAAGCACTGGAATTGCCCCAACGCCACGTGCAAAGTCCACGTATTGCTTGAGATACCACTTGAAAGTGCCACTTCCGTATGCGTAGTACTCGCTACCATATTGAGCAATGGTAGCAAGTGCGGTAGCTTCTTCCGTTTCGTTCGCAAGGTTGAGATATTCTTCAGGCAAGTAGCCTGTGGACTTCTTTTCGCCAGCAGTGGTTGGGTAGATGCCGTTAGCATTAGGTGTTCCCAGCGGAGTCATTGCATCAAACATTGATTTGTAGGACGATGTCTTTTTGGTGTCGTCATCGTTGTGTCCAAATTGAATGAACAAGTAGTCCCCTTCTTGGATTTCGTCGCCAATGGAGTTGCCACCATTTTGTGAAAAGGTGTAGGAGGAGCCTGCAATATCAAAAAGTCGTCCTTCGTTGATGAAAGAGCGAGAGCTTCTTCCACCGTGCGCAGCATTTTTGACTACAACGTCAGCATCCAAAAAGTAGGACAAGTATTGTCCCCAGCCTGCGATAAACTGACTATCTTCGTAGGTTTTGACTGTAGAGTCGCCCGCAAGGAAAACCACAGGTGTGCGTCCAGTAGTGTGACCTTGACATTTGTTAGCGCACTCTTGTTCGGTGCAAGATTCATTTGTGCATTTTCCGCAAGTAGTGCATACGTTTTGACAAACGTGCGGTTCGTCTGGTGCACAAGATGCAAAGGAAGCCAGCAAAACCAAAATCAAAACGATAGACAAAATCTTTTTGCGCATATATCTACCTCTCATATTTTAAGATTACCCAAATGATACCACACCAAACAGTGGATGTCAATATTGATTTTTTGTTCCGTCAAATTTTATTTGCCGTTTGGTGGGAAAATAACGGCACAACTTTTTGAGTTTCGTAGGGGCTATTCAACTCTGCGCCACGCACATATACACCTTTCGCAAGAAAACATCCTTTGCTTGTGTCTTGCTCGGCACGTTGCCAAGGTAACAATCCTACCAATTTTTGCTGTAGGGCCATATTTTTTACAAATTCAAAAATAATGTTGCCAATAGCCACCAAAGATGCTATAATATAGTAAATATAACATTTTGGGGTGCAAAATGGAATCACAACATTACGACGTGTTCATATCCTTCAAAAACACCGCCGCCGATGGCACTCAAAGCATCGACGCACAATACGCATCACAAATCTACAAGCTTTTGACAGAGCGTGGAATATCCGCATTCTACTCCAATGTCAAACTGTTGGAGCTTGGCGAAGCCACCTATAAAAAAGCCATCGAGGAGGCGCTTGATCAGTCCTGCATTTTGGTGTGCATTTTGTCCTGCAAGGAGTATGCAAACAGCAAATGGGTAGAGTACGAGCGCGAGTCCTTCCACGAGGACATTTTGTCCGGTCGCAACCCCAACGGCGTGATTGTTCCATACCTTGGCAATTTGCAAGGTAACGACATCCCACGCTCCATCCGCAACTACGAGTCCTTTATGATGGGTGCTCACTCTCCTGCAGACGTGTGCGAATTTGTTGCAAACATCATCAACAAACGCCGTGCAAGCGCGCCACAAGCAACGGGCAGAACATCCTTGACAACTGGCAAAAGTTCATCACAGTACTCCCCCGAGTACGGCCGTGAAGCTCGCCGTTTGAAGATCCAAGCTCGCGAGACTCGCAATGCCGATATGCCCGCCATAGAGTATTGTTTGGAACGCCTGCACAAGGACAAAATTCACATTTTGGATGCAGGTTGCGCCTACGGCTATGTGACAAAGGACCGCTTTGCTGGTATCCCCAACTCTTTTGTCTTGGGCGTGGATCGCTCTCAAGCGTGTTTGGATACTGCTCGCCAAAGCTTTAGTGCGCCAAACATTGTGTACGAAATGTTAGATTTGGAAAGTGACGACTTCAACGACAATTTGGAAGACTTGATGGACAAACACGACATCCCCAAGTTTGATATTATTTTCAGCTCGTTGGTTATACACCACCTCAACAACCCACAAAAGTTTTTGCGCAGACTGCGCAGATACCTTGCCGATGACGGTTTCATCATCATCCGCGGTAGTGACGATGGCTCTGTTATGACCTACAACGACGATGGCTTGATTGAAAAAATCATCGCGTTGCACCTTTCTACGGACGGTATTTCCGACCGCGAAAACGGACGCAAAATCTACCATCAACTGATCACTTCCGGCTACAAAAACGTCAAGATGATCAACTACATCAAGGATTTGTCTGGTCTTAACCTTGACCAACGCTACGAGTTCTATCTTGAACGTTACGACTACCGCAAAAACTATCTCAAGATGGTTGCCGACAAAGACCCCTACAACATGGAAAAACGCAACAACTACGAGTATATGAAACTCTTGTTGGAAGAACTGGAAAACAAGTTTGCCGACAAATCCTTTTGGTGTTGCGAGATCGACTTTGTAGGTATTGCACAAAAAGATAACATTTAATTGTGAACAAACACCAAGCGACTGCACATTGCGGTCGCTTTTTGTTGTACAAGTCTATTTGTCCACCCTTCTGCATACACTTTTTAGTAGTATTTGGAGTGTATTTTGCAACTTTTTGAGCTTGGTTTGTCGCAAGAGGAGGCAACGCGTTTGCTTGCCGTCAACGGCAAAAATATACACGCGCGCAAAAAACGTCGCACCTTTTTGCAAAAGTTCTTGGCACAATTTGCCGATTTGATGATTGTCATTTTGCTTGTTGCTGCTGCTTTGTCCTTTGGTATGGCAGTGTACTCTGGCGAGTTGAGCGAGCTTGCCGAGCCAATCATAATTGTGGCTATTGTGCTTGCCAACGCCCTGCTTGGTGCAGTGCAGGAGCATCGTGCGGAGCGGTCGTTGGATGCCTTGTCGCAACTGACATCACCCAAAACCAAAGTTATTCGCGATGGCGCAATTTGCCAAATTGAAAGCGAAAACGTGGTTGTTGGCGACCTGTGCTTGTTTGAAAGCGGTGACATTGTCACTGCCGATTGTGTGCTTGTGGAAAGTCACGGCCTGTTTGTCAACCAATCACCGCTAACTGGCGAAAGTTTACCGCAGGAAAAATTCGTATCCACAACCATCACCGACAAAAACAAAATTTTTTGTTCCAGTTTGGTTGCCAAAGGTAGTTGCTATGCCAAAGTGTACGCAACTGGCACGCAAACGGAAATTGGCAAAATTGCTGGTATGCTCAACGACACAGAGCAAAGCCTTACTCCTTTGCAACAAAAGCTCAAACAGCTTTCCAAAACACTGGGCATTGTGTGCCTTGCTGTGTGCATTTTGGTGCTGATTGTCGGCTTTTTCAAGGGGGTTGGGCGTATGCAAGCTGGCGATACCTTGACGGATGTGTTTTTGAAGGTGCTCTTGACATCCATTTCCCTTGCCGTTGCCGCCATACCGGAAGGCTTGCCAGCCGTTGTCACAGTGGTGCTCGCCAAAGGCATTGTCAAGATGAGCGCAAAAAATGCCGTTGTCAAAAAGCTTACAGCGGTGGAAGCTCTTGGCTGTGCCAACGTTATCTGCACCGACAAAACTGGCACTTTGACACAAAACAAAATGACCCTTGTGGGCGTGTTTGATGGCAACACTTACCAGCTTGCTCAAAACATTGTCCCAACCAACAAACTTTTGCAATGTTTTTCGTTGTGCTGTGACGTACTTCAAAAGGATGACGGCGTTTACGTCGGCGACCCTACGGAAGTTGCCGTCGTATCTGTAACAACACCTGCCGAAAACTCAACACGTATCTGCGAAATTCCCTTTGACAGTGAGCGAAAACTTATGACAGTTGTAGTCAAAGTGGATGGCAAAACCTACTGCATCACAAAGGGCAGTCTGGAAAAAATGTCCAACTCCCAAAGCTACCAAACATACAAACGCCGTCACGACTTGCTTGCGCAAAAAGGTCTGCGTGTTTTGGCATTGTCGGTAGTGCAAGTGGACGAACATTTCAACAAGTCCACTCTCGAGCAACAATTCCATCTTGTGGGGCTTTTCGCCTTGGCCGACCCGCCACGCAAAGAGGCAAAAAATGCCGTTGCGCTTTGTAAAAGTGCAGGCATCCGCACAGTGATGCTTACTGGCGACAACATCCAAACAGCAACGGAAATTGCTCGCAAACTTGGCATCATGCGCGCAGGCGACATTGCAATGGATGGCGAACAACTGTCCAGCCTTTCCGACACCCAGTTGCAACAAGTAGTGGAAAAAATCTCCGTCTATGCACGTGTTACCCCTGCCGACAAACTCAAAATCGTCAAGGCGTGGCAGTCTGTTGGCAAAACTGTCGCTATGACAGGGGATGGCGTCAATGATGCCCCAGCTTTGAAAAATGCCGATATCGGTTGCGCAATGGGCAGTGGCACCGACGTTGCCAAAGACTCCGCCGATATCATCCTTGCTGACGACAACTTTGCCACCATTGTTGATGCTGTATCGTTGGGCAGGACGGTGCAGTCTAACATCAAAAAGGCGGTAAACTATCTGCTCACTTGCAACATTGGCGAAATTTTGACAGTGTTTGTTGCCTTGTTACTGTGGGATGTTGCACCCTTTTCCGCAATGCAACTATTATGGATCAACCTTGTTACCGACACTCTTCCAGCACTTGCCCTTGGCACTTACAAGCAAGAGCTTGACGTAATGAACCACCCACCCAAGGACCGAAACGCCACGTTTTTTGATGACGGTGGTGGCAAAAGGCTGGTATTTGGCGGCATTTTGTTTGGTGCAGTGACATTGCTTGGCTACGCATTGGGTGATGCGCACAGCACGTATGTTGCATCCACTATGGCCTTTTTGATACTTTCCTTGTCGCAACTGTTTTTTGCACTGCAAATTCGCTCCAATCGTGGTCTTTTGAAAGGCGGTATGACAAAGACAATGGCGATAGGTATGGCAATTTCCTTTGCGCTTGTGTTTGTTGTATCACTTGTGCCGCCTTTGCAAAGCTTGTTTGACCTTGCCACAATGCCAGCCCCAATGTACCTTTGGGCAACGCTTTTGTCCCTTGTGCCCACCCTTGTGTTTGAAGTGGCAAGAGTGCTGACAAAATACAAAAAGGCAAGATTGCAAAGCTGATATACTCAAAACACACACGTACTCTTAAAAAATGTATTTTGCAACAAAAAAGAGCAATCGGCTTGATTGCTCTTTTCTACCTGTTGGATTGGTCTATTTACCTGTGTATTCGTATGTGATGGTATAAGTGCCATCAGTGCTATAATCCCACTCGTTGGCTTTGACTATCTGTCCCCATTGCTCTCTTGTGCCACTGTAATTGATGTTTTTCAATTTTTCGCACTTATAGAAAATCGCATTGCCGATGTTCTTCAGTGTGCTGGGTAATGTGATATTCTCAAGTGTTGAACAAAAATAGAACACGCAATCTTCCAAAGTTTCCAATGGGCTTGTGATGGATATTTCCACAAGACCAAAGCAACCAGCAAATGCGTAGCTCTCGACATTTGTTACATTTCCAGAAAGTGTAATACTTGTTAAATTTTTAGCCCCACTAATTGAGCGATGACCAATGGTTACAACACTTTCGGGTACAACAAACGTTGTTTGGCTCTTTCCAAGTGCATATTGAACAAGTGTTTTGCCATCTTTGGTATACAAATTGCCGTCAATTGACGTGTAGTTTGCATTGTTGGTATCTACGGCAATTTCTTTCAATGCTTCACAACCATTGAATGGACAGGTGCCAATGTTTGTTACACTTGCTGGGATGGCTACAGTTGTCAAACGTATGCATTGGAAAAATGCGTTGTTTGCAATGGTTGTTAAATTGTTGGGTAGAGTAATACTTGCAATATCATGGCAAAATCCAAATGCATGATCGCCAATACTTTGTAACTGATCACCTTCAAACGTAACAACTGCCAAATTTTCACAAGCAAAAAATGCGTAGTCGCCAATGCTTGTAATGCCTTTGGGAATACAAATGCTTGCAAGTGCGCTACAAGTGTCAAATGTATGCGCGCTTATACTTGTTACACCTTGAGGGATGGTAACACTTTGTAGTTTGTCGCAACCAGAAAATGCACTTACTCCGATGCTTGTTATGCTATCAGGAATATGGACTGATGTTGCATCTCTGCATGCAGAAAAAGCTCCATCACCAATGCTAACAACGGGTTTGTCTTGGTAAGTGGAAGGAATAACGATGTGCGATTCCTTTCCGTTGATATCAACGACAGTGTAGCTTTGTCCGTCACTGTTCAGCTCAAATACCAATCCAGCAGATACGTAGTCGACATCGCAAACTTCGCACACTGTTCCGTTGAGCTTGTGTGTTATGGGTAGTTCGTAGTAGGTTGTGTAGTCGCAACGAGTGCAGCTTTCGTAGTCATTCCAACCAATGTTTGTGCAAGTTGGTTCTTGCATAGCATGTTGTACTAAATCGTGACCAAGAGATGGAAATTCTCTCGTTCCTTTGTATCGTCCGCACTCGCACGTTACAGTTTCAACTCCACGTTTCGTGCATGTCGCAGGTTCTGTTTTGGCTACAACTGTAAAGTAGTGTCCTTTGGGGACAACTTCTGTTTCCTCTTTGCCACATTCACAAGTCTTTTTTTGCAAGCCATCAGTAGAGCAAGTTGCTTGATTTACAACAGTCCACTCACCAAACGAATGCTCTATTGTAGCAATAGTTGAAGTTTGTTTTTCGCCACAAGTGCAAAATCTTTCTTGAGAACCAGCAGTTGTACAAGTCGCTTGGTATACAATCGTCCACTCGCCAAATTCGTGTTCGTGGCAGGCTCCAAGTGCGCAGATAGACAGCAAAAGCGTTAATATCAAGGTAATCAGCGCAATTCTCTTCATTATGCTCTCACTCCTTTTCTAAAGTTTTTTATATTGTAACATATTCGTGGGGGGGCAAGTGGTTTTAGAAAGTTTTTGCTAAAACTTTGCTCCTTTTTGATTTGATTGCAGTATAGCATATTTTTTATGCTTTTACAATACTTTATGCAAAACAAAACTCGACTTGCAACAAGCCGAGTTTTTTAATTTTATTAAATTACAGTTTTTGACTTCAATCTTTAATAGGCCTTTTGAATGTTGACTTATAGCAGATTTGTTGTTTTCAGTAACGATTATAACTACACAACCTATCTCAACTCCAACACAAATTCCGTTTGTGAGGGACCTTCCACAAATGGATTGAACACTGGCACAACTTCTCCCTTGGAGTTGATGTATTGGCACACTTGCTTGCCACTTGCAAGGTCAACTCGTGTAACCAAACCGATGTGGTTTTTGCGGTCAAAGCTACCAACGTCATCCGTTTGTCCCACGCCACGTCTGCCAACAATAAATCCGTTAAAGTTGTAGTCGGTCAAATATCCACCATAGGTCTTGCCTTCAACTCCCTTAAATTGGCTGTTGTACACAAGTTTGCCCTTTGCGTTGTACATTGTTTCTTGGCCTGCCAAAAATGGGTACAAATCGTGTTGATGTCCGTACACAGCAAGGTCTACGCCAATCTCATTGAGTAGTGCAGTCCAATCGGCCTTGACGTCAGTGTGGTTTTTGCGACTATTTACAAACTGGATGGGGATGTGGCAGGCAACCAAAGTGTAGTTGTAGTTTTCGTATGGCTTTGTTGTAACCAACTCTTGCAAAAACTCCGTTTGCTCCTTGTGATACAGCTCAAATTGCGCCGTTCCATAGTACTCCCACCAGTCGTCATCGTGGTCTTCGCCAAGGTCCAAAGTGATACCAAACACGTCGGAAAGTGTAAACCAGTAGTAAAAATCGCCATCCTTGCTACCAACGTACTTGTGGAGTTCCTCGGCATAGGCACCCTTTATTTCGTGATTGCCACGTGCGTACACAACAGGGATTTCTCCTTTGGTAACGTCGTAGGCAAGCAAGTTGCTGTATTGTACGTCATTTTCGTACTCAACCATACCCACGGAGTCGCCCAAAATTACCAAGAAGTCCAAGTTTTCAACGGAAAGCGCCGTTGCAACTGCACCCTTTCGCGCGTGATGCACATCACTCATCGTGTAGTAAACAAGTCCGTCAGTGGTATCCACCGGACGGAAGTTGTAACTCTTGCTGATTTCCTTGCCTTTGTATCCACCAAAAGGACCGCGGTAAAGCATCTTTTCGGCGTGGATGGAGTAACTCTTTGCATCGTCAAGCTTGTTTTGTGGCACAACAATTTTGTGCACAGTGTCGTTGGACTTCATACTGCCGGCAAACAAATCGTAGTACTTTTCGCCACCAACTTCCACCCAAGCAGTTGCCGAGTGGTTTGTGCTAAACACAATTTGGTAGGTATCTTCCACAGCGTACACAACTGGTTCGTAGGTAAATCTGCTACCAATGGTAATGCCGTATCCACCAAACACACCAATCAAGATGGCAAGCGCAATGCACACGCATTTGAGGGCAGTGCACAGCTTGCAATTTTTGCGTGGAGGGAAAAACAGCAACAACGCAAATTCAACAATGCAAAGGCTAACCAATAGCGACAAGCCAAACTTTGGCAAAATAAAGTACAAGTAGTCAATCGCACCCATCACAACTACCACAATGCTGATGATAGTAAACACACCCAAAACTGCTGTCAGCGTAATTTTGGGCCACTTTTTGTCACTCAAAAATATCAAACTTGCAACAGATAGCGCAAAGATTACCCAAAGCAGGATGCAAATGTACAGTGGTAAATCCAGCAAAAAGGTAGTGGGGTCGCCCACCTTCAGCACGTCAGCGATAACTTTGGAGATACCACTCCAAATCACACGCATTGCCGTCCAAAATAGCGCAACAATCAGTGCCCAAAAGGCACAAATCACGCTCCACAAATTTTTTTTGAGAAGTTTTAGCATAACTTTTCTCCTTGATTATTTTTCTACCACCCATTGTACCACAACATCGTTGCAAATTCAATACCGATGGGAAAGTTTTCGTTCATTTTGTTGTATGTTTTGACACAGATGTTAGCAAGTTTTTCTATATGTGTTGCCACAAAATTGCAAAAAATGATACACGTATCTCTCCAAGTGTAAAGATATCATTTTTCAACAGTTGCGATGTCGCAATGCGTATCACTTTGGATAGCATTTTAGTAAAGTGTTTACGCCAACAAAAAAAGCCGTATCAGCGTGATACGGCTATTTGCTTGTAATTTTTAATGTGACTGTTCAAATAGTGTAGACGGACAAACCCAATTCAAATGCGGACGGTTTGGTTTATCACGAAAACTCCGTATGCAAAACAATTTGAGTAAGGTCTGCTTGGTCCTCTCCAAAAAAGAAGTACACAAATCCGTCCAGAAAATCCAAAAATCCCATGTCGTTGTCCAATGGGTCGTATTGCAACAACAGTGGCGGTGGGTTATCTGGGTAGTTCCAGTCGCTTGGCTCTCCAAGTAGACGTGTGCAATCTTGATCGTCATCCACTGGGTAAAACTCCATCAAGTAGGCCTCGGTAAATTGTTCGTAGCCTGCTACCACCGCATTGAAGTCATCCACGGCAACCCCTGGTTCATCGGGGCTGTAGCGCACGTCCGGTTGCAAGTTGTAGTAGCCACCATCGGTATGCACAAAAAAGTACAAGTACCCTGTGTGGGGCAGTTTGTTTTCCACGTCAAGATGTGCAATGTCCGCAAGACGTATTTGGCAAAGAAAAATCTCGTCGTCGTAAAATTGCCCGTTCCACGCCAAAGGGATGGTAGGTGCGCCAAAAAACTTGGATGCAGCAAGGTTGTAGTCGCCTTCTGCCGTTTTCACTTTGATGCCGATTGCCATATTTCACTCCTTTGCAACAACGCCATTTATGGGCAGAACTTACAAATTTTTACCAAATAACAATACGCTTTTCGGGAGCGATGTACATTTTGTCGGTATCTTTTACGTCAAATGCCTTGTACCACTCGTCAAAGTTGCGTGGTGGGATGTTTGCGCGCAAAATGCAAGGTCCATGTACGTCCACAGACAACAAAAGTTGAGAGTACTCTGGCTTTGCCTTTTCGCACCAAATTTTTGCCCAGTTAGCAAAGTATTCTTCATAGCTTGCGCCATCAGTGCTACCCATGATGTCCAACGTTACAGCCATACCGCCATTATCTGCCATGTTTTCGCTAACGATAAACGCTCCGTTTACCTTGCCCCAAGGCAGTTCGATTCCGTCAAATTGTTCAATCATTTGTGCCACTTTTGCCTCAAATCTTGCAAAGTCGTCCGCTGTCCACCAGTTGTTGATGTTACCCTTTTCGTCGCACTTTGCGCCGTTGCTGTCAAACGCGTGGGAGATTTCGTGACCGATAACTGCGCCAATACCGCCAAGGTTTTCGCTGCGAGTTTGTTTCAATGAGTAGAATGGCGCTTGCAAGATTGCCGCAGGGAAGGTGATGTCGTTTGCAAATGGGTCAAAGCAGGCATTTACCATGTGTCCAGGCATTGCCCAGTTTTCAGGAGTGGTGGGCTTGTTGAGCTTTGCAAGCATATCCAAACCGCGGATTTTGCCAAGTTCAAGCACAATGTCCAGCAATGATTGATTTTCGTCAAACACAAGTTTTTCGTACAATGGTCTAACTTTGTCAGGGTAGCCCATTTTTACGCCCATCTTGGACAGTTTCAAAATAGCCTTTTGTTTTGTTTCGTCACCCAAAATGTCGTTTGTCAAAATGCGCTTTTTGTATGTATCGATGATTTGGTAAACGATCTCGGTAATGTCATGCTTTGCCTCTTGACCGAAGTATTTTTCTCCGTAGTAGATACCAACTGGCTCGGAGTAGAGTCCAGATGCAAGGTTGTAAGCAAACTTTTCGATGGATTGCATCTTTGCTACACCTGTCAAAGCACGCATATACATACCACTTGTGTCACGCAGTTCTTCCGAAAGGTATTGGCAGTAGCCAAGCAATCCCTTTACGTATGCCCAGTGTTTGAACAATTCCAATGTGTTTTCGTTCAAAACATCAGCAAATGCGCCAAAGTATCTTGGTTCTGTTACTACAATAGTTTGTGGCACTTCACCGAACAAATCTACAAGGATTGCAGCAAAGTCAACGGTGGAAACCATCTTTGCAACTTCGCTTTGGTCCATTGGGTTGTACATTTCTACATACTTGGACCACTCTTCTTGAGTTTTTACCAAACCACCAAGAATTGCGTCAAAGGCAAGTGTATCAGTAAGGTACTTTTGTTGATCTTCCGCTGACAAATCTGTCTTGGAAAGCACCATACCTGCAACGTTTGCCCACAATCCCAAAATTTGTTGCTTTTGCGCTTCCATTTCAGGCTTGTAGTAGGATGCGTCTGGCAAAATTACGCTTGCACCCTGGATGTACACAAGGTGACGGCTGGTGTTTTTCATATCTGTTTCCACGCCGATGTTAAGTGGTGTGGGGATGTCGCACTCCAACAATGCCTTGTACAAATGCGCAAAGTCGTCGAGAGTGTGAATATCGTTGAGCACTGCAAGCTTTTTGAGCGCGGGAGCAATGCCGTCTTGTTGTTTTTTGTCAGCATCCATAGCAATTTGGTACAGTTTGCACGCTCTTGCAAGGTACTCGTTGGGGAAGTTCGCGCTCTTTGTCATCTCGGCAAACTCGCTCATCATTATTTTTTCCACTTGATCAGCAAGCTCCGCAAAACCACCAGCCATAGGGCGGTCATCTGGGATAACAAGCTCTTCCAAGGTTTGTTGGTTGACGTGCATATACAAGTCGTCTTGAATTCTAACTTTTTCCATATGTATCTCCTTTAGAAAAAATACTGTGCTTAAATTATATCACATTGACACAAATTTGCAACAAACTAATGGTTGAATTTTGACAAAATGATGCAGATTTATTGCAAATACCCCCCCCCCATTAACTGAAGGGTGGGCGAGGCTCATCGCTTTCGTAATGAACAAAGAATACTGCAGAAAACGATTTCTTTCTACTACAACACATCGTTTTGCAAAACACAACCCACAACGCAAGCAAAATTGACAATGCACAAAAAAATGTTGGCAAAAAACCGTATGATTGTTTCCGCAAATCGTGACAAGGTAATTAACGCTGGTGGTTTGTGCGTCATTTCTCCCAAGCCCACTTTGGATATGCGTATGGAACAACAAATTCGCGGTCGTGCTGGTAGACAGGGCGTAGTAGGCGAGAGTTATGTGTTTGAGTGCTTGGATGACAATGCAGTAGCTGTATCATCTTGGCGCTTTGCCTAAAGAACCATCTGTCCAAGCATCTGACGCAAATGCAAGGGGTGGAAACGGACTTTGCTTCCAGTACCAAAAAGAACGCAAAAATGATTGAAAAACTTTATCAAACTCACAGAAACTTGTCTTTGGGCGAAGCTGTCAACCTTTGGCTGTACAGCGTTATCAGGCGCCGATAAGCAAGATTCAAATGGTTTTATAGCAACAAAAAAGGTCGTATCGAAACTGATACGACCTTTTGTTTTGTCAAATGATAAATTGCAACGCACAAAAACCTGCGTAAATGGCAATTAGCACTATGCCTTGCCAACGGGACAGCTTGCCACGTATCAGCGCTGGTATGGTCAAAAATGCCATTACAAATAACATCACTGGGATGTCAATCACAAGGGACGAGTTTGTTCCCCAAATTTGTGTGTTGTTTGGAATAGGGAAGGGGCTAACTACTGCCGAAACACCACTAACAAGCACCAGGTTGAAAATGTTTGCGCCAATGATGTTGCCAAGCGACAGCGAGCCGTGTCCCTTTACAAGGGAGGTTATCGCAGTAACAAGTTCTGGTAGCGACGTTCCAATGGCAATAAATGTCAGCGCAATCACAGACTCTGGCACACCCAACGCCACTGCAATCAGCGTTCCGTTGTCCACCAGCAAATCTGCGCCAGTGGCAATCAGTGCTGCACCAATAACTAACAAAATGATATTTTTGACAAGCGTCTTGTTGTCCACTCCTTCAACTGGATCATCCTCGCGTATTTGTGGAGTTTTGAGGGCTTTGCGAACGGAGAGAAACATATACAAAGCAAATATCGCCAACAGCACAAAGCCTACCCATCTGTAAAATTCTCCTACAAAGTAGGCAACCACACTGTACACAACCGCTGCCACAAAAAAGAATACAACAGGCAATTTCATGGCACTACGGTCAATTTTCGACGGCTTGAAAGCTATTGTAATTGCCGCAATAAGTGCGGTGTTACAAATGATTGAGCCAATAGCGTTGCCATAAGCAATTTCCCCATGACCGCCAAATGCCGATGTTGCCGATACCATAACTTCTGGCAAAGTGGTGCCAATGGACACAACCGTTGCGCCAATCAAAATATCTGGCAAATGAAACTTGCGCGCAATTACTGTTGCTCCGTCAACAAACCAGTCGCCACCCTTTATTAGCAACACAAGCCCTAATATAAATAACAAAATAGGTACTAACATGATCACCTTTCTCCTTTACTTTGTATTGTCACAAAAAATGCCAAATATTATTAAAAAAAAATAAAAGGACCAACGTCCCTTCAGTCAGCTGGTCCCCAAAAAATATTTTGTTTACTTAATTAAACCATCTTTGCGCTCATTTGTCAAGCTTTTGTGTATGTTTGTTCACACTCCACCAACAACATCTCCCTTGACGACGAACAAACAATAGCAACTCTCTCGTAAAAACCAACTACAAAACAAAAAAATCTCATCCAGTTGAACGAGATTTTTTTGGTGAAGACGAGGAGACTTGAACTCTTGACCTCTTGCATGTCAAGCAAGCGCTCTGACCAACTGAGCTACGCCTTCAAAATAGATTAACATTGAAAAACAAGCTTTTCCACGTAAGTGTGTCTTGCGTAGGGTAGGGTAAATCAATTCTGTGATAGATAATACGCCATCTATTTGTTAAAAGCCTATCAATTGTAGTAAAAAGGCGAATGATAGGTTCCTTAACAATGAAATCCTGCTTTGCAGGATGAAATCCAAACAAGTTTGGATGAAATCTTCGGCGTGCCACCTCAGATGAAATTAAATCCGCCTATTCTTCACCTGCCGCAAAGTAGATTTCATCGCGTAGCGATTTCATTCACGATAGTGGATTTATTCCGACGTAGGCGGATTTAGTTGAAAAAGGCTCAAGATTGCATCCAATCTTGAGTTTTTCTGGTGGAGCTGACGGGACTTGCACCCGTGTACCAACACAAGCCAACAAAACTTTCTCCGTACACAGTTTACTTTTGCTGTCACACGATGAAGAAAGCAAACGAACTTACCGTGTCAAGACACCTTGAGTTTCGGCAGTTATCGGTGCGTCAGCCGACAACTACCTATTTGCGAACTATGACATGGATCACTTGGCCTCGCAACAGAGCCAAAGTCCACGCGCTGGGTTAAACTACGCAGCGTATGCCATTCCGTAGGAAGGGCGAATGCTATTGTTAGCAGTTAATTTAGGTTTGCCTTTTAACGCAGATGCACTGCGGTACGCTTATCTTGCCCACATTGCGCCGGGCGAATCTAAAAACAGCCCCATGTAACATTGAGCATAACTATTATACACTAATTCTTGCAAAATGTAAACTGGTTATTGAAATATCTTCAATTATTAAAGTAATTTTTTCAAACTTTTAATCTTGTCAAAACGATGGTTATCACAAGAATATACAGCCCTAACAATTTGCAACTCTGTGCTTGGGACTACTTTACAAATTGAAGTAAAATACAACATATTTTTTACATTTTTTGTATTTTCACGCCATTTTTACCCCAAAATAACCCCAAAATGAACAAAAACCGATTTTTAACGAAAAATGCTTGTAAAATGAAACAAAATATAGTATGATTACATAACTGTGCAGACGCAAACAGCGCAAAAAGCGAACAATGTTCAGCGCGCAACTGTGTATGCACTGTATATTAAAAAATTTGCTAAAAACTTTTTTGTGACAAGGTAAGCCTAATGGGTTTTCAAAGGAAAGCGCAATGAACCTAAAGCGGCAAAACAATCTTGTAAGTTACCGCAAATTTGCAAGAGCACAAAAAACCTGATTTGTAATTTGCCCACAGTAGGGCGAAGAGGACATTTTGTCCAATCCAAAAAACTAATACTATGCTTACTCATTACATTCCAAAACTAAAAGACAACAAAGTGGTGCAAGGCATCAACACCTACCTGTACTCTCCGTGGTACGTGGCAACGGTCGCGTTGTTGATGGTGTTGTCCAATTTGCTCAGTTGGGAGTTTCCCGTTATGTGGAGCTACCTAATTTTGTGCATTGTCATCATTTTGTTTGCTGACGACTGTTTCCCCATCATACCAATGTTTTGCACTGGGTATATGTTGTTTTCCGCAGGAAACAACCCGGCAGGCGACTACGGCAATAACGACTTTTCCAGCCCACAAGCTATTGCTCAGCTGGTTATCATTTGTGTGCTTG
This sequence comes from uncultured Oscillospiraceae bacterium, assembly GCA_964533825.1. GTDB lineage: Bacteria > Bacillota > Clostridia > Christensenellales > CAG-314 > Fimimonas. Next base: position 146,340 of record CAZHMU010000002.1, read on the forward strand.
CAGTTGTTTGTCTTGTAACACGCGTTGTTTTTGAAGTTGCCGTCAAACGTCGCAACAACAAAAAGTATCCAATTTTGACAACAGGCTATCTTGTGCTTGGCCTTGGCTACATCCTTTCGGGTATTTTCAGCCACTATGACTACTTCCGTTCGGTCATTTTCGCACTGGTGCAAATTGCATCCTTGTGTGTAACTTATTACTTCTTTTTCTACACAATTGATTGGTCCAAACGAAAACTTAGCGACGGCGCAATGATATTTACCATCATCGGCCTTGGTATGGTGTTGGAAGTTGTGGGGATGTATCTCAAGCCAGACGTTATCCAAAAGATTTTGGATGGCATGTTTACTCGCGATGAACTCAAATCCGGTTGGGGCGTCTACAACAACGTTGGTGGCGTGATGGCACTTTTGATGCCTGCGCCCTTCTACTTTGCTGTTACCAAAAAGCGTGGATGGCTCTATGTACTTGTGGCTGCATTGTTTATGCTTGCAGTGGTACTTTCCCAAAGCCGTGGTGCAATCCTTGCTGGTGGTGCAGTGTACGTTATTTGTACTGTGTTTACCTTTATTTATTCACAAAAGCAATCCCACAAATCGTTAGTGATTGCTTTTTCCGTAATTTATGCCATTACGTTGGTTTCCGTATGGTTATTGTATAGTAACAAAATAGACAACGAAATTTTGGAGAGCATGATTGACGCTGGTATTGATGATAGCGGTCGATTTGAGATTTACCTTACTGGTCTCAAACAATTTTTGGAAGCACCTTTCTTTGGCAATGGTTTCTATTGTGGCGAAGGACTTGTTTTCCAATATGGTCAAGGTACAATCCCAACCGAAGGCTACTTTATCCCACCAAGATACCACAATACTGTGGTACAACTACTTGCATCCTGCGGTATCGTAGGTTTTGTTGCGTATGGTTTCCATCGTTACCAAACAGTCAAACTGTTTGTCAAAAATCCAGCGCCACACAAAACCTTCCTTGCGATGAGTTTGCTTGCACACGTTCTTGCAAGTTTGTTTGATTGCCATATGTTCAATATTGGTCTGGGCCTAACATACGGCGTAATGCTTTTGTTTGCAGAGATGCTCACAGCTCCCCAAGAGCAAGGCGCTCAAGCTGATGTGCAATTTGCAAATCAAATGTGATTGCTACAAACAAGATTGTTGTAAATAGCAATCAATCTCATCAACAACTGCTATTTTGCGACTGGATCTTGTAGCAGTTATGCTTGCCTCGGCTAATTTTATCAGTGTTGCAATCTACAACACAAATTGTAACAAAGTTTGAACTGTCATATAACAAAAAAAGCATACAACCAAAGCATCCAACAGTTGAGTGGGTGCTTTGTTTTATCAGAAATTGTTTGTATTTATTAATAAAACATCACAATGGTGTGTGTTTTGTTGACTAATTGATGTCAAAGGAGTATAATGGTTGCAACTTTATTTATAAGGGGGAAAATTATGAAACGTTTTACATCAGCAATGCTTGCTGTTTTGCTTGTTGTAGTTGCTTTGCTGAGTGTTGCTTGTCAACCTCCAACTCATCAATGCGAAAGCCTTTGCTCTAAGTGTCAAAAATGTACAGATCTCGCTTGTGAGGAATCAACTTGCGCGTCAAAGTGTCAAGGGCACGATGATCCAAACTCAAACCATACATGTGAGAGTGTATGCTCCATTTGTCAAAAGTGTACAGATAAACTTTGCACAGATGCTGCTTGTGCATCAAAATGTCCAGGTCACGATGGAAAGTTTAATGTTACATTTGAAACTTTCGATGGAAACCGTACAGTAGTAGAAGTATTTGAAAATAGCAAGGTTCAAATGCCAAAAGATCCAAGTAGCGATTATGCTACATTCCTTGGATGGTGCTCTGATGCAAGCCTGCAAACACCTTGGAATGCGGATGCTCTCATTGTCGCAGACACAACTGTGTACGCAAACTGGGACTATAAGTACGATGTTACTATTACTCTCAAGTTGAACAATGGTGAAAAGAACGTCAAGGTCCAAGCACATACAGGTTTCTTGTATCAGATGCCGGATGTTTCTCGTCCTGAATGGAATTTCACTGGTTGGTATTCAAATTCTACATGTACAATAGAATTTGATACAACCAAGGTTTTGGAAAAGAAAAGCAACTTCTATTTGTACGCAGGTTGGCAACTTGATGAAAATCACCTCCATGAGTACAAGTATGAGAAAACAGTAGAACCAACTTGCTTGGATATTGGATTTGATGTTTATACTTGTTCGTGTGGTTTGGGCGAGGAGCGTAACTTGGTTGATGCACGTGGTCACGCAATTGAAGACCCAGATGATTACATTCGCTTCTATGATTGTACAGCATGCCTAAAAACTGTTCGTCAAGAAAGTCTTCGCACTTATGATGAAATCTTCAAGTATGAGTTCAGCCAACAAAAAGCTGACGAATTTGATGTTTTGTACCAAGAAATCCTGGGTATTTTGGCTGATGCAGACAAATACTCCAGCGATTACGCGCGTACTTGGGATGCAACAAACAGTGCATACGACACATCAAAAGATGTTCCCGGATTGTACGATGAAAACAAAGCATTTGAAGAAAAGTTCAATGCATACTATGATAATGTTGTATATGTAGTTGAACAATATCAATATGCATATGTGTTCTACTGCGTAAATGACGGTCAAGCTGCTTACGAGGAAGATTACGAATTTGTTTCTGCTTATCGCACAGATATGGTCAAGAATTTCTACAGTTTGTATCGCTTGATTCATGAAACCAAGTACAGAGAATTCTTCTTTGCGTACGATGAAGGATGGACAGACGAAGATATCCAATCTGCTCTCGTGTTGTCTGATAGTTATGGCGGCGAAGAATATGCCGAATACAACAAGAAAGCTGATGAAATTCAAATTGAATTTAGAGCGATTGCTGACATTGCAAATAGCGACGAAGTTCCTATATTGTACAGTGAATATGTTGAAGTAAACAACAAGATTGCCCAACTTGCTGGTTACGATAATTACATGGAATATGCTTACGAACACATCTATGGTAGAGATTACACTCCTGCAGACGTTACTGTTATGAGTAATTTCGTAAAGACTTACATAGTTCCTATTTTCAACCAAATCTCCTCAAAGAATTCTGAAGTACAAAGTAAAAAGTTGGATAGCAATCAACAAAGTTATTTTGATGCCCTTACTAATAACTCCATATTTACAACACCGCTCACAGCAGACCTTGTTGCTGACTATTTTGATCTTTTGTACAGCGAAGCTGGTCAAGCTGGCAAAAAGGAAATCAACTTTGCTTATCACGCAAACGAGCTGTTCAAGAATGGTAACTATTACACGGGCGCATACAAAGGGGCATTCAGCTACTTTATCGGTGCTCAAGATACTGCTATTTTGTACTTTGGTCCAGGATCATACAGTGGTGCATTCACATTTGTTCACGAGTTTGGTCACTACCACGAAACAGTTTACAACCCAGGCGCAAGCATCAGCTACGACCTTGAAGAAACTCACTCTCAAGGTGACGAAATGTTGTTCCTTGCCCATCTTTCAACACTTCTTGCTCAAGAAAATTGTCAATTGGCGTATGACAAAGTGATGTATGATACAATCAGTAGCACTTTGGTTACCATCTTGATTGCAACCGCAGTAGACGAGTTCGAACAAATTTCCTATACGGGTGAGTACAACGGCACAAATCAGACCATTATAAAGATTGTAGCCGATGGCAAGGTCGATGCTACAGAGTATGATATTTTGTTCTCTGCCCTTTTCAAAGACTATGGTTTGGCTGGTAGAGGATATAACTCTGCTTACTGGCGTTATGTAACAATTGAAGCAGCTGGTTATTACATTTCCTACTCTATGTCCGCATTGCCAAGCATTGAGTTGTTTGTAAATGGTACACAAGATTTTGAGGCAGCAAAACAAAGCTACTTCAAGTTGTTCACGTTTACTGATAACGAACAATTTGCAAAGGTTGACGAATTCGGCGACTTGGTTGTAACAGCAGGTTATGCAGAAACATTGGAATACGCTGGACTGTACTCTCCTTTCCAAGAAGAGTTGTATCTTACATTGAAGAACTACTTTGAGGCACTGTAACAGTTTCAATAGCAAGTGGTACAGCTTCAACTAAAAACACAAACACCCTTGTGGAAAACTCCGCAAGGGTGTTTTTTTGTTATAAACTATAGTCTCTATATTGATTGTTATATCCAACTGCCTTTGGTCGTCTATTCGTCCATTTTGCAATATTTTCAGTAAATACCTTGGTCTAAATAAAAAATACACCTGAGAACTATCAGGTGCATTTGTATGTATGTCTTATTCAATCTTTCACAATAATATCAACTATCGCTACTTGTTATACGTTGTCTCACTTTTTCAACTTATCCACAATGTATTTGATAATATACTCGCTCATGTCGATGCCAGTGCAGTTGAGGGTGCTTCTAAAGTGTGGGTTAGAGTTAACTTCGCATACGATTGGACTATTTTTTCCAAACATCACGTCCACGCCAGCCCAGTCCAAACCCAATGCCTTTACAGCTTGCAAGGCAACGTTTTTTTGTTCATCTGTTAGCTCGGCAGTGCAAGCAGTGCCACCGTTAGATATGTTAGACCTAAAGTCATGGTTGTTTTGGCGCATGATGCCACAAACAACTTTGTCGCCCACCACGTTTACTCGTAGGTCACGGCCAACGCTTTCGGCAACGAACTCTTGCATCAAAAATTCTTTGTGACCAATTTGTGCAACAATTTCTTTTAGTCGCTCAAAGTTTTCTGCAAGGTAAACCTGTTGACCAAATGAGCCGTACGCCTCTTTGACAACCATAGGCCAACCCAATAGGTCCACAGCTTTTTTCAAAAACTCGTCATCGTTGTAGCCTACGCCCTCAAATGTTTTTGGCGCAACAACTGTTTTTGGATGGGGTACATTGTGCTCGACAAGAGTAATGGCAGTGCTAATTTTGTTGTCGCAAAGTGCAACAGCCTTGGCACTGTTAAAAGTGGGGATATTTGCTCGCTCAATCTTTTCCGCAAGCACAATGTCTTTGTCCCAAAAGATGACAAAGTCTGGCTTTGGACGTGGCAAAGGTGCTCCCACTTGCGCAAGCAAATCGGTGGAAGTTTTCAGTTCCAGTTGCACGTTGTGTTTTTTTGCCGATTGCATCAGCAAATTGTACAAGTCTGCAAACTTTTCCTTTTTCATAAAACTGTTTACAACAAGCCAGCCAAACATAAATTGTTACCTACTTTTTGCAATAGAGCACAACGTTCGCCAATGTGATTGTGCAAAATGCTCGTATCTATTGCGCATATTCTACCCAAATGATACCACAAAACCATCCGCTTGACAAGCACAAAATTCCACAGATATATCCACTGACCCAAATTGCAAAACTTCTCCATTTTTTGCAATAAAGCCAGCTTTGCCGCAAGGCAATTTGCCACATTTTGATGGATACAACAACTGCAACAAGGCGCAATTTTGTTCACAAAAGGGCATCAAAATGTTGCAATATTTGTAAATACATTGTATAATTGTACCACGAAAACAATGGTGCAGAGTTTCTGCAAAGGATTAACTATGACATACAACAAATACAGAACACACAACTGCGGACAACTCCGCATGGAAAACGTTGGCGAAAAGGTAACCATCGCTGGATGGGTAAACTCCGTTCGTAACCTTGGTGGTGTAACATTTGTAACAATTCGCGACCATTACGGCGTAACTCAAGTAATTTTGGACGGACAAGAAGCTCCCGCACGCGAAAGCGTCGTTTCCATCACAGGCGAAGTGTTAGAGCGTATCAGCAAAAACCCCAAAATGCCCACTGGCGATATCGAAATCAAGGTGGAAAAACTCACAGTTTTGGGCGCTTGCAACAAAGTTTTGCCCTTCGAAATTGCCGATGCGGAAAACACTCGCGAAGATTTGCGCCTTAGATACCGCTATCTCGACTTGCGTAACCCCGCCAACCACGAGCGTATTGTGTTGCGTTCCAAATTGATGCAATATGTTCGCAACTATATGCACAACCACAACTTTTTGGAAGTACAAACTCCAATTTTGACATCTTCCAGTCCCGAAGGCGCTCGCGACTTTTTGGTTCCAAGCAGACTCAACCCCGGCAAGTTCTACGCTTTGCCACAAGCACCACAACAATTCAAACAACTGTTGATGATCAGCGGTTTTGATAACTACTTCCAACTTGCGCCTTGTTTTAGAGACGAGGACGCACGTGCAGACCGCTCTCCAGGTGAATTTTACCAACTGGACTTGGAAATGGCATTTGCTACCCAAGAAGACGTTTTTGCAGTAATGGAAGACTTGATGGGCAAAATTATTGCTGATTTCACTGGCAAGACTGTGCCTGCCAAGTTCCAAAGACTTACCTATGCCGAAGCTATGCGTGACTACTGCAGTGACAAGCCCGACTTGCGAAATCCACTCAAGGTTGTAGATTTGACCGAAGGCCTTGCAACAAGCGAATTTTCCGTATTCAACGGCAAAACTATCAAGGCCATCAAGGCAACTTGTGCAGACAAAGGTCGCAAGTGGTACGACGCAATGACAAAGTTTGTCATCGACAACGAAGGCAAAGGTCTTTGCTGGTTCAAGTACAACGACAATCAACTTTCCGGTAGTGCAGTAAAATTCTTGACGGAAACAGAGCAAAACTACATTTTGAACACTCTCGGCGTACAAAATGGCGACTCCATCTTTATCATTGCAGACGCAACGGCTCGCGCAACAAAACTTATTTCTACACTCCGCAACAAGTTGGGTACAGAGCTCAATTTGCTCAGTGATGAATTCGAGTTTGTTTGGATTGTTGACTTCCCATTCTTTGAGGAAGAAGATGGCAAAATCCAATTCTCTCACAACCCATTTTCCATGCCACAAGGCGAATTGGACGCACTCTTGAACCAAGACCCACTCAAGATTTTGGCATACCAATACGACCTTGTTTTGAACGGCGTAGAACTGTTGTCCGGTGCTGTTCGTAACCACAACCCACAAGTTATGGTAAAGGCGTTTGAAATGGCCGGCTACGACCGCAGTGTTGTGGAAAACAAATTCCCAGCTTTGTTCAACGCATTTGACTACGGCGCTCCACCACACGCAGGCTGTGCTTTTGGTTTCGACCGCCTGTTGATGTTCCTGTGTGGCACAGATATCATCCGTGACGTTATTGCGTTCCCACTCAACAAGTCTGCTCAAGACTTGATGATGTCTGCACCAAGTACAGTAACCGAGCAACAACTCAAAGACGTTTCCATCAAAATCGACATCAACGACTAACGTCCTACAACAGTGGTTTTGATTCAATTCAACAATGACTAAAAATATGGCTACGTTGCAAAACTTTAGCCATATTTGACTATTAACAACAACTATCGTGGAGACGACGTCTTCGACGTCTCGCATCACACCTACAACTTAGTGTAAATCATCCCGTAGTGGCAACCTGTGGTTGTCCGCAAATTTCTAAGGGTTAATACCCATTGCAAACTTATTTGGAAGGAATTTTCAATGAACCTTATCGTAGTAGTAGACAACAAATGGGGTATCGGCAAAAGCAACGATTTGCTCTTTACCCTCAAAAAGGATATGGCCTTTTTCCGCCAAACAACCACAGGCAAAGTGGTGGTGATGGGCGCAAACACCTTCAAAACTTTTCCCAATGGCGCATTGCCCAACCGTGTGAACATTGTACTTGACCACCAAGGCAACAACCATACTGGCGCAACAACTGTTACCACTGTGGATGACCTTTTTGCGTTGCTCAAAAACTACAATGACGAAGATGTTTTTGTAATTGGTGGCGCAACGGTGTACAAATTGCTTTTGGACAAATGCCAAACTGCTTACATCACAAAAGTGCAAGCAGATGGAGATGCAGAGTTGTTCTTCCCCAACTTGGACGAACTGCCCAACTGGCAACTTGTAGAAAAGTCCGCCGACATCCAAGACGGCGACTACACAATCAACTTTTGCAAGTACGTGCAAACAAAGTAACACACAATGGGTTGTATTGCCTAACTAAACTAACAAAAAATAGCACACTATGTTTTATGTAAAGTGAAATGTAGTGTGTTTTTTATTTAACTTCTCATCACAAAATCTAACAATTTGCCACTTTTCATACCAAATTTGAATACTGCCAATTTGCCCGTGTATTTAGTTTACTAAATATCCATTTTGTGGTACAATCTTGTAGTTTTGAAAAGAAATTTTGGGCTTTGCCCTACCATACAAAGGCAATGGTGCACAGGTTAGTTTTTGCGTTGTGCAAAGGCAAAAAACACAATTCATGCGCCAAGCTATAACGATAAAAGGACGGTAAACAATTTTGGCTAATTCAGCTCTACAATCAGACAAAATGCGCAACACCAAAATTGGCAAGTTGCTCATTTCTATGAGTTTGCCAGCAATTTTCTCCATGCTGGTGCAATCACTCTACAACATCATTGACTCGCTATTTTTGACAAACTACGTTGGCAACGAAGCCTTTTCTGCAGTAAGCGTAGTTTTCCCCATCACAATGCTTGTCACAGCAGTGGCAATCGGCATTGGTGTTGGCGCAAATGCTTACATTGCTCGCAAGCTTGGCGAAGGTAACCATCAAAATGCAAGCAAAGCAGCAAAGTCGGCTCTAATTATGGGCTTTATTGCTTGGATTGTCATTTTTATTGTTGGTTTGACACTTTCTAAACCTTTTGTAAAGTTGTTTGTGGAAGACGGCAGCCCTGTCATCATCGAGTACGGCACAATGTATCTCACAATCTACCTTTGCTGTAGCATTGGTGTAATTATGGATATCATTGGCGCAAACATTCTGCAAGCAACAGGCAATATGAAAGTGCCAATGATCTCCCAACTTGTGGGCGCAATAACTAACATCATTTTGGACGCGGTGTTCATCATCCCCTTCAAAATGGGCGTGTTCGGTGCAATTTTGGCAACAGTAATTGGCCAGTGGGCAGCGGCAACCATCAACATTTTGGCCTTTGTGTTCAAAAAGCAAGACGTATCTTTGTCTTTCAAGGGTTTCCGCCCCGAAAAACACTATTTTTCCAAGATTTTGCGTGTTGGCACACCTGCGTTTATTATGAACGCAATGGGCTCCATTATTACAATCATCTTGAACTTGATACTTAACAAGTACGATTTCAACATGGGCAAAAACGTCCTTTCTGCTTACTTCAAGGTGCAATCTTTCATCTTTATGCCAGTGTTTGGACTTATGCAAGGCACCATGCCAATTTTAAGCTACAACTATGGCGCAAACTTGAAAGAGCGTTTCAACGAAACCTTCAAAAAAGCATTGTTCATTGCACTTGGCGTAATGGGTGTGGGAACAATTCTGTTCCAAGCCATACCAGAAACATTGATGTCCATTTTTGAAAGTCAAATTCCGGCCGAAGGTCAAACAATGGAAGAACTGATAGCGCAAAACGAACTTCTCGTCAAGAGTGGTGCGTACGCTTTCCGCGTTATTAGTATTGCATTTGTTCCGGCAGCATTTTCAATACTTATTATCAATATGTTGCAAAGCATCAACAGCCCAATTTCCAGTTTGCTGATGAGCCTTTGCCGTCAACTCATTTTCCTTATTCCATCGGCATTTTTGTTTGACTATTTGTGGCAGACAAACGGCATTTGGTTCTGCTACCCATTTGCAGAAATTGGCGCATTGTTGGTGTTTTTCCCATTTGCTCGCAGGGCCTACCGCAAGCAATTTGCCTACAAGCAAGCGCAATACGACAAAAAACTTGTTGGCGCAGATACCCTGGTTGACACACCAGTTGCAGCGGGCGCTCAATAACAGTGGTGTTGTATACAAATTGTGTAAACTCATGCAGGGAACTGCCCAGATGCTAAAAATACAATCAAGGTATAAACTGATATCAATTTCGTTTATACTTTTTTTGTTTTTGCGCGCAATATTTATATAATTTGTTTTAAATGGCTATTGACATTTACTGTTTTTAGGGGTACAATATTAATTGGTTAAGATTGACCTAACACAAAAAAGAGAGGTTAGCACTATGCAAATGACATTCCGTTGGTACGGAGATGGTAATGATAAAATTACCCTTTCCGACATCAAGCAAATCCCCGGCGTAACAGGCATCGTTTGGGCTTTGCACGACAAAATGCCTGGCGAAGTTTGGCACGAAGAAGAAATCGCCAAAGTTCAAGCGCAATGCGCAGAGTATGGCTTCAACATTGACGTAGTTGAGTCCGTCAACGTTCACGATGATATCAAAATCGGACTGCCCACACGCGACAAGTACATCGAAAACTACAAGACCACCATCAAAAACCTTGCAAAATTTGGTGTAAAGGTCATTTGTTACAACTTTATGCCTATTTTTGACTGGACGCGTTCCAACCTGTTTAGACCAGTTGGCGACGGCAGTACAGCACTTTTCTACGAAAAGGGTATGATCCAAGAGGACTACAAAGCAATGGCTCAATACATATTGGATTTTACGGAAAAATACAATATGTCCTTCCCAGGTTGGGAGCCAGAACGTATGGCAAAGCTGGACGAGCTTTTCAAAGCTTACGAAGGTGTCGATCACGAAAAACTTTGGGCAAATCTCAAGTATTTCTTGGAAGCAATCATGCCCACCTGCGAGGAGACTGGTATCAAAATGGCCATCCATATGGACGACCCACCATGGGACATCTTTGGGTTGCCACGTTTGCTGGTAGATGAGCCAAGCATCGACAGATTCTTGAAAATGGTAGACCACCCCTGCAACTGCTTGACACTTTGCTCTGGTAGTTTGAACGCCAACCCAAACAACAACGTTGCAGAAATCGTTCGCAAACACTGTGGACGCATCGCATTTGCTCACATCCGCAACGTAAAGCACTTTGATAATGGCGACTTTTCCGAAGCGAGCCACCGCGATTGCGACGGCGACACACGCATTTTGGACATCTTGAAAGCTTACCACGACAACAACTACCAAGGTTACATCCGTCCAGACCACGGCAGACACCTTTGGGGGGAAAAAGCAGGCACAGTTCGTCCTGGTTACGGACTTTACGACCGCGCTCTTGGCATTATGTATATGTTGGGCGTTTGGGATATGTTAGACAAACTTAAAGGAGAAAACAAATAATGAAATTGCCATTCAAAGTAGACCTCAACGGTCAAGTAGCAGTAGTAACAGGCGCAGGCGGAATCATCTGTGGTGAGTTTGCAAAAGCTCTTGCAGAGTGCGGTGCAAAGGTTGCTCTTTTGGACATCAACCTTGCTGGTGCACAATCCATCGCTGACCAAATTGGCGAAAACGCAGTAGCAGTAAAGTGCAACTGCCTTGACAAAGCAGATATCCAACGTGCCAAGGACGAAGTAAACGCAAAGTTTGGAGCTGTAACAATGCTCATCAATGGTGCCGGTGGTAACAATCCTCGTGCAACTTGCGACAACGAATACATGACACCAGATCTCGAAGGCGCTAAGGACTTTTTCGCTCTTGAAGAAAGTGGCTTGAAGTTTGTTTTTGACCTTAACATCACGTCAGCATTTTTGGTAACACAAGTTTTTGCAACAGACATGGTAAAAACTGGCGGTAACATCATCAACGTTTCTTCTATGAACGCCTTCCGTCCTTTGACAAAAATCCCAGCATACTCCGCTGCAAAAGCTGGCGTATCCAACTTTACACAATGGCTTGCAGTGCACTTTGCTCCTTGCAACATTCGTTGCAACGCAATTGCTCCAGGATTTTTTGTAACCAACCAAAACCGCGCTCTCTTGTACAACCAGGATGGCACACCAACAGCTCGCACAGGCAAAATTTTGGGCGCTACCCCAATGAAAAAGTTTGGCGAAATCGACGACCTCATCGGCACACTTTTGTGGCTTGCTGACAACCAAGCAAGCGGTTTTGTGACAGGCGTAATCATCCCTGTTGACGGCGGCTTCTCCTCCTACTCTGGAGTATAACCTTTTGCAATACGCAAACAATATGCTAAAAATATAAATACACTTGGAGAGTAACAAACAATGGACAAATCTCGTTGCATACCAGTAGTGGTAATCAAAGAAATCGAACAAACAAAACCTATCCTTTCTGCATTGGAAGCTTACGGTATCAACTGTGCGGAAATCACCTTCCGTACTGCTTGCGCGCGTGATGCAATCGCATTGGCAGTAAAAGAATTCCCCAACATGAACGTTGGCGCAGGCACAGTCATCAACGCTGAACAATGCCTCCAAGCTTTGGAAGCAGGCGCAAAATTTATCGTATCCCCAGGCTTGTCTGAGGAAGTTGCAAAAATCTGCATTGAGCGCAACATCCCATACTATCCTGGATGTGTAACTCCAACAGAAATCATGCAAGCAATCGCACTTGGTCTCAAAGTTGTCAAGTTCTTCCCTGCAAACGTGTACGGAGGACTCAAGGCTATCAAAGCTTTGTCCGGACCTTTCCCACAAATCAAGTTCATCCCAACTGGTGGCGTAAACATGGACAACATCGACGAGTTTATGGCTTGCGACAAAATTTACGCAGTTGGCGGTAGCTTCTTTGTAGACGAAGCTAAAAAAGCGCAACAATAATGCCCCAAAAATGTGACACCAACTTTAACAATCAAGTTGTCACAACTCAAATATTTTCAATTTTACACATAGGAGATTCTCACAATGAAAGTAATTACATTTGGCGAACTTATGTTGCGCCTTGCTCCATTTAACTACTTGCGTTTTGTTCAAAGCGATGCTTACGAAGCAACCTTTGGTGGTGCCGAAGCTAACGTTGCAGTTTCCCTTGCGAACTACGGTATCCCCGTTTCCTTCGTTTCCAAACTTCCTTCTCACGAAATTGGCCAAAGCGCAATCAACTCTTTGCGTAAGTATGGTGTAGATACATCTTTGGTTGTTCGCGGTGGCGAACGCGTTGGTATCTACTACTGCGAAAAGGGTGCATCTCAACGCCCCTCCAAGGTTATCTACGACCGCGCTCACTCATCTATTTCCACAGCAGTGCCATCCGACTTCGATTGGAACGTTATCTTCCAAGATGTTGATTGGTTCCACTTTACAGGTATCACACCAGCATTGAGCGACGATGTTGCAGAAATCTGCCTTCAAGCTTGCCGTGAAGCACAAAAGCGTGGTATCACAATCTCTTGCGACCTCAACTTCCGCAAAAAGCTCTGGTCCAAGGAAAAGGCTGGCAAGGTAATGGGCGAATTGTGCCACTACGTAAACTACTGTATCGCTAACGAAGAAGACGCAAAAGACGTTTTCGGTATCGAAGCATCCAACACCGACATTGACAGCGGCAAACTCAACCACCAAGGTTATGTTTCCGTTGCAGAGCAACTCACAGAGCGTTTCGGTTTCAAAGGTGTTGCAATCACTCTCAGAGAAAGCTTGTCCGCAAACGACAACAACTGGTCAGCAATGTTGTACACAGGTGGCAATGCATACTTCTCCAAGAAGTACGCAATGCACATCGTTGACCGTGTAGGCGGTGGCGACAGCTTTGGTGGTGGCCTTATCTACTCACTTTTGACAGGCAAAGACAGCCAAAGCGCAATCGAATTTGCCGTTGCTGCAAGTTGCTTGAAACACTCCATCGAAGGCGACTACAACCTTGTTTCCGTTGCCGAAGTGGAAGCTCTTGCAAAGGGTAATGCCAGCGGACGCGTACAACGCTAATTGCGAATTTAACAAACAAAAAGAGTCATCAACTGTCGATGGCTCTTTTTTTGATGTTACAATACATTGTTGCTTGTCAAATACCGCAGTGGGATGTCCAACACATCCACGGCGCCAATGTAGCCGTCGCCTTTCAGCTGTGGCACAATTTTGGCATATCGTAGCATAATTTTTGCTGTGAATTGGGCATTATTTAGCATTTTTACGCCACCTTCGCAACAAAATCCATCGCCAGTTGCAACTACCTTGCCAGCGTGACCTGTCTTCTGCTTGAGTTTTCGCACTTGCTGTGGCGTGCAAAAAACGACCTTTGTTTCGTAGCCATCAAAGTAGTAGGGTATGGCTTTTATCTCTTGCTCCACTTTGTTTTTTGCGCTTTCAACGCAAGCAACGTAGCACACCCTTTGGTGCAGTTTGGTAGCGTCTTTTTCCCCAAGCTCCACAAGTTCGGTGGCATTTTTCTTTGGAAGGGTAAATTGCACCCCATCAATCACTTCGGCAATGGTGCGTATTGCGTTGGAGTGCCCTTGGCTCACACCTTCGCCCCAAAGTGTGGTGGGGGTAGTACCAAAGTCAAACAACGCTCGCAACAATGATAGCATCCCCGGGTCCCAACCCGTTGCTACAATGGACAAATTTCTGCCGTTTAGCTTGCCCATCAAACTTTTGTATGCGGAAATTTTTGCGTGGTTGTCGTAGCAATCGACAGTGTCAAAACCGCGCAACTTTTCCGCCTGCTCCAACACGTCTGCATTGCTGCCAAGCGCTACCAGCAGACAGTCAATTTTCCCGCGATATTCTTGCAAACTGTCAAATGGCAAGTAGTACGAAAGGCTCAGTTTTCGTCGTGAAAACACCCCCACAAGTTGTAAATTCTCGTCTTGCTCTGCAAGTGTAAAAAGTGCCTTTCCCACGTTTCCGTAACCAACAATTCCAACTTTCATTTTCTCTCCTTGTGGTAAAATATTCCGTTTTGATGGTAAAAAATCAACAATTTGCAAAATTTACGCAAATTTTTTTGCGTAAAAACTTTACTATTTTGCAATTACAATATATAATATTTATGTATTAGGTGTAATGGCTACTTTTTTTTGATCCATCACCTTTACCAACTTTGCTAATTTTTCGGAAACGATGTATAATATTTGGTGTATACACCCAAAACAAGGACATAGAAATGAGACTTTTGGAATTTATAAAGGAGTTTTTCACTACTGGCGACATTATGGAAATTGTTGCCAAGGTGATGGCAATACTGTTTGTAACCGCAATGTACTTTGTGGTGTTTTACTATGCTCGCAAGCGCAATTTGCAACTTGTATCCTACATCTTTGTGGGTGTACTTTTGGCGTTGTTCTTTGTTGCGCTATTCTCCATTCCCAATCTCAATTTCTACATCTACTTTGTCTTCTTTGGGTTCTTTATTGCATCGATGCACTTCTTTGGCCAAGACTTCCGCAAGGACATATTCCTAAAGGCTTGGAATCGCACTAACGACTTTGATGTGGAAGACCTTGGCAGAGCAGACCTTCACAAATCTGTTGGCGAAATCATCAAAGCTTGCCAACGTCTTTCTCGCACAGACACAGGAGCTTTGATCATCGTTGCTAACAACGTGCCAGAAGGTATTTTGGAAAGTGGCGTTCAAATCAATGCGGAAATTTCTTCCGACCTTTTGGAAACCATCTTCTTCCCCAAGACAAATCTTCACGACGGTGCAGTTGTAGTGATGGCCAACAAAGTGGTGTGCGCAGGATGTTACCTGCCTATGACGCAGGACTCCAACCTTCCACGTGAGTTTGGTAGCCGTCACCGCGCAGCAATCGCTCTTTCGGAAAGTAACCCCGATCTTACAGTAATTGTTGTCAGCGAAGAAACAGGCATCATCTCAGCAATGCACAACGGCAGGGTAAAACGTTACCTTGATGCCGTTCAACTCAAGCTCATTTTGGACTCCGCAATGGGACTTTTGGACGCTGGTGCGGAAGAAACCATTTGGGGTTTGGACAAATAACAGGGGTGTAAAGTATGAAAAACAAACGCAATTCCAAAAAATTTGGACATTTTCTCAAGCACTACGCAGGACTTTTGTTCTTGGCGCTTTTCTGCGCAGCAATTACCGTTGTGCTGATTTCTTACGTAGCGTAGTCCAACATCCACAACAAAATCTTTTACAAAACCTGCCCTCAATCCATTGACAGTTTGAGGGCTTTGGTATATAATGTACAAGTGCTCGGTTGGGCATAATTTCACCTTGATACAAGGAAGGGGGCGAAAAAGAACATGGCAACAATCAAAGTTGGTGAAAACGAAACATTGGATAGCGCATTGCGTAGATTCAAACGTCGTTGCGCTCGTGACGGTATCATCGGTGACCTTCGCAAAAAGGAACAATACGAAAAACCAAGCGTACGTCGCAAGAAGAAGGCTGAAGCTGCTCGTAAACGTAGCAGAATGTAGTCCTTTTGAATATCACAAAAGATCCAATAGTGTACAAAAGATAAACTGCTTATCACAATAGTGACAAGCAGTTTTGTTATTTTGTGGACTTTTTTCGACAACAACCATCAAAAAGCACGAAAAAAGACACTTGTACCCCCAATGTATACGCAAACAATAGCAGAGTCGTGCGCACAAAACGCACACAATACACTTTTGTGAGGAAACTATGTCAACATTCAAAGAGTACGCCAAACGCGCCAAAGATAGGATGAAAAACGGCTTTTGGGAGCAAGCAAAACAACAGCTTGCCGATGCAAGGCAAGTTGCAGCAACCTTGGGATTGTCTCAACACAAAGTTGCCGAAGAACAACACCGCAAGTTGCAACGACAAATCTACGACTACGATGGCTTTTGCGAGGAGCAGGAGTTTTATGCCAAAGTGGTAGCAATCTTGACCAGTACGGAAACCATCAGCAACCCACTTATGCGTTTGGCCGACCAAGACTATATGTCCAAGCTCACACCAGAGCAAAGGCAAACCTACATACAAAAACTTGCCACCAAGTACCGCTTGGCGGTGGAAAAGTACAACAGCCTGCACAACTGATATTCGCCTTCAATTAGTAAAGTAATTTTTGTTTAACCTTGTCAAAACGATGGTTATCACAACAATCTACCGCCCTAAACAATCTGCAACTCTGTTCTTTGCGCTACTTTACGAGTTGAAGATATTACACTTGTATTTTCCCTTGGCTTGTGATATAATGGTGACAGATTCAATTACAAATGCTGTTTGCTTTTTATGACAAATAACTGCAAAATCATTTGCATCTTGTCGCAGGGGCGAACTATGTCGCCCGCACCTTTCTTTTGACAGAGTCATTTAGCAAACTACACAAAGGAAATACCATGCCCACAATCACAGATATGCAAATACAAAAACGCAACAAATCACGCGCCAACATCTATTTGGATGGCGAGTTTGCCTTTGCGCTGGAAATGCTTACCGTAATGAAACTTGGGCTAAAAATCGGCAAGGAAGTGGACGCCGACACCATCAAAACTGCCGTTTTCGATTCGGAAACATCCGTCGCCTTTGGCAAAGCGGTGGACTACCTTGCTCGCGCAATGAAAACCACCAAGCAAACACGCGACTATCTCACAAAAAAGGGCTACGCCCCTGACGTTGTGGATTATGTCATCGACAAACTCAAAGGCTACAAGTACCTTGACGACGAGGCTTATGCACGACTGTATGCCGAGCAAAGCAAGTCGCACAAAGGGGAGCGTCGCATCAAGCAAGAGCTTTTGAACAAGGGTATTTCTCATACCGAAGTGGACGATCAAGTGCAAATTGATACCGATGACCAACTGGAGTCAGCAACTGCGCTTGCGCAAAAGTATCTCAAAAACAAGGACCGCGACATCAAAACTATGCAAAAATTGCAACGTTTTTTGCTGTATCGTGGCTTTGATTTTGATGTTGTCAACAGCGTAATCCGCAATTTCAAGTGCAACATAGCGGACGAATTTGACGACTCAAACTAACAAATGCAACCAATGTATTTGCAAGGTTCAAGCATAACTAAACATACATAACAACACTACACAATTCAACAAAAGGAAAGTTACCCAATGAAAAATATCGCTATCATCGGCGGTGGTGTAGCAGGCTTGTCCGCTGCCATCTACGCCCTACGCGCAAACGTAAACGTAACCATGTTCGAGCAATTTGGCCTTGGCGGTCTTGTAGCAACACTGGACAAAATTGAAAACTACCCATCCTACCCATCGGTGGAAGGCTGGGAACTGGCTCAAAACATGGCAACTCAAGCAAAACAACTTGGACTAAAACAAACTCGCCAAAAGGTACTCTCGTTGACTACTTGCGAACCAGGTTTTTGCATCACTACCGACAAAGGTAAACACTCTTTTGATGCGGTTATCATCGCAACTGGCACAACCCACAACAAACTTGGCATCGAAGATGCTTACGTCGGCAAAGGTGTCAGCTACTGTGCAACTTGTGACGGAAACTTCTACCGCAATTTGGATGTAGCAGTGGTTGGGAACGGCAACTCCGCAACTAAAGAGGCACTCTATCTTGCCGACTTGTGCAAAACTGTTTACCTTGTTGCTAACGCTAATTTAACTGGCGAGCAAAAGGTAATTGACGACCTACTTGCAAAAGCCAATGTGCAACTTGTCAACGGCACAGTTGCAACTATCGGTGGCGATAACGAAGTGCAATTTATTGACGTTTTCAACGATGGCACAACCACTCGATTGGATGTTAGCGGTGTATTTGTAGCGGTTGGCTCAACACCAGCGACCGATTTTGTCAAAATTGATGGTCTTGCAATGCAAAAGGGTTACATAGTTGTGGACGACCGCGCTCAAACCAATATCAAAGGTTTGTATGCCGCAGGCGACTGCACCAATGGTCCCTTGAAACAAATTGTCACCGCTTGTGGCGATGGCGCAAAGGCTGGTCTTTTTGCCGCAGCATACAGCAAAACAATCAAGTCATAACTTGTCCACACAACAGCATACACTATACCAAAGAAAATCACACAAAATCCCATTTTAAGCGCAAGCACAGGAGCAATTATGAATTTTTTTGGTACAGACGGAATCCGTGGAACTTACGGCAGTACCTTGAACGATGGTACTGCCTTTTTGCTTGGCAAATCTCTCGCCCTTTTGGGTAACGATTGCCCCATTATTGTCATCGGTCGTGACACTCGCAACTCTGGCGAGCGACTTTTCCAGTGCCTTTCGCAGGGTATCTACGAAGGCGGTGGCAACGTCATCAACCTTGGCATTTTGCCAACCAATGCAGTGGGGCACTTTGTGCGCAAGTTTGGTGGCGACTACGGTGTGATGATAACAGCGTCGCACAACCCACCCAACGACAACGGCTTGAAAGTCTTTGATCGCTATGGTGTAAAGTTGTGTCAAGCCAAGCAAAAGGTGGTATCCACCATGATGAGTAGTTTGAACGCATCCAATTTTACGCCCCAAAGTGTGTTTGAGCCGGTTTTTTACGACATTCAAAACATCTACGCCGAGGATATCCTTCGCGCGTTGGATGTCCGTTTAGAAGGCGTACGAGTGGCCCTTGATTGTTGCTATGGCGCAAGTTTCCGTGTAGCAACTAAAGTCTTTGAGCGCACAGGCGCAATGGTAACATCATTTTGCGACACCATCTGTGGTGACAAAATCAATGTCAACTGTGGGGCAACGCATACGGAGTTTTTGCAGAGCAAACTTGTGGGGGCAAACTATCAACTGGGTTTTGCCTTTGATGGCGACTGCGACCGCTTGGCCGTTTTCGAAGGGGAAAAGTTTGTGCCCAACAACAAAGTTTTCTACGCTATTGCAAAATATCTCAAACACAAGGGACTGCTCAAAAACGATACTGTTGTTGGCACAGTGTTGACAAACGGTGGTGTTGAGCGCGCCCTAAATAACCTGGGTATAACACTTATCCGCTCGGATGTTGGCGATACAAACGTGTTCAACTGTATGGCGCAACACGGACTTAACTTTGGCGGTGAAGAAAGCGGTCACTACCTGATGTGCGACTTTGCAACCACAGCCGATGCCATCATCAACGCACTGTTTGTCGCCAAAATTTTCCGCGAAGTGGGTAGTATTTTCCATTACACTCGCGAGTGTGTCGACTTGCCATACATGTCCAAAAGCATCGATCTTACCGACAAAAACGCCCCTTTGGCGGATGAAAAGTCACTGCAACAAATCGTAGAACAAATTGCCCAACTGTATCCCGATTGTCGCATGGTACTGCGAAAAAGTGGCACCGAGCCCAAAATTCGCGCCTACATCGAAGGGGATCAATCCTTTGTTGCTATGCAAAGTGTTGTAGCAACGTTGTCGTGAGCAAAACTAAAATCGTATAGCCGTATACAAGAATACAACATAACAGTATGGGCGGATACTATGTACGCCCGCACATAACTACCGACCAACCTCTTACGGGATGACAATATCCCCCCCTACAATTCAATAACGCATCCACGACTATTCACTTTTAACTATTACCTAACCACCATAGGGCGCAACGGGTAGAGCAAATGGTATATCGGACTGTTTGTGGCCAAAGCGGAGAGAAATGCTACGCTTGCGACCTGGCGGACCTGTGGTTGCGCCACCCCGTAAAGGATGGTTCTTTGCTACATTCAACTTTACATTTTGAGTGAAAAGCCCCCAATAATGAAAAATCTAAACGGTTGTTCTGCGCCCTGCCTATTGACTTACAGGGCGCTTTTTGGTAAAATGTTATGGTTGCATTTTGTTAAAAATCCCCGGCGTAACTAAAGGAAAACCACGCGCACATCTCGCAGTTTTCAAGTGTCGCCAACGTTTTGACAAAACGCACAAAAGAGGTTTTTATGAGCAAAGCAGATTTAATTTTCCAACAAAATATGCAAAACATCATCGATAACGGCTGGGAAGACGCCGCCCAAAACGTGCGCACTCGCTGGCACGATGGCACCCCAGCCCACACAAAAAAGGTGTTTTGCCAAGTAAATAGATACAACCTTGCAGAAGAGTTCCCCATCATCACACTTCGTCGTACTGCTTTCAAAGCTGCCATTGACGAGCTACTTTGGATCTGGCAAAAAAAGAGCAACAACGTCAACGACTTGAACAGCCACATCTGGGACAGTTGGGCGGACGAAACAGGCTCCATCGGCAAGGCATACGGCTACCAACTGGGTGTTGTAAGTCACTACCCAGAAGGGGATATGGACCAAGTGGACAAGGTTTTGTACGACCTAAAACACAACCCTTACAGCCGTCGCATCATTACCAACATCTACGTACACAAGGATTTGAGCGAAATGCACCTTTATCCCTGTGCTTATTCGGTAACTTTCAACGTGGTGGATGGCAAACTCAACGCCATCTTGAACCAACGCTCCAATGATATGGCGGTAGCCAACAACTGGAACGTAGTGCAATATGCCGTTTTGGTGCATATGTTGGCGCAAGTAAGCGGACTTCAAGTGGGCGAACTTGTTCACGTAATTGCCGATTGCCACATCTACGATCGCCACATCCCACAGGTTGAGCGTATGCTCAAAGGCACACCCCATCCAGCACCAAAGTTTGTGATGAACAAAAACGTTACCAACTTCTACGACTTTACCGTGGACGATTTCGCTCTCGAAGGCTACGAGTACGAACCCTTTGCGGAACGTTTCGAAGTGGCAATTTAGTAGTGATTTTCTACCACAGTGTAAAGGCTTTCCCAAAAAACAACTTAAAATGACAAAACAAAAAGGCGATTGCATAATGCAATCGCTTTTTTCAAACTAAACTATCAATTACTAATTTGTCGTAAAAAATCCCAAACTCACAAGCAAAGCGTTGTCAATTTGTTGCATAATTTCCGGTGGCAGTTCGCCGATTTTTTCCTTGATACGGCTTTTGTCTATGGTGCGTATCTGCTCCAACAGCACAATGGATGTCTTTGGCAATGGCGAGTACTCGCGTGTCAGTTCAATGTGTGTGGGCAACTTTGCTTTGGTCAGTTTGCTTGTAGTTGCTGCTGCAATGATGGTGGGGCTGTACTTGTTGCCGACGTCATTTTGCAGCACCAAAACAGGGCGTATGCCCCCTTGCTCACTACCCACAACCGGGTTCAAATCTGCGTAGTAAAGTTCTCCTCGTCTAATCATTGTGTAAACCTGCCTTGGTTTTAGTCAGGCATTGCCAAAACAACCACCTCTTGTTTTAGACTATGTATTTTGTAACAATGTTGTGCCTGTTACCCCAATTTTTGCCACTTTGATGTGATGATATACCCCAAAGTTTCATTGCACTTAGTCACAATTTTTTACCTGTGTTGTGTGGTGCAAATCGGTATTTTTCCCAACAAGTATTGTAAATTGACAAAAAAATCCCACAAAGATTTGCTCTTTGTGGGAAAATAATAACTATTCAGTTTGTCAGTAAAGCAACCCTTTGTACAAATCCCAACACAAAATGGTGTTGACCAATGCGTACAGGGCAATGGGTGCGTAAATACAAATGGATGCAATATTGACGCCATTTTCCAGCTTGGGGCGCGCCTTGACGTGGTACAACAGTAATCCAATCGTGCCACCCAACGTGTTGATGATAACGTCAGTAGTGTCGCAACTGCCAAGTCCGGTAAACAACTGCAACAGCTCAAGGGCCACGCTACTTGCCAAAGTTGCGACAAAAGCCTTTGCGTTGCTATTGGTAAATCTCCTCAAGTAAAACCCAAATGGAATGTAAATGAGCAAATTCATCAATGGTTGTTGAACACCATCCCAATCAAACTCAATTTTCAACGAGTAAAATGGTATCCAATTTTTGCCCAATCTTTCGGCAAGTGACCAGGTTGCGTAGGCGTGCGAGTCGGATATTACAACCTTGCTGTTAAACTTCAATGCAATCACCCAAACAAGCAAACACAAGTATAGCGCAAATGCCAAAATATACAGTTTTTTAGAGGTGGATTTTTTCATAGGTACAGCTCAATTTTTTGTGCGATATTGTGGGACATACCCGCATTTTTTGCTTTTTTCGATAGATTTAGTGGTGCAAATTTGCGCACCAATTGCTACATGTTCAAACGTCTTTCCATTTCTTCGCGGACGTACTTTGTCAATGCAACTGTTACCACAACAAAGTGCAACAAGCTTGCAAAAAACACAAATGAGTCAATCATTGTCACCGATTGATACCATCCTGTGGCGTCGCAAATCCATAGCATAATTTGTGGCAAAAGGGACAAAAATGTGCAGAACATCAGCGTGGAGTACAAACGTGACTTGCGCTTGCTAAATATCAGCAAAAAGTCTACCAAAACAATGCCGGCAACGTACAGCCAAGGCAGTATAAACTCTACAACAAACCATTGGAACTTCCAGTTGCAAATTATCAGCTCCAAAAAGATCGCCAAAATGGTGAGCACAACCAAGTCAATGCGTATTTGTGCAACTAATTTAAGTTTGCGATTGATGGGCCACATCACGCACACCAGCACAAAAACAATGCTCAAAGTGGTGTACAACGACCAGGTTAGCACCTTGTCTTGCAAGAAGTCTATCACAAGCAAAAATGCCATCACTGCAAGCAACAGCATGTTAAAGCGCGACTTGAAAAAACTTACAACGTTTTGCTCTTTCAAAATGGGGTAGCTTACAATTTGTTCTTGAGCAGCGTACATTGTGCACTTGTCGTTGTCATTTTTGGGGTCAAGGTATTGTCCGCACAAAGGACAGCTGTTCAACTGATGATGAACATTTACATTACATTTTGGACAGTATTTCATTGTTCATCCTCCCAAACGTCGCTCTCAATGGTAAGGTCAACGCCAAGCTTTGCCAAAGTGGTGAAAAACTCCCTCTCACAGTCACGTTCTTCGTACTTGCTCATCAAGGCAATCACGCAAACATCGTTGTATGTCGCCAACGAAAAGCAGTTGGTGTAGCGGTGTGGCTTGCCCAAAGTAAACTCGTACCTAACAACCAAATCCTCAAACTCTTTTGGCGCTTTCACAACGCCCAAGTTGGACAAAATTGATCCATTTACAATACCTTCGCCACGTCCGTTTACTACGGCCGATACTACCAAGCGTTTTAAAGGCAGTGGAACAGGCTTCAAAAGTGGATGGTTTCCGCTGTTGTAGTTGAAGCTTACCATCCCACGGAAGTAGTCATCCGTCATTTGTTCCTTGGTTTGCTTTTGAATATCAGCAATCACTTCGTCCAAATCCGTTTGTCCGTTGTATTGATAGAAAATGTAACTGCTAAAGTTACGTATGGTTTCCACATTGTACAACTTGCGCAGGTTCACTGGGATAAGCACTCTGATTGGTCGTTTGTCTTGACAGCTTGTTGCTTGCGCCAACTTGTCCAGTGCAAGCAGTTGCACCGCACCCAAAAACTCAGTTACAGAGGCATTGTGAGCGCGCGCCACATCGTGTAGTTGCTTTGCAGAGCAAATTCCACGATAGGTGGTATACTTGCCGTTTTTCCAAATTGTACCCTTGATCACCTTTGCCTTCACGACTGGTGGGCAGGGGGGTGGGTTCTTTTTGATGGCAATCTTGCCAAAATTGTCACGCACTTCCTCAATGGTGGGTTTGTCGCGATGGTCGTAGCAGTTTACCCTTTCGCAATCAATCCCAAGGCGTGCAAAATAGCACTTCAAAAGGGTGTTCAAGAAGATAATTCCGCCAGTGCCGTCTGTTGCAGAGTGGAAAAACTCCACTGCAATTTGATTGCCAAAGTAGTTTACGCGTATTTGACTGCGTCTTGCATCCACAGCAATGGGACGCCCGGGCACTTTTGTTTGCTTTTTGACAACAATGGGGCTTGCAGGTTTGTCTACGTATGGCCAAAACCATCCCCAAACAACAGTTCCGCAAATGGTGGGAAAGCGTGGATACACATCGTTAAGAGCGTATTGCAACACAACTGGGTTTACGGGTTCTTTCAGTTGCACAGCCATACGGAATACAGCAGGACTTTCTCCGTGGGAAACCATAGGGTACATCAATGCTGCATTGTCCAACTTGTACCATTTTTTGTTGTTCTTTTGCAGTTGAGCGATGCTTTCCAACGTCACGTCCATTTGCTCGTCAGGCGTCAACTTTGCAAATGCTTCGTCATGACGCTTTTGCTTTTTTTCTTCGCGCGCTTGACGTTTGACTTGCTTTGCTTGTCGCTTAGCAACCTTTTTTTCTTCGCGCTTTTTCGCTTTTGCTATTTTATTTTGTTCGTGCAAGTCTTTCTTTTCTTGCACGGTCAGTTTTTTCTTTGCCATGTTTGCTCCAATGGTGTTTGCATTTGCCGTCAAAAACACTCAAACGACACTTGCAATTTAGTCAAATTTTAGCTGAATATCAATTGATTCAGGTGCAATTACAGTTGGTTTGCAGTGCCCAAAAGGGCAATCAACCACAATTAGCTACATCACTTATTACTATTGTACCACAAACTGCCAAATAAAGACAGTACTTTTTGCAAATTCCCACAAACAAAAGTACAAACCACTGCAAATTGCTTCAAAATTTTACTAAACAGTGGCGCAGATTTTTTTTTCAAAGCATATTGACATCAAAAAAGTCCTTGTAGTATAATATTACTACGAAATTATGGCACATAATTTTGACACTATTCTATTGGAGGTATCTATTTATGGCTAAAAAAAGAAATTTGAAAAGACGTGGCAGTGACTACTTTGGTCTTGGTCGTTTGCTCAGTTTGATTTTGACAATCATCCCTGTTACAAACATGGTTTGTGGTTTCATAACTCGTCTTTCCGAAGGCAAAATTGTTGCTGCAATTTTGCGTGTAGTTTTGGGCTGGAACATCATCTGGATTGGTGACATCATCTCAATGATTTTCCGCGGACGCATTTGGCGTGTTCTCAACGTTTAATTGATTGAATGAGTGTAACGTCACTATTTATTGTCTAACCAAAGGGAGTGCTGATTTTTATCGGCGCTCCTTTTTTGTTGCGACAAAAACATGTCTGCAAATTTTGTCATTTGTCACAAAAACTACCGCTACTATATTGACAATATTATATAAAAAGAGTAAAATGTAACTTAAACTGGAAAGGTGTAGTTTTGCCATTTGACTTTTACAAAGCGTTGGTTAAACCGCTCCAAATTTCCCAAATTTTATGCATACAGGTGACAAATCTTGAACAATCTACTACTTTCGGAATTTTTGTTTGGTAACGAAAATTTCGGCTTGAACGTATCTCAATCGCGCCCAGCCTTTTACATTTTCGGTTTTGAAATCTACCTCTACGCAATTTTTATTGTAACAGGTATGTGCTTGGCTATACTTATTGGCGCACTGTACTTCAAAAAGCGTGGCTACGACCCTTACGATGTTACAATCTACGCCCTTGCAGTAATTCCTTTGGGTGTACTTGGCGCTCGTGCCTACGTGTACATCTTCCCTTGGAGTGATCGTGGCGTACCCGATTGGTCCACCTTTTTCGATTTTCGCAGTGGCGGACTTGGCATCTACGGTGGCGTAATGGTGGGTTTCATCACAGCAATGGTGGTGGCAAAAATTCGCAAGCAAGATTTCCGTATCATTGCCGATTGCGTTTTGCCTGGCGTATTTTTGGCACAATCCATTGGCCGTTGGGGCAACTTTGCCAACCAAGAGGCGTATGGCAACCTCATCACAAAAGTGTACGATGAACTTCCCCACGCAGCAAGTGGTATTTTTTCCAAGTTTAACGGCTATGCCGTATGGATTGACGCTCGCGGTGGCTGGTATCAAGCAACCTTCTTTTACGAAAGTGTTTGCACCTTCCTTGGATTTTTGATTTGCGTACTTGTGCTCACTCGCTCCAAACACTACAAACTGGGCTGGAACTCCGCATTTTACGGTATCTTTTACGGTATTGCTCGTCTTATCATCGAAGGTATGCGTTCCGACTCGCTGTATCTCTACATCGGCACACGCCTTACCGATATCAAAATCTCCCAACTTGTGTCCATTTTCTCCATCATTATGGGGCTTTGGACCTTGTCCAAGATTTACCGTAAACAACTCCACGACTTGTATCGCAAGTTTTTCAAGAGCGACTACGATATGCTCTCTAAGTCAAGGATAGTGTTGGCCGTGTTGTCAATCTTGCTACTTGCATTGTCCATCACAATGTTTGTGTTGGGTGGCGAAAGCAAGTTTATTGTGGGATTTGTTTCCGCTGTACTTTGTGTGTACAGCTTCCTTGGCATTTTTGCATTGACGGACAGACTCAAGCTGTACTGCTCAAACTGCCACGAGCGTAAACAAGTTACCACTTGGCAAAGCGACTACTCCAAGAGCCGTGCCGCAACCATCTGCTACGGCATTGCAATGGGTGTGCTCGTTATATTTGGTTTGTTCTCTTTGATTAAATGGGGCATCATTGACGGCATCCCCAATGGTATTGTGCTTGCAGTGCTGACAATCGGTGGCGCAAGCGTAATTGGCATCTTCCTGTTTGCTCCCGCTTGCAAAACAATGCTCACATCCCCTGCGGAAGTGTACCAAATTCAAAATAATTGTTCCTGTGGCACAACGGAAAGGGTACAACTCAACAGCTTTTTGTTATTCTTGTTCCCACCAGTGGTGTATCTCGACTACGGTGTAGACCATCTCAAACCTTGGGTTGACCCAGAAAAGGCAGATAAAAAAGCACCAGTTGAGCAATAACTCGCTCTAAAAAAATGCTAACGTTTTGACAATCACGACAAAACATCAATGTATTGCTCGTCCAGCCCCTATGTCATTTGTAACAAACGGCACACCAAGTGTGATGGATGGAACAAACAATTAAACTAACTTTCTAAACAAAGAAGGTATCAAAAATGAGAAATCTAACCTTACTCACAGACTTTTACGAACTAACAATGATGTACGGCTACTTCAAGGAAGGCAAAACAGACCAAATTGCCACATTTGATCTGTTTTTCCGTCCCTTTGACGAAAGCAACTTTTGTATTGTTGCCGGCATCGAGCAAGCTGTGGATTACCTACAAAACCTACATTTTACCGATGACGACATCGACTACCTTCGCTCCACCAACACCTTTGGCGAAGATTTCCTTGATTGGCTCAAAGACTTCAAGTTTACTGGCTCCGTCAAGGCTATGAAGGAAGGTACAGTCGTATTCCCTTACGAACCCATCATGATTGTTACCGCCCCTATTTGCGAGGCGCAACTGATTGAGGCGGCTCTTCTCAATATCATCAATTTCCAAACGCTCATTGCTACCAAAGCTCGTCGCATTTGCCACGTAGCGCACCCATCTTCCGTTTTGGAGTTTGGTTTGCGTCGTGCTCAAGCTCCAGATGCCAGCATCTACGGTGCTCGCGCAGCGGTAATTGGCGGATGTTCTTCCACAAGCAACGTTTTGTGCGCAAAAATGTTTGGTATGCCTCCAAAGGGCACCCACGCACACGCTTGGGTAATGGCGTTCCCAACCGAACTTGACGCTTTCATGGCCTATGCGGAAACATTCCCCAACAACTGTCTATTGTTGGTAGACACCTACGACACATTGCACAGTGGTGTACCCAATGCAATCAAAGTGTTTGACCACTTGAAGTCCAAAGGCTACAAGCCACTTGGTATCCGTTTGGACAGTGGCGACTTGGCATATCTTTCCAAACAAGCACGTAAAATGTTGGATGAAGCAGGCCACTCCGACTGCAAAATCTTTGCAAGTAGCGATATCGACGAGTACGTTATCACTGCTCTCAATCAACAAGGTGCAAAAATCGACATCTACGGTGTTGGCACAAAAATGATCACCAGCCACTCCAACCCCAGCCTTGGCGGTGTGTACAAACTCGCAAACCTGCTTGTTGATGGCGTAAACCACCCCAAAATGAAAATTTCCGATAACCCCATCAAGATGACCAACCCTGGCAAAAAGATGGTGTATCGTCTTATCGGTCGTGACACAGGCAAGGCCATTGCCGACGTTATCTGCCTTGACCACGAAACTATTGACGACAGTCAAAACTTTGTCATTACCCACCCAGTTGAGCGTTGGAAGACGAAGGAGGTCACCAATTTCTACGCAGTATCTTTGCATGAAGATATCATCGTGGACGGCAAAGTTTGCTACACTCCACAAAACGTGTACGAACACCAAAAGCATTGCCAACAAAGCTTGGATACCTTCTGGGACGAGTACAAACGTTTGGCTCAACCACATCAATACAAGGTGGACCTGTCCGAAGAGTTGTACGCGCTCAAACAATCACTCATCTTGGCTGAACGGAAGGTAAAGTAAGATGAAATTCAAAAAGGTATTTAGCGGTTACTCCCCCAAACAGGTGGATGAGTACATCCAACAGCTCACCCAAAAGCACGAGCAAGTTCGCCTTGCGCAAAAGCAATATTTGGAAGAGCTGACGGAAGAAAACTACCAACTACGTCACAAGGTAAAGCAGTATCAGCAGGACGAGCAAGCCATTGCAAAGTCACTGATTGATTCTCAAAAACTTGCTGACGAACTCAAAAACGACGCTGTGCGTTTTTCCGAATTGGTACTTAGTCGTGCAAAGGTTTTTTATGCAACTTGGCAGGCCTACGCACAAACGCTTGTTGCCACATTGGACGAGCAGGAACTAATCCAGTTCAACAAATTGATGACCAAGATTGAAAACATCATCAACGCCTACGCAGGCCAAAACGTCCAAACTGATGTAAAAACCATTGTGGACAAAGCTCATCAAACGGACGACGTTACCGACGTTGCAACAACTGTTGCTCCCACAACGGACATTGTTGAGCCCACGACAGAGCAACCAAGCGAGCCAATAGCAGAGTCCCCAGATCTTGCGCCAACGGCCACAACAATGGGCGTGTACGCAAACCCCATAGGCAAAATTGAGCAAGCAAGTCAAGTCATCGACCTACGCGAGCTCACCATAGTGGACGATTCTCTCGAGCAACTTTGCAAGGACTTGGGGCTTATACCAGCTGACACAACAGACTAACAACCAACTAAAAATCGGTCCTCTCAACAAAATAAACTGGCAGAAAATAGGCTTTTTTCTCGATATTTTTTTGTTAAAGGAGCGAAAAAAGGCTCTCACTTTGGGAGAGCTGGCACCGTAGGTGACTGAGAGAGTGCTAATAAGCTCTCCTTGTTACTCTCCTACAAACAAACTACACATTGAAAAAAATTAAAATTATTATATAGAGGTGTTACAATGGCAGCAAACGATATCCTTGACAATCTTTTCAAAAAGCTCAAAGGTGGCAAAGGGGGCACAACTCCACCACCAAGCGGTGATGATGGCATGACAGCCGAACAGATTTTTGAACAAGCAGAAAACTACTATTACGGACGTGGCGTAGAAAAAGACCTTGCAAAGGCTTTTGATTTATACAAGCGCTCCGCAGACAAAGGCTACGTAGAAGGTATGTACCAAACAGCTTTGTGCTATGACGAGGCTCTCGGTACTGCACAAGACCATGCAAAAGCAGTAGAGTACTATTTGATGGCTGCAAACCAAGGCCATCGTGGCGCACAATACAACCTTGCTGTTAGCTACGACAATGGTATTGGCGTTGCTCAAGACCAAGCGCTTGCTGTTGAGTGGTACAAAAAGGCGGCAATCCAAGGCCACGTAAGAGCACAATTTAACCTTGCAATCAGCTACTACAACGGCGAAGGTGTCGAAGTAGACTACGTTCAATCTGCCGTTTGGATGGAAAAGGCTGCACAACAAGGCCACGAAAAAGCACAACAAATGTTGCCACTTGTAAAACAAAAGATGGAAGAAGTTTTTGGTAGTGCTGGCGCAGATGCTGATAGTTTTGTTATCCAAGAACCACCTGTAGGCACAGGCTTTGGCGCTTCACAAACTGGCTCACACTTTGGCGAGTCTCAAGCTCACCAAATTTATGTCGAAGCCAACAAGTACTACAACGGTGATGGCGTGCCACAAAGCTATGTCAAAGCATTCGAGTTGTACCAACAAGCAGCAAACTTGGGCGATGCCGACGCTCAATGTGACGTTGGCTACTGCTACGAAATGGGCGAAGGTGTAACAAAGAACGCTACTAAAGCTGTCGAGTGGTACACAAAGGCTGCCGAACAAGGTCAACGCACTGCTCAATGCAACCTTGCTTGTTGCTACGAAAATGGTGTTGGCGTTCCACAAAATATGGACAAAGCCATCTACTGGTACCAAAAGGCCGTTGACCAAGGATTTGCTCGTGCGCAAACCAACCTTGGTTACTGCTACGAAGTAGGTCGTGGTGTTGCTCAAGACTTGTACAAAGCAGCAGAGTTGTACACACTTGCTGACCAACAAGGTCACGACTGCGGCACAACCAACCTTGGCTACTGTTACGAGTCAGGTCATGGTGTTCCAAAGGACGAGCAAAAGGCTGTCGAATTGTATCGCAAGGCTGCAGAGCATGGTTATGTTCGCGCACAAACCAACCTTGGTGTTTGCTACGAGTTTGGTGTTGGTACTCCAATCGACTTGAGCAAAGCTACCGATTGGTATCTCAAGGCAGCTCGCAAAGGCGATCCACGCGCACAAACCAACCTTGGCTACTGCTACGAAGTAGGTCGTGGTGTTGGCGAAAATGACCAACTTGCTTGTGAGTGGTACCAAAAGGCCGCTGACCAAAACTACGCTCGCGCACTCAACAACCTTGGTACAATGTACTTCCTGGGTAGAGGTGTTGGCAAAAACCTGCAAACAGCCTACGACCTTTACTCTCGCGCTGCAAACCTTGGCTATGCCTCCGGTCAAAACAACCTTGGCGAGTGCTTCGAGTACGGCGATGGTGTAGCAAAGGATGAAGCAAAAGCATTCTACTGGTATCAAAAGGCTGCCGAACAAAACCACTCCAGAGGTATGTACAACCTTGGTTGTTGCTACTACTTCGAAACAGGCACACCTCGCGACTACAACAAAGCTTTCCACTGGCTCACAAAGTCGGCAAACAGCGGCTACGCAAGCGCGCAAAACAAACTTGGCGATTGCTACTACTACGGACGTGGCACATCCATCGACTACTACACAGCTGTACAATGGTACCAAAAGGCCGCTGACCAAGGCAACAAGTATGCTCAATGCAACCTTGGTTTCTGCTACGACAACGGCAAGGGTGTTCCACAGGACGACTACAAAGCTTACTACTGGTACCTCAAGTCTGCAGAGCAAGGCTACGCAACAGCACAATGCAACGTAGGCCTTTGCTACCGCACAGGTCAAGGTTGCGCTCAAGACAACGCCAAAGCTATCTACTGGTACCAAAAGGCCGTTGCTCAAGGCAACACATCAGCAACCTACAACCTTGCAATCTGCTACGACAATGGTAACGGTGTTCCAAAAGATCAACGCAAGGCAGTAGAACTGTACACAATGGCTGCAAACAAAGGCCATGCAAAGGCGCAATTCAACCTTGCTATTAGCTACTACGATGGCGAAGGCGTTCCACAAGACGTAGCAAAAGCTATCTACTGGTTGGAAAAGGCCGCTGCTCAAGGCCACGAAAAATCTCAAAACCTCCTTCCAAAGGCAAGAGAAAGACTTCGCGAAATGCGTCGTCGTGCTGGCGTTTGCCAACACTGCGGTGGCACATTTACCGGTTTCTTCTCCAAAAAGTGTAGTAACTGCGGCAGTCCAAAGGACTACTAAGCCGATCAACAGTATTGACTAAGTAATCTGCAATACAAACTTATTCAACATCAATAGTAAAACAAAAGTGCTACCAAACAATTTGGTAGCACTTTTTGCTTGTAGTTTCGATTTATTTTCGTCGTGCGGCTACTCGGCAATGCCACCAAATGCGCCAACAATTTCATCAACGTCTTTCTCGGTGATGGTTGCAAGAGTTTTGTAATCGGTAGGTTTTTGTGGCAACTTGTCTTTTGTCTTCAAAACAAATGTCAAGTCCATTGTGTAAGTGTAGTTGTCTACGGCATATCTTTCGTTGTCGTGAGTAACTTCCTTTACAGTGATCGTCAAATCATTGTTTTTTGCTTGAACAAGTGTTCCATTGATAGTTGTCGTTGAGCCATCGTCTTCCATTGTAAACCAGGTGTATTCGGAGCTTTCTCTATCAAGATTGAAGGAAAATACCTTTTCGCCGTCGACAGTGTAGTTGATGCGCAAAATTTGGTCGCCGTTTACAACTTGGTAAACGTGTTTTACGTCATCCGGATCAACCAATGTAATTTTGCTTGCATTTTCGATGGTTTTGCCAGCAAAGTCCAACGTGAGCATATCTTCGTAGCCGTACGAAACGTTCAGTTTGAGCAACTTGGATTGATGTTTTGGTGTGGAAATGTCCACGATGAGTTTATTGTTTCCCCACTCATTTTGTATGCGTAGTGATGTGTTGTAGTAGTTATCGTGCCAGTCATCTATCAGTTGTGTGTACGTATCTGCAAGAGTCTTGTTGTTTTGTGTTGTTGTACCAAAGACAGGATTGTTTGCAATGTTCAAAACGTCTTCGTACTTGTCCAAAAACTTTACAACTTGGTCGTCTTCGCGCAAAAAGTCAAGTGTGTCTTCCCAAATGTCGCAAATATCATCAGCATCAACGGTAATCTTGATGTTTCGTGCCTCTACGCTTTGGCCGTCAATCTTTACAACTTTTACTGCTTCTTCAAACTCTATTTCTTCGCAAGCAATTTCCCAAATCTTTTTGATGTAGTTTGATGCAACTTTTTTCAAGTCCTTTTCCATGGCGCTGGGGTTGACTTTGTCTAAGTGCGTAAGGAGTTTCAAAGCATCTTCGTATTTGGCTTGATTATCTATGGCGTATTTGGAGTTGGAGCCGTAAGCAAAAATGGACTCTTCAAATTGCTCTGCAAGTTTACCTCTTTCCCAAGCGTAGGAGCCTCCAAGAATGTTTTGTTCACTAACGTAAACAAAGTCTTTCATCAGCCACAAATCGCCTTGGATAGCAACGTCATCTTGTGACAAATTGATGTTTTGTACCACAATGCCATCATCGGCAAAAAAGATTTTTGCGCTGTTTGTCATTTGTGACGTTTTGCCATCTTGTGTGATGAATGTTTGTGTCATTTGTATCGAGCCACCAGTAAACATTTGGTAAATGGGTGCAAATTCCATCCTTTCCACAATGTTGCTCAAGCTCAGTATTGCATCTTTTGCAACGTTTTGGGGCAGATTGTTGTTGGAAACGACTACGCCAACAGTAACGCCACCGCCAATAACCAAAACAGCAGCAAGTATAATTGCGATTGTTTTTGTCATTTTGTTGTCCTCCAATTTAGTATTAAATATAGTATATCAAAATGGGGGGGGGTATTGTCAAGGCTTTGATGAGAGTTTTCACTTCGTAAAGCAATTTCTGTTTTACCTTTTAATCTTGTCAAAACGATGGCTATCACAAGAGTATACAGCTCTAAACAATTTGCAGCTATCTCCTCGGAGCTACTTTACGAATTGAAGGAGAGTTTCGCAAAATCTCAAAAAGTTGGTCAGTTTATTGCCGTATCTATCCAACTATGGTATAATTATACTAACAAAATCACAAAGGAAAAGTCTTACTATGAGTTTCAAAAGTAACCGAACATTGAGCTTTGTTATCGTGGCCATTGTCTATGTTTTGGCGGGCGTTTTGGGTATTGTTGTTTGCAACCTTTTGCCCTATGACCTTTGGCTTAACATACTTATTGCTGATGTGCTGGCAACAGTTCTTGTGTTTGTTTTCAGCCTTGTTTTCAACAACGCCTCTGTATACGATCCCTATTGGAGTGTGCAACCAATGGTGATTGGCACTGCGCTACTTGTATCTCAACAAAATTTCACGCTGTACAATGTCTTGCTTTTGGCGGTGGTGTTGCTTTGGGGCATCCGCCTAACAGCCAACTGGGCCTACACCTTTGGCGACCTCACTTGGCAGGATTGGCGTTACACAATGCTCAAGGAAAAAACCAAATTTTTCTACCCGGTGATCAATTTTGTGGGTATCCACATGGTGCCAACGCTGGTTGTGTACGCATGCTGTTTGCCAATTATTTTCGCAATGCAATCTAACATTGCCATTACCTTGGATAACATCCATTGCCTTGTGTTCCTTGCCGTATCGTTGGGCGCAGTAGTGTTGCAATGCGCAAGCGACATCCAGATGCACAAATTCCGCAAGGACAAGCGCGAAGGTAAAACAGCCGAGCCATTTATGCGCCGTGGATTGTGGAAGCACTCGCGTCACCCCAACTACCTTGCGGAAATTTTGATGTGGTGGGGTGTTGGTTTGAGCGCAAGCATAGTTTTGCCAAACAGCTGGTTTGTGCTGATTGGTGCCGTTGCCAACACTTTACTTTTTGCCTTCGTAAGCATCCCCATGGCGGACAAACGCCAATCCCGCAAGGATGGATTCGACCAGTACAAAGCGGAGACTTTCGCTTTGTTGCCGTTGCCCAAACCCGCAAGGAAAGCCCACTCTCCAAAGACAGTTCAACACTAAAACAAAGTAGTGCAACAAAAAAGCAAGCAAAAAGGACCACTTTTGTGGTCCTTTTTCTATTCAATTTTGAAATTCTCTGTCAAGCTTTGAGATTTCCTACTCAATACTAAATTTCAACACCCAGCTCAGGTGCACGCTATCCCCAGCAGTACTGTAACTATCCGATGCGTGCGCAACAACAGGCTCGGCTCCACTTGTAACAATGTATGTTTGGTAGTCCACGTAAACTTCCGCCTTGGCAATGTCGCCGTCAATTTCCACCTTGCGCACTTCCACGCGCTTGCTTCTGCTGTGGGGCAGGTAAAAGTGTGTGTTTTCTTGCAAGATGTAGCTCACAACTCCACTGTCATCGTCAAACCAAGTGCCTTCCTTGTCGTAGTGGTAGGCCCATTGCATTATCAGGTCGTATTGTTTCATTTTGTACCTCCCTTTTATTTGCCCAAAGTAGTGCCAAAATTTGTTTAGTCAGTTGCGTTGCAAATATGGTTGAATTGTTGAGCTTTTCGCACACGTATACGTTTTTTTTGATATATGGCTAATTTTCGATGGCTATCGCCAGTTTTACAACCTAACAATAACTGTTCCTTTCGCAAATGGCTCGTCAACAATAACTTCGCCCACCGAGTCCACAGTCACAAGTCCACTTGTTACGTTTTTGATGCTCACAACGTGCGAACAAATGTCTGCTTGCACTTCGCTACGCTCAAAGGCAAGGTCGCAATCAATCATTTTGCAGTTGACAAGCCTTAGACCTTTGCAGTAGCACAGCGGTTGCGTACCGATGATGGTGCAGTTTTCGAACGTCAAGTTTTCTGCATACCAGCCAAGGTACTCGCCCTTTACAACGCTGTTTTTCACCACAACGTTTTTGGCATGCCAAAATGCGTCCTTGGTATCCAAGTTGCAGTTTTCAATTACCATGTCCGTCACGTATTGAAAAGAGTACTTGCCTTTTAAGCTGACGTTTTCCAAACGCAAATTTTGCGATCTTAGCAAAAAGTACTCGCCAACAAATGCGCTGTTTTTCAAATTGACGTTTTTGCAAAACCAACCAAATTCAACGGATGCAACGTCGCAACTATCAATTTGGATGTTTTGACACTCACGTAGAGCCTTTATGCCGTGCAATTTGCTGTTTTTGATGCAAATGTCTGTTGAATACCACAGCGCAGCTCTGCAAAGCTCCGTCATTTCACTTTGTGCAATTTCAACGCCATCATCATGCCAAAATGGATAGCGCAAATTGAAGTAGCAATCTCTTGCTACGATGTTTTTGCCTTCCTTCAAGGCGCTTTCGCCGTCAGCTGGACCATCAAAACGACACCCTTCAAGTGTCACCCCGTCAACGCCATACAGCGCACGTTCTTGGTCAAATGTTTGGTTTGCAATTACTTTCATCTTTTGTACTTCTTTTGTTGGTTATTTGTCTACATTTTAGCACACAAGTTACAATGTGTCAATTACAACTTACTGCAAAGGAAACAGCACATACTGCAGTGTGGCAGCAAAAAAGCAGTCCACGCTTGTGAACCGCTTCGTTTTGCGACCGAAATGGTGTCGCCAAGGTTTGGTGCGGATGAAGGGACTTGTAAGGAACGCAGTGACGGAATAGCGAAACGGAGTTGAGCGTCACGGGTTGTTAATGGTCACTTTGTCAAGAGCTCAGGCTGGCACACCCAACAGGAGAAAACAACAAAAGGACCACTTTTTAGTGATCCTTTTTTGTTTGCGACCAAAACGGTGTCGCCAAGGTTTGGTGCGGATGAAGGGACTTGAACCCCCACGGTCGCCCACATGAACCTGAATCATGCGCGTCTGCCTATTCCGCCACATCCGCATATATGCGTCTATCTATTTTGCTACATCAGCATATATGCGTCTGCCTATTTTCCACATCCACATATATGCGTCTGCCTATTCCGCCACATCCGCATATCAAATTGCTAACCTATTATACACCAAACGCCAACTATTTGCAACTATTTTTTGCGCGATATTTTCCCATTTGGCAGTGCAAGCGGCCTCCCCTTTTCAAAGTTGCATTTTTCAGCAATTTTCCGCAACTTTTGCGCCAAAAAGTTTTAGAAAACAACAAAACCAAAAACTCTTGTTGTTCAATTTTTGTATGAGTTCGGGTACAATTGTATTGTAAAAAACAGCACAGCGATTTTGATAACATCAAAGTAGCCGCTTACAATCTTTGGTTGGTGCAAGACAAACACATCGCTAAACCATTCGTTTGTTGCCCACAATGCGCAACCACACAAACATTGCAATGTCCGCGCTATCCACAAACGCCAACCAACCACTTTTTGTGACACACTAATACAAAATTTATTCAAGGAGAAAATCACTATGGAAACAAAAACACAAGCACAAATCCAACAAGAAATCACCGAAGTAAACGACCAATTTAACGAATTTCTCAAAACAAAGGGCCTTGTTGCCAAGTTCAAATTGGCTTTTAACAATATGAAAGAGGAGTCTGCTCGCACCCAACACCAAAAGGATGTTGACAACTTCAACAACGTCAAGCAACAATCTGCCGAACAAAACAAGGACTTCAACGAGTTTTTGCACACAAAAGGTCTCAAAGCAAAGTTCAATTTGGTAATTGAAAACATCAAAAAGGGCGCACGCGAAGCTTCCAAAAAGACTGCAGAACAAATTGCCCAAGTAAAGGCGCAAACAAACGCAAACATCGCAAAGGCACAAGGTGTGGTTGCACCTGCATCTGCAGACATCACGGCAGAAACTTTGACGGAGGAGTTCAACGCATTTTTGAAGTCCAAGGGTCTTGCTGACAAGTACACAGTCGTAATCACAGAAGAGTAATCTTACACAATCACCAAACAAATCTCTCAAATGGGCGCAAACTTGATTTTGTAACAACCGCGCACAACTCTCCACATCTTTACAGCCCAAAACGAACTTGGTTCATCCCAAAGTTCGTTTTTTTGTGTCAAGGTGAATTATGCTTTCAAATGCAACACCCAAACAAAAAAACAGTTCATAAGAAAGTGTCGCACTTGGTTTGACAGTTTACCATCAAAAGTTCCACAAAGTTTGCTTACCCAAACACCACACAGTTGGCTACTGGTATAAACATAACTATATCAATTTGAACACAATAATACACTTGACAAATTTGGCGGGGGGGGGGGTATAATAGTTTTGTACCAAAGTTTGTTGTGTACAAGAAAATACAAAGGAGATTTATTATGGCACTTATCAAAATGGAGTTGTACGACGATTTGCAAAAAAATATGCGTGACGCTCAAGAAACTGGCACCGTGTACAAAGTGCAACTCAAAAAAATCAAAAAAGACCTCAAAAAACGTAAGGCAGGTCGCATTGCACGTATCGTAATTTTGTCCATCTGGGCAGTGATTTTGCTCGGTTGTGTTGTAGTTTGCGCTGGCTTGGTTGGTGGCTCTGCATCCACAGACCCTAACGTTAAACCCGAGCCACTTCTCGATTGGGCAATCCTTCCAAGTTTGTTTGTTCCTGCAACTTGGACACTTTGCTTTGTTGGCTTCCCCATTGGTTGGAACTGGACAAAAGACGACCGTGAAAATGCAAAACATCAACTCTATGTTCAACACACGGTTGACGAGTACGGCAATGTAGATACCTACGCATCCACAGCTCCTGCACGTATCGGCGCATTGTTATTCTCATTCTTCCAAGGCGCTTTGACAATGGTTGCTTCCATTCCCATTGCAATTGTTCAATGCTTTACTTGGAAAAAGCAAATTGCTCGTATCCAAGGCATCGTTGACGAAATCGAAGCAAACCCATCTTTGTTTATTGTTGAGTGATCCAGCAATAAACACAGTAGTG
Source organism: uncultured Oscillospiraceae bacterium (assembly GCA_964533825.1). Classification (GTDB taxonomy): domain Bacteria; phylum Bacillota; class Clostridia; order Christensenellales; family CAG-314; genus Fimimonas. The sequence goes on from CAZHMU010000002.1 coordinate 185,338, forward strand.
CATTGATTATCAATGCATAACAAAACGCAACCCACAAAACAATTTGCAAAACTCGGCTTCACACAAGTCGAGTTTTCTTTTGCCTACACAAAACTACTTGAATTATATTGGTGGTTTTGATATAATAGTTAAAAACTATTGAGGAACATAATACTTTGAAAAAAGAGCCAATACGACATATCTTTTCATTTTTCCCAAAACGTTGACACTATTTTCCATTTACCATATAATAAAACCACTATGACAAATTTACTTTTGAAACTTTTTGTAAAAAACTACAAAGACACTACTTCGTCTGTTGTGCGCGAGTCGGCGGGCAAGCTTGCAAGCATTGTTTCTATCATTTGCAACGTCATTTTGTCGGTAGCAAAAATTCTTGTTGGTGTGCTTTTTGGCGTTGTTTCCGTTTTGGCAGATGGCTTGAATAACCTTACCGACTGTGGTAGCAATATCATTGCGCTCATCAGTTTCAAACTATCCAACAAGCCTGCCGACAAGGAGCACCCTTACGGACACCAACGTTTGGAGTACGTTTCCAGCCTGATTGTTGGTATCATCGTGGTACTGCTTGCTTTTGAAGTTGCCACCGAGTCAGTCAACAAGATTATCGAACCAAGTGGTGCCGATCTTTCCATATGGACGCTTGTCGCCCTTGGCGCATCCATATTTATCAAGCTGTTTATGTATGTTTTCAATAACAAACTGGGCAAAACATACAACTCCGAGCTTTTGAAAGCCACCGCCACCGACAGCCTTTCCGACACAATTGCAACCGCGGTGGTGCTTGTATCCGTTGTTGTGGCACACTTTACAGGTTTTGTGTATTTGGATGGTATCATGGGCGTTGGTGTTGCAATAATGATTGCTTTGGCGGGTGTTCGCATTTTGAAGGAAACTTTGTCGTTGCTGCTGGGCGAGTCCCCTAACAAGGAGCTTATTCAAGAGATTGTTTCTCGCATCAAAAAGTACCCCGGCATCTACGGTATCCACGATTTGAACGTGCATAACTACGGCCCTAACAAGTACTACGCAAGTGTGCATTGCGAAGTGGACAGCTCCATCCCCATCTTGGATTCTCACGACGTAATCGACCAAATTGAGCGCGACTTTTTAGAAAATACCGACATCATTTTGGTCATCCACTTGGATCCTATCGTCATTGGTGACCCCGAACTGGACACCTACCGCAACCAAATTGCCCAAATTGTGGCAACGTTGGACGAACACTTTACCATCCACGACTTCCGCATGGTCAAAGGTCCAACCCACACCAATTTGATATTTGACGTAGCAACCCACTTCGATACAAAACTCGCCGATGCCGACATCATTGCCTATATACAAGACGGCATCTCCGCCTTGCATCCAGAAACCAGCGTTTACGTTGTCCCCACAGTGGAAAAACAACTTGACTAACCTCTAATACGCATTTTTTAATGTTCAAAATCTTCACTATCTTGGTAGTGGAGATTTTTTGTTTACCAAACATCTCACAATAACCACCAGCCCAACAACAGCCACAAACAGATAGCCGTATTTCAACAAAATATCCAGCCCAAGGCAACTAAACGCCCAGCCAAGTCCAAACACCACAAATGCAAGAAGTTTTTTGTCGGCAACAATGTCTACCAATCCTTCGCAAATGGGCAATGCATTGCCTACCGCACCAGACATCCCACACAGACCAACCGTCAAACATAGGCAAACCTTGCCAGCTCCTGTCAACTTGCCCCCAATGGGCAACTGCAACGAAAAGTCCGCAACCCTTTCCACCCACCACAAAAGTGCTGACACGATTGCCGTTGCAACCACCACGCACAGGATGTTTTCCCAAGTAGATTTTTTTGTCATTTTGCAACAAACAGGCAAAACCATCGTTACGGAAAACAAACTGTACAGCGCAGTAGATAGCGGACTGATTTCCAACTCGTAAGCACCAACGCCCGTTTGCGATACAAGCAAAAATGTCATAAACGCCCCGACAAATGCCATTGTGGAAAGGGCTTTGAAAGACTTTGTGCCACCTTTTGCCGCAACAGCGGACAACGTAACAACAACAGCCGACCAAGCTGGGAAAGGCAATTTCCCTACCAACTGACAAAAACTGCTTTCCACAGTTGCAAGTGTTGTCACAAGACACACAAAGTAGCAGGCAAGTAGCGCAAAATGCAACACGTGTCCGCATTTTCCAAATGCAAACTGGCAAAATTGTTGTGTGCTTGCTACTTGACGCTTGCCACAAAACTGTCGCAAAACAAATGCGCAAAGGGCAAAAATAACGGCAAAAAGGGCGATGTTTTGTCCGTTTCCAACAAACACCTGCGCCTCTTTGCCCGTTACAAAGCTGACACCCACAATGCACCCAACAATTAGCATACTATCTTGCAAAATATCTTTCAATTTCATACTTTGTTGTATGGTTGTTGTTTGGTAAATATACCCAATACACAAAGGCATATCCGCGGATATGCCTTTGTTTTGATTGTATCACAAATGCTAATTGTTTCCATCTGCAACTCGACAAAACTTTTTTTGTGGAGAAGGGGCGTACTCTCGATTGTACAATCATTTTATTGCAGTAAAGATTGCTCCCCCAAGTTACAATGATGGTAAACAAGTAATTTTGTAATGTTTCTTTCGTCCTAAAACCTTTTTACAACAATTTTTTCCAACAGCGCAACAACTGCGTACATCACTCCTGCAAGCGCGCACAACACAATGGTGCAGGTCATCACAAGGTCAAGCCTAAACACCTGACTTCCGTACACAAGCAAATATCCAAGACCTTCCTTCGAGACCAAATACTCGCCCATGATACTGCCAATCCACGCCATGCCCACGTTGATTTTCAACGTTGCCATCAGTGTTGGCACGTTGCTTGGCGCTACCAACTTGGTGAAAATTTGAAACCTACTTGCTCTCATCGACCGCAATAGCAGTATTTTTTCTGCATCGGTGTTGCAAAAGCCGTTCAAAATGGTAATGGTGGTAATGACTACCGATATCAACACAGCCATGGTTATGATGGATGCCTTGCCAGTGCCCGCCCAAATGATGATTATTGGACCCAAGGCAATCTTTGGCAAACTGTTCAACACCACGATGTACGGTTCAAACACATCCTTCAAAAAGTTGTTCCACCAAAGGATGACCGCCACAATGTAGCCCAAAATTGTACCGATGGCAAACCCTGCAAGGGTTTCCACTGTAGATACCCAAGCGTGGTGCAGTAGCGTTCCGTCCGCCATCAGCTCCACAAATGTTGCCCAAATTCTACTTGGACAGCTTGTAATAAACACATCAATTGCGCCCAACTTTGCCAACAGCTCCCACAGCGCAAGCAGTACCACCAAAGTGCCAATTTGCGCAACCAAAACAAACACTTTTCTGCGTTTTTGCCCATTCAAAAACCGTTGATGTTCAACACTCAATGTCTGTTTCATGATGTGCCTCCTTTCAAGTATCCATGCAACAATTCAAATGCTGCACCAAACTTGGGGCTTTCGCGTCGTCCAAGGGGCGTGGGGACGTCACGTAGATTGCTCTCCCACACAGCAAGCACCTTTGCAGGACGTTGGGTCAAAACAATCACTCTGTCTGCCATGGAGATTGCTTCAGAAATATCGTGCGTCACAAGCAGTGCTGTTTTGTGCTCCTTTTTGATGATGTCGTACACGTCATCGCACACAGCAAGCCGAGTTTGAAAGTCCAACGCGGAAAAGGGCTCGTCAAGCAAAAGTAACTGCGGATTTGTCGCAAGGGTTCTTATCAAAGCCACCCTTTGTCGCATACCGCCGGAAAGTGCATTTGGGTAGCTGTTTACATAGTCCCACAGACCGTACTTTCGCAGTAGGTCGTAGGCTCCTTCCACATTTTCTGGAGTCATCTTTTTTTGAACTTCCAACCCAAGCAAGATGTTTTTGCGGATGGTGCGAAAGGGAAAAAGCTGGTCGCGTTGCAACATATATCCAAGTGAGTTTTGGTGCAACCGTATTTCTCCTTTTGTGGGAGCAATCAGCCCAGCAATCAGCGAAAGAATTGTTGTCTTTCCGCATCCGCTTGGCCCAACAAGCGCAACAAACTCCCCCTTTTTTACTTCAAATGACAAGTTTTCTACCGCCACCGTCTGTTGTGTTTTTGTGTAAAAAATCTTTTGGACGTTCGCAAGTTCAAGTATAGTCATAACTTTTCTCCCCCATTTACTGGGTCAAATTTTGTTTGCCACCTTGTTGTCTACAATAGCGTCGTAGGGCACAGTCACATCCAACTCCCCTGCGTTTTTCATGATGGATTGTATGCGTTGAAAGCCTTCCACGCTTGTGACAGGTGTAGTCATCCACATATCGTACGTTTTGTAGTTTTGTATAGCTCTTGTCAACAAACTTTCGCTTGTGCCTTCAAAGTAGGGCGCAACAAGACGCGCGCACTCACTTGCCGAGTGGGTATTGACGTATTCCACCCCCTTCCAAACAGCACGCAAAAACTTTTCCAACTTGTCGCCCTTTTCGTCGATAAATGATGGGTTGGCGGTGTAGCAGGTGTAGGGAATTTCGCCACTGTCGTGACCGATTGCCGATACAATGTATCCCTTGCCTTCCAACTCAAGCTGACTTGCTACTGGCTCAAACAATGGCACAAAGTCGCCAGTGCCACCAGTAAACGCAGGCGCAAGCGCGCTAAATTGGATGGTGTAGTCCATGGTTATGTTCACTCCGTTTGTGTATCCTTTGTTGTTCAAAACGTATTGCAAAATCATTGCAGGCATACCGCCAGTGCGTCCCATAAGCACAGTTTTGCCCTCCATGTTGGAGTAGTCAAAGTCGGTGATAGGTTCCCTTGCCACCAAAAAACTGCCGTCACGTTTTGTCAACTGACCAACCACCCTTGGGTAGTCCTTTTTGCCTTGCAGATATACGTAGATGTTCGCCTCGCAACCCATCAGGCCAATGTCTGCCTCGTCAGTCAATAGCGCCGTCATCACGTTGTCCGCTCCGCCACCGTTGGATATTTCTACTTCCAAACCAACTTCTTCAAAATATCCAAGCGCCATCGCAAGATATTGTGGTGTGTAAAACAAACTGTGAGTCACCTCACAAAGCCGAATTTTGTTGTCGTCTGTGGGTCTGCACCCCGTCAAAACAAATGCACAGCAAAGTGTCAAACACAACAGGGCAACCAACCCAGCTGAAATAATTTTTCTCATTGATACCTCCTAAATTTGGTATGTTTCATACTATTTACTTCCGCAAAAAAGTGTTACAACCGCCCGCCTTTGTAAAGACTAAATTTGAAGGCGTGTTCAATGGTAAGCCGACAACGCAAATTGTCACCCAAAACGCTCAATCTTTCCACATTTTTGCGCCAACAGTGCCTAATATTGCACAAAATTGCTTGCCAAACAAACCAAACTGATGTATACTTTTACCAACGACGACAAGACAAAAGGCCACTGCAAACTGCTTTTGTAGAGAGCGGACTACGGTGAAAATTCCGCAAAGCAAGTGCAAATGGTGTAGTTTGTTGATGTCTGCGATGGGAAACGGCGATAGATATCGAAAGTACCACCGCACGGTTTAGCTCCGTTACAAGCAAACGAGGTTTGTTTTGACAAATGGCAACCTGTTTCAACCTTTGTGTTGCAACACTTGGCAGCCCCATTTGGCACAAAACAAACGAACAAAGGTGGTACAGCGACTGCGACTTCGCCCTTTATTTTGGGCAAAGTCGCATTTTTATTTAGGGCTTGCTCGCAAGTCCTATTGTCTTTTTGACGGCAAAATACTGCGTAATTTCCTACATTCTGCTCAGTCACAGACTTTTCAAGTATGCTTCTTCGCACAATGTAGTCCTTCCTTGCATTTTGCTCCTCAAATCGCTACGCTAAGCCAATATTCCTTGCTTACAAGCCCCTGCTTTCTCAAATGTTCTGCTTGCCTTTTTCTCGTCAAACCGCTAAGCTATCCAAGCATTCCCTTTTCGCAAACCACTGTGGCTCGTTCGCAAGTCTTATTGTCTTTTTGACGGCACTCTCGTATCAAAATTGTAGGGGAGGGGTCGCCCTCCCGTATATACCGCAAAACAGTAAATTGTGGTGTGAGAGCTGTGCTCGTCCGTATATCAAAAATATAATCACAAAAAACTATTTAGGAGACCTATCTATGAAAATGGAAAAAAGTTATCAACCTAATTTATTTGAAAAAGATCTCTACCAATGGTGGATGCAACAAGGCTACTTCACACCAGATGCAAAAGTTGGCGCGCCATATTTCTCTATGGTAGCACCCCCACCAAACATCACAGGCCAACTTCACCTTGGTCACGGCCTTGACAACGCCATCCAAGACTCCCTTGTTCGTTTCAAGCGTATGCAAGGTTTCAACACATTGTGGCTTCCTGGTACCGACCATGCAAGTATCGCAACGGAAGTAAAAATTGTGGAAGCATTGAAAAAGCAAGGCATTGACAAACGTGACCTTGGACGCGATGGCTTTTTGGAAAAGGCTTGGGAGTGGAAAGAGCAATATGGCGGACGCATTGTTGAACAACTCAAATCTTTGGGTAGCAGTTGCGACTGGTCTCGTCTTGCCTTCACTATGGACGAAAAGTGCTCCAAAGCAGTACGCAAAGCATTTGTAAGTATGTACAACGACGGCCTTATCTACCGCGGTGACCGCATCATCAACTGGTGTCCAGTTTGTAAAACTGCGCTTAGTGATGCCGAAGTAGAGTACGCCGAACAAGATGGTTTCTTCTGGCACTATGGCTATTCCACCCCAGATGGCTCAACAACAGTTACTTTTGCAACTACCCGTCCAGAAACCATGCTTGGCGATACTGCCGTTGCAGTAAACCCCAACGACCCACGCTACACCCATCTTATTGGTAAAACTGTGGTTGTTCCTTTTGTCAACCGCGAAATCCCAGTTATTGCCGATGAGTACGTAGATATGGAATTTGGTACAGGTGTTGTAAAAATAACCCCTGCGCACGACCCTAACGACTTTGAAGTAGGCAAACGCCACAACCTGCCTGTAATCCGCGTTATGAACGACGACGGCACAATGAACGAACTTGCAGGAGAGTTTGCTGGTCTTGACCGCTACGAAGCGCGCAAGCAAATTGTTGCAAAGCTCAAGGAAATGGGCATTTTGCAAAAGGTAGAGCCACACGCGCACAACGTTGGCAGTTGCTATCGTTGTCACACAACAGTTGAACCAATCGTTTCCAAACAATGGTTTGTAAAGATGCAACCTTTGGCAGAACCAGCAATCGCAGCAGTTAAAAATGGCGATATCACCTTCCACCCAAAACGCTACGAAAACACCTACTTCAACTGGATGGAAAACATCCGTGACTGGTGCATTTCTCGTCAACTTTGGTGGGGACACCGCATCCCAGTTTGGTACTGCCCAGATTGTGGCGCAGAAATCTGCCAAGAAACAGACCCAACAAGCTGTCCACATTGCGGTAGCACAAACATCCACCAAGACGAAGACGTACTGGATACTTGGTTCAGTAGTGCACTTTGGCCTTTCTCCACACTTGGCGGAGTTGGTGCAGACGACTACAACGCTTTCTTCCCAACAAGTGTTCTAAGTTGCGGTTACGACATCATCTTCTTCTGGGTTGCTCGTATGATTTTCAGCTCCTTGTACAACACAGGTAGCATCCCATTCAAACACGTTTTGATGCATGGTATCGTTCGTGACGAACAAGGTCGCAAAATGAGTAAATCTTTGGGCAATGGTGTTGACCCAGTTGAGTTCATTGACAAGTACGGCGCAGATACTCTCCGTTTTGCTTTGATCAATGGCGTTGCCAACGGCTCTGACATCCGTTTCAGCCCAGACAAAATTGACGGCACACGCAACTTTATGAACAAAGTTTGGAATGCAAGCCGCTTTGTACTTATGAACTGCGAGGACAAACAACTTGTGGATATCTCCCAAGTAAAGTTGACACTTGCCGACAAGTGGATTCTTACAAAACTCAACCAAACGGTAAAAACTGTTACGGAACTTATGGAAAAGTACGAGCTTGGTATGGCTTGCCAAACATTGTTCGACTTTGTTTGGAGCGAGTTCTGCGATTGGTACATCGAGCTTACAAAACCAGTTTTGTACGGCACAGATGACATCGCTCGTCGCGATACCCTTTCCGTATTGGTTTACACATTGGACAAAATCTTGAAACTTCTTCATCCATTTGTGCCTTTCATCACGGAAAAAATCTACCAAGATTTGCCAAACCACAGTGAAAGCATCATGATGGAACGCTACCCCGAGTACACCGAAAGCTTGAACTTTGCCGATGACTTTGCCCTTGTTGAACAACTCAAGGAACTCATTTCCAAAATCCGCAATATCCGCGTAGAGTACGGCGTAATCCCAAGCAAACGTATCCGTATGTACTTGCTTGCCAATGACGAAAGACTCAAAGAGTGCGACTTGTACCTTGCAAAACTTTGCAATTTGGAAGAAGTTGTCTTTGCTGATGCTCCTGCTGACGCAAAGGTTGTCAAGGCCGTTACAAGCACAGCGACCTGCCTTGTACCACTTGGCGACTTGGTGGATGCCGACAAAGAAATTGAACGTGTCTCCAAGGAAATTGAAAAGGTCCAAAGCGAAATTGCTCGCGCACGTGGCAAACTTTCCAACCAAGGATTTGTTGCCAAGGCTCCCGCACAACTAATTGAAGCAGAAAAGGCGAAACTCGCCAAGTACGAGGAATTGCTTGCTCAACTTGAACAACGTCTTGCAGAACTCAAAGCGTAAATAGCAAAAACCGTAGGGGAGGGGGCTCCCCTCCTATTTACAAATAAAATGGTTTTCGCAATAGAGAAACATTCTACCTTTGTTTACAATCACGGCCTGCCAGTGTCATTCTGAGCGTAGTCGAACTCAAACGCAGGAGCGCGCAAGCGGAATCTCGAGCAGGCATATCCAACACAGATCATCAACGAACTCTCACAAACAAAACACCTATGAAAATCACATTTAGATTTATTATTGATTGTATCGTAGTGGTACTTTTGGGCATTTTGCACAGCTTGTCCTACGAAATATTTATTTTCAGTAACCAATTTGCTCCATCGGGCATCAATGGTATTGCCACAATGATCCAGTACAAACTGGGCTTTTCCGTTGGTTACATGTCCCTTATTATCAATATACCACTGTGTGTAGCTGCATTTTTTCTTTGCGACAAGGAGTATGCAATCAAGTCCTTCCTGTTTTCCGTAACCTTTTCCGTTGCCTTGCTTGTGTGGAAGGGCTCCAAAGTGTTGGAACCTTTCATCTACGAAACGCACATTTCGCCATTGCTTGCTCCCATTGCAGGTGGTGCAATCACTGGTTTTGTTACGGCTTTGAATATGCGCATCAACTCCTCCACTGGCGGTACTGATGTAATTGCTCGCCTTTACCACCATTACAAACCTAATTCAAGCATTGTTCACGTAATTTTCATTTTGAACGTGTGCGTTGCTGTTTCCAGTTACTTTGTGTACGACTTTGCAATGGACCCGGTAATTTTGTGCATTTTGTACAGCTTTGTGTCGGTAATGGTAAGTGACAATATGCTAAAGGCAGACAAGAGTGCCGTCAAGGTGGAAATCATCACAAAGTCCGCTGAAGAAATCTCTGATGAAATCATCAAAACTTTGCATCACTCGGTTACCGAAGTCAACGCTCGCGGAATGTACTCCCACACCGACTTGCAAATGCTTGTGTGCATCATCAACAAACATCAACTTGCCGATCTGGAGCGTCTTTTGTCCAAGTACCCCGATACATTCTCCTTTGTATCGCGTGTTAACCAAACAATTGGCAACTTCAAACACATCAAAGGTAAGTAGGGCGCGACGGCATAATTCAAACGGTCCAGCGGTGGCTCCCACTTTGGGGGAGCTGTCAGCGTTAGCTAACTGAGAGGGCATAGCCAAAGTAGGGAACAATGTTATGCTTACGACTGGGACGACCTCGGCTGTCCGCATATTGCCAATTGCTTTGGCTAATTTGCAATAATTCCATTGTAGGGGTGAGCTTTGCCCGTCCGCATATTGTAATAAATTCAAAATGAAAAACCGTCTTGCAACAAGACGGTTTTTTGTATGTGGTAATGCAAACGCTTATCATCGCTATTCGGTGTACGATGTTCAAACAAGTCCATTACCAAATTATTGTTTTTCAAAAACTGACTACAAATTAGTTTTGTGTATCACTAGCTTGTGTATCATTAGTTTCGTGAATTTTGTTGTTAATTTCAATGGCAGCATCAGTTCTTGCAACTGTTGCGGAAACAGCAATCGCAGAAAAGAACCAAGTGCAAGCAGCTGTAATAGCCCCGATTATCCACCAAATGAGCAGTACTAAAAACCAAGAAGGGAGCCCCATTATTCCATATTTAGAGCCGTATAGCCAACTATGACTTACGTATGAAAAAGCTGCTAAGTCTACAATAGACCAAATAAAGAACAACACAGCAATGGCAATTGCCAAAATGCCAGGCAACTTTTTGTAGAGACCATAATATTTTTTGTAATCTGGGTTGAGTAGCTTGTCGAACATAATTTTTCCTCCTAAAATAAAAAAGTGCGCCAACCGAAGTCGACGCACCGAAAACGCAAACTCCGATTGTCGCTACACAAAACCAGATAAATAGGATATGGGTTTAGCCAACACTATCACCAGTTGGAATTTGCGATTTTTCCAAATTCAATGTGATAATAGTGTTGCCAAAAAAGGGTATAATATCCCTTTACATAAAAAGGGCCCTTATCCCTAAAACGATTTATTTGGTTTTGTGTAGCGTATTTATTTTACCACCATTTAATACAAAATGCAATAGGAAAATCTTGAAAAGAGCAGATTTTTATCTTTGCTTTTTGTAATAAAGTTGTTTTATTGATTTTTGTGTGTTATAATCTACTTAACATAACTCATTGGAGACCACCATGAACAAAAAACTAATCACGCTTTGCTTACAGTTGTTTTGCTTGTAACTTGTCTGTTTACTTTTGCAAGTTGCCAAAACGAAACGGAAATTGATATCAAAAATGCAATCGTTGGCATCGATATCACTTTGCAGTATGTCTCAGACAAAGATGGACTGCAACATGCTGAAAGCTGGATTGTCAAGTACTACGTTGATCCTGCGCAGTTCGACCTTTCCACGGCAAACCGACTTAAATTTCGAACCTACTTTTCTACCGATATGCCTGCAAAAGTGTTCACTCCAAAAATCCCCGACGATGTTGCACCAACCGAGGCAAACAACTATTTTGTGTTGGAACTTGACTACGACAAGTACAACCCAGCTGCCCCAAAGGAATGGAGCAACGAAATTGCCGACTACATCGACAATTTTTACACCGATGACAATGGCGTAAAACACTACTACCCAAACGAGCATTTGATTGTTATCTCCTGCCATGCCTATGTGTTTGAAGAAATGGGCGCAGAGCCCGGCCATAACACAATTCCCTCCATTGGCAACACCATTTTGTGCGGACTTGGTATGGTTGTTATTGGTCTAATCACTTATTGGATTGCCTTGACCGTGCTCAACAGAAAAATTTTTGTAGCCATTGCATTTATGATTCCAATCATTCTCACCATTGGCTCTTACATTTCTTGGGGCTGGGTGCGTGGCCTAATTATGACGGCATTTTTCGTTATCTACTACATCGGCCTTGCCATTCTCAACAAGTGGATTGGCGAAGCACTTGAGTAGATGCAACACCACACACAACGCACAAACCAAACAAAAAAAGCACCTGCATCTTGCAAGTGCTTTTGATATATCTGCAATATTGTACTGATAATTTCACAGCATAGCTACACAGTAAGGATTATACAAACAAATGCCTAAAAGGCCTCTCACTATGGGAGAGGTGGCAGTCGAATACTGACGGAGAGGGCAATCAATAGAGAATGCTCACTCTCATTAGTTTACAGGTGTTTTCATTCTACTCATAGTACAACATCGTGGGGCAACTGTGCTTGTCTGCACGCGATTTGCAAATGCAACAAAGGTCACATATTAGACATATTTTGCATTTTGCAACCAATAGTTGCGAAATTGCAAAGCAAAATTGGTGGGCATTGTTCCGCTTTTGGGGTACAATGTTGCCAACAAACAACAAGGAGAGCACAACATGACAAACGCAGAAATTTTAGGCGAAAAACTTTACCAACTACGCAAAAGCAAAGGCATCTCCCAAGAAGAACTTGCCGATCAACTCAACGTTTCGCGTCAAGCAATTTCCAAGTGGGAGCGTGGCGAAGCCCTGCCTGATACAGACAACCTTATTTCCATTTCCAAACTGTACAACGTTTCCTTGGACGCACTGGTAGGCAATCCATCTCTTGCAGACGATACCGATGCCACAACTCAACAACCAATAACCGATGTTGCCACAGCGGAAATTCAAACGGACATCATCGCAGCCGAAGCGAGCGACATAACAACGTCTGCACCCCAACAAGTAAACGGCATTCACAACGGCAAAAACCGCAAGTTCACAAGGCTGTTAGAAGAATTGCCTTACCCAATCGTAATTACAGTTGCCTATCTTCTTTGGGGATTTTTTGGGCAAAGGGGCTGGAGTGTCGGCTGGACGTTCTACATCACAATTCCTGTGTACTACTCAATCATCGAGTGCATCAAAAAGAAAAAAGTCAGCGAATTTTGCTATCCGGTTCTGTGCGTGTTTGTCTACTGTTTTTGCGGTATGATGTGGAACCTTTGGCATCCATTGTGGGTTGTTTTCGTCACAGTGCCGGCTTTCTACTCAATCGCCCACGTCATCGACAGAAAGTAGAGTCAGCTCAACTGCACATATTTGTATCAAGCAACGCAAAAAAGCACCTGCATCTTGCAAGTGCTTTTTGTTTTTTGGTGCGTCTGCTAGGACTTGAACCCAGAACGGGGCCGTCGGAGGGCCCTGTTTTATCCAGTTAGACTACAGGCGCATGCTGTGTAATATTTGTTGCACGCAGTTGGCTGCAACAAGTATATTTGTGTACAAATTATACTAAACTTGTCCACATAAGTCAAGTGTATCTTTGTTTATTGCTTTTACATCTTATGTTATATTTTTGTCGAATTTGTGTCACTTTTTATTGCTATTTTATCGACTTTTGCATGTCTTTGTGATATAATACAACAAACCAAAGTCATTTGAGGGGTAAGGTATGTTTTTGGTTAGATTGCTTTTGTGGGTAGTAACGCTTCCATTTGTTATTATAGCCCATGTTTTGAAATTTCTCTTGTTCATTTTGACTGCAATTGGTTCCATCTTTACAACGATAGTGGGCGGAGTGCTTTTCCTTGCTTCCGGTGTAATGCTTATTGCAAGTTTTTGGCAAACAGGTGCAGACTTTTGGAACGGCTTTGGCTCAGGTCTTGGTGGTGTGGCATTGGGGCTTTTTATCTACTACTTGCCACGTATTGGCGGTTTTTTGGTCGGCTTGTTGGAAACGTTCATCGACTGGGTGCGTTACATCACCTTTGGCTAAAAACAAGTATTGCCGTAGCCAATTTTCACAACACAGACGTTTTGGGGGTATTTTTCACAAATACCCCTTTTTTGTTACCACAAGTTGCATTTTGGCTTGATTTGTGCTAAACTTTCACTATCACACAAACAGGCAAGTTTGCAATTTTGTATACTTTTGTCGCAAAGGATATCACCCTATGATCACAACAATTTTGTTCGACCTTGACGGCACACTTTTGCCAATGGACGAAGAACTATTTATCAAAACATATTTGGGCGGTCTTGTCCAAACAATGGTTCCCCACAACTACGAACCTAACCAACTTGTCAAAACCATTTGGAAAGGTATGCAAGCAATGGTGCAAAATGACGGCTCCAAAACTAACGAGCAGGTCTTTTGGGATGTGTATGCGTCAGTCTACGGCGATGACAAACGCAAGGACGTTGACACCTTTGCCGACTACTACAACGCTCATTACGTCCAAACAAAAAATGCCTGCGGTTTCAACGAAAAAGTGCCACCAATGATTGCAAGCCTTCAACAACGTGGACTTAACGTTGTCATTGCCACCAACCCATTTTTTCCACGAGTTGCCACACGACAACGCATCCAATGGGCGGGTCTTGACCCAGACAGTTTCAAACTGTTTACCACCTACGAAAACTCTCGTCACTGCAAGCCCAACTTGGACTACTACCGCGACATCCTGCAACAACTTGGTGTTGAGCCAAGCGAGTGCATCATGGTGGGCAACGACGCGCAAGAAGATATGATTGCAAGTGAACTCGGCATCAAGGTGTTTTTACTTACCGACAATCTCATCAACAAGCACAATTTGCCAATTGACAATTACCCTCAAGGTGATGTTGATGACCTTGTCGACTTTTTGAACGAACAGCTAAACGGCTAAGATATATCAACTACTAAAAGCCGCGGTGCAACATTGTAGCTCACGACTCCATTCGTAATATTATTTCTATATATTAAAAAAAGAGAGATGCCTGTCGGTATCTCTCTTTTGCAATGCTACTTTTCCTCCTTGATGCGTACCATCAATTTGTCCACCATGTTGGTTTGTTGAAGTATTGCCACAACTACTCCGTTAAAACCATAGTTAAGCAACAAAAACGGCAATCGCGCGCTATACAAATACGTCCAAAAACTGATGGCAGGCTGTTTGTTTGATGTCAAAAAGCTAATCAGTCCCATTAGTCCAGGCTCGACACCCACTTTGTATTGTAGCCACAATCCAAATGTATTGATACCGCATCCGCACACCACAAAGGTCACAACAAGGGCAATCAACAATTTGACGAGGCGCACTTTGATGGGCAGTTTGTACACAAGCGCACAGATCACACCAAACAGCGCATAGGAAAGTGCCAAAAACCAGTTGTAAGGGCCATACGGATGTATCAAGTGGGCAATCAAGTCGCCAAAGTATCCCACAAACAGTGCTGGGCCAATGCCAAAGTAAATGCCTGTCAAAAATCCAACGGTAATTGTCAAACTGACGGCAGCAATGTTTGGCACAATTTGTATGGTCATAAAGTTTGACACAACCGATAGCGCCGTCAGTAACGCTATGCAGGCCAACCTAAATGTTCTATTCATAAAAAAAACTCCTTTTGCGTTTTGCAAAAGCAGTCCGTAAAAACATATCAACAATCGAGTTTGCTTGGCAAATGAAACCAACTAACTCTTTTGCAACGGACCAAATATCGCACCGCAGCACAGATGGGCACTTTCGTTTACGCCTTTTCCTAAACGTAACACTTCACGCGCGATATCAACTTTGCAAACACAGTATACATCTTTTTTTGCAAATTGTAAACGGATTTTTCCAATTATTATGCAAAATGATGTCTTTTTGCAACGCGATTGCCCCTGCTTTGTCTACTCTTTTGCGACATCAACGCATATTTTTTGTCGCTTGCCACAAACTATCGGTATGATAATAGTTTTTGTTAGAGCAATCATACTTTTTGCTGTACTACTTTTTTCAATACGTCTTATGGGTAAGCGCCAAATTGGCGAAATGGAGCCATTTGAGCTTGTCATCACTCTTGTCATATCCGAGCTTGCCTGCATCCCCATGGCAGACAGGTCCATCCCCATCACGTTTGGTATCGTGGCAATTTTGACAATGTTTGTCATCCATCAGGTCATCTTGCTTTTGTCCAAAAACAAAAAGATGCAGTCTGTCATCAATGGCAAACCTGTGATGGTCATCGACTCGCACGGCATTGACGTGCAGGCTCTGTACAGTTTGAACATGACCGTCAGTGACGTTTTGCAATCTATGCGTTCCGCCGAGTATTTTTCGCTGGAGGAAATTTCCTACGGAATCATGGAAACAAACGGCCAGTTGACGGTTATACCCAACAAAAACATGACGGAAAAACAACAAACCTTGCCTATTGTCGTCATTGAAGATGGCAAATGGAACGACGAAGAAATCGCCCAACACAATTTTGACAAAGCAAGTCTTGAGATGCTCCTTCGTCAAGAGCGTGTGTCCGTCAAAAACGTCATCATTTTGGCTATTGACGAAAACAATCGTATGACATTACAAACCAAACACAGGCCTGTCATTTTCAAAAATGTGGAGGTAAAACGCCTATGACAAAAAATATCTGGGCGGGGCTAATTGCCCTTGTGATTGTGGTGACCTGTGGCATTTTGGAAGTAGCTTGCCTTACCAAAGAGTACGAAAAATTGGCCGACGATTGCCACCAACTGATGGAATTGTGCGAAAACCAAACACTCACCGTTGGCGAGTACAACCAGTTCCGTGACAAGTGGGTGGATCTTAGGGAACTTAGCGAACTTATGCTCCCGCACGCGGACGTGTACGAGCTCAACCTGCGTTTTGCCGAAGCGCAAGCCTACGTAGAGCATAATGACTACAAACAGCTGTACGCGCAACTGTGCGTCATCGAAGAACTTCTGGGCTACGTTCCGCATCTTATGAAGCCAATTTTTAGGCATATTGTGTAGTTATAAATTCTACACCTACAGTGCAATTAAATCTTTTGACCAATGTGGAACACTAACAGATACAGTAGGGGGGATTCTATATTCGCCCATTATGTGGGCAATATCTCCCCCGCGATATCGCCCACACATCAAACAAAACCTACATTGCCCTTGTCAATTTTGTTGACAAGGGCATTTCAAAGTGATACAATACACTTGCTGGGGGTGCCGACAAGGTCGGCTGAGAGAGTCCCTTTGAACTTGTCAAGTTAGTACTTGCGTAAGGAAAGCCACAATATTTCTTCCACGTCACGTTGGAAGGGCATTTGGACCTTTGTACGCTGTACAAAGGCTTTCTTTTTTCCAGCGAAATATGGGTCCTGTTTGCAAGCTCTGGTTGCTTTTTGTCGGCAAAACACTGCAAAATCTTGGACGTTTTGTTCAGTCACAGACCGCTGTGGGTATGCTGTCTCACAACAACGCCCGTCTTTTTTGCGTTTTGTTCGCCAAACTACAGCCACTTTTGCAGGTCAGTTGCAATGTTGACGGCAAAGGCTGCTAAGCAACCATTTCTTTTAACAGTGCCACAAGGAGGAAAAGTAAAAATGTTAGAACTACTCAAAGATTTGGGCACAACCAACGGCGAAATTGCCGAAAAGTTGGACGTCACGCTGGACTTCTTGTCCACAATCGCCCTGTATCTTACAATCGCACTCATCGTTGGCTTGGTGGTGTACGCCATTGCCATACGCAACCGCACAGAGTCGGAGCTTGCCAAATGCCGAAAGGGTATCTGGGGTGTAGTTATTGGCTATGCGGTATCTACCATTGGTATCTTGGGCACACTCAAAGTGGTCATCAAAGTGTTGGAGCAAACCTTTGATGCAAACTTCTGGGTGGTAATGGGTATGTTTGCCATCGTCATTGTTGGTGTTTCAACCTGCCTTGTATTGCAAAAACACAAGCCATCTGCCACCAAATGGACCGCCATTGGATTTGTTATTGCTTTTGTGTTGTACGCAATTTTGATGTCGGTATTTGCCCCAACTGTGGACGAGTGGTATGAGCCCATCAACAATCAAGGCGCGCTTTTTATCATCTTGACACTGATCCTTACAGCAGCAATAGCAGTGATTGCTCTTATGGGTGACAAACAAGCGGATTTCGACACAAAGGCGCTTTCCTACGGGGCAGTTTGCGTAGCATTGTCCTTTGCATTGTCCTACGTCAAGTTTTTCTCAATGCCCCAAGGCGGAAGTGTAACTTTTGCAAGCTTGTTGCCATTGGCGTTGTACTCCTATATGTTTGGCACTCGTCGTGGCGTCATTGTGGGAGTTGTGTACGGATTGATGCAATTTGTACAATCGCCACAGTTTTACCAACCAGTGCAAGTGCTAATCGACTACCCAATCGCCTTTGGCGCAATCGGTGTTGTAGGCATTGCTCGCAAGTTTGCCTTTTTGAAGGGCAACGTCATTGCCGAGTTTTGCGTAGGCACAGCCATTGCTGTTGCGCTCCGTTACCTTGCTCACACATTGTCTGGCTACTTTGTATTTTACAGCTGGGCGCCAATCGACGACGGCTACACAGCTCTCACCTGGACACTTGTTTATAACCTGTACGTACTTGTCGATTTGGCAATAGTGCTGGCAATGGGTAGTTTTGCATTGTCATCCAAAAATCTTCGTGCTTTGGTCAAGACTGCAAGCATCAACTAAGCGCACTAACAAAACATACCAAACAATATGTATTCACAAAAGGTCGGTTTACGCCGACCTTTTTGTTTGTAAGTTGCTTCCAAAAGCAAAAGTGAACACTGGACAACTTTTGTTTATACCCCCTAAAAAACTAACACAATACTGTCATTTGTTGTTAAAATTAGAAAGTTTTTGTAAAAAACTCAAAAAGTTTTTCAAAAAAATCACAAACTTTTTTCAAAAACCCCCTATACAAAGGCAAAATTGTATGGTATAATTACAGCGTAATACTATAATAGGCAAAAGATGGCTTTGCCTCTTGCCAAAAAGGAAAGAACTATGGATAGAGTTGCACTTATTGACCTTGGGTCCAACACCGCCAGACTTGTAATTTATGACGTACTTGAAGGGGGCTATTTTGTCGTAGCCGAAGAGCATCGCGAGGCTGTACGCCTTGGCGAAACAGAAGCAGACGGCAGCCTCAAACAAACCCGCATAATGCAAGCAATCGCCACCTTGAAATCCTTCAAGGAGATTTGCGCTATCAAAAACGTAAATCAAATTTTGGCAGTGGCAACGGCAGCAGTGCGCAAAGCAAGCAACCAAAAGACCTTTTTGTCCGACGTGTACAATGCAACAGGCTTGAGAATTACCGCCGTTTCGGAAGAAGAAGAGGCAAACTACGTTTACCAAGGTGTTATCAACACCATGGATATTCCTCGCGGTCTGATTATGGAAATCGGCGGTGGCTCCACAAAATTTGTGTACTACAATCGTCGTACCATTTTGCATACACAAATTTTTGACTTTGGCGCAGTAACTCTTGCAAATATGTTTATGAATCCAGACAAAACTCCCGAAGAGTGCGCTGACGAAATGGTTGCCTTTGTCAAGGCTCAACTTGAGCCCATCGAGTGGTTCAAGGAAATCGACCCCGATGCTCAGCTCATTGGCGTTGGTGGTAGTTGCCGTAACCTTGCTCGTATCATCCGCAAAGTTAAAAAGTACCCACTTGATATGGTTCACAACTACAATATGAGCGTGGAAGATTTTAACTACGTTTACGATATGATTCGTCCACTTGATTTGGACAAAAAACGTCGTATCAAGGGGTTGAGCTCTGCACGTGCGGACGTTTTCCACAGTGCGTTGGCAGTTATCAAAGCAACAGTAGAACATATGGGCTTTGAAAAGATCATTGCAAGTGGCAGTGGCCTAAGAGAAGGCGTAATGTTCAACTATGTTGTTCCTCAAACTATCGAAAAACCCATCAGCGACGTTGTGGGTCACTCTCTCAACACCTTTGCTGCACACATGGGCGTAAACCTTCAACACGCGCAACAAACCTTCAATCTGTGCGTACAACTGTTCAAACAACTGCGTGTTTTGCACAAGTTCCCACGTCAATATGTCAAAGTTTTGCGTGTTTGCGCAATGTTGCACGATATCGGCAAGCAATTCAAATTCTACAACCACCCCAAACACACTTCCTACATGATTTTGAACAGTAACATCAATGGGGTTTCTCACCGCGATTTGGTACTTGCTGCCTTTGTTACCGCCATCAACGACAAGGAAGAAATCAACTACGGCGACTGGGCAAAGTACAACGGAATCCTTTCTCCAGAGGATGTGGAAGCAGTAAAGAAACTCTCCGTAATCTTGCGCCTTGCATCCGCTCTTGACACAAGTATGCGTGGTATTGTTACGGAAATCTCCTGCGATGTTTTGGGCGACTCCGTAATTATGAAGACAGAATTGACCGGCAACGCTATTTTGGAAATCTCCGCAGCTAACGCCGTTGCTTTGGACTTCAAAAAAGTATTCAAAAAGAACTTGGAAATTTTGTGATTTTCAAACAATAACATCAAACATCAAATCCCACCGAAATCTCGGTGGGATTTTTGATTGAAAATTACAGCCAAGGCAATTGGGATTTATTGAAGGGATAGGCACAACTCTACTACATCTTACAAAAGTCGTCTACTTCTTTTATCTATTATCCTTTCTATATTCTATTTTATCTAAAGCCTTTTCGTAGTAGGGGCGAGCTGTGCTCGTCCGCAAAATACAAACAAGTTGCTGGATATAGCCAATGGTTGCACATTCGTCATTTTCCCCATATATTTCCCAAATACTTCCCTTGCAAAAATTGTCAGTTGGCAAAAGTTTGCGCATACGTGTGTTATACTGTTGCTACTTTGCGTGGAGGTGCATTTATGGCAAGAAAAATAGTCGTCACAAGCGGAAAAGGGGGCGTGGGCAAAACAACCCTTTGCGCCAATCTTGGCATTGCTCTTGCGCGCAGATCCAAGCGCGTGATGTTGTTAGATTTGGACATAGGTCTCAACAATTTGGATGTCGCCCTGCATATCGAAAGCAAAGTGGTGTACGACTTTGTAGACGTGGTGGAAGGCAAATGTCGTCCCATGCAGGCGCTGGTGCAGGACGACAATGAGCCCACATTGTACACCATGCCCACTTGCCACCTTGCCAAACGCCAAGTAACAGTTGATGCCACCAAAAAGGTCATCAACCGCTTGTCAGATATGTTCGACTACATCCTCATTGATTGCCCAGCTGGCATCGATGGCGGTTTTCGCCGTGCCTCTGCCTGCGCCGACGAAGCAATCGTTGTAACAACTCCACACCTGCCTTGCGTTCGCGATGCGCAAAAGACCATCTCGCAACTTGACGATAAAATCGCAACCTACGTCGTAATCAACCGTATGCGCGGTGACTTGGTGCTGTCTGGTGAGATGCTCACCGCCTTTGAAATCTTTTCTCTACTCGGCAAAATTCCACTTGGCGTGTTGCCGGAAAACGACGATGTCAACTGCAACTTATCACTGTACGACAAGCGCCCACCCTTTGACATCATCGCCAAAAATCTTGACACGGGCAGTGCGGATATGTACGACTGCGAGCACACCTACCGCGGTTTTTGGGGCAAAATTCGCCGAAAACTAAAACGAAATGCATAGGGTTTGTCCCCAAATCCTGCTTGGTTTTTGACGGCAAAACCCTACGCAATTATCTGTGTTTTGCTCGGTTACAGACGTTCCACGTATGCGCCGCGTCGCAACTAACGCAATATTGTTGGCAACGATGCAAAAAAAGCATTATTGCTCGCTTGTAGCGTTGTTGCTCCTCCCACAAATCAGGATTTGCGGGACCCATTAATTACAACGATGCTCCTACTTGCCGTTTGTTCGTCAAACCGCAGGGGTCTACCCAACCATCTCTTGCTCGCAAGCCCATAGCGCTTACCCCCCCCAAAAAAATCCTGCTTGGTTTTTGACGGCAAAACCCTACGCAATTATCTGTGTTTTGCTCGGTTACAGACGTTCCACGTATGCGCCGCGTCGCAACTAACGCAATATTGTTGGCAACGATGCAAAAAAAGCATTATTGCTCGCTTGTAGCGTTGTTGCTCCTCCCACAAATCAGGATTTGCGGGACCCATTAATTACAACGATGCTCCTACTTGCCGTTTGTTCGTCAAACCGCAGGGGTCTACCCAACCATCTCTTGCTCGCAACCCCTTGGTAGAGGGCGCACGTAGCGTGACGGAGAGAGAGGTTATATCAAATTGTAAGGAATTTTTTATGAACAAAATCTATACTCGAGCACAACAAATGCTACTCACTGACAAATTCAAACACAACAAACAGGATTTTTTTCGTGAGCTGACCCAACTGCTCAACGCTTACGTGGACTACGACTGTGTAACAGTGGAAACAATGCAAGGCAAAAGCTTAAATATGGTAATTACAGTATCCTTCAAAAACAAATAGTGCAATTTGTCTGTAACAAAAGGCTCCCACTTTGGGGGAGCTGTCACCGAAGGTGACTGAGAGGGCATTTGCAATAACAACCTTTGTTTGCAAAACTTAGATATTGATGCAGTTTTATTAATATCTTTGCTCCAAAGCATATTCTCCTCAACTTGGGCATACCATATCTCAAACAACGGAGGTACAAACTATGCAAACAAACGTAAACAACGTCGTCTGCGATGCGGAAGAAACCGACTGGCTGGATCTAACCTACACCGAGCGCAAATACGTCAACAACACCAAACCACGCAAAAAAATGCGTACTATTTTCAAAGTGCTTATTGTATTGGCTGTGTGCGTAGCGGTGTTTGGCGCAGCTTTGCTCATCGACAACGACTTTTCCACTGAAGTGTTTACGGCGGCAAAAAATGCTTACACGTCAGTTATTGCCATTTTCCAAGAACCCACCCCAACAAACAACACAATCACGTTGCCTGTCAACGTCACACTTGTAGATAGTGTTGATGGTGTATCCACCTTTGGAGGTGGCAAAGCAACACTGTCCTTTACCAATGGTACAGTAACCGCCGTTGACGAAACATCCGTTACTGTTGCAATCGATGACGATACAACCATCACCTACACAAATCTTACAGCAGTGTTTGTAGCCGTTGGCGACACAGTTGAGCAAAACACACTTATCGGCAAGTACCAAGGCACATTTTCCACAGTGATTGCCGAAGATGGCGCTGTTGTCAAACAGGTTATCGCAAGCGAAACACAACTTTCGTGGCAGGCATAAAATTTCGCATCAACCCCAGCTTTTGGTTGTTTTTGGCGTTGGCGTTGTTTTTCAAGCAGGGCTACTTTGCGCTGACCTACACGCTGGCAGTGGTTTTGCACGAGCTTGCTCACTATTTTGTAGCGCGCAAGCTGTTTTACCGCTGTATCGAAATTCAAATTGGCATATTTGGCGCAGTTTTGTATGGCGAGTTTGATAGCGTAACCGCCCTTGACCGCATCAAAATTGCCCTTGCAGGACCGATGGTCAACCTTGTTTTGTGCGTGGTTTGCATTGCGACGTGGTGGCTTGCACCAGAAAGTTACCCCTTTACAGAGGCGTTTTTTCAAGCAAACGTCAGTATGGCGTGCGTAAATTTGCTCCCCTTTTACCCACTTGACGGTGGCCGAGTTGTAACAGGCATATTGCAACTCAAACGTGGCGTAGATTGCACCCATATTGTCAAAAAAGTAACGGTGACCAGTTCACTGTTACTTTTTGCATTGTTTGTTGTGTCCCTACTGACTGCCCACAACCTGTTTAGTCTTGGACTTTTTGCGCTGTTTTTGTTTACTGGCGCGCTCGCAAAACCCACAGGGGATACCTACGTCAAAAGCACGTTTGTGTTTTCCAAAAGGCATTTTCTCACATTTGGTATGGAAAAGAAAACTCTCGTATTCAACTCACAAAACACCCTTGCCGATGTTGCCAAACGCCTGACAGGCAACTACTTGTACGCCTTGGAAGTAGTCAACGACGATATGCAAGTTGTCGCCACCTACTCCATAGCCGACTTGGAAAAACTCATCATCACCCAACCCTTACCCACCCAACTCAAAAACTTGAAAAAGGGGTAGGGAGATTTTGTGTGGAAGTTACAACTATCTGTGTTGCTATAAAGGCCCCCTCTACACAAGGGAGCCATTCAACACACGTCAATATCGTAGGGGCGAGCTGTGCTCGTCCGAACAATTTGCGGTAAGTTGTCAAACTAAGTGCAACACTTTTTAAGATTTTCATTAAATAAATCTATTGGTTTTTTGTAATGCAATACTTTCTTGGGCCTGGCGTTGATCAACGCCAGGTTCTTTTTTAGTGTTATTGGGCTTACTCTTGAAAGGTCTCTGCCTTTCGGGTAAAATTCTCTGAGTAGCCCGTTTAGATTTTCGTTAGTTCCCTTTTGCCATGCACAATATGGATCGGCAAAATACATCTTGCAGTCTAGCTTCTTTTCTATCTCTCGCCACTGTGAGAACTCTGAGCCCCTATCGCACGTTATTGTCTTTACTGCCTCTTTAGGTAATTGAGATAAAGCTTCAATTACTGCTTTTGCTAGTGTTACTCCTTTTCTATCTGGTATCTTTATTGCTATGTAGTAACGTGTTTTTCTTTCTGCTAGTGTTGCAAAGCACGTCTTGCTTTTTCCCTGTACAGATACTACTGTATCTGCTTCCCAATGACCAAATTCTTGTCTTTTGTATACGCTTTTATCTCTTTTGCGTATGGATTTGCCTGTAGTAAATCTGCCACCATTACCTAATCTCTTTCTCGTTTTACCTTTCTTTCTTAGTACTTTAACATTTCCTTTGCATATATACCCTGCATACAGCCAACGGTAGATTGTCTTAAATGATGGTAACTTAAAAGAGCACTCACTATTAGATATTTGCTCTGGAGACCAAGTTAGATATAGCTTTTCTTCTATGTAATCCAATACTTGTCTGTCCCAAAATATTCCACGATGCCTATACGAGTTTCTTAAATTACTTTTCTTTTGGGCAGTATATGGATAGTATCTGGGAACATCTCGGTAGAAAGTACAATTTCTTCTAAGTTCTCTAGAAATTGAACTAACGTTCCTACCTAATAATCTTGCAATCTCTCTGTAACTTTTACCTTTTACATAATATTCTCGTAGACAACAACGCTCTTCTATGGTAAAATGACGATAGCAGTTCATATATTTCTCCTTGGTAATTTTGGTTTAGCAGCTTTTATTATACCATAGATTTATATGAACTGTTTTTTTATTTAGGTGTTGCACTTGAAAGTATAATTCACCTTTGCAACAAAAAAGGAACACATTTTTGTGTTCCTTTTTCTATTCCAACCCTTCGGTCAATTCTTCAAAAGTAGTGTTCAACACCTTTATGATTTTCACAATGTTGTACAACGATGGCTCAACTTTGTTGCATTCCCATTCGCTAACTCGTTGTTGCGTGGTGTTCAATCTGTTGGCAAACTCTTTTTGACTGAGCTTGTTCAACTCTCTCAAATTTTTCAAATTTTCTCCAAATGTGCTCATACCATTATTTTACACTAAATAAAGTGTAAAATACTTGACGTACACTAAATATAGTGTTAAAATATTTTTAAACAATGTCCTATATCAGTAGATGTACGGAGAAATTATAAATGGGATTGTTCAAGAGAAAACCAAAGTTTATAGCAGCGGTATGTCCACAATGTGGGGGCAACCTTGAAATGGATGCAGATTTGCAAACGGCATATTGCACAAAGTGCGGCGCGCATTGTTTGGTGGAAGACGTGCAAATTCGCAAGCCCAAAAAGGAAACTCCATTGCAAACGGTTGTGGGTTTTGTTGAAAGACAAGCGGACCTAAACAGAAAAGATAGGGCGGCACGTCAACAACGCAGAGATGAAGAGAAACAAGCAAAACGCCAACAGCAAGAAGAAGAGCGCGCAAAACAAGCGAAATCCACAAAAGTTGCCGCAATCGTTGGCGGTATTTTATTAACGGTGATAATAGTTTTTGCCTTCGTTATGGCAGGATTGGAGTAAAATATCAAGTCCCAAGCAATATTATAATATACTTAAGGAGAGGACATCTATGAGCACACCAGTCAATGCTCTTATGACAGAAGCGCAAGCTAACGAATTTATTGAAAAAAAGCGCAAAAAGGCTGAAAAACTTATTGCAAACGAAAAAAAATTTGATGAGTTTTTGCTAAATTTAGAAGAAAAGTTAAAAACACTACCTGGTGGAGCTGTTCTTTCTAAAATACCAGTATTGGTATCAATGGTAAAGAGTTTTGTAAAAAAAGAGTATGTAGAAATACCGATGAACTCCATTACTAGTGTTGTTGCAGGTTTGCTCTATTTTCTTCTACCGATAGATATTATTCCTGATAGTGTTCCAGTTGTAGGTTATGCTGATGAAGCCGTTATTTTCGCGTTAATACTTAAGGGCGTGCAAGAAGATTTGGATAGGTATCTAGAGTGGAGAGATGGTGTTACAGTCGTAAATACTTACGATATCGTGGACCCAATAGAATAGCAGATAGGCTAATATTTTCCCATAAAAAGAAGCAGGGATTCAATCCCTGCTTCTTCTATTTTCAAGTATTCAATTAGTACATATCACTTGGCGTTGGTTGAGTGTTTTGTTGCTTTTCTGGTACGTCCACAACAATGCTTTCCGTTGTCAAAAGTGTGCCTGCAACGCTTGCGGCGTTTTGCAACGCACTGCGTGTAACCTTGGTTGGGTCGATGATGCCCTTTTCAATCATGTCGCCGTAGGTGTCTGTCAATGCATCGTAGCCGTAGTTGGGGTTTTTGTTTGCGCGTACTTTCGCCACAATAACGCCACCGTCAACACCCGCATTTTGCGCAATTTGCTTGATGGGTGCCTCAATGGCCTTGCGTACAATTTGCGCACCCGTCTTTTCGTCACCAGTCAACGTTGCAATCAGTTTTTCCAACTCTGGGATGGCTGAGAGAAGAGCAACTCCGCCACCAGCAACAATGCCCTCTACAGTGGCAGCACGTGTAGCGTTCAAGGCGTCTTCAATGCGAAGTTTCTTTTCCTTCATTTCCACTTCGGTAGCTGCGCCCACGCGAATTACTGCCACGCCACCTGCAAGTTTTGCAAGACGTTCTTGATATTTTTCCTTGTCGTAGTCGCTTGTGGATGCTTCCATTTGCGCCTTGATTTGTGCAACGCGTTGCGCAAGTGCCTCTGGGTGTCCCATGCCTTCAACAATGATGGTGTTGTCCTTGTCCACCTTTACTTGCTTTGCACGTCCAAGCATATCCAACGTTGCGGATTTGAGGTCCAAACCAAGTTCTTCGGTGATAACTGTTCCGCCTGTCAAAATGGCGATGTCGCGGAGCATTTCCTTGCGTCTGTCGCCAAAACCAGGTGCTTTTACTGCCACGCAGATGAAACTTCCGCGCAGTTTGTTCAAAATGAGTGTTGTCAGCGCCTCGCCTTCGACGTCCTCCGCAATGATGAGCAACTTTCCGCCCACCTTTACGATTTGTTCCAAAACAGGCAACAACTCTTGGATGGAGCTGATTTTTTTGTCGGTAATCAAGATAAATGGATTGTCCAACTCGGCAACCATCTTGTCTGTGTCAGTAGCCATGTATGGACTGGCATATCCGCGGTCAAATTGCATGCCTTCCACAACAGTAAGTTCTGTTGCAATGGTTTTGCTTTCTTCCACTGTGATAACGCCGTCGTTGCCCACCTTTTCCATAGCGTCGCTAACAAGTGAGCCAATGGTTTTGTCGCCAGCGGATACCGACGCAACTTGCGCAATAGCTTGCTTGCCGGATACAGGAATGGAAATACTTGCCAACTTGTCCACGCAAACTTGTACGGCGCGCTCAATTCCCTTTTTCAAAATGATGGGGTTTGCGCCTGCAACAACGTTTTTGTTGCCTTCACAAATGATTGCTTGGGCAAGTACGGACGCAGTAGTAGTGCCGTCGCCAACAACGTCGTTAGTTTTGGTGGATGCTTCCATTATGATTTGTGCGCCCACGTTTTCAAATGGGTCCACAAGTACAATTTCCTTTGCAATGGTAACGCCATCGTTTGTGATAAGTGGGCTACCGTATTGTTTCTCCAAAATTACGTTTCTGCCCTTGGGACCAAGGGTAATTTTTACGGTATTGGCAAGTTGGTTTACGCCAGCTTCGAGAGCTTGTCTTGCCTCTTGTCCATATTTGATTTGTTTAGCCATTTTTGCCTCCTAAAAAACTGCAAAATTGTAGAGCTGTAATTGACATTTTATACTTTGCCTAAAATGCAAATTACAAATAAATTGTTTGCTTAAGATGTGCCACTAACCTAATTTACGACACGAATCGTATCAATAGTAAAAGCTACGCTTCTACGATAGCCAAGATGTCTTGTTGCTTGATGATGGTAACTTCTTCGCCGTCAATTTTGAATTGACTTCCTGCGTACTTGGCGTAAAGCACCTTGTCGCCAGGTTTAACTATCATTTCCACCTTTTTGCCGTCAACTATACCGCCGTCACCAACGGCGACAACAATAGCAATTTCTTGCTTTTCTTGAGCGGCGGTTGGCAAAAAAATTCCGCCAACTTGTTGTTCTTGTTCTTTTACTTGTTTGACAACAACCTTGTCAAAAAGTGGTTTAAGTGTCATACGTTTTTCCTCCAGGGTATCTTGGTCCCAAAAATTTCGCCAAGACTTGCGTGTTTTTATACTCAATATTTTACCACACAACGGACAAATGTCAATATTATTTGCGCAGCATTTGCCCACTTTTTTTGTCACTTATTGCAAAAAACAATGCAAAAGAGCAAAAAAATCTTATCAATTTTGCAAAAATTGTATTCCAACATCTTGAATATTATCTGAAAAAATGATATACTTAATTTAACTGAAAAGATGTACTCATCATAGTTAAAAATCTTGCAGCAAAAGGAGATACACTTATGGATTTTTTGACAAAAGAACTCATCAAAGTAAACGGCATTTCCATTGCCCTTTGGCACGTGATTGCTGCGGTTGCAGCCATTGTATTGCTTGTTATCATCATCGTTGCAATTTGTCGCGGTTCTCGCAAAGCTAAACAAGCCAAAACTGCCACTCAAACGGACGTGCCCTCAACCGAGCCTACAGCTGAGCCAGTTGCAGAGCCTGCGGTTGAACCTACCGAACAAGTCGTTGAGCCAGTTGCCGAAGTTGTTGAGCCTACTCAAGAACCAGTGGTGGAAGAAGTTGTTGAGCCAACTGTTGATGCTGAGCCCATCGAAGAACCAACGGAAGAAATCGTCGTTGAAGAAGTTGTAGACGCTGACCAGCCCACTGACGAAGCTGTTGAGCCAACGGAAGAACCCACCGAAGAACCTGTCGAAACTGCCACAGCAGAAAAAAGAACAGTCAAAAAGAACTACCATATTTCTTTGCGCCCAGATGGCAAGTGGCAAGTAAAGCTTTCCAAGGGTGGCAAGGCGATCAAGTTGTTTGATACCCAAGCGGAGGCAATCGCCTTTGCAAAAGCACGTGCAAAGTCACAAGACGGCCACATCACCATCCACAAGGTGGACGGCAAAATCCGCAAACAAAAGTACTAAAATTATCTACATATCAATCAAATTTGGCAAAAATACTGTCCAATGTTAGTTGGGCAGCATTTTGCTTGACTAAAGGCTATGTCACAAACTCTGGTTGCTTTTTGACGGCAAAACGACGGCGCAATCCTATGTGTTTTGCTCGGTCACAGACCACAGGGGGTATGCTCCCTTGCAAGAACACATCCATTGCTTGCGTTTTATCCGCCAAACCGCCTAACAGCTAATCAACCATCTCTTGTGACAGAGCCAAGACACAAAGGAATTTTTTATGAACAAATGGGACAAAAGATTTATGGACTTAACTCTTGACGTTGCCGAGTGGTCCAGTTGCTACAAAGCCAACCGTCACGTTGGCGCAATCATCGTCAAAGATAACCGCATCTTGACAACAGGTTACAACGGCGCACCACAAGGCGTACGCACCTGCCGTGACAAAGGGGAGTGTATGCGCGAAAAATTGGGCATCCCCAGTGGTACTCGCCACGAACTTTGCTACGCAGTGCACGCTGAGCAAAATGCAATTTTGCAAGCTGCTCGTTTGGGTGTGTCTTTGAAGGGCGCAACACTGTACTGCACCCACCAACCATGTGTTATCTGCGCCAAAATGATCATCAACTCTGGTATCACTCGCATTGTCTACAAGGAAGGCTACCCGGACGAATTTTCCACCGCATTGCTTGCCGAGGCAGGCGTTCAAGTGGACGTATACGACAAGCTGTAGCCTTGTTGCAAACTGTTAATTTATTCACACTAACACAAAGCGATACCAAAAGGACGACACTATGCCAAACAAACCATTTGACCCAAAGCCTACCAAGTACAAGTTTCCCAAGTACACCGACAGACACTATCTCGTAGTAAAAAAGAACGACCACGCCAAGTTTGACAAAAACTACGTCTACATCGACAAATCCAAAAAGTTCAAACGCTGTTTCAAAGCCTTTCGCATTTTGGTTGTGGGTATTGCAATGCCTGTCATGGCTGTGCGCGTACTTTTGAAGGTGGAAGGTCGCAAAAATATCCGCAAGCACAAGGAATTGTTGAAGGGCGGTGCTGTTTCCATCTCAAACCACGTTCACATTTGGGACTACATTGCCATCATGGATGCAATTCGCCCATTTATCCCTTACCACCCAAGTTGGGCAACAAACTGCCGTGGCGAAAACAAAATGCTCATCCGCTACACAGGTGGCGTTCCTGTGCCAGAAGGGGATATCCGCGCATCCTACGAGTTTAGTAAAGCCATCGAGGAGCACATCTCAAACGGTGGCTGGTTCCACACCTATGCCGAAGGCAGTATGTGGGAGAGCTACCAACCCATCCGTCCTTTCAAAAAGGGCGCTTTCCGTTGGGCGGTAAAAACTGGTAAGCCCATTGTGCCACTTGCATTTTCCTATCGCAAGCCAAAGGGACTTGTTCGCCTAATTTGGGGCAAAAACGCGCCATTGTTGACACTTCGTATTGGCGAACCAATCTTCCCAGATACAACCATCCCAACACCTGCCGCTATCGAAAAGCTCACAATTCAGGCGCACCAAGCCGTTTGTCATCTTGCAGGTATCCAGCCAAACGAAAACATCTACCCACCAGTTTTCGACAACACCTTGCGTATCGACTACTACGACAACCCCAATGCCGAACCACTTGATGAGCAAGCAGACACCGCAGATGAACAAAATTGAAGACACGTGGTGTGTTTTTGCGCAGTTTTCCCCAAAAAACTAACGTGTTGAAATGCCATTATTTGCTAATATATTTCAAAAAAGGCCGTATTTTTGAAATGCACCCCAAAAGTTAGACACTTTTTGAGGTGCATTTTTTATGGCAAGAAAGGGACAAACATTTAGAAAACACTCGCCAGAATTCAAGTTGTCGGTTATACTGGATATGCGAGAAAACCACTTAGGGTTGCGTGAGACTGAGAAAAGGTACAATATCTCTCGCTCTGTATTAACAAAGTGGGAACGCAAATACCAGGAAGAAGGATTTGAAGGACTGATGAAAGATAACAGAGGCGGACCAACTGGCAAGAAACGTGGTAGACCGCCTAAGCTATCTAAATCTAAGAAGAAGACCTTATTGTAGAAAACCAACGACTTAGAATGGAGAATGAGTACTTAAAAGAACTCAATGCCTTGGTTCAATAACGCATGGAGCAAGAAAGTGGGAAAAGACGAAAGTAGTCGCCGAACTGAGGCATAGTTATCCGCTGAAAGAATTATAGTTGCAATGGTTATTTATGATTGCGGTTGGTATTATTAAAGTAGTTTTTGCAATAATGACACCCACTTGTTGCAAATTTGAACTCGCCGTGATATAATAAGTATATCAAACATTCAATGGGGTTTTAACAATGAAGAAAAACTCACAAAAATTTGCAATTTTGTTGATAAGCATGTTGTTGTTTATTACGTGTATTTCCTTTGCAAGTTGTCAAACGTCAGGCAAAAATATCAAAAACTACATCGACAGAACAGAGTATACGCGTTCTACCACCGACGAAGGTACCGTGTGGTCTATCAGATGTTTTATCAGAGCGGACGACTTCAATGTAAAATCTGCCGAAAAGATTGTTGTAACCATTAATGGAAAAGAGATTGTTGCTAAAATCCCAACCTATTCGGCCCAAAACTGCTTTGATGTCGAATACCTTGATACCAAAAACAGAGATTCAGAACCCACAATTCGTTCGTGCTATGCATATTTTTCCGCTGATGTTGATGAGGGCGACAAGGGGGATGATAGCGGAGTAACCACTGACCTTACTGTTGTCATCATTGTTGGCGCAGTATTGTTGGTAATTGGTAGTGTGATACATTTTATTGCAGTTCCGTCCAATATACGAATTCTCACCTACATTTCTGGTGGAGTATTTCTTCTTTGTGTAATTGGTGCCTTTAGTTTTAGCGTTACCGAAGGATTTGTTATGATGGGATTCTTTGTGGCGTATTTGATTGTTTGTAGAATAATTACAAAATTTTTCCTTGACTAAGTTTTTCGTAAAACAGCTAAAAAGTGAAAGCAAGAGTAGAGGTATTCCTCTGCCCTTGCTTTTTTGTTAGTAATTTATATGTTCACAAATTTTTTTTTGTCACACGTAGTTGCGGCGGTGGACTAAATGCTCGTTGTATAAAACTTTTTCCCAAACGAAAACGACAGAAATCTGTCGAGCTTTTTATTGCGACCAATGCCGTCACGCAGGCAAATTGTGGGTGTTTAGTCTTACTTGTCTTCCGGTATGCACTCCAATATGAGGCAGTCAAAGTCTACGCTTTCCACAAAATCGCGCACAAGGTATCTTGTCATGTTGAAACGTACAAAATGTATGTAGTTTGTCACTGTAGATACAGGTGTTGGCACGTCCATTTTTTCGCAGATGTTGCGCAACTCTTCCACAAAAAGGTAGTCGTTTGCCAAAAATTGACACTCGTGCACAATGTTGCGTGTAATTTTGTCATCACGTACTGTTTTTGCCCAAATTTTCATAACTTTCTCCAAAGATGTTTTGTACATTATACCAAAAAACAAACCATATTGCAACGCTTTTGATTGCTCAAGCAAAAATTACATCACATCAGCTCAACATCAATACCATTGCTCCTAACAGCACATCGCACAACTCTTTCTGCTACTCAAAACAACAAAATTGCCACTTAATGTTGCCTTTTTGTGCTCAATATTCATTTACTAATTTGCCTTGTTGTGTTAAAATTGTAGTATCAAAAAACCTACTATTGGGAGTACCACTATGAAAATCGGCATTTTTACCGCAATGGAAAAGGAAGCGGTATCCTTTTTGGACAATGCAACCAAAACGATGGACGGCTCTTTTGCCATCTACAACTTCCAGCTTGGCAACCACGATGCAGTGTTGTGCGTGCCAGCCACCGTTGGCGAAATTGCAGCATCAGCAAGTTGCCAACTCTTGATATCCAAGTACAACGTGGACTTGATTTTGAACTTTGGTGTTGTTGGGGCTTTGACGGACAAAATGTCTCTTTGCAGTACAGTTTTGGTCAAGGATGTTGTCCACTACGATATGGACGTATCCGCCATCGACAACATCCCAGTTGGCAGATATGGTTGTTTTGAAGATATTGCTGTACCCACAAGCCAAGACCTACTCAACAAGGCTCTCGCAATACAAAACCTGCCCACAGTTAGATGCGCCTCTGCCGACAAATTTGTTGATTCAGCCGATGCAAAAAGTGCACTCCACAACAATTTTGACGCAGACATCTGCGATATGGAGTCAGCTGGCATTTTGTTTGCTTGCCGTTTCAACAACGTGCCATGTTTGCTTGTCAAGTGCATTTCCGACAGCCTTTTTGGTGGATACAAAGAGTACCGCTTGACTACAGCGCAAGTTACCAAAGGCTTTTTGGATTTTGCAA
Source organism: uncultured Oscillospiraceae bacterium (assembly GCA_964533825.1). GTDB lineage: Bacteria > Bacillota > Clostridia > Christensenellales > CAG-314 > Fimimonas. The sequence goes on from CAZHMU010000002.1 coordinate 218,826, forward strand.
CAAAAATTGTCGAAAACTTCTAATAGGTGCAAAAAATGAGTAAAGTAGCAATGTCGGCTTGCGCCGACTACCAACCTCAAAACATTCAAACGGCCGTTGATGATATACTCAATCAACTCGGCGGTTTGCAAAATTTCGTCAAGCCCGACCAAAAGGTATTTGTCAAGGTTAATCTCGTTCGCGAAATGTCTCCCGACAAGCATGGTACAACCCATCCCGAAGTGGTAATTGCCCTTGTCAACCAGCTTGCAAAAATTACCCCCAACGTAGTAGTGGGGGATTCTTGCGGTGGGTTGTACACCAAAGGTGTTATGCACACAGTGTACTCCAAGTGCAAAATGACGGACGTTTCCGCAAGGACAATCGCAACTTTGAACGACGACTTCGATTTCCAAACAGTCAATTTGAACGGCAAAGTTATGCAAAACTGTGAAATCATCAATGCATTTTTGTCCGCTGATGTCGTCATCAACTTAACAAAACTCAAAACTCACTCTTTTGCTGGCTACACAGGCGCAGTTAAAAATCTGTATGGGCTCATCCCCGGGCTCATCAAGGTGGAGCTTCACAGCCGTTTTCCTGACCTTGGCGACTTTTGCAATCTTCTTTGCGACATCGAGCAGTTTGCCAGCTCCAAAATTGTATTGCATATGATTGACGGTGTAATCGGTATGGAAGGGGACGGTCCAACCAACGGCAAGCCCAAGTACATCGGCCAAATTTTGGCAGGCGCAAATCCCTACGATTTGGACGTTGTTGCCGTTTCGCTGTTTGGCAAGCCATTTGATATGCCCTTGTTGCAAGTAGCACTCGAGCGTGGTCTTGTCAGCGACGACTTGTCTGCCATTGACTTCGATTTTTCTACTTTGGTGGACAAATTTGTTGACAATTTTGACGTTCCCGAAGTCACCAGCGCAAACACCTTCCTAAATATGCCTCCTTGGGTCAAAAAATTAGCTAAAAAATATCTCACCAAAAAGGTAAAAATAGACAAAGACAAATGCCGTGGTTGCGGAAAATGCGTCACCCATTGCCCAGCGCAAGCTTTGAAAGTGGTAGACAAAAAGGCGAATCTTGCCCAATCAAAATGTATACGTTGCTATTGCTGTCAAGAGCTTTGCCCATTTGACGCAGTAAGGCTCAAAAAGACCTTTATGTACCGCGTTATCCACGCATTTTCTCACACAAAAAAGAAGTAATATGACAAACTCAAAATACATCCAAGATTTCTGTAAATTGCTGCAATGCAACACCATCACAAACAGTGGCGACTTTGCCACTTTCCATCGCATTTTGCGTGACGTGTTCCCATTTTTACACGCGCGCTTGCAAAAAGTGGACCTTTCCTCGGTTGCAGGCGACCGCGACTACTCCAACGTCCTTTTGTTCAAGTGGGAAGGTCAAAACCACGACAAACCCCTTGTTTTGATGGCTCACCAAGACACCGTACCTGTGGACGAGTCGCACTGGGACTACCCACCATTTGATGCAACAATTGTTGACGACAAAGTGTACGCTCGTGGTGCAATCGACTGCAAAAACACCCTTTTCTGTACAATGATGGCGGTAGAAGAACTGCTCGCAAACAACGTTATCCCACCACAAGACGTGTATCTCAGTTACTCCCCCAACGAAGAAACCTCCGGTCCAGGCACATTGATTGTCCGTGACTACTTTGTTGCAAATGGTATCACCCCATTTTTGGTAGTGGACGAAGGTGGTGCGCTGATGAAAGCGGACGGCAAAACCTTCAAAAAGGACCTTTTGATGGTGGGCGCAACGGAAAAGGGCTATGCCGATGTCAAATTTATCGCCAAAGGCAACGGCGGACACGCATCCAACCCACCTTACAATACACCCATTGCCCGCATTGCCAAGTTTGTAACTTACTGCGAAACTCACCAAATTTTCCGTCCAAGATGCACCAAAATTGCCCGTCAAATGGTGTACAAAATGGGCGATGCCTTTCCATTTGGGCTACGTCTTACTTGCAAAACGATAGGCGTAACTGGCGGTCTTGTTGCTCCAATTGCCTGCGGAAAACTTGCCAAACGCAAGGGCGCAATGGTCTTTTCTACCACGATAGCTTTCACAACAACGGGCGGTGGCAAAACTCGCAACGCCATCCCAGACGAGGCTTGGGTTACTGCAAACATCCGTTTTTTGCAAGGCGATACCAGCGAAAAGTGCTTTGCAAAACTGCAAAAACTTGCCCAAGAGTTTGATTTGGAGATGGAAGTTATCAAGTTCCGCGAGGCAAGCGGTGTTGTGGATGTCAAGGGCGACGGCTACAAACTGTTTGAAAGCGTTGCCAACCAAGTGTACCCAGATGCCGTTGTTGCGCCATTTTTGATGTATGCTGGCACCGATTGTAGGCACCTTCAACCCATTGCAAAACACGCCATCCGTTGTACGCCGATGCTTGTCACTTTCTCGCAAGTTGCCAAAATGCACGGCAACAACGAAAACATTACCTACACCGCACTGGACAAGTGCATCCAGTTCTACAAACAACTCATCCAAGCAAACAAGTAGTATAAATGCAGCAAGTAAACCCAACCAACAGATTTGTAATTATTAGATAAGGTATTGAAATTCTCAACTGCAAAACGCAACAAAATCATTTGATTTGTAGAGAGCTTTCCGTTCGTATCAACAAGTCTAATTTGGCTTCACCGTAGGGGCGGATAGTATCCGCCCGTTTTCTTTTATCGACTAAATGCGGGAGGATGATATCCTCCCTACACTTGGTGTTGAGCATTGTAGAGTGCGTACCACTCCCGTTCTTTTGGGTAACATCCCCCAACTTACCCTAATTGTTCGCATTTACTTGACATAAATCCATTGTTGTAGTACAATAAGCCTACTAAAAATATAAATAAACGCATTTTTACAACTTAAAGCCTTGCTTTAGGTTGTTTTGTGCCGTTTTGATAAAATCCAAGGAGAATTATTATGGCAGAAGTTCAATTGACCGAAGCTGGTCGTAGAGAGTTAGAGGCACGTTTGGAGTATCTCAAATCCGTTCGCCGTGCAGAAATTGCTGAAGAAATCAAAATCGCTCGCGGATTTGGTGACCTTTCCGAAAATGCCGAGTACGATGCGGCTCGCAAAGCTCAAGCAGAAATGGAGGGGGAAATTGCCGAAATCGAAGCAAAACTTCGTATGGCAAAAATCATCCACGAAATCACAGTTACTTGCTGCGAAATCGTTGATGGCGTAGAGCAACCCGCAAAAACTTACACAATCGTTGGTACAACGGAAGCAGACTTTTCCACTGGTCGTATCAGTGACGAGTCCCCAGTTGGTGCAGCACTTTTGAAAACTGCCGAAGGCGAAGTTGCCGAAGTAGCATTGCCCAGCGGTCGCGTTAAGTACATCAAAGTTATTTCCATCAAAAAATAACTTCCTCCAAAAACACAAAACAAAAAACAAAACCACGCAAGAAGAAAATATCACGATACAGCAACCTTGATTGCCAATATTGCCTCGCCCTTTGGGAGAGGTGGCAACGGAGTTGACGGAGAGGGCGTTTAACCAGCATAAATTTCAGAGCAATGTTAAATGCATATCTTTTCGCAGGGGCGAGCTGTGCTCGTCCGTAGATTACTATCAGTAATGGCTATTTTTTTCAAGGCAAATTGGAGCAAACTATGAGCCAACAAAACAACGTACAAACACCTGTTGTTGAACAGGACATCAACGAAATTTTGCAAATCCGTCGCGACAAGCTGGCAAAACTGCAAGCGGAAGGCAACAACCCATTTGAAATTACAAAGTTCGACAAAACTCATTCCTCTAAACAAATCATCGACAACTTTGTTGACCCAGTTGAGGGCGAAGAGCCACAACCACAAATCGTTGCCATTGCAGGACGTATGATTTCTCGTCGCATTATGGGCAAAGCAAGCTTTTGCCACATTTTGGATGGCGAAGGCACAATCCAACTGTATGTAAAGCGTGACGAATTGGGGGTTGACGCTTACCAAGCTTTCAAAACTTGGGATATCGGCGACATCATTGGTGGTGTAGGCGAAGTTTTCCGCACACACATGGGTGAAATCTCCGTCAAACTCACATCCATCACACTTTTGTCCAAGTCCTTGTTGCCATTGCCCGAAAAGTATCATGGTTTGCGCGACCTTGAAACACGTTACCGTCAACGTTACGTTGACCTTATTGCCAACCCAGATGTAAAACGCACGTTTGTCATCCGCAGTGGCATTATGAAGGCTATCCGCGAGTTTTTGGACAATCGTGGCTTTATCGAAGTGGAAACACCAATTTTGAACACCATCCCCGGTGGCGCAAACGCACGTCCATTTGTTACTCATCACAACACTTTGGATATTGATATGTATATGCGCATAGCCCCAGAGCTTTATCTCAAACGCCTTATCGTTGGTGGCTTCGAACGTGTTTACGAAATTGGCCGTTTGTTCCGCAACGAAGGTATGGACCCAAAGCACAACCCAGAGTTTACAACAATCGAACTTTACCAAGCTTACACCGATTTTGAAGGTATGATGGAAGTTGCTCAAAGCATGTTCTGCTACGTTGCAGACAAAGTTCTTGGCACACGTCTACTTCCTTACGGCGATGTTACAATCGATCTCAACAACTGGACAAAAATGTCCATGATCGAGGCAGTACAAAAGTACTGTGGTGTGGACTTTACAAACCTCACCGACGAAGAGGCCGTTGCAGCTGCACAAAAACTTGGTGTTCACTTGGACAAAGGCAAAGATACTTGGGGCCACGCACTTTACGAGTGCTTTGACGTGTTTGTAGAAAAGGAACTCATCCAACCAACATTCATCTACGACTACCCAGTTGACGTAAGCCCACTTGCAAAACGCAAGCCAACAGACGGACGTTTGACAGAACGTTTCGAGTTCTTTATGAACGCAGCGGAAATGGGCAATGCCTTCTCCGAACTTAACGACCCAATCGACCAACAAGAGCGTTTTATGGCACAAGCACGCGCCAAGGCAAACGGCGACGACGAAGCGCAAATGACCGACGACGACTTTGTAAATGCTCTCAAGTACGGTATGCCCCCAACAGGCGGTTTGGGTATCGGTATCGACCGTATGGTAATGTTGTTCACAAACAACCAATCCATCCGCGACGTACTTTTGTTCCCCACAATGAAGCCCCTTGCGGACTAACAGCGTAGCTGATATAAAAGAAAATAACTAAAAGCCAAAAGGACTAACGGATTCCGTTAGTCCTTTTTTGTGCTGAAAAGCTTACAAATTAGTTGACAGTTAATTTTGATTTTAGACAAATCCCATGATAAAGTATTTATAAAGGTTGAACAAAAAATACAAATAGTTATTCGGACTTGATATATTAACGGGAGGAAAATATGGATATTAACAATTTGTTGAAAGGCTACAAATTTGCAAAATGTGAAAGTTGCAAAAAAGAATGCTCTGGACATTTAGACTACGGCAATTTGTGTTCGAATTTGAACTATCTTGAGGAATATGGCGAAAGGAATTATCTGAAAAATAGAAATAGCTTTTTTGAATTAAAAAAGCTTATGTTTAATGAAATGCCAACGATTTTTTCTTTTGGTTGTGGTTTGGGTTTGGATTATATTGGCGCGAAGGAAGTGTTTGGTAATAATCTTAAATACTATGGAATTGAAGAGTGCGATTGGGCTATCACTAAAACTGATAACTACAAAACCTTCGTGCCCAAGCTACCTCAAACCATAAGCTTTGAAGTTGGAAGTTTTATATTAAGTGGGATACATAACAATACAGTACTATGCTTTTTTAATTCTCTTTTTACCATTTCAGAAAATACGGATTTAAGTACAGTACTATTCGAAGTTCTACAAAATAGAGAGAAATTTTATATCCTATGCGATTTCACGATAAACAGCAATTATCATATGCCAACTGTCGAGCGGAAATTCATTGAGAATCTAATGCTTAAATTAAAATCAAAATTTTCTTTTAATTGCTTGAATATTTTGGATGGTGCAGGTATAATTGTTGTAGCAAACAAACATTGATAGGAAAAATAATGATACTAAGTGTTTCAAGGCGAACGGATATTCCAGCATTTTACAGCGATTGGTTTTTTGAACAACTAAATCAGGGCTATGTGCTTGTGCCCAACCCAATCTATCCGCAAAAAATAGCCAGTATTCCATTGCAAAAATTCGAAATAACAAATGTTTCAACAAATTTGTTTGGGGATAAGCAAATTGACGCCGTAGGAAATATCGAAGGAATTGTATTTTGGTCAAAAAATCCGCAACCAATGCTGGACAAAATTGACAAGCTGAATGGGTTTGCGTACTATTTTTTATACACGCTCAATGCCTATCCAAGTCATATCGAAGGCGGGCTGCCAGCGTTGGAAGACAGACTAACAACATTCAAAGAACTATCCAAACATTGCCCTGTTATTTGGAGATACGACCCAATACTTTTGACCGATGGAATTGACGTTAATTGGCATGTAGACAAGTTTAGATACTTGTGCGAGGTTTTAGATGGATATACCAACTGTTGCAAAATTAGTTTTGTAATCGAAGGCTATTCGGGGTGTTCCAAAAGTGTTCATGCGCCAACTGCGCAGGAAAAGCATTTTTTACTGGAACAGTTTTCAAAGATAGCAAAAACCCACAATATTCAAATAGAATCCTGTGCAGAAAGTGAAGATTGGCGTAAGTATGGAATATTTCCAAGCAAGTGTATAGATGGGGATATTTTTGAAAGACTGCTAAGTGAAAAGTACAAAAATTTGGGCATCCAAGTAAAACGCAAAAACCAAAAAATCGATACTCAGCGCAAAAACTGTGGTTGTATGCCAGCGGTGGACATTGGTCGGTATGATACCTGCAAACATGCCTGCAACTACTGCTATGCCAGAAAGTCAACCCCTAAATCGATGACTTCGGCATTGATTGGAGAAGTGTATCAAAGAAAGACAACATTGGAATTTGTGTATAAATAACAGTTTGACTAATTATCACTCGACATTCGCAATAAAAAACAAAAAAATCTATCGTAGCAAATTATCTAAGATATCAAAACTAAAACGAAAGGACAAGATATACCGCATCTTGTCCTTTTTTATTGAAATAGGTTTATGATTCTCTTTTTCTTTTTCACTGCGTATTGATAGGCAATTTTTGTTCCGCTATGGCGTGTGGATGGCATTGGCATACCATGCTTTGATGGTCGCTTTTGCGGCGTGTAGTTTTCGTCGTAGTAAAATACACAGCAATCGCATTGGTCAATCATCTCGTAGTTTCTTTCAACGTAAGCGTATCTTCCTGCCCTGTCTATCTTTGGCGGAAAATACGTTTCTTCATAGTATTTGAGTAGGTAGTCTTCGTGGTCCTTGTCTATGTATTGATACGCCGACCTAACATACACCCTTTTTATGCAAGGGTACTCTCTTTGCAACTCCGTTACAACTTCCCATGATATGTTGTCAAATTCGCTCATACTCCCAAACAAAAAAGTGATAGCGCCATTGCGGACGAGCGTTTCGACAGTTTGCTTTAGTGACAACACAAGTTGTTCAGTTTTTTCGACAGTGCGATGTCCAATGAAGCAAACTTTCATATCTCTACCCGATTTTCGTGGAATTCCACAAATATTATACCCCTAACTTGCGCCAAAGTCAATTATCGTGGAACTCCACGAGATAATAATTTTACAAATTCATATAATAATTTCGTGGAATACCGATACGAAATTCCACGAAAGAGGCTAAATATGAATTTGAATGACGCAATTATCAAACGAATTGAAGAAATTTGCAAAGAAAAGGGTATCAACGTGTGCGAAGCAGCGCTTGGTGGTGGTAAATCGCCATCTGCCATCTACGACCTTATCAAAGGCAGAACGAAGTGCTCAAAGGTATCAACCATCAAGGCCTTTTGCCAAGGCGCAGGCATAACTCTCGCGGAGTTTTTCGACAAAGACTATTTCAATGATTTTGAAGACTAACCGTCAACCAATGGCTAACAATTTTGTTAGCCTTTTTTCGTGCAATAAAAAAGTGCGCCAACCGAAGTCGACGCACCCAAAACGCAAACTCCGATTGTCGCGAAACAAACCATAACAGAAATAAGGAATTACCTCACACCATTTACAGTTGGAATTTGCAGTTTTTGCAGAATTCATTTTGTAAATAATGTGACAAAATAAAGGCATAATTATCCCTATAAAGATAAAAATCCCCTATTTCTGTCTATCAAGTTTGTTTCGCGAGCATATTGTAGCACAAATATTCAACAAATGCAATAAAAAACAAAAAAAAATCTATCGTAGCAAATTATCTACGATAGATTTATTGTTTTTAGTAAATATTATTCTACTAAAGCAGCTATTGTCTTTTCTGTCAAATCTAAACGACGATGACAATGGCTCCCACTTTGGGGGAGCTGGCGCCGTAGGCGACTGAGAGGGCACAAACGAAACAATTTAGTATACTTGTTTTTATTTCTCTTTTACAACCATGGCGCGCAGGCTGTTCAAAATTGCCACAACGCAAACGCCAACGTCGGCAAGTATGGCAATAATCAAGCCAAATGCAATTTTGTCCAACAATCCAGTTGCGGAAAGTATCAACATAGCAACTTTCACAGCAATACTAAACACGATGTTTTGTTTTACAATTCGCATTGTCTTTTTAGCAATCTTTTGGGCGGTAATAATGGCCGATGGGCTGTCCTTCATCAGTACGATGTCGGCCGACTCAACAGCAACATCGCTACCCATTGCACCCATGGCAATGCCAACGTCAGCAGTCGCAAGCACAGGCGCATCGTTGATGCCGTCACCCACAAAGGCAACAACACCCTTTTGTTTTAGCGTGTCCACAACGGCAACCTTGTCCTGGGGCAAAAGTCCGCTGTGATAATTTGCAATGTCCAGCTCACTTGCCACCTTTTGTGCAACTGCTTCGCCGTCGCCAGTTAGCATAACAGTTTCGCCAATTTTGGATAGCTCCCTAATGGCGCTTTTGCTGTCCAACTTTATTTCGTCCGCAATGGCAATGTAGCCAACGTACTTGCCGTTTTCTGCCACAAAAACAGTGGTGGAGGAACTGTCCACTTGAGGAACTTGGATGTCGTGTTTTTCCAACAACTGCTTGTTTCCGCACAAAATTGTGCCACCCACATACTCTGCCACAAGTCCAAGTCCGGCAACTTCCGTAACAACGGCACGTGTTTCCGCCTTGACAACGTTGTTGATTGCCACAGCAATGGGGTGGTTGCTGTATTGCTCGCAAATGGATGCGAGTTCCAATATTTGTTGACGGTTTTGTTGTGGTTGTACATCCGTCACAACAAAGTTGCCTTTTGTGAGTGTTCCAGTTTTATCAAAAGCAAAAATTCTTGCTTTGGCAAGCGTTTCGAGGTAACTACTACCTTTTACAAGCACACCCATTTTGCTTGATGCCGCAATTCCGCCAAAAAATCCCATCGGCACAGATATTACCAGCGCGCAAGGGCAGGATACAAACAAAAACATCATTGCACGCTTGAGCCAAACCACCCAATCGCCCACAAACAGCGGTGGAACAACACCCACAAGCACAGCCAACACAACAACAATAGGGGTGTAGTATTTGCTAAACTTTGTGATAAATTTTTCCGCTGGCGCTTTGTTTGCCGTCGCATTTTCCACAAGGTCAAGTATTTTGGCAACAGTGCTGTTATCGTAGTTGCAAGTGGCTTGCACGGTCAGCGTTCCGTCCAAAATGATACATCCGCTAATAATGTTATCGCCCACTTTTGCACCCCTTGGCAAGCTTTCGCCTGTGATAGCACGTGTGTCAATGTTGCAACTGCCTTCCACAACAACGCCGTCAAGTGGAATTTTGTCGCCAGCGTGCACAACGAACAGCTCATCAAGTTCAATTTCGCTTGGGTGCACTTCAATTTCCTGTCCATCGCGCAAAACTGTTGCTACTTCTGGGCGGATGTCCATAAGCTCAGCAATATTTTTGCGTCCTTTGGCAACGGCGTATTTTTGGAACAATTCTCCAATTTGGTAGAGTAGCATCACGGCAACCGCCTCGATGTACTCGCCAATCACAAATGCGCCAATGGTCGCCACCGTCATCAAAAAGTTTTCGTCAAACAGGTTTCCGCGGACTGTGTTGCGAATGGCACTCCAAACAATGTCATAGCCAATGGCAAGGTAAATTGCAACAAACAGTGCAATTTCAAGCGCCGGATGCAATTGCACCGACAAACTCAACACGATTGCAGCAATGTACGCCACCAAAACGATGACAATACGCAACAAACTTTTTCCGTTTTTTGTCATAGCGCTAAATCTCCAAAGTGCAGTGTGGTTCGATTTTTTTGCAAATTGCCTTTGCTTGCTCAATTATGGTTGCAAAGTCACTTTCGTTGCACTCCAATGTCATTTTTTGTAGCATAAAGTTGATATGAACCGACTTTACTCCTTCTACCTTTGCAATAGCTTGCTCTATTTTGCCAGCGCAGTGTGCGCAATCCAAGTTTTTCATTTGTACTACTTTTTTCATATTTTTCCTCCTAAATTTTTGTAAGATAGTTAGTTTTTATTTTGCGTGGTGCAAGTGTTTCATTGCAATCTTGATGATGTCGTGAACGTGCTCGTCATCAAGGCTGTAAAAAATCTCCTTGCCAACTCGGCGATTTTTGACAAGCTTTGCCTGACGCAGTATTCGCAACTGGTGTGATACCGCTGACTTTGTCATGTTCAACACGCTTGCCAAATCGCAAACGTTAAGTTCGCTTTGTTGCAATGCCGTCAAAATGCGGATGCGTGTGGAGTCGCCAAAGATTTTAAACAACTCCGCCACGTCATACAAAAAGTTTTCACTTGGCATGCTCGCCGAAACCTTTTCCACAACGCTGTTATTAGTCAAATTGTCGTCCATTGTTTCCCTCCCTCTGTAAAAGTGTATTGCAATTGCAATTAATCGTCAAACAGTTGAATAATTGTTCAACTGTTTGCATTATACACCATATTTTATGCACTGTCAACAAATTAATTACATTTTCACAAAAAATATATTTTGCAAATACAATGATAGTAGGGCGCAAGCCACAAAATATGGTTGGTTAGCCGTTTTGACGCCAAACAGCAACCAAAGTTTGTTGCAGAGCCAAAATAGTAAAGGAGAAAAAATATGTGTTTTTTTAATTGTAATCAATGTTGTCAGAACGACCGCCTTGTCGTCATCGAGCGCGGTGCACGTGGTCCACGCGGATACACAGGAGCCACTGGCCCAGTTGGACCAGTCGGTCCAACTGGGCCTCAAGGTCCTGCAGGCCCCCAAGGTCCCATCGGCTTGACGGGTGCAACAGGCGCTACTGGTGCCACTGGCGCAACAGGAGCAACAGGTCCCCAAGGTCCAGTTGGTCCACAGGGGCCCCAAGGTCCAGCAGGTGCGGATGGCACAAATGGTTTGGCATCTTTTGGCGGATTGTACTCCAATGCGGTGACACCAATCGCACTCACAACCACCGCAACCACCATGCCACTCGCCACCGCATTGCCTTTGCAAAATGTAACCACAGGCACAAACAGCCTAACAATCGCAAACACTGGCACTTACCAAATCGACTACGCTATACGTGGTAGTGTGTTACCTGCAGCAACGGTAACTTTGTCCGTACGCCGCAATGGCACAGATATCCCCCAAACAGTCAACACTTTGACTTTTACCACTACGGAGGACGAACTTTCTTCGACAACGTTGGTAAACCTTTCCGCCGGGGATGTGCTGACACTGCACGCACTTTCCTCCATCACGACAAACTTTACACCAAACTCCAACGTTAACACCTACCTTGTCGTCAAACAACTGACGGCGTAAAGGTTTGACTCGCTCGCAAAAAAGGAAGTGGACTTTTTCCACTTCCATACATAACGCAACAAAAAATATCAACAAATATCAAATTACAAACATACAAAATTGGAACATCACGACCATCGTTTTGTTCTTTTTTTTCGTTTTCCTAAAACATCCATTTTGCACACTTTGGGACAAGATTTGATAGCATCTGGACAATCGCATCCAACTGTGTTATACTATCTCAAAAGGAGCGCAAAACTATGTACATTTGGTTAGGTATCGACTTGGACAACCAACTTCGCCAGCTCAAAACACTTCGCGACCAAACTCGCACACAACTTGGGATGCCTGTTGACAACCCCAATTTTCCCATGCACACATCTTTGAAAATTTCCTTTCAAATTGCCGACAACCTTGTCGAGCAAATAGTGCAGGATCTTTGCGCCTACTTTACCACCCTTGCTCCCTTTGATATCCATGTGGACAAGTTTGAGTGCCACCCCAACATTTCTTGGGTGTTGTACAAGCCTTGTCAACCTTTGATGGACATATCCACCCATCTCAACAACTTTTTGCTTGAAAATTACAATGTGCCACTGCACGAGTATGATACCGACTTCAAGTACCACTCCACGCTGTTTTTGGATGGCACAACCGAGCAAATTGCCCAAGGCTTTGACGTAATCAAGCAATACTCCCTACCCCAAAAGGTTACCGCCAACACCTTTTGCATTGGTATGTCGCCAAATGGTGTCAACTATACCTACGCCGTCACACATCGTATAGTGGTGCAATAAATCAAGCTCCGTTTGTTTGTGATGGAAACGGACAACCTTTCCACTTACAAAAATATCGCAACAAAAAAGAGATGGACCTTGGCATCCATCTCTTTTTACTTACAACTCTTTATTAAACTGGTGTTACGTTTTTAGCACGCAATTTGCCGTTTTTCTCGTCGCGTTCCACCTCAAATGTAACCTTCGCTCCGTCTTTCAACGTTTTGAATCCTTCAACATTGATTTCGGAAAAGTGCACGAAAATATCTTCGCCACCCTCGTCGCTGGTTACAAAACCGTAACCTTTGCTTGCATTGAACCACTTTACAGATCCTGTCATATGTTGGTACCCCTACCTAATTTTTTTGGTAAAACAACAAAATGTAACCGTGCAAACAACAACTCTTTTCAAACGGCACACTTACTATGCCTTACGTTACTATTATAGACTTTTGAACGCTCAAAGTCAATAGTAAAACTAAAAAGAATATTCTTGCAATATTGTTCATTTTTGACAAAATAAGTTTTGCAAACTATTGCATACCGCCACTTGTTATGATACAATATATACACACTTAGGCACAAATTTGGCGATTGGATCTTGCAAAAATCGCCAACAAATGCTGTGACAATGCAAAAAGGAGAACTCAAAATGTTAGTAGCAGTGGTACTGGGCAATCGAATGAAGGATGACGGCACGCCATCGGCGCTTATGCTCAAACGTATGCAACTCGCGGTGGAAATGTATCAAAAGTTGCACCCAGACAAAATCATTGTTTCAGGTGGTCTTGCCAACAAAAAGGCAGGTGTAACAGAGGCGCAATTTATGCAGACCCATCTCATTGCCCAAGGCATCCCCGCAGACAAGATTGTTGCCGAACACAACTCGATGACAACGGTGCAAAACGCACAATTTAGTGTGCCAAGGGCAAAGGATATGGGTGCAACAGCTATCGTTGTGGTAACATCTGCCGAACATATGTCACGTAGCTTCTTGAATCCCCTAAAACTCTTCCAAAAGCATTTGAAAGGCACACAAATTCGCCTTTACGGCTTTTGCGCAAACTAAAACATACCCTTTTAGTGCGTGATATAACATCAAATTTACTTTTGCTTTATAATTTTGGGTTACAATTCAACAAAATTGCTCCAAAGGAGAAAAACTATGAAAAAATTCCAACAATCAATTCATCCAGATGACGAACTTCACTACCAACAAATGGGTCTTACCAAAAATGTTGTTGAGCTTTGGGAAGACGGCTCTCGCGTGGACGGTTCCAAAGGCAACTACGAGTGGTGGTACTTTGACTCTCACTACCCCGATGGTACTGTGCTTGTCATCATTTACTACTCCAAGATGCCCATTGACGTCAACGGTCCAATCAAACCCATCGCTTCTATGGAGCTAACACTTCCCAACGGTCAAAAGTTTGAGGAAAACGTGTACGCAACAATAGAGCAAAGCCACTACGCAAAGGACAAATGCGACGTCAAAATTGGCGATTGCTACTGCCGTGGCGATCTCAAACACTACGATGTGGTATTCCAAGGCAAAACAATGTCCGCTCGCATGACCCTTGACGGAACAATCCCTGCTTGGCGCTCACAAACGGGTAGCATTTTCTTTGGCGACAAGGAAGAGCATTACTTTGCTTGGTTGCCCTCCATCCCCGAAGGTGTTGCCATTGCCGACGTAACTTACGACAACGGTAAAGAGCTGCATCTCGAAGGCTCTGGTTACCACGACCACAACTGGGGCAACACATCAATGTTGAATCTTATGCACCATTGGTACTGGGGCAGAGCAAAAATTGGCGACTACAAAGTCATCTCCTCTTGGATCACCGCTGGCAAAAAGTACGGCTACAAAGATCACGACGTATTTATGATTGCCAAAAATGGGCAAATTCTTGGTGACAACTCCAACCATACCCTCAAATTTTTGCCCACCGACCGCTACATTGACCAGTACACAGGCAAGCCAGTTTTCAACAAAGTAATCTACGAGTACACAACGGAAGATGGCGAACTCTACCGCATCATCTACGAGCGCTCAAGCGACATCAACAAAACTCGTTTTGTGGACGTTTTGCCCAAGCCACTTGGCTTTTTGGCTAAACTTGTGGGCTTTGATGGTGGTTACTTGCGCTTCGAAGGCACAGCCACTGTGGAAAAATTGGAAAACGGCTCCGTTGTGGAAACTGTCAGCGATCCGGCTGTTTGGGAACTGATGTACTTTGGCAAATCTTGTGCTGATGAAAAATTCCGCGCAAAACAACAATCCTAAAAATAGTGTAGGGACAGACCTAACTCTCCTGTCCGCATATATCTACAAAATTCGTAGGGGGCGGGGTCTCCCATCTCGCATACAACCACAAACTCAATATAAAAATCGTAGGGCGCGACGCGTCAAGCAAACAGTCCAGTGGACTGTTTGTAGCCAAAGCGGCGAAGTGAGCTACGCTCACGAGGTGGGCAAGGACCTGTGGTCGTCCGCATACAACCATTTACATCACTCAAAAGGAAAACCCAATGAAACAATCAATTTTGGTAACAGGCGCATATGGTGGCATGGGCAGAGCCACAACACTTGCCCTTCGCGACAAGGGCTTTCACGTTTTTGCATTGGACAAATGCGTTGTCGCTCCAGAAGATGACATCACACCAATCCAAGCAGATTTGACGGACGAACAAAGCATCCAAACGGCCTACAACCTTGTTTGCCAACACACCGACAAACTCTATGCAGTGGTGCACTTTGCAGGCATTTATATGCTAAACTCCCTTGTAGAAATGGACAGTGCAGATTTTGACCGCATTGTCAACATCAACTTGACTGGCGCATTTCTTGTTAACAAGCACTTTTTGCCCTTACTTGCCGACAACTCTCGCATAGTCATCACCACAAGCGAACTTGCACCCCTTGACCCATTACCCTTTACGGGTATCTACGCAGTAACAAAGGCAGCATTGGACAAGTACGCCTATTCACTCCGCATGGAACTGCAACTCAAAGGTATCAAGGTCAGCGTTCTCCGTGCTGGTGCTGTCACAACCGATATGCTGGGCGCATCCACAACAGCCTTGGACAACTTTGTAAACAACACACAACTTTACACCTGCAATGCCACACGTTTCAAGCAAATTGTGGATAGTGTCGAAGCGCGCAGTATTGCCCCATCAAAGGTTGCCAAAAAGGTCATCGGCATTTTGGGCAAACGCAAACCACGCTTTGCATACGCAATCAACCGCAACCCCCTGTTGCTTCTTTTGAACGCCTTGCCAAAAAGCTTCCAATGTTGGGTAATCAAACAAATATTGAAAAAGTAACCGCACGCAAGTAAACAACCCCAAGATAGCACACAAGCACATCGTAGTAGGGGGGTCTCCCATATATACTTATCAAACCCTAACAAAAAACACCCAAATTTGGGTGTTTTTCTGTTATTATTGTGTAGTTTTACTAAATTGCTGGCAACACGTTGATGGCAATTTGGCAGTAAATTATCAAAGACATCACGTCTACAATGGTGGTAATAAAGGGGCTTGCCACAACTGCAGGGTCAAGTTTTAGTACCTTTGCAAGTATTGGCATCAAGCAACCGACAAGTTTTGCCAAAACGATTGTGCAGAACAACGACAACGCAACCACAAGGCACACATCCCAAGTGTATGGGTAGCCAAGCAGTAGTCCGTCAATTAGCATCAACTTGCCAAAGCAAGCAACGCTAAGGCACAACGCAAGCAGTAGAGATACGCGTAGCTCTTTCCACACAACTTTCAGGGTATCTCGTGGCTCAATGTCGCCAACTGCCAACGCACGTATGATTGTTACCGACGATTGACTTCCGGCATTACCGCCAGTACCCATCAGCATGGGCACGCAGGCAAACAGCAGAGCAGTGAGCCTACTTTCGTATGCATTGATAACAATTCCTGTAAAGGTTGCGGAAATCATCAAAATGAGCAACCAAGGCACGCGGTTTTTCCAAATTTCCCACACGCTTTGTTCAAGATAGGCCTCATTGGATGGTGTAACCGCTGTCATCATTGCGATGTCTTCGGTGGTTTCTTCTTCAATGACGTCCAAAACGTCGTCAATGGTAATGATACCAACCATGCGGTTTTCGCCGTCCACAACAGGCAGTGCGTACAAGTCGTACTTTTGCATGGTAAGCGCAACTTGCTCTTTGTCGTCAGTTGTCAGACAAAAGATGACGTCCTCTTCCATGATGTTGCAAACAGTTGTTTCGTAGCTGTTTAGCAACAAATCTTTTACAGTAACAACGCCCAACAACTTGCGCTTTTCGTCAGTGACATAGCAGGTGTAGATGCTTTCCTTGTCTACGGCAACCTTGCGGATTCTGTCAAAGCAGTCCTTTACAGTCCAGTGCGCCTTCAAGCTGACGTATTCCACCGTCATGATTGTACCAGCGCTGTCCTTTGGGTACTGCAAAATTTGGTTGATTTGGTTGCGTGTTTCGGGGTCGGCTTGGTTGATGATACGCTTTACAACGCTTGCTGGCATTTCTTCAATAACGTCAACAACGTCATCCACAAACATCTCTTCCAATACGGCTTTTACTTCCGCATCACTAAATACGCTCAACAACTGCTCTTGGCTGTCGGTGCTCATTTCGACAAAAACTTCTGCCGCAAGCTCTTTGCCCAGCAAGCGGAACACTGGTAGCATAACTTTGTCGGGCAGTTTTTCCAAAAGTAGTGCAATGTCCTGTGGCATTTCGTCGTTCAAAAGGACTTTGAGTTCGCGATAGTTTTTTGCATCCAACAACTGATGCACTTTTTCCACAAATTCTTGCAAGTCAAATTGTTCCATATGGTCCCCCTTTCCCAAGTAGTGCGCTTTTTGCAAAGGTAGCAATTTACTACAACCCTTTTACTGACAGTTTGCATAAAATAAACAAGTTGTAAACTTTGTTTGCGACATTTGTCATACTATGCCTAAAAACAAAAAAATGTCCCACTTGCAACAGCGGAACATTACCTTGTTTCTTTCTACTACGGAAACTTCGTCTTACCGTTACAAGTTTTAGCATCACAGGGCAATGAAATTGCATTAGGTTACGCCTTGATTTGACGTATCCTGCTCACCAATCGTGCCTTGTCTCCACTGCACGGCGGTAGCAATCCGTATCCCTGTGGTAGCCTCTCCTACCGGACGATTCAATTATGCTTTAATTTTACTCCCTATTTTTGCAAGTGTCAACACCTTTCAAGCAAATCCGTCACAAATATTTTTTCCACAACATTTTGCCATCGTTTACCATTAGTTAATCAACAACTGTCACAATAATACCACACAAAATTTTTTGCAGTCACGCAACAAAATAGCAAAAAATTGACTGCTAATTTTCGCCAATCAAAAGGGCTTTCCGTTTGACAAGGCTGTACAAAAGCAGTAAAATATTCACAGTCAAGGAGATAGCACAATGGTAAATCATTACACCGAGCGTTTTCAATGGATATTCAGATACACAAGCAAAAACGTGGGATATTGCATCCTAAAAACCCTTTGCATCATCGTGGGCTTGCCCATCTATTTTGTATGCTTTTTGGCGGAAATGACACTCACTCTCATCAACTTGATTTTTTCCTTTGTCCCTGGCTTGGGCCTTGTTGTGATGTTTGTTTGCAAAATTTTGATGTGGATACTGGACAAACCCTTCTACATTTGCGTATTGACCGATCTCAAAAGATTCTATATGTCCACCCACGATACTCCAGAGTACGCTGATTTCACTCACCTTTCAACAAACGGCTCACAGGTAGCGGACAACTCAACAGCTACCCCAATCGACCAAGCGACACAGCCAATGGACGAAACCATCGACTCAACAACTGTCCAAACGGATACCCCACAAAACTAACAGTACAGCAATCCACCTATATGCAATCAAAAAAAATAGCAAGCACAATTTGTGTTTGCTCTTTTTTTGTAATGTAACTCTATTTGTGGTCGTTGTCAAAGTTTGCCACTTGTGCGATGCTGTCCGCCCTAAAACTTTCAAATTCAACAATGCCTTTTTCGTTTTTTCTGGCATAGGTAAGGCCAAATGCTAATCTCAGTCTTGTGTTGACAATGACATCCTTAACCAAAGTTGGGATTATTGCCTCAATCACGGCAATGTCATTTGGTCCTTTCAGTACGACTTCGTGAAATTTTCCAATGTTTCCGCCAACTACTCTAAGCTCAATATCTTCCGCCGGATTGGTTCCATATCTGTGGTAACCAACAATAACTCTCTTGGGAATGGTGTTTGCGTAGTCTGCCCACTCTACAACTTCAATGGATGGAATAATACCCGTTCTTTCGGGAAGGGTAAGCGACGAGTTTGGTTTGATGTTGCCCATTATTCCGCTCTTGGCTCCCGCATCGGTACGCTCTGCAAGAATCTTACACTCCTCGTATGTATTGGATGTAACCATATGGTCCAAGTTGTGTGTTTGATTTTCTCTCCTGGCACAGCAGGAAAAGCATATCGTAGCAATGTTGTAGCAATCTCTGGCCATAGTGCACCTCGTCGTTGGTATCTTTGTAACATTCTACAACATTTAGCAACTTTTTTCAACGGTTTTCACAAAATTGTCTGCCAAGCATATTAGTATGCACACTCAAGTAACATCTTGTCCGCAAGCAGTGCAATAAACTCGCCATTGGTGGGCTTTTCCGCCGATGTGTACACCTTAACACCAAAAATACTGTTGATGTTTTCAATCTTTCCGCGGTTCCAAGCCACTTCGATAGCGTGACGTATTGCTCTTTCCACCTTGGACGACGTTGTATCAAACCTACGTGCGATGGTAGGGTACAAGCTCTTTGTGATGGCATTGATAATTGCAGGGTTGTCCACCGCAAGCTTGATGCCTTCTCTCAAAAATTGATAACCTTTGATGTGCGCAGGAATACCCACGCTAACAAAAATATTGCTAATTCTTTCGTCTAACGTCTTTTCGGATACGGTCTTTTTGCGCATCACTTTGCTACCAAGCTTGTCCCCATCGTACACGTTTTGTATGCGTTGCTCCAACACACCGTACTCCACAGGCTTTACAAGGTAGTATTTTGCACCCAATTCCAACGCTTTTATTACAAATACTTCGCTTTTGAGCTCCGATGCTACAATAAAACGCACGTCACGATACCTTTCCAACAGTGCAAAACCATCTTCGCCAGCCATCATCAGCTCTGTGATGACAACGTCCACTTCCGTTTCTTCCAAGTGTTTTCGCGCATCGCATCCTTCCACATCAAAAACAATTTCAAATTGTTCGTTAGTTTCAATTACGTCTTTCAGTTGGTGTTGACCAACCAGTCCAATTTTAATCATTTGACTTTTCCTCCCAAGTTTGTAGCCCAAGTATAGGGCAAATATGCTGTAGAAAGCTTGCCTATTTTGTAGATTTAGGGGATATTTTGTCCTAATATCATCTTCAAGTATCAAATTTGTAAACGCGAACAAACTAAACATAAGTTTTGTTTTACTAAAAATTGTTTCAATAGAAAAATCAAAAGTGAAAAATTCACAAATTGTTTTGCAAAACGATTGCCTAATCGAACATCTTATGTTACAATAAGTACAGTAAGGAGCAACACTATGCAATATCTCAAACAAGACATCAAAGATAGAATTATTGCTGCCGCAATCGAGGAGTTCAAGGAGAACGGCTACTCTAACGCATCAATCCGCAACATTGCCAACAATGCGGAAATTTCCCTTGGCAACATCTACCGCTACTTTACCAACAAAGAAGCGTTGTATCTTGCTGTTATCAACCCATTTATGGAAAGCTTCCACGATGCAATCCAAAGCAAGTTGAATTTTCACGATCAAAACCCTGCGGAACTTGCATCAACTCTTGCTGGCCTTTTGACACAGTATGCTGACGAGTTCATCATCATCCGCCAAGGCAACACCAGCCACTACAACAGCTTTATCAGCTACTTGGTACAAATCATCTCCGTCAAGATCAACGAGTACCTTCAAGCAGTGGACGAAACAGCGGGAGCAAAGGTGACAAACCCTGCTCTTTGTCAAGCGGTAGCCGAAGGCTTTTTGGTAAGCTTGTTCAAAACTTTCCAATCGGAAACAGAACTTGACGTGTTGGAGAGATACATCCGTGAGCTTGTAACGTTTTACTTTGGCAATATGCAATATCGCTTTGCCAATTTCATCGCGTAAATATTTGTCATGCAAAAAATCTGCCCAACTGTGGTAGATTTTTGTTTTTGCACAAAATTTGCTCAAAAATGGCTCTCAAATAGGCTTTTGTGCCGCTAATAATTGCCAAAAACCATTGAAATTTGCACCAGATTATGGTAAATTATCAATGGTGTAGTAAATTAACTCACTCAACAAAATCTAAATTTACTTGAGCAGTGCTCAATTTTCTATGGAGGTATTATGCGTATTTTACCCCGTCCGCAAAAGGCGGAAAGACTTGCTGGTCAATTTGTAATTGACGAGCAAACAACTGTATTTTGTCATCCGGATTTCCAACCCATTGCCGAGCAATTTGTAGCGCAAGTGCGCTCTTGCAATGGTCTGGAATTGCAATTTTCCGACGACCACGAACAAAGCTCAATCCACTTCCATTTGGAAGAAGGTTGCCCTGCGGAAGGCTACCAACTCAACATTTCTCAAAGTTGCTTGACGGTGTCCGCAAGCACAACACAAGGTTGTTTCTATGCGGCGCAAACGCTCTGCCAACTGTTCGACTTGCACATTCCACACGAAACAATCTACACAATGAGCTACTACGTAGAGGACTACCCCAAGTTCCAACATCGTGGTTTGCACTTTGATATTTGTCGTCACTTTTTTGGCGTGGAAACCATCAAGCAGATCATCGACTTGATGAGCGAAGTCAAGCTCAACAAACTGCACTTGCATCTTACCGATGACCAAGGCTTCCGCGTGCAAATTGACAAGTATCCACTTCTCACAGAAGTTGGCAGTGTGCGCTCTGGTAGCGAAGTAGTGCGTGGTGGCGCTCGCTTTGTGGAGGAGGTTCCCCACTCTGGCTATCTCACCAAGGCAGACGTTGCGGAAATTGTAAGCTATGCAACAGCTCACTTTGTAGATATCATCCCCGAAGTAGACATCCCCGGCCACATGGTTGCAGCGCTTGCAGCCTACCCCGAGTACAGTTGCACAGGCAAAGTAGCCGAAGTTCGCAAAAATTGGGGTATTTCCAAGGATATTTTGTGCGCCGGCAATGACGAAACCTACCAATTTGTTTGTGACATTTTGGACGAAATTTGCCAAATGTTCCCTGGCGAATACATACACTTGGGTGGCGACGAAGCCCCCAAAGAAAGATGGTGCAACTGTCCCAAATGTGTGGAAAAGATGGCCGAGCTCAAGTTTGATGACTTTGCTCAACTGCAAAACTATATGTTGGAGTTCTTTGTGAGCTACCTTGAGCAATCTGGCAAAAAAGTCATTTGCTGGAACGATGGCGTGCATACAACAACATCTATGGAAGTTGTTTCCCAAGTGTGGAAACCACTAACTTTGAAGCAAGGCATCAAGCAAGCAAACGCTGGTCGCAAGACCATTATGTCGCCATTTTTCAAACTGTACTTCGACTACCCTTACGCTATGACTCCTTTCAAAAGGACGCTCAAATTCAACCCACTAAAAGGCATCAAAAAGCACGCAGTGGACAACGTTTTGGGCGTAGAAGGCACAGTTTGGACAGAGTACATCGAAACAACCGACAAACTGTTTTTCAACCTGTTGCCACGCTTGGATGCCCTTGCAAACGTAGCTTGGAGCGGTATCCTCAATCACTTTGCCGAGGCGTTGAAAGGCCGTTTGACCCACTACGAGAAACTTGGTCTTACCCACAACCACCGCGCTTTGAAAGGCAAACGCAACCTTGGCACAACTCGCAAGTTCTTCAAGGTGGATTCCAGCGTGGAGCTACACATCCACCAAAAACACTTGGAAAAACAACAACAAAAGCAAGACAAAACAAAGTAGCCGTTTATGCTATTTTGTCAAATTTCTTTTGTATACGTAAACAAGACCTTCTGCACATGGTATCGTAGGGATGGTCATTGGCCGTCCGCACAATTTCAAACAAAAAGCCACCGAATTTTCGGTGGCTTTTGCAAATATTCTTTGAAAACGCCACAAAACTAACCCAAAAATTGTATTTTCAACCAACAGTTTAGTGAAATACAACCATCAGTCGCTTTACAACCAACAGCAATAGATGTACAATGGGGCTACTTTCGAAAGCAAAACTTACTTTTAGGAGAATACAAAATGAACAAAATGAACAAAACCTTTGGCGAAAGAATAGCCGAAAAACGCAAAAGTAAAGGTTACACCCAAGAGCAACTTGCCGAAATGATGAGTGTCACTGCACAAGCTGTCAGCAAGTGGGAAAACGACCTGTCCTGTCCAGATGTAATGATTTTACCTACTTTAGCGCAAAAACTTGGTTGCACAGTGGATGAACTTTTGACCGGCAGAGATAGTGCGCCCCAACCCACAGTTGTGCCTGTCGAACACCGCAAGCCCTTTGAGCAAATGATGCTCAAAATCATCGTCAACAGTAACGAAGGCGACCGCGTGCTTGTCAACATCCCAATGCCCCTTTTGAAAATAGTTTTAGATGCTGGACTAAATCCGTCTTCGTTGAGTATGGGCAAGTCGGACAGTCTAAACAACCTAAACATAGACTGGAGTGCCATCATGATGCTGATTGAGCAGGGCACCATTGGCAAACTTGTTGAAGTCAACTCCGCGGATGGCGACATTGTGGAAATAGTGGTGGAGTAATGAAAGTATCCATTATTGAACATGGCAAAAAACGTTCTTTTGCAATACCTAACTTTTTGCTTCTCAACCGCGTTGCGATAAACAATCTAAACAATGCCACTAAGGACTCCGATGTAAAGTTGGATATCCACAACATATCATCCAACTTGGCGAGCAAACTGCGTAAAACAATCAGGCAAATGCGCAAAATTCACAAAGATTGGGTCTTTGTCGACGTGTGCAGTGGCGACGGCTCACGAGTCATAGTCAAATTGTAGCCACACCAAACAGTTATCTATCCAGCAGAGACGGGTGTAAGTTTATTGTCGCACGAATTTTCTACCGGTCTAAAACGTAACCGCACCCATTCACTTTTCACCCCTCACTATTACCCACACTTTTTTGCACTAAAAAGTCCCAAAGATTTATGCAATCTTTGGGACTTTTCCTTTAGTCAAATTGTTGATTGAGCAATTTCCTAAACGCAACTACTCAATCTATTATGTTGTTAGCAGTAGTGCCATCTTAGTAAGTCATTGTTGCTACGATGCTAACAGTCTCGCCTTTTGCGTTTGAGTAGCTAACAGACATGGATACAATGTGTTTATTGTCTAATTGTAACTCAACCACCACGTCACTTGCAGCGTTTGTGATACCAAGTGCAGCAATTTTTTCCGCAGTAGCTTTGCCGTGAAGTTTTGTTTCGGACATTTCGTAGATTTCAGCAAAGTCTTCAGCAACCCAGCTTGGCACAGTCAGTTGGGCATCTGAGCCAGATGTTTTTTCGGTGGAGTACATATCTAAATTTTCGCCATCAAAGGAGTTGAAAGCAATAGTTTTTGTGGTGGTGTAATTGTAAGTTCTGCCTTCTTTTGTAAAGGTGCTTTCAATTTTTTGAAGTACAACTCCATCAGGGTGAGTTAGTGTTGCTGTGATGTCTACTGTGTTTGCTCCATTAGCATTGTAGGAGCTATCACAAGCGGCAAAACAACACAAAACAACCAACATAATGCAAACGATGCCAATAATTTTTGTCTTTTTCATTTTGTTACCCCCTACGTGCAAATTTTGTGATTGCGGCAACTGCGCCACTAATTACCAACGATGCTGCCACCAAATACATAATATTGAAAATATTTGTGTATGTTTCTGTGATATCCTCGGTGTCTTTCAAGTAATTGTTGTATTCTTCAACTGCGTTGTTGTACTCCACAACAGCCTTTTCGTATTGGGAAAGTGTGTGTTGAGAAATTTGCAATTCAGCTTTTTCTGCATCACTCAAAGAGTCAAGTTGTGTGCTGATTGC
Organism: uncultured Oscillospiraceae bacterium; assembly: GCA_964533825.1. Taxonomy (GTDB): domain Bacteria; phylum Bacillota; class Clostridia; order Christensenellales; family CAG-314; genus Fimimonas. The sequence continues at coordinate 243,536 of CAZHMU010000002.1, forward strand.
ACGCAATGCGGCGTGTTTTTCCTCCAAAGTTTCTGCGGTGTTAAGTTGATAAATTGCATCATCCAACTGTTCGTTGTAGTACAGTCTTGCACCAACATTTGCAGGAGCATTGTCTGTCAACTCCAACAAACCATTGAGATTGATCGTGCCACCTTTTCCACGAGTGATGTTTACGTTGCTGATATCTGTGGATACAAACCAATCAGCACTTACGGTTGCGCCACTTGCATTTGCAGCTTGAGAACCTGTCCAAGTGTAGTTGGTATTAGAGAAGATACTTGTTTGCTCTTTGAGCTCATACTTGTCTACCTTTGTGTTTTGAGTAAATGTCATGTAGGAGATGAGACCATCTACAACATATTCTGTTTTGGAGTTGACAGGTTTTGTGTACAAAGAGACGTTTTCGGAAGAAAATCCGCTTTGATGTTTGGAGAAACGGTTGTTGTCAAATGATGTGCAATTTTTAATAATAACGTCAGGTCCGCTGTTGCTTGTGATACCTTTTGCCCCATTGCCAAAAGCGATGCAGTTGATGAGTTGGTGTTTACCGGGTAATCCCGAGCCACCAAGCTTAAAGCCATTGCCTTCGCCTGTAAGGTTATCGTTGGACAAATCCGATTCGCTGATGTATCCGTTGTTGTAAGCAATGCAGTTTTCGATTGTTACTGCGCCAATGGAGCCTGTTGCTGTTTTTGCGTACAAGTCGTAACCATCGTCGATGTTGTTGTAAGCAATACAACCATACAGTTTGTTGCCATCGCCTACGGTAAGCTTGACGGCAAAGCCATCGGCATCCTGACGAGTAGAGTCACAGTTGTTGTAGCTTGTGCAGTTCAGTACAAGGTTGTTTGCTGGCCAACAAATATATCCTTCCTTGCTTGCGCCGGAAATTTGAATACCACTGTTTGTGTTGTTGTAGGAGTTGCATTGTTCCAAAACGTTGTTGCTACCGCTGATACGGATACCTTTGGAGTTGTTTTGCGCGTTGGCAATGTTGATACCAAGGACATGCCAGTAGTTACCACCCAGCAAAACTGCTTCGTTTGTCAAGCTGGCTTCAGAAAAGTCCAACGTTACTCCGCCAATAGTTTCCCCTCTAAACACGATTGGTGCATCCGCCGTTCCGTTGACGCCTCTTTCAATGGTAAGCTTGCCGTTCAATTTGTAAGTACCATCGGGCAGGATGATGGTGGTGCCAGGCAGTGCAAATGCAAACGCATCCCAAAGGCTTGCAGGGTCTTCCTTTGTGCCAGAGCCCTCGCCGGAGTTGACAACAGGGCTTACATAGCTTACGCCATTTACCGTTGGCAAACTACCCTTTTTGACAACAATGGTTTGCGCAGCGGGGCTTTGCTCTGGGTTGTCTGGTGTAAAGGACGCAGTGAGGGGAAGGTTGTTTTTTGTCAAGGTGATTACCTGTGTAAAGATGGTATCAGCCTCAACGTGTGCTGTAAGATACTCATTTTTGTAGTAGTCTCTAACAGTAACTGTTCCGCTCGAGTCAGTGTACAGTGAGAATGGATATTGGTCACTTGTTCTGGATGTAGGTGACAAAATGGACATCTTCACTGGTTGAGCCGCATTTGCGTTGGGGTCTTCGTATTTCTTTTGGTCGTTAGCAGGATCAACCACAGACATAAACACGTCAGAAACCTTTACCGCTACGTTACGTGATGTAAAGAAACCAACGTAAACGTTGTCACCGTCTTGTCTGAGCAACTGAGTTGGATCGAAAAATGTTTTTTCTTCGCCACAGTAACCTTGTGATGATTCCGTCAAAATGCAGTGATAGCCAGAGTTTGACTTACGGAGAATAAAGGTAAATGTCATGCCCTTTTCGTGAGCAGGAGCAAACGCCCCTTCGTCCAAACTGAAAGGCTTGTAGTAGGTGCCTTCGTATGCGCTTTCCGCACCGTCAGTGGGGTCGGTTCCGTCTTCGCTGATGTAGCCGAACATAGCACGTCCACCAGGAACGTTGTAGGACGTACTCATCTTTGTGCAACCAGACATGATATAGTTGATGTATTTACCATCCTTTGCTGGGCCTATTGTATCTGTGCAGATGATACCAAAACCGTTTTGGTTGTCGCCGCCAGTTTTGATGTTTGTGATGGTAAATGTAGCCTTCAAGTAGAAGTTTTCCATAGCGGCATCAATCTTTGTGTAGTAAAAGTTGATACCGATTTCTTCATCGGCAATTTTACCATTGGTACCAGGTATGCCCTCTGGAGATATGTACAAGTCGTTGCCACTTGCAGTGTAGCTGCCTTTGGCATTGGAACCGATGTTTGCAAAGGTCCACTCTCTTTGGGAGTAGACATTATCCAAACTTTCGTAGTAAGTCATATCTGTGCCAGGGTATTCTTCCACTTCGGATGTTGCAGCGGATGCAACAGTGGTAAGCAGAAGGCAGGACACACAAATAAGCGATAGTGCCACTATCCATAGCGTTTTTTTCATAAAAAAGATTTCTCCTTTTTTTATCGTTAGAGAACATCAAACACTTTGCAAATGTAGACATATTCTCTCAAATATAATTGTAAATAATTACATAAGTCAACACAATATAAAAAACAGTTTTTTTTATGCACAAATTGGATGCTGTAAGCTATGTGCAGTCCATCAAGTTTGTCTGATTATGTTTTTGACACAAAAGCTTGCCGTGGGATGTTATCAAGATATACAAGATAATTGCGCCTGCAAACAATAACAGTCAAAGCGCCCACTAACAGAACAAAAAAAGCCATTTTCTATGGCATACCTTGCGTCTTTGGCTCCGCCCAAGCTCTGGTTGCTTTTTGACGGCAAAACGACTGCGCAATCTCCCCCATTTTGCTTGGTCGCAGACTTTGCAAGTATGCTCCGCGCTGCAACTAACGCAATATTGTTCGCAACGATGCAAAAATAGCATCATTGCTCACTTTTAGCGTTGTTGCGCCTTTCCCCACAAATCAGGATTTGATTTGCGGGGCCCCATTAGTTGCAATGTAGTTCTTGCTTGCGTTTTATCCGCCAAACCGCAGCCTCTCACTTTGGGCGCGACGCGTTGAGCAAACAACGCAGTGCGTTGTTTGTAGCCAAAGCGGGGAGCAATGCTAAGCGTTGCTGCCGGGGCAAAGGCAGTCGTAAGGCTGACGGAGAGGGTAGCTAATCAACCATTTCTTGTGACATAGCCACTTTTTTATATTTTCCAAATGTATCGTTGACGGCAAATTGCGGTAGTGATATAATACTTTACAAGTAGACAGCCAAATGGTTTCAACATTTTTAGCCAAAGTACCAACCATCTTGCTGTATTTCATCCTAAAGGAACGTTTACAAATGGAATCTTTTGTATTTGCGGCAAACTCTGTTTTGCCCCTCATAGCCCTGATTTTTTTGGGGTACGTACTCAAACGAATTGGTTTTCTCAACGAAAACTTTTTGACAGTTGGTAACAAGCTCGTTTTCAAAATTTTTCTACCAGTATTGTTGTTTTACAATGTGTACAACATCCAAAGCTTGGACCAAATTAACTGGGCATTTGTGCTTTACGGCGTTTGCGCCATATTTTTGTTTTTTATAGTTGGTATGATTGTAACTCCGCTGTTTGTCAAGGACAAAAGCCAGTGCGGTGTTATTGTTCAAGGTATTTTTCGTAGCAACTTTGCACTCATCGGTGTGCCTCTTGCAACGTCACTTTTCGGTGCAGATGGTGCAGCATCCGCCAGTGTTCTTTCCGCTTTTACAATCCCGCTGTTCAACATCCTTGCTGTTGTTGCGTTGACAGTATTCCAAAACAAAACGCCACAGTTAAAGGATGCCAACGACACCGATACCAAAGGACAATCAGCCTTCAAAAAAGTCCTTGTAGGCACTGTGACAAATCCGCTAATTTTGTCGGTAGTGGCAGGCTTGCTTGTGTTACTTGTTCGCTCGTTGTTTGTGGAGCTTGGTTGGGACTTCCGTCTCAAAAGCTTTACATTGTTCGGTCAAGAAGTAACCTTCGTCTACAAAGCATTGCAGTACGTTGCCAACATAGCTACGCCATTTGCGCTAATTGTTTTGGGTGGCAAGTTTACAATTTCGGCAGTAAAGCGTCTATGGAAGCCCATCCTTGCAACCACACTGATTCGTTGTGTTGCTGTGCCTGCAATTAGTTTGTTTGGGGCATACCTGTTGATACCATCCTTGCAAGGACAACACTTTGCTGCATACATTGCTGTTTTTGGTACACCTACGGCGGTATCTTCGGCAATCATGGCAAAGGAAATGGGTGGCGATGACGAGCTTGCAGGCCAAATAGTGGTGTGGACAACAGTGTTATCGGCATTTACAATCTTTGTGGAAATTGTTCTACTCAAAGCAGTTGGTATTTTTTAGCGGACAGTTTGCTGTATTTTTTAGGCAATTTATCCGTATTGTGCATAAAAAACAATATATTTGCACTTGAAAATACCGCAAAAGAGATATATTATCTAATCATCAAACAAAAATTACATCACAAGGAGATTTATTGCAATGATTTTGGATCAATTCAGCCTAAAGGGTAAGGTAGCAATCGTTACAGGTAGCGATACTGGTCTTGGACAAGGCTTTTGTAAAGCTTTTGTCGAAGCCGGCGCAAAGGTTATGGGCGTTAGCGTAGTTTCCAGCCAAGCAACACAAGATATGTTGGGTGCAGAAAACTTCCAATACATGGTGGAAAATTTGATTACCATCGAACCTATCGACCGCATTATCGCCAAAACAGTAGAAACTTTCGGTCACGTAGACATCTTGGTAAACAATGCTGGCATCATCCTTCGTGAAGACGCTATCGATTTTCCCGAAGACTACTGGGACAAAGTTATGGCTGTCAACGCAAAAACTGTATTTTTCTTTAGCCAAGCTGTTGCTCGCCAATTTATCAAACAAGGCGGTGGTGGAAAAATCATCTCCGTTGCAAGTATGCTCAGCTACCAAGGTGGCATCCGCGTTCCAAGCTACACAGCAAGCAAATCCGCTGTTAAGGGTATCACAATGAGTATGTCCAACGAGTGGGCAAAGTACGGCATCAACGTAAACGCAATCGCTCCCGGATACATGGCAACCAACAACACACAAGCTTTGCGTGCCGATGCAAATCGTAGCGAAGCTATTTTGGACCGCATCCCTGCAGGTCGTTGGGGTACACCAGACGACATCATGGGCGCAGGCGTATTCCTTGCATCTGCAGCATCCGACTACGTTCACGGCTTTACACTTGCAGTAGACGGCGGTTGGCTCGGTCGTTAATTTTATCACACCAATTTATCGGGGCAGGCATTTTGTCGCCCCGATTTTCACTTTTTACAATTTGCAAACACAGGCACAAAGTGGCAGTTTTGTGCGGTTTTTATTGAAGGCTCTGTCACAAACTCTGGTTGCCTTTGAAGTGAACCGAGTTCACTTGCTTTTTTGGTGGCAAAACGACTGCGAAATCATCTGCGTTTTGTTCGGTCACAGACCTACAGGTATGCTCCGCGTCGCAACTAACGCAGTATTGTTCGCAACGATGCAAAAAAGCATCATTGCTCGCTTTTAGCGTTGTTGCTCCTTTCCCCACAAATCAGGATTTGTGGGGCCCCATTAATTACAACGCAGCGCTTTCTTGCGTTTTACTCGCCAAACCGCCTAACGGCTAATCAACTATTTCTTGTGACAGATCCTTATTGAAAAACGTTTGTGTTTTAGCGGAGATATTTTATGATTATCAAACACATTAGTGTAGACGGACAAAACAACTACGTTGCTCTTGTCAATGGCAAATCCTATCTCATCGAAGGGGATATCTTTGGCGACTATCGTGTAACAGACCAAGAAATGGACGGTCAAGAAATCCCATTTTGCAACCCATCCAAGATTGTTGCGCTGGGTCTAAATTACCACAAGCACGCCCAAGAATTTGGCAGTGACGCAGCTGTTGAGCCACTGATCTTTTTGAAACCAACAACGTCTATCATTGCAAATGGTCAGCCTATTGTGTTGCCAACTGTTGCCAAACACGTCGAGTTCGAAGGGGAAATCGCAATCGTGGTAAAGGATACCTGCAAGGATGTTGCAGTCCAGTTTGCCCACCGGCACATTTTGGGCTATACCATTGCCAACGACGTTACCGAAAGAGTGCTGCAAAAACGTGACGGACAATGGACACGTGCCAAAGGTTTTGATACCTTTTGCCCACTTTCTGGAGTGTTGCAAACGCAACTTGATTTGTCCAGCACTCTCATCACAACTTGCGTAAATGGCGTGGAAAAACAGCGTGGCAACAGCTCGGAAATGATAAACAATGTCTACCAAGCATTGTCCTTTGTCAGTGGTGTTATGACTTTGCACGCAGGCGACCTGATTTTGACAGGAACTCCCCAAGGATGCAGTCAAATAAAATCGGGCGACACAGTCACAGTAACTGTACAAAACATTGGCGTATTGAGCAATCCCGTCAAGTAAAAAAGCTACATTTAGCGTCCGTTTTGTGCATAAAATTATGCAAATTTTGTATGTACTACTCTCTTGGGCGTAGTTATAATATATATGATTGAAAGTATGTGTTGCAAAGCACATCCTTTTTGTGCTGTATTTGAGTAGCAAAATTTCTTTGTGGTAATTTGCGTCTACTTCATATTGAGCAAACCATTGTACAAAGTTGCCAAAAGGTAGTATTTTAGCACTATGAAACTTTTTATTCGAGCACACGATTTGGGCGTAAAGGGAATAGACAATGTCGCAACGCAAGTTTGCGCGCACGGACTTGACGGAGTGCAACTTGTTGCCTACAAGGTAATGCCAGATGTTCCCTATACTCCTGACGGCATAACGGAGCAAACAGCTCAACAAATCGCCAACGCAATGACCGCTTGTAACAAGCAAATTGCTTTGATTGGCGCATATTTCAATCCTGTGCACTCCAACAAGGATAAAGTTGCAACTTGTGTGGAGATTTTCAAAAGCTACCTTCGTCACGCCAAAACCCTTGGTTGCGACATGGTCGGCTCGGAAACGGGCAGTTTCAACGATGACAAGTGGACCTATCATCCAAGCAATCGCACCGACGAGGCTCTTGCAACGGTGGTGCAAACATTTGGAGCTTTGGCCGACTGCGCCAAAGAGCAGGGCGTTTGCATTGCTATGGAAGGCGCATTTGGTCACGTTTGTTACAGTGTCGCTCGCCTAAAACAAGCCATCGACAAAATTGATAAAGACAACGTAAGAGTTATTTTTGACCTGTACAACTATTTGGATATTTCCAATGTGCATCAGTGCTACGATATTTTGCAAGAAGGACTTGCTACTTTTGGTCAACAAATAAAAATTTTCCACATCAAGGATTTTGTTGTGGAAGATGGCAGGGTCAAACAAGTGGGCGTTGGCAAAGGTCAACTGGACTTTGCAAGGGTCATCGCAACAATAAGACAGTACATTCCCGATGCTAATTTGGTGTTGGAAGGCACCACAGGCGAAGATATTGCCTTTGCTGTAAATCACTTAAAAAAATACATTTGAGAAAAACATTTTGAATATTTAAGGAGAGATATTTAACATGAAATTTGACATTCGTTACAGTAACCACCCAGACGATTCCAAACATTACGACACAGCCACACTTCGCAAACACTATCTCATCGAGAGCGTTTTTGTAGCTGACGAAATCGCGCTTACATACTCTCACCAAGACCGCATCATTGCTGGTGGCGCAATGCCCGTCAATGGCGACCTTGTTCTTGGCACAACCAAGGAACTTGCAACCGACTACTTCCTTGAAAGACGCGAAATGGGTGTTATCAACATTGGTGGCGATGGCGTTATCGTGTTGGATGGCACTGAATATGCCGTTGGTCACAAAGAAGGTATGTACATCGGTATGGGTACAAAGGAAATTGTTTTCCGTTCCAACGATGGTGCAAACCCTGCAAAATTCTACATCAACAGTTGCCCAGCTCACAAAACTTACCCAACTGTTCACATCACAAAGGATCGCGCAAACCATGTTGCCTGTGGCGATGCGGCAAATCTCAACAAGCGCGTAATCAACCAATTTGTTCATCCAGCAGTTTGCCAAAGCTGTCAACTTTCTATGGGTATGACAGAGCTTGACCCAACAAGCAGTTGGAACACAATGCCTTGCCACACTCATGAAAGACGCATGGAAGTTTATATGTACTTTGACTTGAAGGCAGACAACGTTGTTTTCCACCTTATGGGCACTCAAGAGGAAACTCGTCACATCATCATGCACAACGAACAAGCCGTAATTTCTCCAAGCTGGTCCATCCATAGCGGTGTTGGCACAAGCAACTACACCTTTATTTGGGGTATGTGTGGCGAAAACCAAACATTTACCGATATGGACCACATCGGCACTTTGGATCTCAAATAATACAGTTTCAATCAAAAAATCTTCAAAGTATTACGCATAACTGCAAGTTGCCCTTTTAAGTACCAACATAACAGTTATTGCGATGGCAAACTACACATTATAAATTTACATAGGGAGCAATACTATGGCATATCTCAAGCTACAAGACATCAACAAAATTTATCCCAACGGATTTCACGCTGTTCATGATTTCAATTTGGAAATTGAAAAGGGCGAATTCATTGTATTTGTAGGTCCATCTGGTTGTGGTAAATCTACAACTTTGCGTATGATTGCAGGTCTTGAAAACATCAGCAAGGGCGAGTTTTACATCAACGATGAGCTTGCCAACGACAAAGGACCTCGTGACAGACAGGTAGCAATGGTATTCCAAAGCTATGCCTTGTACCCACATTTGTCCGTTTACGACAATCTTGCGTTTGGCTTGACACTTCAAGGCGTTGACGAAGACGTCATCGAAGAACGTGTAAATGCCACCGCAAAAATCTTGGGCTTGACCGACTACTTGGACCGCAAACCACGTGCACTTTCCGGTGGACAACGTCAACGTGTTGCTGTTGGTCGTGCAATCATCCGCAAGGTTGGTATCTTCCTTATGGACGAGCCACTCAGTAACTTGGACGCAAAGCAACGTGTTACGATGCGTTCGGAAATTACCCAAATTCACCGTGAAACAAAGGCCACAACCATCTACGTAACACACGACCAAACGGAAGCTATGACAATGGCCGACCGTATCGTTGTTATGAAGGATGGCTACATCCAACAAGTTGGTACACCATACGAATTGTATTTTAACCCTGTAAATATGTTTGTAGCAGGCTTTATTGGCGAGCCACCAATGAACTTTTTGCGTGGAACAGTAACTGACGGCGTGCTTGCCATCTCCGAAAACGGCAACGACATTGACGCAACAGTTGACCTTTCCCCAATTTTGTCTGCAGAACTCATTGCCGAGTACAACAACAAAAAGGTAGTTTTGGGATTCCGTCCTGAAAGCATCACTTTGAAAGACGAAGGCAACTGCTCCACGATCAAGTGTGATGTGGAGTTGACGGAACTTCTTGGCGACAACACCAACGTGTATGTAAACGTCGGCAATAGTAGGTCCGTTTTGAAGGTAGATCCACACGACACCCCCAAGATGGATACCGAACTGACTTTCTTCGTGCCAAACAAGAGCATCTATCTTTTCGACACCGAAACAGAAGCAGTCATCCCAACAATAAAATAGCAAACCACAATGCAGTCCCAAACAAAACGGGGCTGCATTTACTAAAAGGCTCGTTCACAAGGTCTTGTTTGTTTTTGACGGAACAATGCTTCGCAATCATCCGTGTTTTGCTCAATCACAGACCTTCCAGGTATGCTCAACGTCGCAACTAACGCAATATTGTTCGCAAC
>CAZHMU010000003.1:0-156063 GCA_964533825.1 uncultured Oscillospiraceae bacterium
AATACCGAACTCAATTCCAATACAATTAATTTAATTTTTTGTCTAAACTTTTGGGGTGCATTTCATTTCTCGGCTTTTTGTTTTGTTTGTGTGATGATATAACAACATTGTTTTATAAAACTCTAGCGCACAAACAAATTGATGTTAGGCTATTTGTAGCAACTTTTGCCTAAAGAGTTGCAACAACTTTACTCCACTTCAGTCAAAATCATCAAGAAGGCAGTAAATTCGCCAAACCAAACGACCGAAAGGCTCATACCTACTTGCATGTAATACTCGCCAGTGTGGACGCAGTTATCAATGTTGTTGGCATACTTTTTGTTAGGATCAAGGCCTTTGAGTTTGAGGAATTTGAGTGCTGCTGGCTCGGATAGTTTGGACATCAACAACACCAAAGATGCACTTTGGTTTGGCGCAACACATTGCAAGCAGGTAAAGTTACTGTCCGTTGGAGAAAGCAGGTGGTAAAGTGTGCCGTTGGCAATAACTCCATTATGGTAGCCTTTGTAGATTTGAGCAATTTGGTTGAGCTCGGCGATTTCACTTTCAGTCAGCATATTGGGGTTCATTTCGTAGCCGTAAGTACCAAACAATGCTAAGAGTGCTTTGGTTGTGTAAGTGCCCATCTTGGAGTCGTTTACGTGGCTACCCATTGTAGAAAGTGGGTAAGCAAGTGATGTGTTGTAGTTGATAAACATACGTTCTGCTGGGTTGGATTGATCGCTTGTCCAAATTTGTGGAGTAAAGAACAATGTACCCATATCAAAACGTCCACCACCGCCAGCGCAACCTTCAAACATGATGTTGGGGTATTCTTGTGTCAAACGAGAAATGAGTGAGTAGTAGCCCATAACAAGTCTGTGGTACACCTCCCCTTGATTTTTGCCGTGCAACTTGGAGAAGTGCTCGCCAACAACGCGGTTGTAGTCCCATTTGATGTAGTCAACTGGGTACTCTGCCAAAAATGCTTTCATTTTGCCGTAGATATACTCCACCACTTGTGGATTGGAAAAATCCAAATGCAGTTGATTGCGCCACAGGTACAGTTGTTTGTTATCCAAGTTGCCAAGGGTGTACTCGGGATGCTCACGGAAAAGGTGCGAGTTGGGGTTGATCATTTCTGGTTCGAACCAAATACCAAACTTGATGCCAAGTTGCTTGCAGTGGTCCATAACCTTGTGCAAATCTACCTTGTCAGTATTTACAAACCAGTCGCCAAGTGAGCTTGTATCATCGTTGCGACCGCCAAACCAGCCATCGTCCAAAACAAACAGTTCGGTGCCAATTTTAACGGCGTCGTCGATGTAAGAAATTACAGAATCAGTATCAAAGTTAAATGTACAACCCTCCCAAGAGTTGAACAAAACTGGCTTGTAAGCGCGGTCAGCTTGGTAGGAAATGAGATTTTGCTTGATAAACGCGTGAAAGTTTTGGGACATCTTGTCCACGCCTTGGTAGGAGTAGGAAATTACCGCTTGCGGTGTGGCAAACTTTGCACCAGGCGCAAGCATCCAACAAAAATCTTCGTCGTTGATACCATAAGATATTTGTGTGCTGTGGTACTTGCCAACGTCCGCACGGAACTTGAAGTTGCCGCTGTAAATAAGGTTGAAGCCAATAACTTCGCCGTAGTCCATTGTGGCAGTTTTGCTCTTTAGGAACACAAATGGGTTCATATCGTGAGATGAACAGCCAAAGTTGCTTGATACCTCTTGTGTGCCGTAGTGAAGAGGGTTTTCATGGTAGTTGCGTTCGCGCATCCATCTGCCAGGGAAGGACACCATGTTGTAGTCCTTGTTGTTGAGGTCCAACTGCATGGACATTGCGCGAAGGAGCGAAAGTTCGCTTTCCGTTTTGTTTTCCACTGTAAAGCTCTTTACAATGATATCTTTGTCAGGATAAATTGTGAGATACTCGGTAACAAAAATGTCGCGGTGCATATCTTTGTACACAATTTCCAGCGTTTCAGCATTGTCGCCCTTTGCGTGAGGCATTGGCTCTTCCACAGCGGGTACACCACTTGTAATGTTGTGTGAGTGGTATCTAAAGTCACTTTCGTAACTGCCTGTTGCGTCCTTCAACACGATTGCGGAGTGATGCTTGTCCCAAACGCCATGTGGAGAAAGCTCCAAAAGACCACTTTCCGCCATAAAACCATCGGTGTAGCGCTTTTGTACACCTTCAGCTGTATCAAAATAGCTGGAAACAAAGTACTTACCATCTCGCACTTGGGTAAAATCGTCCAAATTGGCAAGGGCTTTGCCGAAATATACCTTTTCCACATAGCCTGCATCGTTGACATACATAACGTAGGCAATACTGCCGTTACTAATGCTGAGAAGTTTTTTGTCAGAGTTATAGTTTATCATAGTGACCTCGCAAAACAAATTTTTACAAATAGATTATACCAAACCCATTGCAAGATTACAATACCCAAATTGGGATTGGTAGAGGAAATTTTAAGAGATTTCCGCAAAAGCAAACAGAGATTGCGAGATAACCAAACGAAAAGAAAAGAGCGCCATCCGTTTGGATGACGCTGTCAGTTTTTTGTGTTTAGTTTGCAGATGGATAATTCCACCATTCCTTTTCCCATGGATCAGCAAGCAAATAATTTGACACATAAGTATCTCGCAAGTAGGTTGCATTTCGTGACGGACTTGTTAGGTCTATTGATGAACCATCTTGGTCCCACCTATCTTCTCCAATATACCAACCATCTGGATCTTCAAATGTTACACTTGTCAAACTTTCACATCCAGAAAATGCCCCTTCGTCTATATGGTTTGCACCTTTGGGGATTGTAATACTAACAAGGGAACTACAACCATAAAATGCATTACTTCCTATTCCAGATACTTTACTTAATTCAGCAAAAGTGACGCTTTCCAAATTGGTACAACCATAGAATGCATAGTCGGGTATATAACGGTAATTACTATGAATGTCAACACTAATTATGCTATCACAATTGATAAATGCATAAGGTTGGAGACGTGCCACATCTTCAGGGACAACAAGGTTCGTCAATTCTTCTCCGTTAATGTACAAGTGTCTTGCATAGCATAAAGGATTTGCATAATAATTTGCAAACTTAATTTTACACCAAGTTGTCAAGTCGCTAATTTCCACCCTTTCAAGCCATTTACAGCTCTCAAATGCCCATTTACCAATACCCGTTAGTTGGCTACCGTTATCAAAAACTATGCTTCTTAAGCCAACAGGGATGTCGCCAGGAGCATGAATAGCAAATGCCGTCTGCCCTATACTCGTTACACTTGCTGGTATTGTTATACTCTCAAGTCTCCTGCAGTTGTAAAAAGCATCTTCTTCTATGATTGACAATCTGCTACCCTCTTCAAAAGTTACGTTTGTCAAAGCACAACTCGAGAATGCGCTGACACCAATACCTGTTACACTTGCAGGAATTGTCACACTTGATAGATTTTGACAAAAACAAAATGCTCTTTCCCCTATACTTGTCACCCCTGAAGGGATTGTTACGCTTGTTAGGCTATCACAATTATCAAATGTATAAGGAAGTATGCTTGTTAAACCTTCTGGGATAACGAGGGCGGTTAATTCTTCTCCGTTTTGATACAAATGTCTTGCATAGAATAAAGGATTGGCAGAACGATTAGCAAAATCAATATTACACCAAGCAGCTATATCACTAATTTCTACCTTTGATAAGTTTCTGCACCCATCGAATGCGGATTCTCCAATACTCGTTACACTGCTTGGAATAGTAATACTTTCAATCCCAGCGCCATAGAATGCATGGTCTCCTATGCTTTTCAGCTGACTACCTTCCTCAAAATGTACAAATTTTACTCCGAAAGTTGTGTTGTATGAGTGGATGTTCAAAGCAAATGCGTTATTGCCTATACTTGTTACGCTCGCAGGGATTGTGACACTAATTAGGTCATCATAACCATAAAACGCATATTCACATATACTTGTTACACCTTCTGGAATAACCAGGCTATATACTTCACTTCCATTGAGATACAATTGATCTGCTACATATAATGGGTTGGCATGAGGATTTGCAAAATCAATATTACACCAAGCCGCCACATCAGTTATTTCCACCTTTTCAAGAGCGCTATGAATATATTTTGAAGTAGCAAAAGAATCGGCGCCTATACTTGTCACGCTTGCAGGAATTGTAATGCTTGTTAGGCTCGAACAATTATAAAATGCACGTTCGCCTATACTTGACAATTGACTACCTTCCTCAAAAACTATTTTTTCCAACTTTTCACAGTCGCTAAACACAGAATCGCCTATGCTTTTTACTGTACTTGGAATTGTGATGCTTTCTAGATGAGAGTAACTAAATGCCCCATTTCCTATATTTACTACTCCACTGGGGATAGTAATACCCCCTAATGGGCAACGAGCAAATGCATTGTCCCCTATATATACTAACTTACTACCCTGTGTAAATCTAACATTATACAGAAGTCCAGAGCTGTAAAATGCATAATTACCTATACTTGTCACACTCGTAGGAATAGTTATAGAACTAATATAGCAATCACCATGCTCATTGTTGAAAGCATTGTCTCCTATACTCGTAACTAGTTTACCATCGTATCTTTTAGGTATCACTATATCATTTTCTACACAAGTACCAATACCCACCACAATATAAGATTCGCCGTCATCAGAAAGCGCATATTCAAGACCTTCTGATCCTTTGGTGGTTTCACATGCTGTAAGCGCAAGACAGCTTACAACCAACACTGCCAATAAAATAATTTCTAATGTTTGTTTTTTCATAACGTTTCTTTCCGCTTAATGCCTGGATGGCTTTTTCTTGATTTGTATCATTTTACCATTATATTACATTGGTGTCAATATCTGTGGGCGATGGAAAAATCAAACAAATCTACAATTAACAAACAGCAAAGAGTACATATAAATGAGCAATAACAGAAAAGAGGACATCACAAATGGGTGTCATCTTTGTTGTAAGTATTGAAATTATTTAGTACACTCTCTTCAAGATTACATAACCGTTGGGTTGAAGGTGGCACCACTCGTGGTAACGGCGTCCTGTGAATACGTCTTCGTAGGAGCCTGCAAGGTACAGGTTGTACTCTTGACCTCCACGGTTTACTGCAACGATTGCTTGAGTTTGTGTTTTTTGGCTGATGCGCTCAAATGCGTACACGCCATTTTCTGCGACAAGTTGATGGAAATCGCCATCGCAGAACACTGGCATATTGCGCAAATCGCCCATACGCTTGTAAAAGTCAAGCATAAGCTTGTTTTGCTTGTCCCATGGATAGCATCCACGACAGAAAGGATCGCGGTAGCCTTCCATTGCTACTTCGTTGCCGTAGTACACGCAAGGGAAACCAAACATTGTGTATTGCAAAACGGTGGCAATTTTGAGAAGTTTGCAACCTTCCTTGTATTGCTTGTCTGTCAGTTTGGTGCGTGCCATTGTTTCCTTTGAGGCATCGTCAAGACGCTCGCCTGCAAGGTTTGTGATGATGCGCATTGTGTCGTGCGTGCCCAAGATATTCATCAAATTGTTGCGAACATAGGTTGGATAGTTGTTCAAAAGAGCAAACACAGTGGAAGCAAGCGCCTTTTCGTTGCCGTAACGGACAAACTCTACAATACCACGCATAAGTGGGTAGTTCATAACCGTGTCAAGTTGACTGCCATCAAAGTAGTGACGACGTACGCCATAGTCCATCTTGTTGGATGCGTCTTCCCACACTTCGCCAATGATTGCGCAGTCAGGTTTTGCCTTTTTAGCGCAGGCAACAATTTTGTCCAACATACAGTCTTCGATTTCGTCAACAACATCCAAACGCCAGCCAGATGCGCCAGCCTTGAGCCACTTGCCAACAATGCCTTCCTTACCGCAAAAATACTCTTGCGCGGACTTGCTGTGTGCGTTGATACGTGGCAAAGTTTGGAAGTTCCACCAGCACTCGTAGTTGTTGTGCTTGTCAAAGTTGAACCACTCGCGATATGGAGAGTTTTTGTCGTTGTAAGCACCGCCATCGCCGTACTTTTTGCCACGATTGAAGTATCTTGAAGTGCTGCCTACGTGGTTGAACACACCATCCAAAATGATGCGGATATCCAACTTTTTAGCCTCTTTGCAAAGGGCAACAAAGTCTTCGTAGGTGCCAAACATTGGGTCAATCAGCTCGTAGTCTTCGGTGTCGTACTTATGGTTGGAGTACGCTTTGAAGATGGGGTTGAGATAGATTGTTTTTACGTTTAAGCTTGCAAGGTATGGCAACTTTTGACGGATGCCGTTGATGTTTCCACCAAAAAAGTCGTGGTTGCGAACAACACCATTTTCATCACGGAAAGATGGTTGCTCGCCCCAAGGACGCAAAATCTTGTCCTCGGTGGCAACTGTTGTGCCGTCACCATAAAAGCGGTCAGGCATGATTTGGTACATTACGCCCTTGTTGAGCCACTCGGGCACTTTGTACAGCTTTTTGTAGACGGAAAGTTGCCAAGGTTGAACGTTGTCGTAGTACAAGCTGGGCTTGTTGTTAGCATCAATACCGATGTAGTGTTCGTATTTGACACCTTCCATACGGAAGTAGTACCAATACAGGCCTTTTTTGAGGTCGATATCGCAAAGGTAGCTGTCCCATCCGCCGCTGCCAACTTCGCGATACATGGTGTACTCTTTGTTGAATACACCATCATCGCCATACACAACGAGAAAAACGTTTGTGGGGGCAACACATTGGTTGATTTGCAAGCGGATGCCAAACTTTTGGTACTCTTCTACAGCGCCAACGATGCTTTTGTAGAAGGTGTTTGTCGGATCGTACTGAATATACTGCATTACATTCTCCAGATTTTTTGTGCGTATTCTCTTACGGAACGGTCAGCGGAGAATCTGCCTGCTTCGGCAATGTTCTTCAAAGACTTGTGGTTCCAAGCGTGGATATCAAGGTAGGTTTGATCCATCTTTTCGTGAGTAGCCATGTAGCTTGCAAAGTCAGCAAAACACATATATGGGTCGGCAATTTGTGCAGAACGAAGAAGGTAGTTGGATATGCCTTCGAAAGTTTCGCCAGCAAAGCCATTGTTGAGTTCTTCGATGATTGCACGAAGTTTTGGTTGCTTGAAGTAGTACTCCATAGAGTTGTAGCCATTTGCCCAAGTACCTTCCACTTCTTGCGCAGTCATACCAAAGATAAAGATGTTGTCATCGCCTACTGCATCGTGCATTTCGACATTTGCACCGTCCAATGTGCCAAGAGTCAACGCACCGTTGATCATAAACTTCATGTTACCGGTACCACTTGCTTCCTTACCAGCCAAAGAAATTTGTTCGCTAACTTCCGCTGCTGGGATGAGAGTTTCCGCCATGGTTACGCAGTAGTTTTCCATAAAGATAACGTTGAGTTTTTCGCGAATTTTGGGGTACTTTTCCAATTCCTTTTGAATACAGCAGATAAGTTTGATTACTTCCTTTGCTCTGTAGTAGCTTGGAGCAGCCTTTGCGCCAAAGATAAATGTTTGTGGAGTAACGTCCAAATCGGGGTTTTCCTTGAGATCGTGGAACAAGGAGATGATTTTGAGAACGTTCAACAGTTGACGCTTGTACTCGTGAAGACGTTTTACTTGTACGTCGAAACGAGTGTTTGGATCGATGATTACACCGCTCTTTGCCTTGGCAACGTTAGCAAAGCGTTGCTTGTTTGAAAGCTTGATTTGAGCCATACGTTCGTGAACTTGGCCGTCATCCAAAAATGCGTTGAGCTTGGTCAGTTCGCTTGCGTCAGTGACAAAGCCATCGCCAATAAGATCGGTGAGAAGTCCTGTAAGATTTGGGTTTGCTTGGCAAAGCCATCTGCGGTGAGCAATACCGTTGGTAACGTTGCCAAACTTTTGAGGCTCTACTTGGTAAAAATCTTTGAAAAGTGAGTTCTTCAAAATGTCACTGTGCAAAGCAGAAACACCGTTGACATAGTGAGAAGTGATGATGGACAAGTTTGCCATACGAACTTGGTCGTAAGCGATGATTGCCAAGTCGCTGACCTTTTTGAAGTCGCCACCAGTTTTGTCAAAGAACTCTTTACAAGCGCGTTCGTTGATTTCTACAATGATTTGAAAAATACGTGGCAACAACTTTTGGAAGATGTATTGTGGCCAACTTTCCAACGCTTCTGCCATTACAGTGTGGTTGGTGTAGGCACAAACTGCTTTTACGATACCCCAGGCGTGCTCCCAAGAGAAACCATAGTCGTCAATAAAGATACGCATAAGTTCTGGACCGCAAAGTGCTGGGTGTGTATCGTTGATGTGCACCGCAACAAGGCTTGCAAAATTGTCAAAATTGCCGTAACGCTTGTAGTGGTCGGTTGTGATGTTTTGCATTGCGGCAGAAACAAGGAAGTACTCTTGCTTCAAACGAAGAATTTTACCTTCTTCGTGGTTGTCGCTTGGGTACAAAACTTTTGTGATCATTTCCGCTTGAGATTGTTGTTCCAAAGCGCGCATATACTCGCCTTGACCAAATGCTGCAAAGTCAAATGGTTTTTTGGAGCGTGCAGACCACAAACGCAAAACGCCAACAGCATTAGCCTTGTAACCGTCAACCAACATATCGTAAGGGAAAGCTTCCACTTCGTCGCAGTTGAATTGTTGGTAAATTGGACCTTTGTCCGTCCAAATTTCTCTTACCATACCGCCAAAACGCACCACTTGCGCCTTGTCGGGACGTTCTTTGAGCCAAACTTCGCCACCAGGCAACCAGTTGTCAGGCAACTCTGTTTGCCAACCATCGATAATTTTTTGTTGGAAAAAGCCGTACTCAAAACGCAAGGAGTGACCCATAACTGGGAAATCTTCCTTGGCAAGACAGTCCAAGTAGCAAGCGGCAAGACGGCCAAGACCACCATTGCCAAGACCTGCGTCTGGCTCGAATTCGTAAAGGTCGTTCAAGTCAACCTTGTAATGTTTTTTGAGAACGTCAGCAAAAAGGCCGTCAAGTTCCATGTTGAAAAGATTATTCTTCAAGGAGCGGCCCATCAAAAACTCCATTGAAAGGTAGTGGATGCGTTTACGTGTGCGAGCTTTGTGTTCGTGGTTGAAATCAGCACGCTTTTGCAAAAGCAAGTCGCGTACAACGCGTGCAACACACTTGTAAAGTTGCAAGTTGGATAGTTCGTTTGCACTTACGCCGTATTGCTTTTCCGCAGCCAGTTCAATGAGTTGTTTTAGTTGTGTTTTTGTCAAATTATTGTGCATTGTAATAAATCTCCCAAAGCATTGTTGTTTATCGTTGTTTTTTAGCAGGCATATAGTAGTATTGTACGCTAGATGCAGGAATTGTAAACTCTGCATATCCATCATCAGTGGTTGTTACACTATTCACAACTTCCACACCGCGACCGCTGTACTTGAATTCGTCACTGTTCAAAATCAGTTGGTAACTACCTGGGTCCATAAAGAAACCATACTTGTGGTAGTCGTATTGACTAAAGTTGATAATTGCAAGAATCTTGCTACCATTTTTTGCTATACGTTCAAAGGCAAAAACGCTGTTCTTGGTGTCATCGGCAATCAGCCACTTGAAACCGTCCCAGTCCGCTTCGTTTTGGTAAAAAGCTTTGTACTTTTTGTACGTTTTGTTCAAGTCCATCATAAATTGACGATGACTGTCGTGCTTGGGGAAGGTCAAAAGCATCCAGTCCAGCTCTCTATCCTCGCTCCACTCGTTCCATTGAGCAAGTTCGTTACCCATAAAGTTGAGCTTTTTGCCAGGATGCGCATACATAAATCCCATGTACGCCTTGAGTTGCCTAAACTTGGTTTCGTAGTCGCCAAACATCTTGTTGATAAGGCTCTTTTTGAGATGCACCACTTCGTCGTGGGACAGTGGCAAAATGTAGTTTTCCGAATATGCGTAGCACATTGAAAATGTCATCTTGCCGTGGTTGTCGCCACGCCACAGTGTATCACATTGCATATAACCCAAAGTGTCGTTCATCCAGCCCATGTTCCATTTGTAGTTGAAACCCAAACCACCAACATAGGTTGGATGGGTAACCTTTGGAAAGGCTGTTGACTCTTCCGCAACAAACAACGCGTAAGGACACGCTTGGAAAACATTGCAAGAGAGTTTACGCAAAAAGTCGATTGCTTCCAAATGTTGGTTGCCACCGTATTTGTTTGGTGACCACTCGCCGTCTTTGCGATCGTAGTCAAGATAAAGCATACTTGCAACTGCGTCTACACGAATTCCATCAAAGTGGAACTCCTTTAGCCAGTACAGTGCGGAAGAAATAAGGAAGGATTGCACTTCGTAACGAGAGTAGTCAAAAATGCGCGTACCCCAGCTCTTGTGTTCCTTTTTGTGTTCGTCACTTGACTCGTAGCAGCAGGTGCCATCAAACTCCATAAGTCCGTGCGCATCCTTGCAGAAGTGCGCAGGAACCCAGTCCAAAATTACGCCGATGCCTGCTTTGTGGAACTTGTCAATGAGATATTTGAGGTCGTTTGGTGTACCATATCTGCTTGTTGGAGAGAAAAATCCAGTAACTTGATAGCCCCAAGAACCATCAAATGGGTGCTCCGTCAAAGGCATAAACTCTACGTGAGTGTAACCCATCTTTTTTACATAAGGCACGAGGTACTTTGCCAAGTCGCGATAGGAGTACATACTGCCATCGTAGTGACGACGCCAAGAACCAGCGTGCACTTCGTAGATGTTGATGGGACTCTTGTAGATGTCCTTTTTGAGCATTTTAGCTTGCCAATCGGCATCGTTCCAGGTGTACTCTTCGTCGTAGATGACGCTTGCTGTGCCTGGACGGAGTTCACTGTAACGTGCGTATGGGTCGGCTTTGTACAAGATATTGCCACTTTGTGTAGTGATGGCAAACTTGTAGTAGTCGCCTGGGCGTGCCTCTACTGTTGCTTGCCAAATGCCATCAACAAGCTCCAGTTTGTTGTGATAAACCAGCCAGTTGTTGAAGTCACCAATTACACAAACTGCTTTGGCATTGGGCGCCCAAACAGCAAAGTGGTAGGTGTTTTCTGCAACCTTGTGACAACCCAAAAGGTTGTAGGCTTCTGTTTCGTTGCCTTGATAAAAATTAGTAAACTTGTTCATTAGTCCTCCACTGGTGCACGGTTCGTTTTGACCGTGAGTTCAGCAAGCCACTTTGCGTTTTCTTGAGAGAAGTCGCCTCGGCTTGCCATATATTTCCAGCAACCCAATGTGCCAGGAATATTCATGCGCTTGGTTGTGTCGTTTTGTGCGATATCTTGCATGGAGTAGATGACCAACTCCGATTTGCTTTCCGCAAGGACTTTGATAAGTTGCAAAGAGATATCTTCGCTGTCAGTAACATTGGACAGTCTCATTGCGTTCTGCTTGGTCCAGATATCATTTGCTTGCCACCAACCAAGAGTTGTGTCGTTGTCGTGAGTGCCAAGGTAAGCAACACAGTGCTCTTCAAAGTTTTGTGGTAAGAACATATTGTTAGGGTTGCCGTCATAGGCAAATTGCACTACTTTCATGCCGGCAAGACCACACTTATCGCGCAACTTGAGAACAGACTCGGGGATGTCGCCCAGGTCTTCGGCAATGATTGTCAAAGTTGGGTTGGAGTCTTGGATAAACTTCAAAAACTCGTAGCCAATACCTTTGTCCCAATGGCCGTTACGAGCGGTTTTTTCGCCGTGTTTGATGCAGTAGTAGCTATCAAACGCTCTAAAGTGGTCGATACGCAACACGTCAAACAACTCTGCACACTTTGCAACACGGCGCACCCACCAATCGTAGTTGGAGGCTTTCATTGCCTTCCAATCGTACAATGGGTTGCCCCAAAGTTGTCCGTCAGCAGAAAAGTAGTCTGGGGGAACACCAGCAACCCAACTTGGACGGCGGTCAGCAGTTAGTTGGAAAAGCTCTGGATGTGCCCAAACGTCAGCGGAGTCGTATGCAACGTAGATGGGGATGTCGCCAACAAGCTTGATTTTGTTTTTCTTGAGCTTTTTGCGAAGTTTTGCCCATTGTTTGAAGAATATGTATTGAGTGAAAATTACGTAGTTGATTTCGTCGCAAAGTTCTTCGGCATAATTAAGCATTGCAGATGGCTTACGCATACGAGCATCTTCTTCATCCCACTCCAACCAAGATTTACCACCAAAGTGTTTTTTCAAAGCGCAGAACAGCGCGTAGTCGTTGAGCCAGTAGTCGTTTTTAGAGCAGAACTCAAAGTAGTCCCTGGATGGATCGTGCTTGATAAAGTTACCAAACGCCTCGCGAAGGATAATATCCTTGTGCCAAATTGCATAGCCGTAGTCGTTGCCTTTGCAATTTTTTGCCTGCGACAAAGTTTCTTCGGAAACAAGCCCCTCTTTGCCCAGCTCATCAACGTTGATAAGCAAAGTGTTACCAGCAAAAGCTGATGGGCTTGCGTAAGGAGAGTTTACAAAGTCTGTTGGAGTGATGGGCAAAATTTGCCAATACTCTTGCTTTGCCGCCTTCAAAAACTTGATGAATTTGTCAGTTTCCGCCAACGTACCAACGCCCATTGAACTTGGCAACGATGTGATATGTAACAAAATACCACTTGATCTCATTAGAAGCCTCCGAATTTATTACCATTTTTGTGGGAAAATAGACACACAGATGACGTTGCAAATAGCGTATTTGCCGCAATGCCACACAGCGCAGACACTTTCCCTTTATGTATATTATAATATCAGTTTAGCAATTTCTTGGCAATGCTTTTATGAAAATTTGTAAAAAAAGTATCAAAAATAACAGTATTGTGTTAGTTTGTGCTTTTGAGCAAATTTTTGTCCTGTCAAATTTGAATTGTGGTATTTACTATTGACAAAATGGAAAAAATCGCATATAATAGTACAAAAAATATCGAAAGGCAATGTGGGAGAAATCCCTTGTCCATTCGCCTTTTTGCGTTAACGACAGACTAATATTTTAGTTTGCCGTTATTTTTATAGTGAGCTATGGTAAACAATAACAATCAAAAAAGAATAGTATCCTTGTTTATGTTGGGGGCAGTTGCACTGATTTGGGGAGCGGGTTTTGTTTTGGCAGACTCGTTGCTTTTGGATGGCTTTGCTTCAACGCCTGGGTTACAAAATGCTTTGCGATTTGGCATTGGCACAATTTTCCTTGTGATTGTACTAAGAAGGGACATCAAACTTTCCCGGAAAAACATATTGTACGGAGTTATCGGTGGAGCATTGCTTTTTGGTGGGTTTATGTTCCAACTTGTGGGACAGACTTACATCACTCCTGCACATTGCGGTTTCTTTACTGCACTCTACTTTGTTTTGGTACCTTTTATCGCTTGGCTTGTGTACAAAAAAGCACCAAACTTTGCTGTGTTTGTGGCTGTTGCATTGGCGGTTGGCGGACTTGTAATTTTGAATATTGGCCAAATGCCCACTCAAGAGGAAGCCTTTGGCACAGTGATGACAATAATTGGTGCGACCTTGTTTGCTATACAAATTGTGTTTGGCGATTATCTTTTGAAAAAGGGCAAGATTGAAAGCAACAGCCTGGTTGTTTTGCAACTTGTATTTGCATCATTGTTGTTTGTTGTCTACACATTGATTTTTGAAAGCAACAAGTACTCTACTATGACAATCAACTGGGGCAATGCTTGGTGGAAATTAGCCATTGTATCCTTGCTCGGCACAGGATACGCCTACTTTGCTCAAACCTATGCGCAAAAGTTTGTATCGCCATCACAAACGTCGCTGATATTGGCTTGCGAAACTCCCATTGGTGCCATCATATCCATAGTTGTTGGTATTGACACCTTCAGCTGGAACATTGTTGTTGGTGGCATTTTGGTAGTAACGGCTGTATTCCTTATTGAAGTTGCACCAACCTGGATTGCAAAATTAAAGCAAAAACGCAAACAAACGAATAGATAAACAAAACCAAACAGCAAAAAAAGCAATGAGAAAAAACTCATTGCTTTTTTGTTTTATGGGTGAATTATAGTTTCAAGTATTGAGCCTAATTAGTCAATTTGTCTTGACGATAATTAGCTACAGATGTTGCGACTCATAAAGATAATAGCCGCAGTTGATACAGTCTCGCAATAGTTATGCACTGCTAATTATTAACCCTTGTATCCTTTGGGGTTTTGTGATTGCCACTTCCAAAGCGATACACACATATCGTCGATGTTGTGGGTAGCTTCCCATCCCAGTTCGCGTTTGGCTTTGGATGCATCGGCATAGCAGGTTGCAATGTCGCCAGGTCTGCGTGGCTTGATGGCAAATGGCAGTTGCTTGTTGCACGCTTTACCAAATGCATCAATAACTTGCAAAACGGAGTAACCGTTGCCTGTGCCGAGATTGTAGACATATCGGCCACTTTCCTTGATACCATCGATTGCGGCAACGTGCCCCTTTGCAAGGTCTACAACGTGGATGTAGTCACGCACGCCAGTACCATCTGGTGTATCGTAGTCATTACCAAACACGCCAATTTCTGCAAGTTCGCCAATGGCTACCTTTGCAATGAAAGGTGTAAGGTTGTTGGGGATGCCTTGTGGGTCTTCGCCGATAAGTCCACTTTCGTGTGCGCCTACTGGGTTGAAGTAACGGAGCAACACTACTGTCCAATCGTTATCGGACTTGTGTAGGTCTGTCAAGATGATTTCTTGGAAGTACTTGCTTGTGCCGTAGGGGTTGGTTGTTCCGCCTGTTTTGCACTCTTCCGTCAAAGGCAATACTTCGGGATCGCCATACACTGTTGCGGAGGAGCTGAACACAAGCTTTTTGCAGTTGTGGTCACGCATTGTTTCCAAAAGTACCAATGTGCCGTAAAGGTTGTTGTCGTAATACTCAAGGGGCTTTGCGCAGCTTTCTCCTACCGCTTTGAGGCCGGCAAAATGAATTACCCAGTCAATTTGATGCTCGTCAAAAATTTGTTTCATCAATTTGCGATCACGTACGTCCCCTTGGTAAAAAGTTACCTTCTTGCCTGTGATTTGTTCAACTCTCTCTACTGCAACGGGAGAGGAGTTTTCCAAATTGTCCACGATTACTACTTCGTAACCTTTGTCCAAAAGTTCTACTGTTGTGTGAGAGCCGATGTAGCCTGCGCCACCTGTTACGAGAATTTTCATATTGTTTCTCCTTTTATCGTTAAGCAAAGTTTACGCTTGACATTTTACTTTGTTAGTCAATCCATTACGATTTGTTCGTTAGCGAAAATTTATGTTTTTGTCGCTTTGTGTGGAAGGGTTAGCTAATGTGTCTTTTTACTGTAAAGTTACCCCTTTACCTTGAAACCCAAACCTTGCATAAATGCGATTGTTTGAGCGTCATCTTTGAATACTGCTGTGTTTTTGAGAATACGTTCGCAAATGTAGCCAAGTTCCATTTCCATTGCTTTGTGGATGTTGCCCACACCTTTTTGCATGATGGCAACTGTTTCGTCATATACCATTTGGAAGTCTTGCAAATCTTGGGTAAGTGCGCCATTGGCAATGCATCTTTCCACTTGGGCAAGTTGGTTTTGAAGTCGGCCAGGCAAAATAAACAAACCTTGCGCTTCGATAAGACCGATGGACTCTTTTTTGATGATGTGGAACTCGGGATGCGCGTGGAATACACCATCGGGATACTGCTCGCTTGTGATGTTGCTACGCAAAATGATTGTGAGTTGGTACTCGTTGCCCACTTTGACTACTGTTGGGCTGGTTGCGTGGTGTTGCTCGCCATTGGTGTTGGGAATAAGTCCAAGCTCCGCATTTGTGTAGGTGTTCCAAGCATCATTAATGAGAGAGCCAACTTCCACAAGCTTTTGACGATTTGTTCCGCAAATGCGCACTGCTGTGTTGTGCCAATCGACAATGCCTATTTTGAGGTCGTCATAGCCATCGAGTTGGAACATTTGACGGAAACCCGCCTTGTGCATAGGCAAAGTTTCACCACCGCCCTGGTAGTGATCGTGAGCCAACACACTGCCACCGATACGTTGCAATGCTGCATTACTGCCGATGAAATAGTGAGGGAACTGGTCAACAAAGTCCAAAAGGTTTACAAACGTTTGCTTGTCCACCTTCATTGGGGTGTGAACTGTGTTTACTGCAATACCATGCTCACGGAAGTAGCCAAATGGGGAAAATTGCCAAAACCAAGGATTACCGCCAAGAGTAAGGGATATTGTGCGCAATGTGCATTTGGAAAGAGGCACAGCACCTTCGTTTTCGCGACAGATTACGCACTTGGGGTAGCCTCCCTTTATTTTGATACCTTGTGCCGATTGCTTTGGATCGCGGAACTCTGGCTTGGCAAGGTTGATTGTTACCACCAAGCCGTTGGAGTCAAAACGTGGGTTTTTGTCCAAAGCGGCCTTTTTGATGTAGTTGTTGGCAACGCTGTAAGCATACAACCAATCCATTGCAATTTTAGGACCTTGCTCGGCATAGATTTGTTGGAATACCCCTTGTGCCGCACTTGGCAACAAGGACAATACGCCCATCACTCTGTCACAGTAGTAAGCACCGTGAGCTTGCTCAAAAATGCCATCTTCCACGCAGGCATCAACAAACTCTTGCAATAGAACTGCGATGTCGCTGGAGAAAGAGTCTACTTCCACCTTTTCGAAGTAGGAAATGCCCAAAATGTCCAAAATTGTATTTGTCGCGTAGGTTACGTCTGCTTGTTGAAGTCCAAGATACTTTTGTGCGTACTTGACCAATTTGCAAATTGCCAAATTACTTTTCATATTTCACCTGATTGTGTATTTTTACTTAATTGTGTGTTTTTCAATGTTTTATAGCAAAGATGCTGCGTCTTTGTCAACGATAACTGTCACGTCTGGGTGGGTTTGCAAAACGGACGCTGGGCAAGACTCGCAAACAGGGCCTTTGACCATATCCAATACTGCTTGTGCTTTGTTTTTGCCGTTGGCGACAATCAAGATGCGTTTTGCGTTCAAAATGTTTTTGATACCCATAGACAATGCTTGTGTTGGCACTTGAGAGATGTCGTCAAACAAACGAGAGTTGTCTTTGATGGTGTTTTCCGTCAAAGCAACAACGTGCGTTGTGGAATCAAATGGTGTACCCGGCTCGTTAAAAGCGATGTGGCCATTGGAGCCAATGCCCAAAAGCTGCAAGTCTTGTTGCAAACTGTCCACCAATACTGTGTATCTTGTGCACTCGTCAGCGAGATTTTGCGCTACGCCATTGGGAACGAAGGTGTTGGACTTGTCGATATCCACGTGATTGAAAAGGTTGTCGTTCATAAAGAAACGGTAGCTTTGGGGGTGGGTGCCATCCAAGCCAACGTACTCGTCCAAATTGACAGTTTTGACATTAGCAAAAGATATTTGACCTTTGTTGCACATTTCAATCAAGTTTTGGTAGATACCGATGGGGCTTGTGCCTGTTGCAAGACCTAAAACCGCGTTGGGGTTGTTTTGTACAACGTCGGCAATAATTTCTGCCCCACGACGACCGATTTGTTGGTAGTTTTCCACCACGATGACTTTCATAGAATAACCTCGAACTAAATTGTTGTTTTTGTTAAGCAAAACAAAATTGCCCCACAGTTCACCAATGGAAATTATACCCAAAAAGATAAACAATGTCAATATGTTTGACAAAAAGCTAAAGCAAATTTTGGGTGTATTTTTGTTGCAGATTGGGGAGTTCTGCGCTCAACTGTAGTATATTATGTGCGCACAGGGCAAAATGATAGCTTTTGTTGACAAATTTGTTCATTGTGACGGTTGTAGTTGTTGCAACAGACGAATAACTATTGCAAGCTTGCGCATACTGACAATAATGATGTCGCAGAAAATGGTTTGCATTTACCCCTCTCCGTCAGTCTAACTACTGCCACCTCTCCCAAAGGTAGAGGCTTTCACAATGAAGACATAAAAGCCAGCTACTGCGACAAACATCGCCAAATGGAGGATTGTTTATGCCCAAAAGCAAACAAATTGATCACGAATACTACTGCAACTACGAAACTTGTCGAAATCGTCTTTTTGATACCTTTGCACCAAATTGCTTGCAAATTGAGGACGTGCATTTGAGCTATCGCGATGCATTTTTGGATGACGATGACGACGTGGAGGACTAAGATGAAAACCGTTGACGAAAACAACTGCAACGTGCAGTCCACAAAAGAACTAATAAGCGATATGTACAAAAACGTTACCATGGCGCAAAGTTCCATCAAAACGCTGGTGACATACATCAAACAAAAGGATGTCAAAAAACGACTGCACAAGCAGATTGAGCAGTACGACAGCTACATCGAGCAAGTGGGTAACCTTGGGGAAAATCTTGGATTTGAGCCTACTCCTGCGCCAAAATTTGCTATCACAATGGCAAACATGGGGATACGCGCAAAAATGCTTACAAACGACAGCCAAACACACGTGGCGAAGATAATGATGCAAGGCACATTGAACGGAATTATCGACCTGTACAGGTTGGCCAAAGAATACGACGATGCGCATCCGCAAAGCACCACGCTTTTGAAGGAAATTTTGCACTACGAAGAAAGCTGTTTGGAAGCCTGCAAAAATATGCTCTGATACAAAAAATGGTTACAAAACAAAAGGTCTGCAAAACTGCAGACCTTTGCTATTTTGTTGCAAACGACTAAATTTTAATCATATCCGTCACGCTACACTCTACAAAGCGAACGGCTACAATTTGACATAGCTAATACATCAACAAAAGAAAAATTGACCCATCACGCATATTGATACTTTTTGCGATTGACAAGGAAGCACACAAGGCACACCACTATGCTGAAACCTTCTGCAACAAGGGTGGACAACCAAATACCGTCCAATCCAATGATTGCCGGCAAAACCAAAATGCACACAACTTGGAAAAGGAGCGTTCTCAAAAAGGAAATGACTGCGCTTGTCAAGCCATCGTTCAATGCAGTGAAAAATCCCGATGAGAAAATGCAGTAACCACACAGTGCAAACGACCAGCCATACAGTTGGAAACCGTGGGTGGTGATATCCAGCAGTTCCTTGTCGCCATTTGCAAAGATGGCAGAAAGGGGCTGTGCAAACACTTCCACAAGAGTGACGATAACTGCGCTGAAAACTGTCAAAATTGCCAAGCTCTTTTTTAGAACGTTTTTGAGTTCGTCGTGGTTTTGAGCACCGTTGTGATAACCAAAAATGGGCGCAGAACCAATGTTGTAGCCAAAGAAAATTGCCGAGAAAATGAAACCTGCGTAGCAAATTACGCCATAGGCTGCAACCCCCTTTTCTCCAATGTAGGACAAAAGTTGCATATTGAACAAAATGGATACGATGCTCATTGCTACATTGGACACAAACTCCGACGAGCCGTTTAGTGATGCTTGTGCCAGTACCTTTAACTCCAATTTGGTTTTGGCAAATTTGAGCAAGCTTGTGTTGGGTTTGGAAAAATATACCAAAGGGATTACCGCGCCCACGCAGTAGCTGATACCTGTGGCAACGGCAGCGCCAACAATGCCCCACTTGAACACAACAATAAACAGTGCGTCCAGCACAATGTTGCAACATCCTGCAATGGCAGTAACGGCAAAACCAAGGTTGGCCTTTTCGGCAACGACAAACAGGCTTTGAAAGTAGTTTTGCACCATAAATGCCACTTGGAATACCGTCAAAATACGACCATACACAATGGCAGAGTCAATCATCTCTTGAGAAACTTCGCTATTGCTGATTTCTATCATCAAGTATGTCAATGGCTCGATAAGCAAAAAGACTACAGCAGACAAAATTGCACCCAAAATGATGGTGAAATACAACGTCATTGTAAAAATTTTGTTAGCGCGGACGTTGTCACCTTCGCCAAGGGTATTGGCAACAAGAGCAGCACCACCAGTGCCAAGCATAAATCCAACGGCGCCAATAATCATTATGACGGGGAAAATCAAGTTGACACCACTAAATACCGATGAATTTGTAAAGTTTGCAATAAACACACCATCAACGATTGAGTAGATGGAAATAAACACCATCATCGCAATCGTGGGGAAGGTGGCTTGAAGTAACTTTTTTATGGAAAAGTGGTCGGAAAGTTTGATTTTCATACGGTTTGTGTCCTTTTTAACTATGGGAGTATAACAAGATTTAGGCAAATAGTCAAATGATTTGGTAGGCAACAAAAAGCCCACCATTTTGTTTGGTGGGCGTATTGGTTTGTTTTAACCTTACTCCGCAATAGGTTGCTCATCTGCAACTGTTGGAGTATCATCGTGGATCAAAGTCAGTTTGTTTTTGACAAGGTCGCAACTGGTAAGGTAAAAGTCGATGTTGAATTTTTTGAAGTGTAAGTTTGCTCGGCAGTCCTTGCCGTGAAGGTGTCCGTACACTACTGTGTGGATGTCGTGGGCAACAAACAGTTTGGTAAAGCCAGACTCTTCGTAGCGACCGTTGAAGGGCGGAAAGTGCATGATTGCGATGATCTTGTCGCCTTCACGACGGATTTTGTTCATTTGTTGGATGGACAGGCCAAGTCGCTCCACTTCGCGATTGTAGATTTTTAGGTCGTGCTCCGTAAGGTTGTTGCCATCTGGGCAGGTCCAGCCACGAGTGCCGCAAATGATAACGTCTCCAAAGCGGAAACAATCGTTTTGAAGTACGTAAAAGCCATCTGGAAGGGCGTTACGCACTTGTGACAAGGTATTCCACCAGTAGTCGTGATTGCCACGCAAGATGACCTTTTTGCCTGGTAGTTGTGCGATGAGAGCGAAATCTGGCAGAGCCTCTTCCATACGCATACCCCACGACAAATCGCCGGGGAGCAAAACGATATCCTCCTCGGTGACTTTGGCGCGCCAATCAGCGCAAATTTCTTCAAAATAGTTTTCCCACGCTTTGCCAAAGATGTCCATTGGCTTTTGACACACGCTGGACAGGTGCAAATCGGAAATTGCAAAAATTTTCATATGTGCATTGTATCACAAAGGGAGCTTTTTGTCCATTCTTTTGGCAAAGCTTGCAATATTGTTTGAGTTTATGTGCCTGATTGTTAGCTCAAATGGCAAGGTGGTGTTTGAGTGATGTTTGTTGGATGCCTACTTAAAACGAATGTGGCATTTTACTCATCAAAGCGTTTGTTGCGACGTTGTTGACACTGCCAGCACATTATTTCGTCTACATCCATTGTGCGCTTGTTGCAATAGGGGCAAAGCAGTACTTCGTCAGTATCGAAAATGGACTTTTTTCCATTGAGCTCATCCTGACAGACAGAGCAAATTTCCCAGTCCGCGCAAATATAGTTGAGCTGACAGCGAGGACATTTTTTGTATTTCAAGGTGATTTCTCCACTACTACTCCACACTATGAAAAGTGGGAAAATTGTGTGAATATTGATGTTAAAAAATGAGCATATTTTGTAAAAAAATTGCAATACGTCATTGATTTTGCACAACAAAAATGCCACACAAGTGTGTGACATTTTGGTTTTGTTATAGTTGTTCTTTTGCAATAATTCTTGTTTGCAACAAAAGCATTGTTATGTTTTTGTCGGCAGTTGCAACCTTCCTTTTGATTGGTCGCACTGCCCTCAACTTTTAGTTGTTGCAACCACCTGTTGGTGTTGTGCCGCGTGTACTATTGGGGTACAATGGCAGTTCAAAGTAGCCAGAGCAGACTTCTTCGGTGTAGTCTTGGCAAGGTGGGATGACGGCATAACCATTGGTGGGCACAATCAGTTCCACATCCATTGTTACCTTGAGTATCACTGTTACGCAGGCATTGATTGTAAACGTGTAGTAAGTTACGTCATCAATCACTTGGGTGGATGTGTAGGTGCCATCTGGGATGACGGCGGACACACTTGCTTGGATTTGGTACGGGATGATTGATGGCTCGGGCAGGTACATCACGACATCCATAGGGATTGTCAAACTGCCTGTACCGCTGCCTTCGACGTTGTTAGCATCGAGATATGTAATTTCCACAGGAACGATAACATCCCCTTGCACACGGCCATACTTGGGGCGTTCTACAAGCCGCTCCACTACCAAATTTTCGATGGTGCCCGTAGTGGAAATGGACCTACCGCTTACAAAGCGCAAAGGTACTGTTGGGGTTGTGGTAACATCGGTGATATCCACTGTTACTTGTTGCAAAGTTATTTGTTTCATACAGGCATCGAAAACTTTTGTTGCTTGGATGCAGACACGTTCTGTTCCGTTGCCGTCGGCTGTGTTGTTTACTGGCATTGCGACCTCCTTTATTTTGTCGATATAGTTTATGATAGCGAAGGAAAAATAGTTACAAGCAAAAACTAACGACAAACAAAAAAAGAGGACAAATTTGCCCTCTTTTGCGTTTTAGTGATGGTTGTGCCAGAATGTTGATGTCTATTTGACGACACTTTTGCAATGGCTTGCAGCGTGATTGTAAAGCAAACTGTAAGGGCGTTGGCCTACTTGCCAGATATTGCCAAAGATTTGATTTTGAGTGTGGGGCTTGCAACGCCTACAAAGCGTTTTTCGATGTCGTTACCGATAAGTTCGACATTGTTCATCATTTCGTAGAAGTTGCCAGATACAACAAACAATGTGATTGGGCGGTCGATTTGGCCGTTTTTGATTACAAAGCCTGTTGCTTGTACATTGAAGTCTCCACTAATTGGGTTCAAACCTGCGTGCAAACCGCCAACTTCAGTAACGAAAATGCCGTTTTCTACGCTTGCGATGATTTCGTCCTTGGAAAGTTCGCCTTGTTCAAGGTACAAGTTTGTTGGTTGCGCACTGATTGCACCGCCACCAGCTTTGAAACCATTGCCAGTTGGCTTTTGTCCAAAGAAGTTTGCTGTCTTCAAAGTGTGCATAAAGCCGTTGAATACACCATTTTCCACAACCTTTTTTGCTGTACAAGGCACGCCTTCGTCGTCGAAGGAACTCTTGACAAGGGCAATGTCGCAGAAGGGGTCATCGTGGATGGTAATGTTTTCACCAAACACCTTTTGTCCAACTTTGTCCGTCAAAATTGTCATGCGTCTAAGAGCGGAGTCGCCAAGGAATACGGAAGAAAATGCTGACAAAATTTCGCTTGCAACATCACGCTTGAACACTACTGGATACTTGCCTGTTTCGATGCTACCTGCGCCAAGTTGGTCGAGAGCCGCTTTGGTAGCTTCGGCAACCATACGTTCCGTTTCTATTTTGTCAAACTCGGTGTTGATGTCGCCACTGATACCCACTGCTGTTTGGCCGTCTTGTGCTGCCAAAGGTCCAACAAACGTGGACATATAGGAGTGCGCGCGAGAAAGGTTCAAGCCTTTGGAGTTGATTAGTTGCACCTTTTGGGAAGTTTCGCTGTATTGGCAGTAGCCTACTTTTACGATTTTGTCACTTACAGCCAAGCAGTCGCTTTCCAACTTTTTGAGCAGAGCAACCTTTTCGGCAACTGTGCGAGATTTGTAGTCGGCGGAAAGTTCTTCCACTGGTTGGTATACACTGCCACCTTCGAACATAAACTCTGGTTCCATTGCGTCCAGAGCGTCTACGTTGTTTGCAAGTACTTGCAAAAGTGGCTCTACGATGTCGTCATCAAGTGATTCAGTTGTAACGCTTGCCATTTTGCCGTTTTTGAGACCACGGATGGAAACGTTGAAAAGCTCTTTCATAGAGTAGGACTCAAGTTTGCCTTCGTCAAGCTTGAGGGAGTTGGATTCTGTTGTGGAAGCGTACACCTCGACAGCTTCAAGGCCCAATTCAAGACCACGTTTGATAATTTGCTCTAATGTCATTAGTTGTTACCTCCTTTGCCACCAACTGTCATGTGAGAAACTCTGATTGTAGGTTGGCCAACGATTGTTGGGATGGAGCCGGATTGTGATCCGCACATTCCATAGCCGTAGTCCAAGTTGTTTGCAATCATATCAATACGCAAAAGTACGTCTTTGCCGGAGCCAACAAGTGTTGCGCCCTTGACAGGACGGGTGATTTTGCCATCTTCGATGAGATAGCCAACGTTTACTGCAAAGTTGAATTCGCCTGTGGCTGGGTTTACGGAACCACCGCCCATTTCCTTGGCAAACAAGCCAAACTTGGTGTTTGCGATGATTTCCTCAAAGGTGGACTCGCCTGGCAAGAAGTAGGTGTTTGTCATACGAGAAGTTGTTTGGTACTTGTAGGACTCACGACGAGAGGAGCCAGTGATTGGGTGGTTCATCTTTGCGCCGTTGCGTTTGTCCACCAAATAGGTCTTCAAAATACCATTTTCAATGAGCAAATTGCGCTTGGATGGAGTACCTTCGTCATCGACGTTGATGGAACCCCAAAGGTCATCTTGTGAGCCGTCGTCAACAGCGTTTACGATGTCACTTGCAACCTTTTGGCCAATTTTACCACAAAATACGCTCATACCTTTGGCAACAGATGTTGCTTCAAGACCGTGAACGCACGCTTCGTGCAAAATTACACCACCAAAGCCGTTGTGGATGACAACTGGCATTTCGCCACCTTGCATTTGCTCTGCGTGGAGCATTTCTACTGCGTTGAAAGCAGCGTCCTTACCAAAGGCTACTGCATCAAAGCCATCGAACATTTCCATACCTTGGTTGCGACCAAAGGAACTCATACCATTTTGCATATCTTTGCCGTCGGATGCGATTGCTTGGCACATCAAACGTGTGTTGCAACGGTGGTCTGTTTGCCATGTTCCGTCACTTGCAAATACAAAGATGTTGCGTTCATTCTTGGTCAAAAGAGCAATTACTTGGACAATTTCTTGGCTGTACTCTTGTGCGCCACGAGTAGCGTCAGTG
This sequence comes from uncultured Oscillospiraceae bacterium, assembly GCA_964533825.1. Classification (GTDB taxonomy): domain Bacteria; phylum Bacillota; class Clostridia; order Christensenellales; family CAG-314; genus Fimimonas. The sequence continues at coordinate 24,768 of CAZHMU010000003.1, forward strand.
AGCAAAGCAAGCTCGTCACTGTTATTGTCGCAACGGATGCGTTGTGGTTTTACTACAATTTTTACGTCCTTTTCTACAAATTCGGCAACGTCTGTTGTCTTTTCGCCTGTGAAACTATCTGCCAATGTTTGAGCAGTTGCGAGAAGTTTTTCCGCAGTGGCAAGGGTAACGGACGCGCTAACTTCGGTACCATCCTTGATTACACGAACAGCTGCGCCCTTGATGGTGGAAACGTTGGTACTTTCCAACTTGCCAAGACGCATACGGAACACTTCGTTGGTGGCATTTTCCATAAATACTTCGGCAAATTGTCCACCAGTGGAAAGAGCGACTTCCAAGATTTGTTTGGCAAGAGTTTGATCAATGCCAAATACTTGTTGATGTTTAACACTCATTCAGATTACCTCCTAAACTAAACTTGGTACTATTTTAACAGTTACGCGCAAAGATGTAAAACAATTTGGCGCAATTTGTTGGAAAAGTGGAATTTTTTGTTAGATGGGGATTGTCAAAACTGCAATACTGTTATCTATTCTTTTCATCACTTATCCGTTTCAACCATTATACCCCCCCCCCTTGAAAGTCAAGGGTTTTGGGCTAAGTTTTAGAAAAATTGTTTTGTAAAAGGCTTTGTCACAAGAAATGGTTGATTAGCCGTTAGGCGGTTTGGCGGATAAAACGCAAGCAAGAACCACATTGTCGCAATGGAGCATACATGTATTGTCTGTGACCGAGCAAAATGTGGAAGATTGCGTAGTCGTTTTGCCGTCAAAAAGCAACCAGAGTTTATGACAGAGCCTTACAAAAAAAAATCCACCAGTTGAGTTGGTGGATTTTTGCACTATTGGATTGTTTTTACTGTCAATAATAGCTGTTGTTGCGGTTGAGTAAATTTACTACTACCATTTTAGTATTTTGCAACCGCTTACAAACAGCTGAACCTGTCTGCAACTACTCTGTTGCACTATTTGCAACCCAGTGAGCATACAGTGTGATGTCTTGCGATGCGGGAACCATATCGGTAAACATACCATTGACAAGTGGGTTGGGGTTTGGTGTTGTGTACCAGCCCATAAATGCGTAGCCATCTCTTGTTGGGATGGGGATGGAGTCGGCATGCACAAAGGATCCCTTTGATACACCATTCATTGTGTATTTAGATGTTGGCTTTGTGTAGCCTGTGATGTTCATTTGACCGCCATTGGCATCAAAGGTGATTTGGACAGTTTCGTTTTCTTGATTGAGCAGTTCGCTAAAGCTGATGATTGTCTTCCAGCCTGTGTCCTTTTTTTGCAAGATGGTTTGAGTTGGCTCGTAGAAATAGAAGTCGCCAACAATACCATCGGTGCTGGTAGGCCAGTTGGTGCCAGAATCCCATTGTGGGAAACGCGCAATGGCAAACTCTTTGGAGAAGGTTTGAGTTACACCATTTTCGTCAACGATACCGTTACTCAAGACTACTTCGAACACGAATTGCTTTTTGTCGTTGGACAAATTGAGATTGATATCGACAATGCCTGGGCAGATAACTGTGGTTGGTTTCCAAGTGGGGTCGGTGTAGGTAATTTTGAGACCGTTGCCGTCAGCTGACTCGTAAGTTTCAATTTTGTCGATACCAACACCAGTAAGGTTGCCAACTGTCGTCCACAGGTCGTTTTTCTTGAGATAAACGTCAAACTTGGCTGTGTTGAGATAGAAGTCGCCATCCTTGCCTATTGATTCGCTTGGAGCGGTTGTGCCTGTCAGCCAGGTTGCGCCGTCCTTACCTTTGATGTAGTCAAGTGGGATGCTACCAACCGGCTTTGTGCCACACCAAAAGTACAAGTAGTCTTGCCCAAGCTCGTTTACGATTGTAACGTTGGAAATGGATTGGCCATCACTAATTTCAAACACCTTGTCCGCTGTGCCGTTGCTAAAAGACACCGTGACTATTGTTTTGCGGTTGTCGGGATCGTACTTGGCATCAAAACTGATGCTTGTGCCGTCTGTACCACTGGGCAGAGGGATGCTATCGGGGGTATCTTGGCCCACGTAGTGGATATCCATGTAGACAACGCCATTGGAGTCGGTGTGGCTGTCGATGTAGTCGATTTGCTTTGTTTCCTCATCGCCCCAATCGACAAAGCTACCACAGCCTGTCAAGATAAAACACATAGCTACAAGCAATGCAATTATTGGAAAAATCTTACGCATACAAATAGTCCTCCTACTTTGCGTTGTTTTTGAGTTGTTCAACAAGGTTTGTTTCTTGGTTGGACAAGTAGTTGTCGTAGTAGTTTGTGCCGTTTACAAACACAAACTCAAATGGTTCAAAGCCTGTTACGATGGTTACAGTTTTGATAAGAGTGTTTTTGTCCATATCAATACCTGCAATGTTTTGCACGATGCCGATTGGGGAAACCCTTGGCAGATACATATATCTATCCAAAAGATTGACTTGGTCGGTTTCTACTGTACCTTCGCGCAGGGAAATAAGACTTTCGTCAAACAGGTCGGCGTTTTCGTCAATTTCAAATTGAGAGTAGTTTGCGCCACCGCCGTAGAATACAACAGGGATGTTGACCTTGCCTTGGTACTCGGTGTTAGCTCCGTTGTAGCCGTTTTGAGTAGCATTTTTATTGAGCAAGTTTTTGATGGGGAAAATCTCGTCGATGGTTACGTTGTAACTGCTGTTGCCTGTCATTGAGCCAAACATACTAAGGAAGGTGGAAATATCTTCGTGAACAAGGCCAGTAAGGTCGATGGAGTCCAAACTCTTGAAATCGTAGAACTTGGTGGATCCGCTTACAGTTACCTTGACGGGATAGGACGTACCAGAGATGTTGTGGCAGTCAAAGGAAGTGAGCATACCCATTTTTTCTACCACACCAAACAGAGTGGAGATGGTATCTGGGATACTGCTGTTGAATAGATATGGACCATTGAACAAGCTTTCGAGAGCGATAGATGCGATGCCTGACGTGTTCAAAATGCAATCGCGGATTTCCGTTTCGCCAGTAAATTGACCAGCAAGGTTGGTTGTTAGGGCTGCTTGGATGGAGTTGGAATTGAGCTGACCGCCAATGCCGTACAGGCTTTCCTGCATTTGTCGCGAGGTGGTAAAGCTGTATGTTTCGCCATACTTGGCAGAAAGATAGTCGTCCAAAATGCCGTTGCCAGGGCCGTTTTCCTCCAAAAATTTGTTGAGAGTGGAGGATACACGTCCGCTTGTGGAAAGGAAGGTTTGTGTTTTGTTGCCGTCCACTTGCTCGTACTTGTTGGAACCTGTAAAGAACAGGAAATTGCGTGCGTTTGTTAGCATACAGTTGTCCAAAAGTAGGTTGCTACTAAAGCTACGAACAATGTTTTTGCCATTGGAAAGTCTGCAATTTTGCACGATAACTTGCGTATCGTCGTCCGCTTTGAGATCATCGTCCAAGTCGGTGTCAACTTCCAAAACTGTACCGACAGTTTCCAAAAAGCTGAGTGGTTTGCCGTCGTTGTCGCAGTTTTTGAGTACAACGTCGTTGATGACAAGGTTGCCCTTAGCGTACATACCAGAGTTGTCTTGTCCGTAGATGGTAATGAGGTTGAGACCCGCACCACTTGGGTTGCCTACTGTGTAGAAAGATTTGGGTCCCCTAAACAGGTCGGATGCGGCAAGTTCTGGTGGGGTTGCAACACCATCGGTAACCGTTCCACCCTTGGATGGGTATGTCAAGTCGTGGAAGTTGATAAAGTGACCGTTGCCGTAGAAATCTTGTTGTACGTACAAGCCTGTCAAAACGTCCAAGCTTACCTTTTGGTCGGGATGAGTTTTATTCCACTGCTCGATAAACAAATGGTTGTACTTTGTTTGAATGGGTACAACTGTGTTGTTGCCCAAAGCAAAGTCCGCCTTGCCATTGCCATCAAGGTCGCCCATACACTTTACGTTGTGGTACTTGGCGGAGTGCTTGGTGGATGCAATGTAGTCGGCATAGTTATGCTCGCTATCGAAGGAAACTTGCAAAACGGTAATTTTGCCTTCGGCAGAACGGTTGGTGCAATCCAACAGCTGTTGATAGTTGTACACGTTGTAGCCATTTTTGACAATTTCAAAGTCCAAAACGCCTGGCTTGTAGGCGTCGATTGTGGACGTAACTGTGATGTTTGCGCTCTTGTCTTGCTTGTTCCAATCGGTAACATCAATAGCTACACTACCAGCAATGCGGATTGCTCCGTCCACTTCGGTAGCGCTGTTCCAATCAATTTCTACCTGTAAAGTGTCAGAAAATGCAAGGGACTCGGGGGACAAAGTAGTAAGCACGCTTGTTGGACGGCACTCCACTACGATGTCGAAAGAAGCGTCCACCTTTAGGCCATCGTTGTCAAAATCGTACTCGCCGTAGTAGATGGTGTTGTCCACCTTGCCAACAAGGCTGTTTGCAATGGCTGGGCGAACGGAAACATAGCCATCCTTGAACACAATGCAGTTGAAACTGCGCGAAACGTTGCCTTTTTGGTTGGAGCAAGTGACAACTACGTTGCCTTCGCTCAAAGTTTTTAGGTAGTAACTGTCCCCCTGTTTGACAATTTCCGCATATGGGTCAGGAGAGGCATCTTGGTTGGTTACCTCCCAAACAAGGTCATTTCCTTGGCTCACTTGGTTGTAGCGTTGGTTTACGCCCACTGCTTTGAGCTGGATTAGCTCATCAGAAATTTGGTAGGCAACAACGTCTTCGTAGTCCCACTCGATGTAGGAGATGTCCACGTCCACCAAGTCGTAGGTGATGTTTACCGATACGATGGTCAAGGTGGAAATCAAAAAGGGGATTAGCAGAAGCACTAAAAGATTTTTCTTTTTCATCAGTTAATTGCCTCCAAACTCAAAAACATACTATTGGCGCGAGTAAACACGATGGTAACAGGCACTGCGCCCACCACCATGATAACGCCCAATCCACCCCAGATAGTTACGTCTGTGGTCAAGCCCTTGTAGGACAAAAGCACCGCTGTTACAGCATATACCAATGGCAAAAGGTAGGAAAACAATGACGACATTGACGTTGACCTTGGCTTGCCGTGGCGGATGGAAAGCTCCTCCCAAAGGGAGATTATCTGGAAAACAAACAGCAAAACGACGGAAATGAGCAATGCAAACAACATCAGTTTGAAGGTGATTGTTTGTGTTGCCCACAAAACGATGCAACTGATAAGTAGCGAAATTGCAGAAAGCACAAAAGGAATTGCCACCTTGATGAACAACTGCTTGCCAAAAGGCACAGGGATGGTTTTCATATTTTTGATGGTGCGTTCTTCCATTGTGATGTAGTTGTTCGCACCCTGGTTGATGATGACTGTAAACAGCATTACAAGTAGGATATCTACGTAGTCCACAAGTCCTGGCACCAAAAGAGCAAAATACCGAATTGTGCCACTACCCAGAACGGTATTGATAGATTTTGTTACAAAGTACAACAGCAATGGTTGCACAATGAGCAAACCAGTGTAGCTAAAAATGTAGTCGGAGTTTTTGGCAATCAAGCTAAACTCCTTTTTGATGAGCGCCATTGTTACCGATTGCGCCTTGTAGGGGCGTTCTTTTTGATGCACTGTTGTGTCTACCGAGATGTTGCGAACATAGCCAAAGGCAAAGATTGCCACTGTCAAGCCAAGGGTAAATACGCCAAGGGAAATACACAAAAATGGGAACAATGCCGCTGGACGTTTATTGAAGAAAATGTCCACCAAAAAATTCACCGGGAAAGCGTTGCGTTGGAACTTGATAAATCCGTTGATGGATTGTTGTGTGAAAAGGGACAACAGGTCGTTGTTAGCCACCAATTTGATAAAGATATCCAACACGTAGGAGTAAGCAAACGTAAGACCGCAAATAAGCACCAATGCTACACCCATTTCCAACCAAAAATGGCGTTTGATGAACCTTTCGAACAGCCAAAGTGGGTACACCAACAAAAGGGCAACACCCATTTCAAAAAAGAAGGTTGCAGCAGGATAAAACAAGCATAGGTAGTAGAACATTGGCATTTTGTTTGCCAACAAGCCGTACGCCACAAACAGTGGATACTCAAACATCAAACTGGTTACGTAGTGAATCAAAAACAAATACAACAGCTTGGAAAGGATGATTTGAGTGTTGGACACTGGACGGTTGGACAGTTGCTCGATATCTTTTGCATCAAAAAACAATCTTTTGGCTTGGATTAGGTTGCCAATGGTAATAAGTATGGTAGTGACAAACAAAAATAGAGTCAAAAATGCCGTTGATGCGTACTTGATATCTTTGATAGTTTTGAGAATTGTCCTGAACAAAAATACTTCGATCACGATAAAAGCTGCGAAAAAGAGCGCGGAAAAAATGACAGATACGATTCGCGTGGAAAGGTTCTGCTTGTTTCCGAACATAAGTCTAAAGTCTTTTATCAGTAGGTTGATCATTGGTTATTGTTCTTCTCCGTAGATTTTCATAAATGCACGAGATAGGTGCAAACGACGGTTGGGTTCTTTGTTTAGGTCGTAGAGTACCGCCACCTTACCATCGTTGATGATGGCAACGCGGTCACAAAGTCGGCTGACCAAGTCGATGTTGTGAGAGGTTACAAACACTGTTTTGCCGTGGTTGGCGTACTCTCGCATCATACGTTTGAGCTCTTCCACTGCCATGATGTCCAAACCAACTGTTGGCTCGTCCAAAATCCAAATGGCTGGGTTGTACAGCAAACTGCCCACAAGGCACAGTTTTTGCTTCATACCGTGGGAGTAGTTGGCAATGCGGTTGCCAAGCTCTTTTTGGTCCAGCTTCAAGCGTCCGCAAAGATAGCGCATATTGCGCACAAAGTCACCTTCGGAAACGCGGTAGATGCTGGCAATAAACTCCAAATACTCGTAGCCTGTCATGACATCGTAGCAAGATGGTTCGCTGGCAACGTAGCCAAATTGTTCCTTGGCCTGCAGTGGCTCTGCGGAAATATCAAAGCCGTTTAGCGTGATAGAGCCGGAGTTGTATTTTTTGCTACCGATGACGCAGTCGATTGTGGTAGATTTACCAATCCCGTTTTTACCGATAAAGCCAAACAGCTCGCCTGGGTAAACTTCCAAGTTTAGCCCTTTGAGTACCTGCTTTTTGCCGTAGGATTTGTGCAAGTCCTTGATGACAATGGATGGCGTTGGTGTTTGATTGTTGTTTGCGCTCATTTTACTCTCCGAAGTTTTGTGAACCACAAAACTCTGTCGTTGTTTTTATTGTGTGTGAATAGGTACTTGGATTTGCACTTTTGGCAAATATGCAACCCATCGATAATTTCGATACTCTTGCTCTTACAAATTGGACAGTAATGGCTGTACACATCCATGTTAGCAATGGTATGCGCCAGTTTGTTGTCCAACCAATCGGCAACAAGTTGCTCTTCGGTGCGGACTTTTTCCACAGGAAGTTTGATGTTGTCTTCCAAATTGATGTAGTTCCACAAGGAAAGTACTTCCACTGTGTCCCAAAGCTTTAGGTCGGGCTCTTTTACTTCGGAAAAGCTGATTGTGGGAGACAAGAGCAACAAATGACGAGCAGTTGCACCACTTGGTCGGTCGATAATTGTAAGGTCAAAGCCAAATTTGCTTTTGTCAAAGGCTAATTTGAGTTTGAATTGTTGGTTAGTAAAACTCCAAATATCCTTTGCAAACACTCTGCCAAAACCGTCAAATTGGAAATTGCGCTTGGCAAGTTGTTTGAGTAGCAGTACAAAGTAGAAGGATTGGAAGTCAGCGTGTGCGACACCTTCGTTTTCGTAGCTGATAAACTGTCTGTAAAAACGATACGCTTGCTTGTAAAGGTTATCTTTGAGCAAGATGTTGGTGCGTTGAACGTTGCGCGAAATGCGTTTGACCTTGCTTACTTCCTTGTAGAAACGAGTGTTTTTGAGAAAGCTGATACGCTTGCGCAACAGGTCGATTTGGCGCAAAACCTTTTGTGAGTTGTCGCCAACCATCATTGTTGGATGGTCCTCGGTGTAGCTGGGGAGTAAAGCAAGGTAAAAGTCAGCATAAAGTGACAGGTCCTTGTCCAGCAGGTCAATGAGCAGGCAAATAAATTGGTTTTCGTAGATGGCGAGCTCGTCAACGTGTTGGTAGTAGTACACCGTTTCGGGAATCATCTTGGAGTTGTGGCGTTTCCACATACTGCCGTTTTGCAAAACGCGCCTGAACTCCTCTTCGGAAAGCTGTTGAGCCTGCTCGATACGAGTGACAACCTCTTCGCGCTTGTTGGAAATGTGTGGATTTGCCACGATGGACATGATGATACGCAACATACGTCCCACTTGTTGCAGGTACTCTTGGTCTTTTTCGCATGACAAGGACTGCAACGAGCTCATTTCCAACTGGTCAAGATTGTTGTAAAAATCTTGACCGGCTGGATACTTGTTGCAGTAGTTGTTCATATCAAAAATAAATTCCTGTAATGAAATTTTTTCGACACTTCTCATAGAAAACTCCAATTATGTACAGCTTGTGGGATGTTTGGGGGTATTTTTTTGCGGATGTTGTTAGATTGTGGTTGTATGACGGGAGGGGAAAAGTCTCTCCCCTACGGTTTTGATTGAAATGCGGACGAACACTGACTTTTGCAATAATGTGCGGACGAGCGCAGCTCGCCCCTGCCAATTGAATACAATCATTTGTAGGGAAGGATACCATCCTCCCGAGAGAATTAGTTAATGGCTGTATGCGGGCGGATAATATCCGCCCCTACGACTGCGAAAATACCTATTGATTTGTTTTGCAATGTGCGGACGAGCGCAGCTCGCCCCTACGTTACAATTTGTATTCAGCCTGTGGCGTTGGCGCGGGCCGTCGAGGACGTCGGCCCCTACAATGAGATTTTTAGAATTGTTCGTTAGAAATTACAAGGACCTTTCGAGCTTTTCCAAGACCTTTTCGCAACGCTTGAGCACGCCTTTGCCGTAGACGTTACGAAGAATACTCAATGTTTCGCCAAGGGCAACTTTTACGTATTCTTCAAAGCGACCTTCCAACTTGGCAAACAGCTTTTTGGAGAGCATAAAGTCGATTGCGTCTTCCTTGGTACCACCACTTGCAACAAAGATTGGAACAATGTTCAAGATTTGGTTCATAATACGGTTACCGATGGTAAGGTCAAACTTGTCATGCACGAAAGCAAGAACTTTGTTGAGTTTTTCTCTGTCGTCGGTGTTGAGAGATGTGCCACTATTGATTGCTTCGTCAAACAGTTGACGGAAGTAGGAGCCGGAAAGGCGGATTGTTGGGGCTTCGTCATACACTGTAAAAGCTTGGTTGCGAGTCTCAAAGTCCAAAGTGATAGCACGGTCGTACACCTTGTCGGTGATGGTAAAGGTACTGTCATCTCGGTTGGCTGTACCAACAAAGTAGCTGTTTTCTGGGATGCGAACATAGCCGTTTTCCAACTTGATTGGTGGAACAAACGTGTGTGGGACGTTCATAATTTTGAGTTTCCAGTCTTCAACTGGGTACTCCAATACGGACAAAAGGTCGGCAAAGTAGTATTCTACACGACTGATGTTCATTTCGTCCAAAACGTAGATGTTGATTTCGTCTGTGTTGTAGGCTGACTCGTACAGTTTTGTCAAAAATTCCGTTTCACTGTAGGTTTGGGAGAATTCGTTGAAGAAACCCAAAATGCTTGTTTTGTCACGCCAGGTTGCTTGAACGGGCATAAACAAAACGTTACCGTTTATGTACTTGGCAAAGTATCTTGGCAAGGATGACTTACCAGTACCGGACAAACCTTCCAAAATTTCAAAGTGAGACGCACCAAAACCGCTGATGAAGAAGCGGATTGTGTCGATATCAAAGTACAGTTGATGGTTGCGTGCCAAATAGTTGCGGAAACCTGTTGCAAGCTCGGCAAGGGTAACTTGGTCGCTATCCACTGGAATAGCGTCGTATCCGTCGTACTTTTCGTCAATGCTGGAAAGCTCTGGGAATACTCTTTCGCGATCGCCAAGCATCATTGTTTGGCCACCGCCACCGCTGCCGCCGCCTTCGCCACCAGCGCCGCCGCCAGCACTACTTGTGCCGTTAGCTGGTGCGCCAGTTGTGTTCGCGTCAACATCGAAACTGCCTGACACGTCGTGAATGTCGTCATCGTCAAAGACAGGTTCGTCTTTGCTGTCGAAAAATCTAAATGGCTTGTCGACCAAAATAAAGTTGACTACAAGCATTAGCACTGCGCCAATTCCAAGGAAGAGCACTGTGTAAATGAGCGCAGAAAGCACCAATGTGTTGAACAGGTATCTCATCAAAATGGACAAGTTTTCCGCAGAAATGGGACTTTGGAGCAAAATACCAACGCCAACGGAAAGTGCCAAGCATACCACTGCAGTGATAAGATATGCGCCAATCATTTTGAAGGAAAATGGCTTTCTGCCTGCAACGATGGCAACACGCTTTTGGTAGATTACTGCCGTCACAAACACTGCAAAGAACACACCGCACAAAAACAGTGTGATGATTCCGTTGATGTTGGGTGTTACCGCAGGAAGGCCAATGGACATGGCCAGCATATTGATTGGGTTTTGGGGGCTGAGTATTGTGGAATTATTGTCCAAGCAAAGTCCTACAAACACAAAGAGAAATGAATACAGTGCTGCCAATGCGATTGCGATAAAGTTTTTTCTTGTAAAAATAACCTTTAACATAATGTTACTCCTATGTGGAATTGTGCTTTTGTTTGCTAAATGGGATGTTTAGTTTGGGTTGTGAGTGAGTTATAATACGATTTATTTGTATACTATATATAGTACTAAATATAAGATGGGATTTGTACCGCAAAATATCTGTGATGATTTGTTGAGCGCAATGCACCGTTTGGTATTTGGATGGTTGAAAGTATTTGTACTGTAACCAAATGATATATTTTACGCAACTACACTATCATCAAATGCGATTGTTGAAAGAGCAAAGTCGTTAGGGACTCAAAGCAGTTGCAGAACAAATGCACTACTACTCGTCGTCAGTTTGACCTGGGTCGCCCGTGTCGCTTGGCGTGTCTTGTGGGATTGGCACGTCCAACAAAGGCTGTGGTTGTTGTGCGTCATCAAGGGGCTGTGGTTGGTCAAGGGGGTGCTCCAACTGTTGGGGTTGTTCAAGTTGTTGCAGTTGCTCGACCATTGGCTGAAGGGTGCCGTCCTGTGGAGGATTGCGGTGATGAGTGATTAGCACTTCACGAGCAACGTCCTTGGATACAAGTCCTTCGCTGCTAAATGTGTAGGCAACTTTGTCGAGATATATTTTTTCAACGAAGTCCACGGAGAGTTCTGTTTGGTCAGAAACGTTTTGGACATCGAGTATAGTCAAAAGGAAATCGGTGCGCAGTTGTTGTTCCTTGCTGATTTGTCCGCTGTTGGAGTCGAACATAAGCAAACACAACAAGAGTGCCACCATTGTGATAAGACCTGCGGGCGCTTGCAAAAACAAAACGAGCGCGCCAACAAAGGGAATTTCCACACCAGTGTAACGACCGATAACGTCGTTTTGGGTGGGGGTGAATTGGTCGGTTTTTGTTTCGTGCGAGTACTTGTCGCCACACGTTACGTAGCGTGTGCCAGCATTTGTTTTTTCCACGCCTATGATGCGGTGGATAAGTGTTACTGTTTGCGTTTTGAAAGCGATAACGTCATACTTTTGCAAATCGTTTGGATCGACCTTTTCCAAAACGATGATGCTGTACTGCTGAAATTGATTGTCATAGTTGTCGAGATAAGTGTTGTCGGCGTGCTTTTGACTCATTGAGTCGGTTGCCACTACCATCAACGTTTTTGTACCAACTGGCAGTTTATCGGTAAATCGTGATAGCAAAGTAAAGCAAATGCTGACGAAAATTAGCACTAAAAACAGCACGCACAAAATTGTGCGAACGGTTTTTCCTGCTTTTTTGCGAGCAATTACCTTTGGCTTGTTATTGTGAAAGTAGTCTTGTATCAGCTCGATGTCGCGTTTTCCACTTTTGATTTCGTTGATGGAGAACTTGCGGAAGTTGGCAAATAGTATTGCGAACACTACCAAAAAACTTCCCACACCGATAGCTGTAACTACCAATGCGATAATCTGTTGTTGTGTCATAGTGTGATAAAAGTCCTGTTTGAAAAATGATTTGTGTTTTTGTAGGATTTGCCCTCTCAGTCGCCTACGGCGCCAGCCTTCGGCCCCAGTCGCAAGCACAGCATTGCTCCCCGCTTCGGCTACCAACAACTCACTGGGTTGTTGGTTTACGCGTCGCGCCCAGAGTGGGAGCCTTTTACAAGGTTCGGGCAGTTGGGACGTCTGATCCTACAATTAAATGCAAAATTTTGCAATTTGGCAAAAATTGCACATTTTTGAAGTGTTTTGCCTGTGTTTCTGGAGAAGTTTGGCGTATATCAAAACACATAGCCACCCAAGGCCGCGTATTGCCTTGGGTGAACTATATTTGTACAAGTTTAAGAAAAGCTTAGTTCATAGTTGTGTTTGTGACTTGTTGCCAAGCTATGTTGCTTTTAGCATAGTTTGGGCTTTTTTAGTAAGCTAAAACAGGCTTAAAGCAGTTTTTCCAAAGAAAACTTTTGTTGCTTGCGGTTGTTGCTGTAATGCAACTACTGCAAAATTAGTTTACGTCTGCGTAAACCCAGAATCCGTAGATTGGAGCGTTAGGATAGCCAGTTGTGCCAAGCATTGTGATGGCTGTTGCAATGTTAGTTTGCAACTTTTCCAACGAACTCTTGATTGTTGCAGCATTTTCAACATCTTTGATGTAATCTTCCAACGTTGCATCTTCTACAAGCACGATACCAGTATCAATGTAACTCTTTTCCGCGTTGATTGTGCCAGCAGCAAGGTAGTTTGTGATATCCAAGCCGTTGATTACTGTTTGCAACAAAAGCAGGTCGTAGTTGACAAGGTTCATGTCCGCAATTGTGTACTTGTGTGGATAATTTTCGATAGCTGTGAGTGTATCGTGGGTACCAACAACTCTTTCGTCAACGTCGTAGAAATAGTTTGGATGCATACCAAGGTATCTTGCACCCCACTCGAAGGAAACTGTCCATACAAACTCCAAGTTGCCAGGAACAACGTTGTTGGATTGTACCAATGGCATGATTTGGAACGTGGTTCCGTCCAAAGTAGCTTCCGATTCAATCTTGGTGGAAGTGTTTGCATTTTCCAAAGCGGCTGATGGATTGTTCCAAACAACGTCTTTTGTCCAAACCAAGTTTTCCCCTTCGACAAGTTTTACAACCAAAGTTGATGAGTCATCACTTTGTGGGTATTGGTATTGAACCTTGCCGTTTTCGTCAGGTGTGGAGAGCTTGCCGCTGATGTAAGGGATGGGCTTACCGTTGATATCCATTGCGTAGCTTGGCAATCTGATGAAAGCCTTTGATGGATCGTATGTCCAAGTGCTACCTTCCTCGTTTGTTGGACGAGTAAGGCCTGCGGCTGTAATCAAGCTTTCGGGCACTCTAACATTAAAGCGCAAAACACCGATTTTGTCGATGTTGTCTACTGTACCTTCGACAGTGAAGGACAGGTCTTCGCTCTTGCCAAGGCCGTCATTTTGAATTTGGCCGTTGTTGGATGGGTGCTTGTCTGCATCGGTTGCGCCGTCAGCAGGCGTTGCCAAAGGACCAAACACAATGTTTTGTTGAGTACCTTCGATACCTTTGCCTGTGTCGTCAAATTCGTCGTACAGCACTTTGTTGTACGCATTTGTGATGTCAATTTTTACGGAAATATCGGTAATTGTTTCCGTTTTGATTCCGCCTTCGGAGTCGAGATTGGCATTGTTAGACAATACCCATGCTGCGAAACCGACGGATGTAAGTGTGATTGCGCAGAAAATCGCTAATCCAAGGGATAGCGCTCTGCGACCAAATCCGCGTCTTGTAGATTTCATAGTGATTTCTCCTTTTTGGTGTATTCCCTAAAGGGTGCTGTTAGTTGGAGCCAGTTGTCAAGTCTACTACTTGTGCTGTGCCTTCCAACAATGTGAGACTAAATTGGATTCCGGTTGCTGCCTTGGTTTCTTGTCCTGCACTATCGTATTCGGCTGGAGCGTAGTTGATGTAATTAGCCAAGTAATAGAGCATCCTTTGTGCAAGGTCCTTGTAGCGAATGGTTTGTGCATCCTCATTGGTGTAGCCTTCGATAACGTCTGCTGTTTCTTCGTTGTCGTACACTTTTGTGTCCAAAAGTTGCAACACACCACCAGTATTGCCAAGGTACTTGGTAACTTTGACAGCGCTTTCGGGGGTGAAACTGTTGAAGAACGGATATGGGTTGTGGTAGGTGTAAACAGTTTCGTTCTCTTCCGTTACTTGTTCACTTGTAGATACGGCACTACCCCAGTTGAAGTCGATTTTGATTTGAGCTGTAGCTTCCGTTGCCAGATCAGAATCAGCTGGGTATTGAATCTCAAACATATCGTAGGTCAGGTCAAGATAGAGGTAACCATCTGCGAAATTGTTGTGGTCAATTCCATCGGAATTTTCTACGTCTGTTCCCCAAGTTAGTTGTTTGGACTCCGCGTAAGTTTTGTAGGTTACTTCAGTTTGGGAGTCGCCTTCGGCTGACTCAACTTTTTCAAGCAAGTGAGCTGTTGGGTATTGGATGTAACCAAGTTGAACGGCCATATCAAACCATTGGTAGTTGTTGGAGGTTTGTTCACCATCAGCAAATACTTCGGCAATATCAATTTGCACGCGAACTGTGCGGTAGGTTTTGCTTGTAACGGTGCCTTCGGAGTCTTTTACTTCACTATCCAACAAATAGAAGTCCATTTGCTTTTCTTGACCGGTTACTTTGCTGAAGCCAGCATCAGGAATAAACTTGATTGTAGCAACCGCTGTGAGATTTTCCTTTGCATCGTCATCTTTGTATGTAAGCCAATCTCCCGCTTTGCTACTGCCGGTAGTTGGTGCACCAAAGATGATGTTGCCGTTTTGGTCACTATCATTTGCTCTGACAAACTCTACCTCTACCTTGAAGTACTTGTCTTGCAGTTCGTTGGATACAAATGAGCCTGTTGTTTGGTCATCTACCGTACCAACAATCAACCATGCAGCAAAACCAACTGCAGTCATAGCCACTACCATAAATACGCTTACGATAGCCATTGTCTTTTTTGTCATAATAACTTTTCTCCTTGTAAATTTTTTATTAACAAGCCGAGTGGCTTGGATAACCTGTTTTGTTGTGCTGTGGGAGCAATGCAACACTAATTTTGTTACTGTGGCGTTGCTACTACAAGCAACATAAAATTGCTTTTGTTTGTTGCATTGAAGGCGCAGTGGCTTGTTGCCCTGGGTGCTTGCAAAAGTGCAACAAAAAAATACTCCAAATACGCGCGCGGAGATTGGACAAGCAAATTGTTTGCCCTGTGTACAAGTACAGTACCCCTTGTTGGCAAGCAAAAATTGCATTTGTTTTCCGCAACAAAAAAGAGCATTTTTTACCGCTAAAAATGCCAATGAAACACAGTACGCAAAAATGCGCACTACTGCGTTACATATTGGCAAGGGTGGCAAATGACGGCATAAAAATGCACATCAAAAGACCACAAGCGGAAAAAATCCTCTTGCTCTATGCGCGAATGAAGTATTTACGTTGATAGTTGTATGCGTTTGTTGTAAAAGTTTGGGCGGATTGTTGTTTTTGAGGGAGCACCTTTGTGGCACGTTGTGCGTGACGCAAAAGAACGATGCACAAGCAAGCCAGGTGTCCTACAAACATTGCAACTTCGCAAATGACTGTGGAAATTACGAGAAGGCTGTTGATGCAAATTTGAATTACGGTAAAGAAGGAGCGAGTGTTGAATACGATGTCGATGCAGTCACGCAAAAGGAGTTCGATATCTTTGCCAACTGCTTGACGAGCAAAGGACAAAACTTCTTTGACATCCACAACGAACAGAATCAGTGCGCTGGTGGTGATGATTGCCAAAATCAATACCAGCTTTTTGAAAGTGCGTAGCACAAAGGACAGGAACGAATGTCTTGCCAGTTTTGTGCTGCGAGTGATACGCGAAAGTAGCAAGAATCCGCACCAAAGAAGTGCTAACGATGATAGGTATTGTCCAAAATTGGCAACGATCATAATTTGCTCCATGAGTTGTTACAAAGTGTGGATGCACAAAATGCATCACAAGACCTGCTACGTAAAGCTCACGCGAAAAAGGCATAGTTGTGGCTTTGTTAGGTCCTACTGTCCTGTTAGTATACGACAACTTTTTTTTACTGTCAATAGTTTTTGTCGAAAAATACGGCATTTTTAGGGAAAAAGTAACGATTTTTGGCGTTTTTGCCCCAAAATGCAATAAAGTCAACCAAAAACGCATTTATAGTACGAAAAGTAATTTGATTGAAAAAGCTTGTCGTGCGTGTGAGCGTCTTTCATCAAGACAATGCAGAACGCACAAAAAATATTGCGGAAATTGCAAACAAATTTCTCACTGCGTTTTGACAAGTGATTTGAGACCATCAGTTGGAAAAAATTTCGGGCAAAAAAAATGAGTAATTACACCACCGCAAAAAATTATTTTGTACACCCAAAAATTGGGACAAAATGCTGATGGAAAAACTGACCGCGGATAACACAAGCAAAAATACGCTTTGTGATAATCGTTCAAAACGGCACATTGGCAGAGTGAGTAGCATTGAAAGATATAATATAATATATGCGAGAAAATTAGAGAAAAAATTAAATAGACTTGTAAGAAAGAAGAAAATCTTTTTGTAAAAAAGTTACTAAATGCCGACAAAAAGTGTGTCCAAAATTAGCACTAAGCATCGAACAAAAATTGCATTAAAAATTGCAAAAACCAATATAACAAATATCCGAAAAGTACATATGTTTTTTTGCGAAAAATTCCACTAAAAATTGACCAAAAATATGGGTAAAAATTGAGAAAAATTTTAGCTAATTTTGATGGCAAAATTGATGAAAAAATCCTTTGAAAATGGGACGTTTTTTGCGCTTGTTTTTTGACGATTTTTATGGGTATTTTTGAGCTTGAAAAAGGGGCAATTTTAGGCAAAAAAAATGGCTCATTTCAAGCAAAAAACTACCAAAAATTGTCAATAAAATTACAACACATTTGCCGCAAAGTTATATCATATTTACTGTAAAACACACTGTTTTTGAGCAATTTTTGATGTTTTTGATAAATTTTTGCCTGGCACCAGCTAGCAAAAGGCATCGCAAAAAGTGCACAAAAAACAACCTAAAGTTTTTTGCAGTTGAAAAAGGGCAATTTTTGTTCAAAAAAGTACACAATTTTTTGGTAAAATTATTGACAAAAATTTTGCCATGATGTATAGTGGAAAAAACTATTATTTTAATACGTGCGTACGCGCGTAAGAAAAAAGGCAATTTAGCCGTTTTTGATAGGAACAAAAAGTTATGAAAACACAAAAATCCAACAACTTTATAGCAGCAATTTTTGGCTCAAAAAGAATAAGCCGTGTGGTACTGATGGCTTACATTCTTGCGCCCATTTTGATTTTTGCAGTTGGTTTTGCAAGTTGGACAATCGTTACACCAGAGTTTGGCTTTTTTGCAAATGGATCTTTTGTGGGTAACCAGTTGATGGACAGCACAAAGTACATCAGCTTGAAAAATCCAGACAGCCCATTTACAACCACTTACGTTGTGGGTGGTTTTAGGAACGATCAAGGCCATTTGGTGGACACCACCACCTTTGACATCGACTTCAACGTTGAGTTGGGGCAATGTCAATCGTTGTTTGACGTTGAAAGTGGCGGAACACTGTACTTTACATTTGGGTTGTGTTTTGCCGACAGAACGGAGTCGACAGAGTTGTTTGACAAAGAGAATTTTGACTTTGAACTTAACTTTAGCTGGTTGAGTGACGGTCAAACGGTAACTCAAACCGTAGGCACCACCGACGTGGCACTTGCTGATACCGATGTGACAGCAAAAATCAGCCAAATCAAGTTAGAAGGCGAAACGGAGCTCACCACGGAAACCGCCACAAGCAGTTCGTACGTGTTTGTATTGGAGTTACACTGCCCAGCAAACAACGCTGACTTTGGTCCGTTGAGTAGCAACAGTCAAATGACGTTGAACGTCAAGTACACCATCACACCGCAAACGGCATCCGACTACCGCGCATTGATGAACATCATATTGAGCGAACAGGAAAACAACAAAACATTGATGAGTGACGTTCGCATCACAGACTACAAGCCATATTAACAAAATAGCACCAGCAACAAGGGCTCGGTTTGTAAACAATTCAACCCTTTTATACTGTGCGGACGACCACAGCTCGCCCCTACGATTAGGCAATATGCCAACGATGAGTTGCTCCTGACACAGAACGTAAAAACGCCCCTAATACTTGCACAAAGCAAGGCAAACTTGTTGCAAGGTAAAACCTAAAATAATCCATTGCCAAAATTAACAAGGAGGTAAACGGTTATGACGTCAAAAACTAAATATATCGTAATCGTGCTCCTTTTGGTGGTTTTGGCTAGCACAAGTGTGGGACTTTCCACTTGGAACATCCACTACCAAGCTACTATTGGCGAAATCAAATACGATACAGACCCATCCACTGTGGACAGTTTGTTGAACGATTACATCTACTTTGAAACAACCACAGACCCCACTGGCAATGCTGTGCTACCCACAAAACAAAGCTATCCTATTGGCATTGACGAAGATGGCAACGCCAATACGCAAGATACATTTACATACACCTACGACGGCAACAGTCACACTCCTGCTGTGTTTGCGCCCTTCAAAGATGCGGAAAACGAAGCAAACAACAAGCAAAAGGGAGATGCTAACTACCCGGCTGAATTGTTTTTGAACGACAACGTCATTGACACCGGTTGGGGCCTTGGCGAAGCTGGCGGAATATTTAGCGAAATCACCTTCAAGCGCGAGTACCGCCTTGTTGCACTGCCCTATGTGTCGGAAAACAAAGGCAACTCGGACAACTACTGCGAAATTAGCTCCGTTGCCTACTTTGAAGATACCATAAACGTATTTCTCACTTGGAAAAATGGTAACAACGGCAACAACACAGGCACAAACGTTGTTGTACACTTTGTCAAAGAAGATGGCATTTTCGTTCCATACATACTTGACAATGGTGTTTACGTTCCATACTCAAGCGTAGAAAACAGCAAAATAAAACAAGCATCCTACAATAGCTCAACACAAGAGCTGACCGTTCAAGTAAATGGATTTAGCGCATTTACTATTTCTGCAACAGAGGGCGGTTGGACGGAAACTGCGCCAACTGATGCAGGCGTTTACCAATGTCGTTTTACCGCTGTAAAGGGTACTCTCACAGACGAAGAGCAAACCTACTACAACGGTCTAACAGCAGAAGAAAAGGTCGCATTTGATAATGCAGCTCAAGAAACAGTGGGCATACTCAACAACTTGGATGACAACGGCACTGCATACGCTGCGCAAGTTACTTACGCTATTGCGCCATATCAAACGGAAATGGCGGACCTTACTGAAAACTCGTTTACCTACGGCGAAAAGGCCTCCACAGTTAAGGCAGCCCCACGCACCAATTTGACAAGCGGAACAATGCCACTTGCTACCGACAGCACAGAAACAGCTGCTGAATCTGGCTTGACAACAATCAACAACAGCACAAACAGCTTCTACGTTACATACGGCGGAGCTTCCTTTGAGATACAGATTTTCTCCACCTTCAAAAAGCTGGACGGCCGTGACTACGATGTAGACTTCAGCACCGAGCTGTTGAACATCGCAAAGAGCTTGAAAGATACAACAAACATTGGTAGCGAATACTACACCACTTACGGATATAGTCCTGACCCCAACTACCAAATTTCCAACCCAAAAGTTCACTACACAATTTTGCGTCGTGAGATTACCATCAACAGCTGGTCATCATTTAGCGATGATAGTCCTACATCTACTGTGTACAATGGTACGGCACAATCGCCAGAAGTGACATCCTACACCAGTACCTATGGTGCGGAATTGGCATACAGCTGGACAAATGGTACAAAAACGTTTACAACAGCACAAAAAGATGCTGGCTCCTACACTGTTTCCGCATACATCGGTGGCGAAGGCGCAGGTAACTACTTCTTGTCCTGTGCAGAGGGTGCTGGCACTCCTGTTACTGACGAAAATGGCGAAGTTACAAAGGTAAATTGGACATACGAAATCACACCGAAGGAAGTTGGCATCACTTGGACCAATATTGACAATTTGGTGTACAACGGTGAAGAACAAGCACCAACTGCAACAGCAACAAACGTTATTGCTGGCGATACTGTCAACGTTACTGTAACAGGCAAACAAACTAACGCTGGCACAGGCTACACCGCCATTGCGGATAGTTTGGATAACTCCAACTACAAGTTGCCAGACACGAAGCCTACTCAAGCGTTTGAAATCCAACAAAAGGAAGTTGGTATCACTTGGACCAATATTGACAATTTGGTGTACAACGGTGAAGAACAAGCACCAACTGCAACAGCAACAAACGTTATTGCTGGCGATACTGTCAACGTTACTGTAACAGGCAAACAAACTAACGCTGGCACAGGCTACACCGCCATTGCGGATAGTTTGGATAACTCCAACTACAAGTTGCCAGACACAAAGCCAACAACATCATTCTCCATTGCGCAAAAGTCTGTTACTCTCACTTGGGAAAATACTTTGCTCACTTACAGTGGCAGTGCGCAAGGACCAACTGCTTTCTCAAAAGATGTTTATGCAACTGACGATTGCTCCATCGTTGTTGACGGTCAAGGCATAACCGTAGGCCAATACAATGCTTCCGCAACGCTTGCTGGCACAGACGCAGGCAACTACAAACTCACAAACGCATCAGAGACATTTACAATATCTCGAGCACCAAACAGCATCACTTGGACGACTACTCCTGGCTGGACCTACGGCCAAACTCCGGTGGCAGCAGCTGCAACGACCGCATTTGGTGGCAATGTGACCATCACTTACTACACCACTTACAACACCAGCACACAAAGTTACTCTGGCGAAATTGCATTTGATGCCATCAGCAATGCTGGCACTTACTACGTTGTGGCAACGTCCGAAAGCGACCCTAACGGCAACTACTTTGGCACAAGTCAAGATATCGCAGGCGGTTTTGTGGTTGCCAAGGCGGAAAATGCCATCACATTTGCCAATGGATACCCCAAGGGCTGGACATACGGCAACAAACCTGCCAACGAAACGGATGTTGTTAGCGCAACGGCACTTGATGGCACAGTGACATTTACTTACTACACCGACAGTGCTTGCACAACTGCCATTGCATTTGCAGATATCGTCAATGCTGGCACTTACTACGTAAAGGCCGTTTCTGCCGACGGCACTAACCACTACGCTTCCAGCGCAACAAAACAACTTGTGGTGGCTAAAGCCAACTACGATATGTCTGGTATTAGCTTTGTCGATGCCTCATTCGAGTACACAGGTCAACCAATCAATATTGCAATTACTGGCACATTGCCAACAGGGGTAAGTGTTAGCTACGTAAACAACGGCAAAACAAACGTTTCAGAAAGTGGCAGCATTGTAACTGCAAACTTCGCAACAAGCGATAGCAATTACAATGTGCCTGAATCAATGACAGCCACTTTGACCATCACTCGAAAGCCTGTTGCTAAACCAACACACAATGGTGACACCTATACCTACACTGGTGCAAGTCAAGAGGACGCCATAGTGGCTGACTTTACATACGACAGTACGGCAATGACTATGTCTTTGCCTAGCAACTTGACTGATGCTAGTAACAATAAGAATATCACCTTTAAGCTTGATGGCAATCATTGTTGGACGGATGGTCAAACGAATAACGTTACAATAACTATTGTCATAGCAAAATTGCAAGTTTATGTTGATAGTATAATTTTGAATTGCGACTACGGCACAAACCCATCTGGCGTAAGCTGGGATACTATTGCTGCTAATGTTGTTGCAAACACATCTGTGGCAAGCGGAACAAAACTTGTTGGAACAATCAAGTGCACCAACACAACAGACAGTGCTCTCGAAGAATTGGAAGAAAGTAGCAATATCACAGTTGGTAACACCTACAAAATAACCTACACTGTAGCAAGCACAAACAACATTGAGTTTGTTGGCGATGCATATTGCTATCTCAAATACAAGACGGCAAAAATTGGCGACAATTGGTACACTGTAGAAGATGCCATTGCCCAAGCAAACAGCACTGCAACTTCAAGCGCAAAAGTACAAATAACATTTGCAGGTAACGCTTCTACCGAAGATTCGCACGTAACTACAGCGTTTACACTGTTGAAAGATGAAACAAACTTGCCAAATTGCACTGGTTCATTTACACTTAACTACATTGAGTTTGTTGTTCCGCACTCTGCAACTCTCAGTTGGGGGGACAATAAGTGGGTAGACGTATCCACACCAACTGCCTCAAGTGGCAATGTCTACGCAGCAGTACAAATTCCACAAGAAATAAGTTTAACATTTAATAATGGTAGCGTTCTTGCTGTGACTGCGGCATTGGGATACACGAACAACTGGACTAAAGCATGCAATCGTGGTGTTCTTCTAAACGATGGAACAATAACTATCAAATCCAGTTCGAATGTTTATGCCTACGGCTACATTAAGAGCAGTTTAACCAGAGACGAAAACAATAACATAATTGTTGATGCAGACAATGCGCCAGTAATCACAGGCAAAATTACTGCAGAAAGCGGTTCTACTGTTGTTGAGGCAATGACATTGTTTGACTACCCTGGCGGAAACTCTGTATCCAAAATTATGGGAAATGCATTCCCATCAAATGCATGGATTGTTCACAATATTTCTTGTACATTGCAAATCAATGCTGGCACAACCTACCAAGGCTATGTTATGGTTGTGGCAAGTAATGCCGTCCAAAGTACGTTTGCTACAATTTTAGGTGCCAACAGTAGCGTAGAAAACTGCTTGTTCAAGCCTGCGGAAGCATCACCTGATGAAGCAACAAACTACATCGTAAAGAGTACAAGACCCGCAAGAACTTGGACTCAAACCAGCGAAGACTATTTAGCTCTTTACACAATCAAGGGTTCAAATTCCGTCAAAGGACAACGTGACACCTTTGAAATCTATGGTTCATACACGGATGACGTGCTTTCTGTTACAGTAAGTGGTCAAACATTGCAAACATCCACTACTATTTCTGCTCCAATTGGATACATGGATATCGTAATCAAAAACGGTGCGAACTTGTCACTTACTTCATCCGACTACGCAATACTCCCTGGATCTAAACTGGTGATTGAGGAGAACGCAAATGTAACTATCGGCTCAAATATTGATGTGGCGTTGATTGATTTAGCCACTATGGAAGGATGGTTGTCCGTTTCCGACTCAAACAAGTCATTCAACCTTTACTGTGTTGATAACCAACAATCCGCCTATGCGGTTGTAAATGGCACACTCACGGTAAATGGTAGCATCGGTGGCGAAATACGAACAGTGGGTAGCAATGCAACATTGAACCTCGCATCAGCAACCAGCCTGTCTGCAAGCTACACCACTATGACAGGTTCATATGGCTATAGTGATGACCTTTTAGGAAGAAATACATATTACTGTAGCGGTAAATCCAAAGCATTATTTGGCGATATTATTACAGATGTTTTTGGAGAAGTGTCTGGAATCGGAAGCTTTGAAAAAGCACAATACAAATCCTACAACAGTGCTTGGTACCAAGTAGGAACATCCAACACAGTAAGTTACGTGCTTAATGATGGAAGCGGCACTGTCACAACCGACAGCGTCAATATCGGAGAAACCATAACACTAACCACACCTACACGCACTGGCTACAACTTTAGTGGATGGATAGATAATTACGGTAATGAGTATGATCCTGACATTGAACATAAAATTCCTATTTTTAGCAACATAACCTTTACAGCGCAATGGTCTATTCAGAGTTACACTATTACTGTGATTGATGAAAATGGCAACCAACTTAACAGTGTAACCCGAGAATACGGCAGTATATATGGTGATGCACTACCACAATTAACCAAGGAAGGTTATTTGCTGTCGTGGAATATTGCTGGAACTGAAACATACATTACTGCAAATGACACAGTAGCTATTGGCAACCATACAGTACAAGCAGTTTGGGAAGAACAAAGCGCTCCTGTTGAGATTACCTTCAAAGACAGCGAGGGTGGTAATGCAGATATCGTTCAAACATTGAATGGTGGCTCAACATTCTCATCATTGCCAACTATTACACGAACAGGATACACATTTGCAGGATGGTATACTGAAGATGGCAGTGAACAAATTACAGTAGGTAGTACAGTTCCTGAAATTTCCACTGTTTACTACGCACATTGGTCAATCAACAGCTACACCATCACATTTAACGCTGATGGTGGTACATTCGCGGACGGCTCTAGCACCTACGAAATAAAAGCAGACTATGGCACAGCTGTAACTGCACCAGCAAATCCAACAAAAACTGGTTATACATTTAATGTTTGGAGCTCAACAATCCCATCTACAATGCCTGCAGAAAATTTGATAATAACGGCAGAGTGGAAAATCAACCAATACACCATCACATTTAACGCTAATGGTGGTACATTCGCGGACAACTCTAGCACCTACGAAATAAAAGCAGACTATGGCACAGCTGTAACTGCACCAGCAAATCCAACAAAAACTGGTTACACATTTAATGGCTGGGACGCAACAATCCCATCTACAATGCCTGCAGGAAACCAAACGATAACTGCACAATGGACAGAAAATACCAGTAGTGGATGCCTTGCCGCTGGTACGCTAATCACAATGGCTGATGGCAGTCAAAAGAAGGTCGAAGATGTGACAACCGACGACTACTTGTTGGTATTCAACCACGAAACCGGTCAGTACGAAGCAAGCAAGGTATTGTTTATCGACTACGACGGATGGCAAGTTTGGAGAGTTGTTTACCTTGAGTTTGAAAACGGCATCACTTGCAGAATCATCTACGAACACGGATTCTTTGATAGGACATTGAACAAGTACATCTACATTGACGAGTTCAATATGAGCGAGTTTGTTGGTCACGAATTTGCAACAGCAGAGATTGATGGCACAACACAAGGCATTGGTACAACAAAGTTGATTAGAGCATACGTTGTGGAAGAATATACAGGATGCTACAGTCCAACTACCGTTTACCATCTTAACTTGATTGCTGACGGATTGTTGAGTATGCCGGGTGGTATTGAAGGTATGTTTAACTTCTTCGATTACGACAGCGAAACGCTGGCATACGACGAGCAAGCAATGCAACAAGACATTGCAACGTACGGTTTGATGACATACGAAGACTTTGCTGAATATATGAGTTACGAAGTATATTGTTGCTTCCCAGCGCAATACATTGGAGTATCTCTTGGCAAGGGCTTGATGACGGAAGAATACTTGCAATACTTGAT
Organism: uncultured Oscillospiraceae bacterium; assembly: GCA_964533825.1. GTDB lineage: Bacteria > Bacillota > Clostridia > Christensenellales > CAG-314 > Fimimonas. The sequence goes on from CAZHMU010000003.1 coordinate 50,255, forward strand.
TGAACGATACGTTGTTGGTATGGGGTTGGAATACTCTGTAACGGAAATGTCCACAACCCAACCCACCACAACCGATGGAGTGGAGACTACGTTACCACCAGCGGTTGTGACTGGGGATGAGGATGTCGTTGAAGAGGAAACAACGGAATAGTTTTGCGATGCAACATCCAAACTCTACATCAAAACAAAAAAGCTCTCACAGCGCGTGAGAGCTTTTTTGTTGGCTTGGGTGAGGGTTTGGTGGAGTTGGCGTGTTAGGGCTGTCAAATTGGCGCTGATGGCGCAAAGGCGGTGTGTTTTGCGGTGCGGTTGACATCGGGGCAGAAACCTACAATTGAATCGGCGGAAACAGGCCCGCCCTACGATGTGGGGAAAGCTTGGGCTTTGTAACAATATTGAAAAAGTTTTGTTTTCAGAACAATCCTGGAAAAAAGTTTAGATTTTGAAACAATCTTGAAAAAAAGTGATGTAAAACTGTTGATTTTTTTGAACAACTGTGGTATATTATGTTAGCTAAATCGTGCTGGTGTGGTGGAATGGCAGACGCGTCGGACTCAAAATCCGATGTAGGTGACTACATGTGGGTTCAAGTCCCACCACCAGCACCATTTTCATTTTAAGAGGTCTAAAATGGCTTAAAAAGCCGTTTTAGGCCTTTATTTTTGTGTTTTTATAACATTTTGTTGGCATTTCGTTGGTATTTTGTCAAAAATTTAGCAAAAATATGGGTCAAAATATGGGTCAAAAATACACCTATTTTTAATCCTATATTTTCGTACTAAAATCATTGATTTTACTTACCATTTCTTGTTCGTAATCGTTGTTTACGTGTGTGTATACGTTCATTGTCATTTCAATAGTCGAGTGGCCTAACCATTTTTGTATAACTTTGGGTGGAATACCAGCTTCTGCACATCGAGTTGCAAACGTATGGCGCATTGTATGTGTGCTAACATTTTGTAAGTTAAGTTTTTTTCTTATCGCTGCTATTTTGTTTTGATACGTTGTTTTTGTGTACAAAAATAGTTTCTCAGTTGTAATGTTTTTTACAATTTCCTCGACCTTTTGGAACAACGGAATAACACGTATGGACGTTTTAGTTTTGGGAGCTACAATTTCGTCAAATTCATTTATAGATTTGTTTATTGAAATTGTTTTGTTTTTGTAGTCAATATCTTCCTGTGTTAATGCAAGAGCTTCGCCTATGCGCATGCCGGAGTACAAGCAAACCAAGTATAAATTTCCATACTGGCTGGCCAGACAAGCTTCCACAAAGAGTTTTTCTTCTTCGTGAGTAAGACTTCGAGATTGTTTTTTGTCGCGCTTGACCGATTCTACGGCCTCAAACGGATTGTATTCTATTATTCTTGCTTTGCAAGCTTTAGAGAAAGCATCTTTTAGGAATAGATGAATTTTTTCACGTTTTCTTGGCTTCTCAATTTGGTTGAGAAATTCTTGCAAAATTATGGGAGATATTTTCTTCAGTGGGTAATGATACAATGGTTGGACTTCTTTCAAATATCTTTGCATTTGGTCAAACGTTGTTTTAGCAACTTTATTTTGTTTGTAAAGTTTCAACCATTGTTCAAGCCACTCGCCCAATGTTATTGATTTGTAATTAACTTTATCTTTTTTCTTATCGTTGAGTATGTCTTTTAGTTTTGTAATACATTCATTTTGAGTTTTTCCATAGATACTATGGTATTTCTTTCCATCATAGTATCTAATTTCATATCTACCGTCTGAACGTTTACGTATAGTTTTTCCATTATATTTTCTCAAGTCTTCTCCTTGTGTTACAATTACTGACCCATTATCTGTCCCTTTCGGTACATCAATTTTAATAACAGTTGGAGATTTCTTTTTAGTTGACGATGCAGCAGCATCGTCATTTTGCGTTTTAGCTGCAAATATGTAACCTTGCAACATTGCAATAGCTATTGATTGTTCTTCTTGAATTTTTTCGATTTTGTTAATTCCATCAAGCAGAAATTCGTAGTCCATAAATACTCCTTTCTGCTGATTATACAATTTAATACCTATTTAGTTGTTTTTGACTATACTTTTAATCATAAACTTCTAAATCTTCAAGACAAGTACCAATAGCAAGATTGTATTTTGGCGTTATTTTTTCTACAAGATATTTTTTACTATTTATAAATTTTCGATAAGATATTTTTTTATTTTCTATAGTTGTTTCGTCTATCCTCAAATAGCACGTTTCTTTGCATAGTATTTCTGCAGCTTCATTAAAAGCATAGAACAAATCTGCAACATCTTCATCTTGAATTATTACAACATAATCAGGGAATTGTTCACATATTTGATTGTATTTTTCTATCAACTCCGGAATATCAGCATCGTCTATCGTGTTACTATCAATTTTATTTTGAATTCTAATTTCATTTTCTCTTTTACTTTTAATTTCACCTATTGTGGTTGTTTCGTGAGCATCAAGATAACACAAATGCGATAGAGCACTTTCTCTATCTTTATTGAAAAACAATGTTATGTAACTTGCTAATGAATTGTTGTTTTCGCTGTTGGCCAAATCTTCTATTTGTGTGTATTTGTTTGTTCTTAGAATTTCTTCGTATGTATCTGGCTCTAATTCAGGGTAAATCAAATATGTGTATGTGCCGATTTCAATATGAGATGGCAACAGATCAATTAGTCTTTCTTTGTAGCCCAATATTTGTATGGTTTTGTTTTCAAATTGCGTTTCAGTGTCGTCGTATTTGAAGCTAAATTCAAGTATTAGAACTTTGTTTTGGAATATTAACAAATAGTCCGCTCTTTTGCGACTAAATGGTATTTGGTATTCTTGTACGATTGTCAATTTGTCCAAAATGTTTTGTGGAATTTCTTTTAACGTTTCTTTCAAGATTTTTAGCGAATCTAACCACGACAAAATTTCTCTTGGATTAGATTGCATACCTTTTTCGATAGCCAAATTTTGTAAATATTGAAATCTTGCACTTGTTTCGCAACGTTCCAGTCTTTCGGCTATACCCGTATTCCAAACTGTCCAATATGATAAATCTAATTCATCAATGAAATCTTGGAATTCATTGTATGAAAATTTGTTTAGGCATTTCATTTGTTTTCTCCCTCAATATTATCCAACGTAAGCTTTAATCATACCGTACACTCGAGCTTGTTCCTTGGGTGTTATTTTTCTAAATAGCGCTAAAACATTTTCTTCAAGCTCTGTTAATTGTGTGTTTATTTTAATTAAACCATTTTCATCTGATCTTCCAATCAATTCATCTATTGAAATTTCATAGTAATCTGCCAATGTCATACAATCGACAATGTTAGGTGTGTGTATTCCACTTTCCCATCTGCTTATGCTTTGTTGTGTTATTCCAGTTTCTTTAGATAGTTCAGTTTGGGTCTTATTTGCTTTTTCTCTTTGTTTTTTTAGTTTTTCACCGATTGACATAATATTTTCTCCTTTTTGAAAATATTATACACGATTTTGTGTAAAAAAACATTGACTTATTCAAAATTGTGTGGTAATATTTATGTATCAACACGAAAACGTGTAGACAACATTGATTTGTAAAATTTTTCCGGAGCAGATATGAAACAATTTTGTGAATACGAAGTAATTGATTTAGAAACTGGTTTAATTCTTGTTCATGGCAGTAAGTTCAAAGATTTTGGCGAACGTAGTGAAGTAACTAAAGATAATTTTGTTGTTTTTTATGAGAATGATTTTCCTTGCCATGTTTTTTGTTTTATGGGTTCATTCAAAGAGTCTATGTTTTCTCGCAATACAATAATGTGTCTTTGCCGTTTTATGAGAATTAAACAACGCAAGTGTTTGATTTTGTATTATCTTCATAGTAATCCTTCCAAGAAGAATAACCGAATTTGTAATGTTGTTTTTTCAGCTGGTAGGATCTTGGGTATTTCTGGTCATACGTACAAAAATATTATTTCTTCTTTAATCGGATTTGTTAATGAATTTGTAGCTTGGCACCCCGCTTACAAAAAAGAGCAATTTTTTGATACGTTGGATGGAGTAATTTGTGATTGATTGAGGTGAAATGATGGATAAGTTTTATGTTGATGGTGAAAAAGCTTTGTCAGCAGCTATCGTAGAACGAGCTGTTGAAGATTACAAAATTGGTTGTAACTTTACAAAAGAACACATAAAGATTCTCAAACAGTATCGAGAAATTAGAAAAAATTACCTTTCCGCTATTAGCTTTATTTTGAGTGATAGGTTTAATCTCTTTACAAACATTGATAGAGACGAGCTTTTAGATAAGTTAGAATCAGAGTATGACGATTTTTTTGATGCTTGTGAGTGATTATTATGAAATTCAAATCTACCGTTGTTAAAGCAAATGTTTTCTTTTGCAAAGATATCTATGAAAAAGTTTGTTTGTATCAAATATTGCATTGTTGCGATTTCGATACTGCGCAAATGAACGTTATTGGTTATTTACTATTCGAGGAATAATTATGAAAATTGAACAACCAAATTACTATGCCATCATTCCGGCGTCTGTCCGTTATTGCAAACAACTTCCCCCTGCAGCAAAATTGTTGTATGGCGAAATTACTGCTCTGGCATCAACCGACAAGGGCTGTTACGCACGTAACAAATATTTTGCAGACCTTTTTGACGTTGACGTTCGCACAATAGCACGTTGGATAAACCTGCTTATCGAGCTTGGTTTTATCGAAAGATTTGAGCCATCCGAAGGTAGTAACGTTAGATATTTGCGTTTGAAATCGCATGACGTGTCGCAAAAATTGCATCCACAGCGTCAATCCTACGAACAAATAATGACTGATTTTTGTGTAAGTCCCGCTTTGAAACCATTTTTGTGGGAGTTTATCAAACATTGTCAACTCAATGGTCGTATGGTAACTAATGATAAGTTGGAAAGCATTATTGTTCGTCTTGATATGAATTACGGTAGAGATGAATTCTCTAAAGTTCAAAGTCTTCGCAAGGCAATCGAAAAAGGTTACTTCGATATTTCAGAGCAATAATTTTTTTTACATACCCATGACAAAAATGTCATACCCCCCATGACAAAAATGTCATACCCCCCATGACAAAAATGTCACCCATGATTATTACAAGATTATAAATATAAATATATAAATACAACTATAAGTAAGTATGTATGTATCAAAAAACATATATTCATTTAATGTATTAAACACCATATATGCTACGTTGAGAGTGTCTTTTCTTGTAAGTGCTCTCTGCTCATAGTTTTTCTTCCTTTTTGTAGGTGGGGAAACCCACCTTCAAGAATACTCCACAGCTTGCTGTGTTGTAGATATATCAAATTATTTTACTGGCCAAGAGCCGAAGGAGAATCGAAATGGATAAGATCCAAAACAATCAAAATGTAACACTCTATAAGAAAAAGCACTACTACACCAATAGTGATGGTAAGCAAGCTTGGAATTGGAATTTTCTTATTGACACAGGCACTCGTAAGATTGCTGTAGCACCAGTAAAGTTTGGTGAAAAAGACAACTTCTTCCAAGTTCGCAAAGTATTGCTCGCTGAAGCAGCTGTAGAACTTGTTGATGACGTTGTTGAACAACAACCACAGGAGTAATTTCAAAAAAATCTAAATTCGCGTAGTATTTGTAGTACAGCTTCGTTTTTCGATTTATTTATATACTTTTAATTATTTATACTAATTATTTAATTTATATACTATGCGCGCATTCCGCTGGGGCTTGTCACAGCGGAATGTAGTATTTGTAGTACAAAATTTCGAAAAAGGAGGTAAATATGTCTGAGACCACCAAGGAAAAGGGCAAGAAAGCTCTTAATTGGCGTCGTTGTGAAATTAGTTGTGACGTTGATAAACTCAAAGTAGATATACAACAAACGTGTATGAAATATAGCACAATTAAGCAGTTTGCTTATATCAATCATGACAAAGACGATACTCGGCCTCACTATCATATCCTTCTTTTTTTTGATTACCCTGTAGATATGTATAAAGTTGCAGATTGGTTTCAAGTACCTATCAATTTTATCGAGAGAATTAAGAATAGAACTAAAGCATTACTGTATCTAATTCATGGTGACGAAAAAGACAAGTTTAAGCACCAATATAGTCCGGAAGAAGTTGTAGCAAATTTTGACTGGAAATTGGAAGTTGATTCCACTAAAATTCTTGGAAATTTTGCTGAGTATAGTTATGCAAAACAAATCAAGTTTGTTGAGTCAATCAATGACAGTAGAGAGCGAGCACGTTCATCATCATTGCTTGAGAGGTTGTGGAGACAACATTGCAAATTTTTATCTTTGACGTCTAAACGTGATATGCAAGTAATATTTATCGAGGGTGCGCCCGGTGCTGGAAAGACTTATTATGCGCAGAAGTTTTGTGCAGCTGCAGGTCGTGATTACTTTGTATCTGGTGCAAGCAATGATATTTTCGATGGCTATGCTGGCCAAAGAGGAGTTATTCTTGATGACTTACGCGACCAAAACTTTGCACGTTTGGAAGAACTTCTCAAAATTTTGGATAACAATACAAGTTCTACAGTAAAAAGTCGATATTTTAACGTTACATTGTGTTGTGACTTGATAGTTATTACATCAGTAATTCCACTCAGCGAGTGGTATCCGGAGTATAAGAACAACAAGTTTGACTCGTTACAACAGTTGTATCGACGTATATCAAGTTATGTTCGTATTACACGTAATGAAATACATGTCTATTCTGAACTTGATAACAATGGTAAGCCGGTGGGCCCGGCAGTTGTTTATCAAAATGAAGTTGCTCAAATTGAAAAGAAGGCAAAGAAGCTGATATCTGTATCTGACGTTTTTGGGAAGATATGCCCACAGGTCGAAACACCATTTGATGATACAGAGCAAGGCGAAATTCCTTTTTAATAAACAATAAGTAGGTGATGATTTTGAATGGCTGAGTCCAAAACTAAACATTTAGTTTACAAAAAGACAACCTATAGTAAGTACGGCAAAAGAGAGAAAACAGGTCATGGCTTTCTTGATACTGAGAAAAATATCTTGTTTTTAGGTAGTGGTCGTTATAAATATGTTGATGGTAAGCGAAAAGAAATTTATGTTCCTATTAGTAATCCATCTAAATATTTTAGCCCTATTGCTGGCAAGAGCGATCAATACAAAGGTATTTACTATAATCCTGTTGAGTTTCAATCCAAAGATAAAACTGTAGTCCTCAAACGTCGAAAAAACAATGTTAAGCTTGATAGTAGTGATATAGTTGTCCGCGATAAATTTGGTAAGAAATACGTTTATTCTTCTAAACCTGTATCTACAGTCAAATATTCTCAAGAATTTTATGGTAATGCTTCTTCAGATATGAAGTTTGTTTATGATGAAGAAAGGCAAATTGTTGTTCCGTTTAGAAGAAAAAAACCTAATGAGCCGAAATCTAAAAATGATATTGCATTTAGAGACAAGTCTGGTGCAATTAAGTTATATACTCCGACTTCTATTTCCAGCGGTCGAGATAAAAACAAACTCAATGATAGGTTCATTGCAGATTTAAGTGGAACTGTTGTATATCAAAATCAATATATTTGGTATAAATTTAAGAAGTAATGATGTTTGTAGAATTGTTTTTTACGTCCATTGACGCTGCTTTTGCTAAAGCAAAAGTTTTAATTGAAAAAGGTTATTTAGTATTTATGGACAAACGTTGTCATCGTAGTTTTGATAAAGAGTTTTACGTTGTTACTTACGACAAAAAGCAAAGTCTTAATTGAAATGTAGTTATGAATACTATTTTGAAGCGACGTATTGTCACTCCGGAGAACAAACGTCGTGGCACAAGGTTGCCAGTTGGTACAGAAATTGTGGAATATCGCAATAGAACGGAGTTCCTGTACCCTTCCGGAAAGCGTTTTGTTAAGTTTAAGACGGACAAAGAAAGAGAAACGTATATCAATTCTTGGCCGATACATCTTGATGAAACAGAATAATTATTTTTAGGAGTTTTATGAAAGTAATTGACTATTATAAGTCTTTGTATGCGAGTAATATGAATCATTTTCGTCTTGCTGCAAAATTTGAGTCCATGCGGCCTAAGGGTTATATTTATGATAGTAATTCCGATGCATATAAGAAAGCTCGTTATCATGAAGAAGTAGCTTTGCGTCAACATCGTGAAGGCCGTATTCTCACAGATTGGCAGAAGAAAGAAATTTATGATTTATATTTTCCTAAAGCAAAAAAATAATTAGATTATCTAAAAAGTGTCACTTTACTTTTTCGATTTAATTTATCGTACTGCAGTTAAGGTGGCCACCAACGTGTAGATATCGCATGAAACACAATGTTCAAATTCTTTTGGCACTTGTTAGATATACATTACAACTGAATATTTATTTTTCGCTGGGCTAACGGCATTACGAGCATTGGGCTATCTGAGATATCGGGCAAAAAACAAAATAAAAATATAGGAGAAAATAACAATATGCCAAGAAAGAAAAGAGAATGGAAGGCAAAACGTCAGCATTACAATGATAAGTTTGTTGCTGATTTGAAAAAAGGTGGTTTGAGTCCTACTCAAGCTGCATATCGTAGCGGTTATCTTAAAGCTGCAGAACACGATGCAGAAGCGTTCAAGTATGGCGCTGCAAGATTTAGAGGTGCAAATCCGAAAGAAGCACGTCAAATTTCTCAACAAAAACGTCCCGCAGAAATTCGTGGCGTCAAAGTTAAACGTACATACGTTGATGAAGAATAATCAAGGGGGTATGAAAGATGTCATTCTATATGCATGAGCGTCGCGATAACGCTAAATGGATTATCGCATTTATCCTTATTGGTGTCCTTTTGGTAGGTATGGTTGTTATGGCTGTAAAGCTTGCCGATAATGAAACTACCCAAGCAGTCAGTCCACTTGCATTTGAAATTGGTGGACTTGGTACGGACGGTAAAGAAATCAATAATACCGGCTGTATTCGTATGAAAAATTCCGTTTCCGTTGATGGACTCGAAATCGTAATTGCAGAAGATGCAGAAATCAAGTACAGCGTATTCTTCTACTCCGTGGATGAAGATGGTAAAGAAGTTTTCATTTCTAAGACAGATGTTCTTGAAGCTGATTTGGTTGCTTCCTTGATTCCAGAAACTGCTGAAGTTTGCAAAGTAGTAATCGAGCCTACAATGGATGCTGAAGTTGGTATTTTTGAAATTGTTGGTTATGCTCAACAACTTGAGATTTCCTACAATAAATAACAAATAAACTGCAAAAGCCCATTGTGGAGCAATGGGCTTTTCTTCTCAAAATTATAGGGGGGAATTTTAATGAAAACATTTAATAAATCACGAACGGTCTTGCTGATTGTTCTATCACTTTTGATTGCAGTTTGTGTGTTTAGCGCATTTGCATTGCAAACACCAACGGCATCTGCTGCAACAACAACGTCCGAGGTTACGTATGTGTTTACGGATAACTACGGCAATCACTCCTACGCTGACCAATACCACAATGCTCAAGAGATTGGCTTTACTTTGAATACATCAGACATTGACGATCCATATTTTGATGTGTTTGCGTACACTTATTTTGACGGTTGCGATTTTATTTCGGTTTACTTGTGGTTTGAGGGTACTACTGGACCAACAACAAGTACATTTGACCAAGATGCTTATTCTCTTACAAATGTAGGCGGAGTTCAATTTTCTGATGATATGTCTTATTCTGAAGACCAAATCTATCTATCTGACCTTGCCACACTTCCAAATAATACAGCAGTTGATGTTTATATCGGAGTTTGTGAAGTACGTGACCATGGCGAATCTACCTATTGGGAATACATCGGTAAAGTCGGTACTATTACAAAGTATGTAACAACCAAACAACCCTTGCCAGTAGCCCCAACTAAAACTGGTTACATCTTTACTGGTTGGTACACCGACGAAGATTGTACTGAATTGTACGAATTGGACTACATCACTGGTAGCGTTACATTGTATGCAGGTTTTAGCCCTATTGAGTACTACATTGAGTTCAATAGTAACTCTGCTTACGCAGACGACTACGGCTCTGTAACTGGTTCAATGGACGAATATCCTGTACTCTATGATGAAGATTTTGTCTTCCCAGAATGCGGTTACACAGCTAAAGGTTACGAGTTCATTGGTTGGCAATACGAGGATAGTCAAGACGTATATCAACCAGGAGACGAGGTATCTAATCTCTCAACAGAAGACCAAGCTACTGTAACATTCTATGCCCTTTGGGACAAGCTTGATTACACAGTATCCTTCGATTTGAACGGTGGTAGCGGTTCAATGGCTAACGAAACTCACGTTGGTGGAGTTGCCAAGACACTTGCTACATACTCCGGTACAAAGACAGGTTACACATTTGCAGGTTGGTCCAAGACTGATGGCTCAACAAGTGCAACATACACAAACGGCCAATCCGTAACGTTGAGTCAAACTGATACAAACATTACGTTGCATGCCGTTTGGACACCAAACACTTATACAATTAACTTTGACGGCAACAAGTCAGATTATCCAAATGTAACTGGTTCGACAGCAAGTTTGTCTATGACCTATGGCGTAGCTAAGAACTTGCCAGCTTGTGGTTTCACAAATACTGGTTACAAGTTCCTTGGTTGGGATACTGATGCTCGCGCACAAGAACCTACATACCAAGCAGGCGCAAGCGTAAGCAACCTTGTATCCACAAATGGTGGTTCAATTACATTGTCTGCAATTTGGGCCGAGGTAAACTACAACGTTGCATTTAATGCTAATGGCGGTAGCGGTTCAATGGCTAACCAACAGATGCAAGTTGGCATTGCTGAAGCTTTGAATGCTAATACATTCACAAGAACAGGTTATACATTCAGCGGTTGGGCTGAAAGCGCAACTGGTGCAGTTAAGTATACAGACAAACAAAGTGTTACAAGTCTTGCATCCGAAGGTGCAACTAAAACATTGTATGCTGTTTGGACTGCAAATACATACACTATTGCTTTTGATTCCAATGGTGGTTCTGGTACAGTAAACTCCATTACAGCAACTTACGATAAATCTGTAACATTGCCATCAAGTGGCTTTACACGTACTGGTTACACTCTTGCAGGTTGGGATACTGACGCTCACGCACAAGAACCAACGTACATAGTAGGCCAAAGTGTAAGCAACCTTGTATCTACAAATGGTGGCACTATTTCATTGGCTGCTATTTGGTCTCCAAATGAATATACAGTTAACTTCGATGCAAACGGTGGCGCAACATCCACAACAAGCAAAACGGTAACCTATGCTTCTACCTATGGCACATTGCCAACACCAACACGCACAGGTTATACATTTGCAGGTTGGTTTACTGAAGAAACTGGCGGTTCTCAAGTGACATCTGGCACATCAGTAACAATTACAAGTGCACAAACCTTGTATGCACAATGGACAGCTCGAACTTACACAGTAACATTTAACCACAACTATGGCGATATACCTACTGAATCAACTGCACAAATCACTTATGATGCGGCCTATGGCACATTGCCAATACCAGCACGTGCTGGCTATAAATTCCTTGGTTGGTTCACCGCAACATCTGGTGGTACACAAGTAACAGAAGATACAATAGTAAAAACTGCTTCTGCACATACATTGTATGCACATTGGCAAGCAAATACTTACACTGTAGTATTCAATGGTAATGGTCATACTGGTGGTTCTACAGCTACACAAACATTGACTTACGACAAAGCAGAAGCATTGACAGCTAACGGCTTTACTAAGACAGGTTACCACTTTATTGGCTGGTCTACTACTGCATCCGGCGCAAAGGTTTACTCAGATAAGCAATCTGTCACAAATGTTGCAGGCACAAGTGCAAGTGTTACACTGTATGCAATTTGGGAAGCTAACCAGTACACAGTTGTATTCAACAACAACGATGGTACAGGCACAACATCTACACAAGAATTTACGTATGATGACGAGGATGCTCAACTTGATAAGAAAGAACTTACTCGTGAAGGTTACCATTTCAAAGGTTGGGCTACATCTGAGAATGGCAAGGTAGCTTACGTAGATGGCGCACCTGTTATTAACCTTACATCCACAAACGATGGAACAGTAACATTGTATGCAGTTTGGGAAATCCGTCAATGTACAGTAACGTTCATCGTCGATGGCAAAATCTACGCAGTAGTAACTGTTGATTGGGGAACCCAATCCAGCGAAGTTATTGGACAAGCTGTAAATACGGCACTGTACGAAGTGGAAGATGAGGAATCACTCCCAAACGCGTAAAGTCCGACATTGAAATTCGTCTCTGTCGGACTGAAGTAGGCGAAGCTGTTGATAATGTAACTAATAATCAATTTTTCGATATGGGAGTTTTGATAATTGGTTTCTTGTTGATATTGCTTGTTGTTGTTTGGTTTATCCGTTTGGTTAAATCAATTTTTAAGAAACAAAGGAGAAGATATTGATGAAAAAATCTATTAAAATTTTAACAATATCTATTGCGATCGCAATACTGCTGTTTGCAGCAGTATTGCCCCCTTTGGGGGCGCTTGCTGAATCAACGTTAATTACTGATGTTTTAGTTGATTTGCAATCAGATAAAACGTTTGATGTTAACGATTATCCTTGCATCGACACCGATTATTCATTAAGTATTATTCAGATTGCTGAAACTACTGCGCAAGAGTTGTTTGTTTACGTGTACAATCCCAGTTGTAATTCTAAGCCATTGATAGCTATTGGTATTGTTTTTAGTACTGCTATTAACGAAAATCTTAGTTATAAAACGTATGACTTGAAGTTGCTAAGTAGTGATGGCCCGTTTGCGAAATACGTTGTTCATAATTTTGTTGTAAAAGAAGATGCGTTGAGATATTATGATATCTCAGAATTGTATCGTAGTTTTGATGAAACTATTGATTTGCCTGCTGAAGATAGTAATACTATTAACGAGGTTTCTTGTCCAGTTGCTCAGCTTTGGTGCGCAAGTACTGTTCAAGATGTTGTTACATACGAGATGTCTAAAACTGAAATTTTGACAATTACGGACAAGTATGTTGGTGTTTTGCAATATCCTGATGGCTTTTATTTGCATGCAGTCGAAAAAGTTAATAGTCACTTTGTAGCATTTTCAACTGATTATGACATTGATTATTTGCTTGAAGCTCAAGTTGAGTTTTTGATTCAAAAGAAGAATCAAGATCCTGTTAACGGTGTAATTATTTGGCCTGCTGAGCAAAAAAATGTTACTTTGGCATATAGCGACACTGTTACTGTTGGTCAATCCGGTTTGTTTTCTAAGACCTATGTTTGGAATCGTATTGAAAGCGTTTCTACTTTTATGAAAAATGAAGATTTGACTGACGAAGCTATCGCTGAGCTTAGTGGTAAACAATGGGTTTTGCGTTTTGTTGAAACTAATTATAGTAGTATGGGTGTTTATCATGAATGGTACAGCGTATCAGAGGTTACCATTTTGCGCTTAAAGTTCCAAACTGCTGGTATAACATATAATCTTGGCGTAATTGATAACAAGCAAACCGGTGATGGTATTCCAGATAATAATGAAGCTCCAATTATAGACTTTAGTTGGCTTGAAGATTCTTTGAGTAATTTTACTGTTATAATTTTTAGTTTTGTTCTTGGAATTTTAGTTATTGCTGTTTTTTGCTTTATAGTATATTTTCTTTTGCGTGCAATTTTTAAGAAATCTTAATTTATTTGCTGGGCGGAGCTTGCTCCGTCCGGCATAATTTACAAGGAGTTAGATATGGGAAAAAAGTTGTGGCCCAGCATTCTCAAGCTTTTGCTTGTTATTGTTGGTATTCTTGTCGTTAGTTACGTAGTATTCACGTTTAAGGGGGCAATGGTATGACAAAAAAACATAAAGTTGCATATTTTTGTATCTCTATTGCTATTACAGTTGCATTGGTTTGTTTTGCAGCGTTTGTTTGTTTGACAAACTTGCAACGTTTTGTTTCTTCGATTGTCGATTTTGGAATATCTATTGCTTACTATTTTTGTGAGTTTGTAGTTGTAATTTTCGAAATCGAGAATCCTATTACTCCGTCAGTCATACAGCTTCCAGCTCAAGACGTAGAAATATTGTTCCCGGAGACTTTTGACAAGTTCGAGCAGACTTTTGCTAATTTTGGCAAATTGTTCTTTGACAAAACAAATTTCATTGGTTGGTGGAACTATATTTTAGATAAAATGTATCAAAGTAGTGTTTTGTTTATGTTCTTGGTGCCTTTTATCTTGGTAGTTTTTTTGCTTTGCAAAATGGCATTTTCTGGTCAGAATAACGATTTCGATGTCAAGAGCAAGGCTCTTGTTCGATGGTTAAAGTTTGAAGATAAAGTTATTTTTAAGGTAAAGGCATTTGTTAATGGTTACTTTGCTTTTGTGGAAAAAAATCATGTTTTCAAGGTAATTTGGAAGTTAATTCTTCTTGTTTCATTGAATATTTTTACTGTTTTCCTTGAAGCTTTTGCATACTTGCTTTACTTTGCAGTTTCAATGGATATTTTTAGTTTGTATACACAGGTGTATAAGTTGATAGTTGACTTGTTCTTGATGTTTAGGAGCTTGCCAGCCATTGTTTGGATTGTTGTGGCATACGTAATTTTCTTGCGGATTCGTCAAAATATTGCTTTTGACAGACTGGACCACATGGAGATGCGCAATAAAGGTTGGGCTAATAGTTTAGGTGTTTGTACAATGTTCACCGGCAACATGGGTGTTGGTAAAACTAAGCTAATGACAGATGTTTCTTTGTCCTTGTCCACCGTTTATAAGCATAATGCTAAAGACATTATTTTGAAAATCGAACGTTGGTTTCCAGAATTTCCTTGGGCAACGTATCAAAATCTTCTTCGCAGGCTTGTTTGGTTTCACGTAATATTTAATCTAACGTCTTGTGAAGATTTCGTCATAAAAAAAAGAAAGCGCTTTGAAAAAGCCCCTTCAAATGAAAAATTGTACGGCTATGACTTTGAGCGTTTTGGTTTATACTATAATAACGAGCTTCAGAATATATATCTCTTACAGATTTTGGAAGAATACACGAAAGCTTTTTTTGTGTATTACCTTGCAAAGAGTTATATCTTAGGAAACTACGGTGTTCGTGAAGATGGCATAATGATTGACAAAGGCAATCTTCCGTTATGGAATTACGATTTCTTCAGTCGTGATGCAGAGTTTGAAGATGATGTCAGTTATTTTGCAAATGTCTTAGACTTCGATATGCTCCGCAAGGGTAAAATTGTTAAAAAAGGCAATCCTTTTGCTGATACATTTGAGTTTGGTATTGTTAATATTACCGAGCTCGATAAAGAACGTGGCAATATGCTCGATAACCAAGAGTTAAAAAAGCGTGATGAAGAAACAAATAGAAAGAATGACTTGTTTAACTATTCTCCAAAAATGGGCCGACATCCAGCCACAATTTTGTATCAACCGTTTATTAGCTTTTTGTTCGACCAACAGCGTCCGTCTAAAACTGAAGCCGATTTGCGTGAAGTCTGTGACAAAGTTGTAAATATAGATTTTATTCGCAAAGACAACTTGGCGCTTCCATTTTTCTTTGTTGAAGAAATATTGTATTCTATCATTGCACCTATTTACCATAGGACTTACGAAAAGTATAGGTTTAATAGAGCAGATAACTCTTTGACAATTTATCTTTTCAAAAAGACTTTTGGTAAATTTGTGAATTGGTATGAAAGAATTTACAATTTGTATGGTTTTGATACATATACTCTTGTTAGTGATAGTGGTAAATTAGATGGTAAAAAGCTTACCAGTGATAAATATTTCTTGTTGTACAAAAAAGCTTTGTCAAATAGATACAGTACAGATTGCTACAAAGAGTTTTTCCGTCAACTTTCGAGGTTGAAGAATATTGGTATAGTAGATTATCTTGAGTTCGATGGTATCAAGGCTACACCAGATGAGTTGAGACTTATGAACAGCTACTTTATCGGTGATATGGATAAAGTGTTCTCAGTTTCTGATACCAAGAAATAAAATAAGTTTGTAAACACAACGACGATTGGGCAAGTGTCTGTCAGCGGGATAGCGCGACGACCTTGCCTAGTCGGCGTTTTTATTTTCTTCAAGTTTTATTCTTTCGCATACGTAGTGAAATTCACTTATTAACGCTTCTAAAAGTAGTATTTTTCTATCTGCAACGATTAAGTCTTTTTCTCTACGTTTTTTTCCTTCTTCAGTAGGTGGTTCCCATTTTAACGTTTCGTTAAAATCCTCTACAGCGAATTTTAGTTCACGTTGTAAAATATCCATGATTTCATATTCTAAATCTATTTTCATTTTGTGGTCTCCTTTATTATGCTGATATCTTGTTCAGTTGCTTTTTGGCATAAGGTAGCCATTTTTCATTGATATATTTAAGAATGCTTTCGTTTGGACGGGAGTTGTGTTTTGCATAGCATTGTTTGATACTTTTACTTTTTAGGCCAAATTCAATAGTGACGTAGGGAGTGTTTGGTTCGTTCTTTTTTCTTACAAAGAATATAAGTGATTCTTCTTTGATGAATTTTTGGTCATAGCCCATTCTGCCAACACAATGATGTAGCATTTCTCCTTCGTAGATTAGGTCTTTAGGAGATTGTGCGATGATACAAATATAGTCTTTGCATTTATCGTAACTTAGTTGCAGGTATTTGCTGGCAACCAATTTGAAATCTTCGTACATTTTTGCTTTTTTCTTTCTATCTTCTTCAGCAATTTTGGTTGCATATTCTTTTGTACGAATGTCGTGCCAAGTTCTAAAGTCTTTTGGTTTGTAGTTCTTGCTTTGTGTCATGTCTAAGCCAATGTATGTACAAGCTTTGATGTAATCATTGTAATTGTACAAGCTTGTGTCTTGTGTTGTAAGATATTCTTGCAAATTGTTGAGTTTTTCTTTCCAGATTGCTTTTATGTCTTTTGCGTTACTCAAACCTTTTAGATGTTTTTCAAAGTTTCTTAATTCTTGTACCTTTTCAATGTCTTGGTTAGTTTTGTAAGCTTTAATAATCACAGGAATATCACATTTCCAAATTTTTTGAATTGTAGTTTTGTTTTTAACTAACCATTTGATAAATTTCCTGTCTTTTCTCACAAGTTGTAGTATTGACGTGTAATCAACCAATTGGTTAAGGCCTACTTTTAGTAGCTTTTCAGTTTCAGGGTATTTTTCGTATGTTCTCAAATATTTGATGATGTCATCGCCATCGTACAAATTGTATGCGCTATATTTGTATTTTTCGATTTTGTCAATAATTTCAAGATTGACTGTAGGAGCATAAGGGTTGAAATATTTATCCTCAATCGCCCACCATTTGTTATCTTTATCTTCAATGCTCCAGTCTGTTGTGTATCCAGCTATGTACGTAAAGTCCATATCTTTTGTGTAACAAATATTACTTGGTACATAGTGAACAGCAACCTGTTTACAAAGCCATTGGTTTTTGTAATTTTTGACAGCTACTGTAATTTTGCAAATTTCTTTTTTGATTATAGTTAGGTATGAATAATATCTAGTGCGATTCCATTCTCTATAACGTTCATCGTCAGCTTTTTTGATTTGTTTTAGCATTTTTTGTGATATAGGTTTAACGTATTTCAAAAACATAGTAATTTCTCCTTATTGTTTAATTGTGTAAAATTCCATATTGTTTGTTTCGCTGCCAAAGGCAATGTTGTGTGTTTGTGTAATACAATTGATCCAGTGGTTTTTGATTGTTTTATGGCCTCTTATGCAATTGATGCCATCTTTTATTTGTAGTAGGAATCCAAATTCTTTTGCAAGTTTTTTGGCATTATCACCGTAAATTTCATACCAGTTTTTTATTTGTATTGCAATAATGAAATCTGGATAAGAATCTGCAAGGTCTTTGTACTGTTCAAGTAATGTTTTGGGCGCGTTATTTTGAACAACCTCTTGTTTAGCAGTTACAACTTTGTCTATTCTGGGTTTCTTTTGTTCGTGTAGTATTTCCTGATTGTATTCAAATACGACAACTGTTGCAAAGTCAGTTATTTTGTTTATATATGATTCTGCAGCATGATATGGAAAACCAACCATAGGTTGACGTTCTGGTAAGCCACATTCTCTACCTGTTAGTGTTAGGTCTATTTTTTTTGCAACAATTTTTGCATTTTCTCCAAAAATTTCATAGAAGTCACCAATTCTATATGCCACAATAGCATTAGGATATTTGTTTTGAATTTCCATGTATTTTTGATATACTAAGCCACCTTTTTGTTTTGGTTGCTCAATTGGTTTTTTCTTTTCTTCTTGTACTATTTCTTGTTTAGGTTCTTCTTGTTGAGGTGGGTTGTCAAACAGATCAAATAGTGACATTTGACCAGCTTGCTCTTGTTTAGTTTTCGGCTTTTCTTTTGGTATTACTGGTGTCGTATTTATAGTTGATTTTGTTCTTTGTGGTTTAGGTAATTCAAATTTACTGCCATCAATGTTGTATAGTTCTTCTTCGATACTATCTTCTTCAAAATAGTGAATAGCCCAGCCAAAGACTATATCGTCTTGTACAACAGCACTTGTCGCACCTTTTTCAGCCATCTTTTGAGCTTCTTTTGTTGCGTAGTTCCAAAAACCTTTCAGCGTTTTTTTGTTAATAAGCTTGAGACCGTTTTTGTCAATTTCAATACCATTGTTGATTTTGTTTGCCAGTTGTTCGCTTACATTTTGTTCTAAGTAGTCCAATATTACCTTTTGCATATTGTCGTTTGCTTGTAGATTTAGTTTCATTGTTTTTTCTCCTTAAAATAAAATTTGGAAAGAGAGTCAAATGGAGTCTCTTTCCATATACCTAATTTGATTTCGTTTTTGCTTATTGGGTAAATGTTCCAATATACTTGGGTATCTTTGTTTTGATTTCTTTTGCTTTTTCAAAGGCCCAAATTGCACGATACCAATCATTTTCTGCGTATCTACTTGCTTTGTCGATATTGTTTTTTAGATATTTGATTATTTCAATTATTTCATTGCTGTTGATTTTGTATCTCCAGCCCCAGAAGTAATCGTCTCGATGGCTTGACATGTTATCTAATTGTTCGTCTAATTCGCCACTAAATTCCACTTGGTCGCCGACCCAAATTGCTTTTTTAACATTGTTTTGTTCCATTGTTAATTCAGTTACTTTTGACATATTATTTCCCCCTTTAGGTTTTTAATTTATATATTTTTTCAACATAGTTCGCGCCAGAAAATTTCAAAAGCGAAAGCGGTTATTCGAAATCGCAAAGATAAATCTTTTCGGTTTGGTAGTAACCAAACTCGAAGAAGTGACCGTCTTCGTCTTCTTGAAGATCGAAGGAATCAACGGTGATTCTTCCTTGAGAAGATATCGCAACGGTGATGCGATTCGAATTTTGATTCAAATCGTAGATATTGAAAGTTTTGAAACTTTCACCGTCGAATGATTCAAATTCGCGAAGATAAAAATTATTAAATATTTCTTGTTCCATTTTCTGCGTCGTCTTTTTGTTTTTCATATTCGTCTCCTGAGGTTTTTTTTGCTCCTTTCGCGGAGCGAAATGGTCGGGCATATCTCACACACAACACAAGTGCTTGCCGCTGAATCAACTGAATCCGAGCGGGCACAATTTATTGTGACGCTTGTGTTGTGTGTGAGATGTGATAAAATGGACCCGATAAAGCAAAAAAAGCCGAAGGAACGAATAGGAATCTCGACGGCGCAGGGAATGGGGCAAGAAATAAAAAAACCACACCGAAGTGTGGTTTGATTTGTAAAAATTGATGCGAATTATATGGGTCAAAATAGGGGTCAGCTTTGTTGTATTTTTATAAAATTTGTCAATTTAGGGCCATTTTTGGGCTTAAAATAGGTGTTTCGCATTGTGCTTAACATTGTTCAAGTCCCACCACCAGCACCAAAAACCTCGTTCAAACGAACGAGGTTTTTTTATTGCATAAAAAAACAGACCTGTTGCAAAATTTGCATCAAGTCTGTTTGTGTTTGTTATTTTGTTGTTAGCACCACTTTGGCATTGCCAGTGATTGTTGCACTTTCGCCACAATCAAGGAAGCAGGTATCGCCAGCGGAAAAACTTTGACCGTTGATTGAGCCAAGGCCATCCACAATGTTGATGGTTGCAAATGATGTTTGACTTCCCACTTGTACACTACCGCAAATTGTGAGTTCCTTGCAATCAAAATACTCGCACTTGGCAAGTTGTTTGATAACGTTGTTGCCGTCCAAAGTTGTTGCAACATCACATTGCGTCAAAGCCAAAGCATCTGTTTGCACTTTTGCACCATCACACTTGGCAAAATTGATGACGTCCATAGCTTTTTGCACGTGCAGGGGGCGTTTTTTGCCGTCTGCACCAACACGGTTGTAGTCGTACACGCGGTAGGTCACATTGCTACTTTGTTGCACTTCGCAAATGACACAACCACCGCAAATGGCGTGCACTGTACCAGGCAAAATAAGGAAACAATCGCCCTTTTGCACCGGAACGAAGTTAAGATACTTTTCCACCGTGCCGTCTTCGAGTGAGCGCAAAAAGTCCGCCTTGTCTACGTCTTGATTGAAACCGCAGTAGATGCCTGCGCCTTCGTCAGCATCGACGATGTACCAGGTTTCCGTCTTGCCGTTGTCGCCTTCCACAGCGCGAGCGTAAGCGTCACTGGGGTGCACTTGCACGGAAAGGTTGGTTTTTGCGTCGATATACTTGATGAGAATACCAAATGGCGAGCCGAGCTTGTCCACCGCTGTTGGGTGTGCAGTGAGATAGTCGGCAAAGGTTTGGCCGTTGTTGAGTGTGGAAAGGCCGTCTGGGTGGATGGAGACCTCCCAGCTTTCCGCAAGAATGCCATCTTGTTGCTTGCCAAAAAGAGTTTTGAGTTTTTCGCCACCCCAAAGGTAGTCCTTGTAAACAGCGTTGAGTTTTAGCATAACGCACCTGCCTTGTGTTTGTTTGATGGCACTATTTTAGCACAAAAGGTGGGTTTGTTCAATGATTTGGGGCGGTTTTTGCCGATAGTTTCGTTTTGTTTTGCTTTTGTTTACCAAAAATGGGAAACAAACAGGATAATTGAAAAGGTAAAATGAAGTAACAATTAACATTGCATCACTTTTGTATGATGTTGCATCCAACACAAACAAATATTATACGAAAACTTTGCCAAAACAGTTTGACACTTGACATCAATGTTGGTATAATAATTAAGCTACATAAATATGGAAAGGCTCGAAGCGGCTCCACGAGGTATGCGAAGCGAACGCCGACCGCGGTTGTTGAGAATAAGCTTGATACCACCAAAAATTAGCTAAAAATTGAATATTTTATATGGAAGTGTATCGAAGCGGCTCCTCAGCCGAGCGAAGCGAACGCCGACCGCGGTTGTTGAGAATAAGCTTGATACCACCAAAAATTAGCTAAAAATTGAATATTTTATATGGAAGTGTATCGAAGCGGCTCCTCAGCCGAGCGAAGCGAACGCCGACCGCGGTTGTTGAGAATAAGCTTGATACCACCAAAAATTAGCTAAAAATTGAATATTTTATATGGAAGTGTATCGAAGCGGTCACAACGAGGCGGTCTTGAAAACCGTTTGGGTGAAAGCCCCCGGGGGTTCGAATCCCTCCACTTCCGCCAAATAAAACGAACTTTGAGAAATCGGAGTTCGTTTTGTTTTTAATACGGAGTATACTTTTTGTAAAAGAATAGGTAGGTTCAATCGAACCTACCTATTCCCATTTAGCTAAAATTATGCCATATAAAAGTTTTTCTAAACTTTTTTGGCGTTTACTCTTGACAGTTTCAGACGAAGGCTATCTCTTGAGGCTGAGTTCTGTTTGCTTGTCGAAGAGATGGATTGCATCAATGTCAATATCAAAGAAAATTTCCTCGTGACGAGAGGGGATGTCTCGACCTTTGATGCTAGCGGTGATAGTTGTGGCGGATTTTTCCAATGAAAACTCCGATTGTTTGTCGAGGTCGGCATAGACGATTGTTTCGTTGCCGAGCGCTTCTACAATGGTCACCCTTGCAGAGACGCTTGCGCCCTTGGTGGGGCTAGTGGTAAGAGTCAAGTCGCCTGGACGAATACCGAAGACAATATCTTTGCCCTCACCAATTTGTTCCATATCAAACTTGTCCAAAATTTCTTTGGGGATAAACATCTTTTGGCCGTTGGCAAAGGTGATGTTACCTTCGATATCAATGTGGGCATCGAAAAAGTTCATTTGTGGGGTGCCAATGAATCCTGCCACAAACACGTTTGCAGGGTTGTCATACAACTGTTGTGGGGCGCCAATTTGTTGAACAAAGCCATCCTTCATTACAACAATACGTGTGCCCATTGTCATAGCCTCCACCTGGTCGTGGGTTACGTAGATAAACGTTGCGCCAAGCTTGTCGTGCAGTTTAATGATTTCGCTACGCATTGTTGCACGCAGTTTTGCATCCAAGTTACTAAGTGGCTCGTCCAACAAAAATACCTTTGGATGACGCACGATTGTGCGACCCAATGCTACACGTTGGCGTTGTCCGCCGGAAAGTTCCTTTGGCTTGCGGTCGAGGTACTCCTCCAGGGCCAAAATGCGAGCGGCTTCCATAACCTTGTCGTAGATTTCCTGTTTGGTGTACTTACGTTTGATGGGGATTTGGTTGCCGTTTTTGTCCAAAATTGGTTGACCGTTTTTGTCACGTTTGACGTCCTCTACACGGCGCAATTTGAGGCCAAAAGCCATGTTTTCGTACACGGTCATGTGTGGGTACAAAGCATAGTTTTGGAAAACCATGGCAATATCGCGGTCCTTTGGCTCCACATCGTTGACAAGCTTGTCGTCAATGTAGATTTGGCCGTTGGTGATTTCCTCTAGACCGGCAATCATGCGGAGTGTTGTGGATTTGCCACAGCCCGATGGTCCCACAAACACAATAAACTCCTTGTCTTGAATTTCCATACAAAAGTTGGAAACAGCTGGCTTTGCTACTGCGCCCTTTTTTGCGTCGACATTTCCATACACCTTGTAAACATTTTTGAGTGATACAGTTGCCATAGTTTTTCTCCTTTGGAGTGGTTGTTTTGGCCACCAAAAGGTGGTTTTGTTCAAACACACTCGATTGTTTGTTGATTACAAATTGCCAATTTGGTGGCAATTGTGACTTGCTAGTTAGGTTAAATCAAATTACTGCGCAAAGTTTTGCACTATCAAACGCCCTTTGCGTAGCAGGCAAAAACCTTAGTCCAGCAGGGCCAAAATATCTGTGAGTTTGCCAATTGCCTTGTGCTTGTTGGGGTGTTTTGTTGCCTCGCCAATGGCAACGGCTGTAAAACCACCTGCTAGTGCCGACTCGATACCAGAAAAAGCATCTTCGACCACTAGACACTCGCTAGGCAACAGGCCAAGTGCAGCTGAGGCCTTCAAAAATACCTCCGGATGGGGTTTGCTGTGGGATATGTCATTGCCGTCGATGATTGCATCAAACTGCTCTACTATACCCATGCGTTGCAAAATTAGCCTTGTGTTCTTGCTAGAGGAGCCAATGGCAATTTTAACACCGCGCGCATTGAGTGAGTGGATTGTTTCCAAAACATCAGCAGTTGCCGAGCTTGGGTCAAGCTGGTTGAGGTAGTTGCGATACAGGTTGTTTTTTTGCTCGGCAAAGGCAAGTTTTTGTTGTGGGGTGTAGTCGCTATAGTGCTCGCCAAGAACAATTTCCAAACTGTCCATACGAGAAACACCTCTGCAACGATTGTTGATTTGCTCGTCAAAGTAGATTCCAAGTGTATCGGCTAGACTTTTCCAAGCCAAGTAGTGAAGATGATCGGTGTGGACAATTACACCGTCCAAATCGAAAATTACGCCTTTTATCATTGTCGTGTTAGACCTCTCTTGCGTTTTTGTGTGTGATAGGTAACACTTTGTACCTGTTTTGGTAGCGAGTTGATACCATCGGCAAAAAAGCCATTGACAATGGTTTGCCAAGTGCCACCGCAAGCTGCTGGATGGGTGCCACCAATGTACAGTTTGCCTGCGTACTTTTTGCCACCACCGACCAAGTCGCAAGTGGCGGTTGTTTTGAACAACTCGTAGGCATCATCTTGCAGTCCCACCATGCAAGCACATTGTGCGTACATTGATGCAGACAGGCTAGATCCATGCTCGGTGTAGGGTAGGTAAAACAGGTAGTTTGCCTCTTTGACTTGTTTGGTAAACCTGTGGGGCAAAACGCACATCAAAGCGACAACATCCGCTTGTTTGATGACTCTTGTTGGTGTTGCAACGCCATTGTTGCCTCCCCAATACTCCTTTGGGTGAACTAGGCGAGAGCGGACTGTTGGAACTGTGACATCTTCCAAGCTAAAGTAGCCGTCAAACTGCTCGATTACACCATCGCTGTTGGGTTCCGGTAAGTACAGTTTGTTTTTGAAAGAGGAAATATTTTGCAAATCCGTTTGGTACTTTTGTTTGAGTTGATTGTACAATATAGGGTTGCGTTTTTTGAGAATGTTGAAAGCTTTGAGACACACCAAGGCCGTTTCGTGAGCCATGTAGTTGGTGTAAGCATTGTTATTGGTGCGCTCGTGGTACTCGTCTGGACCCATAACATCCAATAACTCAAAGCGTTTTTTGATGTGGTTGTAGTAACTGCGACTGTAGTAAAATTTGGCGCACTCCACAAGTAGCTCGGCACCGCCACCTTCCAACAACGAAATATCTCTGGTTTGCTTGTACACGTTGAACAGACAAACGGCAATGTCGGCAGAGATGTGTATTTGCTTGTCTTTGAAGTAGGTGCGGACAGGTCTGCCTGTAAACACGTCAATAACGTTAAAGTCACTACAAGCATCAAAGCCACCATCTTGACTTTCCCAAGCGAAAAATGCACCATCAAAGCCGTAGCTTTGCGCCTTTTGCTTGGCACCACTCAATGTAGAAATGCGATACCTGATCAAACGTTTGGCTGTTTGCACGTCCGTTTTGAGGTAAAACGGAATCAAAAACATTTCCGTATCCCAAAAGACGGCGCCTTTGTAAGTTTGACCAGACAAACCCCTTGCGGAAATGCTGACGTTTTCCACCTTGGGGGCATAGATAATCAGTTGGTAAATACTGTACTGTACGGCAAGTTGCAATTTATCTTTGTCGACAATTTGCACCATGCTGTGTTTCCATTTATTTGTCCACCATTTGTCGTTTTGAGTGGCAAGTTGTTGGTAGTCCAAAGCGGGCAAAGGTTGGCATGGCACAAGGCTACTGTGCAAACGGCAAAAACGCTCCATTTTAAAGGACGTCCCCTCAGTTTTGTACACGTTTAGCAATTTTTTGCCAGTATTTGTGTGCCTTGATGGGGTAACTGTTGCCACTTCTGTCAGCTCAACAAAAATATCTTTTCCTTCGTTGGTGATGGCAGAAACTTTGAGTGGGTTTGTGTCAAATTGCGTTGGGTAGAAGTGAGGCCCGCTGATGTTCCACACGTCGTAGTCGATACCACTACTCACACAAATTTGGCAAGTTTTGTCACATTGGATTTGAAAGCTAGATACCAACAAATCGTTGCGCATTTGCACAAAAAATCTGCTAGTTGACAGCGTTACTGCAATGCCATCAACAAGGTACACGGTTGTTCGAGTAAACACGCCGTTATCCAAGTTGAGTTGTTCGGTGTGGCTAGTTACAAACTTGTCGCAAAGCAAAACACCATCAATCTTGACGCGCGCAAAAAGTGGGTTGGGCATGTTGACGGGCTCGCGCCAATTGCTACCAAATTGGTCGTACAAGCCACCTGCATTCAAAGCGACACAATGTTTTTTTGTGTGCTCTTCTAGCGTGCCTCGGTATCCGTAGGAGCCGTTGCCCAATATCAATTTGTCGCCAAGCGCCAAGCGATCGGCATTGTAGACTGATGAGGAAATTAGCATTTGGTTATCCTTGTTGTGCCTGTGAGTGTGTATTGCTTGCCATACACCACAAGTTGCACTTGATTGTCGTTGTTGGTGATTTTGACGCCATTTTTGTCCACGTGGAATGTGAGTAAACTTCCTTGGATTGTCAATCGGAAGGTGTAACTGTTCCACTCTTTGGGACAAATTGGCGCAACGGAAAGGGTTTTGTCGCTACGCAAACCTGCAAAACCGTACACAATATTGAGCCAAGCGGCAGAGATACTTGTTGTATGCAAGCCTTCGTGGGTATTGCGGTTGTAGTCGTCCAAGTCCATGCGTGTTGCAAAGGCAAAAAAGTCGTATGCCTCGTCGTGACGGCCAATTTCCGTCGCCAAAATAGAGTGGACGGATGGGGAAAGAGAGGACTCGTGGATGCAACGTGGCTCGTAGAAAAGGTAGTTTGCACGTTTGCACTCAACGGAAAAATCGCTATTGTACAGCAGCTGGAACATCAACACATCCGGTTGTTTGATCATGTCGTTGCGATAGATGCGGTCGTAGCTCCAATGGGAATACAGAGGGAAGTCTTTGTCGTCAATTGCGTCCACGTCGATGTGTGGCAAATTGAAAAATCCATCATGTTGCTCGTATAACAGCGTTTGTGGGTTGTACAAGATTTTCATTTTGTCAGCGCAAAGTTGCCAATATGATGTTTCCTTTGTAGTGAGGTTGAGTCTGTTTTGCAGGGCTTTGAGGTCTGCTTGAGGCATTTGGTTTAGCACTTGCAATGTAAAACGCAACGTTTTTTGCGCCATGTAGTTGGTGTAGGTGTTGTGGTTAACCATCATTTGGAACTCGTCTGGGCCCATAACACAGTAGTAGCCAAAGTAAGTGTTGTTGCCATCCCATTGGCCCCTTGTGACAAGGTAACGGCAGATTTCCACCAGCATTTCCGCACCGTGACCGTATAAAAACGTCTTGTCGCCACTTACATTGTAGTAGTGATAGATGCCATAAGCCACAGCTGTGGATGGTTGCATTTGCAAACTTGCGTGTTGCCACAAAGAGCAAGCTTCGTCACCGTTTAGTGTTGCAATTGGGTAGCAAGCGCCATCACAATCCAACTCTTTGGCTCGTTTGCGTGCGTTATTTAAGGTGTTGTAGCGGTACTCCAACAGGTTGCGTGCCGCATCCACGTTGTTGAACAGGTAGTATGGCAGACAGTAGGTTTCCGTATCCCAAAATGCGTGACCAGAATACGCCTCGCCCGTAAGACCTTTGGCACCAATGTTGTTACTTTCGTTTGCACCATGATAGGTTTGTTGCAGTTGGAAAATGCAAAAACGGATGCCTTGTTGGTTTTGCTCGTCGCCATCAATTTGAATGTCAGACTTTTGCCAAAATTGTTGCCAATAGTTTGTGTTGCGATCAAATGCGTTGTTGTAGCCCTCGGCGCAAGCTTGTTGCAGTTGATCGAAGGTATCAGAAACGACACTTTCGCCACGTTTACTAGAGCAAACTGCCACCAAACGAGTGAAAATTTGGGGGATGTTTGGCTCAAGTTGGATTTGGAAATGGTTGCTAACAACACTGCCACTGTTAGTTTGCGAGCTTGGTTGTTTGCCGTCGACATCGCAATGCATCAAGCAAGCAACCGTTTGGTTTGTGGATTGCGTTTGGCATTGCAGGCCGTTATCAAAAACTTGTTGTACTTGCCAACGAGATGGTTGACCAAAGTGTGTTTCGTCAAAGCGGACGTTTGCCGATAGGTGCAAGGTGCAGGGCTTGTTTGCGGTAAACACGACTTGTTGATAGGCCCTGTTGTACTGCTGCATATCTAAAAAACGACAAAACTGTGCAGTTAGCTCTACCCCATCAACAAGCCAAGTCACCTTGCGGAAAAGCTTGCCTTGTTGCAAATCCAGCCAACGTTTGTAGTTGGTGTGAGGGGTGGTTGCCATGTCCAATTTGGTGTTGTTCGCAACTAGCATCAAGTCGAAGTAGTTGGCAGAGTTGACCATAAAGTGAGTTTGGGTAACAATACCTTTGTAGGGGGTGGCACTCTTGTCAATGCCGTACTCGTAGATGCCGTTGAGGTAGTTTCCAACGAGGCTTGGCGCAGAAGTGCGCTCATCCAAACATCCACGCGCACCCATATACTCGTTGCCCAAGCTAAAGACGGACTCCGCCACTTTGCTAAACTCCGGCAGGAACACGTCTTCTGCGACAATCCAGCCATCTGTCAAAAAATGTTTACGTGCAGTTTTGCCCATAAAAATTCTCCTGTAAAAAATACTGCCGAGCGAAACACAAGTTACAATCGGCAGTTGTTGTTGATATTAACCTTTGATACCGCTTTTTGCGTTTGTGCCGGTTATTTGTTTTTGGAACAATGCAAACGCTACCACTTGTGGCAATACGGAGATGGTCAATGCCATCAAGTACTTGTCGATACCAAAGTTCATCATGTTTGACATGTTCATTTTTAGATTGTAAATTTTTACCATTACTGTGGCAAGTTTATCGTCTTGCAACAACAGGTATGGCAACAAAAAATCTGCCCAAGATGCCGTCATTGCAAAGATGCTAACAACGCCCACGATTGGTTTCGAAAGTGGCAATGCAACGGTAAAAAACATTTGTATGGGGTTGGCGCCATCGATACGAGCTGACTCGAACAACGCCTTTGGGATGGTGTCGAAGTAGTTTTTGAACATCATGTAGTAGTAGGCATTGGCACCATACAGTAAACAAAGTGGAATGTAGAGCGCGTAGCCTTTGAGTCCCAAAGAGGTGATATTTGCGTACAATGGCACCAAGCTTGCAACAGCAGGGATCATGTAGCTTGCCATGATCAGACCGTGCACCACTTTGTGTCCAACTGGTTTGACAATGGACACAGCATAGGCAAGCAAGCCATTGAACACCACCGCGCAAAATACTGAGCCTAGCATCACGATGATTGTGTTCAAAAAGTATTTGCCAAAGCCGACCATGCTCCACACTTCGACAACCTTGCCAAGGTCGATTGCCTCGGGGAAGAAGGTAAATGGCGCTTTGAAAACTTCGTCAGCATCTTTGAACCCTGCCAAAAACAGCCAACCAATGGGGATGACTGCACACAAGCAGGCGCAAACTAGCACAAAAATAAGCAAGGCATACAGCCATTTGAATCGTTTGTGTTTGTATTCCACACCGATGATAAGACCATCGTGTTTTTCTTTCAGTTTCATTGTGTAGCTTCCTCCTTTTTGGAAAGTCTGAAGTACAACAGCGAAAGCGCAACGATGATGACGGCAAGCACAACACCACAAGCGGCACCTGCACCAGCATCACGATCGATAAAAGTGTACTTGTAGCACAAATACATCAGCGATATGGATGCGTTATCTGGGCCACCGGCTGTCATCATCATTGGTTCGTAAAACACTTGGAACACGCTGATAATTTGCAAAATAAGTAGCAATTTGATTGTAGGTTTGATACTTGGCAACGTTACGTACCAAATACGTTGGAACAAATTTGCGTTGTCCAAGCGAGCAACTTCGTACAAAGTTGTGTCCACCGTTTGCAATGCCGATAGATACACTAGCACAGTTGAGCCTGCACCTCGCCACGTCATAACTATGACAATGACAGGGATTACCCATTGTGAATTGGACAGTATTGTGAGTGGCTCGACGCCAAACAAGCCCAAGATACCATTGAGCATACTACCCGTGCTACCATCCAAAATTTGCGTCCACATCAGCATTACTGCAACACCACTGATGATGCTTGGCAGATACAAAAGGCATCTAAAGCCCGCCTTGAAGTGGATGACTTCGGACAAAATCAATCCCAAAAACAGCGGAAGTAAAAAACCGATGATAAGGGACCAAAAGGCATATACAAAGGTGTTCCAGAGTGCGTTTTTGAATGCTGGGTCGGCAAAGACGCGTTGGTAGTTTTCAAACCAGATAAAATCTCCCTTTTGAAAACGGTGTATTTCGTAGAAGGAGTAGGAAATGTTTTCCACAAGGGGAGCCCACACGTAGAAAGTGAACAGCACAAGGGTGGGCAACATGATTGCCCATCCACCCCAGTTCTTTTTAAATACTTTTTTTACCTTTTGCCAAAAGGTTGGTTTAAGTTGTTCTTGTGGTTGCATTTACAATTTCACCCCTAAAGTGGTAGTTTTCGCCAAAATGGCGACTTTGGTAAGTATAGTTAGGTTACTTGTTTATTTTGGACAAGTAGGTGTTTTGGAAGGTTGTGTTTGCTGTTGTAAGCAAGCTTAGTGGGTTTGCGTTGGGGTTTGCCAAAACGTTTTGGATTGCATTGTCCAACAAGGAGTACATTTCTTGGCAGAAGTTGGGCTCTTCAGCACGACGCATTGTGTGGATTGTGTTGAAGAAGTCTTCCATATAGGCGTAGTTGACATTGATGTAGCGAGTTTCCATTTCGTTGGCAACATCAAGGTAGTCTTGGTTTTTCCATGCTTTGATTGTTGGCAAAATTGGCATACCCTTTTGTTGTGCAACGGTAAAGCCTTTTTCCATTGCTGCACGGCTGATGTCGTCAATTACAGGACTACGGCCGATGTAGTGCAAGAACTTCAATGCACCTTCCACTTGCTCGTCAGTTGCGTTTTCTGCAAAGACGTAGGGTGTTCCGCCAAACAATGCGTGGCGACTTGTGCCATCGCCCGTTGGCATTGGTACAAATGCAAAGTTGTCTTTGTCAAAGTTGTAGCCTGTGATAGGTTGGCTCAACGCGTCGTTACCAACAAAGGCCATCAAAACTTGACCCATACCAATTTTTGCGGGGAAGTCGTTGTAGTTGAGGGATGCGCCTGGATAGCAAAGGTCTTCGCTTGCAAGCTCTTGGATCCACTTGAGTGCGTCCACCATGCCTTGGTCAGTAAGATTACTGCTCCATGCACCACTATCATCTTGAATTTGCAAATCGCCCGCGCCAAAGTTCCAAGCAAGGTTGCACAGTTGCCAACCGCCTGTTTTGTTTGCAGACAAAATGAGTATGCCGTACACATCGATGTAGGTATCGCGAACAAGACGGCAAAGCTCAGTTACTTCCTGCAAAGTTGTTGGGTACAATGGTTTGCCATCGTCATCGTAGATTTTGTAGTTGCCGTCACCATCCTTTTCGATGAGTCCCATGTCGTACATCAATTCCAAATTGATGAACAACCCCATGCCGTAGCCATCACGTGGGATGCCGTAAACTTCGCCATCCTTGCTGAGGGTTGCGCGCATGCTGTCATCCATTTTGTCCAACCAACCAAGCTCCTCCAACTGCTCTGTTACAGGGCGGATGTATTGCTCGCGGATGAGCATTTCCGGCTCGGTAAAGTAGGTTTGAAAAACTGTTGGAAGTGCGCCAATATTGCCCTTTGCAGCGACAGTTTCGGGGCTGTAGGTGTAGGGTTCGGCAACAATTTCGTACTCGGGGTAGTCCTCTTCGAACTTGGCTTTCCACTCGTTGTACATTGCAATGTCGGATGTTTGGCTAGCTTCTGGCCAAAAACCGATGGTTATTTTGATTTTTCCGTCACCTGGCTGATCGCAAGCGCAAAGCACTGTTAATACCATCAAAAGTACCAATAAAAGACAAAATGTTTTTTTCATTGTGACCTCGCAAATTTGAGTATAGCTATACATTATTGTATTTTTAGTAAATTATATATTTATTGGGTGACTTTTTCAATAGTCAAAATCTGCAAAATGGTAGACAAAACTGCACAAAAAAAAGCAAGAAGTGGCATCGCAATGGCGATACTAAATCTTGCCCATTTTTTTGCTTAGATTGTTGAGTGGAGTGATGACACTTTCCGCTACTTTGGAGGCGAAAAGCATACCCAAAATTACCAAAATTGCGTCCACCGCTACAAACACGCACAGTATCAGCGCTAGCCTACCTGCAAAAACCTTTTGCGGAACAAAAGTCACCACAGACCAGCCATCATCCGTTGTGGCATGAGCGCAGTAGTAACGCAGGTCGCTTGTTATGCCGTCCTTTTGCGTGATAGTTGCGTAGGATGTGAAGGTTTCGTCGTCACAAAGCAAACTGCCAGTTTGCAAAAAGGTGTAGCTTTCTGCACCAAAGCTGTAAAGCGACAACTTTTGTGCGTACAACGTTTCTGGGAGGATGTCAGCAACAAGTATGCCAACGGCAACATCATCCAAATACACCTTGTGCATTACCGAAACAATGCCCTTTTGTTGGTTGTAGGGAGAATGCTTGTATGCTTTGGCAATTTGGTCGTTGCGCACACAAACGCAACTTGGCTCGTCCGATTGCACAAAGTTAGCAATTTGCTGGATGGTCAAAAGTTGTTGCAAACTTGGTGGTGAACCAACACCGCCAGAATAGGCAACGTAGCCGTTGTAGCCGTACAAAATGGCACCGTCAATTTGCACCGAGTTGTTTGTTAGGCCGTTCAAAAGGTAGGATATGTCACCAAATTGCCCCTGAGTTGCGTTGACAATCTGCTTATTTTGTGCGGTGTTTTTGACGAAGCCCATAACCGTAGAAAAGTAGTTTTGACAGCCATTTACACCGCTTTGCACATTTTGCGCCGTGCGTTGTGCCTGAGCAGAAAACAGGTTGACGGCAATTGTGCAGTAGGAAATAGCGCTGATTAGGAGCGCGAAAAGCACAATTACTAGCAGGACGCTATTATATACCTTTTTTTGTAATTTTTGAAACATACTAAAATAATTTTACAAGCTTTTTTTGATTTTTACAGTTACAGTTGTGCCAACACCCAATTGCGACTTGACAGTCAAGCCGTAGCCTTGGCCGTACTCCAAGCGGATGCGCTCGTTGACATTGTACAAGCCGTAGCCACTGCTGGATTTGGTTGTGTTTTTCTTCAAAAAGTCCTCCGGCACCACAAAACCACAGCCGTTGTCGGCAACATCAATCAGGATGTCGTCGCCAACACTTTTTGCAGAGATGGTTATTGTGCCAATACCATCCTTGCCGTCAAAGCCATGTTTGATACAGTTTTCCACAATGGGTTGCAGGATGAGTTTGAGGGTTTTGTAGTCGCCAACACCATCAGCAAGGTCGCAATGGTACTCGATAGTGTTGGGGAAACGAATGCGTTCAATTTCCAAAAAGTGCTCAATGAGCTCTGTTTCTTCCTTTAAGTAGATGTACTTGTCGCCTTTGTGTAAGCTCAAACGGAAAAACTTTGCAAGGTTGATTACGAGCTTTTCAATTTCTGATTGCTTTTTGATTTTTGCCATCCAAGCAATTGCATCCAACGTGTTGTACAAAAAGTGTGGATTGATTTGCATTTGCAGGGCATCAATTTCCAACTTGCGTTGGATTTCCATATTTTCTTTGTTTTGGTCCATCAGTTGGAACAAACGTTTGATCATGTCGTCGTAGTTTTTTTCCAATTCGTACAGTTCGTCGCCCTCTTGACCAATGCCAAACAATGCGTGACGTTTTTGGAAATCTACAGTGGAAATTTTGTTGGAAAGTTGATTGATGGGCGCAACAGTCGTTTTGGCTGTGCGTAACGCAACAAACAGTACCAACACAAAACATACTGCGGAAACTGCCACCAACACCCAGCTAAGTGTGATGTAGCCTTGGGTGAGCTTTGCCCTGTTGAGCACGCTGATTATGTGCCAATCCAAGTTGTAGTTGTTACTGCTACTGCTGGTTACAACAATGCTACTTACGCCATCAATTTGCTCGGTGCTGATGTGTCCGTCCGTCAAACTGTACTTGCTTTTTTCCATGATGTTGCTACCCACAAATTGCCCCTTTCCGTCAGCAATAACACCGTGGTTATCGTTGACAATCATTGTGTAGCCAATTTGACTGTCGGTAAGGGCGCACACGTTGTTGAGTACATCCACCGAAAGGTAAAATACGCAGTAGCCATCCACGTTGTACAGCGCACTGGAAAGGTGTCGGCCAATCATGATGTACTGGTCGCCAAAGTTTGGTGTTGCGTAGGTAAGGATGTTGCCGTTGGTGTGGATGTCCTTTACAAAGGATGCCGTTGGCAAATCGTAGCTGTTGTTAGTGGCAAAGGTGTTACCATCAAAGCCCAAAACAAAGTTAACGTAGTCGTCCGACAAGGCGGCATTATCCACCAGTTGCAAAAAGTTTTGCTCCGTAGGACTTGTTACAAGTTGATAGAACACACTACTTTGCATCAAACGAGTGTAGCCGTAGTTGGCTTCGTTTAGGGCGTCCGTGATGGAATTGTTGATGGATTTGTGCGTGTTGAGAATGTCATCCTCGATGTAGTCTTGCGTGAACAATGCAATGATCACTTGGAGCGCAACAAGCATCACTATCAACAAAACGGATAGCGTCAGCAGAAAGATTGTGGCAAATTTTTTGTTAAGACTTTTTTTCATTGTATTTCTTTACATACTCGCTTGGAGTGCATCCAACGGCTTTTCTAAATACTTGGCCGAAGTATTTCATATCTTGATAGCCCACCAGTTCGGCAATTTCGTACACTTTGTATTTTTGCTCGACAAGTAGTTGTTTTGCCATCATAACGCGGTACTCTGTTAGGCAGGTGTTGAATGTTTTGCCCACTTCTTGCTTGAATAGGTGCATAAGGTAGCTTTCCGAAACGTACAACGCTTCCGCAACGGTTTTGATTTTTAGATTGCAATCGTTGTAGTGCTCGGCTACGTATTGCAATGCATCCACAATGTGGCGTTTGTACATTTTGCTTTGCTCCAACACCTCTTGCGCAACATAGACGCTGTTTACGCTGTAAAGTCGGTTGGAAGCAATAAACTTTGCTGCGCCAAAAGCGGCGGAAATTTCCGCCATACTATTGAACACGGCGCTGATACCAATGGAAACAACCACCGAGCATTGCTTTTCGTACTCTCGTAAAAAGCGCACGATGCTCTTTTCCAACGCGTCGACGTCCACAAAGTCACAGCAAAATGCAATGCGCTTTTCCGTTGAGGCATAGAACACTTTGTGATTGCTCAAAATAGACAAAATTCCCTTTTGTACAAGTTCCAAAGCGTTGCGGGCGTTTTGCTCGCGTTCCTGCTCGTTGCCTGCGGTGGACAAATCCACGTTGCAGTACACCACTATGCCATGCTCGATAAAGGGCATGTCGTACAAAGACATTTTTTGCTTGAACTCCTCGTCTATTTCGCAACCATGGAAGATGCTGTCCGCTATGGAATTTTTGATGATGGGAATACCTCTGTCGAAATCGGAGATGTACATGTCCATCTTGCGACGTTTGATAAGTTTATCTTTGGCTTGGACAACGGTATCTACAAGCTCGTCGTTGTCGATGGGCTTGAGAAGATATCTAAACACGCCCTTTTCCAACGTGGTTTTGGCATACTCGAAATCGTTGTAGCCGGAAAGCATGATGATGATACCATCGTAGTTTTGTTCGTACAATGTGGACACAAGCTGAATACCATCCATGATGGGCATTTTGATATCGCTAATGATAATATCTGGTTTGTGCTCGGCAATTTTTTCCAAACCATCCTTGCCGTTGACTGCGGTTGCAACAACGGATATGTCGTACTGTTGCCAGTCGATGGTTTCGCATATACCTGTGCGAGCAAGATACTCGTCATCTACAATTAACATTTTGTACATATTTTTTTCCTTTGGCTCAAAAGCTTGTTTGCTTTTTGCCACGTAGTAAATTCTTGAATATATGTATTTTAACAAACAAAAAGGACAAAGTCAATATGCAAACAATAACCCCAAACAAATAATTACAGAGCCATCAAAGGACGGCTCTGTAACCATTGAGGAGAAGTATAAAACTATACTGTTAGGCGACTTGCACTATTTGCCTAGTTTTTTCTTTCTGATGAAGATAACGGCAACAACACCGCCACAAACAACAGCAAGACCGCCAAGAACGATTGCAACGATTGCGCCTGCGCTAAGACCTTTGTCTTCCACAAGAACTTCGCCACAAACTGGGCACTTACCTT
Organism: uncultured Oscillospiraceae bacterium; assembly: GCA_964533825.1. GTDB lineage: Bacteria > Bacillota > Clostridia > Christensenellales > CAG-314 > Fimimonas. The sequence continues at coordinate 86,106 of CAZHMU010000003.1, forward strand.
CTTCGTTTGGTTGGCCGTGAACAACTTCTACATCAGCTTGGCAGTTGTCGCACTTGCCATCGTGTTCTGCATCTTTGTGCTCGAGGCAAACACCGCAAACTGGGCACTTACCATCTGCACCAGCTGTGCCGTGAACGATTTCTACATCAGCTTGGCACTTGTCACACTTACCATTGTGGTCTGCATCTTCGTGTGTGCAAGTAACTGTGATGGAATAAGTTTCTGTTGCAACGTTCAAAGCAGAGTCTGTTGCAGAAACTTTTACGCTGTATGTACCAACTTTTGCTGGAGTAAACTTACCGTTAGTAACAGTGATATTTTCCGTTCCGATAACAACTTCGTAGGAGATTGTAACGTCTCCGCCGTAGTTGTCTGTTGCTGTTGCGGACAATGTAATTTCGCTACCCAAAACGCCTGTTTCTGGAACTGTTGCGTTGATTTCGGGAGCTGTGTCGTCGTTAGTTGGAAGAACGATATCTTCGTAACCAATCTTTTTGTTAGCAAACTTGATGGATGTGATCTTAAGAACATCGCCAACGTTTGCAAAGTTGGTGTGGATGTGGATGTCGCCAAGAGTTGTGATACCGGACTTAGCGAGGTCGATTACCAAAGTTTGCTTACCGCTTGTTGGGAACAAGTTGCCGTTTACATCCTTCAAGCTGCCTTCAGCATTTTCGGAAATCCAGCGAACACCTTCTGGGAATTGGATACGAAGGTTGGAGATGTCGCCTTCTACTTCCATAATCATGTACTCGTAGCCTGCGCCTGCGGAACCGTTGATCCAGCCAACATAAGCATAGTCTGCTGCGGTTGCTGTAATTTCTTTACCAGGGAAGTCTTCAGCAAGAACTTCGTCGGTTGTGATAAGTTCGAACTTTTCTTTTGCAAACTTGACGGATGTGATCTTCAAAACATCGCCAGCTGCAGCAAAATTGGTGTGAACGTGGATATCACCAAGAGTTGTGATGCCGGACTTAGCGAGGTCGATTACCAAAGTTTGTTTACCGCTTGTTGCAAACAAGTTGCCGTTTACATCCTTCAATGTGCCTTCAGCATTTTCGGAAATCCAACGAGTACCTTCTGGGAATTGGATACGAAGTTGAGAGATGTCGCCTTCTACTTCCATAATCATGTACTCGTAGCCTGCGCCAACGGAACCGTTGATCCAGCCAACGTAAGCATAGTCTGCTGCGGTTGCTGTGATTTCTTTACCAGGGAAGTCTTCAGCAAGAACTTCGTCGGTGTAGTCCCAATCCTTTGCATAGTCGATGTAGCGGATGGACTCGATTGTAAGTGTTGCTCCACCAGCTACTGGGCTACCGTGAACGTGCATGTTACCAATAGCACCACTAATGCCGGAGTTAGCAAAGTCGATTGTGTAAACTTGATTTTCTGTTGTCAAAGCGGGCATCATTCTGCCGTAGATGTCGTAGAATGTACCGCCATCATTTTGAGCAAACCAAACTTCGTGGCCACCCATTTCGATACGAACGTCACCAAGAGTGTAGCCTTCGGAACCCTTCATAACAATTTCGATACCATCGTGTGCCTTAGCTTCTTCGCCAAGCCAACCAAGGTAAGAGTATCCTGGTTCGCCATCGGGAACTGTGATTGTCATTGGCTCTGCCAAAATATTGTCGCTGTAGATTGCTTCCTTTGTAGCTGGGTGAGCGTAGAAGATTTCGTCAATGAGAAGTTGACCTTGGCCACTGAAGTACATATCTACACCACTGATGTATCTTTCGCCAAAGGTTTTTTCCAAATCAATTACCAAGTAGTTGTAGCCGTTTGTGCCAGCATAAGGGTTAGCATCGGAAAGAGATGGAAGAGCGAAGCCAACTTCGAATTGGTTTGCATACTTGATGCCAACGCCTGTGTCGCCATCAGTTTTGAGTACGTCGAAACGGAAGTCGTTGAGTGTTGCGCCATTTTGAAGTTTGTACTTGATAACAAGGTAATTTCTGCCTTCGCTTGCTACCTTTGAGCGAATCTTGATGGATGTGAAAGCTTCGCCTTGAGCATCCAATACCAAGTGACCGTTTGTGATAACGTTGTTCTTTGTGGAGTAAGACAAAATGTAGTCGCAGTTGAATGCTGCACTTTCTTCTACTGCCTTGTCGTAGTCAGCGCCTGCTGTGAGATATTCAAAGTCGAATTGGCTCATGTAAGCAATGCTTTCGGTATCCAAAACTGGGAAGTACTTGTCGGGAGCTCTGCTTTCCAAATTGGAGAAGAACACGCCTGCAACAAGTGCTGTACCGCCAGTTACAGAAACTTGAACTCCCTTGATCTTTGTTGCACCGAGGCTTTCCAAAGAGATTACTGCATTGCGGAATGTGCCGTCCAAAGCTGCAACAGCTGTGCCGTTGAGGTCTTTGAGATCAGCCCAAGCTTTTGCTGTACCAACGGTGCCATCTTCCAAAACGGGAGCAACACTAACAGAACCGCTACCTGCAATGTTCAAAACGATTGCGGAGTAAGCTTCGTCAAGGTTGTTTGCGCCGTCACTTGCGATAGTTTTGCTATCGGTGATTGCGTAGCATTGTGGAATGTCAACGAATGTACCAGCTTCGCCACCGTACCACCAGCTTTCGTTGATGGAATCAAAGTTCAAAACAACAGTTTCGGTTGCGCCGGTAGAAACGGAAACCTTGCGAATATCCAACTTGCCAGCCTTGGTGTTGTCTGCTACGTAAAGGTGGAACGCAAGCATAGCATCAGGTGCTGTGGAGTCAAATGCGTTGCCGTTTACTTTGATGTCGGTAGAAGTAAAGTCGATGCTGATTGTTGCCCATTCGGAACCGATGTCGGTGCCAGCAGAAAGGGTAATACCGCCAACCATATCTTCGTGGTCAAGAGCCCAGCTGTTTGTTGTAGCGATATCGTCGCTATCAGCTGTACGCAAACCGATTTTGAGGTCTGCAAGCTTTACGCTTTGGTCTGTGCTACGAACTTCGATGTTCAAGCTTTCAAAGCCGGCGCTAATTTTGGGGCTACCAACCTTGAAGATTGGGTCAGTTACGTCGTCACATTGACCTGCTGCCCAAGAGATGGAGCGATATGCGGGTTGAGCACCATCGCCTTTACCTCCATCCAAGAGTCTGTCAAACGTTTCGTTGAAATCTCTTGTTTGAGGTGCTTCCTCTGCGAAAGCAAACATTGCCAAACAAGTGGAGGTTAGCAGTGTGACAGTTAACACTACTATTAGTAACCAACGAACAAAATTCATTTTTTGTTTCATAATGTCTCTCCTTTATTATATTTTTTATTCCCCGTATACATACAGCTCGGAAATTTGCGCTCCGTAGCCCGTACTGTTAGAGGTGAAGACCAGCTTGATGTATCTCATAGATACTGAGTTGTCCAAAACGATTGCAACCATGTTACCTTCGGTGGAGTCAAACAAGTACTCTGCCTTGACAACCACTGTTGTGTAGGTTACACCGTCCAGACTGCCCCAAATTTCAATTTCTTGTGTTCTGTTTTCCCACAAGAGCAATGGAGGAAGGTGAATGTTGATGTACTTGACGTTTTCTGCTTGGCCAAGGTCGATGGCAAATGTTGCAGGGAACACACCCTTTTTGGACTCGAAATAGGTCAATGTGTTACCGTCAATCATGTTGGTGATGTCGTAGACGTCCTCGTGCTCGGCAATTTCCACAAAGGATTTGTTTGTTGTCAAGCTTGGAGGGTAAAACTCAATTTCGCCAATATTGATGGTGAGTGGGTGGGTGAGGTCGTCCTTTTTGAAGAAGCGGAGTTGCAATCCATAGTAGCCATCGGCACTCAAACGGATGAGCACATCGTTGTAGTTGCTAGATTGTGGGCTCAATGCAACGTCCGTTTGTGTTTGAATACGTTTCCAGTCGGCATCCGCAGTTGCCTTTGCAAAGATGGACACGCTGTAATAACGCATGATATTGTTGCCACTTGTGCCCAAAATGCGAATGTTACCAATCTGTGTTTGCTTGCCAAACTCAAAGCTGATGGCAACAAATTCGTTTTCGACACCATCTTGCCATGCGTCAAATTGCCACTCGTTTGCACGACTGCCGTCAAGCAAGTTTGCAGTTGTTTTGCCTTCACTTTGAGGGATGTCGCCAAGATTCCAAGGTGAATTAGCTTTGTCCCCTTTGCCGTAGGTTGCTGTGATTGTTGTTGTGGATGTGTCTACTTTGAGGCCTGCGTAAGGTGGGTCATTTTCCAAAACAGCAAAATCGGGAACAACCAAGCCTGTTTGGTCAATACTGCTAATGCCTGTGTGCTCTGTTTTGTGGTCTGTAGGCAACTCTACTCTATAAGGTACAGCCAATGTTGCGCCGGTTGCAGAACCTTTGGTAAACTTGATGTTGCTTGTGTAAACACCGGGGGCAAGGTTGAGTTCCTCCAAGGAAGTAATTTCCTTACCTTCGATTTGAACATTTTTGATGTTGACACCATCAACGTTGCTTTGTGCGCCTTCACCAAAGATACGGCACTTGATTGTGTCTGCCATTTGATGAACAAGGATGTTTTCGAATGTTACGTCCTTGATGGAGCCACGGATACCGCCAGACTCCGTCCACTCGGTATTAAAGGCGATTGTGATGTCAATCAAAAAGTCGTTTTCGCCATCAAGTTGATTGTCGCCAAGCATTTGCGCATCCTCGATGGTGATGTTTGTGTATTTTACATTGCTGATTTTTGCATTGTCGGCATTGTGAATACTCATTGCCGCTTTGTGGAAATTATGCAAAACTGTGATATTGTTAAATGTGATGTTTTGCATTGTTTCGCCGTAGGTTTCGTAGCCAACTTCCATGCTTTGCGCAAGATCTGTCCACACGTAAACGCCATCGAATGTGATGTTTGACGTGCTACTGTTATCTACGTTTTTGACAACAAGACTGTCGTCCCAACTGCGAACAAATCCGCCCTTGACATTGACGTTTTGGCAGGATTGAACGGAAATACCGTCGCCATTGCTACGCGCCGTGATGATCTTGAGATTGTCGATATTGACGTCGTTACATTTGTACAATGTTACTGCCCAACCTGCTGGATCCAAAATAGCGATGTCCCTGATAGTGACGTTGCTACAATTTTGTAGCTCGATGGGCAAAGTAAACTCGCTTGCCTTGGTGCGAGAGTACAACTCGCCTGCCAAAATGCCACGGCCACGGATTGTTAGGTTCTTGACATTGGCTGTGCGGATTTGGCCATACACAACTGCGCCACCTGCAAGGTACACCGTCGTGTCGTCTTCCGCTACGGGCAATGCGTTTGCCATCCAAACACCAGGGCCAACGTACACGGTTTTTTCTGGAATGTTGTTGGGATCAATTGCATCCTCTTCCAATGGATTTGCAAAAATGTGAAAAGCATTTTTGTACGCTTCGGCCTGTTTGGATGTGGAGTACTCTACCACGTAGTTGTCGGGACAATCGAGTTTGAAGGTGATTTTGTTACCGCTAACTTGTGGTGTGACATTGCGAGCAAGTGGACGAATAACCACGTTGGAAAGGGATGTTTCGCCAAACACTTCGATCTCCACAGTTACACTACCTTCGAAGTCGAAAATGACAACTTGGTTGTAGTCTTGAGATGGGGTGTAGGTAAAACTACGTGCGTGGTTTACGCGGGTGTCGTACACAAACAGCTCTTTGCCCTCTACCTTGGCGCCTGCAAATGCAGATGTTTCCATAACGCGGGGGCCTTCGTAGGTGACAAGTTTTGTTTGAGTGATAACTGTCGATGATGGAGTTGGGCGGGTTTCCTTTTCGTCACACTTGGTGCAAGTACGAGTGTCAATGCCGTTGCCATCGCTTACCCAATCCGACCAGGTGTGTTCTTCGCAAGGATCGTTGCATGCAACCAAGCCTACAAGCAGACTTGTGCACAAAACTACCGTCAGTAAAACTATCAAAAATTTCTTGTTCATGGTACTCTCCTAAGTAACTTACAAAATGCAATGCGGAGTATAGTGAGCCACATTATTTTTTATACTAAAATGATAATTTTTTGGGCAAAAAAATAAAAGACAATAGAACTGCAAAAAAGGTTGCAATTCTGCTGTCTTTTTATTTTTGAGATAATTTTAGGTCAGTTTTGTCCACTTTTTGCGATTACAATACTGTTACTGTTGCGGTATCGGTGTAGCCTGCAAGTTCAACGGCTGTCCAGCTTTGAGTAACTGTTGCGTAGACGGGACTTGTTCCAACAATAAAGCTTGCATTTGCGTATTCGTTTATGTTTACATAGGCGTAAGTGCTAGTGATAGGCTTTATTGGGCCCCAAATATTGTCAAAGACAACATTTGTAACATAGTGAACAGATGCGCCATATCCGCTCCTCATATCTCGACTACCTGCAACTCGTATGGGCAGGGCAATGTTGCCGTCAAGTACCGACACGTTTTTGACAATTACACCATCGATACTGCCAAGAGCTGTTGTTTTGTGGTTGGTGGACCAAGTGGAGTTGAACTCGACGGCAATTTCCACAAGTTGGTTGTTGCTACCCGCGTCGCCTCGGCCCATGCTCGCATCTTCTACGGTGATTGTATCGTAGAGTACGTTGGTGATATTGGCATTGTTGGCATTGTGGATGCTGATGACAGGCTTGTGGAAGTTGTGCAAAACTGTGATGTTGGTAAAACTGATGTTATCCATCACAGCGCCAACAGTTTCGTAGCCGATTTCCATGCTTTGCGCAAGGTCCGTCCAAATTGTGCAGTTGGAAAAGGATATATCCTGCGTTACTCCCTCTACATTTCGGTCTGACCACTTGGGGTAGTTTTTGACAACAAGGCTGTCGTCCCAAGTACGCAAAAAGCAGTTTGTAACATCAATGCGTTGACAAGACTGTATGGAGATGCCATCGCCATTACTGCGTGATGAGATGATTTTGATGCCGTCAATTTGGCTGTCGGTACAAAAGTACCAATTCACACACCAACCTGCTGGGTCCAAAACGGAAAAATCCAACAGCTTGACACCAAAACAGTAGTTGAAGTCCAATGGAACAGTAACCTTGCCAGTTGTGGGGTTGCGTTCAAATGTGGAGCCATCAATTATGCCTGTGCCACAAATTGCAATGTTAGAGGCGTTGTTTGCAACAAATCTTGCACGCACTACTGCGCCATCTTGCAAAACCACCTTTGTATTGGAGCTGAGCGTTACCGTGTTGTTGACAATATTTGGGTTGTTTGCCGACGTGTGCACACCCTTGGGGAAGGTGATTACAGTCTGGTAGTTGTCTGCGGATGCATCCATCTTGTCGAAGGTGGATACAAACAAAAATACCGCTTTAGTTGCGTCGCCATTGGGCTCGATGCTGTAGTTGCCTGCACTACTGATAGTAAAGGTTGCAACACCATCCTGTACTGTTGCTTTGATACCGCTAGCAAGTGGACGCACAACACAACTTTGCATTTCGGCACAAGTAAACTTAACCTGCGTTTTGCCCTCCAAAAAGAAGTAGCCAACACCCATGTCGTCACGATTGGTGGGGTTTGCCACCCATTTGTGACTGTTGTTTACCTTGACATTGTACAAGGGTAGGTTTGTGCCATCAAGTTGAACTGTGCTTGAAGTGTACAATGGCACGTTGCTTGGTGGAGCGGTAAAGGACACTTTGCTTTGTTTTAGTTGAGGCTCGTCCTTTGGTGGAACGTAGCCTGGAGTGGGTTGAACTTGTGTTGTTTCGCACTTGGTGCAATAGCGATGATCGGTACCTTGACCGTCACTTGCCCAATCAGTCCAATCGTGGTCACACTCGGATGGTCGACAAGACACAAGCATACAGCACACAATCAACAAACCCAACAAAATCAATATGCATTTCTTCGTAGATACCACCTCCGTTACAAGATTATACATCATTTTACTAGACAAGCCCGCCATTTGTCAACACCAAGAAATTGCAAAAAATATTGAAATATCTGCCCAAAATGACATTTTGCGCCAGTCATTGCCAATAGCCAGCTTGCCTGTGTATTGTTAACATGTCACAGGTTTTGGCAAAGGCACAAAAAAAATACTAAAGGAGGGGTAAATGTGACAAGCGCAGAGAACACAAGGATGCTATTGAACTATACGTAGTTAATTGTGTTTGTGATTTTCTAAGCGACCCTGCAAATGTAGAAGTTGCTGCTACTGACGTTTTGAACTACTATGAAAAAAGGACTGACGTCAGCAACCTGAAGTCAATCCAAACGAAAATAGCTAATGCGCAAAGAGAGGTTGAAGCACTTGCTGATTCTTTTGTAAAAGCGAAGAGCAGGCTTCTTCAAGAGACCATCGAAAAGAAGATGGAAGAGTACGAGATTCTTCTTAACGATTTGAAATATCAAGAAGCACTACTTGAACTTGAGCGTGGCTACAAAATAACTAAAAAGGACATAATTGACTTTGTAGCAGAGTGGCTAAAAGGAGATAGAAACGACAAGGACTACCAACAAAAAATTGTAGATAACTTGGTTAGTCAAGTGTTTGTCAGCGATGACCATACTGTAGTTTACTTTAATATAAAGGGTGGAAAAACCATAGATTTAGTTGATCTTGACGACACAAACACCGTTCTAAAAACCAGCTTGGATTTTAGAATGCAAACATCGACATTCCTCCAACAAACCTATGCCTTTGGGTATAGGTTTTTATTTTTGATTACTTGAGGGGTGAGAACCCTTGGGTCGGCGCTTGCATCAACCAAGGGGACCCCTTTAGGGGTTTCGGTTGTATCCCTCCACTTCTGCCAATGGTTGGCAATCCCGTATAGTCGCAAAGAAAGCAGTTCACTAAATGTGGACTGCTTTTTGTTTTGGATATGCAACTATTTTGTTGTTTGATAAACTCAATTATTTTGCTACTTGGCAAACACAACTATTTTAATCTTTGCAAACTAATTATTTTGTTAGAACACAAATTTTATCGTTGGTGCTTGCTTGTTTGTTGCGCAAAATTTGCGTGTCTGGCCCCTACTCGTCATTATCGCCGAACAGAATTTGGTGGTAGGGGCTGGGAAGGTTTGGATCGTAGGCAGGGGGTGTGTAGTGATAGTAGCTATCCACTTTGAACTTTTCGTTCATCAGCCACTCCGGTCACTCACGGATGAGGAACTCGCGCATACTTTCGCACGCTTTGAGGTCATTGGGGTCTTTGAAAAATGGATAGATGCCGTTTGCAATGCACGTCTCGTTGATTTTTGCAAAGTGCTTGCGGTACTTTTCCCGCACCGCTTCCAAAACTCCCGGTTTTTCGTGATTGGGGATGGCAAGCAACTTAAATTCATTTGTTGTGTAGGGGTCCTTGAGAAACTTTACAATAAGAAAGTTGAACAGCATAGTATTTTGGTGTGGGTCAAACATATCAATCAAATCTTGACGCGCGTTCCACTCGATGCCACGTGTTAGGTAGTCGAGACTGCTGTATTCTGCCATAGGTTTGCTCCTTTGCGAAATTGTTTGATGGGTTAATTATAACATACAATGCAAGTGGAATCAAGGTGGAGTGCTGGACTTTTTTGTTATTTTGCAAAATTTGTTTAATGCCGTTGTGGACGATGTTGTAGAAGTGCAAAAAAGAGCTGTGACGACCAAGTCACAGCTCCTCAAAATATATCCGATATTATCTGTGTCCACCTCGAGGACCGCCTCCACCATGATGTCCGCCACCGCCGTGAGGTCCACCGAACCCACCTCTTGGATGCATAGGTCCACGGTGCATTCCCATCATATGTCTGCGATGCCCAAGAATTCGTGGTCCAACAAAAGGATTTCTGCAATACGGATCAAGGAAATATCTGCCGTTATAATAATATAACTGTCTTGTTAATCCCCCCAATAAACTAACGGTAACCAACGTGCCAAGAATCGTACCTGCTGCAGAAGTAGCACTACCTGAGTTGTTACCTGTGCTATTACTTATTGAAGGCCCACCATTTAAAGCAGTTCCACAATTAGAACAATATGTAGCGCTACTTTCTACGCTATTACCACAATTAGAACAATAATTAGCCATTTTTACACCTCAATTCTATTTTAGAATAACATACTTGTGCGATAAAAAAATGTACTTTTTAAGAATTTTCTATCCTTATACAACTTTTTTCTCAAATATACAACTTTTTCCTTAAACGTACCTTTAATATTCTTTCAAATTGTGTTTAATTGTATAAATTGAGAGGACATAAGCCCATGGCCGTTAAGCCATAGCTCTTATAATATTATTAAGTTCATTCAAGCCTGTGCGTATATTGTGCGTCGCAGGCTCTTTTTTATTGGGTTGTATCTTATAACAAGCCGCCGGGGATGACGAACTCGAAACTCGCGCTTTCGCCTGCGATGATGTATTCGAGCGAGGCGGTTTTATCCACGTTCTCAAGGATGAACTCGGAGAGTCCTTCTCCACTCGGAGTGACCTGACCGACGATCTTGCCGTCAAAGACGACGTAGAAGGCGAAGTTGCCTCCGTTAATCTTGAAGTTGCCGAGCATTACGTGAATGTCCGAGCCCCTGAAAAGCGTCGTGGTGTAAAGCAGATAAACGCCCGTAAATTTGCTTGATGAATACTTCACGCCATCGGAGAGCGCAAAGTCGCCGAAATTGAAGCTCAGCTGGCTTTCGCTGATGGAACCGCGAGTACCCATATTCAGCGATACGACGTTATCTTCCGTGATCTGTTGCAGGGAGTAGTCATCCGCACCGTTGGTATCCTCGATATGATCGGGGAGCGTGCAGCCCGTGAGCACAAGCATAAGGCATATAACGATACAACCAATAGTAATTAGTGTTTTTTTCATAGAATTTTCTCCGTTTTAATCGAACTCGGTTACGGTTTCGTTACCATCGGAATAGGTGTAAGTTCCTTTAGAGTGGTGCATTTTGTCCGTTGTATATACGATTTTGTGATCGTCGCGGTATTATTCAACGGTAAGATATACGTAGCTTTGCGCAAGTCCGTCTTTCGTTACAAGATAACACATCATACGGTAAGTGCCTTTTCCGAGGGATGCGCCCTCATCAACCGCTTCACCGCTGGAATATTCAAGCACCGCACCGTGGTAGGGTGCACCGTAGGAAAGAATCTCAATCATTATGATTTTCTTGATCTCGTCGTAGGAATAAGCCGACTTGATCGCGGTAATGGTTATGTCGTGCTTGTTTTTAATTTCGTACTTGATGATCAGATTGCTGTCCTGTTCGATCGCTTCAACGTGCATTGCACTGGATTCGATCTCGCCCTCCTGAATGGTCAGGAAAGCGATCTTCTGTATTTCACTTACTCGGATACCCTCATCCTTCGTAGCTATATACACGACTGCCGCGTAATTTCCGCTATCAAGGCTCTTCGGAATCTGGTAGGTACCGCTTGTCTGAAGCGCGATAGAACCGCCGTTGAATATTACGGGGGTTGGGTCTGTGCCGTCAAGCGCTACCGTATTGACGCTGATCGGGTTTCCGTTCTCATCCAGCAGAGAAAGACCTACCTTGAGAACGTACTCCTTGCCTTCCTCAAAGAGAGCGACGTCGCTGGTTGATACCGAAACGCCGGAGAGGGTCACTTCGGTGCCGTCGAAAGTATTGTTGCCGTTAGCGGCAGCCTGAAGTGCCGCAAAATGAGCATTCTTGGAAAGCGTTTGCTTGGTGTCTGAGGTTTCGAAGCTCTTAACCGCCTCGTAATCCGCCATCGCTTTATCATATTGCTCCTGCAGAACGGCCTTTGCGGCTTTAATGTTTTCCGCACTTGACATTTTGTAGCCGTTCCACTCAAAGCTTTCGGTAAAGTTATTCATAAACAAGGCTGCGTGCTCAACCGAGGCTGCGACCGTATCCATATCGCAGTAGAGCTGAAGACCCAGTGAATTTGCAAAGGTTCCAAACTCCTCGCAAGCGGCGTCAAGAGTCATTTGCGGATTAATCATAGTAAAGTCGACAGATCCAAAGTATATTTGCTCCCCAAAGAAATATTGCACGTATCCCGACGTAAACGCAAATTGATTTTCGGGTAGGTCGTCGGTAATTGCTGTATAAACGCCGTTTTTCGTGGTCAGCGACGACAGCGCGTAGGTCTGGTATATGCCATCATACTCGTAGCAGTCAGATTCGTTTGCCGACACGGAAACGAAACCGTTCTTTATCGCGGAAATGTAAAGGTCAAAGGTGTACCGCCAGCCATCGTCACTTATCGCAAACAACTCCCGATTGTTCACGGGATCAAAGACCTTGTAGTCCGAATTGTAAATTAAGTCCCCTTCACCGTTGTTATGAATACTTACTTCTCCGCCAAATCCCAAGCCGTCCTTGATAATATATGAGAAGAAATTGGCGCCTGTGGTATTCGATTCATTATCTATAAAAACGTCAAAGCGAGTACTTACCCAGTAGCCGCGGGAGTTTTCCGCGATAAAATAGTCTGTAAGATCCCCGGAATCATCCGAAAGCGTATACATATATTCATAACGCTCACCGGGAACAAGCAGGAATTTAATCTGGGAATATCCATCCTCGGAGGTCGAACATCGGTATATTTCGTAAACGTTTTTCGCATTGTCATCGGTATAGCGGTAGTAAACGTTAATACCACCTAGATCGTCTAAATAGAACAGCACGTCACTGTTCTCATAAACACGAAGCATCATCGATGACCTACTGAAATTTACCCATTTATCGGTAACACCCACGTCGTTTTTCATAAGCGCAATAGCCGAGGCAGCATTGCTTGCCCGATTTTCGATTTCCCCCATAAACTGCGTACTCTCGTCCATAGAGATAGAACCCGAGGAGAAGCTTGACCAGGTTTTGCGCGATGTGGATGAGGTAGCTACAACACTCGAAGATTTAGAAGAATAATAAGACATAAGCGACGCGGTTGGTGATTTCTCCTGAGAGCTATACGCTGAGCTTTGAGCGTCGCTGTTCATTCCTATGTCAATTTTCGCACTAATAAGATTTTCATCAAGGCGCTCGTTAGCCAAAAGCAGCTTTGCGGCTTCGGTGCCGGAATCAATTCTTTTCTTGAATAAATTACAGCTTGCCATAGAAAGCAGGACCGAGCAAAGCATGCATACTGCCAGTAAGACCGATATAAATTTTTTCATAATAGTTATCCTTCCTTATGGGGGTATTGTTCTTACAGTATTAAGTTCATTCAAGCCTGTGCGTATATTGTGCGTCGCAGGCTCTTTTTTATTGGGTTGTATCTTATAACAAGCCGCCGGGGATGACGAACTCGAAACTCGCGCTTTCGCCTGCGATGATGTATTCGAGCGAGGCGGTTTTATCCACGTTCTCAAGGATGAACTCGGAGAGTCCTTCTCCACTCGGAGTGACCTGACCGACGATCTTGCCGTCAAAGACGACGTAGAAGGCGAAGTTGCCTCCGTTAATCTTGAAGTTGCCGAGCATTACGTGAATGTCCGAGCCCCTGAAAAGCGTCGTGGTGTAAAGCAGATAAACGCCCGTAAATTTGCTTGATGAATACTTCACGCCATCGGAGAGCGCAAAGTCGCCGAAATTGAAGCTCAGCTGGCTTTCGCTGATGGAACCGCGAGTACCCATATTCAGCGATACGACGTTATCTTCCGTGATCTGTTGCAGGGAGTAGTCATCCGCACCGTTGGTATCCTCGATATGATCGAGAGGCGTGCAGCCCGTGAGCACAAGCATAAGGCATATAGCGATACAACAAATAGTAATTAGTGTTTTTTTCATAGAATTTTCTCCTTTTTTAGTAATCGTTTGGGGCGGTGGGCTACGTTTTTGTTCGTAGCCTACCGCAAGATTGTCAGTTAAGGGTCTGTGCGTACTTTGTGCTTGTACTCCTTGTGAGCTAAAAGCTTTTGCACTATGCGCCATGTTGTGATAAATCGCAACGCTCACGGAGCAATCGGCACTCGCGTACCCCCAAGCGAGCTTTTAGATACGCTTCGTTTGATTATCTACAGGCTCTTTTACTTATCTTTTTTTCTTCTTGATGACAAACCAGTACAGAGCGAAACCGCCGATACCAACTACTGCAACAGAGCCGACAACGATGCCTACAATTGCACCACCCGTAAGTCCGTCATTATCCACGGTAGGTTCGGGAACAAGGTCACCGTTGCCGCCAGTCGTTCCTTCATTTCCGTTTGAAGTGCCGGTTGCAGGAATCTCTTCGGTTACACTATGACCACAAACGCAGGTCTTTTGTTTGCTACCTGTTTCCGTTTCGGTCGCTTCTTTCGTGACCGTCCATTCGCCAAAGCTGTGGTCTTCGTACTCCTCATACTCACCGCAGTCGCAGCAATAACGGTAATGCTGTTCATCGTCAAAATAACCCCACTCTGATATCGTAACGTGCTTGTTTGGATTAAAATCTCCGTAAGGCTCGCCACACGCCTCGCAGAGAGTCTTTTCGTTACAATTAGCCTCGTCGCCGCCAAAATGGTCTGCGTAGATAGCGTATAACGTAATATTGCCCGTCAAGGTAATCGTATTCTCCGTAATGATTTCATCGTCAGGGGAAAACGCCCAACCGACGAAATGCTTTCCATCGTATATAAAGGTGCAGGCAGGAAGCGTATACGGCACGCCCCCGATTGCGTTTTCGCTTTCCATCGTGCTAACGCCGCCGTTCTCATGAAAGGAAACGGTATATAAAGGCGCGATACAAACGTATTTTTGCGTGTAATTTGTCGATAACTCTCCAATATCCTTATATCCGGCCGCAACCGCTTCTTCTTTCGTCGAACCGTACAAAACCTTTGTGGTGTCATAGTAGGCCGCGCTTATTGTCGGCGCCACATCAAATGCTTGCGTTTCACCATACGCGCTTAAGCTACCGCCTTCAATGCTGATATTGATAGCATCCACGCCGTAACTACACGTATTAGTACTAGGAGCATTCCCTCCGATTGCTGTAATATCGCCCCCTTTGAATGTAATATCACTGGCTTTTATTGCATAACTATTACACATCAAAGAAGAACCGCCAACTACACTCAGACTGCCCTCACCCTCAAAGGCAACTTGTGGGATAAATATACCAAAAGAGTCTGCATCAGGACAATCAGGCGCGGTGATGCTGTTTGAACCTATAAGCTTCACCGTCAAGGTGTTAGTAGCATTGTAATAGATAGCAATTTGGCTATACCCCATAACCGTGCTCATCTCATATCCCAAGCCGCTGATTTCAAAATTGTCAAGCGTTAAGCTATTATCGTCTGGATTATACGTTGCCGAGCCGATTATCTTATCGTTATCTTCACTGTCAATAACAGTGTTTTCAGAAGTAAACTGAATGCCGCCAACATAAAGGTCATAGCTTGTGAGCGTATCCCCCGTATCCGCAGCGCTTACCGTGAGTGTTCCCAATCCCAAAAATCCACAAAGGCAAATTGCGAACGTCAATAGGGATATAATAATAGTTTTTGTATAACAAATAGTGATCCGTGATTTTTTCATAGAATTTTCTCCGTTTTAATTATATTCGGTTACGGTTTCGCCACCCTCGGAATCTGTGTAGGTTTCTTTAATAAGGTTGCCGTTGTCGTCGTATTCGTAGCTATAGGCGTACCAACCGCTGGGATTGGTGTAGACTTCTTTGATACAGTTTCCGTTTCCGTCGTATTCGTAGTTGCCTTCGAACCAATTGCCATTGGGATAGGTCTGTTTCATTTTAATACAGTTGCCGTTGTCGTCGTATTCGCAGACGCGCTGGACGCCATCGGAACCGGTGTAGGTTTCTTTAATGTATTTGCCGTTGTCGTCGTATTCGTATTCGTAGACTTCACTGTAACCGTCTAAATAGGTGCGGGTTGCTTTAATCTCGTTTCCGTTTTCGTCGTATTCGTAGACACAGACGGAGTTGGAGCCGTCGGAATCGGTGTAGGATTCTTTAATGCATTTGCCGTTTCCGTCGTATTCGTAGACGCGCTCGTATTCGAGACCATCGGAATCGGTGTAGGATTCTTTAATGCATTTGCCGTTTCCGTCGTATTCGTAGCCACGCTCGTATTCGAGACCATCGGAATCGGTGTAGGCTTCTTTAATCTTGTTTCCGTTTCCGTCGTATTCGTAGACGCGCTCGTATTCGAGACCATCGGAGTTGGTGTAGGATTCTTTAATGCATTTGCCGTTTCCGTCGTATTCGTAGACGCGCTCGACGCCATCGGAATCGGTGTAGGCTTCTTTAATCTTGTTTCCGTTTCCGTCGTATTCGTAGACGCGCTCGACGCCATCGGAACCGGTGTAAGCTTCTTTAATCTTGTTTCCGTTTCCGTCGTATTCGTAGTAGATGCGCTCGACGCCGTCGGAATAGGTGTAAGCTTCTTTAATCTTGTTTCCGTTTCCGTCGTATTCATAGATGCGCTCGATGCCGTCGGAATCGGTGTAGGTTTCTTTAACGTATTTGCCGTTTCCGTCGTATTCATAGATGCGCTCGATGCCGTCGGAATAGGTGTAGGTTGCTTTAATCTTATTTCCGTTATCGTCGTATTCGTAGCTATAGGTGTAGCCGTAGTCATCGGAATCGGCGTAGATTTCTTTAATCTTGTTCCCGTTATCGTCGTATTCGTAGCTATAGGTGTACCCGTAGTCATCGGAATTGGCGTAGGTTTCTTTAATCTTGTTCCCGTTATTGTCGTATTCGTAGGTATAGACGAGCCAATGGCCATTGGAATAAGTTCGGGTCGCTTTAATACAGTTACCACTCTCGTCGTATTCGTAGACGCACTCGTATTCGATACCGTCGGAAGCGGCGCAGACCTCTTTACTACAATTGCCGTTATTGTCGTATTCGTAGGTATAGACGCGCCCATAGCCATTGGAATAGGTTTGGGTCGCTTTAAGACGTTTGCTGTTGTCGTCGTATTCGTAGATGCACTCGTATTCGATATCGTCGGAATCGGTGTACGCTTCTTTAATCTTGTTTCCGTTTCCGTCGTATTCGTAGACGCGCTCGTATTCGAGACCATCGGAATCGGTGTAGGTTTCTTTAATGCAGTTGCCGTTTTCGTCGTATTCGTAGTCACAGGTGTAGCCGAAGTCATTGATATTGGTAAAGACTTCTTCAACACATTTTCCGTTTCCGTTGTAGTAATACTCGGTGACGCTCCACACTTTGTTTCCTGAATACGCGAGCTCATAGATAATATTACCAGTTGTGTTATAATACTTTTCGATGAGGTCGGCTTCCTCATATTCTTTTTTTACCGTGAACGTTACGCCACATTCACAAGCGCGATCATCAAATACATGCTTTTCTCCATCTTCATTTTTAAGAACACCGCAACGTGAGCATTCGTAATAATGGTAATAATCGTCGAAGGATGCTTCACTGAAATCGTGAGTGATCGTTCTTTCCTCGCCGCATTCGTTGCAGGTAACGTCGCAAGCGTTATCGTATATATGCTCGCAAGGTTTATCGCCGCAAGCCGTTAAACTAAACGCAAGCAACAAGGACATACAAACAATAAGTAGCGTTGTGGTTATTCTATTTCTTTTCATATATGCATTCTCCATATCAAATCTTATTTCTTTTTGTTTTTGTTCTTTTCTCTTAAATACTTTGCACGCCTTTTCTTGAAATCTGCCAAGGCTTTTTCGTGCTTGGTATTTATATATTCCTTAAATTCCTGCAAAATTCTGAGGCCTATGGCTCGGTAGTCCATTGCAAGAACTTTTTTTATTTTCGTTTGAATAATATCTTCGGGTACGTTATATAACCTCATTATCGTGGTCAAGGCAAGCTCTATCCTTATTTCTAACGGTGAAGAAGTTTCCGTTGTCATAAGCACCGCATATTCTATACCCGAAACAATGTCCTCCGCTTCTTTGAATTTTTCTTCACTCCAACCCTTACAATACGGTGAGAAGATTCTTTTCATTTTCTCAATATCGTTCTTGCGTATTATATTCAAGGTTATAGGGATTGTGTAAGAAGAAAGGAAAAAGTCCTTTGCGTTTTCGTCTTGCTCGCTTGCACTAACCATAGAGGTAAGCTCCAAACAATAAGCAAGCAGCGAATTTACACCCTCTTTTGCTTCTTCCTCCATCAGTTTCCATTGAAAGTCGCATAGTTCTTCCACCAAAACGGCAAGCAAATCTTCTTTTCTCGTGAAATGAAAATTAAAATTGCCTGTGCTGATGCCGAGTTCTTCGCACATAGCCTTTGTTGAAGCGTTGGTATAGCCTTGCTCCAAGAACATATTACAGCCCATTAAAATGATTTCTGACCGAGTATCTCTTTTAACGTTCCTTTGCAATTTTCCGCCCTCCTTGCCTGCACTGTTCCTATTAGGTCTATACCTATTATAGTGCTATGAACAACGTTTGTCAAGTGGTTTGATAGTAAAATGAAAAATAATTTGCTATTTTGAACTTTTTTGTGGTGTTTGGTTAAAATGTCCGTTGATAAAGACAAAAATTGAACGATTAGTCACAAAGTGAACGAAAGGGGTATAAAGTGAACGATTTGCTTTCTGCCGAAAAAAACAAAAAAGCTTGCAAGGACGAAAACAATCACGGCAAGCCTGCATTTTTGCAATAAAACTTATAAAAAAGGGCAAACTGCCCTTATTTTTGCAATAAAAAAGCCATAATACCGATATTTTTTTGCATCAATATTATGGTTTCTTTATGTGATTTGCAACAAAAAAAGACCTTGTGATAGATGCAAGGTCTTTGGGTATATAGAAATCGTTATTTAAGATAGACTAAGATTTTAATATAAGATTTCGGGTGGGCGCATCTTAGGGTAAAGGGTGCAAAAACGCAAAGGTGTGCAATTTTAACGAAGGACCGATTATAAAACGCCTCGTTTTTATTGGCTTACGTTTACGTGTTCCACTTGATCTCTGTGCCGATGTGCCATTCTTCTTCGCTCAAGAATCGGCTACAAATAAGCGCCATCTGTTCCGGAGTTTCTCGATAACCATGTCTTATCCATCCGAAAATGATGTTGAATATAGAACCGATCCACGATAACACCCTGTAATATGCATCGGGGAAATTTGCATCAATCGCCTGAAGGTATTTATCATTTACAGCCATTTCAAATTTGTCGACCATTCCTGCCATTTGGATTATTTCAAAAAGCTCCTTAATTTCTTGCACCTTTTCAAACAGGACGCGATAACTTCTAACCATATTATGTCTGATCAATTCCGTAGATAATGCGTCGACGATGGTTTCTGCGGCTCGGTTGAACAGATTGGTCAGGATATCTTCTTTGGAGTTGTAATTTCGATAATACGCAGATCTGGAAACTCCAGCCTTGCGAATAATGTCTGAAATTGAAATCGACTGATAATCATTTTCTTTCATAAGTATGATTAGTGCGGCTTCGATACATTCCCGTGTTAACCGATTGGACTCCTCGTTGGAGAGTCTGAGGGCGTTTCGACGATTCATTTCCGTTTGATTTATAGTTTCTGACAAGACAATTTCCCCTTATATGTATAGTCCGTGTATAGTCCGTGATTGAATTTATTGACAGACAGTTGTGTCGGTGATACAATTGTATCATCGTGTTTTAGTATAGCACGAAACAATTTTTTTGTCAATATAAAAAAGGAGGTACTACAATTATGATTGGAAATTTCCCAATCACTTGGATCATCATGGAAGTGATGAGCGTCGTTCTGTTTGCTATGTGTATGAGACACGCGCTGAATAGTAATCGACCCAAACAAAAGCTTTTTGAATTATGCTGCTTTATTTTAGCGGCTGCCATTTTTGAACATGTCGGTGTGCTTGGAGGCAACTACTGGTATTCGCAGGAACGATTTATGATGTTCGGTCTGCTACCACTTAGCATTTTGCTGATAGAGGCCGTTATTATGTATTCCGCAATGACCCTGTTTGAATACACTAATATGCCCAAGTGGAGCATCGTTTTCTTCGTAGGCATTCTGTCCACCATTCAGGATATGACCATTGACCCAGTCTATGTAAATGATATCTATGTGTTCGATGGTGTGGCACAAGGACATTGGAATTGGAATATCTATTACGACACTACATTCTTTGGTATTCCGTTCTTCAACTTTTCAAGCTGGTTCTATATGACCGGTATTTATGCAGGTCTGATGCTACTCGGAAGACATCTGTACGAAAAGACGAAAAAAGAATGGGTAGGTATCTGTTATCCCTTCGTTTCGGCGGTTTTGTTAATCGTTGCATTGGTTCCCACCGCTTTGTTGCTAGTCAAACCCATTTATTCCGACAGCAGCACCTTCAAATTCTGGTATGAGCTGATTGCTCTGATCGTCAACTTTGCCGTTGCGATCGTGTTAATGGCAAAGTACTGGAAGAAGATGTCTCCCGTGAACCTCAAAAAGGATGGCATCGTAATCTTTGCAATTCCCGCGATTTTGCATTTGTATGATATCGTTGTCGGCTTTGCATTGGGTATCAAGAAGAGCTATATTCCTGTTTTGGTATTCACAGCGATCCATATGGCATATCTGTTCCTTGTTTGGCGCAAATCCAAAAAAGCCATGCCTGTTTTGGAAAATTAATAAAATTGAAAATCGCCATCACGGAGTGTTTCCGAGTTGGCGATTTTTTAATAGGATATTTGATGGTTTTAATGTTTTTTATTAACGATTACTTCATAAGTAAGCTGTGATTTTTCATGTTGGAACTAATCTTTATTCTGTAACGAATTTGACTTGAAAATGTACCACAATTGACCGCATCAAAGTTGACATTGTAGGTGCTTAGGCAAACAAACTCAAAAAAGGCTTATTTTTAGTACACAGACTATAATTTCAATTTTGACCACACTTCTAACGATAACAAAAGAGACTCCCCATTAAAAGCACGAAAACTCTTAAGGAATATGTTTCTTTATGCAAGAAGATGCTCCATCCGATTGAGAGAAAAAATATCTTAATAAGCAATAAAAAATGCAGAAACGGCACAATTTTTTGTATCCTTTTCTGCATTCTTATTTGGTGCTGGTGATAGGAATCGAACCTACGACCTAGTGATTACGAATCACTTGCTCTACCGACTGAGCCACACCAGCGTATTTGAGTGCATCAAGCTGATGCACTACTTTGTTGTGTTGTTTTTTGTTGCAAACATTGCGAGAGCAATAATGCAACCACCAATTTGCACTGTATTCTGCAGAATATTGATGTTTTTGATGCCCCAAATTGCATCACCCATCAAATGCTGTACAGCGTTTTGTTAGTTGTTTGCTACGTATTGTTTGAGAGCTTGAGCAAGTTGGTCTGGACAAGATGTTTGCTTTGGACCGCATTTGATGCCGTCAAGTCTTGCGATTGCGTCGCCGATTTCCATCCCTTCGACAAGTGCGCCAATACCTTTCAAGTTGCCGTTGCAACCACCAAAGAAAGAAACGTTGCAAACTTTGCCATCTACCACGTCGAAAGAGATTTCGCGTGAGCAGGTACCTTTTGTTGTGTATTTCATAATTTTTTCACCTCGTGTTTGGTGCAATTATTGTACACCACCGCTATGGTTTTGTCAAACATTAGCAAGCAAAAAGCGCAGGAATTTTACTGCGCTTTATGTTGATGTTTTTTGGATATATCACAAAATTTGATAACAAATTTTGCATAAACACAGACAAATTAGTCAACGTAAGTTGTAACGTTTTGTCCGTTGTTCCAAAGGGTGTCAAGGGCGTAGACATCGCGCGTTTCTTTGTGGAAGATGTGCACGATGATATCGCCGTAGTCCACGCAGATCCAACGGCCTTCGCTTGCGCCTTCGTGACGGATGGCAAACTTGCCGAGTTTTTCCATTGTGCCTTCCAAATGCTCAAAAAGTGCTTTAACTTGTGGGGCGGACTTACCCGAGCATACGATGAGATAGTCGGCAATGTCGGACATACCTGCAACTTCGATAATTTTGATATCCAATGCGGATTTGTCGGAAAGGGCTTTGCAGATGCTTTGTACAGTTTCGTTAGTGATGTTTTGCATATATTTTCTCCTATGGTAGTTATGTTTTAGTTTATGTTTTTTTGGGGGACTGGGTGTGAGTTTTAACTTTTTGGTAATACTTGGTGTTTTTTGATGGGTATAAATTGTATTTTGGATTGTATGGCGGTAGGATGGTAGTCTCCCTACGCCCTCTCAGACGCCTACGGCACCGGCTCCCCCAAAGTGAGAGCCTTTTTACAAGGTGCGAACGAACACAGCTCGCCCTACGCATTGGTTGTTTACTACTTGGTGTAGTAGTCCAGTGCTTGTTGGGTCAAGGGATGGCGGTCGTTTCCATGAGTGGTTAGGCAAAAGTCGTTGGCTTCCACAAGGCAGGCAACAAACATATCTGTGAGAGAGCCTTTTAGGAGATGCTCCGTTGGGAAAGGACGAGTTTGTTCCGTTTTGTCGGCAACATACACCAACATATCCAGTTCCGTCATGTTGGGTCTTGCTGTGCAGTGGTATCTTATCGCATCCAAGATTTCCGTATCAGTAATGCCAAAGTCCTTTTCCGCAACCAGCGCACCCAAAAATGCGTGGATGATGGGACGTGGCATATCTTGGGGATCAAAACCGTAGTCGGCGTACCTTTCGGCAGGTAGGTTTTTTGCACAATCGTGGAGCAAGCACGCCCAATAGGCTTTTTCCTTCAAGTAACTGGGGCAGAGCTCCAGCCCACGCTTGACAACGTAGTAGGTGTGATTGAAACGTTTAGGGTCGGTGACGTAGGTGCGAAGTTTGTCCACCACTTGCGTTTTGTGGGCGTAGACGTTGTCTTGCAGGATGAACTTATCTACTGCGTCATCAACAAACTGTGTGTTTGGCAGGCGGAAGTTGTACCTGAGGCGAATTTCCGTTGAGCTGACGTCGGTAGGCTCAAAGGATACTTTGGCGATTTTGCCAAGGTATTTTTGCTCCATTTGAGATGAGTCCACGCCGTCGCGCTCGCAGACGGCAAGCGTTGCCAAACTCAAAATTTGTTGTGGCTTGTACCACTTTTCGAAGTCGCGGAAACTGTCTTCCCCTATTATCAAAAACAGCTGGTCGTTGGGGTGGGTTTCGTGCAGGTGTTGCAAAGTGTCCACAGTGTAGCTTTTGCCTACCTTGGTGATTTCGTAGTCGCTAACTTCGCCAATGCCGTCAAAGGCAATTTTGCACATTGCAAGGCGGTCCAGCTTGTCCACGTCGGTCTTTTTGTGTGGTGGATCGCCACAAGGCATGATGATGAGCTTGTCCAGTTGCAACTGCGATACCGCTTGGCGAGCCATATTTAGGTGTGTTTTGTGTGGCGGATTGAAAGTTCCGCCAAAAAGTCCTATTTTCATACAATCATTATACAGTATTTTGCGCAAATTTTCAATAAAAATTTTGATGTTGTCAATAATTGTTGTATGGCAAAATTTTTTGATGTATTTTTGAGCAGTATTGCAATATTTTTTGTATCCTTTTGTTGGGGATACTACGTTTTGCGCGACTACAAGTTGGCGCTCGGGGTGGCGATTGTGATTGGACTTTGTTCAAGTTACATAGTTTATCGAATTGTGAACAAGGGGCAAAGTAAAGCTGTTGCCACCAAACAAAAAAAGGCAATGTTAGCCAGCTTTTGCAACTACTTGAGTTTTTGTGAAAATGCAAGCGATGTGTTTGCTGATTTGCTAAAATACTACACCTTTGCTATTGAAAAAGTGGGCGATGAGTGCCTTGTTGCCGTCAAAAACGGTCAAAAAAGCTACGTTGCGTTGATGTTTGACAGCGACTTCGTGACCGTCCAAGAGGTCAGAAAAGCCGTCAAAATGGCAAAAGCAAACAAGGTGGACAAACTTGTGGTGTTTTGCCTTGGGGCAAAGGCGACGGAAATACAGCTGGCAAATGGACAACTGCCCACAAAGTTTGTGGATGCCAAAAGTTGTTTGGCACTGTTTGAGCAGGCGGACAAACTTCCGCCACTCACAAAACCTGCGGTAAAAAAGTCGGCATATTTTTGCCAATTTGCTTTCAGCAAAAAGCGGTTTGGGGGTTACTTTACAAGTGGGATGTTTTTGCTTGTAACATCCATGCTGACATTTTTTCCGTTGTACTCCATTGTTTGGGGGACAGCGTTGCTTGGAGTGGCATTGTACAGCTTGTTGAACAAAAGGTACAATGTGGTGGAAAAGGTGGCGACATTAGAGTGAAAAATGCAAAATAAAAGAGCAATCAAACGATTGCTCTATTTTTTTGAAAATTTGTTAGCGTTCGCGTACTCGGCCGAAGCAGTCTTTGACCTTCAAAAGCACTGTCCCGATGCCCAGCACAATACCCAAAACAATCAGTATCCACCAAAATACGCCCATAGGGAAAGTGGACAAATTAAACCAGCCGTATTGATAGAAATCTAAAAAGAAGTATGGCACTTTTGCGCCGTAGCCAAAGTCTGCACCAGAAAGGGATGCACTCATAACAAACACAAAGTACACAAGTGGAGTGGATATCGACCACCAAAAATCCGTCTTTTTGTGACGATAGCCTTGCGCATTGACAAGCCAATCGGCAACGGACAAAATTGGCACTACACCATGGCAAAGGATACTGTCAAAGTCAAAAATGAGCTCTGGGTATTCCTTCATTTGGATGGGTGCAAGCATAACCCAAAACACAAGAAATGTCAATGTGATAGCAACGGACGCTGCGTACTTGACGACGTTGAGCCAATGTGGGATGTGAACCTTTTTGCCACAGTAGGAAAGAACATCCAAAATGGCAAATGCAAGGCATACAAGGCCAATGGCAATGTTGCTTTGGGTTGTGTAGTACAAAAATGTGTTGCGCGCCATAAACTCGCCATTGGCAGCGGCGATTACGCCCCAACAGGCAAAAATAGCGGTTAGGAATCTAAGTATTGTGGAAGTAATTTTTTTAGTCAACGTGGTTTACCTCGAAACAAATAAAGGTGATTGTATAATGAATTACTTGCCTTTGCGGAACATTTTGTCGATGGCTTGTTGGTCGTAGACGTACTTTTTGCCACAGAAGTGACAGCAAACTTCGATTTGGCCCACTTCGTCGATGATGGATTGAGCCTCTTGTTTGCCAAGGCCTTTGACAACCTTGTTGATTTTGCGTTTGCCGCAGTTGCACTTGTACTTGACCACTTGCGTTTCGGTAAACACAGGGTTGAACTCACCAAAGAAACGCTTGATTACCTGCTCGGCTGTGGAGCCGTCAAATTGGTAGCTCATTTCGTCCATGGCGTACATAACTGTTTCCAAGCGGTACAACAAATCTTCCGGACAGTTGGGCATTACTTGAACAAACACACCACCGGCAGACTTACATTTTCCTTTTTTGAGACCAACACCAAGTGTTACACCGCAAGGTTGTTGCTCACTTGTAGCAAAGTAGTAGGCAAAGTCGGAGGCAATTTCGCCACTGATGATTTTGGATGTACCAACGTAGGGTTGCTTGAGTCCCAAGTCTTTGATTACAGTGATTGCACCATCGCGACCAACGGCTGCACCAACATCCAGGTGACCATCAGCTCGCAAGGTTGTTTCTACAACTGGATTTGCAACTGTGCCCTTTACACGGCCTTTGCCATCGGCGCAAACTGTAATTGTGCCAAGTGGGCCACCGCCATTGATGGTTGCAGTAAGGTAGTCGTCGGAGTTTTTGAGTTCCTTACCCATTAGTGCTGCCATTGTGAGCGCGCGACCAAGCGCCGCTGCTGCTACTGGAGAAAGGTTGTGAACTTTGATAGCTCGATTTACGATGGTTTTGCTTTCTACTGCCGAGATTATTACGGCATTTTCGATGATTGCTTTTGTTAAAATTGATGGCATAGTTGTAGTCCTGTTAAAGTGTATTTTTGAGGTTAGCAATTAGATTGCATTTTCAGATATCTGCGGGTAGCAGAGTTACGTCTGCCCCTACGAATGTTGGATGCTGTCGTCAAAATCCAGTCAAAAGTTGTTTGCGCAAGCAATGAATTTACTCGTTTACCGCGTAAAATGTGATGCGAAGGCTGTCTTGTTGCAGGCTTTTGCCGTAGTCGGCGGTTGTTTCCACAAGGGTAAAACCTGCATCACGCAAACAATTTTCCACAAAAGATTGTGTGTGGATGTACTGGGTGTGGCTTTCGTCACTGCGATTGTAATTTTGACCGCATTTGGTAAACAGCGTCAAGTTCATTGTGACGGAATTGTCGGCAAGAGTGTTTGTCCAAAGGAGAGTTTTGTCCTTGTCGTCCACAAAAAAGACGTTGTTTGCAACGATGTTTTGCAGTTTGTAGGCAGAAGACACATCAAACACAAATGGAGCGCCAACTTTGAGATTAGCTTTGACAGTTTGGAAAAAGGCCGTCAAGTCGGCTGGGACAATGTAGTTTGTGCCATCGTTGACGCACACAGCCATATCTACTGGGCTTGCAAGTTTGAGTTTTTGCATATCTTGTTTGACAAAGACTGCCCTGCACTTTTGACAAGCCTCTGTTAGCATCTCGGCAGAGTTATCTACCCCCACTACTTGCAAACCACGCTTGGCAAGGAGAGCTGTCATTTTGCCAGTGCCACAAGCAAGGTCCACAACGGACTTGACTTTGTGCTTAGCTACCACTGTAAACAAATATTGCGACCAGCCAGTGTAGTCGCAATCGTTGTGTGTTAGGTTATCGTAACTATTGGCAATTACCGAATAACTTTTGTTCATATTTTTACGCACCTTGTGGCTCTGCGCCTACTTGGTTGGAGTTGTGTTTGTTCTTTTTGCCCTTTTTGGTTTCTACTGGGTGGAACAAAGCGAAAGTTCTCATCATGTGAGATTGCCATACCAGTGGGAAGTACAATCCGCCAAACATAAGCATGAAAACCATCACGAAAGATTGAAGCATACCACCTGCAGTGAGCAAATAAAGTGGGATAGGCAACAATGCAAACACCAATTGGAAGATGTTTGGAACAATGTTGAGCCACATCAACAGCCAAGCATCACGCAAGTTTGCACTCAAAGTTTGTTTATAAGTTACAGATACACTGCACAAAATGAGCAAATACACCGCAACAAGCAACAATGCAATAGCCATCAAAACAACGCAAATTACTGAAACCCAACCTGGCATAATGCCTGGCGCCCAGTTTGCAAATGTCAAAATGCCAAACACAGAGAAAGCGATGATAAGTTCGCTTGCAAGTGCGTACAAGATGTTTGCTTTGACACCCATCACAAAACTACGAAGTACGCCAACTGTTGCAAGTTTGCCTGTCCAAAATGAGTCACGAATTACGGCCAAACCGCCGGAAAGCACAAGAGCTGCCAAAACGGATGCCAAAACAGTATACAAACCATATTCTACTTCCATTTGGAACTTTTGGTTGGCGAAAACTTGGTCTACGCCTATCCATGCACCAGTGGAAAATGGATCGCCCACTGTTGGCAAGATTGATTGAAGTTGTGTAACTTGATAGTTAGTATAAACCAGCATCACAAAAATGGGTGCAAGTGTCAACAAAACGAGAAGGCTAAAGCCAAACACGTGCCACGTATTTTCGCGATAGAGAACTTGGAAAAACTTCCAAGTGTTGAGGCGGTTTAGACGTTTTGTGACGTGTCCGCAACGTTCATTTGCTAATGCTATTTTTCTGTAGTCCATTGTGAAAAGTCTCCTTTTGGCGCGCAAAAGTGCACACCTTTGAGTATGTCTTGGGATATTATATCAAAGATATATTTTTTTTTCAAGTATTTGACTGCTTTTTGTCAATTATTTGCATTGTATACTGGAAAGTTGAAAGTTAGCGGAAAAATTACTTGTGCAATAACAATTATTTGTGTTTTTGTGACAAGTGCAACTAAACATGGATGGTTTACAGCAGGTTGGAGTGTTGAAATATTTTTTAGTTTTGGCGAAAGTTGTCCGCATTTGGTTAGTTTTAGCATTTTGCGTGTGCCGTCAAAATACACTACTGCAAAGGGGTTTTTATGAAAATTGCCATTGTGGGGGCAACCGGGCTTGTGGGGGAAAGTTTGAAAAACATCATTTGTGACAAGTTGCCCACTGCCACTTTGCAGTTGTACGGAAACAAATCGGTAGGAAAAAAGGTGCAATGTGGCAATAAATACGCCACTGTTTTGCCGGTTAGTAACATACTTGACAATCTCCCTGACGTTGCAATGTTTATGGCAAACGAGGTTGTTGCAAAGGAGTACATTCCGCAACTGGCAAAAAGGGGAGTAATATGCATTGACAACAGCAGTTACTTTCGTATGCATAGCGACGTGCCACTTGTTGTGCCCTGCATCAACGGCCACAAGGTGGCAAAAAGCAAAGTCATTGCCAATCCAAACTGCACTACCATACAGGTTGCCATTGCGCTACATTGTTTGCGCAGTTTGCGACCATACAAGGTGACAGTCGCAACCTATCAATCAACAAGTGGCGCGGGACGAGATGGCCTGATTGATCTGCAAGAAAACAGGCAATACGGCAAACTGAAAGCCTTTGCGCACCCCATTGCAAACAATGTGATTCCACTTGTGGGAAGCATTACGGAAAGTGGCTACTCCACTGAAGAAGTCAAAATGCAAAATGAGTGCCAAAAGATTTTGGGTATGCCACTGGCTATCAACTGTTTTTGCGCAAGGGTACCAGTGAGCGTTGGACACTGTGCATTTGTCAACGTACAACTGGAAAAATCTTTTACAATGCCACAAGTAAGACAACTTTTGCAGGGGGAAAGCAACGTGCTGACATTTTTTGAGCCGTACGACAATTTGTTGCCAATGCCGATGGGCATACGCGGGAGCAAGTACGTTGGCATTGGCAGAGTTGTGCGCGACCAGACATCAAACGGCATAAATATGTTTGTAGTGGCGGACAACATCTTGCGTGGGGCAAGCTACAATGCCTACGAAATACTGGAACTTGCTCTGCAAGAAGAACAGTTTGAGTAAATTTGGTAAAGGACCATGTCAATATGCCAAAATTTGTGGACAAACGAAGCTATGACGTAGTTTTTGCGGTGCAACAGCAAAACAAACTCGTCAAACAAAAAACTTTGAAAGTATTGGGGGGAAAGGTATGAGTGAAATTATCACTGCGCTTGCAACGCCATTTGTAGGCGGAAAGATAGACATTGACAGCTTTGGCAAGCTGGTGGAGAGTCAGTGCCAAAACGGCATTGATGGGTTGCTTGTGGCTGGCGCTACTGGCGAAGGTATGTTGCTATCTCCTTGCGAAAAGAAACTGCTTGTGACAGTGGCAAAGCAGATTGCAACTGACACTCCAGTTTGGCTAAATATTGACGGCGTTGGCACCCGAGAGGCTGTGGAGCAGGTAAGATGGGCAAACAAACTGGGTGTGGATGGGTTGCTTGTTAGCCCACCTGCTTTTTGCAAATGTACACCTATGGGGCTGCTGGAACACGGCAAACGGTTGGTGCGAGAAACAACCTTGCCCATAATGATGTACAATGCTCCCAGTCGTGTTGGGTATCCGTTGCCATTGGATGTTGTGCAGATGCTCTCCCACTTGGGAGTGACTGTAAAGGATGCTGGCAAGGACCTTGCCTACACCAAAAGTTTGCAAAAGTTTACCACTGTCTTTTGTGGAAACGAACAAAAGGCAACGGAATTTGTGGAATTGGGGGTGGAAAAAGCGGTATCGGTGGTTGCAAACGTCTGTCCAAAGCTTACAAAAGGCTTTTTTGGCGGGGCGAATCTGACCAAAAAACAGACGTCCTACTTCAAACGCGTAGCACGACTGACTGCGTTGGAAATCAACCCTGTGGCAATCAAGTATATGCTCTTCAAAGTGGGTATTTTTGCATCTTTTGAGCTGCGATTACCCTTGACGGAAGCAAACGCGCGCACAAAACGGCTTGTTGATGAGGTATTTGCGTGAAAATTGCTGTGTTTGGCGCAAAAGGACGTGTTGGTAGCGAGGTTGTTCGTCTTGCAAAAGGGCATGACGTGTGGCAAATTGACAAAGACTACGAGCAAAATCCACTGCAAAATGTGGATGTTGTCATTGATTTTAGCTTGCCAAGCGCAACAAAACAGGTCGTAGATTTTTGTCAAGCGCACCGCTGTCCGCTTGTTACTGGGGTTACAGGTCGGTCACAAAGTGACTCGCAACTTGTTGACCAACTGTCCAAACAAGTTACGGTTGTTGCACAGGACAATTTTAGCCAAGGTATTGCGTTGCTTACGGAGATTTGCCAGCACGTAGCTCAAAAATGCAACTGGGCGTGCGAAATTGTAGAAACGCACCACCAAAACAAAAAGGATAGCCCAAGCGGTACGGCAAAAATGATAGCTAGCAAAGTCGCCAAAACTGGGGGAGAATTTTGCACGGTGACGATACACAGCTTGCGTCTTGGCAGCAACTTTGGTCGTCACGAAATTGTGTTTGCAACGCAAGGAGAAAGCTTGACAATCACTCACCAGGCGGAAAACGTAGATATTTTTGCCAAAGGGGCATTGAAAACAGCTCTGGAAGTGGCAAAAAATAGTCAAAAGTATTGACATCTGCGCGGGAAGTGCTATAATATGAGTAACATCTATTTAGGAGGTTACATATGAAATACTGCTCAAAATGCGGTTGGGAAATGCAAGACGACGAAGTTTTTTGCCGCAACTGTGGCACAAAGTCTGGCGCAACCGAAGGCCCAACCAACACTGCTACCTACTACGACGATACACCACCAAAAACATTGAACAAAACAATGCAAGTTATTCTTAAAATTTTGCTGATTATTGCAGTTTTGAGTATCGTTTGGAGCGCTGGCGAATGTTTTGTAAATGCCTTTATTCTTGACAATGGCGGAACAGATGCCGTTCGCGAAATGTTTGCTGACTTCCCAGAAGTGTTGGATATGTTGGCTCAACTTGATGGCACCGACGTTGCAGAGTTGTTTGAAATCATCTTTATCGTTGCTGGTGTGTTTTCGCTTATCCCACTTTGTTGGGTTTTGCCAATGCGCAAAAAAATTTTGAAAGCAATGAAAGAAGGTACAACCTTGACAACTGGTTTCAAAATTTGCACATTGATTTTTGTAAACGCTCTTGCCGGTATCCTTTTGCTTTGCTCAAGTGATATTTAACACCAACACCAATAATGTTTATTGCTCTTTGCGCCAATGCAAGGAGCAATTTTACAAAGGAGTCAAACTATGAAATACTGTCCTAAATGCGGAACAGAATTGACGGATGAAAGCGCATACTGCCACAAATGTGGCGCTTGGCAATACGTCGAGGCTCAACAGGGACAACAATCTCAACAAAGTCAGCAACATCAAGCACCACAAAAGCCACCATACAACAAAGGTATTGCAACTGCAAACAAAGTTTTGCTCATCATTTTGTGCGTTTCGCTGTGCATAACAGCCATTGAGGCCATTGTTTTTAGCGTATTTTCTGCCAAATGGTTGGAAGACATCAGCCAAATGATGCAAGACTTGGAAGATCAATACGGCGCAGCAATAAGTATGGTTTACTGGGTATTTGCTAACTTTGGCGTGATAGGCGTTTGGTTGCACGCATTGCCGCTTGCGTGGGTGTTGCCAATGACTGTGCACTACTTCAAAAAGGTCAAGGCTGACGAGCCAACAACATTGTCCTTCAAAATTTGCACGCTGATATTTGCTCATTTTTTGGTAGGAATATTTATGCTATGTTTTGAACCACACGCTGACGATGTGCAACCAAAGCCACAAAGCATTTGATTTGATAAAAATTGGCACAAATAACTAAACAAAAAGGACGAAATCGTAATGGTTTCGTCCTATTTGTTTGTTGTTTGCTGAAAATGTGCAGACGACCATAGGTCGCCCATACATAGAAAAGAATTACATAGTGGCGGGAAGTTAAAGGTTGATATAGTCGCACTCAATACAAAAGGCTCTCACTTTGGAGAGTCTTTTGTGTATCGTTGTATTTTGTACGGACAAGAGTTAGTTTTTTTTGCGCAAGATGTTTTGCAAAGGTAATAATAAGCAAATTCAAATTTGGTGCAAGTGTAATTTCGTTAGTTCTTTTTGCGAAGAATGTCGCCAACTGTCAATGTGTATGGGCAGTTGATTTTGAGCAGTTGTTGCACTTTGTTGCAAACTTCAACTGGGTTGCCCTTGTCGTCAAGAGCGTACTCAACTGTAAATTGCTTGTTGGTGTCGGTAGTTGCGGAAAGGGTTTCCAGAGTTTCACCAACGACAAACTTGTTGCGTTGCTCCACGACTATGTAGCCATCGCCTGTTTCGCGCACTACTGCAATAAACTTGTACTCTTCCACAGCCCTGCTTGATGGGTAGTACTGGCGAGTTTCCTGCTCGTCAAAGTAGAAACCGGTTGTGTAGGCGCGGTGAGATGCCTTGTCCAGCTCGGCAATGAGCTCGGCAATGAGCTGGTCATTGAAAGTATCGTTTGCAATAGCATCAAGTGCACGGCGGTAGGCATTTACTACCGTTGCCACGTAGAAGGGGGATTTCATACGGCCTTCGATTTTCAAACTCACAACGCCTGCGTCAATAATTTGTGGTAGGTGGGCAAGCATATTCATATCCTTGGAGTTGAAAATGTAAGTACCGCGGTCATCTTCCATTACTGGCATATAGTCGTCACGACCCACTTCGCGCACTTCCCAAGCCCAACGGCACGCTTGGACGCAAGCACCACCGTTACTGTCGCGGTTGGTAAGGTAGTTACTCATCAAGCATCTGCCAGAGTAGCTAATACACATTGCGCCATGGACAAAGATTTCCAGTTCCGTTTGTGGGCAAAAGTTGTGGATGTTGGCAATTTCCTTGAGATTGACTTCGCGCGCCAAAACCACACGCTCAGCACCCTGTTCCGTCCAAAACTTGACGGCATGCTTGTTGGTTGTGTTGGCTTGGGTGGAGATGTGGATGGGAACATTGCAATGCGCTTTGACGTAACTAAACATTCCCACGTCAGACACAAGCACCGCATCTACTTGGGCATCTTCCAAAGCTTTCAAGTAGTCTTTTAGGTCGTCAAAATCTGGGTTGTGGGCAAATACGTTCAAAGTGACGTACACCTTTTTGCCAAGGTTGTGGGCATATTTTACCGCCTCGGCAATTTCCTCTTCGGTAAAGTTGTCGGCAAAGGCGCGCAAACCGTAGCGTTTACCTGCAAGATACACCGCATCTGCGCCAAAGTGAAAGGCGGTTTTTAGTTTTTCCATGTTGCCAGCTGGGGCAAGAAGTTCGATATGTTTGATGTTTTTCATAGTGAGTAAATTCGCACCTAACTTTGTGTGAGTTACAAATAGGTTTGGAAACGATTTTGTTTGAAACAGTTTTATGCAACCTTGCAATGGTTGGCACAGTTTTAGTTCAATTTTTTGGATATTGTTACACCATCGCCAATGCGAAAAAGTTCCGTTTGATAGCGTGGGTTTGTTGTGATGTCGTTGAGAAAAGCGTTCATGTTACGTGCCACAGTGATGTGCTTGTGGCGTTTGTTTTCTGGGACGTGTTCCACCAAACCTTTGTACAAAACATTGTCGCAAACAAGTGTGCCACCCAACTCCAACAGGTCGGTAAGATAGGGCAAAAAGACCTCGTACTGACCTTTGGGACCGTCCATAAAAATGAAGTCGTAGGTGCCTGTGAGCTGTGTGACAATTTCGCGTGCGTCG
This sequence comes from uncultured Oscillospiraceae bacterium, assembly GCA_964533825.1. Lineage (GTDB taxonomy): Bacteria > Bacillota > Clostridia > Christensenellales > CAG-314 > Fimimonas. Next base: position 119,647 of record CAZHMU010000003.1, read on the forward strand.
CCAACAAAGATGGTAACGCGGTCAAGCACACCTGCATCGCGAAAGTTTTCGCGCGCCATTGTGGCGGATGACTCCAACAGCTCGATGGTGTTCAACGTTGCACTTTCGCAGGCGGAAAGCATCACGATACCAGAGTAGCCAATAGCTGTGCCAATTTCCAAAATGCGTTTGGGTTGGCAGTTGGCAACGGTATCGTAAAGTAGCTCCTTGGTGTCGTCCAACATCACTGGTATGAAGTTTTTGCGAGCAAATTGCTCAATAAGCTTTAATGATGGCATAGAGAGTCTGTGAATAGGTAATAGTGAAGAGTGAATAGGTGATGATTGCACTTAGAACCTATTCTTTTTTGATATGGTAAGTGTTTTGAAGAAGGTGCGGATGAGCACAGCTCGCCCCTACGGAGCGAGAATATACGACCAGTGAAAGCCTTTATGACAGTGAATGTTACACTTCCAAAATGACTGGCAAAATCATTGGGTTGCGTTTGAGTTGTTGACGGAAATACTTTTTGCAGGTGCGTTGGACAACCGTCTTGATGGATGCAATGCTTGTTGCTTTTTGTGCGATGATTTCCGCCAAAACGAGTTTTTTGACTTCGTCAATACGGCTGGTGCCTTCTTCGTCAAAGAAACATCCGCGCGAAGATACTTCCACATCGGTAACAACTTTGCCTGTGTATTTGTCCACACCAACTACGCACACCAAGATACCTTCTTCGGCAAGTGACAAGCGGTCTTTGAGGACAATGTTGCCAACGTCGCCAACACCAAAACCATCTACCATCACGTTGCCACCTTCTACCTTGCCCATAATTTTGAAGGTGTTTTTGTCCACTTCGATACAGTCGCAAAGCTCTGGGATAATTGTGTTGGAAGGCTTGTGTTTGAGTTTTGTAACCAAATCAGCGTGTTGCTTGAGATGGCGGTACTCGCCGTGTACAGGAATGAAATACTTGGGCTTTACAAGGGTGTAGACAAGTTTGAGTTCCTCTTGGCAGGCGTGACCTGATACGTGTACTGCTGCCAATGCTGAGTACACTACTTGCGCGCCAAGGTGGTAGAGATTGTTGATTACATTGTTGATGGCGCGTTCGTTGCCGGGGATTGGGTTGGCGGAAATGATGATTGTGTCGTTTTCGCCAATTTGCACCTTGTTGAACTCGCCACTGGCCATACGAGTGAGCGAAGACATTGGCTCGCCCTGGCTACCGGTGGACAAAATTACCAGTTTACCGTCGTCAATGTGGCCGATTTTGTCGATGTCCACAAAGATATCGTTGTCAACAGACAGGTGCCCAATGCGTGTGGATGCCTCAATATACTTGACCATACTTTTGCCTGATACGGCAATCTTGCGCTTGTAGGTTTTGGCAAGCTCGATGATCATACCAAGGCGGTCAACGTTTGATGCAAACGTCGCAACAATGATGCGACGGCCTTTGGCCTCTTGGAAGATTTGGTTGAACTGATCGGACACAACCGATTCACTCAAGGTATAACCAGGTTTTTCTACATTGGTGGACTCGGACAACATCAAGAGTACCCCTTGTTTGCCGATTTCCGCAATGCGGTTGATGTTCATAATTTCGTTGCCAAGTGGGGTGTAGTCGATTTTGAAATCGCCTGTGTGCAACACTACACCAACCGGTGTGCGCAAACAGATGGCGCAACTGCCCGCAATTGAGTGGGATACGTGGATGAACTCCGCTGTAAAGTCGCCAACGGCAACTACCGACTTGTCGGCAACGGGGACAAAGTTAACTTTGTCCAAAACGTTGTGCTCGGCAAGTTTCATTTCCGCAAGAGCAAGCGTCAGTTTTGTGCCGTAGACATCCACCTTTTTGTTGAGTTTTGCCACCACGTATGGCAATGCGCCGATGTGGTCTTCGTGACCGTGGGTGAGCAAAATGCCTTTGAGTTTGTGTTGGTTTTCTTCAAGGTAGGTGATGTCTGGGATGACAACGTCAACACCTGGAGTTTCCGCACCGGGGAAGGTCATACCTACATCCAATACCACCATTGTGTTGCCAAACTCAAACAAAGTCATGTTTTTGCCAATCTCACCCACACCACCAAGGAAAATCACTTTGAGTTTGCCCTTGGCTTGTGCTTGCGCAAAGGTGGGTTTTTGTTGTGCAGATGCCATTGGCGACAAGGTGTTCAATGCAACAGGTGCCTTGCCGTACTTTTGTTGTGGCTTTTGTTGAGATTTTTTGTTGGGCTTGTCCGCTTGCTTTTTGGCTGTGGACTTTGCCGATGTTTTGGTTGTAGATTGGGTTGTGGACTTGCCTTTTGTCTTGGGTTGTGTGAGCGTCAAGTTTGTTGACGGACCTTGATTTAGCGTTTGTCCACGAGAGTTTTGTTTTTTGTTAGATTTCATAGTACCTCATAAAATTACTGCAAAAAAGACAATCTCAATAGGATTGTTTTTTGGGGATATTAGATTTATATATAAAACAGTTGTATCTTGCAAAAGCACAGCCTACAACATTGATTATCGTTGAAAAAGTAATTTGTCAAAATTACGACATATACAGTATACACCAAATTGGCAAAAAAAACAACTGTTTTGCTCGGTATCTTCAATTCGTAAAGTAGCTCCAAGAAGATAGTTGCATTGTTTAGAGCTGTATACTCTTGTGATAGCCATCGTTTTGACAAGATTAAAAGGTAAAACAGAAATTGCTTTACGAAGTGAAATTTGGCATCTAAAAAGGACTCGACGTAGTGTCAAGTCCTTTGGAGATTAGTTTTTCTTTTTGTTTTTGCGGTTGTATTGCTCGGTGCCTTCCAAAAGGATGGGTTTGAAGAAGTAAGGATAGTTGTTTGACTCGTAGTACAAAACGAAGTTCAAGCACTTGATTACATAGAACAACACAAAGTTTACAACTGTCGAAAGGGAAAGTGAAATCCAGCGGTTTTCGTTGAAAAGATAGGCAACGGCTGTCAAAACTGTCATTACCACTATCACTATCAATGTGTGCAAAAATACTTTGCCAAAGTGCTTGATGGCAAGGGACAAGCCTTCACCAAAGGCTGTACCCACCTTTTTAGCATCGTCGTTGTACACAACGGATGGCAAACAAAATGCCATAAATGCATGTCTGATTGCATACAAAAGCACCGCGATTACAAGTACAGGGATGATTGCTCCCCAACCAAAGATGAACATACAAATTGTTGCCATTGCAACGCTTCCTGCAACAATCAAGGTGTCAAACACGATGGAAAGCAACATTTGCCATCCCACAAATGCCACCGATTTACCCGCCTTTTTGAGCAAGAACCAGGTAAACGGACGTGCTGTGTTGGAACTCATAAATTCGTCAATTTGGTAGCCGACAGCAATGTCGGTAAAAGATACCAAAAAGCGGTAAAGCAAGTATGCAAAAAGACAGATGATGACGGATACTTCCACACGGTTCCACATATTGGGCACCGACTCGATAGCAGTCTTGATACTGTCAACAAGACCTTTGAGGTCTTCGTTGATGAAGTGGTCAACGTTGAAAGTGCCGTTCAACAATGCTTGTACAGAGTGGGCAATGGTATCGCTTACACCATTGGTTTGAAATGCGTTCAAAACGTCTTCGGCAAGCGAACCAAATGCAAAGAATGCCAAAGCCAAAAACAACCCAAGTGACAAAAATTGGAACATTAAAGACTTTAGAAAAGCCTTCCAGTTGACAAGGGCTATGCGTAGAGTTTTACCAAATAACATTGTTTGCCCTCCTTAGCCGATGAGTACGCGAGAGATATCTTTACGCTCGCTACCGAGTGTTTTGTGATGAATCGTAAATGCCATGCAAGGCACGTAGTAGATGACAAATGCAAAGAACAATCCGTGAACAACGTTGCTGATTACTGGCACAACGTAGTCCAAGGCTACAACCAACGCTTGAATAAGTGTGTAGGCAATGGCGTGTCCAACGCAAAGTTTGGTGTGTTTGGACATTTCGCGGATGGAGTAGGACAATGCAACGTTAAATGGGTAGCTCTCCGAGTAGGAAAGCGGAAAGCAAAGTAGCATAAGCATCCAGACGTACACTGTCACGCCGATATCCATACACAAAAGCACAAGACCGATGACGATGACGGCGTTCATTGGCAAAAATTTGCCAAGCACCCACAAAATACCAAATGTTACAAATTGCAAAAGTTGCAATGCCACAGCAAAGCAAGCGCAAAAAATAAGCATTGATGGCATAACTTTCATTGCACTTTTCAAGGGGAATACAACAAATCCGCCAACACGCATATGACGAGACACCTTTACAACCAACCAGCTAAATGTGATTGACAAAAGCACCAAGGAAATAAGTCCGTACCACCAAGCATCAGCTTGACGAATCAGTGACATACCGTTCATCATTTCCGCAAGGTAGGTTTCTTCCGTAAGGTTGCCTCTTATCCAATCTTGCAAAAAGACTGTTTCGTTGCTGAAATTGGCAAAAATTGCCATAAAAACGGCAACAGGTAGTACGATGTAGATGTACTTCCAAAAGTTTCTAAAAAAGTAGGATATTGCTGATGAACTTTGATATCTCATAAAAGTTCCTCCTCCTTTGTTTGTGGAGCAAATGGCGTTATGGAACCAATTACCCAGTTTGCATAGTACAATTATTATACAGTATCCAAAAAGATTTTTCAAGTGTTTTGTTGGAATATGATAATTTAATATACCAAAAGAATAAAAAACGGAGTGGCGATTTGTCCACTCCGTTAGTTTGAGTTTGTTTGATATCTCGGTAATCAACGATACATTGTGTTCTGTACGCCTATTCCGGAAGGTTGTTTATGATCCAGCTGGTCAAGGATGGGTAGTAGTCACCAAGATGGGTGGAAAGAAAGCTGTCACTTCCCACCACGTACAACGCTTCTTCCTGCCTCCAGCCGATAAAATACTGCTTGCAGTAGTTGTACTTTTCCGAAATCTTTTGCGATTCTACACCACTTTCGCCCAGTTCGGCATACAGTTGGGCGGCTTTCAATGCACGTTCGTACTCTGCTTGGCGAGCATACTCCAATGCCTTTTGGCAACTGGCTTGGTACTTTGTTTCCTTTTCCGAAAGGGCTGTGTTGTACTTGGTGATGCGCTCCTCGTCCTTTTGCTCGCGGTACAAAAGTTCTTGATAACGTTCTTGGATGCGGAGCGCCAACTCCTCATCAAGAGAATTCAAGCCTTGTGTGTAGCGGTTTTCCAGCTCTTCCAGTTGCACATCCACCGCATCCAGCAAACTGTCGTAGTGAATGATACTTTGGGATACTTGGTCGTTGTAGTCGGACAACGCATCATCGTTGGCTTTGGTTACTACCGACGAAAAAATCAGTCCATTGTTGATAAGTTTACGGCGGAGTGTTTTGACTTCCGCATTGTATTTGTCCAACAACTCCGCAAGCTTTTTGCGCGAGCTTTCCGTAAGGCGCAGTTTTTGCGCTTCGTAGCCCTGTTTTGTGCGCAGGTAGCTCTGCTCGAAATTGCGCACTTTGTTTGTGTGGTTGGGGGTTACGTCAGCAGTGGCAAGTGCCAACAGTTCTTCCTCCGTTTTGGGGACGTACTCCATAGGCTCAAGTCCTAACGTTGGGGGCAGGTCGAGCTGTGGCTCTTGGTAATTGAGTGAATACTTTTTGTCAATGTCCAAGATGGTGTCCTTCAAATCTTGGTACATAGTGATTAGCTCTTGAGCGCGTTCGGTAGTGATACTCATACTGATACCTCACTTGTGCGCGCTGTCAAAGAGAGCTGTTTGACAGACATTGCGCCGTTGGAGTGCAACTCCACTGTGATATGCTTGCCGTACCCCACCAAAAGCAAGGATTGAGGAGTATCCTTGCCCTTTAGATTGTAGATACGACGTGCGTTGGACACAATGTGCACATCCACATCCGCTGCCGTTTGCACAATTAGCCTGTGCAGGTGTTTGGTTGTGAGTTTGTCATCAAAGTTAATGGGTTGGCTTGTCCAATGGCATTGTTGGCGAGTAGACGCAAGTTCGAAGCCATTTTCGCCATCACTTGTCAACAAACTTATGCCGTTGGACATGGCTGCGTTTACCTTTGCTTGATGTACGGACACAACCTTGCCACTGTGGGGATTGTGGGATGTGGCGGTATGTGTACCGTCCGTTTGTCCAAAGAGATAGTACAAGCCTTTGTGCATTATGGCACATGTGGGCGTTGTATCCGTTTGCGCGATAACTTTCAAATTGCCGTTTTGCAGTGCCATAATGTTTCCGTTGGCTACAAACAAAATTTTGTTGCCGTAGGAACAAACTGTTTGTGGGTGCACCACTCCAACGCTTGTGCAAAGCTTTTTGATTTGGATATCCGTCATTTCGCCATCCATTTGCAGTTTGTAGATGTTGTCGCCCACTGCGTACAACTCGCCATTGTTGACCAGCGCAACGCACTCGGTGGGCAAATCCACCCAAATGTCATCGGCAAAGGTTGTTTCCGTTGGGTTGGACATATACACGCGCTTGCCAGCAAGAGCAAAAAGTCTGCTTTGACAAAAGGCAAGGCTGTCCGCTTGAATGTCAGCAATTTTTTTGGGGTTGCCACTGAAAATTGTGTAGACGGCATTGTTGCCACTGACGGCCAAAGTGTTTGTGTTGTGGTCAAACGCCCAAACAACACTTTGGCAACCTGCCAGCTGCGGAAATGTTCGCACGCCCATTGTTAAACCTGTAGCTTTCAACGCTACTTGCTCGCCACCAACAATTGCAAGGTACTGCAAAATACCATCGTCCTTTTGCACAAAGGCGCCAGCGTAATTCAAGCCGTTTGTAAATTGCACATTTGAGCAAGCTTGCATCACAATTTTGCCTTTGGAACTTTGTGTAGAACAAAAGTCAGCAACGGCAGTGACACTGGCACCTTTTTTGAGTTTTTTGTGTGTTGGAAATATCACTTCCACCACCTCCTTGCGGGCATTTTCATTGGGGAAATTTTGCGTGTTGCAATGCACAATGCATCGTGATACTTGGCAAGGTATCTTTCCATTTGCGCTTCGTCGCCGATACTGTGAAAGTACTCGGCAAGCACGCCATAAGCAAAGGTACGTGGTGTAAGCCTTGGCGATGGTAAAACAAACTCGTCATCCCACCCTACTTGTGTGGGCAGTTTGGCATACAAAAGATTGAAGGTGCCGTTGTAGTCCACAAACAAGCCCCTTTCGGTATAGCGGAAGGGTACATCGTTGCCTTGACTGTCCGTTAGGCGGATGACTCTGTTCAAAAGCAGGTTTTGGGTATCAACGATACCATCTGCGCTTGATACAACTACTTTGCAAACGGACGTTGCCCAATTGCAGTACAAATCTTCTAAAACCAAATTAGAAACGGTAAGCAAAAGTACTGCACAGTCGTTTTGGGCGTAGTCATCTCCTTGGTCTTGGTAGCAATCAGGTGGCAAATCCAAGTTTGCCAACTGTTTGCAAATTTTTGCTATTTGACTAACTTTCATTGTTGCTCCTTTTTGCGAAAGTGAGTTCCTTGATTAGTGTTTTTGGGGAAAAGGAATAAAATAGAACCCTCTCCGTCTGCAACGTGCACCAGCCTTCGGCCCCGGTCGTAAACATAGTTTACTTCCACGCTTTGATTACAAACAACACACTCTGTTGTTTGCTTAACGCGTCGCGCCCAAAGTGATAGGCTTACACAAAGCACACTCATAAAAAACAAATTTTCAAGGTAACTCAAAAGGCAGTGTGCAAAAACTGCTCCCCTGTGGCATTGTTGCTACTCGCATTGAGCTGGGGCGTTTTTGCAAAATTGCCTTGTTAGTGTGTTAGATTACTCTTCGGTAATGCCAGTGATCATTGCTTGGCCGATTGGGCGGTCGCAGATGAGATCGACGTACTTGACAAGTGTTGCAGAGTACACTGGTTTGCCGTTGACTTGTTTCAAAACTCGACCGTCGTCACCTTCCAACCAGCGCCAATCGCAAAGTTGATGAAGGTGGAAGTCTTTGGTGTTCAAGATGTACATTGTGCCTTCTGGACAGAAACGGTCAGCAACAATGGGGATGCCATTGTAGCTCATAGCCTTGTAACCACCTTCCAATTCCATTACATCGTTGTTGTACTTGATACCAGAAAGGTAGTTTTGGTAAGCACGTTTTACACCTGCAGAGCACACAATGAAGTCGGCAGTAGAGCCGGAAACCTCTTCCATAGCATCGATTGCCTTTTGGATTACTGTGTCGCTGATGTACTCCGCTTCGAACTTTTGAGGTTTGAGCCACTTGTGTTCGGAACGAGAAAGTCCGTACAATGTTGCGCTGTCGCCAAAGATTGCGCCAAGACCAGTGATTTCCTTTTGGTAGCTACCTTGAACTGTCACGTAGTCGCCAGAAGCGATTGTGTTAGATGCGATTGTGCCACCGGAAACTTTGATTGTTTTGTTTTCGCGGTCAACGTCGATGATGCGACGACCGCTCAATGCGTAGCCTGTGGATGGGCTAACAAAGTCCACCACCATACCTTCCATCACGTTGCGAACTGTGTCGATTGTAATGACGTTGCCAGTTTGGGAAACAACCTTGGCAATCACGCCTGTGCCGTCGCCAAAAAGCATACGGCCAAAGTTAAATTTGGATGCCTTTACCAGACCTTCCATTTCCGCTTCCAAAAGGTTTACAAACGCGCCTGCGTTGTTTTCACTTGCGCGGATGGCCTTGTCGGAAATTTCGATTGTGCCGTACAAGTTTTTGAGAGTGAGCACAAATTGTGCATAGTTGTTGGATGCAGAATCTGGCAAAGTGCCATCTTCGTCACCTGCGCCGATACCACCATTGATACCAAATGGCGCAAGCTTGCGAATTTCCTTGCCCCAAACGTTAGAGGATGTTTTTTCAAAACGAGCCAAAAGTGGGTTTACGGCTGTGTTGAGTTGGTCGGCTACAACGCCGAGATAGAGTGTTTTGAGTGCGTTTTCTGCACTGCTAAGTGTGATCATTTGATTCTCCTTGTTTAGTAGATTTTTGAGTTGATACAAAAAGTATCAGGTTTGACAACCTGTTGTTTACACATTGTCAAAAAGTTTTTGTGCCATCAGTGTTGCCTCTTTGATGGTCCTTGGTTTGGATGGCAATGCCAAGGACATAGACCCACCACCTGTCATCACTGTGGGTGCGGTAGGGGTTGGAGCGTATTGTTGCAGTAACTTGAGAGCAAAACTTGGGTTTTGTTCAAGAAATTGTTGCAACTGCTCGTCAGTTGGAGTTGTATCGGTGCTCAAAGGTTGGTCTTTGGGGATTGTTGCATCGACTTCGTCCGTTTGTGTGGGTGGCACGGTTTCTACCTGTTGCTCGGTGGAAGCTGTGCTTGTACCCTGTTGTTTTTGCAGAAGGGACAGTTGTTGGCACTTTTGAGTGAAGCTTTTTTCCAGTTCAGTGTAGCCTTTCAACAGTTCTTCGGCAGAGTTAAATTTTCCGTAGTCCATTTACATTTCTCCTTGTGCGTTATTTTGCATTTGTTTGTGTTGCTCAATGTGTGCAAGCACTTTGTCGATGGTTGCTTTGTCCACAATGCCAAAGTTGGAAATAACAAAGCGTGTGTGCTCTTCCACGTGCAGTGCGTGGTCGTCCACCGGCAAAATTTGCGCTTGGTCAATGGCAACGTTTTCGTTTTGCGCGCGGTCGATGTGCAATTGGGTGATGTCTTGGGAGTTTTCCCAGTTGCCAAAGCCCATCATAGACAAGATTTTTGCTTTGCTACTTTCGGTGAGTTTACCTTGCTTGTCGTACAGGATGCCGGCGTTAAGCAAGTCGAAAAGCATTGTTCGGCGTGTTGCAGGGGTATCGGTAAGCTGATTTTCCGTTTCGAAAACAACGTCGTCGGAGCCGATATCGCTCCCCTTGAAGTAGAACACTTCTGCGCCCTTTTGGTTGTCCACAAAGCGCATCAGCTTGGAGTTGGTCACAAACTGCTTGTACAAGCGCAAAATGTACTTGCTTAGTTTTTTGATGCACAGTTTGACACTGTCGATGGAGCTTGCAAGGCGAGTGTCGTCCTGCTCGGCAATCAGTTGCAACGCTACGCCACTTGTGACGGTGGTTGGGGTTGTGCTGTTGCGAGCAAATTCGCTCACGCCAGAAACTGTAACAAACTCTTGCAAAAGTCTGTCTTCCTCTTGGTTGAAGTCGTGTGGCACGTCGCCCGCATCCATCAGTGATGGCTTTACTGCCCCTTGGCGATACACCAAGATTTTGCCTGGAGAAAGACCTTCTTCTTCCAAATTGTCGATGTCTACACTGCCGTCTTCCACAGTCATAACCCCCATTGCAAGGCGGTTAAGAAACTCGTGTTTGCGGTTTTTGACTGCGTTGTAGGCGCGTTGGATGGGGATGATGCGTTCCACAATGCTTGCACCCCAAAAACATCCTGGTTGCTCGGTGGAAGTTTGTTTGACAAACGGGAATGTGCGTTCCCCTTCTTCGCCAAGCACAAATGGCATTTTGCCATAGTACAGCAAGGTATTGCCAGCGACAATTTCCAACTTGCCGTTGGGGTGGTCCATTGTAGGCTTGGTGTAGCGTTCAATTACCAACACTTGATTGGTTTTGGCTTCCTGCGTGATGCTTGGCACAGTGGAGTTGTAACCAAGTCCGCCAACACCTGCAACGGCATTGATGTTGAACACCTTGATATCTTCCCCCTTTACATCCACACCCCAGGTATTTTTGACATCGTTTGCGTCGTACACCTTTGCGTGGATGATGGATGAGCACTGCTCGATTGTTTGCGTTACGTTGGAGTCGGGGTAGATTTCAAATGGCGAACAAGCAATGATTGTTACGTCGCCCTTGGCATTGTCCCAAGCGATTTTGTAAAAAGCCGTTCCGCACACTTCACTCCACGATGTAACTTCAGTAATAATTTCGTCCAAGCGAGTCTTGTCGTGAACGGCATCGAGAATTTTTGTGGAAAGCTTGGCTGATGCAATGTCCTTATCGGAGTTGGAAAAGGGGCGCGCAATGGGTTTTGGACGCACGCGATTGAGCCTTGCCAAGCGAGTTTCCACAATGGGAGCAATGTGGTTGTACACCTGTTTTTCCTGCCAGAAGTAGTATTTTTCTTCCTGCTCGATGGCGCCACGTGGTGTGATTGCGCAGTATTGGTTACCCATCACAAAGTTCATATTCAGTTGCCACGCCAATTCGTACGGACGGCGAAAACTTTGGCGGTTTGCAAAGTCCTGTTTGACATCGGCAACAACGTCCTCTACAAAACGTTGCTGTTGTAGTTGACGCTCCTTGGCGGTAAGTTTTTTAGTCATAGAGTTCCTCCTGTCTTTGGTCAAGTTTGCGTTTGATGGTGTTTTGGGGGCTTTTTGGCGTACGGCGGGAAATTGCCTCTGTTGCTAAACGCTCAAAACACTCGTCGCAAAGATAAATTTTTTGTTTGGTCAAAAGGTAGCTGGTGGCACTGTTGTTGCAACCTTTGCAACTACATTTTGCTGGAGTTGTTGATTTTTGTAGTAGTTTTGTCATTGTTGATCCTCTTGTTGAGTGTCCATAGGTGTGGTTTTGTCGCAGATGTCAAGTAGTTTCAAAAGGCGCAGCTTTTCCACCGCAAGTTGCTCGTCCGTCATTTTGCATACGTCCATTTCATCCTCGGAAAGTTGCAGTAGCGCTTTGATTGCGTTGACATCTGGGGGCACTTTTTTGGTGGTAATTTTGCGTTTGGAAAGTTGTACTTGTCCATTTATTGCGACGAACTCTTCCGTCTTTTCGTGGACGGTGTAGCCTTTGGCCTTTTTTAGTAAAATTTTGGTTAGAAGTTGTTTGTAGTTCATGGATGTTAAATCCTTTTTAGGTGGCGGATTAGACGTTCTTTGTCGGTGGCAATGATGCTTTTGGGCGTGTTTGGCTTTGGTGTTTCGTTGATGTAGCAAGCGTAGTAACGCAGTTCGTCCATGGCGTGGTCGTCACGCTTGATGGGTTTGTCGTCATTACCCCAAAAGTAGCCTTTGATTTCCCTAATCATATTGACACAGGTGGAAAAAATGTACAGTTTGGGTGGGCCGTTTGCTGGTTTGAGCAACCCTTTGACCTTGTTGATGCCTGTGTACAAATCCTTGTTAACACGAGTGTTGATGGTGATGCCGTTATCGCTAAATAGTTCTGCAACCGACCTTTGCCCAGACAGGGTACGTTGGTTACCCGCGCTGTCCATAAGGGCGGAAATGTTGCCGAACTTGTCCTTTTTCCAGTTGAGCTTTTGGCAGATTTCCTTTATCTTTTCCGCGTGGTAGGCTACGTCCTTTTGCGCTTGGTACCACTCTGCAATGACGTACACGTTGCCGTCAAAGTCACGGGCGTACCAGTGGCAAGAAAGGGGGTTGTTGAGTCCTGGGTCGATGGACAAAGTGTCCTGCCAGTCAAGGGGTACGTCAAATGGGGCAATGACGTTGGCATCGCTAAACTCGGGGTATACCATACCGCCCCAACTTTGAAACTGACCATACCTGCGCGATTGCAGTTGATCGGCAGACAACGTTTGGGTCATTTCGTCAATTTCCCTTGTGGAGAGATAGGGGTTGTCCGCCCACTCCATAAATTCGCACCATACTTGGTCGCTGTTGTGGCAGTTTTTGTAAATTTCTTCGTACACCCAGGTTAAACCTTTCAAAGGGGTCATTGTGCCAAAGATGTGCCCGCACCTGTCCAAAACACGCATACGGCACTCGTCATAGATATCCTTTGGGGGTTCTTCGTCAAACCATACAAAGTCAAGGCTTGTGCCTTGGAACTTTTCGCGACCGGCTTCGCAACTTTTGAAGGCAATTTTGCTTGTGCCACCAAAAACGTTTGCCACTACAATGTAGTCGATGATGCCGTAGTCCATACTTTGTTTGGAACCACTTGTCATCACCGTTTGCACTATCCAATTTTTGTCCAGGTAATGCAGTATTTTTTGTTGAGCAACGTCACGTTGTACCTGTTGGGAAAGGGAAACAACCCAGCAGGACACGTCGTCCTTGTTTTGCCGAAAGGGATGGATGCCACGCGCCAGCCAGACTGTTTCCACCGCACCACACTCCGTTTTGCCACTGCGGTTGCCACCAAACACCCATCGGTTGCGTTTTAGGCAACGATGAAATGCCATTTGCTTTTGATGCACCTTGCCCTTGTTGTAGCGCGCCAAAGGGGAATTCTTGCGTCGCTTTTGCTCGCGCTGGATGTCGTTTAGTCGTTGAATTATTTGTTGCATTTGTTTTCCTTGTGGATTTGAGTTTTGTTGAGTTGCAATAGTTGTGCTGATGTGACACAACTCGGCAAAAAAGTTGTGTACAAGTTGGTTATACTTTTTGCAATGTCCTTTCCCGAGCCGTTGATTGAAACAATACTGTACTGTCAATCAACGGACTGTTTTGGGAAAGGTTAGGAGAAAAAATTATGCGAAAAGTGATGTTAGCCATTGTATTGTTGTGTTGTTGCCTTTGCCCAAAAGTTGCCTTTGCCGAAGAAGTAAAATGGGCACGTGTTGTGAGAGATGATACCTTTTTGTACGCCACCGAAGATTGTTCAAAACAAATGTTTGAGTTGGAAAAGTCTTACTATGTGGAAATACTGGAGGAGCTTGCAAAAACCTACTTTGTCAAAGTTGACTGCCAAAGCAAGCAGTTTCCTGCATTATGTGGGTACGTTTTGAAAAACGAAGTGCAAACGTCCAGCGAATCGCCAGACAATCCGTTGTATCCTACGGAAAAGGTGATAGTAAACGGAAACTCCGCCATATTGCGCCTCTCGCCAACGCCATCTGCAGAAGTGGTTATTGTTGCTTCAAACACACAATCGTTGTGTTACTACGGCGAGATGGTAGGTTACGGCAAAAATTGGTACTACGTGTACTTTGCAGGAGAATTCGGGTACGTTTTGGCGGAAGACGTAACAGCAGTAAACGTGTCGTTGCATCCAACACCCATTGAGGTACCACAAGATACCCCTGTGGTAGCACCACCAAGTGATGTCGTTGTGGATACCACACCAGAGCCAACAATTTCGCCAACGGCGGAAATAATCTTGACTGTGTTTGTAGCGTTGTTAGCAGTGGCAATAACATTTTCGCTGTTTTTGCCTGTCAAAAGCAAAAAGCAGGTTTTTGATGGAGACATATAGGGTTAGGAATGGGAAAGAGTGAATAGAGAGTAGGTGTGGACATATTTTAAGACACTTACCAAGGGCCTGTGTGAACTAACGCAGTTCGCTCATATGATTGTAAAGGTGATAAGGAAGAGTGAATAGGTGTGGATGCATTTTAGATGACCTTGCTAATATGCACAATTACTGCAGGTTAGTGTTGTTTTTTTGCAGACGTGTTAAATTTCCTTTTCTATTATCTATTCTCTTTTGTTTCTCGGCTTCACCCTTGTATGGCACTGTTGTAGGAAATACTCTTTACGCAATGAAGGTTGCTTTCCAAGATTTAGCCAAGGACTGTATGCGGTCGTCCAATGACCGCCCCTACACCCGCTCCGTCACGCTACGCGCGCCACCTCTCCCAGAGTGAGAGGCTGTTTACCTTAAAAAGCAGTCAAAACTCAATACATACCCACAAAAATGCAAATTTAGGGGGTTAGTTGCACCACTTAAGTCCAGAGCAATCCAACGCGGACATCTCAAATTGTTTCCGTCACAATACGGTTGATTTGCGCAACATTTATAGCAACAATATGCGCTATGTTAAAAGGATATCGGCCGACCTTTGCCACTACTTTTGAGTTGCTCGCCCACCCAATGTACCGACTGGTAGTTGTTTGCAAGCCACTTTTCGTCCATACCAAGATGCTCAAGTTTACTTCTAAACATCTTGCGCGCTTTACTTAGGTAGCGGTACAATGTTGAAAGGGAAATTCCGTACTTTTGGCAAATGGTAAGCTTGTCGGTGTTGTGCAAATACACTTCACAAATGAGCGCTCGGTAACCCTTTGGCGTGAGTTGCAAAGCGTGCGCTACGCCGTTGTAAAAACGCAGGCAGCTGTCGCGTTTCTCGGTGTAGTTGCAGATTGCCTCCACCTGCCCCATTGTGCCATCTCGCCAGTTGGCTGTAGAATAGGACTTGAGCGCCAACGTTTTGATTGTTTTGTTGAATTCTTGAGCGGATTGTTTCATACGCAATGCACCGCGTAGCATCACTAATTCGTGATTCATTTTGTTCACCTCCGTTGCCCTGTTTTGGGGCATTTCTTTTTGCGGTACTGTCACAAGTTGTGATTGTATTGCCATTTCTTGCACCAGTATTTTTTGATTTTTTCGCTTTATTTTCGAACATTTGTTCTAAACGACTGCATTTTACCATAGCAAAACTGACAACTATCTGTCAGTGTTTTGGTTATTTCACACAAAATTTTGGTGTTATCCTTAAAAAATATAGCAACAATTTTCTCGTGCAGTTTGGGGGGCGTTTTTAACAGTTAAATGCGGTTTTAGTGCATGTATCGCAACGTTTCAAAAAGTCAAGAGGGCAAAAAGGTTAGACGTTTGTAAAAAGTTCACAAGGATTGTGGCTATAAATATAAATAGAAAATTGTTCTCTAAAGTGTTGAAAAATGTTATTTTTTTTGGTATAATGTTTGTAATTATATACTTTTGACAACTAACACATCTACTTGCGGAAGCTTGACCGCACAAAAGTGATTGAGGAATACTTATGAAAAAACTGCTTTTAACTTTGATATGTGTACTTGTTGTTGCGCTATGTTTGCCAACCTTTGCTTTGGCGGACACCACTACTGCGCAAGCCAACGACGTACACTTCATAGCGCCAACGGGCATTGCACTTGTGGGCGACTACTTGCTCGTGAGCGACAGCGTGGCAGACAACCAAAGTGCAATTTTGTGCTTTGACGTTGCAAACGGAAACGCACACGTGTTTACACATCTACTTGACAAGCAAGCAACAAATTTGTCCAGCTCCAATGGACGTTTGTTCGTCATCTTTGCTGACAGCTTTGTTGAGTACGCCATTGCCGATGACAACAAATCCCTTGTGGAAGTGGAAACATTTGCCTTTGAGAACGTAATTGACGTTTGTGTGGGCAAGCTCGATCTTGATGGCTCCATAAAGGACACTATCTACTTCCTGCAAAAAGGCACAAACGGAGACTCTCTAAAACGTGTCAAGGATGACAAATCCGCTGGAACAATCAATGGAATGTCGGTAGCAAACGCTTTCAGTTGCTTGTCAATGAGTGATGGAACAAACAACTATGTTTACATTTCTGGCAAAAATGCTGACGAAACAAACTCCATTACACGTTATGGCTGCGTCTGGGATTGGGATATCGAAGGCGACAAACTCAATGCTAATGGCGTAAGTTACGCAGGCACATTTGAGCTTTTGGGACTTGCCACAAACAATCGTGAGTACCCTGTTGTATATGGCGCAAAATCTATGTACAACCTTAACTTTGACGGCAACAGTGCTTACGTTGCTACACAAGGTTTTGAAGACTTTTCCGCACAAGAGTACAGATTCATCAAAGTGACAAGCAACCAAAATTATTTTGTCATTTTGAACGATAACAACCAAATCAACATTTTTGAGCTTGTAGAAAAGAATGGCGAGCCTGCGTTGAGCGACAACAGCTCCACCATCGGTAGCGACCTTGTAAAAACGGCCGTTCCCACCACTTACACAAGTTTTACGTTGGCAAAGTCTACCGGATACCCAACAAACATCGTCTACAAAACAAATGATGGCGATACATCAATCGAAAGCATCTTGACAAACGACCAAGTGCAAGAATTTGTAATTTTGGGTTACAGTGGATACGAAGATGCAAGCTACTACTACGTTTTTGTAAACGGCAAGTTTGGTTGGATCAAAAAGAGTGATGACGCAACAACACCTGACACTGACGCCAAAATTGAAGTTGTTGATACAAAAGTTAGCGACAAAGTGACATACAACGCAAAGTTTAACTCTCTGGGTATGGTGCACATCTACAACCTACCTTCGTCCGACAAAACTGTCCGCAAAGAATTGGAGCAAGTACAGCAAACTGCATCAAGCATGACGAGCGTAAAAATCTTGCAACAATTTAAGGAGACGGAAAAAAACATTGTTTGGTACTACGTTGAGTACGGACAAGGCAAGTATGGTTTTGTAAAGAGCAGTGACGTTGGACAATTTACTGCAACTTTGGCAGAACCTGTGGATGCGGTTGTTACAAAGCAAGTAAATGCATCGTTGTTTAATGCTGTAACATTGCACATGACAAAGGATCTTGACCCCGAAACAGTTTTGACCTACGATGGCAACAGCGAAAACCTTGTAAAACTGTACTCTGGCGACTGGGTAAATGTCATCGAAGTGGACGAAGAATCTGGCGCAAGTTTTGTTCAGGTTCTGGACCCCAACGGCAACGACCATATTTATGGTTGGGTGGAAACAGCTCGACTTGCGGACATCAACGCCATCACAACTAATGCAGTTGTTGGTTTTGTCGCATTGGGCATTGCCATTGTACTTGCGATTGTGTTCTGCACTGTGTTTGTAAGCCGCAAAAAGAAAGCAAACAAATAAGCAAAAAGCAAAAATTGATAGTAAAACAAAAAGCACTCCAATAGTTTGGAGTGCTTTTTTTGGGTTGGGGTGTGGTTGTTACAAAAGGTGGATGACATGGCTCACACCTACGGTGGTTAGGTAAAAGTGAAGATCGAACAGTGAATAGTTATGGACGCGTTGTTGGATTGTAAGGAAGCATATTATCTCCCGTTGAAGTTATCAAATGGTTGTTTGTGAGAAGATGATACCTTGCCCTACGGCGGTTACGTTAAAGCGAAGAGTTGTGGATTAATTTTTAGGGCAATTTGTCAAGATATAGATAGTTTTGAACTAACACATTATTCGTCCATTTGTAGTTTGTTTTAGCCTTGACAACTATGTTAAAGGTCGCATACTCTTGTCCATTTTCTCTTACATATTATCTTATTGGCGTACGCCCTACTGCACTGCGGTCAAAATTGTAGGCGTGTCCGCTTGTGGCAGGCTGTCGCAGTTTTCTGCAAGATTGAGCTTGGTTACGGACACTTCGTAGGTGGTACGAGTATCCACAGTGCCATCGTCAAGGCGCTTTTGGTACTCGCGCGATTGCACACGACCCACGATGTGAATATGTTCGCCCACTGGTAAAGTGCTGGCAAAACGCGCCGTACGCCCCCAAATGATGCAAGGGATGTAGTCACTTTTGTTGTATGGACGATTGACCGCCAAAAGGACATCGCAAATTTCGCGATTAAAGGGGGTTGTGCGGTAAACTGGTGTTTTGCAGATGTAACCATCAAGTTCCATTGTGTTGGGGTTGATGGTGTCATCGTAGGGCAAAATGTCCTGTACAAACACTGTCAAAAGCAGTTTGGAGTGGGTATCCACCAGTTTGTTGTAACTGCGCAGTTGTCCCACCACTGTAATTTTGTTACCATCCGCAATAAGGTCGGACAAAAGGTGCTCAGACAAAGAGATGGGCAAAAGGTCGTTGTTGCCGGAAAGACGTGGCACGGACAGTTGCAAAATGTAAAATTTTTCGCCAAATACGGTGTGCGAGTAGGTGGCATTGCCCACCACTGTGCCTGTCAAGACCACTTTGTTGTTAGTTGCGTTTGTGTTCATAAAAAAGTTCTCCTTTGGGTGTTGAATTTGTTTTGCTTGTTATGCTGTTGATGTACAATTATCAAGTATCACTACTTTGTATGCTCAAAATCTGTTTGCCGGTGTTGTCGATGTAGTAGTTGTCGTGGAAAATCAGCTCGCCAATGGGACAGAATTGCAAGTTTTTGAGTTTGAGACTTTCAAAAATCAGCGGCAATGCTTCTACAATGTGGTCGCTGTTGTTGTGGCACAGGATGATGTCGCCACTCTTGGATTTTTGCACGCGCTCGGCAATTTGCTTGGCAGTTAGTCCCTTCCAGTCAAGGCTATCCACGCTCCACTGGATTGTGTACAAGCCAAGCTCGGTGGCAATTTCAATAAGCTGATTGTTGTAGTCGCCAAAGGGCGGACGGAAAAGTTTGGGCATTTGTCCTGTAAGCTCGTAAATCTTTTGGCAACTGGACGCAAGCTCCTTTCGGCATTTTTCGGCAGAAAGTTTACTCATTTGTGGGTGAGTTTCCGAGTGAGTGCCAATTTCAAAGCCACGCTGGGCAATTTCCTTGACCATTTCGGGGTACTTGTCTATCCAAAAACCCACCAAAAAGAAGGTGGCTTTGACGTTGTACTGCTCGCAAATATCCATTATTTGGCGAGTTTTGTCCGCTCCCCAAGCAGCATCAAAGCTGATAGATACAAGATTGTCCGTTCTATCTACACAGTAGATGGGAATTTTGCGGTTTTGTGCGGAAACTTGCGCGTAGCCACCCACACAGCAGGTAAAAATGATACACAAAAGGGAAACGGCAATAGACGTGACGATTTTTTTCACAGTGACCTCTCAATGATAGTAAATTTTGCGTGTAAAACTTTGGGATGTATTGGCAGTTTTAGTCGTATTTTCTACATTTTATGAATGAGAGATTAAAAAAATGAGTGCAGAAAGTGAGAGAGAATAAAAAAAGAGAAAGGATTGATTCCTTTCTCTTTTTATTGACTTAATATTAAATTTGATACAGTAGATATCTATTATGAATATGTTTATACACCCAAACGTTCTCTCATATCGTTGAGCATTTCTCCATTATATTTGAAAAATCTTGGGCCAGCAATGGGCGCAGAGTGATCTAAATTCATAATGATTCTTGCAACCATAGTCAAAGACATAACTTCGCCATTGAACTCAACCTTCTTATCGTCCACTACCGTACAGAAAATACTTTCGTCTTTGAAATATGTAATTTTTGCACCAATAGGGATATTTACCATTGCAAAAGAAAATGGCTTTGCTCTTTCGCGAGATTCTTCGGCAATGGTCGCAGCGACATTAGTCTCTGCCTCTTGTTCAGCAGATGGCTTAATTAGTTTCAGTCTATCGGTTGTCCCATGTATTTCTGCCATTGCTTCAAATAAACGATAAGCTTCCTCAGGCAACATCGCAAAAAATTCCCTCTTGCGTTTTTTACCTGCCACAGTATCAATGGCACGCAAATTAGGATTCAATAACTCGATAATCTCATGGAGTTTCATATCTGTTAATCGATTGTCTACTTCATAAGTTGCATAAACTCTAAACGCAAATGGAGTGCACTCGCTACGGTTTAGTTGTGCAAGTCTGGTATCCATATCGTCTGCATAACCAATTTTTACATACTCTTCAAAAGATGGGTTGGTCAGTATGTAAATTACGCCTTTCTTTTCTTTTGTCATTTGAATGCTCTCCTATTTTCATTAGTGATATAAGTTTGTGTTAGTTTTTCGCCAATCCTTTCAACAACACAGTACATTGCACTGCAATGCCGTCGCCGTTGCCGAGTGCGCCAAGGTGTTCGGTCGTGGTGGCAGTAAGATTGACGCAACTAACATCAATTTTGAGAACTTTGGCAAGGTTCTGCGCCATTTGGGGGATGTGGGGTGAAAGTTTGGGTGCTTGACAAATTACAACTGCGGACACGTTTACCACTTCAAAACCGCTATCCTTGGCGATTTGCACACACTTGGCAAGCAAGTCCATGCTGTTTGCGCCGAGATATTTGTCGTCCGTATCGGGGAATTGCACACCGATATCGCGGTTGTTGGATGCTGATAGCACTCCATCACAAATTGCGTGGGCAAGCACGTCTGCATCGCTGTGGCCCTTGAGTTTTTTGTTGTAAGGCACTTTGACACCGCCCAAAATTACGCCATCCCCATCGCAAAAGGCGTGGACGTCAAAGCCGTTGCCAATGCGGAAGGTGGGTAAATCTTGCGGATAGGTAATTTTGACGTTTGCGCGTTCGCCATCGGCAAAATGGACACTGCCAAAAACATCATGGAAAAGTGTACTTTCATCAGTGTAGTTTTGGTGTTGTGCGTTTGCAAAAGCCTGTTTGAGTTTGATGCAATCAAAGACTTGTGGGGTTTGCACCGCTTTCAAGGTTGTGCGGTCGATGGTTGTTGCACCATTGCCTGCTTGTTGCCAAACTGTGTCGGTAACAGGCAAACTTGGTACTGCACTGCCGTAAGTTTGTGCCTCACAAAACAGCTTTTCAATGAGCGCTTTGCTCACAAATGGGCGCGCGCCATCGTGGATGGCAACCAAGGTACAGTCGTTGCCCACCATATCAAGGCCATTTTGCACCGACAAAAAGCGAGTTTGGCCAGCTGGCGCAAAGGTTGTGCCGTCAATTTGTACGCCAACCACTACAATTTTGTCCACAAGTGGACGAAAAATGTCAACGGTGTTTTGCAGTACCGTTTTGTTAAACAGCAAAGTATTCAGTTTGTCGTTGCCAAATCTGGTGGAGTGTCCACCGGCAACAATCACTGCGTATTTCATAGGTTGATTACAATTTCGTACAGTTCGCTTGCCTCGTCACGCTTGACAGTTTCGGCAAGTTTTTTTACGCGGAAAGTCAGTGGCGCCGTTGCAAAATGCACACAAACAAGGTCGCCAACCTTCAGCTGATGACCTGGTTTTGCAGGTTTGCCATTGACATCCACTTTGCCAGCGTCACAGGCTTCTTGAGCCATTGTGCGACGCTTCAAAATGCGAGATACTTTCAAAAATTTGTCCAGTCTCATAGTTTTACACTTCCTTGCGGTTGACAAATGCGCGTGACAAAGTTACTTCGTCAGCGTATTGCAACTCACTGCCAACAGAGATGCCTTGCGCAAGGCGTGTCACCTTGACACCATACTGCTTTACAAAGCGAGCAATGTAGGTTGCGGTTGCTTCCCCCTCGGCGGATGTGTCGGTAGCAAGGATGACTTCGTGAACATCGCCAGTCAGGCGTTTGAAAAGCTCCGCAAGGCGGATGTCGTCACGACCAACGTTTTTAAGTGGGTTCAAAACACCACCCAAAACGTGGTACACACCCTTGTACTCGCCAAGACGCTCGATTGCCAAAACGTCCTTTGCCTCTTGCACTACGCAAATAACTGAGTTATCCCTTGTATTGCAGATGTGGCAAGGGTCGGTATCGGTGTAGTTACCGCAAACGGAGCACACTTTGACGTTGGATTTTGCTTCCAAAATTGCTTGGGCAAAGTCTTGCGCATCTGCGTCATTCATGGCCAAAATACGCAAAGCATATCTTTGCGCTGTTTTTGAGCCAACACCTGGCAGTTTGGTAAACTGACGGATGAGTTTTTCGATTGGTTGAACGTAGTTTGCCATCTTAGAACAATCCCTTCATTTGTGCAAAAGGTGCCATGAGTTTGTCTTCTTCTGCCTGCGCCTTTTGGTATGCATCGTTGATGGCAGCAAGAATCATATCTTCCAACATTTCGCAGTCGTCTGGATCGCAGATTTCTGGCTTGATGGAAACGGACAATACACTCTTTTTGCCGTTGCAAACAACTTGAACCATTCCGCCACCAGCAGAGCCGGTAACTTCAAGTTCTTCAAGAGCGTTTTGCGCTTCCAGCATTTTTTGTTGCATTTGTTGCGCTTGTTTCATCAAGTTTTGCATGTTTCCGCCGCCGAAGCCGCTACCACCGCCACTGCGGTTGCCACCACCTGGGTTGTAACCATATTTGTTGCCCATAAGATTTTTCTCCTTTTTATCACGACAATGTTGTCGAAAGATATTTTTATTATGTTATGATTTTGTGGACAAACGCAGTTTGCCCATATATTTTAGAATTGCGGGAGGACAACCCCCTCCCCTCCGAACGTGATTGTAAGCGGACAGTCGGAGACGCCTGTCACCACAATAAAACTATTGTGGTTTGATGACACAATTTGTAATATGCGAACGAGCACAGCTTGTCCCTACGTATTTTGATTTACCTAACAACCAAAATACCCACAATTATTGAAATATTATTGATTATTTGTTATCGTCATCTGATCCAAAGCGGACGGGACCAAGGGAATTCAGTTGGTCGTCAAGTGTCGAATCGTTGGGGTCTTCGGCAAGCACAAATGTGATTGTCTTGTCCCAAAACTTGCCAATGGCAATTTCCAGCTCACGCTTGTAGTTGATTTGACCCTTGCCAAAGTTGCAAGTGATAAGCGCGTGTGCACCCTTGGAGCAGGTTACCACAAACTCGTCACGAGAAATTGCAACGGTAACGTCACGCCATACGCCCACCAAAAGTGGGTTGTTTTTGCTTTCCAACTGAATTTTTACACCGCGCCAGATGGATTCCGCACTGGTTTTGTCCACGATAAAAAGATCCTTTGTGTCGGTGGACATATTGTGTGGTTGTTGCTCGAGCCTGTACAAACGGCGGTCAAGGCCCTCCACGTCAACTTCGCCACTGCAAGATGAAATTTTCAACAATGCGCTTTCAAACAACATCAGTGGGGAGAGTGCGTATCTCAAAGTTGTGTCGCAAGCAACAAGCACGTCGATTGCGTACAACAGCTTTTTGGTGGTGGTTTGGTTTGCCAAATCTTTGTATTGAGCAAAGATATCGTCCGGCAAAACAAGCATTTGCTTTGCGGTTGGGCACAATTTGACTGTGAGTAAATCTTTGAAGTACAGTGACAAGTCCTTTGCAAGACGAGCAATGTCCTTGCCTTGCTTTACCAGTTTGTCCGTTTCCGTCAAAATTGCTGCTGCATCGTTTGTCAAAACTGCCTTTGCAAGTGCGGTAATGCTGTTTTTGGAAGATACACCAAGTACAGCCATAACGTCGTCGTAGGTTAGCGCATCGCCCTCGATTGCAAAACAGCGGTCAGCTATGGACACTGCATCACGCACACTACCTTCGCCTGCTTGAGCAATAGCGTTGACAGCTTCTGGAGTGTACTTTTTGCCCTCTTGGTCGTAGATTTTGCCAATGTGAGTAGCCAACAAGTCCGTTGGCACAAGGCGGAAATCAAAACGCATACAACGAGAAAGAATTGTTGCAGGGATTTTGTGAACTTCGGTAGTACACAAAATGAACAATGCGTGCTCGGGTGGTTCTTCCAACGTTTTCAAAAGTGCGTTGAAAGCACCTTGACTCAACATATGAACCTCGTCGATGATGTACACCTTGTAACGACCGTTGACCGGTGGATATTGCACCTTTTCGCGGATGTCACGAGCGTAATCCACACCATTGTTGGATGCTGCGTCCATTTCCATAATGTCAATGTTGTTTGCGCCTTGGTTGCACACAAAGCAATCGCCACAAGAGTTGCCATTGTGGTTTGCCGCGTTTGCGCAGTTTACAGCACGAGCAAAAATCTTTGCAGTAGAGGTTTTACCTGTTCCGCGAGTACCAGTAAAAAGATATGCGTGGGACACCTTGTTGTGCAAGATTTGGTTGCGCAATGTAGAGATGATGTGCTCTTGACCAATTACGTCGTCAAAGGTTTGTGGACGGTACTTTCGGTACAATGCAATGTAGTTCATACTTACTCCTTGATTTCCAACAGCTTTTTGCGCGCTCTTTGCAGTGCGCCGTCCACTGATTTGTAGCTTTTGTTTGTTTTTTCGGCAATGTCGTCGTAGCTGTAGCCTTGGCTAAACAGCATGATTACTGTGCGCTCGAAGGGGGTCAAGCTTTCGGCAATGACCTTTGCCACCTTTTGGGCGTGTTCTTTGTGCAACAGACTTTCCAGCGGATTGCAGTCGTCCTCCAAAGTGAGAGCCGAGTCCAAATCCACATAGTTGGAAAGTGGCTTGTTTTTGGCTGCAGAGTCACGCTTGACGGCATCGACAATTTGCCTTTTGATGCACAGCTGTGCAAATGCGGGAAAACTGCCCTTTGTTTGGTCGTAGTTGGTAACTGCAAGGTATAGCCCAAGCATCCCCTCTTGCAAAAGGTCGTCTTTGTCGCCACCCACCAAGTAAAATCTGTTTGCAAGGGTGCGCACAAGCCCTTTGTACTGGGATACAAGCTCCTCCAGAGCCAAACTATCGCCATTTTTTGCTTTTTGAATAATATCTTGTTGCAAAATTAACCTCTTTGACGGACTACTTCGTACACGGCAACTCCACAAGCAACGGATGCGTTTAGGGAGTTGACTTTGCCTTTGAGTTTCATAGATACAACGCCGTCACAGCACTTGCGAGTGAGTTGGCTTACACCAAAACCTTCGCTACCAACAACAAGTGCAACTGCGCCTTTCAAGTTGGTTTGAGTGATTTCCTCGCCGTCCATATCCAACGCGTACACCCAAACACCCTTTTGTTGAAGTTCCTTTATGGCGTTGTTGATGTTTGTTACACGAGCAATCTTCATATGGGCAAAAGCACCTGCAGACGTTTTGACAACGGTGTCGTTTACGGCAACTTGGCGCATACGGCCAATGATGATGCCATCCACGCCTGCGCACTCGCACACACGGATGATGCTACCAAAGTTGTGTGGGTCGTTGATGTTGTCCAAAATTACCACAAATGGCTCGTCACTTTGCGCTAAAATGTCGTCGATGTCGCAGTACTCAAAGTCTACCACATCGGCTATGTAGCCTTGGTGTTTGCCTTCGATACTTTCCTTGTCCAAAATATTTTTGTCCACAAAGGTAACTTTGACACCCTTGGCTTTGGCAAGACGGACAATTTTGCCGTCATCCCCCTTTGCCACCATAATTGAGTTTACTGTGATTGTATCACTTGTAAGTGCCTCGTAGACACAATTTCTTCCTTCAATTTTCATTTGTTTCTCCAAGTAGCTCTGCAATGCGAGAGTCATTGCCAGTAAGATACAGGTAGCCAATTACCGCCTCAAACCCTGTTGCTTTGCGGTAGTCTGCGCCTGTTTGATTTTTTGCTTTGTGGTGACTTTTGCCATTGCGACCGCGCAAAAATACCGATTTTTCCTCTTCGGTAAAGCTATCGAACAGCTTGTCCGCCAAAAGTGCTTGGTTGTGAGCATTGACAACGCTTGACGCAAGCTTGTGCAACTCGCCAGCTTTTAGGTCGTGTGTGGTTGCAAGTTTTTGACGCACGTACAAACTTTGTACGGCATCGCCAACATAGGCAAGCACCAACGAATTTAGTTGTTGCGCCTCTTTTGCGCTCAAAATTGTGCGATCCATCAGTCTTCGATGAAAAACTTTTTGCCGTACACTACTGAGCCAACGATGTAGTCGATATCTTCAAAACCCATTTTTTCGTAGAAAGCGCGAGCAACTTCGTTTTTGGATGAGCAGACCAGGTGCAAGCCTTCCACATACAAAGCCTTGAGATGGTCTTGAAGTGCATTTACAAGTTGAGTGCCGATGCCTTGACGGTGGTAGTCGGACAAAATGTCTACGTGAAGGTGTGCTGTGTAGCCACTGCGAACGTAACGCTCGGCAATTTTGAGTTGCGCATTGTACTCAAAATACTGCTTGCTACTAAGTTTGCGAACAAGTGGCAGGTAGTTTTCTGCCATTTTTTCTTGGTAGTCATCGGTGTCTACTGCGCACAAAATGTAGCCAACAGGGATGTCGTTTTCGTCAACGGCAACAAAACAGTGTGAGCTTTGGTTATCGAGATAGTAGTCACAGTACATTGCGCACAAAAGAGCGCGATTTACTGGAGTGTCGTCACTGGCAAAACTGCTTGTTGCAACACAGATGTCTTGAACGTATCTAAAGTCTTTCTTTTGGTAAGGTCTGATTGTAATCAATTTGATTCTCCTTTTGGTGGACATATTTGTCCATTATTGACTATGGTAACACACTGCAAGCCCTTTTGTCAAGTAGCCATGGAAATATATAGTATATTATTTATACTATCCACTGTCGTTGAAAATGCCGTCTAACCACATAAAAGAGGATGGCTAAATAATGGGACAAGCAAGTTAAAATGAGTCAACGCCTAAAGGCTAAGTACGTGAGCACTTTGACGCAACCATAACAAGCGACAAAATGCCTTTGGTGAGGCGGATATTCAATGATTAAGTAGCGCAAAAACTGTCAATACTTGATACGAGGTGAAAATATGAAATTTACTACGTTTATTGCGGAAAATGTACGCTGGAACGCTAACAAAAATCCCTTTGGGCATTTGTGGGCGGTGAGCACCACCAAAGATACACTGTATGCGCAACTGAAAGCACTTGGAGAAAGGTACTATCACGAACGTAAGCAGATTGGGACAATCAAAACAGAGTTTTGTTTGAACTACCTTGCATTGAAAAACCCTACTACCTGCTGTCAAAAACAAGTTTTGCGACACTTTGACGGATATTGGCAACGCTTTTTGCGGTTGAAAAACATATTTGAAAGGGGGATGGACTTTCCCGCCAATGGACTAACAAGATTGGAAAAGATTGGTGAACTCATTGCCAAGTGCACCGCTTTTTGCTTGGACAGTGAAGAGCTTGCCGACATTCTGCACGATTGTAAGTATCTTGTGGAGTTGACCGACAGGGAAGTTGAGTATCTACCACTGGTTGTTGACTTGTACCGCATCAACTACTTTTGCGCAGTTGGACAAGAAGTTTTTACCAAAAATACCCTTGCGGAAAGTGCTTTGGCAAAGTTGTTGGATGACAACACTAATACACAATTTGTAGACACAACACACTACGCACAAGCGGACTACACAAACAACAATCTTACATCAATGTGTGACGTTTTGGGCAACTCCGCTTTGGCGTTTTGTGGGGAAAATGTCGATACGTCATTGAAAATGCTTGTATACAAGTGCGGTCGAAACGTGTTTGATACCTTTTGCAGACATCAGTTTTACCAAAATTGCGCCGAGTTTGCAAGCGACGTTTCCAACGGAAAAATTACCCAAAAATACTTTTTGCAAGATGGTTGCGAAGTACGCAAAACCACCATTTTGCACACTGGCAAAAGCAAGTGTAAATTTGTGGTAGATTTGCTTGTGGAGTGCGGCGGACAACCTCTTGCAGACATTGACGGAGCGTTGTGTTTTGTAACAGACAAGCACTACGTTGCGGTGGCAGTAGTTGCACAAAACAGTCTTGCAAAGTGCAAAATCTTGGGCAATAACTTGACGTTGGAGTTGCAACTTGCACCCAACGAGCAAACAACATTTGACGTGGTTACCATCGTTGCAGAAAGGTACGACCAAGTTACAACCAAGCTTGCACATCTCAACTACTATGGCGCAACTCGACAAAATGAGTTTTGTGGACAAGCAATAGATATCGACTACACAACACCACTGCATATTACCCCATCATCAAACTGCTTTCGTACACAACAACCCACGCGGGCAAAAAAGATAAACTTCACCTACCAAATGGGCAATGATGACGTTGCGACCTTTTTAGACAATGGTGGCAACAGCACCACTTTACTCAAGGGATTTGTGTTTGGTGTGGGTGGCGAGCAAGTGTATGCGGTGGATGGCGCAAAATTTTGCCAAGTCAACTGCGGAAAGTTCACTTTGGACGGCAAACTGACCTACCAAAAGCAAAAAAGCCGATGCATTGTGAGCCATGGCGACGGTAAGCGTGTGGCAACTTGCCACGCAACTCCGCAAAAAACTGTGTTTTATCTGCCTTTTGAAAGGGGTTCCATTGTCAGTTTTGAGCATAACACCTTTTTTGTCAAGGATGGACTGCGTAGCTACAACATCCGCTGTTGCGGTCAAGTGGAAAGTTACACCACCGATGGCATAGAGTTTTCGCCATACAGATTGCGATACAAGTTTAGCAACAACTTGACAGCCGGAAACTGCCTCGCTATTTGTTTTGCAAAGGATTTTCAGTGCTCGATCACAATTTGCTCTGCGGAAAGCACCCCGCCCATTGCGCCGGTTGTGCAGGAAAGTTTGGTGTCGACATATCTCAACTACGTCAACGGTAAGCAAGTGTTTTGCTTGAACAATTTTTTGAAACGCCCCAATGCGCTTACACTTGCCGGCATTGTGTACACAAATCCGCAGTTTGTCAAAAACTACCTGCAAAAGCTGTGGCAAGATATGCAACAACCACGCTACTACGATCAAAACGGATGCTTACAAAAAAGCAATGCTGAGTGGCTGTTTGACCTTGCGTGCATCTACTACGCAACGCTGACAAAGGACGGCGACTTTCCCACCAACGAAATGAAAAGCTATGTCAACACCCACCTACTTTCGGCAAAGTGCAATGGCGCAGATTTGGTTGTGCAGGCATTGTGCTTGAAAAAAGCATCGCAAATTGACGGCTTTGACAAGGTCAAGTGCTTGGTACAATTTGCAACACTTACAAAGCAAATTGCCCAAAACGAAAAACTACACAAAATGGCGCAAGCTGTCGGCGTTGCACCTTTGGATACGCCATCTAAAGAGTACCTAAAACAGTTGTGTGCCGACTGCGAAATTCCAAAAAATTGGTACTACGTATCGCAACTGGAAAACTTGTACGGATTGCACATCGTAGGCGCAAGCTTGCGCGTTTGCCCCACCGCCTTTGAGGAGAAGTTGGAAGAATTCGCTTTGAACTTTGACGGCAAACGCATTTACACCACCTTTACAAAAGGCAGTGTGCAAATGATGACGCTAAATGGCACACAATGCCATCAGCCCTTTGACCCCTACAGCTTGAAAGTGGACAAAAACACCTTGGTGGTTAGTTATTGAATGGAAAAAGACTTGCACTGTTGCAAGTCTTTTTTGTTTAAGGATGTTATCTACTTTTTGGGCTGTGATATTTTTCATTTATATTTGAGTAAGTCAGCATTGTATGCAAAGGCAATCAATTTTCTGTTGGTGTCGCAGTATCCGTTGCTGTTGGGGTGGCAAGTTGCGAGCCCCTAACGGTCTTGTTGCACAAAAGGCTGATGGCAAGCCAACACACAACTATGCACACGCCAGCGCCTGTCAAAATGTTCATCAAAAGGATGTTTTCGGGAGTCATAGTTTGCTCGGGAGAAACGCCTGTAAATGAAACAAGCATTGAGCGTTGCAGTGCAAATATGGATACAAAGCCATTGGCAAAGGATATGTAGCGCAGGGAAATGATTTTGCCAGAGGTGCTTTTGCGAGATTTGATCCAGTTGATGGTTGCCAAGGTTAGTTGAGTGAACGTGTATGCGGCAATGGTAATCATTACTATGATGTGATGTTGTGTGCCCCTGTCACGCATTGCCGCCAAAATAACGGTACCAACAAGTGGCAAGAGCAAAATTAGTAGCATCACACCAGTAAACTTGACGATAAACTGTTCCTTTTGCTTGATTGTTAGTGCTACAAAGCGCACCACGCTCAAAACAAAGTGGTAAACACCAAGCACCAAAAGCCACCACGATTTTGTGATGGCTCCGTAGATGAGATAGTAAATTGAATAGGCAACGTTTACTGAAAAACTGGTCCAAGTGGACTTGACTATTTTTGTTGCCGTTGTGAGAAATTTGTTCATGGATACTCCTTTACACCCTCTCGAGATGGGCGCTTGGTTGGGTCCACTGTTCTTTTTTGTTTTTGTTTTGTTAGACTAATTGGCGATGTTTCTTTCGCCCAAAACGCAGGAAGTGATGACTTTGATTACTGTGTTGATATCGTCCTTACAATCTTTTTCAAGCCACTCCGTAACAATGGCGTAGACACCTGTAAGATAGAACTTTACTGTGTAGGAGCGCTCGTTTTGTGCCACGCCAAAGCGTGTTAACACTGGGTCAAAAACCATTTTGAACATTGCGGCATACACTTCGTCCATGTTCATTGTGGAAAAATGCTTCATCGACACTTTGAGAAGGCGACGATTGTCCTTGACAAAGGTTAGGTATGGTGTGAGATATTCCGCCGTGATAAACACCAATTCCTCCTTGGGGCAGGTTGCAAGTCCGGAGAGCTTGTCCTTTTTGTCAACGTTATAGTACGCAAAGTGCTTATCCAAGATGTACTTGGTTGTTTCCTTCAAAAGGTCGTGGGTGTTTTCGTAGTGGAGATAAAATGTGGAGCGATTTACTCCGGCAATGTCACAAATTTCCTTGATGGTGATGTACTCAAAGTCTTTCTTTTCCAACAGCGTGATGAGGGCTTCGTCCATCTTGATAGCCGTATTAAAGTATTTGCTCTCACTTTTGTTCATGAGATGCCCTCCTTGTGGAAAAAATTACTCTTCTTCGCTGATTTGTCTTGCCAGTTCAACAATTTCGTAAGCGTACTTTTGCTTGCCCTTTTCCAGCAAGTTTTTGTAGATTGGGTAGTTGATACCTGTGCCAGTAAAACCAATAACGCCAAGAACGATACCAAGGATGAACATTGGGGCTGTGCCACCACCGATAACGCCCATTGCAAGGCTCATACCTGTGCCTGCGACAAGTGCGGAAATGATACCAAATGTGTAGGTAAAGATGGTTGCTGGCATTTTTGCCTTTCTGTCAAGCTTGCGAAGACGAACAATTTTGGAGTCGTCTTTTGGTGCGTATTCTTTTGCGATTGATTCTGCATAGATTTTGTTTGTGTTCATAGTTATTTTCTCCTTTTTGTTTTAGTGTTTTTGTCGAATTTTGTTGAGGCATAGATTACAAGAGATTTTGTTTGCTTGCTTATGTTTTGCAGCAATCAACTTACTTTTGCGCAAACCTTTGATGATACCATTGTACCCCAAAAATCCGCAAAACTGAGCAACAAAAAGGGAAAGATGTGTTGTTTTGAAAGAGTTTTTGAAAGTTTTTTTGATTGTTTTACCAATATTTTTGCCAATGTTGTGGCACTTTGATATGCGATACACTACTTGCGTGGTATCAAGATGCCTTTCATACTTTCACTGCTGTTGTGGAAGTCGTACACAATTTGCATTTCCTCTGCGGTGCAACCGACAAGCAGTTTGATTTCCGAATCTCTTTTTAAGAGGTCAACTGTGCAAATGATAGCATTGACGGTGTTGTTTGGCAAACTTCCGCGCCAAACGTCGATACCTGCACCATCCATCGAAGTGGTATCTTGTAGGTAACCGTAGTCAACATCGTACTTGATGTGGGCAAAGCGTGGATGCGCGCTACCCTTTGGGCGGTCGATGACGATGTTGCCATTTGCCACAAGCTTGTCCACCGCTTGCCAAAAATCGTTTGTGTAGTTCATAATTTAGTCCTTTTACAGATAAACCTGTTTTTCGTGTGTTGTGATAACATTATACCACCACCGCCAACGTTTGTCCACACGCTTTTGACACAAAGTTATGTTAGTAAGCCAACAGCCAAATCCCCCTTGAAATGGCCATCGCACAGCAGAACATTTGGGGGTTTCTTTGACACAAACCCATTAACCTTTTGCAAGTACAACAAAAAAGGAACACAAAAAAGTGTGTTCCTTTTTGTTTTGTGTAATATGGTTCATATTTTGTTCAAGCATTGGATGGGTGTTAGTACACTACCTACAATTAAACAAATGCCCATGTTTAACTACGATTGTGCTATTGTGCAAGTTCGTCAGCGAGCAAAGCAAGTTGGCTTTCGCTTTCGCTACTCAATGCGGACAAAATCTTGACTGTTGCGTTTGTGTATGTCAAGTTTTTGCAGTTTGCAAGCATATCTTTCATCTTTTTGGTGGCCATTGGCGCCCAACTGCCGTTTTCGATGAAGGCAACAGTTTTGTTTTGGAAGTTGCGCTCGGTAAGATGATTGATAAACTCCTTCATAAAGGGGAAGATATCGCCATTGTAGGTGGTGGTTGCAAAGACGATTTTGCCGTATCTAAATGCATCTTCTACCGCTTCGGCCATGTCCGAGCGAGCAAGGTCGTTCAATACAACCTTTTGGCCTTTGGCTTCAAGCATTTGGGCAAGTTTCAAAACAGCCTTTTTGGTGTTACCATATACGGACGTGTACGCCAAAACGATGCCTTCGCTCTCTACACCATAGCTTGACCAAATGTTGTACAGATTGATGTAGTAGCCCAAGTTTTCCGTCAAAATTGGTCCGTGAAGTGGGCAAATGGTATTGATGGGCAAGTTTGCCGCCTTTTTGAGCAAAGTTTGAACAGGCATCCCATACTTGCCAACGATGCCGATGTAGTATCTGCGAGCTTCGCAAGCCCACTCTTCGTCGGTATCCAATGCGCCAAACTTGCCAAATGCGTCAGCAGAGAACAAAACTCCTTGGCTCTTTTCGAAGGTCATGATGACTTCTGGCCAGTGCACCATTGGCGCTTCCACAAAGGTAAGTGTGTTGTTGCCAAGGCAAAGCTCAGAGCCTTCCTTTACTTCCACACGCTTATCGGCAAAGTCGGTACCAAAAAAGTTTTTCATCATGATGAAAGCACGAGTGGATGCAACAACCTTTGCGGATGGATAGGTTTCAACAAAGTTCATCACGCTACCAGAGTGGTCTGGTTCCATATGTTGAACGATGAGGTAATCGGGTGTTCTGCCATCAAGCACCTTGGCAACGTTTGATAGCCACTCGTCGGCAAATCTTTCATCAACGGCATCCATTACGGCAATTTTGTCATCCATGATTACGTAGGAATTGTAAGCAATACCATTGGGGACATCGTACAAGCCTTCGAACAGGTCAATTTGCTTGTCATCTACACCAACGTAGAAAATGTTTTTGGTTATGTTCATAGAGTAACGCTCCTTTTTGCGAGTATTTTATATATGCAAATATTACCATATTGCGGAAAATAAATCAAACAAATGGAAGAAACTTTGGTGCAAATTACAAAAGTAAGCCCCGTCTTAGTGTGTTTAGATTGTGGGAATTTAATTAGCCAAACAAATGGCAAAACTACTTTTTGTAAATGATAAGTGGCCCTTTGCTATGTTTGATGGTGCGATGCAATCGGGGCAAAAGATAGGTTAGTATCCAATGCTTTGTTTTGTCGTAGCCACCGTCGTAATATATGGCACCAATGATTGCCTCGACATAGGCATCGTGCTTGTTATGTCCGATTTGTTCGTCTAACGGGATGTACACATCGTCGTAGAAGTGGTAGTCGTTAAAGGCGAAATCAATCAGTTGGTACTGTTCCAAAAAGTCGTACAATAGTTCGTTGTTGACCAATTTTGCCATGCGTTTGGATAAATCTGCCTTGCTTTTGGCGCCTTGGGTGTAGATGTGGTCGGCAATAACAGCGCCAAGCACCGCATCACCAACAATTGCAAGTTGCTCGTTGGTATACTCTCTGTGGTTTTTTGACGCCAAATCCGTTTTGACACGCTTTGAATACATAGCTTGCATCAACAACTGCACATTCTCAAAGTGATAGCGAATACGCATTTGCAGTTGGGTCATTTTTTCGTCAATAACTTCTTGGCTGATTTGACAAGTAAAATTAGTCATACAAACACCTCGACAATATTATACCACATACGTAGGCAAAATTCAATGGTTAGATGGACTTATGTTTATTGTGATAATGTAACTCTGCAAAAGTACTAAAAAATGCGACGAGCAATACTGTCGTCGCATTTGGATTTTTTTATTTGCAGAATTTGCATTGTAACATTTACATACAAAACGGAATGTTGGTCTTTGTGCTGACAAGCAAACAATTAACCATTCAAGCTAACAACTAACCATTTTGTTGAGCTTTCCTTTGAGCATTTTTGTTTTTGATAAGGTTGTACACCCCGTTGAATACAAAAATGTAGACAACCAACAACAACACTACTATCAATGGGTAAATTACAGGGTTGCCGTTGACAAGGTTGAAGATGATGTCGTAAGGTGTGCCATCACCACGCATCAAGAAAAAGTAGTTGTAGTCAAGTAAAATATTTGCAATGTACGCCAAAACGCTTACGCCAAACATGATGGCAAAAGTAAGTGGCAGGTTTTTCTTTCTCATGCTGGCCATGCCAGAAATGACAATGTAAAGGGATGCAAAGCCGGATATGCCATGAGTGATAGCTGATGCAACGTTGTAGAAAGAGAATACTGGGTATGCGCCATAGTTTTGTCCTGCAAAGTACAACCCCATCACTGCTGCGAGGATACCAAAGATGAACACAAAGTCCAATCCAACTTCCTTCAAGCGACCTTTGGCAAATGCGGCAATGGGGATGGTAATAAACTGAATACTGCATAAAAACAGTGGCAAACTGTACAGCCAGTAGGTTGGGTCTTTGCGCACGAAGGACTCCATCACAATGCGGAAAAACTCAAAACCATCAATGATGATTGCCGTCCAAACAAGAACCTTGTTTTTTTCTTTTTCTGTTTTGTTCTTGTTGACTATGCCCAGCCAAATTGCAAGGGCAATTACTATTGCAAACCAAACGGATACCGACACCAAGTGTTGCCAGGACATATACCCCTCGACAGGTCGCTCATAGCCACCAAAACCAAAAAATTCTCTCAATGCTTCTAACATTTGTTTACTCCTCTCAAAAAAATGTCGAAAACTTGCATAACAAATTATAGGCCAATCTGCATACATTGTCAATAGTTTGTAGCAGAAATGCAATACCTATGGCAATGCAATCTTGTGCAAAATGGAAAGGCACTTGTAGCGGTTGCGTATCCGATTAGTTGCTATTTAGCAGAAAAAGGATATTTGCACGATTTGTATGATAAAATACATATATCAAATAAAGATAAACTCCGCATACAAAATAGAGAAATAGATTACAAAAGTGGGGTATATTGAGTAATTTTAACAAAAAATTGCATTTTTTTCTTAAAAAATATGGACAAAACGGTTTGACTGTGTTAATATGGACAAAACGGAGTTGACAGTTTGCTATGAACGATATTGTTTACGTAGGAAAACATCTACGCACCTACAACGTACAAAAGCACTCACACGAAAATTGGGAGTTTATCTACTGCACTGGCGGTCAGGGCGAGTTTGTGTTTGATGACGACTCGAGAGTGCATTACTCTACTGGGGATTTGGTCATCATACCGCCACATCTTGCGCACACAAATATTAGCGCAAAGGGATTTACCAACATCCACATACGCTCGGACGATGCTACACTGCCCTTTAAGCACGCAACATCCATTGCGGACGACAGCGACAAGCACGTTTTGGGTGTATTTGAGGATGCCTTTTTCTACTTTAACAGCTCGCTGGACAAAAAACAACTGCTTATTTCCGCATTGGGTAACCTTATTGTTAACTACATCATTGCTTTCCAAAGCAACAAGCCTTTGAGCAGGGTGGTTGAAACAATCAAGAGTAGCATTGTTAAAAACTTTCCCGATTGCAACTATCAGTTGGACGAATACCTAAAGAGTTTACCATTTAACTACGATTACCTACGCAAGCTGTTCAAAAACGAAATGGGCATCACACCACACGGATACTTGACAAATATGCGTATGCAAACGGCGGAAAAGCTACTTAGCTCACAAGACCAAGAGTACAACGTTTCGAAGGTGGCACAAATGTGTGGCTACGACGAACCATTGTATTTTAGTAGAGTGTTCAAAAAGCAGTTTGGATGCTCCCCTATCAACTACGCAAAGCGCAAAAAAACTGATTGATATTTTAGGCTGTACACAGGTGATGTGAACCCAAAAGTTTAGACAAAAAATTAAATTAATTGTATTGGAATTGA
>CAZHMU010000004.1:0-49035 GCA_964533825.1 uncultured Oscillospiraceae bacterium
GAAGCAAGTGGTTGTATATCACCGACTTTAATATACTTATACTCGCTACGCTCGTGTAAGGTTATTTCTACCAAATAAAGAATCTCGTTCTATCGAACGAGATTTGTTGGTAGAAGCAAGTGGACTCGAACCACCGACCCCCACCTTATCAGGGTGGTGCTCTAACCTACTGAGCTATGCTTCTATATTAAAATGCACTTGACGTTGTCTTGGTGGAGATGAGCGGGATCGAACCGCTGACCCCCTGCTTGCAAGGCAGGTGCTCTCCCAGCTGAGCTACACCCCCATATCCGTCAAGTGCCTATATATAATATCATTTTATAAAAAATGTGTCAATTATTTACATACAATTTTTTGTAAAATTTTTAGATTTTTTTATTGCTGTTTTTGCTATAATTTTCCACCTATTTGCATCGGAGTATTACTCCGCAAAAAAATACAAGTACATAGCTGCAACTATTTTAGCAACGCCTTTTCCAACTGTGTTTGTTCAACCCATCAATGGCTTTTACTGCAAAAAACAACAAAAAAGAGCAGACACAAATTGTGTTTGCTCTTTTTGTTTTTAGATTAGTGATTGTGACCTTCGTGGTCGTCGCTTTCGTCGTCTTCGACTGTGCAGATCATGTCTTCGATGGTGTATTCAATTTCGTTGTCCTTCATAAACTTTTTGAATTCCTTTGTTGCAGACACTTTGCCGTTGGTTTCGTAAGCCTTCTTGAGTTCGTCCAAATCGGCGCTTACAGCGGAGCTGGATTCTGTTTCAAAGTAAGCTTTGAAAAGCTTGAAGGCAGGGCTTGTTGTATCAACGTTGCCGCCTTGGATAGCGTCACCAAATGCAGCGTCTGTAAAGTCTTGAGCTTCTACCTTTGCAGAGTAGTAAACGATGTGAACGCCGTAAGAAGATACGCATACTGCGTAGCTGTTTTCGCCAAGCTTTTCTGCTTCTTTTGCTGCATCAACAAACTCGGTTACCCAAGGTTGTGTGTAGTTTTCATCATCCTTGACACGAACAACATAGTCGTAAGTTGCGGAGTGTTGGCCAACGTCAGTGTTGTACTTTTCCATCAACTTGATGATTGTTTCTGTCTTGGTCAAACCATCCATTTCAACAACCACACCGTTAGCTTGCAAGTTAGCGGACAGTGCACTGCCAGCTTTGATGACAAGTTTGCCATCAACAACTTCGAAAAGACCTTCTTCCTTTACAGTGTAATTGCCATCTTCGTCCTTTTCGCTTGTGTAGTCGTCAGCAACAATTTCGGTAGCAACTTGCAAACGAGCATCGAGGTATGCTTTGCCTTCCGTTCCGCCAAGAGTTTGAGCAATGTTTGTAAGGTATTGTGTTTGCTTGGTACTAAATGGGATAAGGATGTTCTTTACAAAGATGTAGTTGCCCTTTTGAGCATCGTCAACTGCGTAGAGATAGCTGGATTCTTCAAGTGCTGTGATGAAGGAGTCAAAGCTGTCGTTGAGGAAGTAGTCTGCCTTTTGGTTTACTGCAAGACCTTGTGTGTTTGCAAGCAAAGCTTCCTTTGTCTTGGATGCATCGGCACCGTCAATCTTGGAGTAGATAGCTTTGTTGTACTTTGCAACGATGATAGACTTGATCATGGACTCAATTTGCTTTGTAACAAAATCTTCGAGGCCGTAGCCGTAGGAAAGCTCGATGGAGTTTTGGTAACGGCGGATAACCTTGTTTTGAGTTTCAACAAGTGTTGCGTAAGTGAGTTTTTCAGCTTCTTCATCAAGACGGTCGTTGTAAGCATCCAAAGTTGCTTGAGCAGTTTGCTCATTTGCAAAAACATAAGCATCCAACTTGTTGTCTTTTTCCAAATCTGCAACGCTAACATGAGAGTAGTAGTCTGCAAAATATTCGTCCATATCTTCGTTTACAAAGTTTTGGTTGTAGATGTATTCGGAATACTTAACGCCACCCAAATCGTCTGGTTCAAGGAAATCACGAGATGTGTCTTCTGCCTCCTCTGTGCCAAACTCGAAATCGTTAGCGAGGAAAGTTTCAACTTGACTATCGAAGTTTGTGAATACCAGGTACTTTACGTAGCGAACAACAAACTTGAGTTCTTCTTCGGTGAGGTACTCGCCGTTTTTGTAAGTCTTGTTTGTTGTAACAGCCTCGTTTGCAGAAACGTAAGCATCAATTTTGATTGTTTGTTCGTACAAAGAGTCTGCAGCAATTTCAAAAACTTGCTCTACTGTGAAGTAGCCTTGTGCAATATAGTAATAGTAGTTGTTGTATTGTGTGTTGAAAGCGTCCAACATTTCGCCAACAGTGATTTGTTGACTGCCTACTGTCACGAGCGCTGTGGAACGATACTTTGCAGCATCTTTGCCGAACATTGCGCATCCAGACAAAACGCTAAACATCAACGCAACAACTAAAATGAATGTGATGAGTTTGATTGCCTTTTTCATAAATTACTCCTAAAAGTTTTACCTTGTTAAACTGTGGACATACGCCCACATATAATGATACTTATCTATTATACATTTATATTTGATAATTGGCAAGCGTTTGACAAAGTTTGGTTTGACACAAATTGCAAATTTTGCCACTAACTGATGTTTTTACTGGCGTTGTTGCAAGTTTTGCAGGAAATTTAGCATTGCCCGCATCAGCCTGTCCTTTTGGATGTAGTCGGTGGAACTGAACACCAAACTGTAACTGCTACTTGACACACTAACACCACTGCCAAACTCTGTCAAAGTATCGAAAACTGCCTTGCAAAACATCCTTTCGCGACTGGTAAAAACAAGCTCGCCCTTTCCCACTTTGACGCAAACTTTGGCAATACCAACGGAGTTTGCAAGCACTTTCAATGTTGCCACAGAAAACAGGTTTTCCACCTGACGGGGCATTGTGCCGTAGACGTTTTGCAGTTGCTCTTTGGTTTTGTCAATTTCTTGAGTTGTCTTGCATCCAGCAAGTTGTTGATAAAAATCCATGCGTTCCGTTTGCAATGGGATGTAATTGTCTGGCGCGTAGGCTTCGATATCAATTTCAATTTCCGTATTGATAGCCTTTTCCACCGGTTGACCTTTGAGTTCGGCAATGGCCTCTTGCAACAGCTTTGCGTACATATCGTAGCCGACTTTGACCATGTGTCCGTGTTGTTCACGTCCCAAAATGTTGCCTGCACCACGAATTCCCAAGTCCTTCATAGCGATTTTGAAACCACTACCCAGCTCGCTGTACTCGGTAATGGAAGAAAGTCGCTTGTAGGCAACCTCGCTCAAAACTTTGTCTTCCTTGTACAAAAAGTATGCGTAGGCAAGTTTGTTACTGCGCCCTACTCGGCCACGCAGTTGATACAGTTGCGAAAGACCAAGTTTGTCGGCATTGGTAACGATAAGTGTGTTAGCGTTGGGGATGTCGATGCCGTTTTCGATGATGGTTGTACAAACAAGCACGTCCCCTTTGCCTTCAGAAAAGGCTAAAATTGCGTCTTCCAGAGCAGTTTCACCCATTTGTCCGTGCGCCACGATAATTTTAGCATCAGGTAGCATTTCCTTTAGTTTGTGAGCAAAGCTGTCGATGGTTTGCACACTGTTGTACACGCAGTACACCTGTCCGCCACGAGCAAGTTCGCGAGTGATTACGTCAGTAAGAAGGGTGTCACTTTGCTCGGAAACAAAGGTTTCCACCGCCATACGCTCAACTGGTGGGGTTGTGATGGTGGAAATATCTCGTATGCCGGAAAGCGCCATGTGCAGTGTGCGTGGGATGGGGGTTGCGCTCATTGTGAGCACGTCAACAGACGTTTTGATGGCTTTGATCTTTTCCTTGTGTTCCACGCCAAAGCGTTGCTCTTCGTCCAAGACAAGCAAGCCAAGTTTGGCAAATTGCACGTCCTTGGACAACAATCTGTGAGTGCCAATGAGAATATCCAAATTGCCGTCTTTCAATTTTTGAAGGATAGCCTTTTGCTCGTCTGGCGACCTAAAGCGGTTCAAGCAGGCAACTTTGATGTCGAAGTGCGCCATACGCTCGCTAAAAGTTTTGAAGTGTTGCTCCGCCAAAATGGTTGTAGGCGCAAGCACTGCCACTTGGTAGCCGTTGGATACCACGTCAAAGGCAGCGCGCATTGCAACTTCCGTTTTTCCAAAACCAACGTCACCAACCAAAACTCGGTCCATAATGCGGTTGCTGGTAAGGTCTTTTACAATTTCTTCCTGACACTTGAGTTGGTCGTCGGTTGGGGTAAATGGGAAGTATTGCTCAAACTCATCGCACAGGTATTGGTCGATATGGTACTTGAAACCCCTTGCTTTTTCCCGCTCGGCATACAGTTTCAAGAGGTCGATGGACATCTGTTTGATGCCCGCTTTGACCTTGTTTTTGACGCGTGCAAAGTCCTCGCCACCAAGCTTTGACAAGGTTGGGTTTTCGCCACCAGAGTAGCGAGAGAGCATATTTGTGGAGTCCACTGGTACGTACAATCTGTCGCCATTTTTGTACAAAACAACGATGTAGTCCTTTTGCTCGCCACTGGGGGATGTTATCTTTTGGATGCCTTCGCAAAGGCCAATACCGTGGATTTCGTGCACGACGTAGTCGCCACGCTCCACAGACAAAAATGCTTGTTTTTTGTTTTTGGAAATTTGCTTTTTGGATAGCCCCCTACCCAAGTCACGCGCACCGATCAGGGCAAGCTTGTTGGTGTGGGAGACAAATCCCTTGGAGTAGCCAATGGGCAAAATTAGCCCTTCGGCAGGGTTTGGTAAAGCGTGTTCCCCTTGATGGAGATACACTCCATTTTGCGCAAGTTTTTGGCAGGTGGGCTCAACACCATCGTCGCCAGCCAAAATGACCACTTCGTAGCCCATACGCTTCCAGTTGGCAACGTCGGTGGCAAGTTGAGTGTCGCTCATTGCGTAGTTGGGTACAGCCGTTGTTTTGAAGTTGTACACCGCATCTGGTTGCCCAATTTGTGGGGCGTAGGCGAGCGTTTGCAAACTGACTTGATGCCGACCTACTTTGAAAACATCCTCGCCATCCACCAAACACTTTTGATGCACAGGCAACACTTCGCCAGCCTTTGTGAGATTGGCAACACGTTGATTGTGCTCGTTTGTAATAAAGTTTACACGATTTGTAAGCAGTTTTGGCTCATCCCAAAAGATGACTGTGTCCGTTGGCAAGTAGTCAGCCAAAGTGGAACTTTTTACAAATGGCACCAGCCACGAACTATCCACCACGCCACCGCCAGCGGACGCTTGCATTTGCGATACAATTTCCAAAAGGCGCGCTTTGGCGTTTTCCGATACCTTTTGGCGATTGATGTAAGCGTTGAGTTCGTCAAGCTTGTTTGCTTGCAACATTGTAGCTTCGTACAGTGGGTAAATGTCGATACTATCTACACTTTGCTTGGCAATGTTATCGCCATCCACCACCTTGATGGACTCAATTTCGTCGTCGAAAAAGTCCACACGATAGCGCTTGCCAAAGGGCAAGGATAAATCCAAAATGTCGCCACGAATAACAAACTCGCCTTCGGCAGAAATGCCGTCAACACGGGCAAAACCACAGGCCACAAGCTGTTTTGTGAGCATTTTTACATCGTAGCAAACACCCGTTTGCAAAGTGAAACAATCGGCCTCAAAACGGCTTTTTAGGGGGTAAAACTGCATCAGTGAGTCAATGCAAGCCACCACAAAGTTTGCCCCTGTAAGAAGGCTGTACAGGGCAAAATTGCGCGCGAAAAGGATGTTTTTGGAGGCGGTGCGTTTGTACAAAAGTACGTCTTCCTTGTGGGGAAGATACACCACTTTGCCTCCAGCCAAAGCGGACAATTCGCGGAAAACTCGTTGACTTTCCACGTAGTCACTGCACACATACAAGGCGCAAGTTTTAGCACCGCTTACTACCACCGGTTTTTCGTTTGGTTGCACGCCAAAAGCCGAGATAAAATTTTTATCCCGGGTGTCAAGGTGCAATTTTGCGTATTCAGTTACGTTGTTGAGCCTGTCTAAAAAGTTGTACATAGCTACTTTTTGCATTGCATTAGGACTATTTTGACAGCAAAAGGGAATTCTTACACGCCAAAACAAAGCAATGCAACATTGTTTACATATTGTATCACAATTTTGTAATCTTGTAAATGTTTACATTTGACTTTTTTTGTGATACAATGATAAAAGTGACAGAGTAATATAGATAGTAATGTGCAAAGGGCTCTCTCAGTCAGCTAACGCTGACAGCTCCCCCAAAGTGGGAGCCATCGCATGACTGTTTGCTTAACGCACTGCACTCCAACCGTGAGAGGCTTTGTGATCACATACACAATTGGATAATCAAAATTAGACTGACGTCCATGTCAATCCAACAGAAAAACAACATCAAATTAAAGTTATCTTTGAGGAAAATATGTACCTTGTAGTAGGTCTGGGCAACCCAGATAAAAAATATCTAAATACATTCCACAACATGGGATTTATGTGCGTGGACAAATTGGCGCAAAAACTTGGCGTAACCTTTGACAAAGGGGAGTGCAAAGCTGTAACTGCTCACACTCGCGTACAAGGGGAAAAGGTCATCATTGCAAAGCCTGTGACCTACATGAATCTTTCTGGCGAGGCGGTACAAGAGTTGTGCCACAAGTACAAAATCGAAAAGGGACACCTCATTGTTGTGTACGACGACATCGACATCCCCATGGGCAACATCCGCATCCGCAAGGAAGGCTCTGCCGGCACACACAACGGCATGCGAAACATCATCAAGATGCTGAACACCACCGATTTTGTTCGTGTGCGCGTGGGTATCCACAAGGAAACACCAATGGCACTTGTTGACTACGTGCTTTCCAACGTAACGGACGACGACCACATAGTTTTGGACAAAACTCACGACTTGGTTGCTGATGCTCTCTACGACTTTGTAAACGGAGTGGACATCGACCGCGTAATGCAAAAGTTCAATAGTAAAAAATAAGTAAACAATATGTAAAAACTTACGACCATACTGCTCATATTTTGGATTTTGGCAAGTAGCTTTGCGCTTGCGTCTTATAGATGCTAACGAAATGCACTTCTAAGAAGCTTGGTTCAAAGTCGATTATTTTTATAGCAAGGCATACAATGGCGATATGCTTTACACAAACATAGACACAGGGGTTTTCGTGGGTAACAAATTTATTTGCGATTACAACAGTTTGGCATCAACATGGCACTTTACGAATTGTGGGACAATCTTGACGTTGTGTACAAGAATATGCCTAAACTTACAACTACGCACTTGGACAATAACGAGGAATGATTAGTCTGCTAATTCATGTTTGTACACTCAGTGTTTTAAGAAGGCACGCACATACTTGACAAATTTAACTAAATCAAATGAGAGCATCGGTAGAAACAAAACTATCGATGTTTTTTGTTTTATAATTGCTGACAGAATTTCTCTTTTCACCCACCTCGTTCTATTTGCAGTCTCTTGATGAACGTTAAGTTTTTCTTCAATTCGTAAAGTAGCTCCAAGGAGATGGCTGCAAATTGTTTAGAGCTGTATACTCTTGTGATGGCCATCGTTTTGACAAGATTAAAAGGCAAAACAAAAATTGCTTTACGAAGTGAAATTAAGTTTTTCTTTTGGGCTTGACAACAGATACACCTGGGTA
This sequence comes from uncultured Oscillospiraceae bacterium, assembly GCA_964533825.1. GTDB lineage: Bacteria > Bacillota > Clostridia > Christensenellales > CAG-314 > Fimimonas. The sequence continues at coordinate 7,638 of CAZHMU010000004.1, forward strand.
TATAATTTGTGTGTACAAAATGAACGGGAGTGATCAGAAATGAAGAAAATTACTATCGTATTACTTATACTATTGATTGTTGCAAGTTGCTTTGCATTGACAAGTTGCGATGAAAGCTCCGACTGTGTTGATGGGAAAACACACTACTTTCTTTACAGCTACCTAACCTGCGAGTACTGTCACAAGGACTATTGTACCGCATACGGTCATCAATACCTTAACAAAGATTCCCAAACCGGCAAATACTATTGTCACAAGTGTGGTCAACTCAAGTCAGAGGGCGCGTCTGCCGCAGATGGTGAACTGCCCATTGGTACTGTGATTTTGATTGGAGCTATTACGTTGGTGGTTGGCTTGATTATGCATAGGATAGGAATTAGCACTTCAAGTCCCTTCTTTATGCGCGCGCCAATGGTTGCATTTGTGATTTTTACGTTAGGTGCGTTCTTGGCATACGGAGTTATTTGCGGTATCATCATGGCGGTGTTCTTTGTACTGTACATTGTTGGATATATAAAACTAAATAACAAACATCTTGGTTACAACGACTATGTTTAGCATTTACAGCAAGCTTGCTATCGGCGGGCTTGCTTTTTTTACGGACAAGCACATGTCCTTGCCCATCTCGTGAGCATAGCTCACTTCGCCGCTTTGGCTATGCCCTCTCACCTGCTCACGCAGGAGCTCCCCCAGAGTGGGAGCCATCACTGGGTTGTTGGAATTATGCCGTCGCGCCCTACGGAATAGGAGTATTCAAAAGTGATAGAAGTAAACTTTGATTACTATGGTGAAACAGTAAAAGGCGTTTTGTTGTGCAAGTATCAACGTTTGCACGATGAAACATTTACTACCGAACATAAATTTTTGTGGTGGAAAAAGACGATAGTAGAAACCAAAAAGGTTCTTACACCACTTTACGTGATATTTATTCCTTGGAAGCATCGCGAAAAGGAAATTGTAGAAGTGCCCGAGCGTTGCATTTGCAACTTGCACTTACTCAGTCTGCCCGATGACTGGCAAAAAATTGACCACTTTGTAAGCAAAGCTTATGATGGCGACATTTACCACGCAAGTGTGGATGTGGAAAACTTTGTTGGCTATCCTTTCATTGGCGAATACAACGGCTTTGTTATCAATATGGTATTGTACGAACACTGGGACAATCTTGAAGTTTTGTACAAAAATATGCCAGAACTTGCAACTCTTGACTTAGATAATCAAGAATAATAAAGTTAACTCAATTTGAATACAAGTCAATATTTTTTATAACAAAAAACTCTGGTAAGTTTACCAGAGTTTTTTTGTTGTATTTTGTTGTGGGCGATATCGCAAGAACTGGTTGATTAGCAAATTGCGATTTTGACGGATAAAACACAAGAAAGAACTACGTTCTTGTGAGGGAGCATACTTGGAAAGTATGTGACCGAGCAAAACGTAGATGATTTTGCAGGGTTTTGCCGTCAAAAAATCAAACAGAGCTTGTGAGAGCGCCTAATCATTACAAAACAACGATAAGTGCCATTTCAGCTGCATCTCCGCGACGAGCGTTCATCTTGTAGATTGCTGTGTAGCCACCCTTTTGTCCCTTTTCTTGTGCGATTTGATCGAACTTGGGAGCGTATTCGTTAAACAACTTTTCGATGAGTGGGTGCTTAACTGTCTTTGTACGAACCTTGTACTCGGAAGATTTTTCCTTTGGAAGGCGTGTTTCTTGCAAGTCTGCAAGGTTAGCCATCAAAGTACGTCTTGCTGCAAGCTTCTTAGCGCCATCGTTTACAACTTTTACAGTTGTTTCTTTGCCGTTAACAATCTTGGTTTTTTCTACCTCGATGCTGTCTTTGTATGTATTGATAGCAAGAGTGATGTATTTTTCAGCAAGTTTTTGAACTTCCTTAGCGCGTGCTGCGGTTGTTTCCAGTTTGCCATTCCACAAAAGTTGAGAAACTTGGTTTTTCAAAAGGGCCATTCTGGCGTCTGTTGCTTTTCCTAATTTTCTTTGTGCTGCCATTATGCAATTCTCCTATTCATCTTTATTTTTCAAAGATAGTCCGTAACTTTCCAATTTTGCAATTACTTCGTCAAGCGATTTTCTACCAAGGTTTCTTACTTTGAGCATATCTTCTTCGGTACGATCAGTAAGGTCTGCGACTGTTTGGATACCTGCACGTTTCAAGCAGTTGTAGCTACGAACGGACAAGTCCATGTCGTCAATGTTCATTTCAAGAACTTTCTTGTGGTTGTCACTTTCACGAGGAATCAAGATATCCTTGGAGAAGTTTTCTGACAACTCAACAAACATTTTGATGTGATCCTCAAGGATTCTTGCTGCCAAGGAAACAATTTCTCTACCGGAGAAAGCTCCGTTTGTTTCCACGTCCAAGATGAGCTTGTCGCGAGCGATATCTTGACCAACGCGAGCAGGTTCAACGGAGTAGCTTGCCTTGTGAACAGGGCCAAAAATAGAATCGATGGGGATGAAACCGATTGGGTAATTGAGTTTGAGTTCTCTGTTACGTTCCTTGTTCTTTTCGATGGAGTAGTAACCACAACCTCTGCCAACGTAAAGTTCCATATCCAGTACACCGCCTTCTTCAAGAGAGCAGATGTAAAGGTCTGGGTTGAGAACTTCTACTTCGGAATCGGTGATGATATCTCCTGCGTGAACTTCACAAGGACCAACTTTGTTGATTGTGATTGTCTTACGGAAGTCATTATCTTCGTTATCTGACTTCAAAGCCAAACGTTTGATGTTCAGGATTATGTCTGTGACGTCTTCTTTTACACCAGGGATAGTTGAGAACTCGTGTTGTACGCCATCAATCTTGAGGCCTACAACTGCAACACCAGGGAGCGCGGAAAGCAATACTCTGCGAAGCGCATTGCCAAGTGTAATACCGTAACCTCTTTCCAATGGTTCAGCAACAATCTTAATGATGCTTGCGTTTTGACCACTTTCTTCAACTGTCATTACTGGTTTTTCTATTTCCATCATTGGACAACAATCTCCTTTATATAAAATTTTTGTTTACCCAAGGCACGTAGCCAAAGGTGGCTTGCAAAAGATACTAAAGCTTGGCATCTTTTGCAAAAGGTTTTGCAAACAAGCCTGCAAAGCAGACTTTTTGCCCGTTTGTCTTTGGAATTATTTTGAGTACAATTCGACAATCATGTGTTCTTGGATGTTCATGTCAATATCTTCACGTTCTGGCTTTTGAAGAACTTTACCTGTAAGTGTTGCAGGGTCGAAGTCCAACCACTTTGGAAGATTTGCAGGCTTTTTGGATTGTTTGAGTTGTACAAACAATTCGATGTCCTGTTTGTTTTCCTTGATGGAGATAACATCGCCAACTTTGATTTGGTAGCTGGGGATTGTCACTCTCTTACCGTTTACGGTGATGAGACCGTGGTTTACGAATTGTCTTGCTTGAGAGCGAGAAACACCGATACCCAAACGGTAAACAACGTTGTCCAAGCGTTCCTCAAGAAGGATAAGCATGTTTGTACCTGTAACACCCTTCATGCGTTCAGCTTGTTCGTAGTACTTGTGGAATTGTTTTTCTTGAAGACCGTAAATTCTCTTTGTCTTTTGCTTTTCGCGAAGTTGAAGACCGTATTCGGTAATCTTTTTGCGAGAGTCAGCATGAACTCCGGGAACCTTTGCACGCTTTACGAGAGCGCACTTGTCTGTGTAGCAACGGTCACCCTTCAAGAACAATTTGCATTTTTCACGTCTGCATTGACGGCAATCTGCACTTGTATATCTAGCCATTTCACTTTCTCCTTTAACTAAATTCTTCTACGCTTTGGTGGACGGCATCCATTGTGAGCGATAGGAGATACGTCTTGAATCAAGGTTACTTCGATTTCTGCTGCTGCAAGAGCGCGGATAGCAGATTCACGTCCTTGACCAGGACCCTTTACGTAAACTTCTACAGAACGAAGACCATACTCTTTTGCGCCTTTAGCAGCAACTTCGCAGGCTTGTTGAGCAGCAAATGCTGTGCTCTTACGAGAACCACGGAAGCCAAGGCTACCAGCGGAACACCAAGAGAGAGCGTTACCGTTCAAGTCTGTAAATGTGATGATTGTGTTGTTGAAGGAAGCGTGAATGTGAACTTGTCCTTTGTCAACTTTTCTTATGTCGCGTCTTTTCTTGACAACTCTTTTTTGTGCCATTTTAAGCTATCCTCCTATTAACCCTTCTTACCACGAGAAACGGTGCGTTTTGGACCTTTTCTTGTGCGAGCGTTTTGTTTAGTGGATTGTCCACGTACGGGGAGACCCTTACGATGACGGATTCCACGGTATGAGCCAATTTCAATTTGTCTTTTGATGTTCAACGAAACCTCACGGCGAAGGTCACCTTCGACTTGGAGGTTGTTTTCGATATAGTCACGGATTTTTGAAACGTCGTCTTCTGTCAAGTCCTTAACGCGTACGTCAGGATTAACACCTGTTTCAACAAGGATTTTGGTTGCTGTGGTGCGTCCAATACCGTGAATATAGGTCAAGCCAATTTCAATACGTTTTTCTCTGGGTAAATCTACACCGGAAATACGAGCCATTTGTTTTTCTCCTTGAATAAATTTTTTTATACTTTATTGATGTATATCTTTACACACAAAGTCAAAGCAAGCCTATGTGGAATGATGTTGCAGTTTCCTTTGCATGATTGTAGCCAAAGCTTGTTACAAAGTAACCATAGCTTGTGGACAAGGGGTTGATTAACCTTGTCTTTGCTTGTGTTTTGGATATTTTGAGCAAATTACCATAACTTTGCCGTTACGTTTGATAACCTTGCACTTGTCGCACATAGGTTTTACTGATGGTCTTACTTTCATTGTATTCCTCCTTGAAGATGGGGCTTTGCCCATCGTCTGTTAAAATTTGTTTATTGGCCGCCTTTTGAACGCCAAACTATTCTACCCTTTGTGAGGTCGTAAGGGCTCATTTCCAATTTTACAGCGTCACCGGGCAAAATGCGGATTGAGTGAATTCTCAATTTGCCGGAAACGTATGCTGTGATTTCGTGGTTGTTTGTGAGTCTTACGCGAAACTCTGCGTTGCGGAGTGCTTCCACTACAACGCCCTCTACCTCAATTACATCGTCTTTTGACATTTAGATTCTCCTATTTTTGTTGGTTAAACTGCCGTAAGGCACTTTTTACTTCGCTGTCGAAAACTTTTTTGTTAGACAAAAGTTTTTCGGCGATGGAATTTAGTACTACACCACTGTTGGATACGTGCTTTGCGTTTTTCTTTTTGGGGGAAGAGAGTCGTCTCATTCCGCCATCTGCAAGATACACAAAACCCTTTTTATCCACAGAGATTACTACAAAGTACAGGCCTTTGTCACGACCTTGTTTGGACAGCACTACGCTGCCAACACCTATGTCATATTCGTTCATATATACCTTTTATAAGCTTAAAATTTCGATACCATCGTCCAAAATAGCAATCGTGTTTTCGTAGTGAGCAGATGGTTTGCGGTCGCGCGTTTTGACCGTCCAGCCGTCAGACAGAAAATCCACCTTGGCGGTGCCCATGTTGATCATAGGCTCGATTGCGATTGTCATACCGTGGGTGAGTCTCATTCCGTGGCCTGGTGTGCCAAAGTTTGGTACGTTGGGATCTTCGTGCATAGATCTGCCGATGCCGTGACCTACAAGGTCGCGTACCACTCCGTAACCGAACGATTCGGCATGACTTTGGATTGCGTAACCCAAGTCACCAAGACGGGTAACTCCCGGTTTGATGCTTTCAACGCCCTTGAAGAAACACTCTTCTGTTACATTGATAAGCTGTTGGCACTCGTCGGATATCAGCCCAACACCTACTGTGCGAGCCGCATCGCCGTGCCAGCCGTTGACTATTGCGCCAACGTCATAGCTAACGATACTTCCCTCTTGAAGAATTTTCTTCTTTGAGGGAATACCGTGAACTACTTCACAATCGATGGAAATGCAAACGCTTGCTGGGAAACCATGGTAACCCAAAAAACTTGGAGTTGCATTTTGAGAGATGATATATTCGTGCGCAAGTTTGTTGAGATCCCAAGTGGATACGCCCGCCTTTGTGTGCTCCTGAAGGAGTTTCAGCACGTCGCGCACTACTTGGTTTGCTTTGCGCATTTCGTTAATTTGCGAATTTGACTTGATAAGAATCATTTTTTCAATAGGGAGATGACTCTTGCGTAAACGTCAGCAATGGAGCCATTTCCGTCAACTGTTGCAATTTTGCCTTGCTTTGTGTAGAAATCTACCAGGGGCAAAGTTGTTTTGTTGTACACGTTCAATCTTTCACGAACTGTTTCTTCTGTGTCGTCGGCGCGTACAATCAACTTACCACCGCAAGCGGGGCAAACGTCTGCATCGCCCAATGTAGAAACGTGGAACGTTCCGTTACAATCAGGACAAAAGCGACGGCCGGACAAACGAGCAACGATTGCATCCTCATCAACATCAAGATTTACGGCGATATCAATGTTTTGGAAGGTATCCAACGCTTGCGCTTGAACAAGTGAGCGTGGGAAGCCGTCCAAGATGTAGCCGTTTGCACAGTCAGCTTCGGCCAACCTGTTCTTGACGATTTCGATTGTGATTTCGTCTGGAACAAGGTGACCAGCTGCCATGATGCTTTTGATTTGAATTCCCAAAGGAGTTTCTTCCTTCAAGTTTTTGCGGAATATATCTCCTGTGGAGATTTGAGGAATGCCAAGGTCTACTGCAAGTTTTTGAGCCATTGTGCCCTTGCCACTGCCTGGCGCACCTAATAAGACAATATTCATGTTATCTCAAAAATCCTTTTGAGCCTGGGCCCAACAAACCTTTGTAATGACGCATTAGAATTTGATTTTCCAATGCCTTGTTGAATTCCAGACCAACGGATACGCAAATCATCATACCTGTTGCGCTGAAACTGTTTACGAGTTGTGAGTCCAAACTTGTAACTCCAGCCCAACCCAAGATTGAGAACAAAATGGATGGGATGAAAGCGATGATTGCAAGGAACAATGCACCCCAGAATGTGATGCGAGAAACTACCTTTGTAAGGAATTGTGCTGTTTCGCGACCTGGACGGATACCTGTGATAAAACCACCGTTACTTTGGATGTTGCGGGAGATATCAACAGGGTTGAATTGAATTTGTGAGTAGAAGTAAGCAAATACAAAAATGAATACTGCCAATACTACGTTGTACACAATTGTTCCCACTACGTTACCAGTTTGAGCGGTCATGTAGTTGCTCCAAAAGTTTGCAAAGCCACTTTCGGGCCAGAAAGTTTGGTTAAGCATTGGGATAAAACTCAACAAAGCGTAGGAGAAGATGAGTGGCATAACGCCGGATCCGTTTACTTTGATGGGGATGAAGGTGGATTGTCCACCGTACATCTTGTTGCCCTTTACTTGTTTTGCATATTGAACCTTGATCTTTCTTTCTGCACCATCTACCCAAACGATAAATGCGAAAACAAGAACAAGTTCAACCACGAAGATGATTGCTTCGATCCAGTTTCCACCACCAAGAGTGTTGGTGAAAGCTTGTGTTGCTGTAGCAATGATACCTACGAAGATGATCATTGAAATACCATTGGAAACGCCATACTCTGTGATGCGTTCGCCAATCCACATACACAACATACTACCAGCAACAAGCATTGCTACAATGTAGATACCAAGGATCCATTCACCGAAACCATCAGCGAAGAATGTGGACCATTGTGCACCCAACCAAGCTGTGTTTACATAGCTGTAGTTGTTTTTGAATGTGAGGTAGATACCAAGTGCACTTACGATTGCAAGAGCAAGTGTTACCCAGCGAGTAATTTTGTTGATTTTTTCTCTGCCTTCTTCGCCTTCCTTGGACCATCTTTCGAGAGCAGGAATGGCTACCGTCAACAACTGAACAATAATTGAGGAGTTGATGTAAGGCGAAATGCCGAGTGAAAAGATTGTACCTTGACTCAATGCGCTACCTGTGATGGAGTTCAACAAACCCATAATGCTTGTTGCTCCATCTTCGATGGTGATGGGTTGAAGTCCAGGAATTGTGATGTAGCAACCAAATCTGTAGATAACTACAAACAAGATTGTCCACAAAATTTTGTTTCGTACGTCCTTAATCTTTAAGGCATTTCTGATGGTTTCAAACATTATTCAATTACCTCTGCAACTCCGCCAGCCGCTTCGATTGCAGCTTTTGCAGAAGCGGAGAACTTATCTGCTTTTACAGTAAGTTTTTTAGTAAGTTGGCCATTACCCAAAACTTTTACGCCGTTGTTTTTGCTTGTAACAATGCGTGTTTCTGCAAGGAGTTCTGGTGTAACAACTGTACCTTCTTCAAATACGTTGAGAGCGTCCAAGTTTACGATGTCGTACTTAACTGCAAACTTGTTGTTGAAACCGCGTTTTGGCAAACGTCTTACGAGAGGTGTTTGACCGCCTTCGAATCCTGGGCGAACACCGCCACCGCTACGAGCCCATTGGCCCTTGTGACCTTTACCACTTGTTTTGCCGAGGCCACTACCGATACCGCGACCCAATCTTTTGTCGGACTTAACTGCGCCAACAGCAGGTTGAATTGTATGTATTCTCATTGTTAGCCTCCTACTTTACTTCTTCTACAGTAACAAGGTGTTTTACTTTGAAAATCATACCACGTGTTGCGTCGTTATCTGGCAAAACGTTGGATGTACGAATCTTTGTAAGACCCAATGCTGCTACTGTTGCTTGTTGGTCTTTCAAGCAACCGTTTGTGCTCTTGACCAAAGTTACTTTGATTTGTTTTTCACTTGCTGCGTAAGGTGCTGCGCCCTTTTGTGGTTTAGCAGGGAGTTGCTTTTCTACAACGTATCTGCCATTGATATAAAGAGGAGCCTTTACAGCGTTTTTCTTTCCAGCCATTAGTCGTTTCCTCCTTAAATTTCTTCAACGCTCTTGCCACGAAGTTGTGCAATGCGTTCTTTACTACGAAGACTTACCAAACCATTGAATGCTGCTTTAACGCAGTTGATGGGGTTGTTAGAACCATAGGACTTTGTGCGGATATCCTTGATACCAACAGCTTCCAATACGTTACGTACTGGACCACCAGCGATAACACCGGTACCTGGTTCAGCAGGCATCAAAAGAACCTTGCCGCGGCCAAATGTTCCGATTGCTTCGTGAGGGATGGTTGTATCAACAAGGTCGATTTTAACCATAGCCTTTTTAGCGCGAAGTTGTGCCTTTTCGATAGCTTGTGGAACTTCGGCAGCCTTTGCCATACCGATACCAACGGAGCCTTTGCCGTCACCTACAACGCAAAGAGCGGAGAAACGCATTGTGCGACCACCCTTTACAACTTTTGTTACGCGGTTAACAGCAACGAGCTTTTTGATAAGACCATCGTCTTCGCGAGTGTCTCTTTCACGACGTTTGCCACCCTTTCTGTCAGAGCGATTGTCGCGGAAGTTACGTTTTTGTTGTGGTTGTTGTTGAGCAGTTTCGGCAGCTGGTGCTTCTGTAGCTACTGCAACTTGTTCTACTACGTTTTCCATTGTGTCAATCCCTCCTATTAGAATTTAAGTCCGGCTTCTCTTGCGCCGTCAGCGAGAGCTGCAACTCTACCTGTGTAGATGTAGCCACCGCGATCAAATACAACTTCGCTTACGCCAAGTTTTGTTGCTTTTGTTGCGATATCTTGTCCAACAGCCTTAGCTGCTTCTACCTTTGTTTTGCCTTCCAATGTCTTTGCCAAAGCAAGAGAGCTGGATGCGCACAAAGTATTTCCGTTTACGTCGTCAATGATTTGAGCGTAGATGTAGTTTGTGGAACGGTAAACGCAAAGACGTGGTTTAACGCTTGTGCCGAATACCTTTTTTCTTACTCTTGCGTGACGGACTTTTCTGTCAGCATTTTTGTTCAACTTATTAATCATTTTCTACACTCCTTACTTACCTGTACGTTTACCAACTTTCAACGTTACGACTTCTTCCTTGTAACGGATGCCGTATGCGTGGTATGGTTCAACAGGACGCTTTGCTTTGATGTTTGCTGCTGTTTGGCCAACAAGTTCCTTGTCAACACCAGAAACAACGATTTCTGTTTGTGTTGGGCACTCGAACTTGATACCAGCAGGAGCAACCATTTCTACTGGGTGAGAGAAACCGATGTTCAATACGAGTTTGTCGCCTTGAACTTGAGCTTTGTAACCAACGCCGTTGATGATAACGTTGCGTGTGAAGCCATCAGTTACACCCTTTACCATGTTTGCAACCAACGCTCTGTAAAGACCGTGTTTTGCTTGAACGTCACTGTTTGCGCCTTCGGGGCATACCATTGTGATAACGTTACCTTCGATTTGGCAACCAATAACTGTTCCGATGTTGCGTGTGATAGTACCTTTTGCACCTGTAACAGTGATAACGCCGTTGTCGTTGGTTACTGTAACGCCAGCAGGGATTGTGATAGGCTTTTTACCAATTCTTGACATAACCTAACCTCCTACCAAACGAAAGCAATAACTTCGCCACCAAGATTTTGGTTACGAGCGTGCTTGTCTGTCATAATGCCCTTGGATGTGGACACGATTGCAATTCCCAAACCGTTCAAAACTTTTGGGAGGTCTTCACTCTTTGCATAAACTCTCAAACCTGGCTTGGAGATTCTCTTCAAACCTGTGATAACCTTTTCGCCACGAGGACCGTACTTCAAAGTAACCTTCATGGAGTTTTGCAATTCTTTTTCAATAATTTCGTAGCCGGCGATATAACCTTCAGCAACAAGGATATCAGCGATTGCTTGCTTTGTCTTGGATGCTGGGATTTCTACATCGGCGTGTTTAGCTGTGATAGCATTTCTGATACGCGTGAGCATATCTGCAATAGGATCTGTAACAACCATTGTATTTTACCTCCTTACCAACTTGCTTTCTTAACGCCGGGGATTTCGCCCTTGTACGCTTTTTCTCTGAAGCAAATTCTGCAGATGCCGTACTTTCTCAATACAGAGTGAGGACGACCGCAGATAGAACAACGAGTATATCCACGAGTGGAGTACTTTGGAGTTCTTTGTTGTTTGTTTATCATTGATTTCTTTGCCATATTACACCTCTACTATGCTCTAAAAGGCATACCCAAAGCTTTGAGCAATGCTTTTCCTTCTGCATCGGTTTTAGCTGTTGTAACAAAAGTTACGTCAAAACCGCGAGTCTTTTCCACTTGATCGTACACGATTTCAGGGAAAATGAGTTGTTCACGAATACCCAATGTGTAGTTTCCGCGACCGTCAAGGTTAGTGCCAACACCGTGGAAGTCTCTTACACGTGGAAGAGCGATACTAACGAGTTTGTCGAAGAAAGAATACATACGTTCACCGCGAAGTGTAACCTTAGCGCCTACTGCCATACCCTTACGAACTTTGAAGTTAGCAACGGAAAGTTTGCTGTTTGTTACCAAGGGTTTTTGGCCTGCAATTGCTTGCAATTCATTTACTGCCAATTGGAAAGATTTGCTGTTATCTTTTACGTCGCCAAGACCAGCGTTGATAACGATCTTTTCCAAACGGGGTACTTCATTTATGTTTTTGTAACCGAATTCTTTGATGAGTTGAGGAACAACAGTATTTTTGTACAAGTCCTTCAATCTGCATACAGTTACTTGATTATTTGTAGCCATTGATATTGTTCCTCCTTATTATTCTGCTTTCTTGGATTTTTTTGTTGTAGCTTTCTTTGCTGTTTTCTTAGCTGCTTTCTTTTCAGCTTTAGCATCGATAACTGCACCACACTTGTGGCAAGATCTTACATATTTCTTACCATCTTCGCTGAGGACGTGGTTCACACGAGTGGTTTTGCCACATACTGGGCAAACAAGAGCAACGTTGGAAACGTCAATTGCGCGTTCACGTTCGATCTTACCACCTTGTTCTTGAGCTGAACGTGGTTTCTTGTGTTTAGTAACCATGTTGAGACCTTCAACGATTACTGTTCCCTCTTGGGGATTGGTTACGATAACTTTGCCTTTCTTACCAAGGTCTTTACCTGTGATAATTTCGACTGTGTCACCGGACCTAACATTCATACTAGCCATTTACCTGTCCTCCTCTTACAGTACTTCTGGAGCCAAAGATACAATCTTCATGTAGTCTTTTTCACGAAGTTCTCTTGCTACCGGCCCAAAAATACGAGTTCCTCTGGGTTGTTTTTGTGTATCAATAATTACTGCGGCGTTATCGTCAAAACGGATGTGTGTGCCGTCTTTACGATTGATGCCATAAGTTGTACGAACGATAACCGCTTTAACAACGTCACCCTTCTTTACAACACCACCGGGGTTAGCGCTCTTTACGCTTGCAACGATAACGTCACCGATGTTGCCAAACTTACGAACGGAGCCACCGAGTACCTTGATGCACATAAGTTCTTTTGCGCCACTGTTATCAGCAGCTTTAAGTCTTGTTTGTGGTTGAATCACTGTACCGTCCTCCTATTATTTAGCCTTTTCAACGATTTCAAGCAAGCGCCAGTTCTTATCCTTGGAGAGCTTTCTTGTTTCAACGATTCTTACTGTATCACCGATACCGCATTCGTTAAGTTCATCGTGAGCTTTGTATTTTTTAGTTGTAGACACTGTCTTTTTGTAAAGAGGGTGCTTATACTTGTTTACTACTGCGACAACGATTGTTTTGTCCATTTTGTCAGAAACTACGATGCCGACTCTTTCTTTTCTGCTATTTCTTTCCATTGTATTTTACCTCCCTTTACGCATTTTGATCTGCTCTTTCACGAAGAACAGTCTTGATTCTTGCGATGTCTTTCTTGACATTGTTAAGCGCAAGAGGGTTTGCAAGTTGACCAGTTGCGTGAGACAAACGCAAATTGAACAACTCTTTTTTCAATTCGGCGAGCTTAGCAACCAATTCTTCATTATTAAGTTCGCGCACATTACTTGCTTTCATCTGTGTTCACCTCAACTTCTCTCTTCACAAACTTGCACTTTACAGGAAGCTTGTGGCTTGCAAGACGCAATGCTTCGCGTGCTGTTTCTTCTGGAACGCCTGCGATTTCAAACATTACTCTGCCTGGTTTTACTACTGCTACCCAATACTCTGGAGAACCTTTACCGGAACCCATGCGAGTTTCAGCGGGCTTTTTTGTTACTGGTTTGTGGGGGAAGATGTCTGTCCATACTTTACCACCACGCTTGATGAAACGTGTCATTGCAACACGGGCAGCTTCGATTTGGTTGGATGTTACCCAAGCACATTCCAAAGCTTGAAGACCAAATTCACCGTAGGCAACTTTGTTACCCTTGTGAGCTTCGCCCTTCATTCTACCACGGAATTGACGACGTCTTTTAACTCTTTTAGGCATTAACATTATTCAGTTACCCCCTTTTTAACAGTCTTCTTTTTCTTAGGAAGAACTTCTCCACGGTAAACCCAAACTTTAACGCCGATGATACCGAATGTTGTCAATGCTTCAGCAAAGCCATAGTCGATATCTGCACGCAAAGTGTGAAGAGGAATACTTCCTTCATGATATTGTTCGCAACGAGCGATTTCAGCACCGTCAAGACGACCAGATACCATTGTCTTGATACCCTTCGCGCCGGAACGGATTGCTCTACCCATGCATTGACGCATAGCTCTACGGAAGGAAACACGCTTTTCGAGTTGAGCAGCGATGCCTTCTGCAACGAGTTGAGCGTCCATATCTGGGCGTTTTACTTCGATGATGTTGATTGTTACAGCAACATCCTTAGCGATTTTTTGAACTTCAGCCTTGATTTCTTCAGCACCTGCACCAGCCTTGCCGATCAAAACACCGGGGCGACCTGTGTGGATGTCTACTACAACCTTGCCTTCTGCTCTTTCTACTACGATTTTGGAGATACCAGCTTGGTAGTACTTCTTTTTGAGGAAAGTTCTGATAGTATCGTCTTCTTTGATATATTTTGCGAAATTCTTTTTGTCAGCAATCCATTTTGCATCCCAATCTTGAATTACGCCTACACGCAAACCGTGTGGATTAACTTTTTGTCCCATTTATCTTTCCTCCCTTTACGCCATTTCGTCCAAGATCACTGTGATGTGACTTGTTCTCTTCAAGATGGAGTAACCTCTACCGCGAGATACAGGTTGCATTCTCTTGAGTGTTGGACCTTGGTCTGCAAAGCACTCTGCAACGTAAAGTGTGTCTTTGTTCATACCGAGATTTACTTCTGCATTAGCTGCTGCACTGTTCAAGCACTTCAATACTGGTTCAGCTGCTGCCTTGTTTGTTGTTTTCAAAATCGCAACGGCATCCTTGTAGCTCTTGCCACGGATAAGATCCAAAACTACGTGAACCTTACCAGGAGCAATGCGGATGTACTTAGCGATTGCCTTGGGGCGTCTGTCCTTACGTTCAGCGCGGTCAAGGGCTTTTGCTTTACTTCTTGTAGCCATCGTTATTCCTCCTATCTGCCACCGCTAGTTTTGCTACCAGCGTGTCCTTTGAATGTTCTTGTTGGAGCAAATTCGCCCAACTTCAAACCAACCATGTCTTCTGTAACGTATACAGGAACATGCTTTCTGCCGTCGTGTACTGCAATGGTGTGTCCTACGAAATCGGGGAAGATTGTAGAACTTCTGGACCATGTTTTAACTACTTTCTTTTCGCCTTTGGCGTTCATTTCTTGCACTCTCTTGAGAAGTACTGGTTGAACGTATGGGCCTTTTTTAAGTGATCTACTCATTGTTTATTCCTCCGATTACTTAGCACGCTTCACAATAAATTTGTTGGAAGCCTTGTTCTTCTTTCTTGTCTTGTAGCCAAGAGCAGGTTTGCCCCATGGAGTTACTGGACCTGGACGACCAATTGGAGAGCGTCCTTCGCCACCACCGTGAGGGTGGTCGCAAGGGTTCATTACGCTACCACGAACGGTAGGCTTAACACCCATGTGACGTTTTTTACCAGCCTTACCGATACGAACGATTTCGTGATCGAGGTTACCAACTTGGCCGATTGTTGCGTGGCACTTAAGGAGAACAAGTCTCATTTCGCCACTTGGCATACGAAGTGTTGCGTATTTGCCTTCCTTTGCCATGAGTTGAGCAAAGATACCAGCAGAACGGGCAATTTGTCCGCCCTTACCTGGGTTCATCTCTACGTTGTGAACAATTGTACCAACTGGGATGTTTTCCAATGGAAGGTTGTTACCAACTTTGATGTCTGCATCTGGGCTTGCAACTACGATGTCGCCTACATTGAGACCAACAGGTGCAAGGATGTATCTCTTCTCACCGTCAGCGTAGTGCAACAAAGCAATGTTAGCAGTACGGTTTGGATCGTATTCGATTGTTGCAACTTTTGCAGGAACGGACTTATCGCGTTTGAAGTCGATAATTCTGTACTTGATTCTGTTACCACCACCAATGTGGCGAACTGTGATTCTACCTGTTGCGTTACGTCCACCAGACTTCTTGTTTACAGCAAGAAGGCTCTTTTCTGGAGTTGTTGTTGTGATTTCTTCGAAGGAAGAAACGGACATAAAACGACGTGCAGGAGAAGTAGGTTTATACTTTTTAATAGCCATTTCTGTTTCCTCCGTTATTCAGCCAAACTTTCGAAGAATTCGATTGCTTTGCTGTCTGCTGTCAAATGAACAGTTGCCTTCTTCCAGTCGGATGTACGGCCTACTGTTCTGCCTTGTCTTCTTGTTTTACCTTTTACGATAGAAGTGTTAACACTTGCTACCTTTACGCCGAAAACCTCTTCAACTGCTTTTGCGATTTCCACTTTGTTAGCGGACTTTGCAACTTCGAAGGTGTAAACCTTTGCAGGAACGCCGGCATAGCTCTTTTCCGTAAGAACGGGACGCTTTATGATATCGTAGGAATTCATAGTGAGTAAGCCTCCTCAATTTGCTTGAGTGCATCCACAGTTACGATAACTGCAACGTTGGATACAAGTTGGTATACATTTGCAAGAGTTGCTTCTGTTACTGTGAGCTTAGCGATGTTAGCGCCTGCGCGAGCAACGTCACTTTGGTTAGAAACAACAAGCAATGTCTTTTTGTCGTAGTTGAAGTTCTTCAAGATGTTTGCAACAAGCTTTGTCTTTGGTGCTTCGAGAGCGATTGCATCTACAACAACAAGTTCGCCGTTAGCAATCTTTGTGCTGATTGCACTACGGAAAGCAGCTGCCTTCATCTTTTTGTTGAGTTTCTTGGAGAAATCTCTTGGCTTTGGTGCGAATACAACGCCACCCTTGATCCATTGTGGAGCACGGATGGAGCCTTGACGAGCGCGACCTGTGCCCTTTTGTCTCCAAGGTTTGATACCGCCACCGCGTACTTCTGTACGAGTGAGAGCGGACTTTGTACCTTGTCTTTGGTTAGCTTGGTATGCAACAACGGCTTGATGAATAAGGGCTTCGTTGTAATCGCAACCAAATACTGCATCATTAAGTTCTACAGAACCAACTTCTACAGCGGAAGTATTATAAACTTTTACTTTCATTGTGGTTTACTCCTTTGTCCTTATTTCTTAACTGCGTTACGAACATACACAATGCTGTTCTTTGCGCCTGGAACGGCACCCTTTACAAGGATAACGCCCAACTCTTTGTCGACTTTTACTACAGAGAGATTCAAAATTGTTACTTGTTCAACACCATAGTGACCTGGAAGCTTTTTGCCTGGCATTACGCGTGATGGGCTAGAGATTGGACCCATAGAACCAACTTCGCGGTGAACAGGGCCTACACCGTGGGTTTCCTTGAGTCTGTGTTGGTTCCAACGTTTGATAACGCCTGTGAAACCGTGACCCTTTGTGATACCTGTGATATCAACGTAGTCGCCTGCTGCAAAGATGTCGCACTCAACTGTTGCGCCAACGTCAAGGTCGCAGTTGTCAAGCTTGAACTCGTGAAGATGCTTTACAACAACGCCACTCTTTTTGAGATGTCCAAGTTGTGGTTTTGTAAGTTTACGTTCAGCAACTGTTTCAAAACCGAGTTGCAATGCTTCGTAACCATCGCGTTCTACGGTTTTCTTTTGTGTTACTGTACATGGACCTGCTTGAATTACTGTTACTGGAACCATAGTTCCGTCTGCAAGGAATACTTGAGTCATTCCCAGCTTCTTACCAATGATTGCTTTATTCATAGATAAAGTTCACCTCCATTTTTATTTGTTACAGCTTGATCTTTACATCAACACCAGCTGGAAGGTCGAGCTTTGTAAGGCTGTCGATTGTCTTCGCGTTGGGGCTGTAGATGTCAATCAAACGCTTGTAAGTACGAAGTTCAAATTGTTCGCGTGAATCCTTATATTTGTGAACAGCACGCAAAACTGTTACGATTTCCTTCTCTGTTGGAAGGGGGATTGGGCCGGAAACTTTGCTACCCATCTTTTGTGCAGCTTCTACGATTTTTGCACAAGCAAGGTCAACAAGGTTGTGGTCATAAGACTTGAGCTTGATTCTGATTTTTTGGTTTGCCATTTGTTGTGTTACTCCTTTAATAATGTTTTATTTTCCGAATTGCTTGGGCGACAACACTTCCGTGTGTTTCGCGCTGCGGCTTTTAATAAAGCAAACAGAGTTTGCCTACAAATATCGGCGACAGTTTGATGCTAAGGCATCACTTGAACACCTAATACTGCTTAAAATTTATTCGGTCGCAGTGCTCTTGGCACTACTCGGTCGGCAGTGAGTTTTCTGTTGACTTCAGTAACCTCACGCGTCAGTCCTTACTTCGCAGCTTATCTATTTTACCACCAAATGCAATAGGTGTCAAACATTTTTCAACACTATTTTCCCCTCGAATAAAAAATTTGCCGACTATTTTTTCATTTTTCGAACACTTGAAAAACGGTTGCGCAGGGGAAAATGGATGCAAAGCTTCATCGTTTGACAAAAAAACACTCTCCACTGTTTTCGGAGAGTGTTTTTATTATTTAGATGATCTATAGAAAATATAAAAGCCGTACCAATAATAACATAACCGCGCCAACGAGCACATTCGAAACGAAATCTGAGTCAGATTAGGCTATTATAGATAATCAGGCAGATTATTCCGACTACAGTAAAGAAACCACCGACAATAAGAAAATAATCGTAATCTCTTTTCTTTTGTTGTTGCCTATAATCATTAAAATCGCTATACTTGGATTTTTTTAGATCCTTTTTGAATAGATCAAATAGCTTAATTACACCAAATGACAACATATCAAATGTTCCACCATTGGAAGATACGATTAGTGCGCCAAAGCATAGTGTAATCAATCCTGGCACGATAAATGCGTCGGACAAATTTCCCATCCACTCCATCAGGCTGTTTTGTTCAAATGCACCACCCGTCAAAAGTATTGTCAGAGAAATAATCAAACATATTATGAATGTTATCAAATAAGGCCATATTTTCTTCATAGACGCCCTCTTCCCCTAATTAGCTTTTACGGAAACGAGGAACCGATTGGGGGAAACAATTATAGTCCCATTTCCTTTTTGTATTGTTCGAACTCTTCGTCGTTACAGTAAATAAAGTGACCTGGAGTAATCTCTTGCATATAAGGTTGTTGCGCCGAGTAGTCATGGGCCACCAATGGGTTATAGGTGATTCTTTTGCGCTGCTTTTCGAACTTTGGATCTGGAACAGGTATTGCAGACAACAAAGATCTTGTGTATGGGTGCAAGGGATGCGCAAACAGTTCTTCACTTGTTGCCAATTCGACAATTTTACCATAGTACATAACTGCAATTCTATCAGAGAAATACTTAACTACTGACAAGTCGTGTGCAATAAACAAAATTGTAAGACCCAGTCTTTCGCGAAGCTCGTTCAACAGGTTGATGACTTGCGCTTGAATGGAAACGTCCAATGCCGAGATGGGTTCGTCAGCAATGATAAACTCGGGATTAAGAACAATTGCTCTTGCAATGCCGATACGTTGACGTTGGCCACCACTAAATTCGTGAGGATAACGACCTGCGTGCTCGGGAACAAGACCAACCAAATCCAACACCTTGATAACTTGTTCATCAATATATTGCTTGTCCTTGATACCACGAATCATCAAACCTTCAGCAATGATCTCGTGTACAGTCATACGTGGATTCAATGATGCAATAGGATCTTGGAAGATCATTTGCATCTTGTTCATAATTCTATCTTTGCCAGCAAGTTTAAGCTCTGCTTTGTATTCACGTTGCAATGCTTTCTTTTCTTCGCCGTCAGGCAAAGCATCAATCATAGTTTGGTACTTTTCTGTAACCAATTTTTGTTGTTGCTTAGCATATACTTTGTTGCAGTTTTTGTGATCAAAACTAGCAGACTTGATAAGTTCGCGTTGCTTGTTAACTTCAGCCGTCAAATCAGCCTTAATTTGCGCAATTTGAGCCTTGACTTCTTCCGTTTGAGGTTGCTTGCTCAGTTCTGCAATTTGTGCCTTAGCCGCAGCCTTAGCATCACAAATTGCTTGTTTGTAAGCACGCACGCCCGCGCAAATACGAACACCATTGAAGTAAACAGAGCCACCTGTGATGTCGTATAGTTTGATGATGGAACGTCCTGTAGTGGTTTTGCCGCAACCGGACTCGCCTACCAAACCAAAAACTTCACCCTTGTGAATTTCGAAACTAACATCATTAACAGCTTTGTTTACATATTTGCCTGTCCTAAAAAATTGTTCGAGATGTTCAACCTTTAGCAAAATGTTTTTATCTTCTGCCATGTTACTCTTCCTCCTTTTGGGACATTCTTGCAATACGTTCCGTCAAGATCTTTGGCAACTCGGCTTTGGGCGCATCTGGATGCAACAACCATGTGGCTGCAAAGTGCGTATCGCTCACTTGGAACATTGGTGGTTCTTGTTCAAAGTCAATTTCCAAAGCATACTTGTTACGTGCCGCAAACGCGTCTCCCTTTGGTGGGAAGATCATGTTTGGTGGCGTACCAGGAATAGCATCAAGTTTTTCTGTAGTATTGAGGTCAGGCATGGATGACAACAATGCCCAAGTATATGGGTGACGTGGATCATAGAATATGTCATCAGCTGTACCATATTCAACAATTTTGCCAGCATACATAACGGCAATTTTATCTGCCATGTTAGCTACAACGCCCAAGTCGTGAGTAATGAAAATTACAGACAAATTACGTTCGGCCTTGATGCGGTTGATGAGTTCCAAAATTTGGGATTGAATTGTAACGTCCAACGCTGTTGTTGGTTCGTCACAAATCAAGATATCCGGGTTTGCTGCCAATGCAATAGCGATAACGATACGTTGACGCATACCACCAGAGAATTCAAATGGATATTGTCTAAAGCGAATTGCTGGTTCGGGAATACCTACTTCTTCCATAAGCTTAAGCGCTTTTGCTTTGGCCATTTTGGGAGTAATCTTGTAAACAACAGCAGATGCTTGTTCCTTGAAGTATTCGATCAATTGAACCATCTTGTCTTTGCCAACATACTTAGCATCGGCTTCAATTTCAGCTGCGTATGAGTGACGCAAGTTGTGGATAATGGTACGAATATTTCTCTTTGCCAAATCCAAGTCAACCAATGCCGCTGGAACGACCTTCCAGTCTGGCGCCTTGCCTTTTGCAATAAGAGCCTCTCTCTTGGCTGTTTGCTTATCAAAACGAGCTTGCTCTTTGGGGTTGCTCTTTAAACCACTAAAATACTTTTTAACCGCAGTCAAAAGGCTTGATCTAAATGTGTATTCTGCACTATTCTTGACAATTTCCAACTTGTCAATTGCTTTTTCAACGTGGTCGATCAGCTTAACACAGTACGCCTTTGTTTCCTTTTGATCCAATGTTTCTTGTCTAAAGTACTCAAGCGCTTGTTCAAGTTCGCCCAACAATTGCTTTTTACGCTCCAGGGATTCACTGTGGCTGAAAACCAATGCCTTGGAACCAACTTCGATAAAGTCCAACATGAAATCTTCATCAAGGAATTTTCTTGTCATTTCCGCAAGCTCGTCCAATGGCATATCATCTACGTTTGCTGTAGGATTCTTAAGCATGTAGTAGCCCAAGGTGAAATAGTTTGGCTTTGGACGATTTGTAGCAACCTCCAGAACTTGAGAAATACGCTCAAGTGCTTCAGTGCAACCTTCTGGCAACTTATCTACCTTACCAAACCAACCGAGGCTCTTCAAACTAGCCGTCAACAATTCCAAATCAGCAGTGATTTGCTCGTCAGCAACAACGATATCGGGGTGGTAAGTTTGTGGCAAAGATTTGATTACATTGCGCAAAACCGCGCGTTCATCAATTGGTTGTTTTTTGGATATCAAGAACAATGTATTGTCGATATCCAATTTAAGTCCAACTGCTGTGCCATAAATTCTGTTATAAGCACTTTCCAAACTAGCACTCTTAACGCAAAATTCATCAAAAAGCTTGCAGTATTCGGAGTTTCTCGCTTTGTCTTGCTCTGCACCAGAAACCATATCCATATGAATATTGAGTTGCTTGAGCAAGGAGTTGAATAATTTTCTTGCATTATTACGAGTAGCTTTGGCCTTCAAAAGCATAGCCTCTGTAAGCTGTGTGCCAACTCTCATAATTGGGTTCAAACTGGAAAGAGGGTCTTGGAAAATCATGGAGATTTTATCGCCACGAAGCTTCACCATTTCCTCTTCGGAAATTTTGAGCAAATCGTGTCCATCGTAGATGATTTCGCCACCTTCCACAATGGCATTGCCGGCCAAAATTTGAATAATAGCCTTACTTGTTACAGACTTACCACTACCAGATTCACCAACGATAGCGAGCGTTTCGCCCTTGTAAAGGTCGAAACTAATATCACGAACCGCTTGAACCTTGCCGCCTTGCGTACGGAAAGATACTATTAAGTTTTTTACTTCTAATTTCTTTTCCATGTTTATTCCTCCGCACCGCGCAATGTTGGATTGAATGCATCGCGAAGACCATTACCGAACAAGTTGAAGCAAATTTCCAACAATGCAATAAACAAAGCTGGGAAGAAGATAGCGTGTGGATATGTCTTGAGCAAACCACTACCTTGGCTCAACAATGTACCGATAGATGTAACGGATGTTGTCTCCAAGTTGACAATTCCCAAATACGAAAGCATACTTTCGCTGAAAATTACGCCAGGGATTGCCAATACAGAACCAGTGATGATTGTTCCCAATGTATTTGGGAAAATGTGTTTCCAAATGATTCTGTTGTCGCTTGCGCCCAATGTGCGAGCAGCAAGAACATACTCTTGACTCTTGAAACGGTAGAATTGCATACGGACACGTCCTGCCATGCCAATCCATCCCGTCAACACAAACGCAAAAATCAAACAGCCAACAACACCTACTTTAGATGCTAAGTGCAATTGGAACAGTGTGTTAACAACAATACCTGGAACGCTTGCCAAAATATCCGAAAAACGTTCCATCACAAGGTCTAAAGCTCCACCATAGTAACCTTCGATGGCACCATAGATAGCGCCGATAGTGAAGTTTACTGCACAAACACAAATTGCAAGAAGGAAAGACAATCTTGCACCACTTGCCAAACAAGAGAATATGTCTTGACCGTGCTTGTTAGTTCCAAAAACAAAGTTTGGATAGTGACCTTCAACATACTTGAAGTATTCGTAGTAGTTTACACGTACTCTGTAACCAGTTTGGTTTTTGAATGCATAGCAATAGTAAAGAGGCTTTGTTGTGAGTTCTTCCGAACCATCTGTACTGTACACCTTGCCATCAATAACTTGCGCTTTTTTCCATGTGCCGTCCAGTTCAACTGCGTATCCAACCTTGTCAGAATACCA
Source organism: uncultured Oscillospiraceae bacterium (assembly GCA_964533825.1). Lineage (GTDB taxonomy): Bacteria > Bacillota > Clostridia > Christensenellales > CAG-314 > Fimimonas. The sequence continues at coordinate 30,406 of CAZHMU010000004.1, forward strand.
GTAATATCTGTTACCAATACTGTCGAAGTAAATTGGATATTGTGCTTCGGAGGAAAGATCTTCTCTTACGGGAGCATCTGTAAGCACCGTTTTGCTTTCTGCAGCTGAAGTTCCTTCAAAGTCCAACTTAATGGAATTGTAATTGTAAGCATTGGGGTCAACTGATGTCAAATAGTTGTTGACATAACTTCCATCTTCGTATCTCAATGCAACACCTGCACTCAATGCCTTTGCGACGTTCTCCAACTTGCCAACCTCCAAAGAACTCTCCAGAAGGGTTTGGTTGTACTCGTCCAGCTTGTACCAATAGTTGGCGCCAACATACTTGTTGTTCTTTTGCAGTGGGTAGATTACTTGAATACCTGTCTCATTTTGGTATTCCTGCAACGCGAGATATTCTTTTTCAGTTAAATCTCTATATACAAAACCAACTTTGTAGTAACTGTCTACATACATTGAGTAAGAGGTGTACTCAACACCATTTGTGTCTGTTAGTTGTTCTTGTGTATACTCAACAATAGCAGCACGATTTTCTGTAGTGTCATTAACATAACGATACTCTTCGCCGATAGCGTAGAGCAAATCAAAACCAGATTGACTCTTCACTTCGGTCTTTCTACCATCCCAAAACTTGATATTATTTTCTCTTGTAAAAGACAAGGAAGGCAAAACCAAGTCGTAGTCCCCAAATCTATCCTCTACAGTGTAGGGGCTACAAAGTGGTACAATGAGGGCAAACAACAATTGCAAAATAATGATTATTGCTGCAACGATAGAGCTCTTGTTTTTGCAAAAACGGCGAAACGCATCCTTAAAATAGCCAACTGGTTTTGTGTCCAATTTGACGTCATGAATTTGTCTATTACTTCCCACAAAGCGAAGTTTTTCTTTGGGGATGTTTGGATAATTTTGATTTGTCATTTTCTGCTACCCATCCTTATTCTAGGATCGATCAAGCCGTAGCTTAGATCGCCAACGATACCTGCAGCCAAACCAATAAAGGTATAGAAGAAGGTTAGTCCCATGAAGTAGTTATAGTCTCTCTTGTTGATAGATTCGAGATACAAAGATCCAACGCCAGGGATGCTGAAAATATTTTCAATAATCAATGATCCACCCAAAATACCGACAAATTCGCCCAAAATCATGGGGAAAATAACGACCATGGCGTTTTTCAATGCGTGTCTTGAAATTGATTGTGCTCTGGTCAATCCTTTTGTTCGAGCCAACAACAAATAGTCGGCAGTGAGCACTTCGGACAATTCTGCACGTGTGTAACGCGTGAAACCGGCAATTGTTCCCAAAGACAAAGACAAAATTGCTGGCATCATCGACCAAAACATCTCAAAACTGAAAAATGAGGTGTTTTCCAGGGAAGACAAGGTCAAATCAAACCAACCCAATTTCACGCAGAAAATGTACTGCACCAAAAATGCATAAACATAGCTTGGTACAGATACGAGAACCATGACCAGCGTAGAAATTACGTGGTCTTGCCATTTATTTTTTCTAAGGGCTGCATAGATACCCAACAGCAGACCTATAGGAATTGACAAAATAATAGAATAGAGGTTGACCAATACTGTGTATGGCAACTTTTGAGCAAGGACATCCCAAACTGTACCATGTCCTTTGTACATAGAAATACCTTCACCCCAGTCCCATCTTGTCAGAACGTTAACCCAAAACTTTACAACAGAGGTGCCAATAGGCGCCTTGTAATACTTGGTAAAGCCATCCGACGATTCGTAAATCAATTTTTGGGATGTTTCGTACGTTCCATCTTTATCTTCAACTTGAATTAGGTAGCCATTTGTTACCAATTGCTTGTATTGAAGTTCGGGGTCGGCTCCTGGCACCTTAGTAATTGGTGGCACAGGAAGTAAACGAACAAACACCAAACACATAGTCATGATGATTGCCAATGTGAATAGCATAAGTCCAATTCTTTTTAATACATACTTAAACATAATTTCCTCAATGTGAACAACAAGTATAAAGTTTGTTCACTGCAAATGTTTTATTACAACAATACACCTTTCCCCCGAAAAAACGAGGGAAAGGGTTATGTTGTTTAGCAATTAATCTTGCTTATTTAGCAAATCTTTTTGCTGATTGATTATTTTGTGTAATCCAATGCGTTGTTAGCGACGTATTCAGCCCAAGCTGTGTCATCGTAGTTGTATGTAGTGAAACGAATTCCACCAAATCCAACCAATGCAACATATTCGGATACTGCGCTGTTTATCTTGAAGGAGTCCAAGGATGCACTGTTACGGTAGTAAACAGGGATTGCTGTGTAGTAAGACAAGTAGCACTTTTCTGCCGCAGCAAAGATTTCTGTCAGAATACTTGTGCTGTAAGCTTGGTATTTATCCAAAGTTACGCTACCATCATCAGACTTGATTACAACGCCTTCTGTCAATGTACCGTTGAGCCAGTCTGCCCAGTTCTTCAAGGAAGTTGTAAATTCTTTGTATTCCAATGTGCCTTCGATGTCAAGGTTGATTGTCAAAGAAATCTTGCTTGTATCGAAACCAAGTTCCATTTGGTTGCCACCACCAGTGTGGTCGTCACAGTATACACTACCAAGCATGCCAAGACCGTTGAATTGAGCACCGCCCCATGTGGAGAAGATAAGGTCTGTTCCACCAGCGTAGAGTGTGTCGTAGTAATCTGGGTCTTCTACCATAGTCATTGTTACTTTGCCTTCCAAGTCTGTGCCTGTGCAAGCATCAGTCATAGCGTTCTTGAAGAAGTTGAACATTTGTGTGTAGATTTCGTCGCCACCGTAAACGCTGAATTGGATATCAATAGTGTCTGTGCCGTTGTAGATTGCATCTGCACTACCCAATTCTACTTCATTACCCATTCTATCGTGAGTTGTTGCATAGTCATAAGCTTCTTGGAACAATAGAGTAGCCTTTTCTGGGTTGTAACCAGTAACAGCTTCGTAAGCCTCGTCAAGTGTAGCGTACTCTTTGCCTGCACCATATTCAAGACCATAGAGATCAACGATAGCCTTCTTACCTGCATCTGTAGCACGGTAAGCAACACCAGATGCTGGATCAAATACGTACATGTAGTTGAGCAAACCAAAACCTACACCGTGAGCTGCTGTGAAGGATGAAACGAATGCTTGTCTGTCGATACACAAAGAGAAAGCTTCTCTGAATTCGCGAACAGTGATCATTGTCTTGTTGATACCATCTTCTTCACGAGCTGCAAGTGATGCATAGTCTGTGTTGAATGTTACCTTGGTTGTGTATGTTTGTGGTGTGTAAACAAGCTTGCTGCTGTTACCGTACACATCCATATCGTTGGAGTCCAAACCGATATCGTCGAGTTTGCCTTGTTCAAATGCAAGCATTGCTGTGTTGTGTTCTTTGATTACTTCGATAGAAACCTTGTCTGTTTGGTATTGACCGACGTGGTTACCATCTTTGTAACCGTACCAGTTTTCGTTTCTTACGAAAGTGAGTTGTTTGTCAAGTTCGTAGTAAGAAATCTTGTATGGACCGTAACCAGCGCAGTTGTCCAATGTTGTGTTGTACTCAGAAGTGATGCTTACAACGTCGTCCATTGTTGTGCCATCTTTGAGCGCACCCTTGCTCTTGGAACCATCAGCATAGTGGTAAATCTTGTTTGCTTCGTAAACGTCTTGTTTTACCAATGGAGCAGAAGCATAGTAAGGAACGTAGAATTCTGGCAAATACAAAGATTCTTCAATGATCATATCGATGTATTCAAGACCACTTACTTCATCCTTACCAACTTTCCAACCAACGTTGTCAAAGCTGTAGCCAATGTCTGCGTTTTCTTGACGTTGTGTCAATACGAAACCGTAGCTTTCGAAACCAGCACCGATTTCCCAGTAACCATATGGAAGGTATCCTTCGTAGTACATTTTGGCTGTGAATGGATCGCTTTCAGCCGTTCCTGCCCAAGCTTCTGGAGCGTCGTATACTGTTTCATCTGCGATAGATACATATTCGGGGATTTGGTTACCTTGTTCATCAACATAACCAGAGATATCCCAACCAAACGCATTATTCCATACAGCGATATTGTAGAAGACATTTTCAGCGCCGAGTTCTTCGATACCTTCAGCGTTTGTTTCATAACCCAAGTCAGCCAAAGATGTGTAAACGATTTCTGTTGTAGAGTACAAGTACTTCTTAGCACCGTAGATGGAGAATGCACCACCGTAGTAGCTATCAGCACGACGGTTCATCATTGCTGGGTTAAGTTGTTCCTTGAGAGAGTAAACGTAGTCAGCAGCTGTGATAGGTGTGTTGTTAGCATCGTCCCAAGTAGCATTTGGATTGAGGTAGATACGGAATGCTTTTGCTGTGTCGCCTTCCTTAACGCCAAGTTTTCCATAGTAAGCGTATGTTACATCTTGGAACAAACCATTTTCTGTACCGGGAACATATGTTGCCAATTCTGGAACGATAACATAACCATTACCTTCTGCGTTCAAAACGTATTCAAACAAACCTGTTGTTACGTAACCAAGAACTGTGCTGTCAGTGGATTCTTCCCAAGTGTGTGGGTTCCAGTTCAAAGAAGAGAAACCACCAGAATAGGTATTGTAAGTGTAGTACTTTGTATCTTCGTAACCTGTGCCAGCTGTTGTAGCCCAGATTGTGCCTTCAGAAGAGTAAAGAACAAAGTTACCCATGTCGCCGTGACATACATCGCACAAACCATCGTGGTCTTCGTCTGCGTGTGCAGCAAGATTACCATATTCTTGACCACAAGCTTCACAAACAGCCTTTACAAGACATGTTGCTGTTCCGCCTGTGTGTGCAGCAAGGTCACCATATTCTTGACCACAAACTTCACAAACAGCTTTTGCAGTACATGTTGCTGCTCCGCCTGTGTGATTTACGGTAAGACCTTCCTTTCCGCATACATCACAAACACTGTCATGGTTAGCATCAACGTGATTGCCTTCGCCACAATCTTTATTACATGCTGTCAAAGCAAATGTTGCGATCATGAACAAAGCAAGAAGAAGAGCTACCATTTTCATTGTCTTTTTCATTTTTGTTTTCCTCCATTTAATTTTTTTTAATTTCATCTATTGCACCGATGGAAAATTTTCGGTTACAATCATTTTTGGAGAGAGTTTCCTTGAAAAAGAAACTTTCTGTTTAGTTTTCTTTTTGTTTTTACGGGTATCAACTCCCGATTTGCCCGCATGTGACATCAGCTTTTTGTTGCAATCAATCGGCTGCAAAGATGTGTATCGCGACTACTACACCACTGTCATCTAAGTGGAGGCAAACTGTCCACAGTCGTCCTTTGTCAGGGGACTGTCCCCCGAAATGCGCCATAAAATAAAAAATCTCGAAAGCGCACAGCAAAAGACCACCTGATTAACAATCCAGAATAGTCCTCTCGCTTTAGCAGTTTCGAGTATCTCACAAAAAATATTAATTTAATCGCTAATAAATACAACCTTCGGAGAACCTTCGGAGCCGTCATACCTTGGCGAGTTAACTATTCTCTGTTGTTAATGGTGGTATTTTACTATAATTTGGGGGTAGTGTCAACTAAATAACACCAATTTTGCTGTTTTTTTAGAAAAAAACGAAAAAATTATTTCATTTTTAATAATCTCTATTGACATTTTTTAATAGCGGGTGTATATTATTCGACCTTTGTTTTTTCGAACTGTACTATCAAAAAAAATTTGCGCAAAAACATTGTTGGACCATTACCACAAAATACAGCCAAAGGGCTGTCAACTAAACAGAACTGCTGTTGTCGTAATGCTATCATAATATGAATAAACGCACAGATTTGTTCATACAATTTACAAAACTATTTGGAGCATTTGTATGAAAAGATTTTTGTGTTGTGTGTGCGTGTTGTGTATGCTTGTGGGGTTGTTTGCTTTTGTGGGATGTACGCCGTCCAAGATGCAACAAGCTATCGACAACGGCAACAGCTACACCATTGTTGCCTCCTACGACGAAACAAACCACATCTTGTGCGCTACGCAGACAGTGACTTTTACCAACCGTAGCGAAAACACTTTTGATGCGGTAAAATTTCACATCTATGCCAACGCCTACCGTGAAGATGCGCAAAGCAGTATTGTACCGGCAAAGTACCGATTGCTTGCCTACCCAAATGGGGAAAGCTGCGGGCAAATTGACTTTGACACAATAAAGGTGGATGGACAGCCTGTTGCATACGTCATTGAAGGGCAGGATATGGACATTTTGAGCGTACCCACCAAGGAGTTGTTCCCTGATGAGAGTGTAACCATCGAAATGACCTATCAAATCAGCCTTGCAAACGTTCACCATCGTTTGGGCTACACCGCAAACGCAATACATCTTGGCAATTGGTATCCAATTTTGTGCGCAGTAAAGGATAACGCATTTGTTTGCGCGCCCTACTACAACGTGGGCGACCCGTTTGTTAGCGATGTGGCTAACTACAACGTTAAAATTACCTTGCCAAGCAACTACATTGTAGCATCCACTGGCAATATGACGGAAGCTATCAATGGCGACGCCGGCATTACCTACTGTTACCAGGCGGAGGCGGTACGCGACTTTGCATTGATGATGTCGCCAAATTACAAAAAGCTGTCGCAAGTTGTGGGGGATACAACCATCAGTTACTACTACTTTGCTGACGGCGACCCACAAAAATCTTTGCAAACAGCAGTGGAAAGCTTTGAATTTTTTAGCAAAAACATTGGAGAGTATCCCTACTCAAACTACTCGGTATGCGAAACGGACTTTTGCTACGGTGGTATGGAGTACCCAAACATCGTGATGGTGGCAAGCAGGTCGCAATCCTACCAGCAGGCAATCGCACACGAAACTGCACACCAATGGTTTTACGGTGTAGTAGGTAACGATCAAATCACCAATGCTTGGCAAGACGAAGGCTTGGCGGAATTTTTGACCTACTTGTACTTGGATGAGTGTGGCACGACACCACTTGCAGATAGCATACTTGCCAACACAAAGACCTACACTACCTACGTTGACGTATTGAACCACTTTTACACCGATGTGGAAAGAAACTTTAGGCCTGTGTACGACTACAAAAACGATGGTGAGTACGTAATTATGACCTATGTCAAAGGCAGTTTGTTGTTCAACACCTTGTACGAAAGTATGGGCGAACAAAAGTTCTGGAAGGCGGTATCCAACTACTACAATACTGCGCAATTTAGCCTTGCAGAGCCAAGTGTGATGAGTAGCTGTTTTGCTCACGTTGGTGGCGCAGAAATTGCCAATATTTTTGTTACATTTGCCGAAGGCAAGGAAATTATTGGTGAGATGAAGGATTGATAAGCCAACTACTTGGATGCATTGCAAATTGTACATTGTTGATACAACAACAAAGGCAATTCGTTGTGGAGTGATGATTGATGTCCATTGCGGATTGATATCGACGCTGGTTGCGCGTTAATATAATGATGTTTACCATATTATATATATTATATAAATATAGGCAAGCTTTGTTTTTTACAATGTCATATTGTAATGTTGTAGCATGCGGTGCGTATTGAAACAAACTGTCCCTTGTGATTGAAATTGTGTGGCTGCTTCAAAAGCAAAGCATTGCCAACAATTAGTCCTTTGCTTGACAGCACTCGAATCGTTTGCTATAATTGCAAGTATCTTTACAAAAGGAGAAAAGCAATATGGCTCTGGATGAAAACAAGCGCAAATCACCATACCACGGCGTTTTTTTGGCGAGCTTTTTGATGGTATTAGTGCCTGTGGTATGTTATATTGTATTCAGAGCATTGCTGTTCAACGGCCAAACGCACGTTACCGACGAAATGAACGAAGCATCGGCAAAGGCCCTTGGCTTTGGAATTGGATTTTTGTTCCATATGGCTTGCATCATTGCCGGCGTGCTGGAAGAGTCCTTCAAAATTGTGGTACATCGTGTGGTGGAGTTTTTTGACAACTTGAAGTTTTCCTTCAAGTTGGCGTGTAATTGCTATGCGGATGACATACGCGAAAACGGAGTCGCCTTTTGGATTATGTTTGGTGTGATGGTTGTCAACTTTTGCATCTTTTGGTCCGGTTTGAAAGTTGTAATTGCTCCGTATTTAGGCTGATACCCTTTTGATGTTTTTGCGAAAACGTCAAAGGGTATTTTAGTTTGCAGAAAATCTTGAAAAAGCGGTTTGTTTGTGGTATAATAGTGATGCTATACTACAATCAACCAGAGGTGAAGATATGCGTATTTTTGTTGCATTGGAAATTCCTGCACGCACAAAGGACAACTTGGCTCGCTCGGCAGAGCAATTCAAGCATTTTGCCAATGGCGGAAACTTTGTCGCCACACAAAACTACCACATCACGTTGCACTTTTTGGGGGAAGTTGCCGAAAGCGACTTGATATATGTGCAAAACGCAATGGATGGCATAAAGAACATGGTTGCGCCAAGACTGTCGCTGTTGCAATTTGTGACAATGCGTGGCAGTGATGCTACCGCGGCAAGACTACGTAACTGCCCACAACTGACGGAGCTGCACGATCGGCTGGGCGAAAAGTTGGAACGCAACGGCTTTACTGTGGAACACAGAGCATATCGCCCACACATTACAGTGTGCCGAAAGGCAAAGTTTACACTGCCTTTTGCGGAAGTCACCAAAAATGTGGATGTATTCAACGCACCATTTGTGGCATCGCAAGTTGTTTTGTACCAAAGCACCTTGACAAAAACTGGTCCCATCTACACACCACTGTACACAGTTACGCTCACGGAAGAATAGATAAAGCTTTACGTAGACAACCGAAGTGTTGTTATACTCTCGAAAATGTTTTATAAATTGGGATGGTTTTTGCCGTCCCTTTTTTACTGTCCGGCAAGACGCTTTGTAACAACTGGGGGACTTTTTTGCAAAATCACGCGTACATTGTACGAGATTTTGCGCCATAGAAATGGATACAAATGCAAAATCTGTCAAAAAAAAAATACCAAAGATTTTTAATTTTATTGCAATAATTGACCGTAGTTTTACATTGTTTGAGTAGGATGGAAAAGCGATGACAAACATTTTCGTCCGCAAAAACAAAAAATAAAATTTAATATAGAGGTAGGTAAAACAACATGAAAAAACTTATTTCAGTACTTATTGCTCTTGTGCTTGTTGTTGGCGCAATGTTTACACTTGTTGCTTGCGACACAACAGACAAAGACAAACCGGCAACCGTGATGAACGTATCACTCAACCCCGAAGTTGAATTTGTGCTTGACGGCAACGGAAAGGTCATTTCCGTAAACGCTTTGAACGAGGACGGCAACTTGATTATTACTGCGGCTGATTTTGAAGGCAAAACTGCCGAAGAAGCAGCAGCGTTGTTTGTTCAAGTAGCTCACGAAATGGGATTTTTGGTAAGCGGTGACACCGGAATCAAAAACAACGACCTTTCTTTTAGCTTTTCTGGTGACGACAATGATGCAAAGAAACTGTTTGACGATGTAAAAGCAAGCGTTTCCGAATACTTCTCCGAAGAAAACATCAACGCTACAATCCAAGAAGCAGAAGCTATCGGCCGTGCAAAGTTGGAAGAACTGGTTAAACAATGCCAACCATACATTGATGCAGCAAAATTGCAAGCACTTTCCCACATGGAATTGATTGAGCAAATTTACGAATCTCGCAAAGAGACTCACGAAATGTACTCTCAAGAGCTCAAAAACGCTTACTACAATGCTAAAGCTGCCGCAATGGACACAACAAAAATCCAAGCTTTGAAAGAACAAATGGGTACAAAGTTTGATGATGCACTTGTAACAGCTTTCAACGCATACACAGCAGCTGTTGAAAACATCGAAAATACACGCTTTGAACAACTGGTTTCTCCTGAAAGTAAATACCAAGTAGCTCTTGCAGAAGTTCGCGCAAAGAAGGTTGAATACCTACAACTTCGCAAAGAACTTGCAGAAAGTGGCAAGGAACTTTCCACAACCGAAACGATATGGTTGAATACTAAAGAATCAGCAGTTACAATAGCTGAAAGTGCACTTGTTATTGCCGGAGAAGCTGCGAACGAGATTTTGGATGGGTTGAAGACCATCGTTACATCCAGCTACAACGCAATTGTTAGCGCAATCGAAAGCGCACAAGTAGTGATTGCTGACCACTTGGATGCAATCATGCAAGCGCAAGAAGAACAAGTTCCAGTGTTTGCTGCAGAGTTCGAAGCATCCTACGCAAATGCAGTTGCACAAGCAAAGGCAGACTGGGAAGCAATGAAGCAATCCTTGCAACCAGCAACTGATGCCGAATAACACAAGTAACCTGCTCACAAAAGCTGTTAGTCTTGCATAATTCCCCCATAAAAAAGGAAAGTCGAGAAAAATCTCGACTTTCTTTTTTGGTTTTTAGATAAAGTTAAACGCAATACCCAAGAAAATGAAATACACCCCAAAAGTTAGTCGCTTTTGGGGTGTTTTTTGGTTTTTGATTGAGTTCCGCCACAACAAATAGCGTTTGTCAAGCAATTACGCCTTGACATCTTCTACAGAAACAACGTAACTTACGTTGTCCACTGCAAGCATCATGTTGGCAAGCAATTTTTTGTCAATGTTGATGCGTTCTTCAAAGATGAGCCATCTGCCTTCGGTTGCGTCCGTTCTGGGTACTGCCAAAACAATAGCAACGTAGGTGCAAATCTTGAACTCAGTGTCCAGTTCGTCGTAGGAAACCTTGCTACCATCCACTGTAACGTACACTGTGCCGTCCTTTTGAGAAAGGGTGTAGTGTTTGCCTGTGAAGGCTTTGAGATAGTTGGATGCAACGTTAAGTGTTGCGTTGATTTTGTCCTTGATGAGCAAACCAACCAGCGAGTTTTGCTCGATAGTCTTGCTCAAGTTGGAAATAGCGCGTGCTTCTGCTGCTGCCGCAGTTGCCTTGATACGGGCACTGCTTGCCGCAACGTACACTTCCATTTGCTTGTTGCGTAGTTGTTGCAACTGACTTTGACGATTTTGCAATGTGGCAATTTGATTTACCTTTTGCTCTATTTGCGCTGGGGTTACAACTTCTGTTGGTTTGTCCTTCAAAATAGAGTACAAGTTGTCGATTTTTTCCAACAGGGATGTTTTTGCTGTGTCGAACTCGGCAATTAGGCGACGGATGTCGTCATACTTGCCGTCATCGTCGATAGCTACAACCTTGTCGATAGCAAGTCCCTTTAGATCCAACTCAAGTTGCAAATCTTGGTACAACTCGGCATACTCGGTGTTTTTGGTATCGTACAGCCATTGAGCCTTTTCCAACTCAAGACGCTTTTTGAACAGGTCTTTTTCCAGCGTTTGCTTTGCTTCGACAAGCATTTGCTTTTCGCTTTCCACATCGCCAAGTTCGTAACGGAAGTTGGAAATTGCCTTTTCGATATCTTCGCCACCAGCTTGACGCTTTGCGCGGTCGTTGGCTTGGGCAATTTGTTGTTCGTTTACTTTTATTGTACGCGTGATTTCCACAATGTCCGCTTTTACGTCCGTCAAACGAGATTCGATTGTTTCCATTTGACGAGTAACAGCTTTGTATTGCTCGTACGCTGCAGAAAGTCTGCCACCAATGTCAGTGAGCTCGTCCTTGACTTTGTCGTTGGTGGAAACAAGCATATCCACGGAAGTCTTGGAGTCGTCCAGTTGTGCTTGAGTTTCTTGCAGGTACGCAAGACGAGATTTCAAAGAGGCGAGTTTGCCCTTCAAAGCTTCGGTGTGGCGTTTGAGTTCCATCAGTTCCGTTTCGCTACGAACGGCATCTTGTTGAACGTCCAAAAGGTACTTTGTGCCGTTGTTGGAGTTCAATGCCTTGATGTAGTTGAAAGCTACTTCGCTGGTGTTTTGTGTGACAATTTCGTTGTAGCGGTTGATGATGTTGGTTTTTTCCTTCAACAAGGTTGCCATTTCTGCAGAGTTAATTTCGATATGGCGTTTGATTTCCTTGATGGAGCCTTCCAGTTGGTAGCATCTTTCGTACAACAAATCGCGGTCCATTGCAAGAGCGTGGATTTCTTGGTCAAGTTGCTCGATTTCCGCATCGTGGAAACTTGCGCTTACTGCAAATACACTGCTTGCGTCATCGGAGTACACCTTTTGGCTGTTGAGATAAACTTCGCGCTTGAACTCCTCTTGTTTGCGGAGCATTGCCTTTTCACGTTGACCTTCCAAGTTGGACTTGGCTGTTTCCAACTGCATGATACGGAACTTGTAGTCTTCAATAGCGCGCTGGAAGTTGCGAAGTTTTTCTTGCAAAGATTGATTGATGGCTTCCAATTTGCCGTACTTTGCCTCCAAAACTTGCAAAATTGTATCTTTTGCCTTGATTGGGGTTACGGCAACGTCAATTTCTGCAACGGAGCGGAAACGTTTTACTTGGGACACAAGGGCGCTTTCGCGTTCGGCAATTTGACTTTCCTTGACGGCGATTTCCCCTTGGAGTTTTTCAATTTGTGCGGTTACTTCGTCGATTTTGACGTCAACACGTACAGTTTCCAACAGCTCACCAACAGACTTTGCGGGCAAATCGAAGGAATCCAAACTTTGTTTGATTTCCGCAATGTTGTTTTCGATAGTGTGCAATTTGTTTGCGCAAACGGTCTTTTCGCCCACAAGACGTTGTTGTTTTTCCGTCAAGGTGAGCAGTTGCTCGTTGAGCGCCTTGTTCTTTTCGTAAAGGGACGCTATGTATTGCAGTTCGGTGTTGATTGCCTCGATACGAGCACGTCTGTCCTGAACAAGGTTGAATTGGTTTTGCTTTTCGTTGAGTTGCTCAACAACGTGTGCAAGCTCTGACTCCAAGCTTTCGATATCCAAAGTGATTTGGTAACGGCGTTTTTCGTTGTCCTTGCGTTGGTCCGCAATGGTGTTCAACGCGCGAATTTTTGGCAAAAATGCCAAAGCTTGATCGCGTAGTTGCAGTTGATCGCGCATGAGCTCGATTTCGTCTTGACGAGCAACAAGCAGGTTGTACTTTTGTTGAGCAATTTCCAGCTCGTGAGCGATATCTTGGTTGAATGCAGAAACAACTTGTTTTGCTTTGAGCTCGCCAAGCTCTGCAGTTGCAACGGCAATTTGTTGAGAAATTGCAGCAAGCTCGTCGTTGATTTGGTCAATTTGCTCGGTGGAGACAGCTTGTTGTGTGCCAGCATAGGCGCGCACCTTGGAAAGGGCGTTTTCTTGCAATGCTTTGGCTTGAGCAGTTGACTCTTCCACACTTTGTTGAACGTCAGCAAGCATCTTGATTTGGTCGAAGCTAAACAAGTTTCCGTGGAAGTTGTCTACGGCAATGTTGTTGACGTAGTCCACACGGAGCATATCCACAAGTTGTTCGTTCAAAATTTGCTCGATGTAGGCAACGGCTTTTGTGCGCGCAACCACTTGCCAGCGACCGTCAACACGCTTTTTCAAGACAGTTCTGGTTGTGCCATCTTCGTTGTGCAAACGAGAAAGAGAAAACTCCTCCTCTCCAGCAAAAAACTCCACTTCGACATCTTTGACATTTTCCGATTGCTCTCTAAAGCAAAACTCCAAGTAGGAGTTGAGCTTGCCACCACGAGTGGTGTCGATTGCTTGACCTTCGGCAGCGGTACCAAAGGTGAAAACCTGTTTGTCGCCTTGTGGATCGGTTGCGATAACTTTGCAAATTTTCATACTTACCTCGCTAATTTTGACATAACTTTTGCAAATTTGTTGTAAAGGTTGCCTTTTTGTGTTACAATAGCAACACAAAACTTTTGTAGGCGGAAACGTTTGTTGAAACAATGCACTTTTGCCAACCAATTTGAGCAATGCGGTTGCGCAAAATTTCTTTTTGGTGTACCATTGTATCAGCAAACGCAGTATCTTTGTGGTGATATTGCACCACATATATACTAAAATATTCTGTCAACTTATATTATAACGCATAATTTAGAAATAATCAAGACTTTACAAATAAAATAAGACGATGTCACAAAAAAATGGTTTTGTGCTTTTGGCGGTTTTTGCCGACAAAGCTCAAGCGAACGTTGTGACCATCACTTGAACAAAAGAGGTAAACAAATGGCATTTTGCGACAAAGAAAAACAACTGATTGACAGTGGTTACACCTGCATTGACAACAAGTTCATACTCAACTACCTTGCCGATGCTCCCGACGTGCGCAGTGCCGTGTACCTGTTGGGGCTCACTTTGTGCGAAAGCAATGGTGACGACAACTCTCGCACCACCATTGCTCAAAAGCTTGGCATCTCCGAAGAGGACGTTATGTCGGCATACATCTACTGGGAAGAACTGGGGCTTGTACACATCACGGGGGAAAATCCACCACGAGTGATTTACCTAAATGTGGACGCAAACACCAGTGCTTTGAAAAAAATCAAGCCTGGTAAGTACACCAAGTTTAGCCAAGAAATGCAACGTATCATCGAAGGCAGGATGCTTACCACCAACGAGTACAACGAGTACTATATGTTTTTGGAAGGAACTACCTTCGAACCGGAAGCGTTGCTTGCCGTTGCAAAGTACTGCGTGGAACTGAAGGGGGCAACTATCAACTACCACTACATTTTGACTGTTGCACGCAACCAACTGACAAGGGGCGCAACAACCTTGCTTGCTGTACAAGACAACTTGAACAGTCAACAAAAGTATGACGATGACTTGAAACTTGTATTCAAAGCATTGGGCAGTAGTCGCAAAATTGAACACAACGACCGCGAACTGTACGAAAAGTGGACCAAGGAGTTTGGCTTTACGCTGGAAACCATCGTTGCCGTTGCCAAAAAGTGCAAAACTGGTGGCATGACAAGGCTGGACGGACAACTTTGTGAATACTACAAAAAGGGTGCGCTTTCCGTTGTGGAAATTGACAACTACGTACAAGAAAAAACCAAATTGTACGACCTTGCACGTGACATCAACAAGTGCATTGGCGTGTACTACCAAAGTTTGGATGCCATTGTGGAAGAGTACGTTTCCAACTGGGTGCGTCGTGGCTTTGACGAACAAACATTGATTGCCATTGCAAAGTACTGTTTTAGGAGCGGTATCCGCACATTGAACGGTCTTGCAAGCATTGTGGACAAGCTGTACAAAAATGGCGTAACAACATTGACAAGTCTTGAACAATACCTTGCGCACGTATCCGCCAAGGACGAAAACATCCTTGCAATTTTGAAGGCGGCTGGCATTGACAGACGTGTTACCAACAACGACCGCGCATTGTACCGCACTTGGACGGAAAGCTGGGGTATGCCACAGGAAGTGATTGTTTTTGTTGCGGAAAAATCCGCCGGCACCACCACTCCCACGGCGTACATCAACAGAGTACTTTCCGACTACAAACAAAAGGGTATCACAACTCTCGCACAAGCGCAAAGTCAAGCACCACAAAACGCAACACAAAAGCCCACACAAAAGACGGCAATCATTGGCCAATGCGACATCGAGCGCCGAGAATACACCGACCAACAGCTCAACGCACTGTTTACTGCGTTGGATGACGAGGAGAACTGATGAACAAACAACAACTACTGCAAATAGCATTGCGTAACGTTTTGGAAAGACGCAACAATGCCATCGATCGTTGCGATCAGTTGCTTGCAAAACTTCGCACCCTGCCCGAATGGGTAGATTGCGAAACAAATCTCAAACAAGCGCAAGTTGACTACGTGATGAACGGTAAACTTGACCGTGACAGACAACGCATTGAAAAGTATTGCACCATCCAAAAGCAACTGCTTGCAAAGTACAAGGTGGATGAAAGTCGCCTTGTGCCACAATTTAGTTGCGCAAAATGCGCTGATACCGGCTACGTGGGCAACGTAATGTGCGACTGCTTGAAAAAGGAACTGCGCACATTGCTTGTGAAAGACTCCAACGTCAAGTTTACAAACTGCACCTTTGAAAGCTCCATCGAAAAGGACAAGCACAACAAAGCCGTCTACAAAAAGGCTCACTCCCTTTGCCAAAAGGACCAACACATAAACGTGTTGCTTGCTGGTGCAACAGGCACAGGCAAGACATATCTCCTTTCCGCCTGCGCAAACGAGTGCTTGGCAAATGACAAATCGGTGTTGTTTGTGACGGCCTACTCCTTGAACGAAACATTTTTGGAGTGCCACCTTGCACGACTGGAAACAAAGCAACTTGTGATGGAAAATCTGTTGGATGTGGATGCGTTGTTCATTGATGACCTTGGCACAGAAAACATCTACCGCAACGTTACAGCGGAATACCTGTTTGTTGTTATCAACGAACGTGTCGCACGTGGCAAGCAAACGTTTATCTCCACAAACTTGACATTGGCAGACATCCGCAACAGATACGATGAGCGAATTTTCTCTCGACTGGTGGACAAAAACGTCACGTTTGTGGCGCAACTTGTGGGCGACGACAAGCGTATTTAACAAAAAACACATATACAAGATGGACGGGTACGCTCGTCCATCTTTTTTTGTTTGTAAAGCGCAACTAATGCAACAGCCACCACTATTTTGAAAAGTGGTAAAATGGGCAAAAAAGCTCAAAAATAACACAAAAAGGCTCAATTATTTTTCCCAAAAGTATTGAACTCTGCAATGTTTTGTGCTACAATAGTACGACTATAAACGTGTTCACTTTTGATGGCGAACAAAATCATCAGTAGGTAGGAAAGAAATGGACTTTAGCGAATTTGTACAACTGATTCCCAGTCAGTTTCAATGGTTGCTCAACTCGTTGTTGGGTGGAATTTTGGGATTGCTCATCGGCTTTGAGCGCAGTAAGCGCTTGAAAGAAGCCGGTATGGGTACACACTTTATTGTCGGCTTTGCATCGGCACTTTTGACGTGCATATCTTTGTCCTTCAAAACAGGCGAATACGGCGATGGCGCGCGAATTGCAGCGCAAATCATTTCTGGCATCGGTTTTTTGGGCGCTGGTATGATTTTCTTCCGCAGAGAAACTTTGCACGGACTTACCACGGCTGCTGGAGTTTGGGCAACAAGTGCAATCGGTATGTGCGCAGGACGTGGCTTGTACATTTTGGCCGTTGGCGCAGCACTGATTGTTTTGTTTGTACAATCAATTTTGCACACAAGGACCATCCGTCAAGTGAACAGACAACGTATGCTATTGTTGAAGTTTATCGACGGCGAAGGCATAAACGAAAAGTTGTTTGAATACTTTGGCGTGACACAATTTTACCGCTACAAGGTATCCCGCAAAGAGGACGGTTTGCACGTAGAGGCCGTTGTGCGCCCTGTTAGAAACTACCACGCAGACGAAATGTCTCAACTACTGGTACTTTGCCCCAACGTAACAGCCATTGAGCGTTTGGAAGACCTGTAGAAATCAACCCGCTATACAAAACAGTGGCTTTGCAAAACCAAATTTTGTGCCCAAATCAAAAAGCCTTCTCAACTTTGAGAAGGTTTTTTGTTGCCCACAAACTCACAATTAGGACAGCTTAACACAATACGTACTGCAAAAAACGGTGCAATCAACAAGCAAAAGGGGGCAATCTCGCACCTTATCAAACATCGTGCCCCTTGGGCATTGCAATTTGGCTAATATTGTGATACAATACTAACATAAACATTTGGAGGGGTACACTATGAAAACTACCTTTATTACTGGCGCGGCAAGCGGTTTGGGAAAAGAATTTGCTCGCCTTTACGCACAAGACGGAAACAATCTACTCCTTGTGGATATGGATGCAAATGGTCTTGCAGAAACTCAAGCTGAGTTGCAAAGTAAATACGAAAACATCGTTGTGGACACCTTTGTTGCTGACCTATCCAAAACGGAAGAACTCAAACGTGTTTTCAACTACACTGTACAAAAGGGCTACTTTGTCAACAACGTCGTCAACTCCGCTGGCTTTGGCGACAGATGCGACTTCAAAGATATGGACATCGACAAGCAACTTGCAATGACAAACGTCAACTGCAACGCTGTGTTGTACTTTACGCGCGTATTTTTGGACAATATGCTTGCCAACAACGAAGGCCACATCATCAACGTGTCGTCCATTGCGGCATTTATGCCTGCACCATATATGTGTACCTACCACGCAACAAAAAGCTTTGTGCTGTTACTTGGCGAGGCTGTTAGTTACGAGATTCGCAAAACAAATGTCAAACTATTGACACTTTGCCCAGGACCTTTCCTGTCCAAATTTGTAGAACTTGCACACAACGACTACACATTTACAAAGATCAAGCCAATCACGGCGGAAAAAGTTGCGCAAATCGGCTACAAAAAATCATTGCAAGGCAAGAGCTTGCACGTGATTGGCGGGGGAAATCGTCTGACCATTTTTGCAACACGCTTTGTTCCACGCAAGCTTGTGACAAAAATCTCCGCACAAAATATAAAAAAGGGCGACTGATGTTTTTTGAAACAATTTGAGCAATACGTTTGACAATAAGTCGCAAACAAGATATAATATGAAAGCGTTTGAAAGCGTTTTCATAGATGCTGATGTACCTTAGGTGGCGTTCGCAACTAAAGTTGCTCGGCTGAGGGCACAGCAGATTAGCGCAACAAACGTAAAACCCAATAAGCTGATGTAGCTCAGCAGGTAGAGCACTTCCTTGGTAAGGAAGAGGTCAGCAGTTCGAATCTGCCCATCAGCTCCAAAAAAAGACAACTCT
>CAZHMU010000004.1:49135-155718 GCA_964533825.1 uncultured Oscillospiraceae bacterium
TTGGTGGGTTGTCTTTTTTTGTCTCTGGGCGTTCGCTTCGCTCGGCTACATCTCCTTTGATTTGTTGTTCGCTTCGCTCATCCCTATCTTGCTAAAAGACAACTCTTTGGTGGGTTGTCTTTTTTTGTCTCTGGGCGTTCGCTTCGCTCGGCTACATCTCCACATTGCCTTTGTTTGCTTGCAAACTGAACAACACAAATGGATGCAGGTTAACTGTCGGTAATAAAATGGTAACGCCAGCGAAATGTTCCGGCAAATTGATGCTTTACAGCAAGGGGATGTTGTGGTATAATGTTTTTATACTGTGAGGTGGGGACAAATTGTGCTTGTTGCGCGGTCACATTCACTCCTTATCAACCAATTTAGGTTGGCACACTCCTTGCATAATCCAAAACCCAACAAGAAAAGGTGAACTATGAAAAAATCAATTTGGATATCAATACTATCTGTGCTGTGCATAACAATGATTGTGCTTGCTGGTTGTGTTCAACCAGAGCCACACACCTGTCAAAATGTATGCACCATCTGCGAAAAATGCACAAATTCTACTTGTGCCGAAAGTGTTTGTGTGAATAAATGCACAGGTCATACGCCTACACACAGTTGCGAAAGCGTTTGTCAAACTTGCAACAAGTGTATGGACGAAACTTGTGCCGAAGCCGTTTGCGCGGAAAAGTGTCAAGGTCACACCGCGCCCCATACTTGCCAAAATGTTTGTGCTGAGTGTGGCAAGTGTACAAACACAACTTGTACCGAAACTGTATGTGCAAACAAGTGCCAAGGTCACGTGCCACCACACAGTTGTCAAAGTGTTTGTGACCAGTGCGAAAAATGCACCAATGAGGATTGTGCCGAAGCCGTTTGCGCAGACAAATGCGATGGTCACCAACAAGAAACAGGCAAAATTCAACTGCAACTAACGGGTTCAAGCTTTGAAAGCATCTACGCCGAGTGGCTACCTATGGGCAACGCAAACTACAACGTATACTGCGACGGACAACTTGCGGATCAACAACTCACTCGCAACTACGGCAGTTACTTCCGCGTGGACATTGTTGGCGTGACAGCTGGCGAGCACACGGTAAAAATTGTGCCTGTGTTTGATGGAGTGGAACAAACAACCCCAGCTACAACATTTACTGCCAACGTCATTGCTCACGTCCGCGAAGGATTTGCCTTTGTGGATGGCAATGCCAATGGCGCATACAACATGGACGGCACTTTGAAAGCGGATGCGCGCGTGTTGTACATCACAAACAACAACTTTGACACCATCACAATGGACATCCAAACGGGCAAAAACAAGCTGGAAACTCAAACAGGACTACAAAACATTTTGCTTGCCTTGAAAAAGGGCTACGAAACAAAACCACTTTGTGTGAGATTTATCGGCAACATTGTTAACCCGACGGTTTTGCAAAAGGGCGACTTGGAAGTGGATTGTAGCACAACCAAGTTTACTGGTGGAATCACTTTGGAAGGTATCGGCAACGATGCAACCTTCAACGGATTTGGCGTGCGCCTCAAAAACTGCAGTAATGTGGAAGTGCGTAACATCGGCTTTATGAATTGCGCAAGCGAAGAGGGCGACAGCGTAAGTTTGCAACAAGACAATCACCACATTTGGGTGCACAACTGCGACTTCTTCTACGGAATGGCTGGCAGTGACGCTGACCAAGACAAGGGTGATGGCGCAATGGACTGCAAAAAGTCCACCAACATTACATTTAGTTACAACCACTTTTGGGATACAGGAAAAAGCAATTTGCTTGGCGTAAGTGGCGAAGATACATCCAACTGCATCACTTACCACCACAACTGGTACGACCACAGCGACAGCCGTCATCCACGTGTTCGCACAGCAACTGTGCACGTTTACAACAACTACTTTGACGGCAACAGCAAGTACGGCATTGGCGCAACAGAGGGTTGCTCCATCTTTGTGGAAAACAACTACTTCAACAACTGCAAAAACCCCATGCTAATTTCCAAACAAGGCACCGATGCCAAGGGCGACGGCACATTCAGTGGCGATGCAGGCGGTATCATCAAGGCATTTGGCAATGTGATTGTTGGTGGAGTAACACCAATAACTTATAGCCAAAATGCAACCAGCTTTGACTACTTTGATGCAACAAGCCGTGATCAAGTTGTACCTTCGACAGTTGTGACAGTCAGCGGCGGCACAAGCTACAACAACTTTGATACAGCAAGCTCCATGTACGCCTACAATGTTCAATCTGCCGAAGACGCAAGAGACAACGTTATGGCTTGGGCGGGACGCGTTCAAGGTGGCGACTTCAAGTGGACCTTTACCGACGCGGACAATGATAGTTATGCAGTGGATGCCGAACTCAAACAAGCAATCGTTAGCTACACTGGCAAAGTTATTTTGTCCGACATATCTGTTACACCAAATCCTGACGGTGGCAACACAGGTGGAGATAACACAGGTGGAGATGGCAACAATACTGGCGACAGCGGTATCACAGCGGACCAAGTAAGCCATGCATTTGATAACGGCAAAGAGTCGGAATACTTCACAATCAACGGCAACCTTTCAAGCACCAAAGGCACCGTTACCTACAACGGCACAACCTACACCCAATGCTTGAAGATTGAGTCCAGCACCACCATCACGTTTACCACAACAGAAACAATGCAACTGACACTTGTGTTTGGTAGCGACGACAACTGCAACATAAAGATTGACGATGAAAAGGTAACCGGCACCACCAACGTGATTGTTGTCACATTGGAAGCAGGCACCCACACCATCACCAAAGCGGACACCACCAACCTGTACTACATTGGCTTGACTGTGGTGGAGTAGAACCAAATATTTTTGCAAAACAAAAGGGACGATTGATTTCGTCCCTTTTGGTTTTGTTAATATGAAGTTTTGTAGCTGTTAAGTTCAGTTTTTGTGTGTTACTTTTCACTTTCCGCCAGTTTTTGCAAGGCAAGATAGTCTACCTTGGCCATGTTGGTCAAGGGCAATTTGTCAAGCACTTGCACGCTTGCAGGGATGGAGTAGCGCATCAGTTTTGCTTTGCAGTGGTCGATAACAACGCGGTCCAAGTGTTTGGATAGTTCTGCATCTGCTTGCAAAGTTACAAAGGCTTTCAAAAAGGTTTTGCCATTGACCTTGTAAGGAACAACACAACAATCGGCAACAAAGTCAAGTTGCTTGATGCAACTCTCGATTTCCGCTGGAAAGACGTTTACGGCGGCAATCTTGAGAGAGCGTTTTTTGCGATCGACAAGGTACAAGTAACCGTCGTCATCCAGATAGCCGATGTCGCCAGTTCTAACGCCGCCGTCATCCATCACGCAAGTTGTGCCGTCAAGATATCCACTGGTTGCACCAGGGGTGTACAGGACAATTTCGCCCTTTTGGTTGGCAGGGAGTGTGTTGCCGTTTTCGTCCACAATTTTGACGGAGCATCTGGGCATTGGACGACCGCAACTGCCTTTTTGGTAGAAGTCGTAGTTGTTGACAACGCAAACACCGCAAGTTTCCGTAAGTCCGTAGCCCCGCATAAGTTTGCCTGTACTGCCGTTTTTGGCAAGGATGGCGTCCACCTCGTCCACCATACTTTCTTCCAAAAAGTCGCCGCCACACCAAATGACATCCAGCTTGCGCATACAGCGTTTGTCCAGTAGTTTTTGGCGTTGCATCTTTTTGAGCATGGCCGGAACCACCGCCCAAAGGGTGACGTTGTGACGTTTGATGTAGTTGTGTACGATTTTGCAATCGTAGCGCGGAACAAGTATTACAGAGTAGCCAAGTAACAATGGGGTGTGCACACCTGCGCAAAGGCCATAGGCATGGAACACTGGCAACGTTACAAGGGAAAAACAACCAATGGTTGGGTTGGGGTGGTACATCTTTTCGATGGCGTCCGCCGTGCCGTTCAGTGCTTGATTTGTGTGCTTGACAATCTTTGCCTTGCCACTGGTGCCACCGCTGTGCATATAGCAAACTGTGGCGTTAGCGTCCGTTTCGGTAGGTGTTACACCATCAATTAGCATTTGTTGGTAGGTAATCACGCCAAAGATGCGTCTGGTTGTAAGTGCCGAGTAAATGGCAAACACTGGCTTGCGTAGACCGACGTAGTCGGCAATAGAGCAACGGATGAGCAGTTGGCCAAAGCCATCCAGTTTGCGTTCGTCCTTGACAAGAGCGTCGTAAAACAGCAACGCTTTGGACTGCGTTTTTTGCAGGTTTTGTTGCAGTTGGTCAAGGGGCGTGACGGGATGCACTATGTTGGCAATCATACCCAATTTTGAGCAGGCATAAAAGGCCACCAAGCTTTGTGGGCAGGTGGGCAAATACAAGGTGACAACGTCACCCTTTTCCAGACCAAGCGCAACCAAGCCATTGGCAAAAAGGTCGATATCCTTCAAAAATGTGGAAATTTTGGTTTTGTGCCCAAAGTAGACAATGTCGCCATTTTTGTTGGCGTTTTGGCACAAAAGTTGATAGCAAGTCATTCGTGATACCTCTTGGCACAATTTTACCACAATGGGGGCAGATTTGCAACAGTCCAAACAAAAAAGGCAACGATTTTTCGTTGCCTTTGCATTTTATTGTCATTGCTATGAGAATTGTGGCTATGTCACAAGAAATGGTTAATTGGCCGTTAAGCGTTTTGACCGATTAAACACAAATGATTTCGCAGTCGTTTTGCCGTCAAAAATCAACCGGGGTTTTGGACAGAGCCAAAATATTACAAAAGTGGGATTACATCCAAAAATACGATATCGTCACGCTCGGCAGCAGGACCTTCGGCAAGGACAAATGCCTTTTTTTGGATTGTGCCACCAGCAAGCTTTACGATTTCTTCGAGACCGATCAAGCTGTTGCCTGTGGAAACAACGTCGTCGATGATGCCAACTTTTTTGCCTTTCAAAAGGTCGGCATCAAACTTGGAAAGATACAAGTGTTGCTCTTTGCCTGTGGTGATACTGGAGTTGATTACAACATCCAAGCCGTCTTGCATGTACAGTTTTTGTGTTTTGCGTGCTACAGCGTAAAACTCGTGGCCGAGCTCGCGTGCGATCACGTGTGTGAGTTGCAAACCTTTGCTTTCAGCTGTCAACAATACGTCGCAATCGGCAACAAGTTTTGCAAGTTCCTTTCCGCAGTGCTCTGTCATTTGGACATTGCCGTGAAGGTTGAAAAATGCAATTTTGATTCCGTTAGGAAGGGGCAAAATGGGCAATTCTGTTTTGTAACCTTTGATATTAAGTGGAAAGGTAGCCATAGTTTTTATCTCCAAGTATATTTTGTGCGCCTTTGTGAGCACTTATTTATTGTACTACACAGGGGTCAAAATGTCAACAAAAAGGTGATTGCAAAAAGGCAAATGTTGTGGTAAAATTGCAGTATGAAAATTACCTTTGTTGTAGCACCTGACATTGCAGGCAAAACCATAAAAGAATACTTTGTGACAAAAGGTCTCTCCACAACGGAGATAAAGCGGTTCAAGTACGATGGTCACATTTGGGCAAATGGCGTGGATGTGACAGTGCGATACAAAATGCAACTGGGCGACAAAATGGAGTTTGTCACAGACGAGCGGTTGCAAACACCAGCCTTTGCAAAAACTCCTGCGCAAGTTTTGTATGCTGATGAATATTTGTACGTTGCCTACAAACCCTACGGAGTAGCCATCCATCCAGACCTCAAACACCACGACGAAACCTTTGGCAATATGCTTGCAACGACATTTGGCGACCATTTTTGCTTGCACGTCATCACACGATTGGACAAAACCACCGACGGACTTGTGCTGGGCGCATTGGACGAAATAACTGCACAAAAACTCAACGACCTGCAATTTGAACACAAAATTGAAAAAACCTACCACGCCACAGTGGAAGGTGTGTTGCAAGGCAGTGGCAAGATTGACCTGCCACTATCTCGCCAAGGCAACAAAACTGTCGTGGACCAAAATGGCAAAAATGCACTGTCCTTTTACAATGCAATTTGCTGTCACAAAAACACAACGCTTGTGGAACTAAAGCTTGGCACTGGACGGACACATCAACTACGAGCGCATCTCTCTGCTGTTGGACACCCCATTGTTGGAGACAAATTATATGGCGCAACGACTGACGGCAACGTGCAACTGCACTGTGTAAGGTTGGCGTTTGCACATCCGCACACTGGCAAAATGGTTGTTGTTGAACTGCCACAATAAGGGCAAATATCCAAACAATACAAAAACAAAAAAAGGCATCTCTGTTTCGAGATGCCTTTAACTGTGCAATTAACAACTACAAAAGTACATATTTAACCATCACTTTTGTGCATTTTGCGGACGACCACAGCTCTCTCTCCTGTGGAAAACACGGATGATTGCGAAGCATTGTTCCGCCAAAAAGCACACAGGACTGATGAGCGAGTGGTCTTGCGAAGAAGGAATGTGTGATTAATAAAATGATTTGACGAGAAGAATGCAAGCAGGGGGCGTGTTGTTGCGAATGAGCATACCTATAAGGTCTGTGATTGAGCAAAACACGGATGATTGCGAAGCATTGTTCCGTCAAAAAGCACACAGGACTTATGAGCGAGACCTACCCCTTACAAACGCCAATACTTTTTACGCTTGTGCTTTTCGTACGCCTCCAATGGTTTACCATCTTTGTAGCACAGTGTTGCTGTTTCTCCTTCCACAAGCCAACCTTCTTGGGCAATTTTCCACATTGGGTTGTCGGTAAAGGAGTCGCTGTAGTACGCTTTGAGTGGCTCGTTTGTAAAGTTGAGTTGATAGCCGTAAACCTTCATTGGGCCGTAGTAGTAAGGGCCGTAGTATTGGCCTGTGCGGATGTCCATTTCGGACGCGATGCACTTGATACCAAGACGCTTGCACATCGGTTCAACGATAAATCTTGGCGAAGCGGAAATAACAAAGTCGTCATCTTGACGGCGGTCGAGATACCACTGTTTGATGCGATTTTGGTTTTTATCCCAAAACTTTTCCACCTGTTTGGTTTTGTTAGGAATAAAAATAAGGTACCAGCTCATCACTGAAGAAAGCTTGCGGTTGTCAACCAGATGCAAAACATAAAGAATTGCAAAGAAAAGTTGCACTATCAAAAGTAGTGCGATGTAGGGAAAGTGAGCCAAGCAGTAGAAATAAAAACGTCGCCAGCAATTGCCCTTTAGAATTGTATCGTCAAAATCGTATCCGTTCATAAGTAAATTGTATCACAAAATGTATCTTTTGGCAAGAGTAAAAATACACCCCATTGCGTGAGGTGTATTTGGGGTTGTTGGTGCGTTTGTCACAGGATGGTTGGCATTAGCGCGCAGTTACGATATTTGCGACGCTGCTGTTTTGCCCTTTGGCTGTACGCCAAAACAACCATCACTTGCGACTTTTCTTTGACTGTTACGCGTTGAGTTGTGCAAGCATGACGTCTACGTCTACGCCGTGAACTGCTGCTGCTTCTTCAACTGTTTCTTGGTGAGCCATAAGGCAGTGGATGCAGCCCATACCGTAGGAAGAAAATACTGCTGCTGCTTGAGGCTTGATTTGCAAAACGTCGATGATACGCATATCTTTGGTTATCATAGTTAGTTGCTCCTTTTTGTTAGATTTGGCAAGATTGCCTTGATTGCACAATCATTTTACTATATTATTGACAATTTGACAAGCGTAAAACGAAAAGTGGCAAAATTATCTTTGACGAGATTGCAACAAATGATTGGTTTGTAGTCAAAGCTTTGCAAAATGAACCGTATTTTGCTGACCGCAAATGCATATCTTACAAAAAAGGGGGAAGGTATGCTGTTGAGTTTGTTGATGGAAAAGAATATCATTGAGAAAAACGCCATTGCGGGAAAGGTGAACGGCATTTGCTGGCAAAAGGGGTTGCCTTGTTTGTTGCAATGTAGCGAAAATACTTTTTCGGCAGACAAAGTAAAACTCAAAGGGGATGTTGTTTGTGACAACCTGCAACAAGCAACACCACTACCCAACTTGCAGCTTGGCAAACTCGTCTACGATACCGATGGCAAACTGCTTGGATCTGTGCAAGATGTAGAGCTGACTGTAACGCTCAAAGTGAAAAGCGTAACTTTGGATAATGACACCGTTGTTTTGCCATCCAAAATTGTTGCCAACAACGATATCATCACTGTTCGAGCCACAAAACCCAAAAGGGCAAAAAAGAAAATTGCTATTGATCAACAAGTTGCACAACCAACCATGTTGACGGATGTTGGCACAGCAGAACAAATTGGCGATGTGGAGCAAGTTGCCGCGGCGGCACAAGTCGATGCAAATACTAACAGCGCCGATGCGCCAAAAGTTGTGGTTACTGGCACACCAACCACACCACCAGCAACCATTGCTCCCAAACGCAAGAGTGGGGACTTTTCCTTTTTGGTGGGCAAGCGAGTGGACAAAAATATTTGCAACTTTTGGGGCGAGCTGATGATTCGCGAAGGGGAAGTTGTCACTCGTGAAGTGTACCTAAAGGCTCGGACATTTGGTAAATTGACAGAGCTGTGCTTGCACACAAAATAGTCGCACTCAACACGAAAATTGCAACAAAGTTATAGTTAAGATGGGGTTTTTGTATGCCTTAATGCTTACTTTTGAGAAATAGAGCACATTTACAAAAAAAGCAACAAAATTGTATGTGTGCTTGTGACTACGAATAATTGTACGACATTGGACGAAAGATTTTTCGTCCAATTTTTGTTGCCACTTTCTTTCCTTTGCACAAACAAAACATCCTTTGCATACAATATACCCTGCGAGGTTTGGGATTGTTTGGCTACTTGGATTTGTTACACGAAGTACAGCTGTTTTGTAAAAATGGGGTGGAAACTGGCATTGTTGGGGAAAGTGAACTGCATCAACAAATACCCTACATCTTTGTGGGAAAGAAAAACGGCAACCGCATGATTGTGCAAGGGGCAATGCACGCAAGAGAACACCTAACAGCACTGCTTGTTGTGGGGCTTGCCAAGCACTTGGTCAAAAATCCACAACTAAAAATGGATGGCGGAATCTACTTTGTGCCAATGACCAACCCAGATGGTGTGCGCATTTGTCAAGAGGGTGTCGGTTGGATTGCCGACAAAGAACGCAGAAAAAATCTTGTTTCCATCAACGGCGGACGAGACTTTTCGTTGTGGAAGGCCAACGCCGATGGGGTGGACGTGAACGTCAACTTTGATGCCAAGTGGTCCAAGGGAACACAAAATACCTTTTGCAAGTGCGCGCAAAACTACGTAGGCAAACATCCATTTTCCACGGCGGAGGCAAGATGTCTTGCGGAGTTTACCGAACGCCTGCAGCCTTGCGTGACATTATCGTACCACTTGAAAGGAGAAGAAATCTACTGGGAGTTTGGACAAAAAGGGCATCGCAAGTTTGCCGACGAACGCTACGCCAACGCCATTGCCAACTATACCGGCTACAAGGTCGTGGGCGCAGGTGGCAGTGTGGGCGGATACAAAGATTGGTGCGTGGAAAAACTAAAAATTCCCGCTTTTACCATCGAAGTGGGCGACGACAAGTACAACCACCCCTTCCCCTACTCCCTTTACACAACCATACTGCAACAAAACGTTGATTTGCCAAGGCGACTGTTGAACAGCGTAGTGCAGGAGAAAAACACGATCAAGTCGCTTGGTTGGGAAGACATACTAAACGGCTAAAAAGCTTTTGGCTGGCATTGACAAAGGCCCTAAATCGTGCTAAACTTTTGGTATGAAAACAAACAAAAAGTGCGATTTGCACGTTCACTCCAACTTTAGCTACGACAATTCCCCTGACAACACGATGGAGAAAAATATCCTTTCCTCAATACAAAAGGGCATTGATGTGTTGTGCTTTACCGAGCATATTGAGTGTGGAACCATCAACACATTTGTCGACTACCCTTTTATCCAACGTAAAAAGGAGTTTGACAAACTGGCGAAAAAGTACGATGGGCAAATCAAGTTGTTGTTGGGCTTTGAAATGGGCAGTCCACACCACCACCCAAAGGAATTAGCCTTTTTGCGAAGTCTTGAGCCAGACATGATCATCGGGTCCGTACACCACCCAACGGACTACCACAACATCAACTATCGTATGAGCTCAAAGGACTACGAAAAATTGTACGACCAAGAGGTTCGCAAAATGGTAGAGAGTGGCGGTTTTGACGTGTTGGGACACGCAGATATGCTCAAAAAGTGGCACGTTGGTTACCAAGTAGACGCGGAATTTTTGACGGAAACGTTGCGAATTTGCGCACAAAATGGCATCGTACCAGAACTGAACACTTCGTCCATCAGACAATCGGACGTAGGACCAAGCTCCACCGAAAGCATGATAAGCGTTGATATGGCGCGCGTTTATGCAAGCTTTGGCGGAAAGTTTGTAACAATCAGCAGTGACAGCCACAACTACCAAACGGTTGGCGCGCACT
Source organism: uncultured Oscillospiraceae bacterium (assembly GCA_964533825.1). GTDB lineage: Bacteria > Bacillota > Clostridia > Christensenellales > CAG-314 > Fimimonas. Next base: position 59,576 of record CAZHMU010000004.1, read on the forward strand.
TTGACGAAACCTATCAGGGTGTTCGTGACGTGCTTTCCCTTTGCTACTTTGAAAAGGGCAAATTGGTAAAACTGAAATAACCATAACAAAACATTCTCATGCTAACACATAGTAGACCCTCTCTGGCTCTACGTGCCAGCTCTCCCAAAGGTGCGAGCCTTTGTTGGACGATTTCCTTTGTCAAAAGTAAAACACATTACCAAACAAGCACATTTGCCACCTATTTCGGTGGCATTTTTTGCGTCAATGATGTTGTTTTATTGACAATTTTTGGTCATTGCTGTACAATTTGGTATATATTTTATTTGCGAGGCCTACTATGGACAAAATTCAAGTAGAAAAAAAGTGGAATAAACTTTGGAACGAACAAAAAGTTTACTCCTTCAACGAAAAGGACGTGGACAACAAGCACTACGTTTTGGAAATGTTTTCCTACCCAAGTGGCGCAAAATTGCACATCGGTCACTGGTATAACTACGGTCTTACCGACAGCTACGCGCGTTACCAAATCATGAAGGGAAAAAACGTGTTCCAACCAATGGGATTTGATGCGTTTGGTTTACCTGCGGAAAACTACGCTATCAAAACTGGCGTACATCCACAAGACTCCACTTTCCACAACATTGCCGTAATGGAAGAACAGCTCAAAAACATTGGCGCAATGTTTGATTGGGATCACGAAATCATCACTTGCTCACCAGAATACTACCGCTGGACACAATGGATCTTTTGCGAGCTGTACAAACACGGCTTGGCATACCGCAAAAAGGCACCTGTAAACTGGTGCCCAAGCTGTAATACCGTACTTGCAAACGAGCAAGTTATCGACGGTCACTGCGAAAGATGCGACAGTCAAGTTATCAAAAAGGACCTTACTCAATGGTTCTTTAAGATTACTCAATATGCCGAAGAACTTTTGCAAGACTTGGACAAGCTTGATTGGCCAGAAAAAACCAAAGCAATGCAACGCAACTGGATTGGCAAATCCGTTGGCGGCGAAATTGTGTTCACTTTGGCAGATGGCAGTGGAAGCTTCAAAGTGTTTACAACACGTGCGGACACATTGTTTGGATGCACCTACGTTGTGCTTGCGCCCGAGCACGAACTTGTAAAGCGCATCACAACTGCAGAACATCTTGATGCAGTAAACGCTTACTGCGACGAAGTTGCAAAAACAAACGAAATTGAACGTCTGTCCACCGCAAAGGAAAAGACCGGTGTGTTTACCGGTGCGTATGCCATCAACCCCATCAATGGAGAAAAGGTGGAAATTTGGATTGGCGACTACGTGCTTGCTACCTACGGCACAGGCGCAGTAATGGGCGTGCCAAGTCACGACGAACGCGACTACAAGTTTGCACTTAAGCACAGCTTGGGTATCAACCGCGTTATCAAGGGCGCAACACCTGACGTGGACGACAGTTTGCCTTTCTGCGAATATGGCGTGATGGTAAACAGTGGCGAGTTTGACGGCATGACAAGCGAACAAGGTCGTGTTGCCGTTGTGGAAAAACTTGCAGAAAAGGGTCTTGGCGAAATCAAAACAAACTACCGTTTGCGCGACTGGCTTGTATCTCGTCAACGCTACTGGGGTGCACCAATTCCTGTAATTCACTGTCCACATTGTGGTGAAGTGCTTGACGAAAACTTGCCTGTTGAACTACCATATGACGTAGAGTTCAAGCCAGACGGAACAAGCCCACTTGCAAAGCACGAAAAATTCATTCACGACGTAACCTGCCCCAAGTGTGGCGCAAAGGCCACTCGTGACCCAGACACACTTGACACATTTGTTTGCAGTAGTTGGTACTTCCTACGTTACCCCGATGCGCACAACAGTGACAACGCTTGGGACACATCTTGGATTGACAAGATGCTTCCAGTAGACAAGTACGTTGGTGGCGCAGAACATGCTTGTATGCACCTACTTTACGCGCGCTTTATCACAAAGGCACTCCGTGACATGGGCTACCTGCACTTTGACGAACCATTCAAATCCCTTGTACACCAAGGCGTAATTCTTGGCCCAGACGGCAACCGCATGAGCAAATCTCACGGCAACGTTGTTAGCCCAGACGAATACGTAAACACCTACGGTGCAGACGTGTTTAGATGCTACCTTGCATTTGGCTTCAAGTACACCGAGGGTGGCCCATGGAATGACGATGGTATCAAGGCACTAAACAAGTGGCTTGACCGCGTGGAAAGATTTGCACTTTCCGCTTACGAAAGCTACCCAACAACAACCGACTTTGGCCCTGCAGAAAAGGAGCTCAACCGAGTAAGACACCTCACAATCAAGGCAGTTGATGCCGACTACCCCGAGTTCTCCTTCAATACCGCAGTTGCACGCATGATGGAACTTGTAAATGCAATCTCCAAGTACGATGGACAAAAGGTCAAAAACGCACAACTTTACCGCGACACTATCGACGACCTGTTGAAAATGCTAACTCCACTTGCACCACACTTGACGGAAGAATTGTGGCACCAAACAGGCCACGAAACAAGTATCGTTGTGGAAAAATTCCCTGTTTGTGACGAAAGCGCAACCAAGGCAAGCGAAGTGGAATTGCTTGTTCAATTCAACAGCAAACCAAAGGCACGTATCACCATTGATGCAACACTTGCCCCTGCCGACATACAAAAGGTTGTTTTGGCAGATGCGAAGGTAGCAGAGCTTTTGAATGGCGCAACACCAAAGAAGGTTATCGTTATCCCCGGCAGACTTGTAAACATCATTTTGTAATAAGCATAAAAATAAATGCACTCACAATTTGTGGGTGCATTTTTTGGTGTTTTGCAAAACGTAAAAGGTGCGAGTTTTGATTACAAGCAAAAATCAATCTTTGCTGATGGTCTTTTTTTGCCAGGACTTTTTGCCACAGTTGGGGCATTTGAGATATCTTGTTGTGCCCATGTGCATCGCCATAAAAACGGCCTTGTACTTTGGCACGTGTTTGTGTCCGCAGTGTTTACACTCGTAGTAGCCGGCTGTTTGCTCGATTTTGATCATAAATGGTGTTGCAATGAAAAGCGGAAGTACGCTAATGCCACTAATCAATCCGCCAAGCCACTCCTCTATTGTGCCGTTGTTTACAAGGATTGGCATTGCTATTGCTGCAAAAATCAATGGCAAAAGGCACAAGATGCCCGTTACTATTTCCATTTTGAGTAGGCGCTTGTCTGCTTGCTCCTTTTGCTTGACCATTTCCAATAGGTTGTTTTCTAATTCTTTTGTGTAGTTGTCCATTGTTATTACCTCCCCACTTAGTAAGTCGTTTACTGTGATTTTTAGTATGTTGCACAACTCCAGCATGATTGCAGAGTCGGGCAAAGACCTGCCTGTTTCCCACTTGGAAACTGCTCGGTCGGTGATGTGTAGTTTTTCCGCCAGTTGCAGTTGCGTCAAACCTATGTTGCGTCTGCGCTCGGCGATGAATTTGCCAATTTTTACTTGATCCATAGTTTGCCTCCTTTCGATAGTATTATAGCCCAAGTTGCGCACAAAAGCTACATACCGTTGGTTGAGTGGGGAAAAATCAAGCGCAGGTAGAGCTTTTGCACAAAAATTGGTTTGTGGGGTATGAAAATATTGCACCAAATTCCGCAACAAAACACAAGTTGTTTTGACAAGTGAAACAATTTGTGTATACATCTTGCAATTTGTGTGGTATAATGGGTGTATCAATTTAAGGTTATGTCGACACTAAAATAGTTTTTGTAAAACGGACGCAAAAATCTGCGATACGTAGCGCAAAATCAATTTGATTGGCACAGCAAACAATCGTCAAAAAGGGAAATATCACTATGCAATTTTACAAGCACGCAACACCACTGGGCATTGGCAACACGCCGCTGCTCCCCTACGAAGAAGATTTTGATGCGGACATCTTTTTCAAGCAAGAAAGCATGAACGCGACAGGCTCCATCAAGGACCGCCCTGCTCTTGCCATGATTTTGCAAGCGCAAAAAGATGGGTTGCTTACCCCTGGTTGCACCATTGTGGAAGCGACAAGCGGAAACATGGGAATCTCTCTTGCGTACATCGGCAGACAACTTGGGTACAAAGTTGTTTTGACAATGCCGGATAATATGTCCATCGAGCGCAAACAACTTTTGCAAGGGCTTGGTGCGCAGTTGGTACTTACCGAGGGCGCTCTTGGTATGCAAGGAGCAGTCGACATGGCAGAACAACTTGCGCAAAGTGCAAATCATGTGTGGCTAAAACAGTTTGAAAACAAAGCAAACGTCCTTTCGCACTACCTTTCCACTGGCAAGGAAATTGTAAACCAAATTGAACGTGTGGACATTTTTGTTGCGGGCATTGGCACAAGTGGCACTTTGACTGGCGTGGCAAAGCGTTTGAAAGAAACTTTCCCCGAGTGCAAGATTGTGGGTGTTGAACCTGCAAGTAGTCCTGCGATATCCCGTGGGGAAAGGGGCGCGCACAAAATCCAAGGCATTGGAGCTGGATTTGTACCAAAACTGTATGTCAAAAAGTTAGTGGACGAAGTTGAACTTGTTACAGATGATCAAGCAATGGACAAGTTTTTGGAACTCAACAAAAAATTGGGTTACTGTTGCGGTTTGAGTGCTGCTGCCAACATCGTTGTGTGCGAGCGACTTGCAAAACTGCCACAAAACAAGGGCAAAAACATTGTGACAGTATTCCCCGATGGCGACGACAGATACGAAAGTTTGCTGAAAATTAGTAAGTAAAGCAAAACAAAATTGGTTAAATACACCAAAACAAATTGAAAGCGAAGTGGCACAAAACCACTTTGCTTTTTTACTAAAATGTGTTGACAAATTGCAAAAATGGCATATAATGGCAGTATAAACGACATCGAAGCCAGGATTAGATCTTAGAACATGTACCGTGAGGTACAGCTCGTCAATGCGACATGGTGTCGTTTTTTATGTAATTTTTACTTGGAATAGACTGTATTTTGACATAAACAAGTTCGCTGGACTTTGTAAAATGTAAACAAATTGACCATTGGTGTACAATCGACTGCTCTACAGCATTGCAACAAGCGCCAACTGCTTTGTTTGTAATTAGCGTGCAGTAGTCAAAATTGTTGCCACTATTTGCGCCAAAGCAGTTGATTTTTTCTGCGAATTGTAGTATTATATTCAAGCATCTGGGTGTAGCGCAGTTTGGTAGCGCACTAGACTGGGGGTCTAGGTGTCGCAGGTTCAAGTCCTGTCACTCAGACCAGTAATAATGACCTCCCCTGTGGGGCGCAACAAGAACAAGCAAATGGCTTGTTCTTTTTTTGTTGCTTCTTTTTGGGTCGGCCTTTATTTTGTCTTCACACAGGATGTTGAAATAACGTGACGCTCCACTTCGTTTCGCTATTTCGTCACTGCGCTCCTTACAAGCCCAGTCACTCAGACCAGAAAAAGGCGAAGAATTTTCAAAATCTTCGCCTTTTATTTTTTTCTTGCAATTTGGCAAACTAATCTTTTCTGTAAATTGTGCGGTACTTTTTGAGTGCGTAGTGGTAGTAATTGCGCATAAAAATACCAAGTCGCTTTGGCGAAATGATGAGTGCCTCGGATCCAAACCGCTCAAAGTAGTACAGCGCTTGATTGGCGGAGCAATCAAAGGTGTAGATGTCGCCATCGATTGATACTGGAGAGGGGCGGTAGAGATAGATTTTGTTGAAAAGCTGTTGGCCCTTTGGTGTAAGTTGCACCTTAATGGGTTCGTTATCGGTGGAGTAGATGGGGTACTGCGCTCCCGCCACAATTTGACGCGCAAACATTGCTTGGTTGCTTTCGGGCACGATTGCGCTTGTAGTTAACAGTGAAACTGTTTTGATTTTTGCAAGGCGTACGGTGTGGTTTTTCTTGTTGGCATACAACAGCGCATAGTTGAAAAGTTCGTCCTTGGAGTCGGCAATGGCATACAGAGATGCGTCGTTGACAACCTGTCCGTTATCTAGTGAAATACAAACTTGTAGCCCCTTTTTGATGGCGTTAGTGAGCAGGTCAAAGTTTTGCTTGTGTATGATTTTTTCTCGCTCGTTTTTGGGTTTTTTGGCATAGGCCATAAATAACCTACGGTAGAAAGAGGAAAGGGATTCGTCCTTTAGCAGGACGTTTTCGATATAGATGGTAACCGACTCAGAAAGTTTGGTGGGCTTGAAAGCAACAGATACACTTTTGCCAAGATCCTCTTCTTTGTCGCGTTGAGCAATAGCTTTCATCACGTACGAAAAGGCCTCTTTGGCATACCTTTCTGGGATGGTGGAAAGAGCGCCGGTAACACTTTCGCGTAGTTTTTCGTCATCGGCGGTAAATGTTTCGTAGAAGTTGACTATCAAAATGTTGATAAATGCATTAAGGTTTTCCTCACCAGAGGGTTTCCATATGCGAAAGTCCTTTGCGTCTCTGCGCATAAGCTCGCGGATCTTTTCCGGAACGCTAATTTTGATTTTTTCTGTCATAGTTTGTCACCTCGTTTATACTATGGTATACCAAAAGTGGTCAAATGTCAACAAGTAAAATGTAAAAACATCGCTAAAATTGGACATTTTTTGCGGTTCTTGGCATTTTTTTGGGGGTCAAAAAAAATCTTAAAACTGCCAATTGATACCCCACAAAATTTGCGTTATAATGATTGTGACGAAAAACGAAGGAGGACATCGAAATGAGTATGTTTGATAAAATTGCAGGTTACAAAAAGGAAAAGGAAGAACTACAAACTTTGGTAAACATTTTTAACAACCGAAAAAAGTATGAGCAAAAAGGAGCAACCTTGCCAAAGGGTATCATCTTTTACGGCCCAGCTGGCACAGGCAAAACGTTGTTCTCTGAAGTGCTGGCACAAGAGTGTTCTTTGGAAAAAATAACCATCAGCATTGCCGACTCCAGTTCGGAGTACAACATCTGTCGCAGAATACGCCGTGCGTTTGAAACGGCATCCAAAAAGAACGCGCCCACAATGATATTCTTTGACGAGTTGGACAAAGTTTTGCCCAACGAAGACGAAGAGTACTTTACCGACAGATCCAAGACCATCCTTGCGCAACTGCTCACGTTGATTGACGGTATGGAAAAGGTCAACAGCGCTGTTTTTGTGGCTACGTGCAACAACTACTACTCCTTGCCAGAAAGTCTCACCCGTGCAGGCAGATTGGACAAAAAAATCTGCTTGGACTACCCCGACTGCGAGGACCGTACCGCAATTTTGGATATGTACATGAAGACATCTCCAACCAAGTTTGAAATGTCAGCGGAAAGCATTGCAAAGCTGACCAATGGATTTTCGCCTGCTGCATTGAAAACATTGGTAAACGATTGCATTCTTGTTTCTGACGAAAACAACTGTGTTTCCGAAAGCAAAATTCGCGAAAAAGTTGTGGAAATTCGTGACGAGGACCTTCCTGTGGAACGAAGTGAACAATCCTATACCATTGATGCTGTGCGCAACCTTGGTTCCTTTGTGGTGGCAAGATCTTACAGTAACAGCGACTACGTTCTTTCCGTCGAGGATGACACCGTTTGCAATGGCTTTTTGGACTCGATCATCAACAACGCCGACTACGACTACGACGACTATGATGATTACGATGATGATGACGACTACGATGACTACGACGCTGAAGATGACGATGATGACATGTTTGACTCGTCCTACTCCATCTGTAGCAAAAACGACTTGATGGCTGCAATCACCGCGCTTTTTGGTGGAGTTGTTGCGCAAGAGTTGGTTTTTGGCAAGACGTACGACAATTTGTTGGACAATTTCAACTCCGTAGACAACATTCTTTTGAAGATGTCTGCTTGCGGTATGTTGGGATTGGAGTTGCATTTCAACAACGACAACGACTATGCCTACTCCGAAAAAATGCGTGAGCGCTTGGAAGAAGAGTTTTTGCGTATCAAACAAGATTGCTACGCAAAGGCAAAAGCTTGCATCCTCAAAAACGAATCGCTACTCAAAAAACTCGTACCCATTTTGGTGAGTCGTAAGTCCATCGAAAAGGTCGAGTGCGAGCAGTTGATTGAGGAACTGGGCGGATTGATTTTGTAACAATCTTGCAGTTTTGATGCATTTTTATTTTCTCCAATAATACAAAGAGCCAACAGGAAAACTTGTTTCTTGTTGGCTTTTTGTTGTTTTGCAACGTTTGTAAAAATTGCATAGCCACTCGTAGCTCAAAAGCGCGCAATGCTTACAAATATCTGAAAAAGGTATTTTGGTTCACTACTTGACAAATAATAAGTAGAGAATATATAATAAGTCCACAAACCTATCATTAGTAAGAGGTGAATTATGAGAAAAATTGGCGAAAAAGTTGCGCTTGTTGCGCAAATTTGTGTGGCGGTGATTTTTGTTATCATTGCACTGTTGTACGCTTTGGGCATTGTGCCTCAAACAACGCTGGAAGGCAACACTGTTGTGTTTGTTGTGATGCTTGTGTTGGCAGTGGTATTTGTGGGAACATCGGTGTTCCTTGTGTACATGAACTTTAGTGAGTTGCAAAACCTAAAACGCATTTTGTTGCACGCTGACAGCAAAAGTGCAACCACAACATCCATCACGGTTGTCAACAAAATTGCACGCAGTTGTGCGGACAAAATTGAAGGCGTACACGTAAAGAAAACAAAAATTCGTGCTGACGAAAAGAAAGGTTATGTCGCAACATTTGTTGTGGAAGTATCCGCACAATCCGTGACACCAGCATTGGAACAACTCCGTTGCTTGATTGAAGACAGTTTCAAAGAAACATTGGGTTTGGTGTTCAACACCATCACATTTGAAGTGGCAAAGCTCAAGAGCCAGCCTGTGACCGATGTGAACAAAGCAAAGAAAAGAGCGCAAGCTTTGACCGATGGCGCAGATCAAGTGCAAGACATTTACGACAACCCAACTGGCGAACAACCAACTGATCATGTTATGGTTTTGCCTACTGATGAGCCAACAGAAGAGCCAGTGGCTACTGTTGAACCTGTAAGCGAAGAGCCAACCGATGAACCTATCGAACAAGCTGACACTCAAACAGACGAGCCTGTTGAAGTGGTTGACGAAAGCGAAGGCGATGGCGTTGCAACGGAAACTCCCGTTGAAGAGCCTGTTGAATAAGCACAATTACCACTGAAAATTTGCATGAAAAAATCCGCAGAAACTCCTGCGGATTTTTTTGTTTTAGTATTTAAGTAACAGTGTTTAGTTAGCAACCAACAGTACGCTGTTGCGTATCGTTGGAGTTGAATTCACAACAGCAAGGGCTAAACAAATTTACAATCATAAACACACGATAAAACACGAAACTCAACATTGCAACATCCCTTTTGGATGCGTCAATGCCCACTTTTGTGCGTTAACAAAGTGTTAATAACACCCTCTCCATCGCGCTACGCGTGCCACCGCCCCCAAAGTGACAGGCTCAAAAAGGGCCGCTCGGACAAACGCAACACTCACAAAAAAGTTGCAGATATTAGCGCTTTGTTTTGAAGTAGTCGGTGAGTATTTGAGAACACTCCTTGTCGCAAATGCCCCCCTGGATGTTCAAGTGGTGATTTAGTGTGTTGCCAATGTGCTCGGCAAGGTGGATGCATCCTGCGCCACTCAAGTCGTACGCACCAAAGTACAAGTTGGAAATGCGCGCATTGTAGCAAGCGCCAAGGCACATCACGCAAGGCTCAAGTGTTACGTACAGTGAGCAACCAGTCAGTCGCCAATCGCCAAGTGCTTGGCAAGCTTTGGAGATGGCAACCACTTCGGCGTGCTCAACGGCGTTTTTCGATGCGTTGCGCGTGTTGTGTGCGACGGCAATCACTTGGCCATTTTTTACGATGATTGCGCCAATGGGCACTTCGTCTTTGGCAAGAGAAAGCTTTGCTTGCTCAAGGGCAAGTAGCATAAAATTTTGTTGTTCGGTTGTCGTGTTCATATCAGTCAAGTTTTGTGTTGGCAATTTTTTCGTTGATTTGTTTTATCATTTCGGCATCAACTTTCAAGACTTTGCGGTCGTAGGTGTAGATGCCGTTTACTTCGTCTTCGACATCGGTAACCTGTGTGTACACCGATGCGGAAAGTCCCTTTGGAATGAGCCTGATTACGTCACGCTCGAAAAGTTTTTTAAGTCCTTGGTTGAATTTGTCTTGTGTTTTGAAAGTTTTGTAGCTGTAGGTGTGGTCGGGGTTGAAGGAGTGCGCCATGTCCTTGTAGACGTAGCCACCAAACTCCGTCAAGCAGACAACGCGGCTTTTGTCACGCGCCAAGCGGACAGGCTTGAAATAGACGTGTTGGCTCTTGATGTCGCCACCGCCTTGGTCGTGCCAACCGCTTGCGTGGTCCACTGTACGAGTTGGGTCAAATTGCTTGGTCCAAGAGGCAACTTGGCTCGCATCAAACTGTCCCCACGCTTCGTTGAAAGGTACCCACATTGCAATGCTAACGCAGTTGTAAAGCTGGTTGAGCATTTCCTTGTACTCTGTCCAAAATTGAGCGCGACTTTGCTCGCTCTTGCGAGAGAAAATGCGGTAGTTGCTGTCTTTGACCTTGTCAATGCCAATGTTTGGGGCAATCAAAGTGTACCACTTGTGTTGCTTTGTGCCACCGCTGGGCATATCTTGCCAAACAAGCATGCCAAGGCGGTCGCAGTGGTAGTACCAGCGCATTGGTTCAACTTTGATGTGTTTGCGGAGCATATTGAAGCCAAGGTCTTTCATCTTTTGGATGTCAAACACAAGCGCATCGTCACTTGGAGCAGTGTACAAGCCATCCGACCAGTAGCCTTGATCCAGCAAGCCATTGTGGAAGATGGGTTGGTTGTTGAGTGTCAAACGTAGATATTTACCAAAGCGCGCGTAGCCAAACTTGCGCATACCAAAGTAGCACATCACTTCGTCACGACGTGTGATGAGTTTCAAGTTGTACAAAAATGGACTGTTTGGCGACCAGCTTTTGAAATCGGCTGGCAGTTGCACTACCACTTCCCCTTTGCCATCGGCTTTGGCAATTTCTTTGTCACCATCAAGCACAACGCAAGTTACGCTTTCCGCTGTGGAACAGGTGGGAAGAACCTTTACGCAGGCGTTGTCGTAGTCGGGGATGATTTTGACGCTCTCAATGTATTGCTTGGGTACGCTTTCCATCCAAACGGTTTGCCAAATGCCACTTTGTGGCGTGTACCACATACCTTTGCGGTGAGTGGATTGTTTGCCATTGGTGTGGTAGCTTGTGTCGGTAAAGTCTTGCACACGCACAACAAGGATGTTTTCGCCGTCAACAAGCGCAGGGGTAATATCCGCAGAAAAAGCGTTGTAGCCACCCACGTGATGGCAGACGTTTTTGCCGTTGACAAACACGTCGCAAATGCAATCTACTGCACCAAAATGCAGCAAAACGATATCCTTAACAAAGCTTTTTGTCAAAGAGAAAGTGCGTTTGTAAAACAAGTACTCGCCCGGATTGAGTTGACGATTAACACCAGACAAGGGGCTTTCTGGCGAAAATGGCACCAAAATCTTGCCGTGGTAGCTGGTTGGGAAATACTCGTTTTTGGTAATTGCGTAGTCCCAATGGCCGTTGAGATTGATGTAGCTTTTGCGCACAAACTGTGGGCGTGGGTACTCTTGCCAAGGCTTGTCGGTGAGATTTTCTCCCCAAGGGGTGGTTAGTTGTTGAAGCGCCATAGGTTTACCTTTCCTTTCAACCGCGCAAGAACGCAAAGTTGCAGTATAGTAAACATATTGTACCACAAAAAGATGTGGATGTAAACAGCCCATTTGCCAAAAAGTTGAGTTGATGTTGACAAAAAAGTAGTCACACAGCGGCAAAAAAAGTGCGTAGATACTCGCCAAAGGTGTTGAAAGTTTGGTGGATATGTGGTAAAATAACAATAGTAAACCACGCAACAAAATGAATTTGTTTTTTTTGCCCTCTACATTAGTCTTACGACTGCCACTTCTCCTACCAAAAAGTGGCGACTTTGTCAAGGCTCTCACCCTGGGAGAGCTGTCACGACAGTGACTGAGAGGGTAAAAATAAACAAAAAATTAAATTTTACTCCCATCAATGAGGTATTACCCCAATGAGAACAAAAGCCAAGTTTGAAAAAGTAACGCTTGAAACCTTTTTGCAAAGCGGAACGGAACTTACGTACCAAAATATCCAACTGCCACATCGTGCAACAACAAAAAGTGCGGGCTACGACTTTTTTGCGCCAACAGACATCGACCTTGAACAACACGCAACAACCACCGTTGCAACAGGTATCCGCGCGCTTATGCCGGACGATTGGTGCTTGATGATTTTTCCACGTAGTGGATTGGGATTCAAGTTCCGCTTGCGCCTTGACAATACTGTGGGAATCATTGATGCCGACTACAGCAACGCCCCCAACGAAGGTCACATTTTTGTAAAAATTACCAACGAAGGGGAAAAGCCTTTGCACATCGCACAAGGCAATGCTTTTGCACAGGGGATTTTTACCCAGTACCTTCTAACAGAAGATGACGACGTGACAACCGAGCGCACAGGTGGATTGGGAAGTACCGATAAGAAATAAATCCAAAAACATCAATGGAGAATTAGAAAAATGAGATTGCTACAAATTGACCATCTATACTACACATATCCAGACGGTATCGATAATCTTGATGACTTTATTGCTTTTGTAAATACCAGTGGAACGAAATTCATCAAGATGACGGAACTTCCTGAAGACCATTGTGTTGCGCCATACTTTATTCGTGAAGAAGCAAAGACTGTTTATCTTAACTTTGCTGGCATTGGCCGAATTGAAGAAATTAGTGGCAAAATTATGTTGCGAGTTGAGTACGAGCGCAAACTGAAAGAAGTTGTGCGCACAAAATGCCACGACTGTGTACACTTTGGCGGCGACCTTGATGACCTTGACGGACACTGTGACACATTGAGCTTGACAGGCGAATGTTGCTTGTATCGCAAAAATACGGACGATTAGGACTGCTTAAAACAACCAATCTGCACACATTTGAAACCCCTCAAAAAAAGACAGACAAATTTGTCTGTCTTTTTTCTGTTTGCTGTGTTTGTTGCAAAAGTAAAGCTTTAGATATACAAAAGTGGACGTTAAAAGCCCATTTTTGTGCAATTGCAATTTCTTGACTTGTTTTGCAAATTTTGTTAGATAGCTTGAACAGAAACTATATTATCATCAATGAAAGGGCTACGCCCTACTTTTTCAAAATCAGGTGCTGTGCAAGACCGTTGTGCCAGATTGGCTCGAGATGTCCTTCCACAAGGGGGCGGATGTAGTCAACCAGCTCTTGGGTGACTTGGTAGTTTTCGCCATCAATCCACTCCAACGGAATTTTCTTTACTGCATTAGCAATGCGATGAACGTTTGCGTAGCTAAGCTCGTACTTGTATGGATTGTTGCTTGTGCGAACAAGGGTTGTTACAATACCGCTCTTGTCCTCAAAGGCAAGTTGCACTGCATACGCACCAAGTTGCTCTGCTTCTACCACGTCCGTCAAAGATTGGCAATGGCTTGCTGAGCGTTGCATAAAGGATAGCTCCATACTCTTGGTGCGGCAACCATGTGTTGCGGAAATGAGATCGGCAAGGTATCGAGAAGTGCCTGCAAGACGAACGTGACCAAATGGGTCTTTTTGCTTGCCTTCGTCACCAAGTTGGCAAACGTAACGGCCATCGGCAACTTTGATGCCTTCGGAAACGGCAATTACTGCCGATTTGCCTTGTGCGACAATTTCGCCCACCTTTGCAAGGAAGTGGTCGATATCCACAGTTAGCTCGGGGAGTAAAATCATTGCAACACCTTCGCAGTCTGTGTCTTTCACAAGGCTTGCACAAGCAGTGAGCCAGCCAGCGTCTCTGCCCATCACTTCCACAACGGAAATTACTGTGTTTTGGTAAACAAGACCGTCACGCACAAGCTCCTTTAAGGTGTTGGCGATGTACTTGCAAGCGGAGCCGTAGCCGGGGGTGTGGTCGGTGATGGCAAGGTCGTTGTCCACAGTTTTGGGGACGCCAACAAACAAGATATTGCTATCAATAATGTTTGCATAGGTGGAAAGTTTTTTGATTGTGTCCATCGAGTCGTTTCCGCCAATGTAGAAAAAAGCAAAAACTTCAAGCTCCGCAAGGATGGCAAAAATCTTTTCGTAGGTGGGATGATGCAACGCTGGCTCAGGCAGTTTGAAACGGCAAGAACCCAAAAATGCCGATGGTGTGCGACGGAGCAACTCTTGATTTTGCTCGTCCGCAAGATACTCGTCCATATCCACAACGCGCTTTTCCAACAAACCTTGGATGCCAAATCGCATACCAAAAACTTTGTCTGCTCCAAGTTGTTTTGCGCCCTTGTAAACGCCCAACAAACTTGCATTGATAGCGGCGGTGGGTCCGCCTGATTGACCAACTATAACGTTTTTCATAGTTAAACCCCCATTTTTGTATGTGTTAAGTGCCACTTTCGCACAAAATACTGTGTCGTGTGCGTTTTGGCACCTTTTGCTTGTGTGTCTCAACGTTCAAGCATCTTTATCTACTTTGTAGAAAAAACTCCCACACAAAAGCGACCTGTTTCAGGTTGTAAAAACAATAATTTTTAGTTTTCGTTTTGATGCAAAAAGTCGTACAATTTTTGCGCTGTGGGTTTTGTCATACCCTTGACTTTGGCAATTTCTTCCACAGTGGCTTGCTTCAAATTGTCCATTGTTTTGAAGTGGCGATGCAGTTCAACACGGCGCTTTTCGCCAATGCCGTCCACCTCTTGCAAAACAGATTTGATTGTGTTTTTGTTGTGTAAATTTCTAAAGTATGTGATAGCAAAGCGGTGGGCTTCGTCACGGATGTTGACGAGAAGATTGAGCGCAAAACTGTTGCGTGGTAAAATTGTTGGCTCGTTAGTTCCCAATGTGTACACCCACTCAAAACGCTCTGCAAGGGAAACAAGCGGAATGTTGACACCACATTCTTCCATAGCTTGGCGCGCGTAGTCCAGTTGTCCGAGACCGCCGTCCACAACAATCAGGTCGGGCGTTTTACCAAACACTCCGTCATCTGCTTTCAAACGCTCAAATCGTCGCAAAAGCACTTCCTTCATGCTGGCAAAGTCGTTTGCGCCTTCGACAGTTTGTATGCGGAAACGACGATACTGGCTTGCGTCCTTTTGGCCGTTGGTAAACACAACCATACTGGCAACCTTGTCCACACCTTGCACGTTAGAGATGTCGTAGCACTCGATGCGTTGTGGCAAAGTTTTGAGTTTCATTAGCTCTTTGAGTTGCAAAACCGCGCCGTGGGTTGTGTTGAACTTTTTGTCAAGCGCAGTTTGGCTTTTTGTGAGATACTCCACTGCGTTGCGGTAGGACATATCCACAAGACGGCGTTTGTCTCCCTTTTGTGGGCAATAGACAACAACCTTTTGTTGCATTTTTTGCGAAAGTAAAGTTGACAAGTCGTCAGCATCTGGCAAGGCAATGTTTGTGTAGATTTCGTCACAAAGCTTGACAACATCGCAATACTCCGCCAAAAAGCTGGACAAGGTTTGCGCTTCGTCCAAACCCGCATCGTCCACTACGTTGTTGTCGGCAAAAATGACCTTACCTCCACGAATCATCGTGTGGTTGACAACACAGTTCTTGCCATTGGATGCCACCGCAAACATATCGTAATCTACAAACTTGTTCAAAACAACAATGCGTTGTTGAGAAATCTTGTCGATAAGCTCCAAGTAGCGCTTGTATTGCAAAGCCTGCTCGTACTGCATTTTTTCACTGGCGGACATCATTTTTTCTGTCAAGATTTGCTTGACTGCACTGTCGTCTCCGTTCAAAAACTTAACGGCATCGTTGACAATTTGCCTGTACTGCTCCTTTGTGACGGCACCAATGCAAGGAGCGCAACACCTGCCAATATGGTAGTTCAAGCAGGGTCTAAAATTTTTGGGCAGTTTGTTAAAATTGAAGTTGCAAGTGATGGTGGGGAAGGCTGTTCCCAAAATTTGCAAAAAGGCCTTTGCGCCACCCTGCGTGATAGGTCCAAAGTAGCGACACTTGTCCTTTTGCAGTTTGCGAGTGGCCGTAAACTTGGGATAGTCGGCACTCAAGTCCACCTTGATGTAAGGATACTGTTTGTCGTCCTTCAATAAAATGTTGTAGGGGGGAGTATGCTTTTTGATGAGAGTGTTTTCCAGGCTCAACGCATCCGTTTCGCTGGCGGTGATGATGTAGCGGAAATCTTCCACGTGGGAGAGCATTGCAAGCACCTTTTCTGTCTTGCTGGTGGATGCGTGGAAATACTGGCGAACGCGGTTTTTGAGGCTCTTAGCCTTGCCGACATACAAAATGTTACCATCGGCATCCATCATGATGTACACGCCTGGCTCATTTGGTAGGTTGGCTAATTTAGTTTTGAGATCCACTTGCAGTTTCATAGAAATATTGTATCACATTTGTGGCCATTGGGGAAGATATTTGTTGGCATTTTTGCCATTGGTCGTGCAAAATTTGCAAAAATCTGGCTTACACAAGGTCACAGCAATGTAAGTTTGCCACAATCACACCACTGCATTAACTAAAATTTAAAAGGAACGGAAATGCCCGTTCCTTTTGTTATGTTGACGTTTTGTACGATTATTGCTTTTTCCAAGTGGATGGCATAAACAACAGTAGCAGTGGAAAAATCTCCAATCTGCCCAAAAGCATCGCAAAGGAAAGCACCACTTTGGAAAACTGCGAGAATGCAAAAAATCCGCTTGTTGCTGCACCGTATCCTGGACCAATGTTGTTAAAACAAGATACTGTTGTGGAAAAGTTTGTGATAAAGTCCATATCTGGATTTGGGTCCAAACTCAACAGCGTCAAAACACAAGCCATAATTACCACGTACACAACAAAGTAGCTACCAACGCTTTGCAATGTTTCGTCGGAGAGCACTTTCCCTTCGAACTTGACAATGTTTGCGCTACGTGGACGGAGAAGTCGGCGAACTTCCTTTTTGACAGCGCAGCCAAGCATGCCTACGCGAGAAACCTTGAGTCCGCCAGCGGTTGAACCTGCACATCCACCAATAAACATCACAAGTAGCAACAGCCATTTGGAAAGTTCTGGCCAAAAGTTGATGTTTGTGTTGCCGGGGATTGTTGTAAAGCCAGTTGTTGTGATGAAGGAAACCGTTTGGAAAGCTGCGTGACGCAAGGCATCCCAAAAGTTTTGTGTGTAAGTAAAGTTGCCAAGCAGGTTGAAAGTGACTGCCAGCACGACTGTGGTTGTGATGCCAAAGTACATAAATACTTCTTGGCTGGATATTGCCGACTTGAAACGGCGCAACACAAACAAGCAATACACGTTAAAGTTGACACCAAACAAAAACATAAATATGGTGATGACCCATTGGCAGTAGGGGCTGTAGGAGGCAAGGCTGTCCGCCTTGATACCAAAGCCGCCTGTGCTGGCCGTGCCAAATGCGTACAAAAGACTTTCAAAAAAGGACATTCCGCCGAACATCAGCAACACCACAACCAATACCGTCATACCAATATAGATAAGGTACAACATTTTTGCCGTGTCGCGCGCACGTGGTACAAGTTTGTCCACTGTTGGACCAGGCATTTCCGCGCGAAGGATGTGCATGCTGCGATCCTGCGAGCCTGTGGCAAATACCATAACAAACACGATAATACCCATACCGCCAACCCAATGAGCAAAACTACGCCAAAACAGCAAACCTTTGGACAGACTTTCAATTTGTGTGCCTGTCAAAATGGTTGCGCCTGTGGTGGTAAAACCGCTGACGGTCTCAAAAAATGCGTCTATGTAGTTGGGGATTTCGCCACTAAACACAAATGGCAGTGCGCCCACTGCGGAAAAGTAGATCCATACAAGAGAGACCATTACAAAGCCTTCGCGCGAGAAAATAACTTTGTTTTTGGGCTTGAACACAAGCAGCAACACCACTCCCACTACAAGAGCAACACCAATGGTAATGGCAAATGCCCAAGCGCAAGTTTCTTGGCAAATAATGGAAGTGAGCATTGGCAAAACAAGCAATGCCGCAAGGGCAATGGAAGATTTGCCCAATGTGTTGAAAATCATCCTAAAATTCATAGCGCTACCTCAATATATCCGTCAAATCCAACAGGTGTTTGCCTGCTGCAACAACAATGACGTGGTCGCCATCTTGCAATGCATCTTCGCCAGTGGGGATGATTGTTTCCTTGCCACGGATGATGCCAGCAATGATAAAATTAGGTTTGATTTGCAAATCTTTGAGTTTTTTGCCAATAAGCTTGCAGTCAGAAAGCACAACAAACTCGGATGCTTCGGCGTGGCCGTCCATTAGCGTGTACATTGTTTCGATAGAGCTACCAAGAGTGTTGTTCAAAGCGCGAGCGTAACGGCGGACAATATCAGCAACGATTTTTTGCGCATTGACAGGGGTTGGCAAGCCGAGTTTTTCCACCATAGCATACTTGTAGCCATCGTTGACCTTGGGGATGACCTTGGGGACGTTTTGGTTCATTGCGTACAACGCTACAATGATATTGTCTTCGTCACGACCAGTCAGCGCAACAAGAGCATCGGTGGTTTTGATGCCTTCTTCCAGCAATAGCTCGTGATCGGAGCCATCGCCACAAATGATGGATGCGGAATCCGGCAATATTTGGGAAATTTCGGCACAGCGAGATTGATCTTTTTCGATAATTTTGACGCCGTAGTTGTTGTCAGCCAGCATTTTTGCCAAGTAGTAGGCAATGGTGCTTGCGCCCAAGATGATGATGTCACGAGTGTGTTTTTGCACAAGACCGATCGCTTTCAAAAACTTGTTTGCATCGCTACGCTTGACCATAAAGGCAACCTTGTCGCCCACGTGCAACACAAATGGTCCTGTTGGGATGTGCACTTGGTCGCCACGCTTGACGGCACACGCAACAAAGTGCACGTTGCACTTTTGACGAATTTGAGCCAATGTGAGTCCTGCAATTTTAGACTCGTCACGCAGGGTTGTTTCCAAAAGTTGAATCTTTTTGCCAGCAAAGGTATCCACGTTGACGGACGTGGGCAGTTGCAGGCGGTTGAACAAGCTTTCTGCAGTGAGCCTTTCGGGATTGAGAGCGATGGAGATATCCAGCTGTTTGGATATAAAGCGCAAGCCGTCATCGTTGTAGTTGCTTTCGCGTATACGTGCGATAGTGTGTTTTGCACCAAGACTGCGCGCAAGGAAGCACGCCAACATATTTACTTCGTCGTTTTGTGTGACGGAAACAAACAAATCTGCCTGAGCAACGCCCGCTTCGTGCAAGATATCTATGGATGTTGCCATACCGCACACAGTCATGACGTCGTAAGTGTTTGTAACCAATTCGACAACCTTGGGATCGTGGTCGATGGCAACAATATTGTGTCTTTCGGCAACAAGGCTTTCGATTATAGCCTTGCCTACCTTGCCACATCCCACAACAATAATTTTCATAAATGCGTCCTTCTTGAAAGGGTAAATTTGGCAATTTGAAAGGCATCGCAACCAAACGGTCGGTTAGCCTTTGCATCATTGCTTGACGTATATTTTACCACAATACAACAAGATATGCAACACCATTGGCAAAAATTTGTGTTTTGGGTAATTTTGGGGTTTCGGGGAAATTTTGGTTAATCAGGGTATTTTGGCAAGTGGCAGCGCGCGAACAACGGTACAATGTCTTTGTGGTATTTTGGTTAATCGGGGTATTTTGGGTAAATTTAGTTGTTGAGGGAGCAAGATTGTGCTATTCAAACAATATTGCACTAATTTTACGCTTTGTGTTTGCAACAAGCCTGCAACAAGTTGTTTAGTGCGATGTTGAGTTTGCGTTGCTCTTCCGCTGTGCGTGGGTTGTCAAGCCCTTTTTGTTTCAAGATTTGAACGGCCTTTTCGATGATGTCGCTGTTGTCGTCAATGGGCGACTGGGTGTTCAAAGGATGTGATAGTAGCTCGGTTGTTGGGCTATGGCCCACCACATCCTGCAAAACCACCGTTGACTTAGCTGTGGGAGTTCTATTTTGGCTATCCATTGAAGTGGGCTCGCAATGTGGTTGTGTAGGCGTTGAGATGACAGTTTGCGTTGTTGTGGGCATGGCGCTTTGTTGCTTAGGCACTGCACCTTGAAGATGTTGGTCTGCACTTGCTTGCTGTGTAAAACTGCCCACTGAACCGAATTGCGCTGTTGGCTGTTCAGTTGGATGCTTTTCCGCCTTCAAAATGTGTGTGACGGCGTTCAAATCATGCAAAAATTTGCCAAATACTCTTCGAGCAAACGCAATGTTTATTTCGCCAATGAGTTTGTTTAGGAGCATAACCAAAATGCTGAAAAGCAAAAATGCCACCTGTGTTGTGAAAATTTGAGCGTCATCCAGCAAAATGCCAATGACAATGTAGGCAATGCTTGTTGTGGTTGCTACAAAGTGGACAAACCACAAGAGATATCTTTTGCGCAGTTTGACAAACTCAAACACTGTGGATGGCTTGGAGCATCCGCTGTTGACAAAAGCGCGCCACTGACGTTGGTACTCCGCTGGCAGGTGCTTTACTTGCAACACAATACAACTGGGCTTTTGCAGTGTGCGTTTGTTAAAGCGTTTGAGTTGCGCATTTTGCTTGGCGTAGGGATTGTGCACAAAGTTGACAAACGCAACAAAAGCGAGCAATCCAAACATCGCCAAAAAAACATAGTTTTTATAAGTAAGTAAAAAGTACAGTAGTTGTTCCATAGTTTTGTTCTCCTTGTTTTGTGGCGACGCAGTCTGCTCCCTATTGTGTTTGCAAGCTGTTTTACACACCGCCTTTTACCCAAGTGTTGACGGAAAAATTGCACACTAAACGGCAAAAAATATTGCTACAAATATTGCTTTTGTTTGACAATTTTGGACAGCAAAAATTCGATTGTACAAAAGGAAAAACTGTTGCACAAAAGGCAAAAGATTGTCTTTTTCAAAAATTACTTAGTGCAATTTGTCTGTAAAAACACATCACAAAACTATATGTTAGCTTGGCAACAAATTGTGACAGCTGAAATATTGCTAACAAAAAACCCTTTCCGTTTTGGTTTGGAAAGGGCTTTTTTGTATCGTTTTTTTTGTTTATGCAAAGATTTTTTGCCGTTATTTTTTGCTGTTGACACAGACTTTGAAACACGGTCACAAAAAGAGCAAATTTTGCAAGTATCTTCGCAAATGACACAAAGTACGCTTTAAGGGGTACAAAAGCAGCAGTTAAAGGGTCGGTTTGTTACATCTTGATAAGTTTGTTGTCGGCAATGGAAAGGACGTATGTATCCACATTGTCAATGCCACAAATGCTTTGAACGGCAAGTTTGTAGCTGTTGAGCTGATATGGATAGCGCTCGGCAATCTTGTCACTTCGGCTTGTGTATTTGAAGTCCACAACCGTTGCTTTTCCCTGGCCAATGACGAGCAAGTCAATTACACCCTGCAACATCACTTTGTCGCTAAAGCGCTTGTTCTTGGCAAGTTGGTCGTAGGGGGCGTACAGCATAAATGGTATTTCGTGGTACACAGTGCCATCGTTCAAAATTGCTTGAAGCTCGGTATTTTGCAAAGTTGCATAGATGAGATTTACATCCAACTCACTTGCGTACTGTTCTTCAATTTTGCCTTGGTCCACAAGGCTTTTGATGGTGCTTTGGATTTGGGCAATATCTGCGTTGTAGTCCACAAATTGATACACAGCGTGGTAGGCTGTACCGATTTTGTTTTTGTCATCCTGCACAATTACTGGCGCATGGACACTTTCGTCATCGTCAAAAAATTGTTTGTCCAATGCGGAGCTGACAATCTTGGATGGCATTTGTGTTTGACTTTCAAATGGATAGCGGTAGGTAAGTTTTTGCAAAACTGATTGTTCGTCCGTTTGTTGCTCGCACAGCAAGTTTTGGGCAACAATTTGCTCACATTGAACGTCATCCACCACTTCGACAGTCAAGTCCTTGCCACTGCAACACAACAATGGCGAGTTGTTTTTGAGTGCGTACAACAGCCAATCGAGATTGCTGTTTGCCTTTTGTGGTGGGGCGGGAATTTTGTCCAACTTGGGCAGGGACACCGTTGCAAAAATATCTAAAACGTACTTGGGGCGAGTCATTGCAACGTACAAAAGGCGCATTTCTTCTTCGCGTTGTTTGTGCTTGTTGTACAAGTCGCAAGCAAACGCACCGATGGTGTCGTAGCGACGCATATCGTCAAAGTCGTAGTGTTGCGCAAACAAACCTACGTCGTTGTTGCGTTGAACGTAGTGATTGTCGCTTGGTGTATCAAAGTTAAATTTACCTTCCACGCCGGCCAAAATTACAATGGGGAATTCCAAACCTTTGGATGCGTGCATGGTCATGATGCGTACCGCATTTGCATTGACAAGCGCTTGCTCGGAGCGAGTTTCTTCCGTTTCGTCGATGTAGTACAAAAATTTGTCTACACTTTCCGCGTAAGTTGCGCCCTTCAAACTATCCACAAAGGCGTTGAGTTTGTTTAGTCGCAATGCGCCATTGGGCAAGCCTTCCACAAACAGGTTGTAGTCGGTGCGCTTGATTGCTTCCAGCACCACTTCGCACACGCTTGCACCGTGAGAGTAGAAACGCAAGTCTTCCACAAATTTGAGCAAGTGATTGATTTTTGTGGAAATTTCGTCATCAAACAGGGTAACGTACTCGCACAGTCTGTCAAAAAATGGCACAATACCACTGGTGCTCATACGCACTTTGGCAAGTTCTGTTTCGGTAAAACCACCAAAGGCACACAAGCACACGCCCACAAGATACACATCGTTGTAGGGGTTGTCGATAACTCTGAGCAGGTTGACAAGCTCGCGCACCTCCTTGGAGGCAAGGTTGTCCAACTTGAAGGCGGCAGTGACAGGGATTTTTTCCGCAATCAAGGCGTTGTAGATTTCCGTTGCTCTTGCCGTCATACCACGTAGCAAGATTACAATGTCGCCATACTGGATACGCTTGGACTTGCCGTTGTTATCCTTGTAGGCCATGCCAACGTAACTTTTGATGCGGTTGACAATGGCTTTGGCTTGGATGGCGTCGCCAATGACTTCCGTCGGCTCGGTGATGTCGTAGTAGTCGTCAATTTCCGTTTTGTCGCTTGTGGGTTTTGGCAAAAAGGTCACACGAACCGATGGCGTTTGCTTGAGCGTTGGCTCGGTTGCGCCCTTGAACTGTGCAGAGGCTTTGTAGTCCACCTTGCCAAGGTCGTTTGTCATAACTTCGCTAAAAACAAGATTGACAAAGTTCAAAATGTGCTTGTTGCTACGGAAGTTGTCGTTTAGTCGCTCCGTTACACCGCCGCAACCACTTTGGTAACAACTTTGCTTGTGTATGAAAATACCCGGTTCGCACCCACGGAAACCATAAATTGATTGCTTGATATCCCCAACCATAAACAAGTGGTCATCGTTTGCCAAAGCGGTGATGATGGCTTCTTGAACAGGGTTGGTATCTTGGTACTCGTCCACAAACACATACTTGTAGCGTTGTTTGATGGTTTGGGCTGCATCGGCATCGGAAAGCACCTTTAACGTTAGGTGTTCCAAATCGTTGAAGTCCACTGTGCCACGTTGCTTTTTGAGTGCGAAGAATTTATCTTCAAATCGCACAACCATCTCTACAAGTTTGTCGGTGAGTTTCAACGACTCGT
The DNA here is from genome assembly GCA_964533825.1 of uncultured Oscillospiraceae bacterium. Taxonomy (GTDB): domain Bacteria; phylum Bacillota; class Clostridia; order Christensenellales; family CAG-314; genus Fimimonas. The sequence goes on from CAZHMU010000004.1 coordinate 83,243, forward strand.
CCATCTCCGCCCACATTTGGTCGACATTGTTTGCGCGCAAAAGCTTTGCGTACTTTGCAACCTTTTTGGCAAATTCGTCGCAGATATCCTTGTAGTCGTTGCGGATTTTTTCTTCCAAAACAACGTCGCTCATAGGAGCGTAGTCCTTTCTGTTTTTGGGGACAAGTTTTGCCAGTTGCACTCGGCGGATGGAATCAAAGGCGTTTTCCGTACTGCCCCAATCGGCATTGTTCAAAGCGTCCAAGCTTTGTTGACAAGTTTGTGCAATTTGCGTACCGTCATCTTCCAAGGCGCGCTCAATAAGACTTGTAAACTGCTGTTTGCAGAAGTTTACTGTGGTAGCGATGTCGTCCACCAAAATTTGCATAACCAAACTTTTGTTGTCGTGGCAAGCAAACTCTTGACGTTTTTGCTCATACCAAGACTCAAAATCCACCACGTTGCGAGAAAATGTGTGCAACTGCAAAATTAGGTTTTTGAAGTTGTCTTCCTTACGACTGGTGGCATAGATTTGGTACAGTTTGTGGAAGTCTTGGTCCTTTTGTGCAAAATACTCCTTGAAAAGCTCGTCCAAAGCGGACTTTTTCAAGTTGGAGGCAGTGATTCCGTCCAAAATGAAAAATGCTGGGTCAATATCCACAACATAGAAATAGTTGCGGAGCAAATCACTGCAAAATGAGTGCAGTGTGCAGATGGATGCTGTATCCAACTTTTCCAACTGCTCGCGCACACGCATATCCCCTGCGCTTTGGGCAAGTTGCGTTGCAAGACGGTTTTTCATTTCCGCCGCGGCAAGGTTTGTGAAGGTTACAACCACAATTTGGCTGACATCCACGTCCTGCTTGATAAGTCGTGCAATGCGCTCAATCATAACGGTGGTTTTACCTGTGCCGGCCGATGCTGACACAAGCATATTTTGCATTGGAGCATTACCCACAGGGAAGTTGATGACGTTTTGTTGTTCAGTTGTGTAGTCTCTACTCATCTTGCTCCCCCTTTGTGACAATATTTGTGATGGTTTGCGCATCCACACTGCCCTTTACTTGGCGTGGCTCGTATGTATACACATCGCCGTAGTCGCAAATATCCTTGTAATCGCAGAAAGAACAACACTTGCCATAGGGGCTGACAGCAACGTAGCCTTGGTGCATAAGTTTGCCAGCGCGCTTAATCAGCTCGGTAGCGTAGGTCACTTGATGGTCGAACTGCTCGGCAGAAATGTGGTTTTTGACTCGGTTGTTCAATACACCCTTTTTGGTGATGGACAGACCAAGCTTTTCGCTTTTGCCAGTTGTTTCCAACTCGGTATCAATGGCGCAAGCGATGTCCACGTCACTCAAAGTGCGGCCCTTGTAAGTGTACACCCTTTCCGTTGCAGAATCAGTAAAGTTGTTGTGCATATTGAAGTAGTAGAAGCCTGCAGGGCGAAGTTTGTAGCTATCTTGCGCAGCACGAAGGTACACCAACAGTTGCAACTTTTGGCCGTTATATAGGCTTTCTTCGGTGTAGTTGGATGCTGTTGCGCCACTCTTGTAGTCGATGACAATCATGTGGCCTTTGTAGTCGTCGATACGGTCAATTTTGCCGTTTAGATTAAATACCCCTTGACCGTAGTCGATTTGCACCATAGGGGCATTTTCGCCGTCAAAAGCCAACTCCGTCTTGATGTTTGTAAACTTGGAGTGCGCGAGTTGCTTTTTGACGACTTTGCACATACGGACGGCTTCGGCACGCAGTTGCCCCAAGATGCCTTGCATTTGTGGGTCGTTTTTCAAAGCGCGGTAAAAGTCGCTTGAAAGGGCCTTGTCAAAGCAATCGTTTGCTTTGTTTGTGGTATCTTGGTCGCTTTCGGCAACATCCACTTGAGCAACGTAGTGTTCCATCACGTCGTGCAGAATTGTGCCCAGGTCGTTAGATTTGAGTTGGGCAATTTCGCGCGGTTTGACATTTAGACCGTACTTGATAAAAAAGCTGTACGGACAGTTGAAAAATTGTGTGAGCTGGCTGACGCTTGTTTTTGCGCTCTTGAAAAACAGTTTGTCGCCACCTTGTACTGTAACATTTTGACCGTCCTTGGCAAATTGATAGCCATCAGCAATTTGCGCATAGGTCTTGCTCAAAATATTGAAAGATGGCATCTTGACCATTTGTTGGTCGGCGAGCCTTCGCTTGTTCAAAATTACTTTGGCAACTGCTTGCTTTTCTGTAAAGATATCCTCAATTTCTACTTCAGTAGGTTGTAGTTTTTTGGGCTTATTGTGTTCGTCAACACCATCCAAAAACAGATTGCAAAGTTGCTCCACAAAGGGGGATGGCGTCAAACTGTCGGCGCCGTCCGTTGTTGGATAGGATACATACAATTTGTCCGTTGGCTCCAACATAAGTTGGAACAAACTGAACCTTTCGCGTTTGTTTTCGGTATAGATTTGTGGCTCTACGTCCACGCCCACAGATTGCAAATCTTTGATGTTGGAGTCCGTCAAAAGTTTGCAGTCCTTTTTGACGATGGGCATCAAGCCGTAGTTTGCACCCAAAAGGGCCAAAAATTTGATGTCGTGCTTGCGCGCTTTTGCCATGTTGGCAAACACTACGCAGTCGTTGTGTTGTGGGATGACGGAAATTTTGACGGAGGCAACGGCAGCTGTCAATGCCTTTGTAAAGTCGTCCAAAGTCATCCAGCGGCTACCAAGGATTGTTTCCGCTTGCACCAAAACTTGCTCCAATTTTTCCACACTTTGGTTTGTGACATTAGCTTGGGCAGAGAACCCTTTTGCAAGTTGTTGCTCGGCAAAAAGGGTGTTTTTGGCGGTTACGTCCTGCGTTTTGAGCAAGGTGCGGACAATGTCAACGTAGTCTACCGCTTTGGCAGATTGTGGCAAAACAATGGCCTTGTACAAAGTATTGAACTTACTGCGGAAGGCGTTGGCACGTGGATAGTAGTAATCGTCCAGGCCAAGCGCAAAACCGTCATATCTATAGGAAACGTTGTACTTCAAGCAGAAATTTTCAAATTTGTACACATCGCTTTCATCCGTTTGGCCATCAAAATTGCCGTAAAACAAGTAGTTTTTGACAAAACTCAAAACGTTTTGCAATCTACCGTTGTTGCGATACAAATTGAGATAGTCCAACACAAATTGCGCATAGGGTTGGTCGGCCAGGGCAAATTGCCTATCGCAAAAATAAGGGATTTGCAGCTCTTCAAAAACGCCAGCAATGGAGTTGGCATACTTGTCTACATCGCTTGTTACAACGTACACGTCCTTAAATCGCCCACCATTGCGCACGTAGTTTTGGATGTGGCAAGCAAGGTTGTAAACTTCCTTGTAGCGATTTTCCGCTTGGAAAATCTCCACAAAGCCGTTGCACTCCACAGGCGCTGGGGTTGTGTAGCGGTAAAGGTGCTCGCCAATTTGACGAGTGCACTTGTTGTTGTCTTGTTGGAAACTTTCCACAATGTTGGGCACAATTTGATTGCGCTCGCAAACTTGCAACACGCCGTTGTAGATGTCGTCAAGATACAAGTAGCCGTCAACGAGTTTGCTGCCCACGCAACAGGAAATTGTGACACCTTGGCTTGTAAGCATCAGTTGCTCAACAAGGGCAAGCTCCTGCGCGGAAAGGTTGTCGAAATCGCAAATGTAAAAGTAGCCCTTTTGGACGCTTTCTACCTTGGGCAACTCGTCGCACAACAAGTCCAGCTTGTCGGCAGAGTCGATAAACCTACCATTGGTATAGTTGAGATACTCACGATACAAAAGGGCAATGTCTGCCGATTTGCCACGGATAGACTTTGGGAAAGATGCGTCATCCAAACGCTCGGGGGTAATTTTGCAGTACTTCATCATGCTGATTGTGTCGTACATATCAGCAACGAAACCTGCGCTGTCCACGCCCTTTGTGTAGCACTTGAGCTGAGATTTGTTATCCTGGATGATACCTGTAAGCGCCATGATACCCGCTTGCTTGGACAGATACTCGTACTTGGGCAAAATGCGTGACGCAAGGCGACGGAAAGTCAAAACTTGCACATTGAAACTGCCACCTACTTCCGCAAGAATTAGGCGTTCCATTTCCAACGATGCACGGTCGGGCACAATCACTGTGTGCATTACCGACAAGTTGCTTTTGTCCACGCGTTTTAGCACTTGGACAATTTGCATCGCAGCCTGTTTAGTTGTACTGTTTTTGTAGATGGTTATCATTTGCGAGTTCCTTTGCGCATTGTGTGGAACACAACACTTGTTACTTTGTATTTTACCATTTTTCTAAAACGATAGCAATAGAAAAGTGACAAAGTTTGCAACTTTGTTAATATTTTGTTCGCCAAGCTACCCGATTACCAATCGGCCCAAGCTTATGCATGAGCAAGGCGAGCAAGACTTTGAAAGAACTTAAAACAAATTGAATAATGCAATCGCTCAATAAGACTTGTCAAAGTGCAAGCAAATGTGGTATACTATACCAAGTATTGGGCAATTTGCCAGTTTTTGCTGGGATGTTGCGCAAAATTCAATCAAAAACAACCGTAAGGATGGAATAGAAATGAAAAAGACATTTGCACTTTTGCTACTTTTGGTTTTGACAGTTGGCTTGCTCGTTGGTTGCAATCAAGTATCTTCAACAGAGAAGAAAGTTAGATGGGAAAACAACGAAACTTGGACTTACGACATTTCCTTGTTGAGTTCCGAATCATTGACAACAACTGACGGAACTTACAGACAAGACTTTTTGTACTCTGGTGAAACAAACCCGGTTTCTGGCGAACTTGACCGCATTGTTCCAGAAGTGTTGACAGGCACATATATTGTTACCTTGAGTGTGGACACGAAAAACGAACTCACAACAGTATCCACAACACAAACAATGTTTGCCACCTACTCCACAAACTACTTGGGAGACCTTACTCCATTTGAGACAGCCGAGCTGGTTGTGGAAAAAGACAACTCATCTGTAACTTTGCAGTCCACTACGGAAACACAAGTTGTGTTCAAAAACAACACGGCTCAAACACCAGTTTCCGCCCACACAAAGGTTAACGGCTTTTACATCGGCAAACAAAACCAAAGTGTAAGCCAATACGAGGTTTCCACCACATACGAAGTTGGCTCAAAAAATACAGTTATCCAAATCACAAAGAATGGCGAAACTGCAGAAACAACCGTTTCTGGCAACAATATCATTGATACCAACCAAGTTTTGACATACATCCGCAGTTACGACAAAACAAGCACAAGCTTCCAAGATAGCCCCTCTGTTATGGTGTTTGACCCATTGACAGCCACGACAAGAAAAATGACTTTCGTCTACACTGAAGAGCAAAATTTCTTGCTCAAACACACGTTTGCTGGCGATACCGAAAGCACTCCAGTTGCAACAAAAGTAAACCGCTTGGACGTTTTGTTGGATGGTATGGCATTTATGACACAAACAAACTTGCCTGACTTGACAGAAAAAGGATTGGACAAAATCAGCTCTGGCGAAGTTATTGGCGTGTACGCACCCAAACACACAATTTGCCGTTTCCGCGTTGGATTTGTTAGCTACCAACTGACAGGCTACCTTACCGATGCTATGGTAAAAGCCATCCAAGCAAATGCTGAGTAAGCACTGAACGCACAAAGTCTAAAACGACATAAAACTATATCAAAAAAAAATGCGAATTGTTTGATTCGCATTTTTTTTACGCGCAAGACAAAAGGCACTCCGTTTTGGAGTGCCTTTTTGATTTGAGTTTTTGTCTTTGGCAAAGCGCCAGATTGCTTTGTTGCAAATTACAACCAGAGCAATGTCTTGCGTTTGTATGCGCCCCAATTGCTTGGGATTGTGTCCATATTTTCAAAGAAGAAACTCAAAACAAGGTATTGTGTTTCGTTGAGGTTTTTGCTATCAGCAAGACAGAAGTAGCAGAAACCTTGTACCATTGCTTCGTAGTCGTCTGCATCTTTGAGGTAATCACGCAGGTCGCGGAGAAGTTCGATATCGCTAACAACAGTGTCTGTTTCAAGTCTGGTGTACAAAGCGCGACAATCAGACTGTGTGAGTGGCTCCACCTTGCAGTAGTTGCAGAATACTTTGTAGCATTCGTATTCGTTTTTGGAAACATTGCTGTCGCCCATCATCAAGAACACAAAAATGTGTTGGAAGATGTAGAAGATTTTATCCTTGTATTCTTCGCCTTTGCTCTTGCAGAAGTCAACATACATATTTTTGTAGTCAACATAAGCGTGAGACAGTAAGTTCTTAGCTTTTACGTGGAAATCCGCTGAGCTGTTGTTCTTTTTGCGGTCGCGTGCAAGTTTCATCAGTTCGAGTAAGTCGATGGGTTTTTTTGCCATGGGTAGTTTCTCCTTTATTTTTTTTATATAATATTATTGTAGCATAGTAAAATGCACTCGTCAAGACAAAAAACGCAAAAATAATTGGTTTATTTTATTTTTTGTGCACATCTTTACAAAATACCGCCATTTTGTCGTCGTTTGCTTTGCGTTGCTAAAGTTTGACGGATAATACTCATTTGTTGCCTTGTTGGCAATAAATGCTCAGATAGATGACTTTGCATCAAAAAGACGTCCACAACAAACCACATTGAGTGGTTTCGATTGCCAACTATACAATACTCAATCAAGCAATGTTAAACTCGTTTTGAAGAGATAAGACCATCTTTTTGTGCTCGTCGATAGTTTGGTGAAGTTTGTTTTGCTTGATGAGCTCCAAGCGCTTGCAGATGGTCGCGCAGATACCGTTGTAGTAGTCGCCAGCGTTTGCGGAGCTGTCAACTTTTTGCACAATTTGTGGAGCAACTGCATAGTAGGTTTTGATGAGTTTGAGTCCGTTGGCAGTTTTTGCCATGTGTTCGTCGCGGAATCTGCGCAAGGCTTGCAATTCTATGCAGTCGTCCGCCTTGCCCAAGTGTTTTGCGCAGGCGGATGTCAAAAAGCATCCGTCGCAGAACGAAGAATCGTCACCGCCGCCTTCTTCGCACCAACCTGGACGGCCTTAGCCGCCATTTGTGCCTTCAACAAATTCTTCGTGGTACTCGCAGTACCAGCCAGCACCACCTGTGTAACGTACGTTTCCGCATTTGCAACAAAGCCAATATGTAGCCATAACTTTCCACCTGCACCAATCTTTGTAATATCTTGTGGAAAGCTTGGTGAAAACAACGATGCAGGTTATGACATTATTATACTACCTTCAAACACTTTTTGCAATACAAAAAGACACCAAACTTGTGGTGTCCTTAGGATTTTTTATTGTTTGTGTTGAGCTTTCAACAGTTCGAGAATTTCTTCCAAAAGCTGTTGCTCGGTTTTGGGCGCATTTTTTGCAGCTTCTTCAGTAGCAAGACGTTGTTTCTCGGCAATGTCGTCCAAACGTTGTTGTTGGAGAGCTTTGATTTCGCGCATAGATTTGCCTTGCTTGCGGAGAGCCTTGATTTCTTCTTTGGTCAACGCGCCACCAAGTTGTTTTGCATGAGCAAGTTCGGAGTTTGCGTAGTTGATTGTGCGAACAATTGTAAACAATACAAGAGCTATCAACAAGAAGTTGATGATTGCGCTGACAAATGCACCCCAGTCGATGTAAATGGAGTTTGCCATGTCCACTGTTACGCCATCTTCCAGGTAGGCAGGGCTCAAGATTGTTACTGCGCCTTCAAGACCATTTGTACCAATGATGAGGGCCAAAATTCCGTTGATGATGGGCTTTAGGATGTTGTCTGTAAGTCCGTTGACGATTGCCGTAAATGCTCCGCCAACGATAACGCCGACAGCCATATCCAGCACGTTTCCACGAGTGATAAACTTTTTGAATTCTTCAAAGAATTTTTTCATTTCAAAATATCTCCTTTTGTTTTGGGGCGCAAGCGCAAAATTGATTGCAATGTGCAATTTGCAAAACACCGTTTGCCGCACACCATAATCAATGGTTATACACTGGCCTTTTGTTTATTTTACCACTGGCAGACATTCAATGCAACAAATTGCAACAAATTTGCAAAAATTTTCCACCCGAAGGCGCAGTAGAGTATTTTGGGTCAAACTGTTGCAACTTTGGGTGCGATTTAGTATAATGTCTGTATTGACAACAACACAAAAAAATGCTTTGTTGCAGACAAAAAGTACGACGAGGTGTAGAGCAGTCGATAGCGCGCGTCGTTCGGGACTCAATCACCGTTCTCGGCGTGGATTTTTCGAGAAGAGCCGAAAACCCTTGAAAACACTGACTTTTTCAGCTCTCCCGAATGTCGAAAAGTCATCAAATCTTCGGTCTGACCACATGTTTGACCACTTACAAAAAATAACCCATTTTTCATCATCGAGATGTGGCTCAGCTTGGTAGAGCGCGTCGTTCGGGACGACGAAGTCGCAGGTTCAAATCCTGTCATCTCGACCAAAATTAGTGCGTTTTGCACAAAAAATCAGTCCTTTTCGTAAGATTTGGACTGATTTTTTATTTATTTTCAACAATTTGGTGGTGAGTCAATTTTGCCTGATTTTCACCACAGCGCAAGTTCCCGGAACAAGAGTCCGATCAAGTCTTGTTTTTATGGCGTTCTTGCTTTTTTCAAAACTCCTTTACTTTGGCTTAAGCGATGCAATTCTTGCGTTTTGACAGAGAAAGCGGCGAGCTCAAGCCCGCCGCTTAGAGTTATTGAGAGTCTGCCGTTGCAGGCTCTTTTTCTGTTAGATTCTTTTCTTTCTGTCAATGAAGAACCAAACTACGAATGCGCCGCTACCGCAAAGCGCTACGCCGGAAATGACGCATACGATGATGATAAAGGTTTCAAGCTGATCTACTTTTTCATTTGTAGCGTCAAGCTCGTCGGAGAGAGCCGTGATTGCCGTTTGCAGAGTCGTCTGCGCGCTTATAATCTTGCCTTCAAGCTCCTGCTTCAAAGCCGAGTCAGCCGCAACGTAGTTGTCCTTGACCTCTTCAAGTGCATCAATCGCGTCTTGCAGTTCCTTAATTGCCGCATTGACGGTTTCGGCATCGGCTTTGGTCTTGATTGCTTCATCAAGCTTTGTTTGTGCTTCCTCGACGGCTTTCAGCGCGTTTACGATCGTGTCGTTCGCAATCCATTTTGCATAGTAGAGCTTATTGCCTGTGTCCGTAGCGGTGATCGTTGTGACAGCCTCGCCCGAAAAATCACTTTTCAGATACCAACCGCCGAATGTATGGTCGGCTCTCGTTACATCGGTGGGGAGGATCGCACCGATGCCGTAGGTGTATTCTCTTACGTCCAGCGCATTGATATTTCCGCCGTAAAGCTCAAAGTCTACCGTATAGGTGTTCGCAATCCATTTGGCGTAGTAGGTCTTTGCCGGGCTGCTTCCGGGATTCAGTACCGTTACGGCATTTCCCTCGCACGCCTCGTTATCGTACCAACCTCCAAAGGTATATCCCGTTTTGGTCACGTCCGCTGGGAAATACGTATGAAGATTCAAGAGGTATTCGGTAGCATACTCACCGTTAATCGTTCCGCCGTTGGTCTCATAGTTTATATCTGCAATCCATTTTGCGTAGTAGTATTTGCTACCATACTCCTCCGAACCGATCACGCTCACTCGCTCGTCGGAGAAATTGTTTGTCTGATACCAACCGCCGAAGGTGAAGCCTTCTTTCGTCACGTCAGTCGGAAGTGTTGCACCCACGCCGTAGGTATACTCGGTCACGGGATCGTTTATCGTTCCTCCATATACCGCATAATCTATAGCGTAAGTGGCTTCCGTCCATTTTGCGTAGTAGATTTTATTACCCACCGCATCGGTAGGGATCGCCGTTACAGGCTCACCCGTAAACTCGGGGTTATCATACCAGCCTAAAAATTCATAGCCTGTTTTTCTCACGCTCGTCGTGAGCGTTGCTCCGATTCCGTATACGTATTCGGTAGCATGGCCATCGTTAAGCGTTCCGCCGTAGGTCTCGTATTTTAGTTCTGCGATCCATTTTGCGTAGTAGGTTCTATCACCCACCGCATCCGTAGCGATCACGGTCACCGGCTCACCCGAGAATTTGTTATCTGTATACCAACCGCCGAAGGTGAAGCCTTCTTTCGTCACGTCAGTCGGAAGCGTTGCGCCCACGCCGTAGGTATACTCGGTCACGGGATCGTTTATCGTTCCGCCGTAGGTCTCGTATTTTAGTTCTGCGATCCATTTTGCGTAGTAGGTTCTATCACCCACCGCATCCGTAGCGATCACGGTCACCGGCTCACCCGAGAATTTGTTATCTGTATACCAACCGCCGAAGGTGAAGCCTTCTTTCGTCACGTCAGTCGGAAGCGTTGCGCCCACGCCGTAGGTATATTCCGTCACGTTACCGCTGTTGATCGTACCGTCGTTCGTGGTAAGTGTTACGGAGTAGATATTTGCAGTCCACTTTGCGTAAAAGACTTTATTTCCAATATCCGTCGTGGTAATTTCCGTCACAGCGTCGCCCGAAAAATCTTCTTGCAGATACCAACCGCCGAACGTGTAACCCGTCCTTGTAACGTCAGTCGGAAGTGTAGCACCTACGCCGTAGCTGTATTTCGTCACGTTACCGCTGTTGATTGTTCCGTCTCCAATGTTGAGGGTCACAGAATACCCCCACAGCGCAGTAATTGTCAAGTTCTCAGCGGGCATTGTCTTAGGAATCTCTATATCCCAGCCTATGAAGGTATAGCCGGTCTTGACGGGATCAGCTATTTCTTCAACTTTCGTCTCGTAATCCTGTGTAATGGACTGATATTCGATATCGCCGGTATCCACAAAGGTGATGGTATATTGGTTGATTTCCCACGTCGCAGTAATTGTCAAGTCCTCGGCGGGCATTGTAGCAGGAATCTCTTTATCCCAGCCCGTGAAGGTGTAGCCTTCTCTCAGGGGGTCAGGAGGAGGAGTAATTGTGTCGCCGTAAGAATAATCCTCCGAAGTATAAACACCGTTGTACGTTCGGTAGGTGATTGTGTATGTATCTTCCGCCGCGCTTGCCGTGATAGCGCCCAATCCTGCAAAGCCGCAAAAGACGATTGCGAACATCAAAAGGGATACGATGATTGTTCTCGTTGATTTCGTTCTTGTCATAATATTTTTCTCCAAATAGGTTCATAAGAGTTTTGTTTGGTATGGTGCTTTGCACCATACCAAAGGGATATCCCTTTGCGATTTTTTATTTCATTATATGTTATTTGATGCTCTATTCGTTTTGCCGTTCCCGTCTTGCTTCACATCGGCAGATACCGAGGTATTCATCTTGCTTATCGAACAACGTACAGTCGTTGCACCAGCTTTCACCCGATGCCTTCGGCTTGGGAATGTAATGCTCACATATATCCTGATCACCCGTGGCGAAGGGGTAACCCTCCGCCGTATATTCCGGTGATAACAAGAAATTCGGATAGACGGGATAGGGCTCCCATTGTGTTCGTTCACCCTCGCAGACGTAACCGTAGCGGATTTCAAACTGTTTATCTGCTACCGTTACGATCTTATACAGACCGCCTTCGCGGATCCTGTTTTCACTCATTCGACTGACCTCCTTTGCAACAAAAAATCCTGCATAACGGTTTTCATGATACCATTATACAGGATTTCTCAATAAAAATGGTACACTTTTTGAGGCAAAAAAGTGGACATTTTTACACGTATGCGCCGAGCTCTTCACGCTTATTCGTGCCCGTTTTGTTCATAATTCGGAATACAGCCTTTTTTGCGCCGTCCTCCGTCATATACATTCGCTTCGCTATCTCTTTGTTACTGATGCCGAATGCGGCAAGGCGGGCAATCTCACGTTCCTTGACGGTAAGTGCCTTTGATACGTTCCGCGAAAGAAGCGAATTGTGGAGCTTCGTCCAGCCTTCAAGGAGACCCTCGTGGAGCGCCTTATACCTTTTGAATGCCTGCGGGCTTGCGATTTTGAGTCGGTCATCCAGCAGATTGTCGAACTGCCTTCGATGTTCTGCAAGGATACCGAGAAGTCCGTCGGGCAGAGCGAGAGCGATTGCTTTGTCTATATGAAAGATTGCGTTTTTATCCTCGCCAAGCTGATGATAGGCTATCGCTACGAGCAGACGGAGATAGATTTCGGAAATAACGAGCTTTTCCGCAACGACACGGGCAATCAGAGGCTCGGCAATATACGGAATGACGCGCATCAAACCCATACCCGTAACGTCGGGGAGCTTTATCGTGCCTTTGGCTTGCTCCTGCGCCGCAACGATAAAGTATTTAACGTAGAAAACCTTTGCCGACGGGTGCGAATCGGGGTGTAAATGCTCGAATTGCCCCTGTCGAAACCAATCGGGATAATCGCTCAGATCCCGCACCGCGCTGTCGATACAGGCAAGGGATAGCTGCATAATTTGCTTATCCTCGGGGGTTTTCCACGGCGCTTCGCATATATGTACTTTTGCTTCTCTGTAAAGGTGTATATCACCGCGCCACATAGCTGCAAGCGCTAACAGCATACCGCCCGCATTGACGGCGTAAAAGCCCGAGCGCGAGGATAAAAACTCGTTTGCATGAGCAATTACCTTGTCGATCTCGCCACGGCTGTATGCGATCTCGGCGGCAAACAACGCCTGCGCTTCGGGTTGGTCGGACAGAGACTCTATGACCTTATCCGCCGTGCCTGCCTCGGTGTATAGGTCGGTCATATCGAGAAACGGGGACTTACGGGGCATCGGGAGATTGACGTTGCTTTGTGCGGCTTTGTTCTTACGAGCCTCTCTCGTTCTTCCGTCTATCGGCTTTGGCGCATTCTTGGGGATCATCCAAGCGTGTCCGAAGCGAACGACACCGTCGATGCCGCCGCTTTTGCACAGGTTCTGCACCTGACGGACGGAAATCCCCCATTTTTCCGCCGCTTCGGATATGGTAATATAATCGGTTTTTATCATAAAAATCACCTCTTGCATACTTCGTTTCTGCGAAATATATTATACATCGTTTCTGCGTAATTTTGCAAGAGGTTTTAAGAAAATTTTGTTGTTGCGCAGATTTTATTCGGTTAAGGCTTCAATGGCAATCTGCATACCGAGCCTGAACGCGTACTCGAAGATAGCTGCTTCGGCAAGGCTTACGTACTCATCCCAACAATCGTAGAACTTTTCGAATATCTCCTTCTGCTCGTCGGTGAAGGTCTTTGCCAAGTCCTCATGATGCCTTGCCATGTATCCGAGTAGCTCCTTCATCTCCTTTGAGTTGTTTCTGCTGTCCTCTTGCGGAATTATGTTTCCGTGCCAAAGTTCGTTTATCATGCTTTTCATAGGTTGTACCTCCTGTTAGCACAACAACATACCACAGAAGAGAGAGAAAGTCCGGCACTTTTGCGAAAATAAATCCAACTTTTTTCGTCGGGCGTTTTCTTTGAGCTTCGCGTTCGTTAGGCAAAGCGTCATCCGTTTTCTTATTACAATTTACTACGGTAAGGTTACCAAACTTTGCCGTGAATTAGAAGCATAACTACATACAACTGAATACCTCTCGGGTGAAAAAGTTCACACCTTTTAGCCCTTTTGGCACTTCTTTTATTACCTCAAAATTTTCTTCAATTATTTTCGAAAAACCTATTGACTTTTCTTAGCAGGCTTGACTACAGCGATGCAATTTTTGCGTTTTGAGAAAGAAAGCGGCGAGCCCAAGTCCGCCGTTTGAATCCTGCGTCGCAGGCTTCTAATTTTCAATTTCTGCATGTAAATTACTTCTTTTGATTGTTTTTTGGTTCTGGTAATATCGTTATAGACTCAATTATGTTTGTTGCCTTTACCTTCTTCATTCTTTTCATACCATATCAGCCGCTGATAGCGATATATGTGCAGATTTCGGCAGCAAACTCGAGAACCTCTGCCAGATTCCAATCAGAATTCATTTTCGAGATTTCGGAAACACCTCCTACGCCATGTTTCATACATCTATCTCCTTTTATTCCCCTGCACATTCAAGCAGATCGTTGGAACTTTGATTGTGTTCATCGGTCATCAATGGATAGAACTCAATCTTCATAGACATATAGCTTATATAGCGTAATCTCTTCAAGCGCAATAAGCTATTTTCAAACGCGGCGATATCTGCGGATTCCCACAGAAATACCCATGCCAGAATATCGATGACCTCTGCCCAGATAATACTGTTAATGCTGTCTCTCTGGTATTCGAGAAAAATAGCAACCGCAAGAACCAATATTCCAACCCACATTAAAATCAAAGCAATACGGTTGTTTCGTTTTAGTTCTTTTTCGTTAGCTAGATATTTTTTCGCATAATACTCTTTAATTGCGCTCCTATACGTTACCTTTTTCTGATCGTCAATGCCATTCCCATAAATTCTCAAGGTCAGCTCATCGTCTGGACGAATTGTTTGCGTATTGTTTTCAATGAAATCGGCTACTTCTGTGCTAATAACAGGGGTCTGCCCCCAAGAAAAGACTGCGAGAAAATCGCTATCATCCCTAACAGTCATATTCACAATTGCATTGCCATTTGCGTCGCGCTCGTGGCTTCCCTCGGACAGTTTCCTGTCGATTTCTTTTTTCTTTCTAAGAAATGATTTTTTCAAACATTGTCCCTCCTATTTTAACGTTCTCTGAACACGTCATACTGAAAATCACACAACTATCTTCTATTGTCTCTTCTTCCAAACATCGTAAGAACACGAACAAGGAAGCGGAGGAAGTAAACGAGAGATGTCAAGAGGGACGCAAGATAGGTGAGCGCTGCAGCGGAAAGCACTTCGCTTGCCGCAGGCATTTCATTCTCAGCCAATATTCCTTCTGCTAATAGCATTTTCTTTGCTCGCTTACTTGCATTCAACTCTACGGGAAGCGTAACGAGTGCGAACAAAAGCGAGCCACCGTACAGAATGACGCCTACCATAGCGATATAAAAGCCCGTGTTGGCATCTGCGGTGGTCGAGAACCAATCAATCAAGAGCCCAACGATAACAAGGGGCATTGAAAGGCGAGAACCAAAGTTCACGATGGGAACGAGTGCCGTGCGCAGCTTATAAAGCACATAGCCGTTCTGTCTTTGCATAACATGTCCTATCTCGTGAGCGGCAACCGCAACCGCTGCCACAGAATTGTTCCCATAGGTGCTTTCGGAAAGATTGACGATACCTTTTGCCGGATGATAGTGATCACTCAAAAATCCCTTTACCGAACCAATCGAAATATCGGTTACACCATTTGCCCGCATTAGGCGTACTGCCGTATCGTAACCTGTCATCCCCGAACGGCATCTTGTTTTGTCATGCTTTGAAAATGCTGTTCTCACCTTGCCGCTTGCGATTCCCGAAAAAATCATACACGCGAGAATCGCCACCATAAACCAAATATAATCTTGCCAATACATTTACTCTCTCCTTATTTTGCGTTGACATTTAGTTATTTTTAACATCTACGCTTTTTTATTGCTAATTCTTCACGATTTTCTTCTTTTTTACGCAGATTATCCTTCCAATAGCAGCGACAGCTAAGAGTTCCTCGCTACCCGCAATCGAAATGCAAGTCCAAGCGGGCGTTCCGCTCGGATTTTCATTGACTGCCAAGACATCACCGCTTGAATATTTGAACACGATAAAATTTCCGCTTGTTCCAATCTCATTCTTTGTTCCGTAATCCCCGTTACCGTTACATAATAAGCACGAGGATCGGCAACTAAATACTTAACGATAACATCAGACACGTTTATCTCTATCCCGTGTAATACGTCTACCTTTGGTGGGTCCGTCATACAAAGAAAAAGCGGCGAAAGTTATTTCGCCGCTTATCAAAAGCAATTGATTATTCGGCATCTACCGTTTCTTTTTTCGTTAACGCATTAAATACCATAAGTATCGCGTATACGATCATGAAAGCACCAAGCATCGCCGCCGCGTAATCTGCGAAACCGCTTATTACCTTCAGGCAAATGCCCAAAGCAGCGGTAAGAAGCCCAAGGACGAGCTCCACAACAAATCTCGCTGTAGTCGCGCTCTTTTTAACAAATTTAACGAGAAAAGCATCTGTAGCAAGAGTTGCGCCAACTGCAATCAGACCCCACGGAATAAAACTGATAATTATGTTTGCCATTCTTTCTAAAATGAACATGATTCCAAATCCAATAAGAACAGCTCCGAGAAAACCAGGCAAATTTGCAATGCTCTTTCTCGCCTTAACAGTGTTTATCAAGAACATAATGCCGGTAATTGAAATGCTAACACCAATAAGCCAGCTGAGTCCTCTTGCTCCGAAGGTCAACGAACAACAAAATAGAACTCCTATGACGAAAAGTATCGCAGCCGTCACTATTGATTTCATTTGCTCGTTACTAATTTGCTTCTTTTCCATTTTTATATCCCCCTTTTCAATCATTTATCTTGAGTGCCATCTATGACGACAGCATCTTTTTTCTTTTTACCGCCGAAAAGGACGGCAAAAACGTCAAAGACGGCATCTACAATCATAGTAACACCTGTAAACACCCAGAGAACTGCTGTTGTCGTGAAGGGGTTAGCCAAAACGACTACCGCACACACGATAGAAATAGCAGCGCTGATAAGTCCCAAGAACCATTTACCCTCCTTCTTGCGAAGCGCATCAAAGGTGAGTTGAACCTTAGTAAGTCCGGCTAACAGCATAATAACGCCGTAAATTATGGAAAGCAACGGCAAAGTTGCTACCAACCACTCTGTGCAAAAGATGCAAAAACAACCTACTAAAGCGGAAAGCAAGCCTTTCATTAAGTACTGCTCGTTGGATGCCGTTTCAATTGGCGTTCTGAAATAATTTACGATTGATACAACGCCCATAACCGTTAAAACAACTCCAAAAGTGACGAGGATTCCCGAGGTTAATCCCACAGGATCAATCAGCAACAAAATTCCTACTATTGCCTGAAGCAGCGAATATAAAATTCCCCCGGTTTTTTTAACAAGTGTTTTCAAGATGGTTCCTCCTATGTATTAAACTTTTTGTTCTTTTTCACTTGAATTTTTTGCATACTTATGCTATTGTTATTATAATACACACTTGTCGCATTTGCAACAATCAGTTTCACGAATTTTGATGCAAAAGCAACACAGATTGCCGTTTTGTCGCATTTTGCATATTTTTTTTTGAGGAAAAAATATAATGAAAAAGGAAAATCAAAGAATCAAACTTACAAAACGCCTGTTCAGAGATGCACTGCTGACGCTCCTTAAAAAGAAGCCTTTGCAGAAAATCAATATATCCGAATTGTGCCAAACGGCAGGGTTGAACAGAGCTACGTTTTACCGTCACTACGCTCTACCACAGGATATATTAAATGAAATGCAGGCGGAAATCATAGCTGAGACAAGAGAACTATCATCTATCCCCAAAAATCCACGCGAGCTTCGGATGATTATAGTTAAGATATGCAATCTTCTTGAGAGACGAGCTGAGGTAATCAAGGTTATCATCGAATATGATTTTGAGTTTGAACTTATAAAGATATTTAAGGAACACATATACGAGATTTTGAGAGCGGCAAAGCTACGAAATAACAATTCCGCGATGGACGAAGAAAGTATACAACTGATAGCCTCCTACTGCGCAGGCGGAGGTTATCAATTGTTGAAAGAGTGGTTCTCCGAGGATATTCCAAAGAGTTCGGATGAAATTGCCGAAATCATCATTTCATTGATAAATAACAACATAACAATTACAGCTTAAAACAAAGCCAGTGTGGGTTTATTTTTTATTGAGAAAATGTGTGAACTATCTAAAACGCCCTCGCTCCTTTGGAACGAGGGCATAACTTTTAGAACAGACCTCCGTTATATTTGAGCTGTGCGTACATTATAGGGCTAATTCAATCAGAACACCTACACCTATTGCCACTACACTTGTCGCTATGTTCACTAACGCTTGTATAACTGCGCCTGCAATTATGTCCACGCTGACAACAAGTGCTCCAAGTCCGACGAACATACAATGCGCCTTTGGGTTCCCCTTCGTGACCTTTCGACGATTGTACCAATGGATCGTGCCTATATTCCCGTACATATTAAAGATGACGAGCGGCGCACAAATAACACCTAAGCCTAACCGAGCTAAGCGTTCTTAGCGGTTCAATGAAAATGAACCCCAAGATAAACAGACCGATAGCGCAACCTGCCGCAAAAGCGATGATAACTTTTTTCTGTTGGTCAATGATTTTATTCTTAGACGCAAGGCTTTCTTCATTGCTCTTGTTAGGGATCAGCTCGTTAATTGTGTTTTCGAAATAATCGGCTGACAATTTGAGTGATTCATCGTTCGGCAATCCCAAGCCGTTAAAAGCAGTCAAAAAACGATGGCGTATTTATTCGGGACATGAGGCCGCGGGTTGAATCCCACCACTTTGACCAATACGGCAACGGCGCTGTTGGGGCGCAAACTTCATCTACATCACAAAGGAACACTATGAAATACTACAACGAATACATCCAAATACTAAACGAAGAGTTAGCCGTTGCTATGGGTTGCACCGAGCCCATTGCCATTGCTTACTGCGCAAGTCTTGTGAGAGACAACTTGGGTTGCTTGCCTAAACAAGTGGACGTGCTTGTTAGCGGAAACATCATAAAAAACGTCAAAAGCGTGGTTGTACCCAACACAAACAAGGGCGCAGGTATCAAAACGGCAGTTGCCATTGGTTTGCTTGCTGGAGATAGTTCTGCCAAGTTGGAAGTTATTGCCAACGTCAAAAAGGCGGATGTAGACAAGCTACCACAGTATATGCAAAACACCCCCATCAGCATCAAACCTGCCGACAACGAACATACTTTGTACATTGAGATTGTAGGTAAAAGCAACACTGACGTTGTAAAAGTTGTGATTGCCGACGCACACACGCACGTTGTGCTGATTGAGAAAAACGGTGCTATCTTGTACAAAAACGAAGAGAAAGTGGAAAAATACCACTCCACCATCGACAAAAGTGTGCTGAGTGTTGCCGACATTGTGGAGTTTGCCGACCAATTGAATGTTGACGATGTGTGTAAAACTTTGGATAGACAAATACGTTACAACATGGCTATCGCCAACGAAGGTATTGTTCACAACTACGGCGCAAACATCGGCAAAACGCTTTTGAGACACGGCAGTGGCGACATACTCACCTACTGCAAGGCACTTGCAAGCGCGGGTAGTGATGCACGTATGAACGGATGCGAAATGCCCGTTGTTATCAACAGCGGATCTGGAAACCAAGGTATTACTTGTTCCGTTCCTGTTATTGCTTACGCACAAAAAACCGGCAAAGGTAAAGAAATGTTGTACAAGGCTTTGGCTCTGTCCAACTTGATTACCATCCACATCAAAAACAGCATTGGAAAGCTTTCGGCATTTTGCGGAGTGGTTATTGCTGGCGTGGGCGCAGGCGCAGGCATTTGCTACTTGGAGGGTGGCAACGCAAACGACATTGCCCACACCATTGTAAATGCGCTTGCGATAATCAGCGGCGTGGTGTGCGACGGAGCAAAGTCCAGTTGCGCGGCAAAAATTGCAAGCTCGGTAGAGGCCGGCATGCTTGGATACTATATGCACAAGGATGGCAACGAGTTTGTCGATGGCGAAGGCATTGTAAAAAAGGGCGTTGAAAATACCATCAAAGCGGTTGGCACACTTGCGCGCGTAGGTATGTGCGAAACGGACAAAGAGATCATCCACATAATGATGGATTAGTCGCAAAAACATCAAAATACAATACGTATAGCAAAAAACGGGAGGCAATGTTGCCTTCCGTTTTGTTAGTTTTTACTAAGTTTTGCTGACATGTTTGAATCACAGAGCGACTCTAACGAGCGAAAGCACCCAAACAATGCTCGTTTGGGTTACTTTGGTAAATCTTGTTGAGTTACTCGTTCCAGCTTGCAACAAGGGTATCCACGTCGGTGATTTGCGCTTGGCAAGAGTCAACAAGAAATTGGATGCTGTAGTCGTACTCCTCTTGAGTAAATGCATTTGTCGCATCCTTTGGAATTACAATGTTGTAGCCGTGACAAAAACCATCCACGGTTGTTTGACGAACGCAAAGGTGCACCCACAAACCAGTGATGATCAAAGTGTCTACGCCAAGTTCTTTCAAAAGCATATCCAAGTTTGTTTGGAAAAATCCACTGTAACGGCGTTTGGGCACAACGTAGTCGCTTTCGCACACGTTGAGCTCTGGGATAACCTCCGCGCCTTTCGTGCCGGAAACTGCGTGTTCTCCCCAAAGTTTGAACTCATGGTCAATGCCTTTCACGTGGGAGTCGTTGCAGAAAATTACGGGGATTCCTGCTTGGCGAGCAGCGTTCAAAAGTTTTACGTTTGGTTCTATGGTCGCAAGGCCACGCTCACATGAGATTGCGCCGGTAACAAATTCGTTTAGCATGTCCACAACGAGAATTGCTTGTTTCATACGTGATCCTCCTATAATTTTTAGGTTGTTAAGTCAATTATACTACTATGCGATTGCGATTGCAACAAGTTGAAATAAATTTTTTGCTATGGACAATAATTTTTAGTTGTGAGAAAAGTGGCGCATTGGCTGAAAAAGTTTGCAAACATTAGTCAAAAATACCAAAAATTGTCCACCGTTTGAAGAAAAAACCACTCAAACTGCCATTGTTTGCATTGGAGTAAAGTTGTAAAAAATTGTTAAAAAAACCATAACAAAATTTACGTCAAATGCCCCAAAACTTGTTGACATTTGGTTGCAAGTTGTGTATAATAGGTTAGCAATTTAGATATGCGCCGTTAGCTCAGCTGGATAGAGCGTTGGTCTACGGAACCAAAGGTCAGGAGTTCGAATCTCTTACGGCGCGCCAAAAAACACCAAGTCAACTTGACTTGGTGTTTTTTACTTTTCACTAAATTCGCTGTGCATTTTTTTTGGCTAGATTGATTTCTTTTTGCAAGTTTTGCTTGATTATAAAAGACAAGACGACATCAACGTGACGTCGTCTTGTTTTTTGTTGGTATTTTTGTTAATTCGATTTTTCAAACCACTTGCGGTTGTACCGCAAAACAATTTGCTTGCAACAACCTTGTATGTCAACCATCTACTTTGACTTTTTTTGTGAACCGGTTGGGCTTACAATACTGTAGCCAATGTTTACAAGGTGGTCGGCAACACGCTCCAAACCAAGGATGATGGATGAGTAGTAGGGGCTTGCTGATGGACTGCAATCGCCTTCGGCAAGACGAGCAAAGTGTACTGCCGTCAAGTCCTTTTTCATTGTGTCGACAGTTTCTTCCAAACTGGTGAGAGTGTTGAGTTTTTTCTTGTTGGCTTTGTCAAAGGCATCCTTGGACACAGCAAACATTTCCATAACCTTTTCTCTCATTGAGGCAATTTCCTTGCTTGCCAATTCGGAAAAAGCAAGGCCTTTGTCAGCCATCTCCAAGCCAATTTCGTGAAAGTTTTCGGCGTGATCGCCGATTCTTTCCAAGTCGTTGAGTACGTGGAAGTAGGTACCAATCACCTTTTCATCACCTTGCTCTACGCTTGTAGCGGACAATTTGATGAGAAACTCTGTCAATGCGCTGTTTGTAAAGTTGATGATTTTTTCGTTGGCTCTAACCTTTTCGTCTTGTTTTTTTGAGCCTGTTTCAACTGACAAAAAGCAAAGCTCCAAGTTTTCTTGTACCAAGTCCAGCATATAGTCAATTTCTTTTTTGACTTGCATAAGAGCGATTGGTGGCGTGGACAAAAGTCTGTCGTCCACAAACTTGAGGGTGTATGTTTGTTCGGTCGTAGCTTTGTCCTTGATTACAAAACGAGAAAAATCTACAAGTTGTTTTACAAATGGGAGCAAAAGCGCCGTAGTTGTAACGTTGAATACAACGTGGAACAAGGAAACGCGCATTTGCAATGCCATTTGGTCTTGTCCTGGCACAAGTGTATATAGCAGGTTGATTACGGGCTCTTTGAATATCCAAATGAGCGCTGTAAACAACACCGTGCCAAGCCCATTGAAAGTAAAGTGTATCAATGCAACACGCTTGGAGTTGGCATTTGCGCCAACGGACGCAAGCAATGCAGTAACACAAGTGCCAATGTTTGCACCAAGCACGATAAACAGAGCAAGCTCCAATGGGAGTACGCCTGTACCAACCATTGTGATGACTACACCGGTGGATGCGGAGGAGCTTTGGATGAGCGCAGTGAATACAACACCCACCAAAATGAGCAACAATGGAAAGTTGATTGCTTGGAAGATATTAGTGAACATTCTTTCTACAAGTGGGTTGCCGAAAGCTTGTTCGCTGCTCATTACCTCCAATCCAACGAAAATCAAGCCTAAACCACTGCAAAGCTTGCCAGCAATTTTGACCTTTTCGTTTTTGGCAAAGCCCATCATTACGCCAGCAAATGCCAGCAAATACATTGCCATGTTAAAGTAGTCGTTTTTGAGCGCAACCAACACGCCTGTGATGGTTGTACCAATGTTTGCACCCATGATGATTGGCGTTGCTTGCATAAGAGACATTACCCCTGCATTTACCAAACCAATTACCATGACAGAGGTTGCAGATGAGCTTTGGATGATGGCTGTTACGCCTGCGCCGATGCCCACTCCGGAAAAGCGATTGTTGCTGATTTTTTCCAGCAATTTTTTCATACCACTACTTGCGCTCTTTTCCAACGCATCGCTCATGAAATTCATGCCGACGATAAATACGCCCACGCCTGCAAGTAGCCAAATTAGGCTTGCTATTAGCTGCATTACTTCTTCTGGTGTTAACATAACAGTTCTCCTTTGGTGTAGTTGACCACTGTTGACTACATTATACCAAAAATGCATAACCTTGCAAACAAATTTTGTTACCTTGGCTAAAAAAATATATGCAATTTGACAAAAGGCACAGACAAATTGGCCTGTTTTTGATTTGTATTACCTTTGAAAATATCGATCAACAATCTATCGAAAATACAAAAAACCGACCTAATGAAATATCAAGTCGGTTTTTGCGTGTATAGTTAGTTTCAATAAATACCATAGGAAAACAGTCATTTTTTCAAGATACTTATTGACGTAATTTTTGCGGGGAAGTTACTCACACAACTGCTTGCCGCTACACCAAACTGGTCTTTTTCAAGATGGCGTTGCTCACTGCACCAAGACCGATGGCAAACAGTACACTGCCTGCCACGCACACAACAATGTGCATAACTGTTGCATCCAGTGGACTTGCGATGGGGATCATCATATACAAAAACATACCGATGCCCAACGACAAACACATTGCAAGCCAGGTTTTTTGCTTGCCAATGACACTCATTGTCAAAAAGATAGCAACAAAAATTGGTACAAGCAAAACTTTGGAAAGGATGGAGCAAACAAGATTGTAGGTGTTGAAACCCACCATATCAAAGGGAAGGCCTGCAACACCACCGCCAATGATAGATCCCAAAACAAAAGCAAGTATCATTGCTGCACCACCGATGGAGCAAACGATTGTTTTGGAGATGACATAGTCGTCCTTGTGAGAACGGACGGTAAACAAGTTTTTTGCGTAGCCACTGCGAAAGTCGTCGCACACAAATACGCAAACAAGCGCCGCCATTGCAAAATACATCATATTGATGTTGCACATAGAAACAAGGTCCATGCTCATACCTGCTTGGTCTGTTGAGCCGTTGGAGCTAACTGAGCCCAAAATTTGCCAAACATAGTCAAATCCTTCCATTGGCGCTCCTGGCAGTCCTGTTTGTGGATCGTTGGTGACGGTGCCTTCCATCATTGTTGTCATCACCAAAATAAGGATGGGCACGACAAAGGCGATACCCACCATAATGTAGAAAAAGGGGCTGATAAACAATCTGCGCAAATCAACTTTTAGCATACTTTTGATACGTTTAGTAAAGCTGTTACGTTCAAAGGGGTTTTCCATACTATCTTGCTCCTTTACCTTTCATAAGGTCGATGTAGTACTCCTCCAGACCAATTTTCGCTGTGGAAATTTCGTTGATCAAAAGGCCTTGTTCGTAGAGATAGGTTACAACTTGTTCTGGTGTGGTTTGGTCGTAGACGCGGATGTAGCCGTTTTCGTCCTCTTCCACACGGACGTACTTGCGCATCAAAAGTGCTTTGGCAAATTCCTTGTTGGATGCGCCAACACGCACAAAGGTACGACAACTGTTTTCCAACTCTTGCGCGGTCATTTCCGCAATCATTTTGCCACCACGAACAATGCCGTAGTGTGTGGCGATTTTTTCCAGTTCGCCCAAAATATGGGAGGAAATGACTACCGTTGTGCCCTTGTTGGCAATGTCTACCAGCACTTCGCGCATGATGCGCATACCATCGGCATCAAGGCCGTTGATGGGTTCGTCCAATACAAGTAAAGTTGGGTTGCCAAGCAAAGCCATTGCAATACCCACACGTTGTTTCATACCGAGAGAACAGTTTTTATACTTGTTACCTGCAGCGCCTTCCATACGCACAAGCATTAGCATTTTGCGGATTTCTTCCTCCGCATTTGGGATGGATAGGTTGTCTGCTTGCAGCATCAAGTTGTTCCAAACGGTCATCTCGGGAAAGCATCCTGGGGACTCAATCAAAACGCCCACCTTTGCTCTCACGTCGGCATCGGTGTGGTCTTTGCCAAACAGTTTTACACTGCCACCGCTTGCGTGAATAAGTCCGCAGATGATTTTTTCCGTGGTAGACTTGCCGCTGCCGTTTTCGCCAATAAAGCCGTAGATGCTGCCCACAGGCACAGTCATGTTCAATCCTTGTAAGGCTTGCTTTGCGCCAAAGTTTTTAGTTAAGTTTCTTATTTCAATCGCGTTCATAGTTTTTCTCCTAATACACGTCGCTTCTGTTGAGGATGTGAGAGCCAACCAAAATGTAGATTACCGTCCAAGCAAGGGATACCGCCAAGCAGTTGACGATTGTCCAAAGGTTGCTTGTCAGACAAGCAAATACCGATGAGCCATACAAAAAGACGTTGAGAACTGGTGTGTTGCCCACGATTGAACCAACACCAATTACCAAAATGCCCGTTCCAAAAAAGAAGGAAGATGCAATTGACACGCCAAAATACTTGCGCAAAATTACGTTCAAAAAGGTGTACAAACTTGCCCAACCAAGGCTCATAATCATTTTGCCAATAATTGCGCAAAGCAAATTGCCAACATTGACATCAAAGGATGTTTGTGTGAGTAGCCCTGCAACGATTGCACCAAACAGATAGGTCACACACATGCACGCCATAGCAAACGCACAAGACAGTGTTTTGGAAATCATGTAGTCTTGTTTTTTTGCGTGGGTTGTGAAAAGTTGCTTTACGTAGCCACTTTGGTAGTCGTGGCCGATAAAAATGGATACCATGATTCCACCGAAGATGAAAACCATGTTCATATTGGCGTACTTTTCGATACCTTCAAAGCCGTAGATGGGTGTGTCTGCTGCAATTGCCTGCCAAACGTTGTTAAAAAGTGGTTGACTTGGCTCGCCATTGGGACCCGCCATACCCGTCATTGCGATGAGCATTGCCGGGATGATTGCAGCAATACCAAGAAAGATGTAGAACAATGGAGTGTGGAACAATCTGTAAAAGTCAACGCCCAACATACCTTTGATTCGTTGCTTGAAGGTGGGGGACTCAAATTTGAGTTCGTGTGTTGCTGTCATCTATGCCTCCTCCTTTTTGCTCATAATTTCGATGTAGTACTCTTCAAGACCGATTTTGTTCTTTTTGATTTCACTAACAACAAAGCCCTTTTGAAGGAGATACTCAACAATTTGCTCGGTGTCATTGACATCATAAATACGGATGTAGTCATCTTCCAAGCGGACATCGGCGTACTTTTCCTTCAAGACTTTGAGTGCGCCTTGGGTATCGGCAGTTTTCAAAGATGTAAACACACGCGCACGGCTTTCCATATCCTTGGCGGAAAGTTCCATAATCATTTTGCCTTGACGGATGATGCCGTAGTGTGTGGCGATTTTTTCCAGTTCGCCCAAGATGTGGGAAGAAATAAGCACTGTGCAACCGTAGGTTTTGGTGATGTCCACCAAAATTTCACGCATGATGCGCATACCGTCAGTATCCAAGCCGTTGATGGGCTCGTCCAAAATGAGCAGTGCTGGGTTGCCAAGAAGGGCCATTGCAATGCCAATGCGTTGTTTCATACCAAGGGAACAGCTCTTGAACTTGATAAATTTGCTTTCTTCCATACGGACAATTTTTAGTACGCGGTCGATTTCTTCTTCGCGGTTGGGTAGCCCCAAATTGATTACTTGCATCATCAAATTTTGGTACACGCTTGAGTTGGGAAAGCAACCTGCGTTTTCAATGAGAGCGCCCACTCTCACACGCACGCCTGGGTCGGTGTAGTCGCGACCAAACAGCTTGATTTCTCCCTGATCTGGAACAAGATGTCCGCAGATGAGTTTTTCTGTGGTGGACTTGCCACTGCCGTTTTCGCCAATAAAGCCGTAGATGCTGCCAACGGGAACGGTCATATTCAAATTGTTTACGGCGTACATACCGCGGAAACTTTTTGAAAGTCCCTTGATTTCAATAGCGTTCATAAATATGCTCCTTTTGCTTGGATTTTTTCTAAAAAAGATAGTTATAGTTTTTACAATTTTGAACAATAAAAATATCGCAAAACGATGATTGTCGCAAACTGTACCATTATTGCATCTATATTTTATATTTGTTCTTACAAAAACGGAACAACACAAATTGTTTCCGGTGTTGAGTTTAAAAAGTTTTTTGCGTTGTGTTATCAATGTTTGTAACTATTTGTATGTAGGCTATTGCATAAACATTGCTCCATTACAAAGCAGTATTTGGCAAGATTGCTGTAATTTAGTAACATACACAAAAGTGCCACTTTACGCATACAAAAGGTATAGTTAAACTGTACAAAAAGCAAATATATTGTACAAATCAAAAACGCATCCAAATTGGATGCGTTTTTTTTGTTTGAAATTGTTTAGTTTGTAAATAGTCACTTTGCTTTTTGTGACAAGGCTTTTTGCTTGGTTCTACAAAGAAAGCACCTGTGCAAACATTGACAACATTGTTTGCCCACAGTCATTGCACGATAACCTGCAAAATCTGCCATTTGGGATAAGATTTAGCTACATCGTGATGAACTCCGCGTAGTCATCAAAAACAACATTTTCGCGAACGGGAGCAAATCCGTACACTTCCAAATAGCCGGCCAAAATGTCCGCTGTTGTAATGTGAGATTTGAAACTCTTGTGGGTTGCTGCACCATAGGTGCCATCGTCACCTACTTGTGGGATGATTGCCGACTTGACATAGCCCTGCGACATTATTCCAGCCTGTGTCAGCGCTTGTATTGCATAGGTGCCGGCGTTGCTTTTGGTGTGTGTCCAAAGCATCTTGGCGTTGGGGTACAACTCGTGCAGTTTTGTTACAAATTCCACAACGGCTTGTTGGTAGTCTTCCTTGTTGAAAGCGGCATTTTTCGAGTCGTTGCCACCGATATTCAAAATGATTACATCTGGCACCCACTTGGAGTGATCCCAAAGGCCGGTCGTTTTTGCGCCTTCAACAGAGTTGTAGTAGCCAGAGTTTGTGGAGTATCCCAAAATGCCAACGTGGTCAAAAACTTCGGCAATGGATTGTTTTTTAGGAAAACACAATCCCCAGCCTGCTTGCGCAACAAATTGCACGTCAGCGTTGAACATACGCGCTGTAAGGTAGTTAAAACCGTGCAAACTACTACTGTTTTCGCGAGTGCGAGTAACGTTGTCTTGGGGTACGCACACAAGTGAGCCGTAGCCAGAGCCACCGCTTGCGCAGATAAACATAAACTTGAGATTTTGGTTGTCCGCAAGCGTATCACGCTTGTAGATACCACCGTCAGTGGAGATATCCACAATGCCTGTCAACGCATCCCTTGGTTCGCTCATTTTGAGACAAGTTACAGTGTGCCTGCCCTTTTCCAATCCCTTGACAAGAGTGACGGTTGCCATCAGCTGGTCATCGCGCAAACAGATTGTGCGCTCCTTGTTGGTGGAAGGCAATGTTTCGCCGTCTACTGCCACTTGGTAGTAGATGTTGGAGCCACCGTTTTCCGTTGCTTGGTGGAAAAAGGTTGCTTTGAGTTCGGTGCCGTAGAAGTCCACAGTAAAGCCAGATGATGTGTGATATGCCATCACCATTGGGTAGTTTTTGTGAGTGGCGTACTCGTAGCGTCCGTGCCACTTGACAAGGGGATTTTGCTCGTCAATAAGCTCCGTTGCGGAAATCTTTTTGATTGTTGGAATTTGATCCTTGTCGTTGTCATCAGGAGTGTTGTCGCATCCCGCAAGAGAAAGGACCATCACAAGCACCAACAAAAGTATGGATAGTTTGAATAATTTGGTTCGTGACATAGTAACACCCATTGTACAACTTGGTAGCTCAAGCGTGCAAAAGTCGCCATTTAGCTACACAAAATTGCCGATTAATATAAGTCTTGTGAGTGAGAATGTTTGCAAGGTTCGTAACAACAGTTACAGCGTTGCCAAAATTTGGCAAAGAGCATCGCCCACTTGGCTTGTGGTAGCACTGCCACCAAGGTCTGGTGTGAGTGTTTGCTTGGACAAAAGTAACACTTCGATTGCTTGCAAAATTTTGTCGTGCCAATGTTTCAAGCCAAGGTGTTTGAGCATATTTGCTGCTGACCAAATTTCCGCAATGGGGTTTGCAATGCCCTTGCCAGCGATGTCTGGAGCGGAGCCGTGGATGGACTCGAACATGCTTGGGTACTTGCCATCGGGGTTGAGGTTGTCGCCCGCGCACATACCCATACCGCCGGAAATGGATGCGCCAAGGTCGGTAAGGATATCGCCAAACAAATTGCTTGTTACAATCACATCAAAGCGCTCTGGATGCAAAACAAAGTTCATACTTGCTGCATCCACCATCAGTTGGTTAGCTTGGATATCTGGGTACTCCTTGGATACTTCGGCAAAGATTTGATCCCAAAATACCATTGAGTAGTTGAGTGCGTTGCCTTTGGTAACGCTGGTTACACGTTTTCTACCTTCGGCACGAGCAAGCTCAAATGCGTAGCGGATTACACGTTCCACACCTTTGCGAGTAAACTTGCCAATTTGGTACACAAACTCGTCGTCTGCACCTTTGTTATGCCACTCACCAAGGCCAGCGTACTCGCCTTCGGAGTTTTCGCGAACAACTACAAAGTCAATGTCCTTGGGGCCTTTGTCCTTCAAAGGACAGGGCGCGCCGTTCAACAATTTGATGGGGCGAAGGTTTACGTATTGGTCGAAACCAATGCGAATTTTCAAAAGCAAATCACGCAAAGAAAGGTGGTCTGGCACTGTTGGATAGCCAACTGCGCCAAGGTAGATGGCATCGTACTTGGCAAGTTTTTCCATGCCGTCGTCGTCCATCATTTTGCCTGTTTTGAGATAGTACTCACATCCCCAAGGGAAGTGGGTAAACTCAAAACTGATTGTTCCGTCAAGTTTTTGTATTTGTTTTAGTACTTTTACGCCTTCAGCCACGACTTCGGTACCAATACCGTCGCCAGGGATTACAGCAATGTTAAATGTCTTGGTCATAAAATACCCCTTCTATACAAGTATTTTAGCAACGTGGGAGAGTTCGCTCTCCCACGTCTTTTGTTTTGTTTTACGCTGCTGGAGCGTCAACAAGCATTGCGTACAATGTGACGTCGCCACGGCAGATGCCATCCCACTCGGTGGAAGCATCATCCTTGACAGTTGTCCAGATGACAACCTTTCCGTCAGGTGCAGTTTGTGTTGGCAAACCTGTGTTTGGCAAGTAGCCAGACATGTTGCGGTTGGAGTTGTTCTTTTTCCACTTATCGCCATCAGCAGACAATGGATCTTGGCTGTAGTTGATACCTTGGCGAGCATCGATTGTTGTGGATGTTCCATCAAGACCAACGGCTGTGATGGTTGCTTTTTGCCAAGCAAGATGCAAATTTAGGTAAACTTGGTAAGTGCCGTTTATTGCAACCATTGTTGTTGTTGCATCATTTGTTCCATCGGTTGAATCTACTGACCAAGCTTTGTTCGTACCATCTAAAGATACTGTATCAAATGCAGTGCAAAGTTTAAGAACAGTGCTTGTTGTGTTGCTACCCTTGTCGCCTGTAGCTGGGTCGATTGGGGCAATGTTACCGCAGTTGTTGTGGTAAGCACTGTTTGTAGCGTAAAGTGACAGGCAGTAGAAATCTACAATAGTATTGGTGTTTTCCGTAACTGTACCATCGTCCAAAGCTTCAACTGTGTATTGTGTGCCATCTGGAGCAACGATTGCGTTGCTTTGAGAGGACTTGACGCGGAACATTGCAGAGCAACTGTCTACCACACCTGGATCGTCTGCCTTTTGGTAGCCAACGATACCGCCAAGACGATATCTTGCGCCAAAGAAGCCGTAAGCTGCGCAGTTTGCAATGTAGCCATTGGATTGGCCTGCAATACCGCCAACACGTGTGTCACCGTGAATACGTCCGTAGCTGAAGCACTCAACGATGATACCACCAACGTACGAAGCGCCTTCCATCACTGCGATGTTGTCGCCTGCGATACCGCCAATGTTCATGCGGTAGTTTGTTTCGGTGTTGTCAGCGGTGTACAACCAAGGCAAACGGTGAGCGTAAACTTTATTCAAGTTGCCACATTGTTTGATTGTACCGTAGTTGATGCCAGCCACACCACCAAGGTAACTGAAGTCAAATGTGGCTGTCATGTTTGCGGCAGTGTCGCCTGTTGTGCCAACGCAACCATCGTTAAAGCAGTGCTCGATTGTTCCGTAGTTTACAGCGGCAATACCACCACCACCCACTACTGCGCGTACGTTCATACGGTTCAAACAATCTTTGACTGTTGCGGATGCGTAGTTTGTACCAACGATACCGCCAGCGCCAGCAACTGCATCGGCTGTGCTTGTGCCAAGAGCATCGGCACGTGTACCAACTGTACCCAATACGGAGTAGATACCATCGGAGTAACCATTGGTAACTGTACCGCTGTTATTCCAGTGAGTTTCGGTACCTTCGGTAGTAATACCGGAAACTGTGCCATAGTTGTGGTTTACAACAACCCCGCAGCTACCAACTACTGCATCGATGTGTCCAACAACCTTGAGATTTTTGATTTGGCCTGTTGCGCCAAGTTTGTAGAAAATACCTGTTTCACTTGCTTCGAGAGTGATTGTGTGTCCGTTACCTTCCAAAACACCATTGAAGGTTGTGGACAAGTACTTTTCACTATTGAAGGAAGAGTAGGTAATGTTAGCGGTAAGTTCGCCTACGTAGCTGTGTTCGCTACCATAGTTTGTAAAAGCGTGTAATGCTTGCGCGCTGGCAATTTCAAATGGGCTTTCGGTTGTGCCTGCGCCCTTCAAAATTTTGCCGTATACAGTAACATCGCTGCTGATTGCCTTGGAAAAGTCAAACTCAACACTGCAAGCGCTTGTTGTGTACCAACCAAACACTTGGTAGTCGCCTGTTACTTGTGGTGCGGTGGCGGTAGCACCCTTGTCAATGGTTTGACTGGGCACTGTAAGACCTTCGACACCTGTATCAAATGTTACGGTTACTTTGTCTGGTTCGGGCGGATCTGGTTGGTTGCACGCAACAAGTGTTGCGGACAACACAAACAGCACTGCCAACAGACAAATCAATGATATTTTTGTGAATTTTTTCATTGTTTTTGGTCTCCTTTTTGATTGGCTATGTCACAAGAAATGTTTGCACAAATGTTGCGACATAGCCTGTAAGTTTGCTATCTGTTCCAGCTAAGCACAATGCCCCAAGTGGAATCTGCCTTGAATTTGCTACCCAAGATAGCAAGGATTTCTTCGCAGAGTTGTTCGTTTTTGACTTGAGTGAGTACCATTTCGCCTGTGTATTCGTTTTTAACTTCGACAAGGTCCCAACCAAGAAGGTGGTTGACAACAACGTTTTTGCGACTGCTGTTGTCGATACCCTTGATGTTTGTACCAACAGGAGCAAGAAGCTCGTCGGAGTAAACCACGCCATACTTTTGACCCAACCAGCGGTCAGCTGTACGACGGTTTTGGTTGTACATCACGTAAACAGCGTTGTTAGCTTTTTCCGCTACGGAGTAAGCTTGTTCGCCATAAGCCCAAACATTTGCAGTGGAGAATACGTTTTCTACTACGGAGTTAGGTCCACATTGACCAACGATACCACCAACGTTGTAGCTACCAATCACTGGAGAGATAAATTGACGTTGTGGGTCGGTTGTAGCGGAAGGACTACGCAAACGACGACCTGTGTAGCAGTTGATTACTGTGCCATCGTTGTAGCCAGCAATACCACCAACGTTTGTGTCGCCAACGCAACGCATACCAGCAAAGAAACACTCGGAAATTGTAGCGCCTGTGGCATTGTAACCAACGATACCGCCAACGTTGTTAGCGCCGTCCCCTTCGTTACCGCCATCGATACGTCTGCTGTTTGCTTTGCCTTCGGAGTAGACTTGGCTAACTGTGCCGTAGTTTACGCCAACTACTGTACCACAGAATGTGTTGTTGATTGTTTGAGAGATTTCGTTACCGTTGTATGCACCAACGATACCCTCGATTGTCATGTTGTACACTTTGCCGTAGTTAACACCTGCAACACAGCCAACACCAATTTTACCGTTGATTGTGTTGTCTTGTGCATTTGTTACTTGACAAGCTGTGATACGACCTTTCGCTTTGTTTGTGCCAACGATACCGCCAGCACCACCCTTTGCAAGGGATGTGATGTCGTTAACTTTGCCACCGGTGCTCTTTACCGATACAGCCAAAGATCTTACATCGTGGATGTATGCACTGCTGTAGTTAGCAAGTACGCCCAAGCTTGGGTCGGAGCCGGAAATTGAGCCCTTCAATGTGAGGTTGTAAACTTCGGCATTTTCGCCAAGTTCGTAGAACAAACCAGAGTTGTTTTTGATAGTTACAGTTTTGCCGTTGCCGTCAAACTTGCCATCGTAGATACAACCACGTTTGTCAGCATAGACAGATTGGATTGTGACGTTGTTCATCAACTTTGCATGAGTGTTGGAGTCGAAAGACTTTGTTGTGAGGTACAACAAATCTTGTTCGGTATAAACAAGATATGGATCTTCGGCAGTGCCTGTGCCCTTGAAACGAATATCCTCGAATGTTACTGGCTCAACGCCAGACTTCAAAGTTGTGATGATGATTTTGTACATACCGCCAGTCAAAGGCTCGTCGGATGTAAATGTGAGTTGGTTGTTGTCAACTACCAAATCGCCTGTCAAAATATCCAGTGTAAGTGGATCGTACTCGACTTTGGTTCCTACTTGAACAATCTCGCCCAAACGGGGGTCTTCTTCGTATACAGGAACTTCTTCGCCAGAGATTACACTAACAACAATCTCAGAGCGAGAAGCAATACCAGTTTGAATCCAAGTGATGGATCTTGTGAAAGCATCCGTGCCAAGGGCAAACTCTGTTGGAGTGTCCGTTGGGAAGGACCACTTTGCGTACAAGGTTGTGTCGCCCATTACGCGGTAGGTGTTGACATCCCATGGCTCGGTGTAGTCGGCATCAGCATACCATCCGCGGAAGATGGCAACTTGGTCGTGGGTTGGTGTTTGGATAGGTTCCAAACCGTAGCCCTCTTTGACAACTTGTAGAGCAATTTGCGTTGCGCCTTCGCCTGTGATAAATTTTACTGTAAATGAACGTGGATAATCGGTGTCGCCTGCACCACCTACTACAAACAGGAGAGCAAGGGTAAGTACCAACACCATAACAGTGAGAAGTACGATATTTCTAATTTTCATAGCTTACCTCCTAAAAGTAGAATGGGCCGTGAGCCACAGAGTTGCACATTGAGATTGTGACAAAGATCAAGCAAGTGATAAGTGCGCCAAGGTAGATGTTTTTGCTCTTGTTGTAGATGATCTTTTGGAAGATAGGCAATACAAACATCAAAGGAATCAAAATCCAAAGCATATTTGTGTACAACCAGTCGGTTGTCCAGTACATTGTACCTGTTTGTGCAATGGAGATGTATTGAATTGCGAAAATTCCAAACAAACCAAGAGTGTTTGCAAGCACAGCCAAAGCGTAGTTCAAAACTTTCCACCAGCCCTTGCCATCGTTGTTGGTGTGGGCGGACAAGTTTACTCTCAATGAGTTGGAGAAGTAGAACACAAAGAAGAAAGGAAGATACATTAGCATGTATACCAAGTATCTTACGTTAGTAACACGGATTGCAACAAATGTATAGCGTGGGTCTACGCCAAACAAGGTGTTGACAATGTGAACAAGTGAGTAGAACGCCAACCATACCAAAAATGCGCAAAGTAGTGTTTTGAAGAAGTTGCCTACACCAATCCACAAACCCATATCCTTGATCTTTTCGCCGTTCTTTCTGCCGAACAATGCCCAGCTACCAAAGAACAAACCAATACCAACTACGCCGTTGACAAATGCCCAAAGCATAACTGCGTTGTTCATACGTTCGGGGAAGAACCAAGTTACCTTGTGCGCTGCCGCATCAGCAAACAAAATCTTGGACAAGTCTGCCAATGGAACAAATGTAAAGCACGCACAAGTTGCACCAATAAGCAATGTTACTGCAAACACAATCCAGCTCTTTGCGGATGTTGGGCGAGCTTTAACTGGGCGGTCAAACTTGATGGACTTGAAGAATGGGGCGTCAATCAAAATTTGTGTTACAGGGAAGATGAACATGAACACGCCAATCATAAGAATAAGTTGGAAAAATTGTTTCCAGCCCCAAATTTGGTTGTTGCAGTCGATTGGTGTATCAAGTTCGTAAAGGTAATCGAAGAAGTACAAAATGTGTGCAGTTGCGCGGATATCGAAAGGTTGAACACCGTGAAGGGTGTTTTCTTGATAGCCAACACGCATTGTGCCGTCACTTGGTTGACCGTAGATTTTGCCCACTTCAATGCCTGTTTCGCGAAGGTAAAGGTGGTTGTTACCGCTTGTCATAAGAGCCAAGCTTTCGTAGCTGTCCACACGAGAGATATCGCCTGTCAAGTTTGCATTTTGCCAAGCGCCTTCGTCAAACTCGCAATAGCCAAAGCCAAGGTTTACGCACAAGTTTGCGCATTTGCTACCATCCCAATCGACGCCGCTTGAGCCAAGCTTTACAAGGCCTGCAAATTTGTCTGTTGTGTCTTCTCCTTCGGGGGTAACAAACAATTTTTCGCCATCTTCGTTGTAGACAAAGTCAACGTCGATGATGTTGCGAATGTAACCGGAAACGTACACGGCTTTGATTTTGCAGTTTTCGTACACACCGCCAGCCTCGTTAGAGAAGTAAACAGCCGCCGTCAATGCGGAGTTACCACCAGCAGAGTGACCAACAATGGAGATGTTGTCGCGGTCGATGTAGTTTACGTTGGTTGTATCATACAAGTAGTTTACAAGTGGGATTGCACCATATGCACCGCCTTCCGCCGAAGAAGAGCTGGTGTTGAGTGATGCGGATGAGTCGCCTTGGTTGTATGGGTCGATGATAAAGCACACAATACCACGGCGAGCAAGTTCCAAGGCGATGTCGTAGTGAGATTCCTTGGTGCGTTGGAAACCAGGCACAAACACTGCTGCAGGTGCCGGGTTGGAGGACGTTGCTGTTTTTGGCTTGAACACCGTACCGCATACCCATTGACCGTCATCCGTTGGGATACTAAAGTCAATCAAGTCTGTTTGGTAAAAGTTGGTGTTGATCATTTGTGCGAACACACCACCAATCAATACCAAGAGCAACGCAAGGCAAAGCCAAAATGTCGTTGATCCCCAAAAACGCTTCTTTTTGCCCATGAGATTTTGTTCACTCACGGTGCAAGGGGTTTGGTTGTCCATTTTTTACTCCTTTTGCTCCCCAAAGCCACAGTTTTTGTGGCCAAGGGGAACGATTTATGTTTTTTAATTTTTAGCTAATTGTGCGATATGCTACAACAAACTTTGTAGCAAAGTTGTGTGTTGCCAACTTGTCCGCATTTGTTAATTGTTTACCAAAACAAATTGTGTTGTTTTGGGAAACTGTTTCCTTGTAGAAATTACGCTTCGGGAGCTGTTTGGCAGAATTGTACAAACTTGATTGCAAGTTCGCTGTGAGCGCAACCAACAATCATACCAACACGACGAGACGAACCCTCAACTGCCAAAAGTTGTCCGTAAGCGCCATCGCCCTCTTGAACGATTATTTCGTTACCCGTTTGAGAAACAAGGTTACTTGCACCAAGAACAACGTCCACATCGCCTGTGGATTTGACACGAGCAAGGAAGTCTTCGCCTGAACCAACAAAGTCTGTGCGAACAACAATGTTGTACTCTGTTGTGTCGCCATTTGCTACAAGCCACGCTTTGAAGTTAGCAATCAATGTGTCAATTTGGTCTTGAGTAATGTTTTTGAACAAAACGTCAAATACAAGGTCAACCTTTACGTCATCTTCAAACACTGGATAAAGCGTAACTTTGCCTTCGGTAGCAAGTTCTGCAACTGCTGTATAGTTGATGATGGTACCTGCAACTTCCGCTGTTGTTGCGCCTTCGGTAGTTGCGAAACCAACAAGTTTTTTGCCAGTTGGGATTTCTACCGCGGAAAGGTCTACTGTATTTTTGTCAAGAAGACTTACTACTGTTTTAGCTTCGCCAATAGTAACTTCCACCGTGTCTTCAGCAACAAACTTGATGAACAAATCTACAAATGTTTGTTGTTCAGTAGTAACTCTGTCTGTAAATACGCCTGCGTAACGAGTGCTATTAACGGTGATATTGACGCACTCATACTTGCCTGTTGCACCTGTTTGGCTTTCGACATTTTTACCACTCAAAATTACCAAAACGTCTGTTGCAATGTTTGCGGCGTACTCATCCGTCTTGCCTTCAACGCGATCGAAGCGCAAGATGGAATCGGTAATGCCTTGCGTTGCAAGATAAGCGCGGAAGTCCGTTTCGATTTGTGCAATTTGTTCTACTGTTACGTAGTTGTTACTGTTGCCGTTTTGACCCCAAACCGCAACAATAAGGTCGAACTCGCCCCAGATTGGGTACAGTGTTACTGCGCCTTCGGTTGCCAAGTTAGCTACTGCATCGTAGTCAAGTTCGGTGCCGACAACTTCTGGTGTAGTTGCTGTTGCATCACGGTCAAAACCGATCAAAACGCGACCAGATGGGTCTGTGATACCGCTAACGTCAAACTTGTTGCCGATTGCTTTGTTCAATGTTGTGGTTGTTTCGCCAATGGTAAGAGCAACGTCTTTGTTTTCGCTACCGATAACCAATGCGTACATATCAAGAGCTGCTTTGCTGTTTGTAACCAATGCGCCACGACGTGAGTTGTCTGGGTTGTACTTTGCTGCAAGACGAGCCTTTGCAATAACTGTTACATTGCCTTTTGCTGGGTCGTCGATTGTGTTACCAGCAAGGATAACGTCAACATCGCCATCGGCATTGATTTGTGCGCCACAAGCTTCGATACCGTTTTCGTAGCTGTAAAGACGGTACAAAACTTCAAGTTCTGGGTAAAGCGCGGAGAAGTCTTCTTCCACAAGACCAACGTAGTAGTTGACATCATGGATAACCTCGCCTTCGTCAGTAACAAGCTCGAAGTTGTAGTTTACGATACCAACAACAAGGTCGTAGGTTTTGAGCACTGGGAAAAGTGTCAATGTTCCGTTTGTTGCCAAAGCGGAAACTGCTTCGTAGTTGATGAGTGCATCTGGTGAAATTTGAGCTGTTGTTGCATCTTGTGTTGTTGCCCAACCCAAAAACTCTTGCTTTGCGCCAACTGTCACTTCGGGCGCGGCAACAGACGTGTTGTCGCCTTCGACAAGTGTTGCAGTTTTGTCAGTTGCGCCTTTCAAAGTCAACGCAATGGACTTTTTGGTGGAAACTACAGGATAGAACTTAACTTGTCCATCAACTGCCAACTCGCCGAGTTGTTGGTAAGTGAGTGTTGCACCTACTGCAACGGTAACGTCACTTGCGGAAGTTTTGCCTTCTTGCAAGGACCAACCAAGGCAGGTTTGCAACTGTGGATCTGTCACAGTGTAGTTGGGTACTGTGATGGAGCCATCCTTTTCCACCGATTGTGCAGCCTCGCTACCAAATGTTACTTGATATACCACTGATGGCTCGCAAGCAACGAGAGTAAGAGACAGACACAAAAGTGCTGCAATCAAAATCACAAACAACGTTTTTGATGATTTTGTCATAGTGTTTACCTCCATAAAAAATTTTATTTAATTTGATATTTGCAACTACCCATTCACTTTTGGTAGTTAAAGCCTAAATTTGTGTGGATTGTTTGTCCACTTTGTGTGGGATACGCAAGCGGAGCGTGTTGCTTTTGCCACTTGCTATCGCTGTGTTTTGTTTGATGCACAACCAAGTGCGTAAAAGTTTTGAGTTACCTTGACTGTTAGTTGTAAACTTGCACAAGCTGTGCCTTCCACCGAACAATAGGTAAAAGCTTTGCTTTATTTGCGAGCAACGCCACTTTCGCGCGCCGCCTTGCGAACTGCATCGGCAACGGCGTCGTGCACCTTTTGGTCTACTGCCACTGGCAAAACGTTTTCTGCTGTGAGTTGGTCGGCAGGTACTGCAGCTGCAATAGCATAGGATGCCGCCATCATCATTTGCATATTGACATCGCTTGCGCGCACATCCAATGCGCCACGGAACATACCGGGGAAAACCATAACGTTGTTGACTTGGTTGGGGTGCTGACTGCTACCTGTGCCAACAACCTTTGCTCCGCCAAGTTTAGCTTTGTCTGGGGCTATTTCGGGGATGGGGTTTGCAAGGGCAAACACAATGGGGTCTTGCGCCATTTTGGAAATCATTTCGCTGGAAACAATGTTGCCAACAGACACGCCTACAAACAAATCTCTGCCAACAAGGGCATCGGCCAAAGTGCCCTTGACAAACTGGCGATTGGTGAGTTTTGCAATTTCTTCGTGAGCGTGGTTGGGGTAAGACTCGCCTTCGACCAAGATACCTTGGCGGTCCACCATGATTACGTCCTTGATGCCAAGTTCAAGCAAATACTTGCCAATGGCAATACCTGCTGCGCCTGCGCCGTTGACTACCGCTTTGACATCGTGGATATCTCTGCCAGTAACTTTGCAAGCATTGATTACGCCCGCACCAACAACAATAGCTGTGCCGTGTTGGTCATCGTGGAAAACGGGGATGTCCATTTCTGCCTTTAGGCGACGTTCCACTTCAAAACAGCGCGGAGCGGAGATGTCTTCCAAATTGATGCCACCAAAACTGCCTTCCAACAGTTTGATTGTGCGGATGATTTCTTCGGGGTCGGTGGTGCGCAAGCAGATGGGGAAAGCATCAACATTGCCAAAGTGCTTGAACAATGCGCACTTACCTTCCATAACAGGCATGCCTGCCTCTGGGCCAATGTTGCCAAGACCCAAAATTGCTGTGCCATCGGTGATGACAGCAACCGTGTTGGCGCGACCAGTAAGTTCAAAGCTCAACTTTGGTTGCTCGTAGATGGCCATGCAAGCATCAGCCACCCCTGGAGTGTAGCAAAGCATCAAATCATCTTTGGTGGAAACGGGAACTTTGACCTTTGTTTCCACTTTGCCACGCCACTCAAAGTGTTTTTGAAGTGCCAGACTGTTTTTCATATCAAATACCTCCAAATTTTAGGGCTTTTGGTTTGCAAAATGAATCGTTTGTTAGAAAAATTAAATTTGATAAAAAATTTTGAGTTATGCACCAAAAGTGCAAAAAAACCTTTTACGAAAAAATCGTTTGCGTTGTAAAATGCAAACACCCCCTGCAGGGGGTGCCTCGTCGTGATGAGTTGTCCACTGCTGTTTTGAGGATTTTAAGTTTTTTTCATCAAAGGTTATTGTTTTAAGTGACTAATTGACGATTTTTGCTCGTCAATATGATGCATGCAGTTATAAATAAATATTTCTCAACTACATCATAACACTGATTTTTGAAATATCAAGAAATAATTAGTTTATCAGCAAAAGCAAAAGTTATAGCAATCCCCATTTTTCGGGATAAAATGTTGCGCAAATCGCCTCTTATTGACTTTGTAGTTTGCATCGACAAAAATGAAAAAACAACGTCGTTTTTTTGGTTTTTTTAGGCGTTTTTTGCTGTACAACAACAAAAAGCGCCAAAAGATTTTGTTTTTACAAAACCTTTTGGCGCAGTGGCGCAGTATAAGCTAAAGTTGTGGGAGATGGTTAATTTTTGAGAGCGCGTTTGAGATATCTGCGGACGCGATTGATGTGTGAATACTCGGGCAACTTTGCATCCCAAACAAGACCAATGTGCAACATGATGGGTTCGTCCATGGAAATAAGAACGTACTCATCGCCCCCAAAGCCTTCTAACATAAAACCACAGCAATTGCCGTAGGAAAGCAGGGTAAACAAACTGCTCAACTGACTGCTATACATCAACACGTTTGGCTTGACACCAGCATCCTCAAACTTGCCTTTCAACAGGGCGTTTTGGTAACTGTCTTCGCTCAACATACAAATTTGGTATTTGGAAAGCTCCTCAAAGCTGATTGTTTTGCGATGGGCAAGGGGATGGGTTTTGTGCACGCACAATTTGAGCTCCAAATCGCAGATTTTTGTGTGATTGAACTTTGTCAAGTCCATGCAATCCAACAAACACAACCCAAGGTCGATTGTGCCACGATCCAACCAACGACGAATCTCCAAACTGCCCGACTCCTTGACATCCAACACTATGTCTGGCAGTTGCTTTTGCATATCGTTGATGCGAGGATAAAAATACATGTTGCCAATCATTGGCGCAACGCCAATTTTTACAGCAAGACGACTTTCCGCGCGAGCAATCAGGTCCTTGCGCAGGTCTTCTGCTTGGCGCAAGAGGTTGTCTGCCTTTTGTTGTAGCCATTTGCCATCGTCAGTAAGCTCCAAGTGGTTGTTGTTGCGCAAAAACAGTACGATGTTGTACTCGCTTTCCAAATCGCGAATAGCTTGGGAAATTGCCGGCTGCGATACAAACAACGCCTTGGATGCGCTGGAAAAACTGCCATACTTGCAAACCGTCAAAAAATACTTGAGTTGTGTGAGTTTCATAGGTCCTTTCTCCACAATTTTTTGTTATTGAAACGCGCGTTTCGCCAACTATTACTTATAGTATACCAAATTGTTCGACAAATTACAATAGGCAAAGAAAGTTTTTTGCAAACAAAATGGGACGTTATTTTGCGTCCCATTTTGTTTGACATATACCGTTTTTTTACTTTACTTGATTGCAAAAAACCTTTTGGGCAAGTTTCTCTTTGGCTTGGGATGTTGCACCGCGCAAAGCGCACTACTCTTGTGTGCCAATTTCCAATGCAAGTTGCATCATCTCGTGGAAGGAGTTTTGACGTTCTTCGGAAGAGAGTTCTTCGCCTGTAAGAAGGTGGTCGGAGATTGTGCAAATGCAAAGAGCTTTTTTGCCTGCGCGAGCTGCATTGAGATAGAGTGCTGCAGACTCCATTTCTACTGCCAAAACGCCCATTTTGCCCCAAACTTTGCTACCAGCGCCGTCATCGTAGAAGGTGTCGCTTGCCAAGATGTTGCCTACTTTGTAGGTTACGCCCATTTTTTCCGCTTGAGCAACAGCCTTTTGCAAAAGGTCAAAAGAGCAGATTGGTGCGATCGTACCAGGCATACCAAATTGGTGTGCGTAGTTGGAGTTTGTGCAAGCGCCTTGACCGAAAACAAGGTTGCGAACTTTGAGATCAGGGTGAATTGCACCAGCAGAGCCGATACGGATGATGTTTTCTACACCGTAGAAGTTGAACAGCTCGTAGCTGTAAATACCGATGGATGGGATACCCATACCGCTTGCCATAACGGAAATAGGCTTGCCGTTGTACAAACCTGTGTAACCTTGTACGCCACGAACGTTGTTTACAAGTTTAGCGTCAGTTAGATATGTTTCCGCAATAAACTTTGCGCGAAGTGGATCGCCTGGCATAAGTACGGTTGGAGCGAAATCACCCAATTTTGCAGAGATGTGAGGGGTTGGGATTGGCATAGGTGTAAGCCTCCTTGAAATAGTTTTATTGATACAATTATACAAGCAGATTGCAAAGTTGTCAATAGGTAAGATGAGAGATGGGTAATGCAAATGGCAAAATACCTCTCGCATTTGAACGCCCTTTTTTGCTTTGCGTAATTGACAATGCGCGCGTAATATGGTATAACATATTCATAATCTATTGCGTAGCAATCAGTATACTATATAAGAGTGCATCGCTTGGGTACGCAGGGTACTCAGCCGTCGGTAAACAGAGGACACTGTAGTACTGTTGCCATTGTAAGTTATTCTTTAAGCCGTAGATAAATTTTTGAGATTTTTTTTGAGGGGGAAGTATGAAAATTCTTAGATTGATTTTGAACGTCGTTGTTATTGGCGTATTGGTTGGGTTTGCAAGTGCTGACGGTCAACAATGTGCAGGGCTTTTCGGTGCAATTGCCGTGGGGTTTGCCTTTTGCGTGTTTGGGGATTTGTTGGAATTTTTGGGCGGTTTTGGACGCGTCTTGTTCTGGCTGAGCGTGATATTTGCAATGTTTTGCGCATTTGCAGCATCCTACCAAGACCTGTTCCCACAACCACAAGATATCCACTCCATCCAAGACTTGCTCACACACATTGGTGAGTACTACAGCTACAACATTTTGGAACGAATCATTATTTGTGGCGCAATGCCTATGACGGTTGCAACACTTTGGTTGGCAACACTTGTAGACTACTACGATGCGCCTCGTGGTTTGATTCCCGTTTTGCCACTTGGTGGCGCACTGATTGGCGGAGTAATTGGTTTTGTGATTCAACTGCTTTCCATCTTTGGCTCACTTCCTTTGATGATAGCAATGATTGTTGTTACAATTTTGGGAATTGTTCCACTGTTCAAGTTCTACAAAGAGCATGGTTGGATCATGGCAAGCATTGGCGCGCCCATCCCCGACAGCGACGACGACTACAACGGCAGTTACAGCTCGGGACGTAGTTCCGGTCGCAGTTACGGTCGCAGTTACGGCAGTTCAAGTAGCAGTTCCTACAGCGGAAGCTCTTACAGCGGTGGCTCCAGCGATGACGAATACGAAGGCAACAGCCAACTGGACTACTACATGGACGACATTGCAAGCGACAACTCTCGTAGCAGAAACCTGCCATTTGACTGCTCCATCAGCAGTTACGTAACATTTTCTCACTACGGCGACGATGCCTACTTTACAGTGGACTTCACCATTGACACCACTGGTTGCTCTGCCGAAACACAAAGTGAATACAACATGATGATTAGCGATGCGCAAAGTTTCCAAAAGGAAGTTATGAACGACCTTTTCCGCGAAGGCAAGAGCTTGATTGGTCGCATCAGACAAAAGCACAAAGGTTGGTCTGGTGTCAACTTTGAAGTAAAGGTGGGAAACATCAGCGAGTACTGATAAAAAACACTCGCAAGCTGAAC
Organism: uncultured Oscillospiraceae bacterium; assembly: GCA_964533825.1. Classification (GTDB taxonomy): domain Bacteria; phylum Bacillota; class Clostridia; order Christensenellales; family CAG-314; genus Fimimonas. Next base: position 126,675 of record CAZHMU010000004.1, read on the forward strand.
CAAGTTTGCAAAGGACAATACTTGCAAAGTAACCTTATTCACAACCGAACTACATATTAGCCAAGTAAACAATACATACAAAACGACTTTGTCGCAAAACAAAGAAATACCAACGCAGTTGAAATGCACCCCAAAAGTTAGACACTTTTGGGGTGCATTTTACATAGTCAGGGCTTTTCCTTTTACAACAAAAGGTAAAAATGCAAGTATACATGGGCAGTCAATTGAAATAAGAGTACATAGACATGCTCGTAAAAATGGTTGTATAAGGCACTTGAATCACTTGCGAAAAAACATATTTATGTGATAGAAATAGCCCTACTGTTCGCTTTAATTAGCATTTACCGCATACTATCGGCTAAAATAAAAAAATCTCCGTAAAACGGAGATAAAAAAGCGTCTATAACGAAGTCCGTTATAGACACTGTATGGTGGGGAGTACAGGGCTCGAACCTGTGACCCTCTGCTTGTAAGGCAGATGCTCTCCCAACTGAGCTAACTCCCCATATGGTGACTCCTAGGGGAATCGAACCCCTGTTACCGCCGTGAAAGGGCGATGTCTTGACCGCTTGACCAAGGAGCCATTGTTTTGGTAGCGGCGGTCGGATTCGAACCAACGACCTGCCGGGTATGAACCGGCCGCTATAACCATCTAAGCTACGCCGCCACATCGCTTACATACCGAGGTCGTAAAACCCTTGCTACTGTCATAAGCCTACTTATTATACCAAAGGCGTTTGATGTTGTCAACAAAATAGCGGTAACTTTTTTGGAAAAATTTTTGCCCTATTTTTGTTTTTTGGGGATAGTTTTTGATAACAAAAAAGCAACTGCAACGCCAGCAAACTGACGGACACCTCCCACTGCCCAACAAAGAACTTTTGCCCCGATGATTTTTCTAAACAACAGCATTTTTCCACTTTTGACATTTTTCAGCGTCCAATGTACTGCTTGCAAATACAGAGTTTTGTTGTTGGCCTGCTCAAAAATGCGCACGCAAACAAACGAATAAGCCAAATTTTACTAAAAGTAGGCAATTTTTGCACAAAAATTACCCATTTGTGGGCTAAAAACCCTTGACAAAAGGCAACGTATGATGTATCATATACAAGCATCAAAACAGTGATGCAATTTGCACGAAAGTGCCTTATCGCGGGGTAGAGCAGTCTGGTAGCTCATCGGGCTCATAACCCGAAGGTCGTATGGTTCAAATCCTGCCCCCGCAACCATTACAAACCTAATCCGAACCAACTTCGGGTTAGGTTATTTTTTTGTCTTCACGCTCTCATTTGAGGACTTTTTCTTTTGCCACAAAAGACAAAAAACTACCATCTCGAAGACTTGCTCAACCGCATTTGAATTTTGCTTATAGTGGCGTTTATGCCGTCGAAAGCCTCTTGACAATGAGAGCAAGTGTGTTAGGCTATCTGCCGAAAAGGCAACAAAAAAGCCCATGCAAGTGGGCTGTTTGGCGCGTTTCTTTACGCCTTAACAACATACTTGCAGAGGCTCGTTGTCAAGAGGGACGTGGAATAAATAGCCACGTTTTTTATATGTAAATTTCTACCTTTACTGACTTCAATTTTGGTTGTGGTTTGTTAATAATTGTGTATGGCATTTTTCTAAAACCTGTATAAAACAAAAAGCCCTGACTGTCGTCAGGACTTTTATTTATTGGGGTATTGAATTGTATCTCTACTTTGTCGTCAAATAGACGCACTTCTTTTACAAGGTAGCTAATTAGTAATTTGGGCTCAAGTTTGAGCGCTTGCACAAAGAATTCTGTGATGTCTTTTTCGGTAAGTTTTACGGATACCTTACTCTTTTCTACGAGCAACTTCTTTTCTAGTTCTTCCAGTTTTGACTCCAACTCTTTCATGCGCTTGCCTGTTGTGTTGTTAATAATGCCCTTTTCAACCGCACGCATAATGTTTTCTAATGCAGTTTCACATTGACGTTTTTCTCGTACAAGCAAATTCAATGTTGCATTTTCTTTGGAATGAATATCTTGTTGTTTGAGTAGTTCACTAACAATTTCATCCATTTGTCGTTTGTCGGTTAGTAGCGTCACTATTGCATTAACTACAAATTCTTCCAAAAACTCTTTTCGGAGCATAGATTTCTTGCAACCATTGCCATGTCTTCGGCCCATACATTTGTAGTATCTTTTCACTTCGCCATTACGACTTGTACCGCCTTCGGATGCGATGCTACTGCCACAGTAGCCACATTTCAATTTGTGTCGCAGTAGATATACTGTTGTTGTACTACTCTTGCCATAGCGATTGCTTTCCACTTTACGTCTTACTGCTTGAAAAGTCTCTGTTGGCACAATTTGTGGGAAAATGTTATCAAAAACTTGGTCTTCAAATCTGTATATGCCCGAATACTTTTCGTTTTTTAGTATGCTGTAAACGGTGTTTCTTGCAAAGGGCTTGCCCCTATTGAGAACACCTTTAGCTGTTAATTCTGCAATTATGTCTTTTACATACGTACCTACTGCATATTGGTTGTAAATGAATCGAACCACTTCGGCCTTGTCTTCATCGATGACAACTTTTTTGTTTTCTATTTTGTAGCCATAAATCAAGTAGCCGCCTGTAAAGTTGCCTTTAAGTCGTGTTTCACACATGCCACGTTTTACCTTTTGTGAGAGTTCTGCAGAGTAGTATTCTGCATAACCCTCAAAGAGGGACTCCATAATTATTCTTTCCGGAGTTTCTGGTAGGTATTCGGTAGCGGACACTAACAAAACGTTGTTTTCTTTCAATGTTGCTTTGTGTTTTGCTGTTTCATACTTGTTGCGTGAGAATCTGTCAAATTTGTAAACCAGTATGTAGTCCCATTCTTTCTTTTTGCTATCTGCAATCATTTTTTGGAAAGCGGGACGATTGTCGTTGGTGCCACTCATAGCTCTATCGATGTAGGTATCTAAAATTACTATGTTGTTGCCTTTTGCATAGTCCTCGCAAACATGAAGTTGACCTTCGATGCTTTGCTCGGTTTGGTTATCACTAGAATATCTAGCGTATATAACCGCTGTTTTAAATTGTTTTTTCATTTTAATTACTCCTTTTAATTATTTTTAGATTTGTCTTTCGACAGGAGCGATCAAAACGAAACGGCTTATGTTGTGTTATATTTGTTTTCTTAATGCCTTTTATGCAAGGGTTGCACTAAAGCAATTCACTTTACCCTTGCAGAAAAGAGACGTTCCGTTTACGCTCCGACAAAGGCGAAAGATAAATTGTTGGTTGTTTCGCCTTTGCAGTTAATTAAACGGCAGTAAAACTTTGTTTTTCTATTTATTTTTTTGTTTTCGCAAATCTGTATTGCGTTCTTCTTGTCTTATCTAATCTTTCTTTTACTATTCCCTATCTTTACTTTGACTGTCTGCCGTAGATATACACACTTTGGTGCACACTAGTTTTCCTTTTGCTTTCTCTCTTTGTAAAGCTTCAAAATTTGTGCGAGCAATGTCATGTAAAAATGCTTTTGCTCCGTTTCGGGCAAGGCCGAAATGCTTGGACTGCCAATGGTCACAAGTTCTAGTTTTGGTTGCTTTTTCATGGTGTTTACCTCCTTTTTTAGATATTTTTCATAAAAAGGAGCACCAAAAGAAAGCCCAATACTATGTATTACGCTTCTTTTTAAGTGCAACCGACCGATACAACCCTCGGCTTACGGGCTTGTGCATTTACGCTATCTATTAACTAGGCTTGTCACTTCGAATACAAAAGAACTATCTAATAATTCTCCTTAAGTATGAAATTGTGTTGCGAGAAAAAAATATCCCTCTACTTATAACTCACGAAAACGGCAAAAAGTAAGCCCCTTTTTGCAATAAAAAAATAAAAGTTGCTTTGTTCGCGGATAAAAGTAGAAAAGACACCTTTTCTCTAATTTATAGCCACAGGAATGGGCGAAAGTTGACGGGCCAATGCTGAAATTTTAGATTAAAACTACAGCATGTCAAGATGCTCCACCTCGTGGCTATTTGAATCCACTATGATTCGCCAATATTGTATCATGCTAATTTTGCATGTTCAAGAAAATGTGTCAGGAAATTTTTGCCTCTACTTAATAGCCACGAGAAATGGCGGAATCGTAGCCCTTTTATAAAAAATACTAGTTATTTTGTTCGCAGAAAAAGCAAAAATCCCCGTACCAATTAGGCAGGGGATGGGCAATGTAAAGTGTTTGGGTAGATTATGCAAATGAGGAAATAACGTAGCCACATTTATTCGTAGAGTTGTGTTCGCCAAGAGTACAAGGTAAAGCACAAACAAACCAAGAAAAAAGAATAAAGCAACGGCAAAATGTGTAGTGAAAAAGCATGTGATGGGAAAAGGCGAAGATGTCGAAAAAGCGGTTCAGCGTCGACATCGCCGCCCATCATTATTTGCACTATTTTTTCCGCTTTTTTTTCTTGTTTGGCGTGCCTTGTATTGGCGACGCGAAGCGGCGCCACTTGTATATATATAAGGCACGTCTAACTCTCAAATGGGAATTTTGGAACAATTTTGAGGGAAAATTTGGCATCCAAAATACAGCTAATTTTTGACTCATTTTAACCACTATAAATATCTAATATTCATGATGGTTTTAAGATAAATTTGCATGAAAACTTATATGCTCAAAATGAATAATTAAAATCTTGTAAAGAATATTTTTTGACACAACATATTGACAACAATAAATTTGTGATATATAATATTATCGATTTCAAAAAATGAAAAATTTTAAAGTTTCGAAAGTGGAGCTGGGCTTATGAAAGTTATTGAAAGAACAGATTATTTAAACAGATTGATAGATTTAAAGGGTACACCAGATATCAAAATAATAACTGGCATTAGACGTTCTGGTAAATCAAAATTGATGGAGTCCTATATCAATTATTTGAAAGTAAATGATAAATCTGCGAACATCATTTTTGTGGACTTTTTCAATCTTAAGTATGAAGAAATAATGGAGTATCACAAATTGCATGACTATGTTGAGTCCTGCTATGTGACGGGAAAGAACAATTATTTGTTTATTGACGAAGTTCAGCTTTGTGAAAACTTTGAAAAAGCGATTAATAGTCTTTATACAAGCGGAAAGTACGATATCTATATAACTGGCTCCAATGCTTTTCTTCTTAGCAATGATTTGGCCACTTTGTTTACTGGTAGATATATCGAAATCCATGTTCTTCCATTTAGCTTTAAGGAATTTGCTCGCTACTACAGCGAAGAAAGTAACATTGACGAACTCTTCAAACAATACACCATCAAAGGTGGATTGGCCGGCTCCTATGTGTACAAAAACGAACAAGATAGGGTTAAATATATAAGCGAAGTCTACAACACTATTGTGAACCGAGATTTAGTAACCAAATACAAATTGCCAGACACGTACGTTTTGGACCATCTATCCGAGTTTTTGATGGACAACATCAGCAACTTAACTTCGCCAAACAAAGTAAGCGACACTCTTACATCAAACAAGATAACAACAAACCATGTTACCATTGGCAAGTATGTAAAATATTTGTGCAACGCTTACATGTTCTATGATGTTAAGCGTTACGATATCAAGGGCAAGAAGTATCTTGACACATCCGACAAATACTACCTAAGTGACGTTGGTTTTAGGTACGCATTGTTGGGCAGTAGAAACATGGACTATGGTAGAATTTACGAAAATATTGTTTGTTTGGAGCTCATGCGTCGCGGATATGAGATTTATGTTGGCAAACTTTATCAAAAAGAGGTTGACTTTGTTGCAAAACGTGGTAGCGAACAAATTTACATCCAAGTAAGTGACAATATTGACAATCCCGACACATTCAAGCGCGAATACGAGCCATTGTTGAAAATTGCCGATGCTCATCCAAAAATGATCATTGCAAACACAAAACATGACGAATATTCCTACGAAGGAATTAAAATCGTAGACCTTGCACTGTGGTTGTTGAAATAAGAAATCGAGGACTTTACATTGAATAATCAAGTTGATATAAAAGAAAATTATATAAAAGACCTTAGTTTAGAACTTTTACAGGTTCTGCTAGTCGATAGGACCACTAAGAAAAACATTATGTGGGCAACGGATACCTATATTCGTAAAGGTTATAAGTCAACGGACTATATCACAACCGAAGCCATTACTGGCAAGCGTGGTCAAGTAATTAAACCCAGAACAGAAAAATCCAAGGAAGAAGTTCTGAAAAGAACCAAGGATAAGGCGGAGGTATTTACTCCATCTTGGATTTGTAACGCACAAAATAATCTTATAGATGATGCTTGGTTTGGTATAACTGGCGTATTTAATATTGAGGGCGAAAACTCTTGGACTACAACAACGGAAAAAATTCCATTTCCTACATGCGATGGCAGAACTTGGCAAGACTATGTCAGGTCCACTCGTCTAGAGATTACTTGCGGAGAGGCCCCATACGTAGTCAGCAGATACGATACTGTTTCTGGAGAGATTATTCCATTATCAGATAGAATTGGTCTCCTTGATAGAAAATTAAGAGTTGTCAACGAAAATGCAGCAACTGATGATGAGTGGCTTGAATGGACATTGTGGGCATTTAAGAGTGTTTATGCCTATGATTGGCAAGGTGACAATGTGTTGCTTGCAAGGGAGAATTTGCTATTTACTTTCATAGATAACCACGTTGCAAGATACTCAACTATGCCACCAGTTGAACTTTTGACAGAAGTTGCAACTATTATTTCTTGGAATGTTTGGCAAATGGATGGGCTTAAGTTTGTTGTGCCAAATAGTTGTACTAAAAGACTAGAGAGTTCTTATGAATTTGATATTTTGGGCGAAAAATTAAGCCCAATTACAATAGAGTGCGAGGGTTGCGCAAAAAATAAAATCAAAAAGCACAACGGCATTTATTGCTACATTATGGATTGGGAAGCAAATAAAAAGATAAAGTTTGTTAGTCTCATAAAATCGTAATTACAGTAAGGAGTTTGATATGATAGACAAAACACTTCTTGACGAAATCATAGTGGGTCGCGTCGAACCTCATATTTATGCGTTCACAACAAACACTATCCCTAATTATTTAAAAGTCGGGGACACATATCGTCCTGTAGCCGTTAGATTGAAGGAATGGGAAGGGCATTATCCTAACCTTAAGAAACAGTTCGAAGGCGAAGCGAAAATTGGAAACGTATATTTTCGTGATTTTTCAGTTCACCAATTTTTAGAAACCGAAAAATCTAGAACACGACTCCTCGCTTCTGACTTGCCAATGGGTATACACTACTCAAGAGAGTTCTTTAAGGGGGCATCTGTCAACGACATTCAAGAGGCAATGGCAGATATCCAGAGAGATTACCAGTATCAGACACAGAAATATCAATTTTATAGTTTAGAAACGCTGAGACCAGAATTAACTGTCTTCCCTCGCGTGGAAACCTACGATTTGCGCCAAATCCAGAAAGATACCGTATCAGCTTTTCGTAAAGCAATAGATAGTGGCCGCAAGAATTTACTTATGTATGCGGTGATGCGCTTTGGTAAATCTTTTACCGCTATGTGTTGTGCTGTAGAAATGAAGGCAAGGCTTGTCGTTGTAGTCTCAGCCAAGGCAGATGTATTATTAGAGTGGAAAAAGACAGTTGAAAGTCACGTTAGGTTTGACGGATATGAGTTTGTAACTGCAGATAACTTAAAGAAAAATAATCACGCTATTACAGAAAGATTGGATTCGGACAAAAAAGTTGTTATTTTCCTAACGTTACAAGATTTACAAGGCAAACGAATTAAGGATAAGCACCAAGAAGTATTTGGTAGAGATATTGACCTTCTTCTCGTAGATGAAACTCACTTCGGAGCACGTGCGGAAAAATATGGAGAAGTGCTTAAGTCCTCCCAAAATTACATAGCCGACATAAAAAACAAAAAAGATACAGATGATTTTGTTGAGGTTAACGAAGCTAATGAAATCATCAAAGCCCTAAAAACAAAAATTACCATTCACTTATCTGGAACTCCTTATCGCATCTTAATGGGTAGCGAGTTCCAAAAAGAAGACATTATTGCCTTCTATCAATTCACGGATATAGTTGACGAACAGCAAGCTTGGGATAAAAAGCATATTTTAGATGACGATTATCGAGAGTGGGACAATCCGTATTTTGGTTTTCCTCAAATGGTTCGCTTTGCGTTTCATCCTAATGAGTCTTCTCGCAAACGTTTAGAAGAACTAAGAAAAGCGGGTGCGACTTATGCGTTTTCTGCACTTTTTAAACCACAATCCATAGACCGATCCAACGATGGCTTGCATAAAAAGTTTGTTTATGAACAAGAAATTCTAGACCTTTTAGAAGTTATTGACGGAAGCAAGTCAGATGACGAGCTTTTAGGATTTCTTGACTACGACAAACTGAAAGAGGGCAAAATGTGTCGTCATATCGTAGTCGTTTTGCCGTATTGCGCTTCTTGCGATGCGCTAGAAGAACTTATTAGAACAAATAAGGGCAAATTCCGTAATTTAAGCGATTACGAAATTATAAATATTTCTGGTGTGGACAATCCCAACACATACAAAAAGCCTGAGGACATTAAAAAGGCTATCAAAAAGTACGAAGAGGACGGCAAAAAGACAATTACTTTAACCGTCAACCGTATGCTTACGGGTAGCACAGTTCCCGAATGGGATACCATGCTTTATTTCAAAGATACCGCCTCTCCACAAGAATACGACCAAGCCATTTTCCGTTTGCAAAACCCTTACGTTAAGACATTTAAGGACGAAACTACGGGAAAAACCATTAAAATAAATATGAAACCTCAAACTCTGCTTGTGGACTTTAACCCGAACAGAATGTTTGTTATGCAGGAAAAGAAAGCCAAAATCTATAATGTTAACATTGATGTTGGCGGTAATACAGAACTTGAAAGGCGTATAAGACGAGAACTTGAAATATCGCCAATCATTACCATCAATAAGAACAAAATTGAACGCGTTATAGCAACAGATATTATGGAGAAGGTTAGCAACTATCAAAAGAATAAGGGAATAAAAGACGAGGCCCTTGAAATTCCCGTAGATTTAAGCATTCTTGAAGATAGTACAATACGTGCCGTAATTGAACTTGAGAACGAAATCGGCTCTAAATCGGGCTTAGCTGTTTCCGCTCACGATAGCGAAAATGAGGATGATGGCAGTGAACTTGACATTCCCGAAACGCCATCGAACGATGGCGAGGACACTACTCTGTCAACCGATACAACGCCTACTGTTATCGACGATAAGCGCAAGCAAGAGCTCAGCTTAACGAAAAAAGTTCAAAGTTATTATACGAGAATTTTGCTCTTTGCATTTATCACAAAAGACACAGTGATCTCTCTTTCCGATATAATCGCAAAGATGGAGGCGAAAGACAACAGACGAATCGCTAAAAATCTCGGCTTAAGCAAGCAGATATTAACGCTCTTAAATCAAAAAACGAACAAATTCGTGTTAAGCGATTTGGATTATAAGATTCAAGACTTAAATAGCCTTTCAAGAGCAACCGACCTTGCTCCTGCCGAAAGAGCAAACATTGCAGTTAACAAATTCGGTAAACTTGGCGATGCTATCGTAATAACCCCATCCAACATTTGCGACGATATGATAAATCTTCTTCCCGAAGAGTTTATCAAATCGCTCCCGACCACAAACGGAAAGATTTTGGATGTAGCGGGCACTGCAGGCGAATTCGCCGTTGCATTATATAAACGCATGACTGAACTTGGTCTTGAAAAAGATTTTGTTGCCAATGCTATCTACACCATACCCAAATCTTCTATTTGCTACGAACTAACTCGAAAACTTTATGAGATGCTGGGGCTAAATATTGCTAACATAGCAGGAGAATTTATTGCAACGGATATGCTAGAAATTGAGATTGACGACGAAGTGGGTTGCAATAAAATCAAAGCGTTATTAACGCAAAACAAACCTTTTGAAACGATTAAACTTACTGACGCCCTTATTGAAGGAGAAAAGGAAATGTTAAAATTTGAAGCAGTTGTTGGTAATCCCCCTTATCAAGAAACAACCATTGATACAAGCGATAACCCAATTTACCATAAATTCTTAAATATCGGTTATGCGATTGCAGAAAAAGCTTGCTTTATTACTCCCGCAAAATTTTTGTTTAATGCGGGAAAAACTCCCAAGCACTGGAATCGCAAAATGCTTAACGACGAATATGTGAGCACACATTATTATCAGAAAGATGCTACTAAAATCTTTTTAGGAACTGATATTAAAGGTGGCGTTGTAGTAACCTATCGAAATAAGGCTATAAAATGTGGGGCAATTAAATTTTTTGTAGAGAATGATACTATACGATCTATTCTGTCAAAAGTTTTATCTGAAGAAAATTTCGAATCTTTAACCTCTATTATACATTTACAAAACAAATTTAATCTAGGGAAACTATATGAAGATTATCCTCAATATAAAAAATTAATTGGGAGTAAAGGAACTGAAAAAAGATTAACAACTCGCATCTTTGACCAATTGGATGTTTTTACGGAAGAACAAACATCTAACAATCAATTATGTGTTTTGGGTTTAATAAATAATAAACGCGTTTACAGGTTTATCGATTTGAAATATATAGAAGAAAATAAAACTATTCCGCTTTATAAAGTTGTGCTCCCGGAAGCTAATGGAACTGGGGCACTTGGAGAAGTTTTATCTTCTCCGTATGTTGCCGCTCCCAACGAGGGATTTACACAATCATTTATTGGTATAGGTGCGTTTAGTAATAAAAACTCTGCTGAAGCGATATTGCGTTATATCAAAACAAAGTTTGCAAGACTTTTATTGGGAACATTAAAGGCTACTCATCATGCTCACAAAGAAACATGGGCAAATATTCCACTTCAAGACTTTACAAAAAATTCCGATATTGATTGGAATAAAACTATTTCTGAAATCGACCAACAACTCTACAAAAAGTACAACCTTACCGAAGAAGAGATATCCTTCATCGAATCGGTTATTAAGCCAATGGAGTAGCAAAACATATTTAAGAATACTATGAAAGATAAAGAAATTACGAAATGCGACAAAAACAATCCATTTGAACTAATTGTTTGTGATCGCATCTTTAGGCTACCTCGCGTTTTCCTTGCGGGTATATACGATAGTTATCAACTGATAGAGGGGGTATCGGGCTTAACATATAAAGAAAAGTTTCTGCACTGGCTTATAGATAACGGAAACAGCAAGGATGGTTGTGCTCCAAGCATAGAAAAATTGTCAAAAATTGATGACAGTATCTTTCAAGATTATATTGATGCATTTATACGCGAGAATGATTTTTTGAGAGAAAAGTATAACGAAAGTCTCATAACTGATCAGTATGAAAGATTTTGGTGCATAATCGAACCATCGTTGGCGGCGAACTTGAGTATGGAATTATCCGAATTGGGAGAAGCCGCAAACGAACTAAAACGGCAGTTTATGGATGATTCTTTGCCCGCGATATCTCAGTTAGGCAAAGTGATGTTGTCAGGCATTAAAGAAGCGTTGGGCGGTTTTGATTATAGCGCATTTCTAAAAGATATCACGGATAGTCTGCTCTCAATTTCAAATTATTTATCCGACATAGTAAAATCAATACATATTCCGACCATATCGGAAGAAAGAAAAGGGGAATTAGAGCGCAGTTATAAGAAATGGGGCGAATACGGATGGACAAGCAACCCATTTGCCAATGATTGTATGTTTGATACAATTCCTCAAAACCTACAGGAAGCTGACAAAATTGCATTGCAATATTGTAATAACAAATCCATGGAAGATTTGTTCGAGATGTTATTGCAAAGATGCAAAAGAAAGAGCGATTTGAAAGAAGCAATCGCATGTTATAAAAGCAAATATTATAAAGCATCAGCAATGATTCTGTTTTCTTTGATAGATTCTATCTTGATCAGAAGGCAAGAAAAATCAACACAGCTCCAGACGGGCATTGGCGCAATTCGCCTATATAAAGAGGATTTAGAAAAAACTCATAAGCTAACAAAAAAGCTATTTACATCTCTTAATAAGATTAATCTGTTTAAGTGTATGTTTGTCTTGTTTGATAATACCACTAACTTTACAAAAGACTGTCCCATAGTAAATCGCAACTATTTGGATCACGGAATGACGAGTAAAAGAGTTCGCAAAAAGGATTGCATAAAATTGTTTTTGCTGTTGTTCAATCTGATTGATTTTGCCGAAACATACAAATAAATTTCATCGTAATTATTCTCAAAAAGCCTGAACATCCTCTCCTCTGTAGTATTGCGTTGCGTTATCAAGAAGTACCAGTAATTAAGAGCATAAGCCAAGGGTGGTTAATCAAAAAATATGCAAAGCTCGACAAGTTATTAATACTGTGATATCATTATGTTAATATGCGCTTGCAAAAAACTTGAATATAGAGAAAGAAGTTATCTGAACAGATTTGTCAAAAAGATTTTACCAATGATTCAATAACTTAATTTGGGCGGGATACACAAACCTCACTAATTCAATCTTTGGGGCGGGAATGTCATGCACCTTCTTGCGGTTCATTTTGCGTACGACTTGCTCAACCATTACTAACACCAAGTGAACGGCTTGGTGTTTTTTATTTGCAAAAATTCTGCGGAGTCAGGATTACATCCTGCCCCACGCGAACTTCGTTCGCTGTGAAAGGAGAACGCAATAAAAAATCCTCGGACCTGTTCCGAGGACTTTTTTGTAGGTAATAAGTAATAGTGAAATGGTAGTTGATGCGGTTTTCGCTATTGTGGTAGTGTTTTTAAGGCTGAAAAATATTGCTTTGTTTGTTGTTATGTTTGTTATTTATCCCGTTCCAATCTGTACTTGAGTACCTTGTACAATATGCCGTCTTCGTAAAGTTTGTAGTAGCCCTTGTCGGTGCCTACTTTTTGCCACTCGGAATAAATTTGGTCGTAGGTGGCTGTGCCAAGGTTTACCTTGAGTTGTTCGTTTTGAAGATTCATGCGGTAAACGTACAATCCCCAGCTGTTGTCCCACCAACCAACGGACGCTACCTTGTAGTTCCAGATGGTCCAGTTCCAACCGCGCGCGTCGTACTCGTCCAGCCACTTGACCCACTCATCTTCGTCATTGAACAGGTTGAATTCGCCAATTAAGTAAGGCACATCGTATTGTGCAAAGCTGTGAACGAGGTCTTGTGCCCAGTAGAAAAAATCGTTGGGAATGACATCGTGCACCCAGTTGTACAGGTGGATTTGATACAGTACATTTTCCCAGCCGTATGTGTCAGGGTCAGGGAACACGTTGAAAAACCAGCAAAACTCGATGCTTATCATGTGCAGTTTGTCTACTTGACGAATAGCTTGGTACATCTTGTCCATAACTTTTGCTTGTTTGCGAGTGGTGGCAGGTGTGTTGCGGTCAACCGGCTCATTTACCAGGTCGTAGGCGGCGATTGTTTCAAAAAGGTCAGCTCTATCTTCTACGTAGTGACGAGCAATTTCCTTCCACAGGTCGCACATTTCTTGTTGGTATACTTCGTTTGTCCAAAAGTCGATGTCTCTTGTGCTACTGTGCTCGTAGCCACTTTGACCGCCAACAACAGCGTGCATATCTATGATGGCATACAGTCCGTACTTTTTACACATTTCCAATGCCCAGTCCAAACGCTCAAATGCATCGGTGCGCATGGTAAGCGCGTCGTCCTCACCTTCCATAAAGTTGCGGTAGGATACCGGCAAACGAATTGTGTTCAAACCCATCGCTTTGACGTTGGCAAAGTCAACTTCCTTGATAAATTCGTCATGGTACAACTCCCAAAGTTCCTCCACTTGTGCGGCAGTAAGGTTGGGGTTTGCGTACATCAACTGCATAACTTCGTCGTGGAAGGTTTCTTCGTACTCTTCCACAATGCCGTCTTCGTTGATTTTTACATAGTTGCCATTTTTGTCCAACGATGGGCCAATGCTATTGACGGACATCCAACCCTCTTGTAAAAACCAGTTGCCAAAGTTGATGCCGTTCAAGGCAACACGATTGCCGTGCTTGTCGTAGATGCCACGGCCAACGGCGCGCAAAGGCTGGATACCTGTTTCGTTCAATGGGTCCACCTTATCGGGAAGTTCGGCATAGTAGTTCTTGCGGAACACGCTAACATTGATGCAAAGTGCCCCAATAATCAATCCAATTACCGCAAGTACAATGCCAATGATTATCAGCACACGCAAATATTTGGGCAATGAAGAAGTTCTGCTCATAATGTACTCCTTTTAGTGAAAGCTGTGTAGTAAGTTTTGTGGCGCTTTTTTACGGCAAACAGCCTGATAGCCGACCAACCATCTCTTGCTTGCAAGCCTGGTTATCATTGTGATGGCTTAATTATACCACAGCGGAAATGTACTTTCAAGAGAAAAAGCAAAAAAGAACGCGACAAGCAAGCAACTTGACTTTTTGTTCTATCAGTATGGCTTTAGCTAATTGATAACGTAATCCTAATCGAAATTTGCCATCAGCAAACCAACATTTACTGTAGTTGCACTAACCAAAGCAGAGTTGACTGTCTAAATCGCGCAAAATGTCTTGTCAATTTGATACTACTGTGATATAATCGTATCATACAAAGGGGGAGATTATTATGAATAAACACATTGTCAACGCTTTGTCTAACTATAACTTTACGTTTGACAAAAATTCTGGCTATGGTCACATTGATGGCTACGAAGTGAACGTTTTTAACAATGCAATGGATACTGGTCCAGTTTTTACCTTTTCGACATTTTTGACTCAATCACAAAAGAACGAATTTGTTGTGATGATGAATCAACGCAAGCTCCAGCTTGTGCAAGCGGGCACATTTGACTTTGGCGTTATGATAAAAATCGGCTCGATGACGGCAAAAGCCTTCGAAAAGAAATTTGCACAAGTTCTGCCTGCAATTTTGAGCATACTTGAAGTGCTTGGTGCACCCAAAGCGGACATCTGTCCACAATCTGGCGAGCTCATTGACGAAAATTTGTGTAGACTGACAACATTGCCAGATGCCAATGTTAAAGTTCGCTTGTCCAACATGGCAATTGCAACAGTAAACAGCAGTATCGACAAGTACAACGAGGATTTCCAAAACGCACCAAACAACTACTTGAAAGGTTTTGCAGGCATCGCAATCGGTGCCGTTGTGGGCGTTATTATTGCGTTTGTTTGCAGTTTGTTGGGCTATGTCACTTCGTTTGCACCACTTGTATCCATCTTCCTTGGGGTATTTTTGTACAAAAAGTTTGGCGGAAAACCCAATCACGTGATGATCATAATGAGCTTTCTTGTGACAGTTGTGTGCATCTTGGGAGCCATCCTTTTGGTGTACGTTGGCTACGGTAGTCTTTTGTTGGAAGAGGCTGGCATATCCCTTAGCGGTTTTGAGGCACTCTCTTACTGTTTGGAAAACTCTGTTGAATTCAAAGAACTGTTCATTGAAGAACTTGCATTGAACGGCCTATTCATTTTGATTGCTGTAGGCGTATCTATTGCCAATTTGATAAAGATGATCCGCAGACCCAAGAACATCAACTAACACAAGCTGTAAAAATTGCAACATTTTTGCATATCTATCAATCAAAGCATCAGGATTGCCCTGGTGCTTTTTATTTTTTGTACAACTGTGGGTTGCGTAAGTTGCTGAATTGGATGTTTGTGCCTCCAGTGAACCCGCCTATCAAAACTTGTTGTTTTTTTGTTTTGCAGATTTTGTAAAAAATATTGAAGTGGTTGTTGAAATGTGCTATACTGTGAGCACAATTACAAAGTGCGCAATGCGCCACGAATACAACTCTGCGCCTGCGCATATTGTCGCAATGCTTGCAAAAAAACAAAACACGTTATTGCCAAAACAAAGGAGCGTTTACTATGAAAATGATCAACATCACAGTTCCAAATCACGAAGATGCCACTCTCGAAGGGTACATCCTTGATTGTGAAATTACTCTTGGGCAAGAAACAGATCGCCCTGCGATAGTCATTTGCCCAGGCGGTGGATATTTGTACTGCTCGCCAAGAGAGGCGGAGCCTGTTGCCCTTGCTTACGCATCCAAGGGGATTCACGCCTTTGTTTTACGCTACTCCACAGGCAAAAAGGCAGGTGGTTTTGCGCCACTTGAAGAAATTGACTGGGTCATTGGCTACATCCGCAAAAATGCGACCGAGTGGCACATCAATCCAAACAAAATTTTGGTTTGCGGATTTTCCGCTGGGGGACACCTTGCCTTGGCATCGGGAACACTTGCAAGCAACAAGCCCAATGCAATGGTGCTTTGCTACCCTGCTGCGTCCATTCCCAACGTGCCTGGTGCGGACATGATGCTGAAACTTTTGATGGGTAAACTTACCGTTACCGACCAAGATACGGAAAAATTGGAGCTTGTTTCCAAAGTGAGCAAAAACTCCCCACCTGCGTTTATTGTTGCTACGGCACAAGATATGCTCACTGCCTTTGGTGCACTGCCCTTGGCAAAGCGTTACAGTGATTTGGGACTTGGCTACGAACTACACATCTTCCAACACGGACCACACGGCTACTCGCTTGCAAATGCTACATCCGCTGACGGCAGTTCGCAGGTATTGAACGCATCCTACGCAAAGTGGTTGGATATGAGTGTTGATTGGCTAAACAAAGTGTTTGGCGAGCCTACATTTGTGGACAAATCCACCAGCAAAATCGCCAAATATATGGCAGAGCTTGGTATTGACGTAAAAGGCATGGGCAATGCGTGAGCAAACTGATTATAAAAATTCTCATCTAAACAACAAGAACACCAAATTTGTCTTGGTGTTCTTTTCTTTTACTTGTTTATTTCTAAAGGTCGTATTTCTGCACAAAAAGGTCGCATTTCGCAATATCTGCTCAAAATCTTGACAATGGGTTTGTTTTGTGGTATTATGACCGCAGTTGAATACAAAAGCTTTGAAAAGAAATAGTAGGCATTTGCTACGTTACAGAGAGGGGGCGGTTGGTGCGAGCCCTTGCGCAAGAAATGACCCAACCCATCTTGGAGCTGCGTGCGAAAACTCGACTAAGCATTGCCGGCCAACTCCCGTGACAGAGTTATTGGTGTGGGGAAACTCACGCCCAAAGCGCGGATAACACATCCGAATTTAGGTGGTACCACGGACTTGAAAACATCAGTTCGCCCTAAACTGCAAATGTAGGCAGTTTGGGCGTTTTTTATTTTAACAAAACTTTTTTTACACTATACAAAATTGGAGGAACTACTATGAAACTGGAAAGACTTGTTGGCGAAAGGTTCAAAGAAAAACCAGCAGATTGTACAGTAGAAAGCCATGCGCTGATGGTGCGCGGTGGCTATATGAAATACGTGGCAAACGGCATTTTTTCGTCCTTTATGCCACTTAAGCGTGTTACTCGCAAGCTTGAGGCCATCATGCGTGCGGAAATGGACGCTATCGACGGACAAGAGGTAAGCTTCCCTGTTGTTATGCCTGCATCCATTTGGCAAGAGTCCGGCAGATATGACAGTATCGGCAAAGAGCTTGTACGCTTCAACGACCGCAACGGCAGCCCTGTTGTACTTGGTATGACCCACGAAGAGGCAGCCGTTCAACTTGTGCGCGAATATGGTCAAAGCTACAACAAATATCCTTTCATGATTTACCAAATCCAAACAAAATTCCGTGACGAAGCACGTCCAAAGTCTGGTCTTATCCGCGTGCGCGAATTTACAATGAAGGACGCTTACTCCTTCCACACAAGTCAAGCGGATTTGGAACAATACTACGACAGATGCCACAAAGCATACGAACGCATTTTTGCAAAAGCTGGCATCCCCGAAGTTGTTTCCGTTGCGTCCGACTCCGGTATGATGGGTGGTAAAATCTCCCACGAGTTTATGCTTTTGACGGACATTGGCGAAGACTCCATTGTTATCTGCCCAGAGTGCGGTTACCGCGCCAATATGGAAGCGGCGCCAAACATTGTTGAGTATGTTCGCACCGAGCCAAGTCAAGAGTTAACAAAGGTTCACACACCAAACGCACACACCATCGAAGAAGTTTGCAACTTCTTGCAAGCTGACCAAAAACAGAGTTGCAAGGCTGTTGTTTACCAACGCAACTCTGACGACAAGTTTGTTGTGTTGTTTATTCGTGGCGACTTGGAAGTTAACGAAACAAAGATGACAAACTACCTTGGTTTTGACATCCACCCTGCTACCATCACTGACGAAAGCCCACTTGTTGCTGGTTTCATTGGCCCCGTTGGCATCTCAAGCGATTGCATTGTTTTGTACGACAACAGCTTGAAGGGAGTAAACAACTTTGTTTGTGGCGCAAACGAAGCAGATTACCACTTGACAGGTTTGGATATGGATCGTGACGTTCCACAAGCCGAGTTCCACGACTTTGCAAAGGTGCAAGAAGGTGGTATTTGTCCTGTTTGTGGCAAGCACAGTATCACAATTTCTCGCGGTATCGAAGTGGGCAACATCTTCCAACTGGGCACAAAATACACCAAGTCTATGGGTATGACCTACACCGATGCTGACGGCAACGAACAAAACCCAATCATGGGTTGCTACGGCATTGGCGTTGGACGTTTGGCGGCTGCCATTTGCGAAGTGCACCACGACGACTACGGTCCAATTTGGCCCATTGCAATTGCTCCTTGGCAAGTACACCTGTGCGCAATGCGTGCCGACAACGAAGAAGTTAGAGCATATGCCGACAATTTGTATGCAGAACTGCAAAAGCGTGGCATTGAAGTTATCTACGACGACCGCAACGTAAGTGCTGGATTTATGTTTTCCGATGCGGACTTGCTGGGAGTACCATACAGAGTTATCGTTAGCCCACGCAACATCAAGCAAGGCGTTGTGGAAGTTTCCACTCGTGACAAGAGCTTGAAAACAACCATCTCTATGGAAACAGCCGCAGACGTTGTAGCACAAATGGTTTTGGACGCACTCAAGGCAAGTCAAAACGTGTAACCGCAGTTGCACAAAACAGCAAATACACACTATCAAAACAATAATATTTTGGAATACAAAAAGGCAGCCCATCGACTGCCTTTTTTTGTTTTGGAAAGTTGTGGCTATCCTTTAGTTGGCCGATGTGCCACATCAAATTGCTTTTCGCTTCATTTATTGGAGCGAGCCTACGCAAAACAAACAGCAGATAGCCACTCCATCAAAAGTAAACACCGATTGCTTTTGTTCACCTATTGATTTGTTGGCAAAAATGTGCTACAATGTTTGCGTATTTCAATCAAAAGGAGAAAGTCTATGGCACACAACATCAAACTTGACGCAAGCGGACTACAAACTATCCGCACAATCAACCCACGCTTGGTTTCCTACAATGTAGAAATGACGGAAGTTACCGGCGGAACATTTTGGAAAGCGTATACCGAAGGTCAAATTGCCGGAACCGAGCAATTCCCCAAACTTGAGGGTAGCTTTTCCAACCACACAATGATGGCTGGATTGATGCAATACTATCCACCAATTGACACCACCAATCAAAAACTCATTTCCTTGGCAAAAGAGTTTGGATCCGTTTGGGTACGAGTATCCGGCACTTGGGCGACAAAAACTTACTACGACTTTGACGGCACCACTGGTGGCAAGGCTCCTGAGGGTTACCAAAGTGTTCTCACTCGTGAGCAATGGGCAAACATCATCAACTTTGTAAAAGCGGTTGATGCCAAATTACTTGTGTCCGCAAGCAACTGCGCAGGCGACCACAAAGACGGCGGCCCACTTGACTTGACACAAATCAAAAAGTTGTTTGCATTGACAGATGAACTTGGTGGCAAGATTGATGCGTTTGAATTTATGAACGAGCCAAATATGTTGCAAATGTCTGGCGCGCCACTTGGCTACACCTTTGACGACTACGTTCGTGACCAAGACATTGCAAACGCTTGGGTAAGACAAAACTACCCCGATTGCCTTATTGTTGGACCTTGCAACACAGGTATGACGGACGAAAAAAGCTCCAACGACCAAATGGAAAAAATGGGCTCTGGCCTTGGCAACATGATGACACTGGGAACTGTTCACGACTTGATGCGTGGCCATCAAGTAAAGATGGACGTCTACTCCTACCACTACTACAACGGCATTTCCGAACGCATTGCATCAATGATGCCAACAGGTCACTGGCCTGCTGAAACTGCTCACACCGACCAATATCTTGCCGTTGCACCCGGCATTGCAATTACGAATGTTCCTGCACGTGACAAGTATGTTCCTGGGGCGGAAATGTGGGTAACTGAGTCTGGCGACGCTGGTGGCGGTGGCGACACTTGGGCATCTACTTACCTGGACGTTTTGCGTACACTCAACGAGCTGGGTAGTTTTTGCACAATTACCAATGGCGTAATTTTCCACAACACACTTGCTTCCTCCGACTACGGCTTTTTGCAACACGGCACCTTTGACCCACGCCCCAACTACTTTGCAGCAATCTTGTGGACAAGATTGATGGGCAACACCTGCTACAAAGCAAACAATCCCGCCGTCGAAGGCGCGCACGTTTACGCTCACTCTCGCAAAGACGGACAAGATGGCTACTGCTACCTTGTAATCAACAACTCCTTGACGGAGGATACAACCGTTACATTGCCATGTGACGCAACAATCTACACGTTGAGCGGTAACGGTAATATGCGTAGCAAAGTGATGTATCTCAACGGCAAACCATTGACGCTTGGCGAAAACAACGAAATGCCATCCTTGGACGGCAAGGCAATTTCCGCTGGCGAGCACAAACTTCCAGCTGGCTCTTGCACATTTATCGTGTTGGACAAATAGTTGGTTGGAAAAAATGTTGGTGTGCACTGTTTGATAGTTGTCGAAATAACCAACCACAACTTGTACCTGGCTATTTTGGCACAAACTAAACACAGCCTATTGCGTCAAAAACAATTTTACACAAAAAGACCTTTGGTTTTACCAAGGGTCTTTTGATTTGCGTGTTGACTTTGGCGTCAAGTTGATATATAATTGAAACCACAAATTCAAGCCCTATTTGGGCGATATCAAAGGAATACACAACAATGAAACAACCTGACAAATGGCGCGAAACAATCGACCCATTTAGCATACAATTCAATAACTTTGAGCTAACCAAAGTGCTTGGGTATCCTCACGCGCGAAACGACGTGTTTTACTGCAAAGGACTTTACGACGGCCAAGAAGTGTGTTGTTTTGTAAAACACGCAAGGCATGCCGATAGTGACATCGCGCGCGAAATTTCCGTCATCAATGCACTAAATTTCCATTTTTTGCCACAAGTGTTGGATTTTGATGAGCAAGGTAAGTTTGTCGTAACAAAGGAAGTTGTTGGCGAGCGCTTGTCCGTCCTACTTTCCACCACCAACGACAAGTCCATCGACTATATGTTTGAGTATGGCAAAACTTTGGCACAAATACACAAAGCAACCATCGCTTGCCAAAAGGTTGCACACCGCAAGTTTTTTGACCTGCCAACAATCGACCAACTCAACGAGTACGGCATTGGTTTTGCGTTGGACTATCTCACAGACAACGCTCCCCAAACGATTGACGAGTGTTTTTGTCATGGCGACTTTCACTACGCAAACATTTTGTGGAACAATGGCAAAGTGACCGCTGTGCTGGATTGGGAACTATCTGGCATTGGCAACAAGGAGTTTGACATTGCGTGGGCAATCATCAACCGCCCTGGACAAACCTTTTTGAATACCGACCAAGAGATTGTAGAGTTTTTGAAGGGTTACAAAAGTGAAAACTCCTGCGATACGGACAAGGTGAAGTACTACATGATTTTGATTTACTGCCACTTTATTGCCGTGGGCAGCAACGCAGAGTATAAAGATTTTGTGAGAGGTTGGCTAAAGGGAAAAATTGGCCAAGGGGGTAAATATGAATAGAATTATCAGAGCTATTAGAGAAGACGAGCTAAACGCATCGTTGGACTTTGTGGAAAAGGTTTTTACTCAGTCGGAAGATACGGAGAGCGGCAAGCTTGTTCGTGGCTTGCTTGCGGAAATTCGCTCCAAAAAGTACTACGTGCCCGAGTTGGACCTTGTGATGGTAAATGAGCATGGAGAAATCGTTGGCCAAGCGTTGTTTTCACGTTTCCACCTGGACGGTAAGTACGAGAACGAAATGTTGTTGCTTTCGCCTGTTTCCGTCAAAACGGAGTTGCAACGCCAACACATTTCCAAGGATTTGATTGAGTTTGGCCTTGCAAGAGCAAAGCAAATGGGATACAAGTTTTGCATGGTGGAAGGCAATCCACAAAACTACCGTTCGCGCGGATTTGTTACATCCGCCCCGTACGGCATCACAGCGCACGAAAGCGTTGGTCTGCCTGCGCCCGAGTGTTTGATGGTACAAGAGCTTGCCCCCAATGGCCTTGATGGCGTTAGCGGTCAAATTGACTACCGCTTTTACGACAGTTTGAAATAGGCCTAACGAACAAATTGTTGCAAACTATTGTAAATCAAACTGAAACTTAACGCTGTTTTGAGCGACTACACTCACTCAAGCTAAACTGCAACTTCAAGAACAATAAAAAAGACCTTTGGTTTTACCAAGGGTCATTTTGTTTGCTATTTTGTGATTTTTTGCGATATGTATTTGATTTGACGTGCGCAGTAACAATCTTGCGAAGTTAAGCGCAAAGATTTGTCAACGCAGATTTACTCGTGAGAGATGTACCTACGCAAGGTTTTTGATACAAGAGCAAATGCGCCACGGAGCAAAAGGTCGTAGAGGATGGGGAGTAGTTGTGCAACGACAAGCACCAACACAAAGTACTTGTTTTGAACAAGTGCACTAAAGGTTGTTGGCGTCATCAGCGCCGTTGCAAGCAAGGTCAAAACAATGCCCACCTCCAAAATGATGTAGTACAAAATCCACTTGAAAATCTTTTTCAAGCGTGGTTGTGCGTCCAACTCCACTGCGACAACTTGTTTGTCATCGCCATTGTCAAAGGGGTCGGCGATGGTGTGCTGTTTGAGTTGGGTGGAAACTTTGAGCGTTTCGGCATAGATTTTGACAAGTGCCATTGGCATACAAAAACTTACCACTGGGGCAACATACAGGATGTTAGCGGTACTTGTAAGCACGCCAATGATTGCGCTGGCAAAGTAGGTAAGCAAGGAGTACACAAGTTTGCCACTTACCATCATTGGAATAGACACAGCTACCGATGATACAACTGCAAGTATCAGCGCAACCCAGTTTGTGCCGGGGATGCCCAACGCCATCAAGCACAATGCGGAAACTGCTCCGCAAATGCCACATATTGCAACAATTTTTGCCTTGTTTTGCATACTATCTGCAACCGCCCATGCATTGCATACAGTCGCAACACGTATTGCACATCACGCAGTCCAAACAGTGACTGCCTGTGCAACTGCCATTGCCAGCACCAACGTAAGGACCACTGCCTGTGCTACTGGAGGACGTGCGCATTTGGTCGGGGCTGATGGTGTTTGATGCCAAAATTTTGGTCAATTTTTCCAAACTTTGCTTGTATCTTGCGTTGCCTGGGTCCATTTGACAAGCAAGCTCAAGTTGCTTTTTGCTTTCCAAAAACCAGTTGCGTTTGTAGAACAAAATTGATTGGACGTAGTGCCACTCGGCATCACGAACAACACGCTCGTCAAGTTTGGCTTGCGCTTGGTCAAGTTTGTTGTCGGTAATGAGTTTTTGAATTTCCGAATAGTCTTCGTCTTGAGTGAAGGTATCCGTTTGCTTTTGCTCCTCCATAGATTGCAAAATGTCGCGGTATGCAACTTCGATTTGTTGCAACTTTTCGCTCGCAAGTTCGCCTTCTTCGCCGGGCAAAAATCTGTCCGCTTGGTACTTTTGGCGCAGTTCTTGATAGCGCGCGTCCACCTCGTCACGAGTGGCGGTTGATGTTAGTCCAAGAATTTCGTATGGATTGTAGATCATAGTAACTCCTTTGTGGAATGTTTAGTTAGAAAATTTTGTCAATACGTCCTTTGTTTTGTTGCGGATGCTTTCAAACAAGATGTTTTTCAAAATGCAGGTGTACTTGGTAAGGTTAAGGTCGTTGTAGCTTTGCGCGATACGGTTCAAAGCTGTGTACATCACAAAGGATATTTCTTCCTTGTGATCGGCAAGGTCGGCAAGGCTTGTTGCCTTGTAACACTTTACAAACGGATTGTAGTTGCCACGTTTCAAGTCCTTTTTGGCATCGTCCAAAGCATCAATGAGATAAATCCATTTGCCAAGGTTGTAGCACAAAGTTTCGGCATAGTCGTTGCTACTTTCGCCAAGGATGATTTTGCAAAAATCTTGCGAAAGCATTGCAAAGCTGTCAGAAACAATATCTATGCTGTCACAATCGCCCTTTTCCAACTCGCGCAGTTGGTTGTAGCGCGTGGCAATCATATCGTCCAACTCCTTGACAAGCGGTTGCGCCTTTTTGTGGTACTTTTTGTAGATGGACTCAATCATCTTTTTGCCTTTGTCGCCATCCACAACGTCGTCGTGCAAGTTCCAATAGGTCAACAACACGTTTGCAAGCGCAAGCTTGTCGGTGAGATTGTTTGTTTCAATCACTGTGCGCTTTTTGAGCGGAGAAGAAAAGCATTTTTTGTGCTCAATATTGACATCCACATCCAACACACTGTGAAACAAAATGTTGAAACAGTTGATATCGTTTGTGATAGTCATGCGTGGGATGTTGCCCACCAATTTTTTTGTAGAAAAACACAATCCGCACATAAAGGTTTGCCACAGACCGCGTTGTCCATCATTTAGTGTGTCCTTTTGGACATCGAGATAACCAAACATAGCCTAAAACTTGGGAACAAATCCCACCTTGCGGTAAACCTTGGCAAGCGTTTTACGAGCAAGACGTTCGGCACTTTCCGCACCTTGTTTCAAAACGCTTTCAAGATAAGCTTTGTCGGCAATCAGGCGTTTTTGTTCTTGTTGAATAGGCTCGATAACGGCAATTACTGCATCGGCAACGGCCTCTTTGAATACGCCATAACCAACGCCTTCAAAGCGTTTTTCTGCATCGGCGATACTTTCGCCACTGGTCAGTGAGTAGATTGTAAGCAAGTTGCTAATTGCTGGCTTTGTATCAACATCAAAGCGAACGCAAGTTTCGCTGTCGGTTACTGCGCGCTTGAACTTGCGACGGATGAGGTCAACATCGTCCAAAAGTGTGACGATTGCGTTGTCGTTAGGGTCGGACTTGGACATTTTGGCAGATGGGTCTTGCAGGCTCTTGATAGAGCTACCACTTTTGTAAACCAAGCCTTCGGGCACGACAAAAGTTGGAGAGTAGCGGCTGTTGAAACGCTCTGCAAGGTCACGTGCAAGCTCCAAGTGTTGCATTTGGTCCTTACCAACAGGCACAAGGTCTGTTTGGTAGAGCAAAATGTCACTTGCCATCAAAACTGGGTAGTTCATCAGCCCCATGTTCAAGTTGTCGGCGTGTTTGCGAGATTTTTCCTTGAATTGTGTCATACGGTTGAGCTCGCCAATGTAGGACATTGTGTCCAACGTCCAAGCAAGCTCGGCGTGTTGTGGCACGTGTGATTGGATGAACAAAATGCTCTTTTGTGGGTCTACGCCACAAGCAATGTACAACGCAACCAAGTCCATTGTGTTTTTGCGCAAGTCCGCTGGCACTTGTTGAACGGTGATGGAGTGCAAGTCTACAACACAGTACAAACAGTTGTATTCGTCCTGCAAAGGCGCCCAGTTCTTGATTGCACCAAGATAGTTACCCAAGGTAATTTTACCTGTGGGTTGCACGCCGGAAAATACCACTTTTTTGTTTTGTGTGTCCATATTGATACCCCTTGCCACATACATTATGGCCCATCTTGTAATTTTGTTGCTCTGCATCAAAAAATGATTGATTGCGCAGAGCTTTGGTATTGTATATTGTAACACCAAGCAACGATAATGTCAATAATTTGTCAAAATGCAATCAGCTCAACTTTCTTTATATTGTACTGTTGTTTGTTGAAAAGCCACTGAATAACGCAAAAAACAACTGTACACAATGACGTTTTGCAAACCGTTAGGCTTCCAGTATCTTGTTGGAAAAGTTGTTGGTTAAAAATTTTACTGCGTACAGTAAACTTACAAATTGAAAACTTGCAGGCTTACTACTGCTCGTCCGTTTGGTAAAAGAGCGATTTCATAAAGGCAATTCGTGCTTGAACCGCTTGTTTGGTGGTGGGGGCTTTCATTACGATATCAAATCCGTGCATTGTGCCTTTGGTTTGGTTGAGTTGCACCTTGACATTTGCACTAAGCATTGCATTGGCGTAGTTGATGCCTTCGTCGCGCAAGCAGTCAAACTCGGCCGTTTCCACATAGGCGGTGGGTAGGTCTCCAAAATAGGTTGCATCCATCGGTGATGCATAGGCAATGTTGGACGCATTTTCCTCTTGGATGTAGCCAATCCACATTTTTTGTGACAGTTTTGTGTTCCACATTGGGGTGTTTATAAATTGTTTGCAGGACTCCGTTTGCATTTTGCGGTCGGTAACGGGGTAGACCAGTAGCTGAAAGAGTGGCAGGTCTGTTTTGCGATCTCGCGCCATTTGACATACCGCTGCCGCTAGCGCTCCACCGGCGCTGTCGCCACCAACGGCAATTTTGCTTTTGTCAATGGCAAATTTGTCGGCGTTTTCAAAGGTCCAACAAAGTGCAGAGTAGCAATCTTCCGCAGGGGTTGGGTGAGGATGTTTGGGCGCAAGGCGGTAGTCCACAAACACAATTTTGCAACTTGTTTCCAATGCGTACTGCTTGGCAATTTTGTAGTGATAGTTTGCCGCACCAAAAAAGAATCCCCCACCGTGGTAGTACACTAGGCAAGGAGCAGGCTCCTCTAGGCCATACGGCTCAAAAAGGTACACCTTGATATCTTTGCCATCGTAACTTTTGACAAACTGTTTGGTGATTGCCACTTGGCGGTCGCGTTTGATCCAGGCGGGGGCCTTCATCATTGAGCCCAGCCAACCTGCCATCTTTGCGCTACTTATGGGCGGAGCAACTACGGAAAAAGGGAAAAACTCCTTGTTGATGGGATACTTCATACTGATACCTACACTTTTAGTTTGCTCTACTACAACACACAATGGGGCATTTTGAGTGTTTACCACAAAAAACACCATTGGTTCGAGCTTTTTTGCAACTGTATTATACCAAGATTATTGACACAACACAATACTTTTACAAGCAAAAAGACGACTGCAAAAATGCAATCGTCTTGTAAAAATCAATACGCAACAAAAGTATGCAATGTTGAAACACCAACATTACACCTTTGCTGGGAGTTGTGTTTTGGAAATTAGCCGATGTACTTTGTAACAAATTCGGGCAAAGTTTCAAGCGCGCCACTTGCCGTGATGGTAACAGTGATGTTGAACTCTTTGCAGATATCTTCCAGACCTTGGTAAACTTCGCCAAGTTCTGCGATGTTGCAATCGAACAATCTTGCGAGACCATCGATGTAGATTTTTTCGATGTCAAAGTTAGCGGCAAGCATACCCTTGATGAAAGAAAGGATATCCTTTTGGCTGGTAAGTCCGTAGTGAGATGCGTCTACCAAACGAATGTTTCTGTCAAGGTCGTGCATACGGTGGTTGGATCTGTCGATGTAAACAACAACACCTTTTGCTGTTTTTGCGTATTCGTTAGCGTCAGCAACGATTACCTTTGTTTTGCCTGTACCTTTTGCGCCGTAAATTACGTGTATCATTGTAGTGTCCTCCAAAAAGAGTGGTAAATTTTTGTTTACAGTATTATATAACAAAACTGTGCAAATTACAAGGTCTTTGACTAAAGATTTTTGATATTTATTGCGTTTTGTTGCAGTTTTTGCGTCAACACATGAGCAAAACTTGCTACACACCAAAGATAATGAAATCGGCATCCTTGCCAATTTCGATTGTGCCAATGCGTTTGTCCATGCCAATGAGTTTGGCAGGGTTGGTCGTCCACAGTTTTATCGCCTTGGAAAGAGGCAATCCGCAAAACTCCACCATGTTGGCAAGTCCTGCGTAGGCATCAAGCGTGCTACCTGCACGAGTTGTTGTGCCGGCGACAAAAGCGTTACCATCCGTAACAGTTACCTTTTGCGCGCCAAGCGTGTAGTCGCCGTCAGCAAGGCCCGTTGCCATGATTGAATCGGTCACGCACACCACTTTGTCCAAGCCTTTTGCCTTGACAAGCAGTTTGACTGCCTCTTTGGATACGTGTTTGCCGTCTGGGATGACTTCCACAAAACCATCATCAAGCATTGCCATGCCCAATGCACCAATTTCCAGTCTGTCCATTTGGCTCATTGCATTGCCCCAGTGGGTAAAACTTTTTGCGCCAGCCTTCAAAGCTTGTGCTACAACATCCGCAGATGCATTGGTGTGGCCGATGGAGCAAACAACGCCCATATCACTCACTTCGGAAATAAAAGCAATGCCGTCATCGAGTTCCGGAGCAACAGTCACAATCTTGATAAATCCATTTGCGGCGTTTTGATACTGCATAAATTTATCCACCGATGGCTTTTGTAGGTATTCAACCGGCATTGCACCGCATTTGTCCTTTGACAAAAATGGTCCTTCCAAGTGGATGCCCTTTACTTCTGGGTAGTCCTTGGCAAGCTCCAAAATCAGCTTGATTTGGCGGATGATAACTTCGTCACTGTCCGTCATGATGGTGGGCAAAACTGTGCCAACGCCGTGCGAAACGTAGAACTCCATTATCTTTTTCATACCATCAAGATCGGCTGTGTTGAAGTCGTAGCCATTTGCGCCGTGAGTGTGCACGTCCACAAGCGCAGGCAACAAAAACCTACCTTGGCAGTTGACCATTTCCGTTTGGTCGTCTGGTACGATGTCTGGTGCTATTTCGATAATTCGTCCGTGGTTGGCAAGGATGTCCGTTTTGACAAGTCGCTCGCCAATCAATGCCGAGCCGTTTTTGTAAAGTATCATTTGTTTGTCCTTTGCGACAATTTGTTTATCCCTTCGGGTCAATTTGATTGCCC
>CAZHMU010000004.1:155818-155885 GCA_964533825.1 uncultured Oscillospiraceae bacterium
CTTCGGGTCAAATTGATTGCCCCTTCGGGTCAAATTGATTGCCCCTTCGGGTCAAATTGATTGCCCC
>CAZHMU010000005.1:0-131750 GCA_964533825.1 uncultured Oscillospiraceae bacterium
CCTCCAATAATTGTTAGTTATCTTAACTTGATTATAACATACTGTGATATAATTTTCAATATGTTCTGCAATTTTATAGGAGACTTTATGAAGAATTTTATCACCAAATTTTTAACTCATGTTCAAACAACCAAAAACTTATCGCCCCAAAGCATAAAAGCTTATCGTAGCGATTTAAACCACTACATACACTTCAATCCAGATATTAATGCCCCAAATATCTGTGAGTATATCTCTTTCTTAAGCAACAATCTGCACTTGAAGGATTCGTCTATACGCAGAAAGATAATAACGCTTAAAATGTTCTACGCATATCTATTGGCTCAGAAAACTATCAATCACACACCGTTTGAAAACTTAAAATTCCGTTTCAAACAGGAAAGAACACTTCCTAAAACTCTATCGCTAAAAGAAGTGGGAAGGCTTATTCAGTGTCTTGACATAAATACGGACTCGCTTTCATGCTTTCAAAAGCGCCTTTATGTGCGAGATTGTGCTTTAATCGAGTTGCTTATCAGCACAGGGATTAGAATAGGTGAGGCCGCAAAAATAAAACTCAGCGATATAATTGCTTCCGAACGCACAATCTTAATCCACGGAAAAGGAAGAAAACAAAGATTAATATACATATCCTCATCCGTAACATGGGGGCGTTTGAGTGCATTAATGAAACAACGCAAAAAAGAAAACGGAGAATATCTTTTTGTTAATAAAGATGGCAATCCAATCTCTACACACGGCATTGAGGATATTTACCATAAATATGTCGTAAAAGCAAAGATTAATCCGCAGTCCACCCCACATTACCTTAGGCATACATTTGCGACGAATCTGCTTGCTAATGGAGCAGATCTTCGCTCTGTCCAAGAAATCTTGGGGCACGCAAGCGTTGCTACAACACAAATCTACACTGAAGTAACAACCAACCGTAAAAAGCAGGTCCTCAAAAAGTATAACTATAGAAACAAGCTGTAAACAACTTAGACAAATACGAATTTTGCGCTTTTACTTATTTATAGGTACAACCATACAGTACACAGTCGTTGTCTGTTTTTTCAAAGTCAATCAATAATTTTATCTCGATATTATTTGGATTAAATTCATTATATGCTAAGACAGCTAATGGCGGAAGGACAACTTGCCGAGCTCAAATATACCAATGCCTTTGTTCTTAACTTAGACGAAGTGTATCATTTATTTTGGACGCCAATCAAGACTGACGGCTGTCCTAAGGAGGATAATAATGAAATATAAG
The DNA here is from genome assembly GCA_964533825.1 of uncultured Oscillospiraceae bacterium. Lineage (GTDB taxonomy): Bacteria > Bacillota > Clostridia > Christensenellales > CAG-314 > Fimimonas. Next base: position 1,256 of record CAZHMU010000005.1, read on the forward strand.
ACATCGGGAGATATCCATAGATTGTTCCTTAAAGAAGATGCGGACACAATGGTAACGAGAAACAATGTTCGCAGACTGTGTCTTCAAAGCAACATCAAACACCTTATGACGGCAAACATAATTCTTATTGACGAGCAGGATTTCATTGATAAAATAAATCCGTACAAAGTCACAGAACATATCTACAAAGTTCCAAGGTTGAGAAATATTGATGGTTGCGTTAGAGAGTGGAATAAACAACGTAGTAAAGGCGAACGATACATCCACGCCGATGAAATAAGTGCATTTCTCAAAAAGGATTGCACTGTCTTTAAGTACAAATTTGGAAATAGGTGGATAATAAACTACGACCAACTTGAGCCATATTTGAAGGAAATAAGCAAGACGAAAATGCCATATTGTTTTGAAATGTACAAAATGAGAAGTGCACGCAAAGGCGGAAGAAGGTCCGTAAAAAAGCAATAAGACCACTGTTAAAGTGGTCTTAAGATGGCGTGAGTATGAGGAATCGAACCTCAAATTAACCCTTAGGAGGGGTTGGTTATCTCCGTTTAACTATACTCACATATGTTATTAAGTTTTTGAAAAAATTTATACTCGAATTTATACCTGAAATTTAGAATTGGTCAAAAATGCCTAAAAATGGGCTGTTTTTGGCCATTTTTTGTGCAAAATGAACACTTTTTTGTGTATTTTGATGGATAGAGCACTAGTTTAGGAGGGGCTTGTTCTATCCGTTGAACTAAGAAGAGATTTTGTGCTTAGTTGGATTTTGTTGGTGAGCGTTGCGCAATTTGCTTCCCATCACGCTCAATTATTATACAGTTTTTGGGACAAATTAACAATGGTTTTGGGATATGTTTTTGTAAAAAATTTGCGACAAAATACAAGACGTGTGGGAAAAAGTGCAATATGTATTTGTTTTTGGACAATATATGCGTTTGCCTAACACTCTTGTGTTAGTTTTGATGGATTAAATCTTTACCAACAAAACGCCTTCGGTGTCGAAGCTCAACTTTTGGTGTATTCTTCCACCTATAAAATAAAAACATCCGCCATGGCAAGCGGGCCTTTCGCTCAGCGAATTGATCATCAACGTATGGTTGCAAGCCAACAGCGCTTGTTTTGCATACGCTGTTTCTTCTTCCGCCCACTCGCCCACAGTAAAATTGACGTAAACCGGCCAAATTAGAATATCGTCACTTTCAAATTTTTGTGGATACTCCCACAAATCTCCACATAAAGCAACAGTTATATTATGTTCTTTGTAGGCAAACGTCAACACTTCGGTTCCTTCTTGATAATGTTGGTCCGTTAGAAAGTACTCCTTCCAGCCAACACTAATTCTGCGATAGTTAAACGCCAACTTTCCGTTGATAACAACAGCAAAGGATGAGTATAAGATTTCGCCGTCAATTTCCAAATATCCAAAGGCCAAATCAGTGTTGTATTGTTTGGATAGTCTTTCTAACCTTTTCATAATACTGGAGTCTTTAGATATGGCAATTGTTTTGTCGTTGGCGTAGTTCCAACTTAACGCATCAAACCCCTGTACAAATGCCTCGCCAAAACACAGCAGGTCTACTTTCTCGGTTGTTTGCAAAGCCTTTTCAATCTGCCGAATGTTAAACTCTATGTCGTTGTTAATAAACTTGTATGATGCAAGTCCTATTACCATAAAAAATACTCCAAATATTATGCATGCTGTCACGCAGAAACTGCGTTTGGTTATCTAAACTTTCTCCTAAACTCCTTGGGAGTTACACCAAACAGCTTTTTGAATTGGCGGTTGCAGTAGGGGATATTGGCAAAGCCGACGGAATTTGCAAGCGCGCAAAAGCTTTGGTCTGTGGCAAGTAGTGACAGTGCAATTTGCGTGAGCTTGTGTCCAATGGCGTAGTCAATGCAGGGCGTACCCACAAACTTTTTGAACAATTTCATCAAATAGAACTCGCTATAACCACACGCTTCGGCAAGCTTGCTTACCACAAGTTGTTCTGTTTGTGTGTGCACAATGTTCAAAACATTTTTCATTGCAAACAGTTGCTTGTCCAAAGTGATGTTTTTGACAGGTGTTTTGTGGTGCAACCAATGCAAGATGTTTTGGATATCGATAAAGCACATATGCGCAAGGTCTTTGTCTCTAGAAAGTTGCAACAATGCTTGATGTATCTGCGGATACATCTCATTTTCTGGCGAAATTACACAGTCCATATTTGCGGATTGTGGGTAGTTGAGTGTGTTTTTGTTGTTTTGCAATACGCGCAAATTGGCAAAGGCACAGTCCAAATGCACGTCAACCATATTTTGCAAGGTGTACAGCGTAAATGGTGGCAACACAACAATGTCGCCCGTGGAAAGTTGATGTTGTACGCCGTCAGCAAACAGCGTCAAACTTCCCTTTGTTACCTTTGCGACAAACAATTCTTCCTGCCACATTGCAGGGCAAAAAGGTAACGCATCATCTTGACGATACGCAAAGTGTTGCAAGGCAGGGTTGCCGCTGTTTTGTTTTTGTAGCAAAAGGTCTTGTAAATTCATGGCGATAACAGTATTGTGTTAGTTTTTTACCATTATACGACATTATTTTCAACTTGTAAAACAAAAAAGCTCTGTCTTTGGCAAAAGTTACAAAAAAAGTTCTGGCAAAATATGCCCATTAAAATAAATATTATTATATTATCTACCGCCTAACACCTTGAAAAAAAATTTGTAATGTGGTAAGATAGAAAAATGAAAATTATTCACACTGCGGATATCCATTTGGATTCCCCACTTACACACGCCACAAATAGGCAAAAACGCCGTTTGGAACTGTTGCAGGCACTGTCCAATATGAGCGAGTACGCCAACAACAATAATGTTTCCGCAATTATAATTGCAGGGGACCTTTTTGATGACCAATTTGCTACCGCAAAAACGGTGCAAGGCGTTGCGGATATTGTTGCCAATAGCAGTGCAACTTGGTTTGTGCTCCGAGGCAACCATGCCCAAGGCGTGGGCAATCGTGGCGCGATCAATCCTTACCAAAAGTTGCAACGGCTTTGTCCACAAGTCAAGTTTTTTGGCGACGGTTGGCAAACCTACACCTTTGACGATGTCAATATTTGCGGTCGTGAGTTGGGCAACAATGACGCAGAAATGTGGCAACAACTTGCTTTGCCACAAACCGGCTACAACATTTTGGTGTTGCACGCCGACATAGACGATGACAGATACGGACTAATCGACAAACGTGCCATTGCAAACAGTGGCGCGCACTACGTTGCGCTTGGACATCGTCACGCATTTTGCGAGCACAAGTTTGGTAAGGTTATGGGGGCTTACTGTGGTGTTTTGGAGCCACGTGGCTTTGACGAAAGCGCGCAAACAGGCTTTGTTGTTATCGACACCGACAAAAAGTCGCTCACATTTGTGCCACAAGCAATCCGCAGTGTACAAACTGTAACGATGGATGTAACCAATATCCAAAGTGAAATTGCTCTGCAAAACGCCCTGCTGGGTGCAACGGCACTTGTGGATGCCCGCAACTATCTCAACTTGGTGCTGGTGGGCAATCTCACCGAACAACTCAATGTGGATGCATCAGTCGAGTGCTTGAAAGGCAGATTTTTCGCCCTTCGTGTGGAAGACAAAACACAAATGACCTTTGATATCCACAAGCTCCAAGAGGAAGTTTCTTTGCGTGGCGAGTTTGTGCGCCAAGTGTTGCAACTCCCAGCAGACCAGCAAGCGGATGTTCTCAAGCTTGGCTTGACACTTCTTTCGGGAGGTGACCTGCAATGAAAATAATCAGCGTAAACATCATCGCCTTTGGCAAGCTTAAAAACGTAGCCTTCAACTTTGGCGATGGCGTAAACATTTTGCAACAAGCAAATGGCTTTGGCAAAAGCACCTTGTGTGCATTTATCCGAGCAATGCTGTATGGGCTAAACTACAGCTACAAACTTGTGGATGGTGTGCGAACCAACGACGTCACGAGATATATGCCGTGGGACAGTACCCAAAAGTTTGGCGGAAGTATGCAAATTGCCGACCAAGGCAAAACCTACCGCATCGAAAGATTTTTTGGCAACACCCAACGAGCGGAAAGCTTGCAAGTGGTGGACATTTCCACGGGCAGACAAGTGGATATAGCCAACGTTGGCGAACACTTTTTGGGCTTGACTGCGGAAAGTTACGATCGCTCAACCTATATTCCACAAGAGTACGTGGAAATTTCCTCCAACGAAAACTTTGATGCAAAACTTGCCAACTTTGTGCAAGACTCTGCCGAAAGTTACGACGATATCCAAGCAAAACTACGCGCCTACAAAAAGCAATTCAAGTTTGAGCGTGGCACTGGTGGCGAAATTTCCACCCTGGAAGACGAAATACTCAAACTGCAAAGTCAGCTTCAACAGGCGGAAAGCGATGCAAACAACCGCACACGTATGGCGCAGGAACTCAAGCAAACGGAATTGGCTTTGCAACAGCTTGAGCAAGAGCAACAGGCGTTGCAGCTTCGTTTGGATAGTTTGCAACAAAGCTTGTATCAAGCCAAACCCAGCCCAGCGGACGTAGAACGCGCCCAAAAGATTGACGAACTGGATATGCAAATTGCATCCGTGCCACAATCGGTAACGCAAGACTACAATAACTTTGCCAAGCTGTTGGATGAACAAAAAGCACTGGAAAAGAAACACAACCCACTTGCTTTCAAACGCAGATTTATTGGCATTTCCCTTGCCGTTTCCGTAGTTTTGGCAGTGGTGCTTGGGATGCTTGAGCAGTATGTGTTTATGGGCGTGTCGGCGGTGATTGTTGTTGCTTTGACGGCGTTGTTTGTCTCCGTCAGTGGCAAAAAGAATGAAATCAAACTTGACCAACTGCAAACGGAGTTGGAAAGCATTGCATCCAAGTACGTAAACCCAAATGGCAAGTCCTTTGACGAGCTTTGCAACGAGTTTTGGGCATACTTCAACAACTATCAAACCAACCTTGCTGTGCGCAAGGCGCTTGGCGAAAGACCTAACATTTCCGCTGACGAAGGTAAAATTACGTCACAAATACAACAAACCAAAGAGCGTTTGCAAGCGCTTGCCGAGCAAAAGCAAAATCTTGTCAAGGTAGAGCATCAACTACAATTTGCTCTGTCGCAACCTGTGGACTCCACTGTAGAAATTGCCGAAGAATTGCTTGCAAAGCAACAACAGTTGCAAATTGCAAAACACAAGTACCAAGTGGCAACGTTAACGGCAGATATCTTGGCTCAAGCCAAGGAAAGTTTGTCGTCAGCTTACATCCCAGAGTTGTGTTTGCGCACCGAAAAACTTTTGAACGCCGTAACAGGTGGTAACTACAAGGTGGTAACCAACCGCAACTTTGCCATCTCCCTGCAAGAAAACGGCCAAACAAAGCCACTTTCTGCATTTTCTCGTGGCATCAAGGAAATAACTTTGTTGTGTTTTCGCATTGCGTTGTCCGAGTTACTGTACGGCAAAGATATTCCCTTGCTCATTGTGGACGATGCCTTTGTCAATTTTGACGAACAAAACTTCCAACGAGCAACACAACTGCTAAAACAACTTTCAGCAACCACACAAGTAATTTACTTCACCTGTCACAATCGCACGGGTAATTTGTAATCAAGGAGATTTTACTATGACATTTGAACAATTCGCCAAGCAAATCAGACGCGAAACACTGCGTTGTATGCACTCACAAGGTAGTGGTCACGTTGGTGGAAGTTTGTCCATTGCCGACCTACTTTCCGTTTTGTACACATCCCATATGAAAGTGGATGCCACCAACCCAAAAATGCCCGATCGCGACCAGCTTGTTTTGAGCAAAGGTCACGCAGGCCCAGCCTTGTATGCAACATTGGCCTTGAAGGGCTTTTTCCCAATGGAGTGGCTTGATACACTCAACAAACTTGGCACACGACTCCCCAGTCACGTCAACTTGAACCTTACCCCAGGTGTAGATATGACAGCTGGTTCACTGGGTCAAGGACTTTCCTGTGCGTGCGGACTTGCTCTTGCACAAAAGGCGCAAGGATTTGATAACCACGTGTACGTAATTATGGGTGATGGCGAACTGCAAGAAGGTCAAAACTGGGAAGGCGCAATGTTTGCCGGAGCAAAAAAACTCAACAACATCATTGTGTTTGTGGACAACAACCAAATGCAAATTGACGGCATGACGGGGGATATCATCCCAGTGGAAGACATCCAAGCCAAATTCAAGGCCTTTGGCTTTGTGACAGATCGCATCAACGGACACGACCACCAAGCAATCGATGATGCCATCAATCGCGCAAAACAAGACACAACAGTTGCGCCACACTGTATCATTATGGACACAATCAAGGGTAAGGGCGTATCTTTCTACGAAAGTTTGGGCCCAGGCAACCACAGCACAACTGTAACAGCAGAGCAATTTGACAAAGCTCTTGCCGAGTTGCAATAAGGAGAGAACTATGGAACTGCGTAAAATGTACGTTGCGGAGCTTTCCCGCTTGATGAAACAAAACGACAAAATCTTCATTTTGGATGCCGACCTTGCCGCAGCAGGCGGAACAAAACCTTTGTACAAGGAGTTCCCCGATCGTTGCGTAGACGTGGGCATTGCCGAAGCAAACATGACTTGCATTGCAGCAGGCCTTTCTGCATCGGGCTTTGTGCCATTTGTGCATAGCTTTGCGCCATTTATCTCTCGCAGAGTTTTCGACCAAATTGCCGTGTCCATCAGCTACTCCGAGCAAAACGTCAAAATTGTTGCCTTCGACCCAGGCGTAACAACCACCTACAATGGCGGTACACATATGTGTTTTGAAGATATGGCAATGATGCGTTCTTTGTCTAATGTGGCAGTGTTGGACATTGTTGACGGCGTTCAACTTACAAAGGCGCTCCCTTACATTGTTGAGCACAAAGGCACAATGTATATCCGTTTTGTACGCAAACAAACGGACACCTTGTTTGACGATAACTACGTATTCAACTTTGGCAAGGCAGACAAGCTTGCTTGTGGTACCGATATTACCATTGTTGCTTGCGGAACAAGCTTGTTCGATGCAAAAAAGGCAACGGAAATTCTTACCGAAAAGGGTATTTCAGTAGACTTGTTGGGTATCCACACAGTAAAACCTTTGGACAAAGATGCCGTAATCCAATCTGCCAAAAAGACAGGCAAAGTGTTGACGGTAGAAAACCACAGCATCCACGGCGGACTTTACTCCGCAGTTTGCGAAACATTGTCAAGATCTTGCCCAACCCACTGCGATGGCATTGGCGTGTACGACAAGGTCAGTCAAGTTGGTAGCCTTGATGCTCTCAAGCGAGACTACCATATGTCCGTTGATGACATCGTAGCCAAAGCGCTGGAAATGCTCGGTAAATAATTTAGATAACAACCAAACACTAAAATGCTCTGTCACAAACTACGGTTGGTTTTTGGACGACAAAACGACGGCGAAATCTTTGGCATTTTATCTCTCAAACCGCCCAACCGTTAATTGACCATTTTTTGTGACTTAGCCAAAACAAAAATTGCCCATTTTGAGCAATGGGCAATATTATTTGACAGGGCCTTTGCGTTGTCGCAGGCCCTAACAAACTGCAAAAAATGAAAAAAATTGGTGTTTTTACAGATACGCACGGCAATTTGCCTGCGCTAAAACTGATGTTGGACTGCTTCCAAGCGGAAGGTTGCGAGGAAATCTTGCATCTTGGCGACATTATAGATATCGGTCCGCACTCCAAGGCGTGTTTTGACATTATTACCCAAACCCCCAACTTAACGTGTGTTTTGGGTAATCACGATCGTGACTTTGTTTTGAACAACCCTTACGTTAGACCATTTTCTCACGTGCCTACCGAGCACAAAATGCAGGTGTTTGCAACGTTGACGGAAACCGACCGCCAAATTGCAAGCAAATTCCCATTGTATGTCACACGCAACTGCGGAGAACAACGCCTGTTGTTTTGTCACTATCCCTTTTTGTGGGAAGCATCCAATACCTACTTTGACGACTTTCCATTTCAACTGATCAGGCACGAGCAAACTCCACAAAACTTTGATGAAATGATGGAGGAATTTCCCTATGACGCTATCTTTTTCGGTCACAAGCACGAGTATGCCGACGTGGTAGGCAAGCGAACCTACGTCAATGTTGGTAGCCTTGGTTGCCATCCCAATGCTTGGGCACAAGGGATTGTGATTGAGTATGACGACAACAGTTGGAGTTACCACCGAGTACGCATCCCTTACGATATGCAAGAAGTACGCCAAGATATGCAAAACATCGTCTGTGGCGAACAACTTTACAACTTTTACTTTTTGAGGAAAAAACCATGAAAATAGGATTCAACAACGCCAAATACCTGGAACTTCAACGTGAAAAGATTATGGAACGCGTAAATGAGTTTGGTGGCAAACTTTACATCGAGTTTGGCGGAAAACTTTTTGACGACTACCACGCATCACGCGTATTGCCAGGTTTCGAACCAGATGCCAAGGTGAAAATGCTCACCAGTATGAAAGACCAAGTGGAAATTGTCATTGTAATTTCCGCAGTGGACATTGCACACAACAAGCTGCGTCAAGACATCGGCATCACCTACGAGCAAGACGTACTCCGTTGCTATGACGAACTCACACGCATTGGTCTGTACGTTGGTAGTGTAGTATTTTCGCAATTTGACGAGTCCAACGTTGCCGCAGTCAACTTCCAACGCAAGCTTGAGGCAAACGGCATCAAGGTTTACCGCACCTACAATATCGAAGGTTACCCCACAAAGGTATCTCACATTGTATCGGCCGATGGCTTTGGCAAAAACGACTACATCAAAACAAGTCGTAATGTTGTAGTTGTGACAGCGCCAGGCCCAGGCAGTGGCAAGATGGCAACCTGTTTGTCACAAATGTACCACGATGCACAACATGGTATCAAGTCGGGCTATGCCAAGTACGAAACCTTCCCAGTGTGGAATTTGCCTTTGAACCACCCTGTCAACATCGCTTACGAGTCGGCAACAGCCGACTTGGACGACTTGAATATGATTGACCCTTGGCACTTGCAAGCCTATGGCGAGTACGCTGTCAACTACAACAGAGATGTCGCTGTGTTTCCTGTCCTTAACGCCATCTTTACACGCGTTTTGGGTACAAGCCCCTACAAATCCCCCACAGATATGGGCGTAAACATGGTGGGCTACTGCATTTCTGATGACGAAGTTTGCTGTGAGGCAGCCAAACAAGAAGTTATCCGCAGATACATGAACGCGCGCGTTGAGTGTCGCAAGGGTAACTGTTCCGAAGCGCTTGTAGAAAAACTCAAGCTGATGATGACAAAGCTGGACCTCAAAGCAAAAAATCGTCCAGTTATTGAAAAAGCTCGCGCTCACGGCTTGGACAAGGACGGCCCCGTTGCTTGCATCGAACTACAAGATGGCACCTACATCTTTGGTAAAACATCCCCACTTATGAGTTGCGGTTCTGCCGTAATTTTGAACGCTTTGAAATATTTGGCAAAACTGCCAGACGTTCCACTCATTGCAGGTAGTGCGCTTGCACCTATCCAAAAGCTCAAAACGGACAGCTTTGGCGATAGATCTGCGGAACTGCACATTGAAGAGGCATTGATTGCCCTTTCAGCATCTATCTTTGTAAATCCAATGGCAGGCTTGGCATTGGATCAAATTGGCAAACTACGTGGTTGCCAATTGCATACAACGGCAATCCCACCACAAGCGGACACAAAAATCTGCCGCAAATTGGGTATCAATGCAACCAGCGACCCAATTTACGCAACCAACCAAGTGTACTTTGATTAGGCTCTGACACAAACTCCGGTTGCTTTTGAAAGTATAATTCACCGACTAAATAAAAATGACACTCAAAATCGAGTGTCATTTTTTTCATTATAATATTGTCAATTTTACAGTTCTTCTTCCAAAGTGGAAACTTTGATAAGGTTTGTGCAAACCTTTGAGCCAAGTGGCAGGCCTGCGGTGATAACGATGTTGTCGCCAGGCTTTGCAAGTCCCATGCGGTAAACAGTTTCTTCGGCGTGCTTGAGCATATCGTCACTGTTTTCAAAAATTTGGCTGATCACAGGAATAACGCCCCAACTTGTGGAAAGTTGATGGAAAATTCTGTCAGTGGTGGTCATTGCAACGATGGGCATACTTGGTCTAAATCTGGATACCATGCGCGCACTGGAGCCACTTGCTGTGTAGATGACGATTGCCTTTGCGCCAATGTCAAATGCGGTGGAAACTGCCGCGTGGCTGATAGCGTCGGTTGCGTCCATCAAAGTAAATGGGCTTGTTGCGTACATATTTTTGTAGTCAACGTTGTTTTCCGCCTCTTCGCAAATGCGTACCATTGTGGCAATGGTGTTTGGGGGATTGATACCAACTGCGCTCTCACCACTAAGCATAACGCAACTGCTTCCGTCAAACACGGCGTTTGCAACGTCAACAATTTCCGCACGAGTAGGACGTAGTTTTGTGATCATGCTTTCCAACATTTCGGTAGCAGTGATAACAAACTTACCTTTCATTCTCGCGCGAGTGATAATCATCTTTTGCAAAGCTGGCAATTTTTCGTATGGCATTTCCACGCCCAAGTCGCCACGTGCAACCATGATACCGTCGCTCACTTCGATGATTTCGTCCAAGTTTGTCACGCCACTTTGGCTTTCAATCTTAGCAATGATGCAACTATCTTTTGCGCCATGTTCGCGAAGGAATTGTCTGATTTGTAAGATGCTTTCGGCATCTTGAACAAAGCTTGCAGCATACAGTTCAGCACCGTTTTTGATACCAAACTCCAAGTCCTTTTTGTCTTGTGCGGACAAAAATGGCATGTTGAGCTTTACGTTTGGTACAAACAAACCCTTGCGGTCGGAGAGAATACCTCCATTTTCTGCAACGGCGTGGATGGTAGTGCCAACGATATCTACAATTTCAAAAACGAGAAGTCCATCGTTGAGCAAAAGCTTGCCACCAACGGAAATATCTTTGTACAAATCTTTGTAAGTAACGCTAACACGAGTGTTGTCGCCCACGATGTCTTCGCAAACAAAATCGAACTTTTGGCCTTCCACAATCTCCACCTTGCCATCGGCAAAAGTGCCAATGCGCACTTCTGGGCCTTTGGTGTCAATCATGATGGGGATGGGCATACCAAGGCTACGTCTTACCTTTTTGACTACGTCAATTTTTGCTTGGTGCTCGGCGTGTGTGCCGTGGCTCATGTTGATGCGTGCAACGTTCATTCCGGCAAGCGCCATCTTTTTGATTTGGTCGTAGGTACTGCTTGCAGGACCAAGTGTACAAACTATTTTGGTTTTTCTCATAACAAAGCCTCCAAAATCGCTTTTGTGTGCGACAAATTGGACACAACCAACTTGCCACCTATTACATCAATTATATACCTATTGTCAACTTTTGTAAATAGCATTGAACTAATTTTAGCAAAAAGATTTTTGCCAATCAAAATACAATTTTGGCCGTCAAAATGGTAGACAAAATCAGTTTGGAAGTATATAATAAACTTACCCTAATTGAGGGAAAAGGAGAAAAAGACTATGGCTCACAAAATTACTAACGATTGTATTGCATGTGGCGGTTGCCAAAGTGTTTGCCCTTGTGACGCTATCAGCGAAGGCGATGGCATCTACGAAATCGCAGCTGACCTTTGCGTAGATTGTGGTGCTTGCGCAGCACAATGTCCTGTTGGCGCTATCGAAGAAGCGTAAACACAAACCTTTCCAACCCGCGACAAGTTGTCGCGGGTTATTTTTTGCGCAAAACATTGTCATATATCACAAATTGTGGTAAAGTATTGTCATAAAACAACGCTTGGCAAAACTGCCACGCAAAAGGAGTATCGTATGCAACAAGCACTTGCTTTCTACATTGAACAACGCAAAAAAATTTTGGCGCAACAGTACGCAGGATTTCTCATCTCGTGGGACCACGAAACACAAGCTACCGAAGAGAGCGTAATTGCCAACGCCGACCAAATGGGCGTTCTTTCTGCGTATAGTTACGAGCTGATGACAGACGCACGTTTTGAAAGCGCAGTGGAAACGCTGTTTGCCAACAAAGATCAACTTGACCCTGTCATGGCGCACGAAATCGAGGTCACTCACAAAAACATCCAAGAAACCAAAAAGATTCCTGCCGACGAGTATATTCAATACAGCCAACTGATGTCGGAGGCTTACCCCATCTACGTCCGCGCAAAACGCGACAATGACTTTGAGCTTTTCTGCCCCTATTTAGAAAAGATTGTAGCATATGTCCGCAAACAAACAGTTTGGCTTGCTACCGACAAACTCCAAGGATACGACGTTTTGTTGGATATGTACGAGCCCAACTACAACCAAGCCAAGTACGATGCATTTTTCAGCCTACTCCGCGAAAAACTTGTACCTGTGGTTAAAAAAGTGACAGAAACCCCAGACCCAATACCCTCTTGGGCGAACCAAACTTGGGACAAATCCAAGCAAGTTGAGTTTTGCGAGTATCTCCGCGATGTACTTTGTTTTGACAAGTCGCGCGGCATCATGGCGGAAAGTGCTCATCCATTTACAACAAACTTTGGCACCGATGATGTTCGCATCACCAATCACTACTACGAAGACAATCTCATTTCCTCCATCTTTTCGGTAATTCACGAAACTGGCCACGCCTTGTACGAGCAACAAGGGGACAAGGCTTTGAATGGCACATTTTGTAGCGGTGGTGCAAGTCTTGGCCTGCACGAAAGTCAATCTCGCTTTTACGAAAACTTGATTGGTCGAAGCCTTGAGTTTTGGCAAGTACACTTTACAAAACTTCAACAAACTTTTGCCCCACAACTGGACAGTGTCACAGTAGAGGAGTTTGTTGCCTATGTCAATCGTGCAGAACGCAGTTTTGTTCGTACCGAGGCGGACGAACTCACATATCCATTGCACGTAATGCTCCGCTACGAAATCGAGCAAAAGCTCATTTTGGGCGAGTTGCAAGTGAAAGATTTGCCAGCATATTGGAACGCAAAATTCCACGAATATTTTGGTATTACTCCACCAACGGATGTGTTGGGCGTTTTGCAAGATATGCACTGGGCGGGCGGCAGCTTTGGCTACTTCCCTACCTATGCGCTTGGCTCGGCAATCGCATCACAACTGTACTATCATATGAACAAAGATTTTGATGTGGCACAAAGTCTTGCTAACGGCAACACCAAGCAAGTCAATGATTGGCTACGTGACCACATCCACAAGTATGGTGCAAGTATGTATCCAGACCAAATCTTGCGCCTTGCCATTGGCGAAGATTTTGATGCAAACTACTACGTTGACTACCTTGTAAACAAGTATTCAAGGTAAAGTCAATCAAATTGGCTTTTCAGTGTTAATTTGCTGTTATATACTATCTAGTAACGTAGGGGTGAGCTGTGCTCGTCCGCGTCCTACTAACTGCTTGGTTAAAACACAAAAATGCTATCGCAGTGGTGTATCGTGCAAACAACATCAACACATATTTGCAAAAAATAAACATCATGACAATTCTTATTCCTTGCGCTACCGGTGTCGAAGCGGTAGTAAAAAGACAACTTTATATGCTCGGCTACGGCGATTGCCCAGCCTTGAATGGTCGCATAGTAGTGCAAAACTGCACTTGGCGTGATGTTGCCAGGTTAAACGTATTTCTTCGCAGTGGCGAAAGGGTACTAATTCGTCTTGCAACGTTTCCTGCTACCACCTTTGATATGCTGTTTGAAGGCATTGTAAAAATTAACTGGGGCGACATCGTGGACAAAAACGGCCGTGTGGTTGTGGTTACCAAATCGGTTGATAGCAAGCTCTTTGCTCATCACTCCATCCAAGGCATCGGTAAAAAGGCCATTGTGTCTGTCTTGCAACAGAAGTATGGTCTCTGTGTGGAAAGCGGTGCGGAGTACAAAGTGGAGTTGGACATCACAAACGACGTTGTGTCCGTCAATTTGGATACAACTGGCGTTGGTCTGCACAAGCGTGGCTACCGAACATTGAACTGCACAGCACCCTTGCGCGAAACAACTGCAGCGGCTCTCATTGACCTGTCGGTATGGAACCCGGACAAAATGTTTACCGACCTGTTCTGTGGCAGTGGCACTTTGCCCATCGAGGCAGCAATGAAAGCATTGAAAATTGCCCCCGGTATGGACCGCGACTTTGCATTTATGCAGTGGGATTGTGTTGACGACGATGCCTACGACTTGGCTCTTGAAGAAGCAAACGACATTCGCGTGGACAGACCTTTGTCCATTGTCGGTGGCGACATCAACCCCAAGGCTATTGAAATTGCCAACTTCCACGCCCGTCAAGCAGGTGTTGACAAGTACATCAAGTTCAATTTGCGCAACGCCAACGAGTTTATCACAAAAAGTAGCTACGGAGTCAATATCAGCAATCCGCCCTATGGCGAACGCATCGGCAATATGGCGGAAGTTAAACAAATCGCCAAAGATATGGGTGCATTGTACCGCAAACTGGACAAATGGAACTTCTACTTTTTGTCCCCCTATCAAGATTTTGAGCGTGATTTCGGTAGACGTGCCGACAAAAAACGCTACTTTTACAATGCCGATATCAAGTGTTCCTACTACACTTTCAACGGCCCAAAACCCAACAGATAGAGTTATCGTGATTGTCACCTTGGACATTGGCTGTTACGCAGAAACTTTGTTACAAATTGTTGGTATCACAATAGCGATACTTCGTTTCAACCTCTCGACTATCGAGAGGTTTTTGCATATTTGTTGCATTTTTCGATAGCAAAGTGTGTTTTTTGCCAAGCGTGGTGGTGTAGGATGGTTGCAAACTACTTTTTGGGGTGGCAATATGTACTGCAAACGAATTCTCATTTTGCAACAAACAAATGCTCGCTTTGCCGAGCACGGCAAGCAACTTTGTGGCATGGTCAAACTGGTAAACTCTGCAAACCAAACAAAAGTTACTGTTTTTGTCACAAACGTCAATCATCAAATTGATGGCGAGTGGTGGCTATTGTTGAACTTTGGCGGAAGGTGCGTTTCTCACAAATTGCAAAAGCTTTCTGGCGATAGTTTTTCTCTCCAACATTTTTCTCTCGAGGAAGTTGCCTGTTTGCTTGTCAAAAAGCAACAAAGCCTTTGCGAAGTTGCCCGAGCCCACCTTGGCAACGACAACTTGTGCGCAACCCTTGTTGGGTATATGCACACCCTGTCAGAGCAAACGCTTACCGAGTACGAGCAGTTTGTGTCGGCGACCAACAACTTTTATCCCGATGTTTCGGTAGATGTGGGCTCTTTGAAAAAGTCTGCCCAGTCCCGTTACAAGGTGGTGGAAGAGTACAGCGATGCCTTTGAGCACTTCTATGCAAGCGGTGGTGCGTCCAACTACTACCAAACTGTCAAAGGGGAAATTGTCAAGGTATTTGTGCAGTTTCCGCCATATTACCCACTTATCAACAAGTACAAGGAGTCGTTTTTTGTTAGGGTGGATTTTCCATCTTCCGACAAGTATTTTGTGATGGGCGTGTTGCAAAAGCAGGGGGAAATCAGGTACATTTGCTACGGATTGCCAGCGGAAAAGGATGGCATTGCCGACAAAGATTTCATTTTTGTGCAAGGAAACCCAACGTCTTTCTATATGCTTTTTCAAGATGCCAACACAGGCCAAATCACCACAATGACAGGTGTGTAGAACCGGCGTTTGGAGTACAAATGGACTTACAGTAGGTTGTGTGATGAGCTGTGTGTTGAAACGAAAGGGTATTTACACAATGATTTTGCCTTGTGTAGTATATTTTTTGTCCAATTTTGCAAAAATAGCACAAACAACAGTCGTAAAAACTGTTGCATTTTTTACTGTTTTCGGTTATAATTTAAGCCTATGTATGCAATTACATAAGGAGTAATATACAATGTTCAATAAAACTTTCAAAAAATCTTTAATTATTCTTGTTGCTTGCTTGATGTTTGCACTTGTAGTTTTTGCTGCTTGCGACAACACTGACGAATTCAAGTCTGGTATCACTGATGGTATCTCTGGTCAAACAGTACAAGGTAATGGTGGCATTGCTGTTCAATATGGCGATTACATCTACTACGTAAACGGTTACCAAAGCGACGCTACAGCAGACAACTCCTACACAAACACAATTCGCTCCGGCGCTATCGTTCGTGTTAAGACATCCCAAATTGACAACATCGTTTCTTTGAACAACGAAGACTTGAGTTCTTCCGAAAAAGCAGAGCGCATCAACGCAGCCGTAAAGGAAAACGTTCAACTTGTTGTTCCTGTTTACTACTACAGCGCAAACACAACGGGTACAGCCTTGACAGGCATCTACATTTTTGGCGATCGTTTGTACATCACAACACCTAACCAAGCGTTGACAGATGGTGGTCAAAAGTTGACAAACCAACTTGTTTTGGAAAGCTACAAGCTTGATGGTAGCGACCGCAAACAACACTTTGTGTTTGTAGGTAGCACTTGGTCCACGTCCACTGCAAGCTTGTCCATTATGCTCACAGAAGTTGGCGGTCAAGTTTGGGCAACATACGTTTTGGATAGCGATCTTCACTCTGTAAACGTTGGCGAAGGCAAAGACACAGTTATTGCTGAAGATATCACAAACGCAAAGTTTGACAAGGCAAACAACGTTGTGTTCTACATGGATGAAGATGGTCAAATCTGCCAATTCAATGCTGGCGCAACCGAAGGTAAAGTTCTTGTTGAAAAGGTTGACACAGACGAGTCCAAACTTACTTACACAATCTCCGCAATTAGCGATGGTTATGTTTACTACACACAAGCAGACTCCGTAAACAGCACATTGGACGGTCTTGTTGTTTACTACGCTCACTTCGATGGTACAAACGTTACAAAAGGTGTTGTTTTGAACGCAATTCCGGACGTTTCTTACCTTGGTTGGGGATCCAAAGTTGTTTATGTTGAGACCGAAACTCACGGTGGCACAACAGCAAAGACTTACACAGTTTGGGCAGCTTACGTTGAAGATGGCGAAACAATGAAGGACAAATTGTTCACATCTCGTGATTCTATCACTCTTGTAAAGGTAGAAAACGGTCTTTTGTACTACACAGTTGACTCCGTTACTTACACAGTTGAGCTTGGCACAACAAATGATGCAATCTTCTACGCAAAGAGTCTTGGCACTTCTGCAACAGGTTGGGCAACACCTGACGTTGTTGGCAAGTACACCTTCTCTTTGGGCACAGGCACAGTAAGCGTTGTTGTTTACGATGCTGACACAGCAAAGAACTCTTCTTCCACAGACATTACTCTCTATCCAGAAATAGAAGAAGAATAATTAACAAATCAATACAAATTCAAAAACCTTGCAATTCTTTTGCAGGGTTTTTTGTTTTTTTGCGCAATAAAATGACCCCATTGTGCAATAATTTGTATACCATAATTGCAATTTACAAAATTTAGTGGTATGATATTTATATTCTAAACAAGGAGGACTTTGCTATGGGAACAGAAACTGCAGTTTTGGGTATAAACGCACTCAACAACATAGTTTGGGGTATCTTTGCAGTTTTTGGCATAGTTGGTGCTCTTGTAGGCCTTGCCAATGGACTTGTTCGCTCGGGCATAAAGCTGGCATCCATCATTTTGGCGATAGTGGTGGCCTTCTCCGTTTTGCCAACGGTCACGGCCAAGGCGTACGAAGTACTCCTTCCTTATTTAGATGACGCGTTGTCTTCTTTTGCGGAACTATTTACAGCATCTCCCACCCTCAAGGAGTACCTGCCCACATTGGTGATGGGGCTTGCTTCTCCATTGATTTTTGTGGCAGTCTTTGCCCTTTGCTTGCTTGCTGTTGCCATCATCCGCGGTATTATCAACGCAATTTTTAAGGCAACCTTGCATAAAAAGCCGAAAAGTTTGAGCCGTCTTGGTGGGTTAGCTCTTGGCGCTGTTGCGGGTGTTATGGTTGCTTTGTGTTTTGTTTTTCCAATCACGGGCTACTTCAATGCCGTGCCCACAATCTACACAAACGTGCAGGAAATTGTTTCCACGGAAGAGAATCCCATCGCGCCGGAAGTGGAAGAAGTCATCATCAACCTTCCCAACGCATCAGCTGTAAAGTTTGTCAACAATGTAACAAAGCAATACTTTGACCAACTTGTATCCTACACCGACAACGAAACGCAAATTTCCACATTGGACGACTTGACAACGATAACTTCCCTTGTTCCACCTGCAATGAGCTTTGTCAACAGTGTTGGTAGCATCTCTACAGTGGACGACCAATCACTTCGCAACATTGGCACAATCTTGGAGGATAATGACAAACTGCGTGTTATAGCGACAGAGATTGCCAATTACGCTTCGAAAAAGTGGCTCAACGACGAAACGTTCATGGGATACAACCTCAGAGAGAAGTTTGCCCCCGAGGACAAAATAGTGTTAGAAGTGTTAGACTCGATGCTTGCGGATTTGGCAAGCTGTACTCCTGATACTATTGTGGAAGTACTAAATAGGATTGCAAACTCCCTTCAAACTGTTCGTGAAGTTTTTGGCTAAGTCAGCAGTTCGAACTTTCCAGCTTTCAGTTGGCAACGGTATGTTTATTGGATGAATTGATGACATTATTACAAACTTAATAATGATGTACAAAAGCAGTTCAAATGATACTTCGACTGCTTTTTAGCAACAAACGGAATTATACTTTCAAGTGCAATAATTTGTATATCACATTGCAATTTGCGCATTTGGTAGTATAATATTTATATATTTTCAAGGAGAACACTACTATGGGAGCGGAAACCACAGTTTTAGATACAAACACACTAAACGACGTAATTTGGGGTATATTTGCCGTTTTTGCCATTGTTGGGGCTATCAATGGTCTAGGCAAAGGACTTGTTCGCTCTGGCGTAAAGGTGGCATCCATTGTTTTGGCAATAGTGGCGGCATTTTTTATTACACCCACAGTGCTTGCCAAAGCTTACGAAATAGCTCTTCCCTACTTGGATGACCTTTTGACCCCTCTTGCCGAGTTGTTTAGCGCATCGCCAACGTTGACGGAATATCTCCCAACGCTTGCTATGGGGCTGTTATCCCCAATGGTTTTTGTTGCTGTATTTGCCGTTTGCTTGCTTGCAGTTGCCATTATCCGCGGTATTATCAATGCAATTTTGAAGGCAATCTTACCCAAAAAGCCCGGCATTTTGAGCCGTCTTGGCGGACTTGCCCTTGGCGCAGTTGCCAGTGCAATGATTGCGCTGTGCTTTGTTTTCCCTGTCACAGGCTACTTCAATGCCGTGCCCACAATCTACACAAACGTGCAGGAAATTGTTTCCACGGAAGAGAATCCCATCGCGCCGGAAGTGGAAGAAGTCATCATCAATCTTCCCAATGTGCCCGGCATAAAGTTTGTCAACGACACAACAAAGCAGTATTTTGACAAACTTGTTTCCTACACCGATGGCGAAACACAAGTTTCCACCTTGGATGACTTGACAACCATAACATCCCTTGTTCCACCAGCTATGCGCTTTGCGCAGTCTGTTGGGGACGTCAAAACAATGGATACGCAAGCAATACGCGAAATGATAAATATTGTTGGCGACAACACAAAATTGCGCACCATCATGGCGGAAGTTGTTGCTGTTGCTTCGCAAAAGTGGATTGGTAACCAAGCATTTATGGGCATCAACTTGAAAGCGCAAATGGACCCGGACTCCGCCCTTGCATTGGATTCGGTGTTGCTTGACCTTGCGCAAACTACCGAATCTACAGTAGTGGATGACCTAAACAACCTTGCCGATACAATTGATGTTATCAAATTGCTCTATACCTATGCCGACTTGTTGCAATCTTCCACTGCAACTATTGCCGAGTTGGAAGCAAAGCTTGCCGAGGTGTTGAGCGCACTTAACATGGACACTGTCGGCTTGATGCACGATCTCATCTCTGCTGACGTAATGGCAGGTTTCGGTGTACAAAATCCAGAGCTTGTTGCAGATTTGGTTGCTAACGTTGTCGAAAGTGCCGTCAACAACACCGACCACGAGCAAACAGCGGAAGATGCTGCAGCAATCAACAGCATTATGCACTTTGCTGCAAACGATGGTTCTATCTCTGCGCAAGAAGTGGTGGACGACATTGTTCACTCTCCAGCCATTGCCGATGCTATTGCAAACGCTGTAAATGTGGAAAACCCACCAGTCATCACCGTTGATGCCGAGCAAGAGCAACTCATTGCCGATGCATTGCAAAGCGTTGAAGACCCAGAGTTGGTTCAAAACCTAAAGACACTGTTTGGTATTGAGTAGTAGCAAGCGACTTTTCAAACGTTGTGATGTAGTTGCGTACTACAAAAACTGTGTTTGTACCATATCCTAAACAAAAAAAATAAAACTATTCAAAAGCAGTCAAAGTCACTTTGATTGCTTTTTTCTATATAAGTATACCTAAATTTTATGGGCAAAAATTGGAATTAGGTATTGAAAAGCTTTGACATATAGGGTATAATTACTATGACGCATAGTTTGGGTACGCGAAAACCCCAAATAGTACATTTGTGCGAGCAAGGAGGACTAATGAAAGACATAATCATTATCGGCGGTGGCGTTGTTGGCTGTTCCATCGCGCGCGAATTATCTCGCTTTAGTGCGGACATCCTGTTGTTGGAAAAGGGCAACGATGTTTCCGTTGGCACAAGCAAAGCAAACAGTGGTATCATCCACGGAGGTCACGACGCCAAACCAAATAGTAAAAAGGCTTACTACAACGTAAAGGGCAACGCAATGTTTGACCAACTTGCCAAAGAGTTGGATTTCCCCTTCCGCAGAAATGGATCCATGGTACTTTGCTTTGACGCAAACCAAAAGGATGGTTTGGACGAATTGCTTGCACGCGGTGAACAAAACGGCGTAAAAGGTCTTTACATCGTTGATGGCGACAAAGCTCGCGAGATGGAACCACATTTGTCTGTCGAAGTTGCCTACGCACTTGTAATCCCAAGTGGCGGTATCGCTTCCCCATACGAAATGACCGTTGCCTATGCAGAAAACGCTTGCACCAATGGTGTTGAGTTCCGTTTTGGTAGCCAAGTTGTTGGCCTTGCAAAGCAAGATGGCATCTTTACAGTTACTTGTGCCGATGGCTACACCGAGCAAGCAAAGGTTGTTATCAACGCTGCAGGTTTGTACGCAGACGAAATCAACAATCTCATTTGTGAGCGCAAGTACCACACCCAAGCAAGAAAGGGCGACTACGTTTTGATGGACAAATCCTGCGGATACCTTGCTGACCACACATTGTTCCAAATGCCCACAAAAATGGGTAAAGGTATCTTGGTTACTCCAACAACTCACGGCAACATTTTGGTCGGACCAACCGCAACCGATCGTGATGACAAGGATGACGTAAATACAACTGTTGAAGAACTCAACGAAGCATTTGCAAAAGCTCTGTTGTCCGTTCCAACACTCAACAAGCGTAACATCATCACACAGTTCAGTGGTCTGCGCGCACACATTGCTGAAAACGACTTTGTTGTGGAAGAAAGCGAAGTAGAGTGCTTCTACAATTTGATTGGTATCGAGTCCCCAGGTCTTTCCGCAGCACCTGCAATCGCAGTGGACGTTGCAACTTGGGTTTCTGAAAAACTTGAACTCCAACCTAACCCCAACTTTGTTGCAACACGCAAAGCTATCCCACAATTTTCGCATCTGTCCAATGTCGACAGACAAAAACTCATTGACCAAAACCCATTGTACGGCAAAATTGTTTGTCGTTGCGAAGTGGTTACCGAAGGGGAAATTGTCGAGTCCATCCGTCGCAAACCAGGCGCTGTTGACCTCGACGGTGTAAAACGTCGTACCCGCGCCGGTATGGGACGTTGCCAAGCAGGTTTCTGCACTCCTCGCATAATGGAAATCATTGCACGCGAACTTAACCTTCCTTTGGAAGAAGTTACCAAGCGTGGTGGCACAAGCCAAGTTGTAATAGGGAGAACAAAGTAGTATGAGAAAGATCAATTTAGTTATCGTTGGTGGTGGACCTGCTGGTCTTGCTGCCGCAAAAGCTGCCTATGACTGTGGCGAAAGAGATATTTTAATTTTGGAACGCGAAGCGGAACTTGGCGGAATTTTGAACCAATGTATCCACAATGGTTTTGGTCTGCACACCTTCAAAGAAGAGTTGACCGGTCCAGAGTACGCTCAAAGATACATCGACCAAGTTGTTGAACGCAACATCGAGTACCGCGTAAACGCAACTGTAATTGACGTGTCAAGCGACAAAGTAGTTACTTACGTATCTGCTGCTGACGGACTGACACAAATCCAAGCCAAGGCAATCATCCTTGCTTGTGGTTGTCGTGAACGTCCTCGTGGTGGTATCAACATTGCAGGTATGCGTGGCGCAGGTGTATTTTCCGCCGGCACAGCGCAAAAACTTGTAAACATTGATGGTTACCTTCCAGGCAAGGAATGTGTTATCTTGGGTAGTGGCGACATCGGCCTTATCATGGCTCGTCGTATGACTTTCGAAGGCGCAAAGGTAAAAGCCGTTGTAGAACTGATGCCATATTCCTCTGGACTTAATCGCAACATCGTTCAATGTTTGAACGACTTTGATATCCCCTTGTACTTCTCTCACACAGTAGTAGACATCAAGGGTAAAGACCGCGTAACTGGCGTTGTTGTTGCTCCCGTTGACGAAAAACTTGTTCCTATCATGGACAAGGCCGAACTCATCGAGTGCGACACATTGCTCCTTTCCGTTGGTTTGTTGCCAGAAAACGAACTTGCAAAGCAAGGTGGCGTACAACTCTCCAACGTAACAGGCGGTGCTGTAGTTGACGAAAACATGATGACCAACATCGACGGTGTGTTCGAGTGCGGTAACGTACTTCACGTACACGACCTTGTTGACTTTGTTTCTGCCGAAAGTGAGAACGCAGGTAAGTGCGCCGTAGCATACATAAACGGACTTGAACCTTGCCAAGAAAAAGTTCAAATCAACTGCACAAATGGTGTTCGTTACTGCGTTCCAACACAACTCAATCGTGACGACAACTACCAACCTTTGAACTTCAAAATGCGTGTTGCTAACGTATTCAAAAAGGTGGAACTTGCAGTGTTTGCTGACGGAGTAAAGGTATTTGGCAAAAAACGTCCAGTTGTTGCTCCAGGCGAAATGGAAAGCATCAACTTGAGCGCTGAACAGGTGGAAACACTCAAAAAGGCGCAACACATCGAAATCACTTTGATTAAGTAAGGAGACACAACTATGAGAGAAATGATTTGTATCAACTGCCCAATGGGTTGCCATTTGACTGTAGATGACTCTAACTTGCAAGATATCAAAGTTACTGGTAACATCTGCCCACGTGGCGTAACCTACGCTAAAAACGAAATCACAAGCCCCAAACGTATGGTGACAGGTTCTGTCAAAGTTGTCGGTGGCAACATCGCAATGGTTTCGGTAAAAACACGCGAAGCAATCCCCAAGCACCTTATTTTTGACAGCCTTGAGTTGTTAAAGGACGTAGTGTTGCAAGCACCTGTACACATTGGCGACGTTGTAGTTGCCGACGTTTGCGGATGCGGTGTAGATATCATTGCTACCAAGGAAATCACAAAAGAGTAGTAATCTAACAATGTTGGCTGTGCAGTTTTGATAACACAAAATATTGTAGCTACAACACTGCACCCCAACAATCACAACAACATACAATGCAACAAACAAAGACTAACAAAAAACTATCTGCTTAACGCAAAAGGAAAACTACTATGAAATATATTTTAGCACTTGACCAAGGTACAACCAGTTCGCGCGCCATCGTTTTTGACAAACACGGCCAAATCGTAGGCAAAGCGCAACAAGAGTTTGAACAAATATACCCCAAAGCAGGCTGGGTAGAACACCGCCCACAAGACATCTACGGCTCTCAAATCGCCGTAATGACGGAGGCAATCGTTCAAGCAGACATCTCCGTTGAAGACATTTTGTCCATTGGTATCACAAACCAACGTGAAACAACCTTTGTTTGGGACAGAAAAACAGGTCAACCTGTTTACAACGCAATCGTATGGCAATGTCGCAGAACAGCCGACTACTGCGAGCAACTCAAAAAAGAAGGCTGGAGTCAAAAAATCTACGACAAGACAGGTCTTGTTATTGACGCGTACTTCTCCGCTACAAAAATCAAATGGATTCTGGACAACGTAAAGGGTGCGCGCGAAAGAGCAGAAAAAGGCGAGCTTATATTTGGTACTGTGGACACTTTCATTATGTGGAAACTTTCCAACGGACGCATTTTTGCTACCGACTACACCAACGCAAGCAGAACAATGCTCTACAATATCCACACACTTGATTGGGACGACGAGCTCTTGGAATTGTTCGGTATCCCACGCAGTATGTTGCCAGAAGTTTGTCCATCCGGTCACAACTATGGTTGCACAGACGAAACCTTCATTGGTCGCGAAGTTCCCATTTGCGGCGTTGTTGGCGACCAACAATCTGCATTGTTTGGACACCTTTGCGTAAACAAAGGTGACATCAAAAACACCTACGGTACAGGTTGCTTCCTTTTGATGAACACAGGCGACCAAGCCGTTGCAAGCAAAAACGGTCTTGTTACCACTTTGGGCGCTTGCGTAGATGGTCAAAAGCCACAATATATTTTGGAAGGCTCTGTATTTATTGGTGGTGCAATCAACCAATGGTTGCGTGACGAAATGCGCATGATTCGCTCCGCTCCCGAAACAGAAACCTACGCAAAACGTGTTCCCGATACAAACGGTGTGTACATTGTTCCTGCGTTCACAGGACTTGGCGCTCCATATTGGGATGCTGAAGCTCGTGGTACAGTTGTTGGTATCACTCGTGGTACAAACAAAGACCACTTTGTTAGAGCTGCTCTCGAAGCTATCGACTACCAAGTTTATGACCTTGTAAACGCAATGAAAAAGGACAGTGGTGCAGACATCAATAGCCTTCGCGTTGATGGTGGTGCAAGCGCAAACAACTTCTTGATGCAATTCCAAGCTGACATCTTGAACGCACAAGTTGTCCGTCCAAAGGTTGTCGAAGTTACCGCTCTTGGTGCTGCTTACCTTGCGGGACTTATGATGGGCTACTGGAAGGATATTGACGATATTCGCGCTAATATCGAGATTGACAGAGTATTCAAGCCAAATATGACCAAGGAAAAACGTTCCTTGCTCATCAAGGGTTGGAACCACGCTGTTCGTCAAGCACGCACAAGATAGTTTTCCCTGTTTGTAATTGACAAAAATACATATCGCAACAAAAAAGATCTCACAACTTGTGAGATCTTTTTTGATTACGTCAAGTGTTAAACCTTGCAAAATATTTGTATCTCTACAACACAATGTTGCAGATCTTTGCAAAGTCGCCATCGTCAATGGTGTAGGTAGGTGTCAAACCGCTGTCATTTTGCAGATGTCCTGTGTTTAGCCAAATACTGTCAATTTGTGCATTTTGCGAGCCCAAAATGTCGCTTTTGAGATCGTTGCCGATGTAGACACAATCTTGCTTGTTCAAGTGGAATTTTTCCAAAACAGTATCAAAAAATTGTGCGCTGGGTTTTGCCACTCCGTACTTGGACGAAAGGGCAATGCCCTTGAAAAACTTTGGCAATCCAAACTTTTTGAGTTCGTTTTGCGTAAAACTTGCTTGTGCGTTGGAAAGAATGTACAGTTTTTTGCCAGCATTTTTGAGCTGGGCAAGTGTTTCCAAAACGTTGTCAAACAGTTGCAACTTTCTTGTGGATGCCACGCGGAAAGCTTGTGTCAAAAACTTTGCCGTTTGCTTGCTTGCCACTCCTTGGCTATCCAAAATGTCGTAAAACACCTTGACTACGTCAATTTCTGGGTAGTCGTAACGCTTTTGTCCTGCTGTCAGTTGCTTTTGGCAGCCTTCAAAAAACATCACCTTGATTTGCTCTGGCAACAGGTTTGCTCCGTAAAAGTGGCACAGTGGTGTGATTGCTTGCCAAGTTGCCACGTCTTGCTCGTCCGTCCATACGTCGATCATTGTGCCGTAGACGTCAAAAATTATATTTTTGTACATATTTCTCCTTTGATTGGGCATTATGTTTTTTGCCCAGCTGTGACAACTATCACATCAACCCATTTTCTTGCAAGTGTGCACAAAAGTGGCACATTGGGGTGACGCGTGAACTAATTGTCTCCCTTGCGCAGTTTATCTTGTCCAAATTGTATCACAAAGTCCTTTGTCAAGTCAATACCCTAAGTACTCCACGCCAACAAGCAAAATTTCGTTTATCTTGGGATTGGCAATTTTGTACTGTATGAGTTTGCCTTGACGTGTTGTATCAACAATACCCACATCGCGCAGTAGTCGCAACTGGTGGGATACTGTCGTTTGATTGAGTTGCAAAACCCTTGCCAAATCCGTCACGCACAATGGCGAAATTGCCAGAGCGGAAAGCAACCGTACCCTTGTTTGGTCGGCAAGTAATGCAAAAAAACGCGCAATCTTGCACGAGTCCTTTGCTGTGGGCATATAACTATCCAAATCTTCCAAAATTTGCGCTGTCGCTTGTAGCATAAAACACAATTCTCCCAAGTATATTGTAAAGCCAAAGCCAACTCACAAATATTTGCGTTGTTGTCAAAACAGCCTCTCACTTTGGGACGGGTGGCAGTCGCAAGACTGACGGAGAGGGTGGTAAAAGAGTGATTTCTTTGTGATGTTGCCTTTTGGCACAGGTTGTACCTTTTTTACAACAAAAATTGTACATTTTGCACAATGTCGAAAACTTGTGCATATTGTAGAACAAAAACAATCTTTGGAAAATCAAGGGAGAAAACTATGAACGTAACTCGCAGTCTTTTGTATCTATTGCTTTTGTACGCAGTTTTGGACAAAGGCAACAAACTGTCGTTGACAACAGGGTTGACAATCGCATTTGTAATCATGCTGCTGAACTGCTACTTTGGTAACAACGGTTGCTGTAACAATAGCCGCAGCGGTTGGAACAACGGCAACAACTGCTGTTGCAATAACAACTCGTTTTTTAACTTGAACGGAATTTAGAAACAGCCTATGGTAAAGCCATTTTGAATATGGCGCATTGCTTTTTGAGTGAATAGAAAGTGAAAAAAAAAGACAACCGAAATTGGTTGTCTTTTTTGCATTTAGTCCGTTTATTTTGTAGTGATATTGCTCTTGTCAACTAATTCGCCAAGGGCGAAAACAACTGCGTGTTTGCCATTTGGTGCATCACGCTATCACTTCTTTTCCTTGCATACTCCATTTGCAATCACAAACTGTTTGCACTCGCCAAGCAACTCTTGGGGGATTTCCGTAGCGGATGTCAACAGTATTTGCAAACGCTTGTCAAAGTTCAAAAGGCGTTTTTGTCTGTCCAAATCCAGTTCACTCAACACGTCATCCAACAACAAAATTGGGTACTCGCCAATGATGTCTTTGAATATCATCAGCTCGGCAAGTTTGAGCGACAAAGCGGTGGTGCGCAGTTGCCCTTGGCTACCAAAGCTGCGCACATCCACTCCGTTTATTTTCAAGCAGATGTCGTCACGCTGACAGCCAGCAGATGTGTGTCGCAAAGCAAAGTCCTTTTCCAGATTGTTTTGCAAAAGTTTCAAGTAGTTTTGTGCAAGCTCTTTGACGCTTTCGCCATCAATTTGCGTGACGTAAGAAAGGTCGAGTGTCTCCTTTCCGTCCGTCAATTTTTCGTGGCAACGCTTTGCGTAAACCTTCAATTTTTCGCAAAATGCTCTACGTTTTGCCACAACGCGCGCGCCTTCTTCGGCAATTTGCTCATCCCAAACAAACACGGTTTCGCGTAGTTGCTCCACGCTCACAGCTGTTTTCAAAAGGTTGTTGCGTTGAGCAATGGCCTTGTTGAATCGTTGCAAACTGTAAAAGTAGTTTTTGTCCGTTTGGCACAGGTCAATGTCCAAAAATCTGCGTCTTTCTGCGGGCGATTGGGAGATGATTTTTATCTCGTTTGGCGAAAAGTAGATGCAGTTGAGATACCCCATCAACTCCGCCATTTTTGTGATGCCAACACTGTTTACGGCAATTTGTTTTTTGCCTTGCGTCTTGATGTCAAAGGTGATTTCGCCATCGCCGTAACGGCAGTTGTAGTTGACCTTTACAAAGGCATTTTGTTCTCCCCAGCGTACCAAATCCTTGTCCTTTTCCGTGCGGGGAGATTTTCCAATGCAACACAAATAGACGCTCTCAATAAGGTTGGTTTTTCCCTGAGCGTTGTGTCCAACAAAAATATTCAAGCCATCGCCAAGTACAACCTTTTGTTGCGCAAGATTGCGATAGTTGCTAAGTTGTATTTGTGTTACTTTCATCCGTTTGTTCCTTTGGTGTTGCAAAACTCGTTACACTGCAACAAAATTTGTCCATCAATGCAACCATTATACCACAAAAAATTACATCTTTCAACTGTTACAAAAACATTGTTTACAAGCCTTTAGAGCAAAGTTTAGGGCCGGGCGACCATTTACTCAAAAAATGGTCCATTTCCCCTAAAATTGGCTCTCACGCCCCCAAAACGACATTATTCGCAAAAATCTCAAAAAACTTTTCTCAAACATTGTACATTTAGTTTAATATATGATATAATATATATAATTATAAGGCAGAAAAATAATATCCAAATTATTGCAAATTTTGTCAAAATTCTCAACTGAATTTAGGAGGTAAACTATGCCACAACAAAACAACTACGGCGAAGAGCAAATACAGGTTCTCGAAGGTCTCGAACCTGTCCGCAAACGCCCAGGTATGTACATCGGTTCCACCGACGTAAAGGGCTTGCACCACTTGGCTATTGAAATTGTCGACAACTCCATCGACGAAGCTTTGGCTGGCTACTGCAACAATATCAACGTCATCATCAATGCTGACGGCAGCTTGACTGTTTCCGACGACGGACGTGGTATCCCTTGCGGTATTCACAAAAAGGAAGGTGTTTCCGCTGTGGAACTTTGCTTGACAAAACTACACGCTGGCGGTAAGTTTGGCGGTGGCGGATACAAAATCTCCGGTGGTTTGCACGGCGTAGGTCTTTCCTGCGTAAACGCATTGTCCGAGTGGCTTGTTGTGGAAGTTGACCAAGACGGCAAGCATCACTACCAAAAGTACAAGCGTGGTGTGCCACAAGGCAGACTGGAAGTTATCGGCACTTCAACCACAACTGGCACAAAGGTTACCTTTATGCCTGACGACCAAATCTTTGAGACTTGCGAGTGGGAGTACGAACGCTTGAAATCTCGCCTGCGCGAAGTGGCATACCTCAACAAGGGTATCACAATCAACCTTCGTGATGAGCGCGACAGCCGTCAACGCAACGAAACCTTCTGCTACGAAGGCGGCCTTGCTGAGTTTGTGGAAAACTACAACAAGGCAAAAACAACAATCTTCCCTGCGCCTTTGTACATTGACAGAGCAGTGCGCGAAGGGGAAATTGAAATTGCAATTCAATTCAACGACTCCTACAACGAAGTCATCCACGCTTACGCAAACAACATCAACACCGAAGAAGGTGGAGCTCACTTGGAAGGTTTCAAGTCTGCTTTGACTAAGGTCATCAACGAATACGGCCACAAGATGAACCTTTTGAAAGAGAGCGAAAAGCTTTCCGGCGAAGACTGTCGCGAAGGCTTGGTTGCCATCATCAGCGTCAAGTTGGAAAACCCTCAATTCGAAGGTCAAACAAAAACCAAGCTTGGCAACTCCGAGATGCGCACAGCCGTTGCTCGCGTAGTTGCTGAAGAGCTTGCAACATTTTTGGAAGAAAACCCCAAAGAAGCCAAGGAATTGGTAATGAAATCGGTTGTTGCTCAACGTGCACGTGATGCAGCGCGCAAAGCTCGAGAACTTACTCGTAAGGGCGTTTTGGAAAGCGCATCTTTGCCAGGTAAACTTGCCGATTGCTCCGACCGTGACCCCAAAAACTGCGAAATCTACCTTGTCGAAGGTGACTCTGCTGGCGGTACAGCAAAGTCTGGCCGTGACCGCCGTTTCCAAGCAATTTTGCCACTTCGTGGTAAGATTTTGAACGTGGAAAAGGCTCGTCTTTCCCGCGCTTTGGAAAACGAAGAAATCAAGTCCATGATCACAGCCTTTGGTTGTGGTATGGGTGCTGATTGTGACGTAAGCAAACTCCGTTACGACCGTATCATCTGCATGACCGATGCCGACGTCGACGGTAGCCACATCCGCATTTTGCTGATTACTTTCTTCTTCCGTTTTATGCGTCCGCTTATCGAGCAAGGTCACGTGTACATTGCTCAACCACCACTTTACCGCATCACCAAAAACAAGCAAGAGTACTATGCATTTAGTGACGAAGAGCGCGATGCAAAGCTTGCTGAACTGGGCAGTAAGGGCGTGGAAGTATCACGCTACAAAGGTCTTGGCGAAATGAACGCCGACCAACTTTGGGAAACAACAATGAACCCAGCAACACGCGTTATGTTGCGTGTAACAATGGAAGACGCAATGGAAGCAGACCAAATTGTTTCCTTGCTTATGGGTGACGACCCAGAACTCAGACGCGAGTTTATCGTAGAAAATGCAAAACTCGTAGAAGATTTGGACGTATAGGAGGCTACCTACAATGGCAAAAAAAGCAGATAACATCAATATTGACTATATCGAGGCTTTAGCCAACACCAAGGTTAAGCCCATCAAGATGGAAGACGAAATGAAAAAGTCTTTCATATCCTACGCAATGGCAGTAAACGTATCACGTGCCATCCCTGACGTACGTGACGGCCTAAAGCCTGTTCACCGTCGTATTTTGTACGCAATGGGCGAACTCAACTTGTACAACGACAAGCCTTACCGCAAGTGCGCGCGTATTGTCGGTGACGTTTTGGGTAAGTATCACCCCCACGGTGACAGTGCCGTTTACGAAGCGCTTGTTCGTCTTGCACAAGACTTTTCCATCCGTTGCCCCCTAGTTGACGGTCAAGGTAACTTTGGTAGTGTGGATGGCGACCCAGCCGCTGCTCAACGTTACACTGAAGCTCGTTTGTCCAAGATTGCCAGCGAAATGCTCCGCGAAATTGACAAAAACACAGTAGACTACTACCCCAACTTTGATAATACTTTGATGCAACCGGTGGTATTGCCAAGCCGTTTCCCCAACTTGCTTGTAAACGGTGCCGATGGTATTGCCGTTGGTATGGCAACAAACATCCCACCCCACAACCTTTCGGAAGTAATTGATGGCGCAATCGCCGTAATGGACAACCCCGACATC
This sequence comes from uncultured Oscillospiraceae bacterium, assembly GCA_964533825.1. Taxonomy (GTDB): domain Bacteria; phylum Bacillota; class Clostridia; order Christensenellales; family CAG-314; genus Fimimonas. The sequence goes on from CAZHMU010000005.1 coordinate 32,557, forward strand.
ACTGTGGAAGAATTGATGAAGTATGTGCCTGCTCCTGACTACCCAACTGGTGGTATCATGATGGGTCGTGTGGGCGTTCGCAACGCTTACAAAACTGGTAAAGGTAGCATTTTGGTGCGCGCAAAGACGGACATCGAAGAACACAACGGCCGTGAGCGCATCATCGTTACTGAACTGCCTTACCAAGTAAACAAGGCAAAACTCATTTCCAGCATTGCCGACATGGTCAAGGACAAGCGTGTGGAAGGCATTTCCGACATCCGTGACGAATCCGACCGCCATGGTATGCGCATTGTGTTTGAACTCAAACGTGATGCAAACGCACAAGTTGTTTTGAACACACTCTTCAAGCACAGTCAACTGCAAGTTAGCGATGGTATAATTTTGCTTGCCTTGGCTGATGGCGAGCCAAAGATTTTGTCCTTGAAGGAAATTCTCGTTCACTACAACGCTCACCAAAAGGAAGTTGTAACTCGTCGTACAAAGTACGATCTTGAAAAAGCCGAAGACCGCTACCACATCATCGAAGGTTTGGTAATTGCTCTTGATAACATCGACAGAGTCATTGCCATCATCAAGGGTAGCGAAGACAGACAAACAGCTCTTCAAGCGTTGATGCAAGAGTTTGGTCTGAGCGAACGCCAATCCAATGCTATTTTGGAGATGAAGTTGTCACGTCTTACCCACTTGGAAGTGGAAACACTGCGCAACGAGCTGGCTCAACTTGCAGCTTTGATTGCTGACCTCAAGGATATTTTGGCAACACCTGCTCGTATCGAACAAATTGTCAAAAACGAACTTGTGGAAGTAAAAACCAAGTACGGCACACCACGTCGTACGGAAATTTGCACCGACTACTCGGAAATCGACATCGGCGACCTTATCGAAAAGGAAGACGTTGTAATTTCTATGACACACCTTGGCTACATCAAGCGTTTGCCAGTTGCCGAGTACCGCACACAAAAACGTGGTGGCAAGGGTGTAACAGCACACAAACCTCGTGAAGAAGACTTTGTTACCAATATGTTTATCACAAATACCCACGATGATTTGTTGTTCTTTACCAACCGCGGTAAGGTGTACTGCATCAAAGGTTACGAAGTCCCCGAGGCAGAGCGTACCGCTCGTGGACGTGCTATTGTCAACCTCCTTCAACTTGACAACGGCGAAAAGGTCACAACTGTCATCCCACGTAAGGAAGACAGTCGTGGTAATCTTGTAATGGCAACTCGCAATGGTCTCATCAAAAAGACAGCTCTTACCGAGTTTGAGTCCATCCGTAAAACTGGTAAAATTGCCATCTCCTTGTTGGAAGGTGACGAACTCATCGGTGTGGATATGACCACTGGCTACGATGAGCTTATCGTTGCCAGCCACGAAGGTAAATGCATCCGCTTTGCCGAAGAAGACGTCCGCAACATGGGCCGTGAAGCACAAGGTGTCAAATCTATGGATTTGGCCGAAGGCGACTACGTTGTAGATATGGCAGTTGTTCGCAATGGCTTGGAAGCTGTAACCATTTCCGAAAAGGGCTACGGCAAGCGTAGCGATATGATTGACTACCGCTTGCAATCTCGCGCTGGTAAAGGTATCAAAGCCGGCGTATTCACAGAAAAAACGGGTAAACTTGTCAGCTTGAAACTGATCGATCCAAACAACGACTTGATGCTCATTGCCGACAACGGCATCGTTATCCGTATCAAAGCCAAGGAAATCTCCAAGATTGGTCGTGATACAATGGGCGTAAAGGTTATGAACATCAAACGTGGCGAAGAAACAAAAGTTGTTTGCGTTTCCGAAAGCCCCGCTGCGGAAGAAATCGACGACGAGTCTGGCAACGGAGAAGAATAATGATTGACTACAAAAAACACATAGCTAACTTAATCAATGTGTCACTTGACAAGGACGAGCTTGCCAACCTTATCACACCAACTGCCGACGACAACTTTGGCGACTACGCTTTCCCTTGCTTCAAATTGGCACGTGAAATGCGTATGTCCCCAGTGATGATCGCACAAAAACTCGCTGGCGAAATTGCTTGCGATGACGTTGTGCCCAAGGTAGAGGCGGTCAACGGCTACTTGAATTTTTTTGTCAACCGCAATGCGCTTTGCACCGAAGTTCTTGACCAAGTAAACAGCCAAAACCAAAAATATGGCGACAGTGACGAAGGCGCAGGTAAAACAATCTGCATTGACTACAGTTCTGTAAATATTTGCAAGTCCTTCCACATTGGACACCTTTCCACAACAGCCATTGGTAGCGCATTGTACAAAATCTACAAAGCCCTTGGCTACAATGTGGTAGGTATCAACCACCTTGGCGACTACGGTACACAATTTGGTAAAATGATTGTTGCTTTCAAGCTTTGGGGCGACCGCAAAACAGCCGAGCGCGAAGGCGTTGCCGAACTGCAAAGATTGTACGTCAAGTTCCACCAAGAGGAGGAAACCCACCCCGAACTCACAGATATGGCTCGTGAGTGGTTTGTAAAGATTGAAAAGGGCGACGAAGAAGCTCAAGAACTGTTCCAATTTTTCAAAAAGGTAACTTTGGCTGACGTTATGGAAATCTACAATCGCCTTAACGTCAACTTTGACAGTTGGAACGGCGAAAGTTTCTTCAATGACAAAATGGACGGTCCACTGCAAATGCTCCGCGACAAAGGTCTTGTAACGGTAAACCAAGGCGCACAAATCGTTGACCTTGCAGATTACGATATGCCTCCTTGCTTGCTCGTAAAAAGTGACGGCAGTAGCTTGTACGCAACTCGTGACATTGCCGCTGCAATTTGGAGAAAACAAGAGTACGACTTTGATAAATGTTTGTACGTTGTTGCGTACCAACAAAATCTTCATTTCAAGCAATTTTTCAAGGTGCTTGAACTTGCTGACCTTCCTTGGGCAAAGGACCTTGTTCACGTTGCCTATGGTATGGTAAGTTTGGAGGATGGCGCAATGTCCACACGTAAGGGCAACGTTGTGCTTCTTCGTGACGTAATCAACAAGGCGGTAGCAAAGTCGTTGGAAATCATCACAAACAAAAACCCCAACTTGGACAATCGCGACAAGGTTGCCGAGCAAGTTGGTGTTGGCGCAGTGTTGTTCTCTGCTCTGGAAAACTCCAAAATCAAGGATATCACCTTCACTTTCGACCGCGTGTTGAACTTTGATGGCGAAACCGCACCATATCTCCAATACACTTGCGCTCGTTGTAACTCCATCGTGGCAAAGGCAGGCTTGTCCGCCAATGCAAAAATCGCAGTGGATACAAGCGCATTTGACAATATGGAAACATTGCGTTTGTGCAAGCTTTTGAGAGCTTTCCCACAAGTTGTCAAAGATGCAGCTCACAAGTACGAACCAAGCTTGTTGTCTGGCTTGCTCATTGATATTGCCCAAGCCTTCAACCGTTTCTACATCGAGCACCGCGTAATTTGCGACGACTTGGCAGTGCAAAACGCCCGTTTGCAAGTGGTACAAGCAACAGCAACCGTTCTCAAAAAAGGCCTTGCATTGCTTGGCATCGAAACACCAGAGAAGATGTAATTCTGTCAACCAAAACGCACTTTCCCCACTTCGGCACAAAAAACTAACTTTTGCAATTTTCTTACAATGCAATCTCTTTGACGCGATTTGCCGTCAACGTAGTTTTGTTCAAAAGGAATTTGTCCTAACTAAAAAAATACCATAAAAGCAGTCGAAAGAAACATCGACTGCTTTTTTGCATGATTTTTTTGCACAAAGGAAAGCCAATCTCAATTTTTGGCAATAATATGTTATATTTGCGCATTTATTTATTGACAACTATTATTGACAAACGCATCCACTTGGAGTAAAATAGACCAAAGAACCAAACTCAAAAAAGGAGTATCACTTGTGAAAAAACTTCTTGTAATACTTTTGCTTGTAGCTCTTTGCTTACTGCCTATGGCATTTTCGGCATGTAGTATTGATGTAACAGTAATATCTGCCGAAGAAATGTTGCCTCATTGCAACGATAGCCTTACTACAAACCCATTGGAAGGGGCAACAAACATTCATATCGAAGCTGACTTGTATTCGGTGGCAGTGCACAACGTCCTTGGCGACAAGGTTACAATCGACTTTACTCAACACGAAAAGTCAAAGGTAACAACAAGCCTCAAGGATGGCACTTTGTACATTGTACAGGAGTGGGAATCCCTTATCGCAAGTGCCGCGAGAAAGTTGTATTTGGTTGTGGGAATTCCTGAAAGTTGGCAGAGCTACAAGCTTAGTGCCGATTTGGATGTTGGCGCGCTAAGTATTGAACAAATCAATGCAGATACCATTGATGTAGAAATGGATACAGGTGCTTGCATGGTTACCACCCAAATTGCATCTGCCGTGAATTTGGAGTCAGACACAGGTGCCATTATTTTCCAAGGCAAAACAGGCGTTTTGACTGTCGATGTAGACACTGGCGCTGTCAAGCTGGAAGGCCAAGCGGATGTTGTCGCGGTAACTAGTGATACAGGTAGTATCAAGGTGGATATGCTCGCAACGGAGGTTGATCTCCAAACAGACACAGGTAGCATTGTTTTTGAAATTGGCAACAACAACACAATCAAGGTGGAAAGTAGCACTGGCTCTGTTATTGGCACAATCGATGGAGTAAAGAGTAAGTATTCCATTTCGGTAGACGTTGATACAGGCAGCTGCAATGTTTACGACCAAATTGGCGACAGTGTCCATTTGTTGCAAATCAAAATCAACACAGGCGCTGCAAAAATAACTTTTACAAACTAACAGGAGAAAAACTATGCAAATACTTGACTATATCATCATCGCTTGCGCAGTAGTATCATTGGTACTTGGCATTGTCAAAGGCTTTTTGACACCCGTTGTAAACATTGCCGGCTTTTTTGTAGTGCTGTACGCTGGTGGCGCATTTTCTTCCACACTGTTCCCACTTTTGGCAAATATCATCCCAGACGAAGCAACCTGCTCCCTTGCAAGCGCAATCGCATCCATGTTGCTTGTGTGGTTTATTTACTTTTTGATTTCTCGCTTGATTGTAAAAATCATCCAAAAGAGCAAAGCTTTGGGTGTAGCAAACCGCCTTATCGGTGGTGCGCTTGGCGTTGTGATGGTGTACCTTGTTGTGTCCATCGTGACGGCGTTCATGCAAAACGAAAACACCTTGTTTGCCTCTGTGCGTGAGCAATATGGCGAAGCTTTCAACCAAAGCTGGGTGGTTCAAAACATCTACAAGACCAACCCCATTGGCGAAGGCTTGGTAAACAGTGCCTTCCAAAATCTCATTGACCTGTTGCAACAAGCTTTGATCCCACAAGCGTAAAACCAATTTTTGAACAAAAAAGGGAGTATCCATATCGATACTTCCTTTTATTTGTTTGCAGATCGCTTATCATTGATTTTTTTAACAACAATGGGAATTACCCATCCCAACGCGCACATTACCATCATTGCAATTGTGTAGAAGATAAAAAACAACGCGCCTATTTTGTCCCATCCCAAAGTTGTAAAGAACAAAATTACCATTACAATCATTGTAACTACCGACAAAGCAATGGGAATTAATTTAAGGGGCTTTCTTTTAGCTTTCAAACAGAGAAACATCTGCAATATCAACAGTATTGCGAGAAAGGCGGAGTATACAATTGCTGGTTTTATGAGCATTGTGCTAAGCATGTGATACCTCCATTCTTTGTTTGAAATTATTTACTAAAAACACAACCACAGTAGTGCTGGGTGTACAAATTGTACTTTTCTGCAAGGCGCAAACTTTCGTCAAAACCGCCAAGCTTTTTGAAGTCGGCACACAGCCAAGCTACGTCGCTTTGCAGCTCAAGACCAATTTGGTTGATGACGGTGCTGTTTTTTCTGCGAGATACAGTCAAAGTTGTGCCAAAGTAGGCAAATCCGTTTGCTTGGGCGTAGGCAAGGGTATCTGCAAGGCGCAACTTGAAACACTCGCTGCAACGCGCTCCACCCTCTTTGGCTTGTTCTAAACCAGTTGCCACGTCAAAAAATCTGTTTGCATTGTGCTGATGCACAACAAGTTTAACTGGATACTTTGGTTGCACTTCAAACTGTCCGTTGTTGACAATTTTGACAAGTTTTTGCACTTCGCAAAGTCGCTTTTGCCACTCGACAAAATCTGTGACGTTGTCATTTGCGTAGTACAACGTTACGTCAAATTTGTCCAAAAGCCTTGTCAAGCAGTAGGTGGCGCAGGGTGCGCAACACACGTGCAGGAGTAGCTTTTCTCCATCTTTGATGCGTTTTTTGCCTTGTCTAAACGCCAAATCGTAGTTGTTTATCATTCTTTTGCGCGTACGCGAAGGGGTACGCCCACCTTTTCAGCAAGCTTTTTGCAGGCCTCAACATCAGCATAACCAATGCTATCCACTACGGAAAACACAACGTTGCCCCCCTTTTGCAGGCACAGTGTTGCAAACTCCAGCAAAGCATCAAAGGCCTTTTCACCGTAGATACTCTTGCAGTGCGCTTGGTATTTTTTTGCGTTGCACTCGTTCAAGGAAATGTTGATAACGTCGCAACTTGTAACGATAACGTCGCTCACATCTTGCTTGTGGATGAGATTTGCCTGTCCGTTGGTGTTGATGCGAGTTTTTTTGTCAATGCAGTGCAGGTAGCTTGCCACTTCGTCGAGAGTGTCCAAGTTGTAAGTAGGCTCGCCAAAACCGCAAAAGACAATTTCGTCATCGTAGTTGTCAAGGTCAGTTGGTAGTTGGTCCAAGATGTCTTGCACCTCTGGCTCTGCGTCTATCCAAAGACGTTGATTTTCCATACCATCACGGCTCTTGCGGATGCAAAAATCGCAGTTGTTGGAGCAACGATTGGTAAGATTTATGTAAATTTTGTTTCCAATGGTGTAAACGTAGTTGTTCATCTTTTTTTATTTTAACCTATATTTTTTCAAATTATAGCCGTAATTGTGGACGAATTTGATATCTATCCGCATTACGGCTACTTGTGTTTTTATTGATTATTTATCGAGATACTGCCCAATTTTGGGGAACATTTGCAAGGTGTTCTTGCGCACTTGTTCTTCCACTTGTTGTGGCGTTTTACCAAGTATAAGTGCAATTTTGTCCACAATCAAGGGGATGTTGAAGGGTGTGTTGGTTGTTCCGCGCAAAGGTACAGGCGCCATGTAGGGCGCATCCGTTTCCGTCAAAATGCGGTCAAATGGGATGGATTGGATGACATCTTCCTTTTTGGCATTTTTGAAGGTAATCGCCCCACCAAAAGCAAAGTAATGCCCAAGTTTTACGCATTGCTTTGCAAACTCCGCCGAGCCACTGTAACAGTGCCACAACACGTTGTTGTTGAGATACTTCTTTTGCGCAGTAAGCACATCCATCGCATCGCCGTAGGCATCGCGGATATGCAAGGTCAATGGCAAACCAAGTTTGTCGGCAATCTCAATTTGCTCGGCAAAAACATCGCGTTGGATGTTGCGTTCACTCAGATCGTAGTAGTAGTCCAACCCAATTTCTCCAACGGCAACAACCTTTGGATGAGTGGCGCACTCGCACATCAGTTTGACAAAGTTTTTGTCAAATTCCTTTGCTGTGTGCGGATGCATACCCACCGTTGCAAACACCTTTTGGTACTTGTTTGCCAACTCAAAGCTTGCAATCATGCCAGCGAGATCTGAGCTGTTGTTGATGACAAAGTCGATGTTGTGATTGTCCAATTGGGCAACAATTTGCTCCACTTGTCCCACAAAACGCTCATCATCAAGGTGCAAATGACTGTCAATCATTATCTTACTTCCTTACCGCTGTCAATGTCCTTTTCAGGTGTTACAAAAATAACCGATTTGTCGTCAGCAGCGCACAAAATCATACCGTTGCTTTCCACTCCGCGGATTTTTGCAGGTTTCAAGTTCTTGACAAGCACAACAGTCTTGCCCACCATGTACTCAGGAGTGTAGTGTTGCGCAATTCCGCTAACAACTTGACGCACTTCGTCGCCAACTTGCAGTTGGAAGCAAAGTAGTTTGTCGCTCTTTGCAACCTTTTCGCAACTAAGCACCTTTGCGGTGCAAAGTTTTACCTTTGCAAACTCGGTAATGTCAATCAATTCTTCTTGTGGTTTTTCGCTTTGTGGTTCTTGCTTTTTGTTTTGAGCTTGCGCTTCAGCAACTTGTTTTGCGTGCAATTCTTCCAAAACTTTCAGTTCCTTTGCGATGTCAATGCGGTCAAACAAGTTTGCGCCCTTGGTTACAGGTGTACCTTCGGCAATGCCACCAAATGTTTGGATTCCGTCAAAGTTTGTTGGAACTTCCACACCAATTTTACCAAAGATTGTCTTTGCAGTCTTGGGGATGAAAGGCAGCAACATGGTCGCAGCAAAACGGATGCATTCGCACAAAACGTACATTACTGTTGCCAAACGCTCTTTGTCACCGTTTTTGTTGAGAGCCCAAGGCATTGTTTCGTCAATGTACTTGTTGGCACGTTGAACAATCTTGAAGATGTTTGCCAAAGCATCTGGTGCGGAAAGGTTTTCGATGTCGGCACGAACTTTTGCAAGAGTGCCTTCGCAAAGAGCAATAATTTCCTTGTCCAGCTCGGTGTAAGCGTTTGGTGCTGGGATTGTGCCACCAAAGTATTGTGTTACCATTGCGGTGGTACGACTTACCAAGTTACCAAGGTCGTTTACAAGGTCGGTGTTGGTGCGAGTGAGTAACGCCTCGTTTGTGTAGTTGCCATCACTTCCAAATGGGATTTCGCGAAGAAGGAAGTATCTGATAGCATCCACTCCGTAACGCTCCGCAAGGAAAAATGGATCAACAATGTTGCCTTTGGATTTACTCATCTTGTCGTTGTCAAAGAGCAACCAGCCGTGTCCGTAAACCTTCTTTGGCAGTGGCAAATCAAGCGCCATCAAAAGTGCCGGCCAAATGATGGTGTGGAAACGTACAATTTCCTTGCCCACCATGTGAAGGTCAGCTGGCCAAAACTTGTCAAAGTTGGCGTGGTCTTCTTGAAGGTAGCCCAAAGCTGTGATGTAGTTTGTAAGCGCATCCACCCAAACGTATGCAACGTGTTTTGGATCAAATGGCAACTTTACACCCCAGTCAAATGTGGTACGAGATACGCACAAGTCTTTGAGACCGGGCTTGATAAAGTTGTTTATCATCTCGTTCATACGCGCCTTTGGACTGATAAAGTCGGGGTTTTCTTCGTAGAACTTGATGAGTTTGTCTTGATACTTGGAAAGACGGAAAAAGTAGCTTTCTTCCTTGGCAAGCTTAACTTCTCTACCGCAGTCAGGGCATTTGCCGTCTACAAGTTGGCTTTCGGTAAAGAAAGATTCGCAAGGTGTGCAGTACCAACCTTCGTAGCTGGATTTGTAAATGTCGCCATTTGCAAGCAATTTTTCGTACACTTTTTGTACGGTTGCTTCGTGGTAGTCGTCAGTAGTGCGGATGAATTTGTCGTAGCTGATATCCAACAACTTCCAAAGCTCAATGATTTGGTCGTACAAGTCGTCAACAAACTTTTTGGGTGTTACGCCCTTTGCCTCTGCCTTTTGTTGTACCTTTTGGCCGTGTTCGTCGGTGCCGGTAAGGTAAAACACGTCAAAGCCATCCATACGCTTGAAACGCGCAATAGCATCGCAAATGATGGTTGTGTAGCAGTGACCAATGTGGAACTTGCCGCTTGAGTAGTAGATTGGAGTTGTGATGTAGTATGGTTTTTTCATATTTTTCCTCTATTTTTCCAAAAGAACGAATGAGCTCTTTTGTTAATTTGACTTTTTGCAAACTTTAGTTGATTGTAATACTGTTAGATTCCGTAGGGGAGGGTTGCCCCTCCCGCAATCAAGCGGTCAAACATATTTTGCCTGTATATTATATCAAGATAAATACAATTTGTAAACTATAAAAAACACCCATTTTAGCAATGTGGACGTAATAGTTGGCAAACTTTGTGCGTAAGATACCCTATGAACGCAATTTGGACAACCTTGATAGTGGTGTGCTTTGTGACAATCACTTTGACAAATCCTAACGAGTTACTCGCTTTGTGTGTGCAAAGTGGCACGCAAGCGTTGGAGTACGCACTTGAGCTTGTTGCAATCTACGCCCTTTGGCAGGGGGTATTTTGTGTTGCCGAAAGGTGCAATCTTGTGGAAAAACTTGCAAGGCTTCTCAAAAAACTGAACAATTTTTTATACGGCAACATCACACGAGAGGCACGCCACTACATCTCGCTAAATATGGCAAGTAATCTTGTTGGTGTGGGCAACGCCGCAACACCATCGGCAATGGAGGCAATCAAGGAGATGGAAAGGGGCAACACACTTTCTCGCGGTGGTGCAATGCTGTTTGTGCTTAACGCTTGTGGCATACAACTTGTGCCCACAACAGTTATTGGACTACGTGCAAGCCACAACTCGCAAGACCCATCAGCGGTGCTTTTGCCCACCATCATTTGCACTGTGGTGTCGGCACTTTTGGGGGTACTTTTGGTGCATTGGGCCTACCCCAAAAACGCAACAGAGCCAAATGCAAACGGAAACTCTACAAAAGGAGCAATCACGCTGTGACCTACGCAATACCCATTTCGCTAATTGCATTGTTTGTGTATGCAAGTATCAAAAAAGTCAACGTCTACAACGGTTTTGTCGATGGCGCAAAGCAATCGTTGCCAACTGCTGTTGCGGTGTTCCCCTACCTGTTTGCCACATTTTTGATGGTAAACGCACTGCACGCAAGCGGTGTAGGCAAGGTGGTTGTCAACTTCGTTGCGCCACCATTTGAGATGCTCGGCATCCCAAAGGAAGTGTTGGAACTGATGCTTATCAGGCCATTCTCCGGCAGTGGAAGTTTGGCAATTTTGGATGACGTGTACAAAACTTACGGAGTGGATAGCTATGTTGGCAGGTGCGCATCCGTCATCATGGGCAGTAGCGAAACGGTGTTTTACATTTCCGCTTTGTACTTTTCCCAGACCCCAGTCAAGCGCCTTGGATGGGCCATCCCCATTGCTCTGTTTTGCAATTTTGTGGGTGGCATTTTGGGTTGTATGCTTTGTCGCTGGATGTAGCTTTTTATAAGATTTTTCGCACATTTTTCAATTTTTCCAGCTTTTTATAATTTTTCACAGCGCATTTTATAACTTTTTTTGCCGCCAAATGGTGCAAATTGCCTTTGTAAGGATATGGTAAAATGCGACAAAGTTTTTGTAATTATTTCAAAATTATTTGGCATTTCCGCTTTATCATAAGGTGACCAACAGTTTTTGTTGGATTTTTGTCACGCGCAAAATGTTGCGCCAAGCGGAGTTTTTATGAAAAACGGAAAGTTATCTGCAAATCTAATTTTGTTTTACGTTGTCTACACGGCAATGGTGGTACTGTCTGGCGGGGTGTTCGATGGACAATTTGCCTTTGGTACTTTTGTAGGTGCGTTGTATGCTGGCAACCCACTGCTTGTGGCATTGTTGTACCTTGCGAGTAGTGTTGTGTATGGTATGGCAAACCTGTTGCAATGCGCAGTCAAGGTGGGCGTGATGCTACTTTGCTGGGGCATACATTTTTGGGCAAAGCGAAAAATCGGCAAGTTCCATTTGCTGTTGTATCTGCTACTTGCCAACGTTTTTTACCTTGCTTACCAAACTACCGACTACACGCTGTTGTTTGACAAAATTATGTACGCAACCTGTGGGGTGGCATTTAGCTTTGTTGCCTTGTATGTGTTTCGCGCTGTGTTTGTGCGGGGACTTGCCTATCCACCACAAGTGGGCGAGCGCATTTGTATTGCATTGTTTTCCATCGTGGCAACATTTTGTCTTTCCAAACTGACAGTGGTCACGCTCGAAGTCGTCTACTTTGTGTTGCCCTTTGTGCTGTTGTTTTGCAACAGTTGTTTTGACGAGAGAACAACACTTTTGGCAAGCGTCATTTGTGGCATTGGCAATTTGCTTGCTACTGGCACTTTGGAAGGTCTGGCTTTTTGTGCTCTTTCCGCATTGGCTATTGTTGCATTTGGCACAATTTCTCGTTATCTTTCGGCAGTGGGGGTTGTGGTTGTGGACGTTGCAATGAGCTATTTTTTGGGATTGCACGGCAACTTTTACGCATTGTTTTTTGCACCCACGCTCACGTCAGTGTTTGTGTTTGTGGTAATTCCGTCATCAGTGTACAAAAAACTCAACGATAGCTTTTGTGGCAACACCACACGTTACACCACAAAAAGCCTTTCTGGCAAACTAACCCAAGACCTGACTCGCAGGCTGTTTCGTTTGTCGGATATCTTTATGTCTATCAAAAATGCCTTTTACACACTGTCCATTGGCAAAGTTTCCCAAGAACAAGTTGTTGGTTCCATTGTCAAACAGTGCAGTCAAACTGTGTGCCAAGCTTGCCCCAATCGTGCTTACTGTTGGCGACAACAGTTGCACATCACCGAAAGAGCACTGTTACAGCTTTCAGAGCGAGCGCTATCTGCTGGCAAATGCACCATTTTGGATATCCCCCAAACACTGTCCGCAAGGTGCGACCGATTGTCAATGATACTTTCCCAAGTCAATTCGCTGGCGGAAACGCACAAGCAGTTTGTGGACAAAGCAGAAGACCGCTACCAAACAAAACTGCTTGTTGCCGACCAAATGGCGGGTGTTTCGTCACTACTGTTGCAACTTGCCACCGACTACAAAAGTAACGTAACCTTTGACACTTCTCGCGAAAGGGAAATCAAGGAAAGTCTCATTTTCCACAACGTGCTTTGTTCGGATGTTACAATGGTAACCCACGGCGGATGTTTGCTGGTGGTGGTAACCGTTGCCAAAAGCGACCTTGACGAGCCCACAATCGAGCAGTGCGTGGGGCTTGTTGTCAAACAAACTATGGCAACGCAAAAAGTAGAGCTTACCGACAACTCCAGGTGGGTCAACGTCTACCTAAACGTCAAACCGCGGTTCGAAATGTCCTTTGGCATTGCATCCGTTGCCAAGTCTGGCAGTGACGTTTCAGCAGATACCCACAGCCAAATTGCCACCGACAACGGCAAAAGCATCGTCACTCTTTGCGATGGTATGGGCAGTGGGCAAGAGGCGGAGCAAATGTCCGCAACAGTCATCAATTTGGTGGAAAGTTTCTACCGCGCGGGGTTCGACTCCGACACAATCTTGTCCGCTATCAACGGCTTGCTCACTCAAAGTGGCAACGAAATTTTTTGCGCTGTGGATATGGTTGTTGTTGACCTTTACAATGGCTTTGCAGATTTTGTAAAACTGGGAGCGCCAGTGGGGCTTGTCAAGTGTGGAAACGTCGTTGAGATGATCCGTGGTAGTAGTTTGCCCCTTGGTGTTTTGGAAGAAATGAAACCATCCATCACCAAAAAGGCGTTGAAGCCTGGCGACATTTTGCTGCTTGTTAGTGACGGCATTGCCGATTGCTACAAGGATGTAACCCTGCTTGCTGAAGTGCTACACAACGTCACCTACACCGCGCCTCAAAGCATTGCGGAAACAATTTTGGCCAAAACGCTCAAGCAATGCAACAACACCCCACCAGACGACATGACAGTAGTGGTTGCAAAAATTGTTTAATTATATACAAGAAAGCTCGATATATCAACAATCTTATTATTGATGTTGTTTGTATAAGCGATAGTGCGTATTTGGTAGATAAGAGACTCTCACTTTGGGAGAGCTGGCACGATAGTGCCTGAGAGGAGTGCTTGGTAAAGATGCATTGGCCTAATACCCCAAAACATTGTATCAAAAAATATTCCTTTGACATAAACTATCTTGTCAAAGGGAGACACAATGGACTACATTTTGGATAGCACCGTCAAGGTGGGACGTAACGTCACAATCGAGCCGTTTGCCGTTGTAAAGGGCAATACGGTTTTGGGAGATGGATGTGTTGTGGGCAGTTTCAGTTATCTTGTGGATGCCACAGTTGGGCAAAACACAGTAATCAAGAGTTCGCGTATTGTAGCAAGCACAGTTGGCGCAAATTGTACAGTTGGCCCCAATGCGCATTTGCGCGACAACTCAGTAGTGGGAGATGGTTGCAGGGTAGGCAACTTTGTGGAAATCAAAAACAGCACTTTGGAAAGTGGCGTCAAAGCCAGCCACCTTGCCTATGTTGGCGATGCGTTCGTTGGCGCGGACACAAACATTGGCTGTGGTGTAATTTTTGTCAACTACGATGGCAAACACAAGCACCGTACCACCGTTGGCAAAAACTGTTTTATTGGGTGCAACACCAACCTTGTTGCTCCTGTGACGGTTGGCGACAACTGCTTTGTTGCCTGTGGCACAACTGTGGATAAGGATATCCCCAACGGCACCTTTGGCATTGGCAGAAGCTACCTTGTTTTGAAGGAAGGTCGCGCCATCCACTACCTAAAAAAGCCCCCAGAGTGAGCAAACATTAAAAAAGGAGAGCCGCGGCTCTCCTTTTGGTATTAGTTGGATTTTGAAAATGCTTTTTCGCAAAGCTGTTCAATATATTCACGCTTAATAAGAGCATCTCTCCATTCTTGTGGGATAGATTTGTAGCCATAAGCTGCACCAGCTAATGTTCCTGCTATTGCTGCAACTGTATCGGTATCGTCACCCAAATTTACCGCTTTCAAGACGCAATCTTTGTAGTTGTTGGTTGAGAGTAAACACCAAATGGCAGCTTCCAATGTATGCACAACGTAGCCATCACTAACAATGTCGTCTTCCGTTGCTTTGGGTAAAGTTTCCAAACATTGTGGAACTGTTTCGGGAATGTTATCCACATCCGCCACTTGATGTACCAATTTACCAAAGTGAACTAATTCCATATTGCCAGCATAGTATTTGCGTGCGTTATCTAATCCTTTGCATACAGTAAATTTAACATCGGCGTTAACATCATTTGATAATAACTCCCACAGCACGAACGCAAAGAATCCACAAGCCATCTTTGAGCGCGGATGAGCATGTGTCAAAGCTGACGCAAGCTCTATTATTTCGATTTTTGTTCTTGTATTGGTATCCAAAGCGAATGTGTACAACACAAATGGATGAATTCTCATTAGCGAGCCATTACCATTATCCATTTCACGAGATAGCCCACATTCCTGCCAAGACATCCGATTTTTGACATATCTCTCAATCGCCATACTGCAAGTGTTGCCAACGTCAAACATTTCGCCAGTTGGGGTGTATTCGTCTTGGTAGTACCACTTTGTAAAGTTGACCATTACTTTGTCAAAATTAAGTTTGTTGCCATCAAAGGCATCCAATGCGCAAAGTGCCATACTGGTGTCGTCCGACCAAGAACCTCTGGGCATAGGATATGTTCCATAACCTATCATTGTTGTAACAGGTGTTTCTCGTAGCTCGCCCCTACTCATAAATTCAACTGGTACACCCAACGCATCTGCAACAGCGTGACCAATTACTACGGCTTTAACTTTGTTGATAAAGTCTTTTTTGTTAATCATTTGATTGAATTTCTCCTTGTATTTAGTCAAAACAGATTGCTACTTCCAATATTAGACAAACAATTAAAAGTAATATTAACAAGGGGTTCACCCCAGGTTTGTTTTCGCTGTTAGAGTTATTAGAGTCATCGTCACACTGTGACGAACTAATTACATTGTTGTAAAAGGCATCATCTTGCCAATCGTGTTTACCATCACCGTTCCAATCCATAGTTTTTCCCCTTTGTTTTAAGATAACTTGTGTTTGTTCAATGCTATCAAGCTTTCAATAAATTGATTGCGACATTTTTCACTCAACTGTTCGTAACCAAATTCGTAAATTCTCACACGTATTTCAGTGCGGCTCTTGTTGCCAAGGTTGCGGATTCTCAACAATGTATCTTCTTGTATAGCATCAATGAGCTGCTCGACAGTTTGTATGCCTGCTCGCATCAAACAGTTTGTGCTTCGTACCGAAAGGTCGAGTTCTGTTATGCTGGTTTTGCAAGCGGATTCCGAAAAAGGCAATTGTATTTTTGTGCCAATGCCAAAATACTTTTTGATTGTAGCTATCAAGCCATAATTTTCAATAGTGGTGTAAAGTTCTTCAACAGTAATTTGATTAATAGACATTTCAACCTCCAATAAGTGTTTTTAGATAGGTCTATATTATACCACAAACATAAAACTCGTTTTTTTTGGTATTTTGGGCAAGCATAGACCCAAAATTCCAATTTTTTAGCAAAAATAAACCCAAAAAAGTAGTTTTCAGGATGTGGTATAATATTTGATTGGATATCAAACTTCCAAAAGATAAAAATATTGTACATAAAAATTATACTATAATTAACATAGTCATATCTACTTGGACAAAGGCTGTATTGACTTTTATGTCATCATTTGATATAATGTACACGATTTTGTCGACAGAATAATTGGAGGCACTACTATGAAACAAAGTATTGGGCTTAAATATAATATTTTAAAAGACGGCACTTCCTGCGAAGTTTCAGGAATAGGTACTTGTACGGATATTGATATTATTATTCCATCAACATATAATGGGAAACAGGTTACTGGTATAGCCGGCGGTGCTTTTTATGATTGTAGCGATATTACCAATATAAAAATTCAAAGTGGTGTGATTAAAATAGGCGCCAGTGCATTTCGCGGATGCTCAAAGTTAAAAGGTATTACAATACCATATGGAGTAAATAGTATAAGTAATCTTACGTTTGCCGATTGTTCAAGTCTAAGAATAATTTTGATTCCATCGAGTGTAGAACAGGTATGCTCTTACGCCTTTGATAATTGTAAAGGCATCAAGTTTGTTTACTATCAAGGCTCAGAGGAGCAATGGAAAAGAATATCCATAGGAGAAGGCAATGATGCTTTAATAAATGCACCCATAAAGTATATCATCGAAGATAGTATTGAAAAAGGCAATTATTCCGTAGGATTAAAGTACACTCTTTCTAAGGATAGAACTTATTATGAAGTGTCTGGAATAGGGGAATGCTCTGACACTTATGTTGTCATACCATCAAGATATAACAAAATACCTATAGTCAAAATAGGGAGATCTGCGTTCTATGGTTGTAAAAATATTAAATATGTCGAGATTTCAGAAGGTATCATTGATATTGAGGATTCCGCATTTCGCGATTGTACAAATTTAATAAGTGTTGCACTTCCAAATAGTGTAACAAGTATTGGTAATGAGACTTTTCGTGGCTGCAAAGAGTTAAATAGCATCACAATACCATATAGCGTTAAAAAAATCGGGCATTCGGTATTTTCTGGATGCAGTAGTCTGTATAGCATCAAAATTCCATCTGGCGTGACAAATATTGGCGGTTATATGTTTTTTAATTGCAATAGCCTCAATAATATCAGTATTCCATCGACTGTTTTAAGTATAGGATCAAATGCGTTTATGTATTGTTCAAGCTTAAAAAATGTATACTATGATGGAACTAAAAAACAATGGAATAAAATTACAATGTACTGGGGTAATTATGCGCTCGTAAAAGTAGGCATCAAATTTAAGTGTGAGAATGCTGTCGATCTTGATGGTTTGGGAACCGATATTGCCGATGCAGATGTTTGTGATGAATGTAACATTGAAGATGATAATATTCGTGCATTGAAAAAAGAAATCGAAAAATTAAAACAGCCAATTCCAGTAGAAGAGTATATTGACCCTATTATAGAAAAACCCATAACTATTACTAATATGAAACTGCAAGATTATTATCTTGAAATTGCATTTTCTCAAAGGATTAATTCTGATTGGAGCCAGCTTTTCCTCAGTCTGTACGGAAATATTTTGGCTGAATATGAAAAACAGACCCAGACTTTAGATGACAAATCTCCCGAAAAGAAGGTGCTTTCATACGTAATCCTCATATTCCAAGAGCCAGTGATAAATGAGCAGGGTATAAGAGTTCAAATTAAGCATAACGATATAAATATTCCTGAAATCAAGCAAATTATTAGCCAATTTATAAAAGTGATACAAAGTGTATTAAGAAAAATCCCTGATGAATATATTGCATTAAAAAAAGCTCCATTTTTGACAGAGCGTGAAGAAAAAATAAAAGCAATTGAGGCACAAATCCAACAGATACAAACAATCAAGAGTATCAATGATATGTTGGGAGAGATGCTATCCACTTCGCTAGATAATACAGATAACTAATCCGATTATCTCTCAAATTACAGACCCCTATCCCACCCCATTTCCCTTGCCTATTCACGCAAAAAATGGTAAAATGGGGGCATCTTAAAAAAGGAATTATCTCACTATGAAATTGATGATAGCAAGCGATATCCACGGCTCGGCACATTTTTGCAAGCAACTTGTTGAGCGTTTTCACGCCGAAAACCCTACAAAACTGCTAATTTTGGGGGACGTCTTGTATCACGGCCCACGCAATCCGTTGCCAACTGACTACAACCCACCAAAGGTTGCGGAAATGTTGAACGAAATTTGCGACCGCATCATTTGGGTCAAGGGCAACTGTGATGCTGATGTTGACCAAGTGATGCTCAATTTCCCAGTGGTGGAAAACGCCCTGCTGTTTGTTGACGGACGCACAATTTTGGCATCCCACGGACACGTTCACTGCAAGGATACCCCACCAGCACTTTCCAAGGGCGACATCCTTGTCAACGGACACTTCCACGTGCCCACTGCGGAAAGCTTTGGCAACGATAACTTGTACGTCAACTGCGGATCCGTTTCCATCCCCAAACAAAACAGCCCACACAGTTACCTTGTTCTGGAAGATGGCACCTTTACTTGGAAAGACTTGCAAGGCAACACTTTCAAAACACACAAAATGTAGTTGACGCAATAAGTGGTGTAGATACTACTTGTAACATCAAGCGGTTGTCAAGTTCAGTTGACAGTCAATCAATTCCAGCGATTTTTTGGATGGCCCCTACAAGTCATATCTTATAAGGGATGGCGCTCTTTACGCCCCGAAAAATATGCAAAAATCGCACTGTAAAATGCAACGGCATACTAAAAAACTCAATGCATACATCAAAAAGACGCTTTGGTTTACCCAAAGCGTCTTTTTGTTTTAGTTAGGTATTTAGTTGTTTAGGTACATCAATGCAAATTGTTTGATGTATCAACAATGTTGCAAAATTATCTTTGCATCAACTATTCTCCATCTGCAAATGTGATGGTAATTGTCAAGCTATCCGCTGTTACGCTGTCAAAGCTGATGTCAAAGTTGACAAGCTTGCCATCGTTGCGAGTGTAGTTTGGTTGAGCTTGGCTAAACACATCCCCTGTTTGCCACAGGTCATCAGCAGCCGCACAACTAAAGTAGTCACCATAGATGTCTTGCACTTGGTCGCTTTCAAAGTTGGAGTCGCCGTCCGCTTCTACAAGCTTCAATAGTGGTGTGGCAGATGTTGAGTTGTTGTTGTCCGTAAAGGAGTAGTACTCGTCCCCGTAAGGGTTGGCAATGGTTGCGTCAACGTGATAGATACGTGCGCCAAAGCTTGCGCCATCGTAGAGATAACTGTCATCAAGGCCTGCGTGCAATGCGTTGAGCCCTGTTGCCGAGTACAAATCTATGATTAGATACTCGCTAAAGTAAGTTCCGTCGTAGTCCAACAAAACAATGACAAACTGTCCACTGCTTTCCAAACTGCTGATGGTTATTGTTTGTGTGCCAGTCACGACAGCCGTAGGCTTAACCCAGCCAAGCAACAACTTGGAGTAAGCATTGTGGTCACCCACGGTGTAGTCCATCATATCCGCGCCGCCCAAACCTTTGTCACTGCCTTGGTTTGGATTGTAGTCGTAGTAGTCGTCCAGCCCCAACATATGGCCTGTTTCGTGTATGTATGTTGTCGCGTTGAGTTTCAATCCAGCAATGGGACTAAATTCGTTGGGGTCGCTTGTTTCAATGTCCTCGTACATAAAGTCCACGCTTGCAAACAAGTAGGTGTAGGCATCCAAGTCGCCGTAGGACAGGTCGTCAGTGTATCCAGTAACGTATGCCCAGTAGTAGTCGCCATCGTAGTCGATAGGCGCACTGTAAATGATGTACACGCCATCAATAACGCCGTTTTGGTCAACGTCGTACTTGGTAAAGTCAAAGCCGCGTGCATACAGTTGGTCAAGTGCCAGCTTCACAATGTCTCCGCCGTAGTCACTTATGCCGTTTTTGTCAGTTTCAAAACTGCCGTATGTAGAGCTCAACGTAACCTTGTCTGCAACGTCAAATGTCATGTTGAGTTTGCCGTAGGATGATGTTTGGTAGTAGCTTGCAACACTTTCCCAACCGGTGTTTGCCTTGTTGTTGAACACGTTGGCAATGTCGGTAAGTTCTTGCGTGGTAAACTTGTCGTTGGAAAACTCCACAGGTACAACCAAAACGTTGTAGTTGCCTTGAGATGGCAATCCAGTGGACGCAAGGTATCCTTGTTGAGTGTCGTAGTTAGTGATTGCATCGTACAAGATGTCATCGTAGTCTTGGTGGTTGGCACTGTCATACGCTTGCTCTGGCATCACTTCTTTGGATGGTGTGGACGAGTCACCTGCACCAGTTGCCGAAATGGTGATGGTCTTGAAGTAGATTGAACCAAGACCGGATGCGTTTGTTTTTGCAGGTACAACTTCAATCACAACTTTGCCACTAACGGCAGTGGTGGATGTAAATGTCAAAATATTGTTGTTGATATTTTGGAATACAACCTCGCTTTGTCCGTCACAAGTAAATACAGTTGAGCCTACCTTTACAGTAACAGTGATGTCCGTTGTTTTGTTTGCGGAAATATCAATAGTGATGGATGAAACATTGTCCACGTTTGTTGTGGATGTCAACGTAATGCCACCCAGTTGCTTTTGGAATTGAACACCGCGGTTGGCATCCCAACCGTCAACTTTTCTGCTTGCAACAAAGCTAACTTCGCCTGTGCTGTTCAAAGTTGTTGCTCCAGTGGATGTCTCAAATGTTGTTGTCAGTTCTTGGTTATCTCCACTTGGTGGTGTAACATCTTCACCAGTGTTGTCGCCACCAGTATTATCATCAGTTGTATCGCCAACAACGTTCAGGTTGCTTACGTCCACTGTAACTGTGTCGTAGTTGGATAGTTGCACTGTGTAAGTAAACACCGCATCGTAGTAGTCGTCTTGTTGTGTGGCAACAATCTTGGTAACTTTGCCATTTGCGATGTACAAATCAACTGCGGTGTAAGTGCAACTTTCGTATTCGCCAAACAAATCATTGCCTGCGTCACTTGGGCTGGTAGCACTGTAGTGGTCGTCACTTTGTACCCAATCGTAGTTGCCAAGCAAAGCCAAATCTACCCAATCAAGGTAGCCGTAGTATATTTCGTAAAACTCGTCATAATTGTCGTTGTAGGATAGCTTTGTGTAGGTGCCGTCCTCGTTGTCGTAGTAGTAGAGTATGTCAGTATCGGTGTACACAACGTAGTCCACAAAGTTATTTTGCTCATCTGTGTAGTAAAAGTTGTAGCCGTCATACAAGTAGATGAGCGTGTAAGCATATACGTTGGCAATGGATGCTTTGTCTGCGTCAACACTAAACTTGAGTTCAAAGTTCCATTGTTCGTAGTCGATGTAGTTGGCAAACACGTCACTCAAATCGGCATGTGTTGTATCTCCACTTGGTGGTGTAACAGTTCCACCTTGGTCATTGTTGTCGCTTCCGCCTTGATTTGTATTGTCGTCACCGCCTTGATTGTTGTCCTCCGCTTGAACAATAACGATGATGGACTTACTTGCTCCTTCGTAACTGCAAGTAACAATAAACGCACCCGCCTTTGTAAAATCGGCATTGGGAGCATCAATCATCTCGTCAGTGACAAGCACACCTTCACCTTTATCATTGGTAATGGTAAAGTAATCTTTCAGGTCCACAACTTGGCCAACAGTAACGGTGTAACTGTTTTCTTCACTGGATACAGTGTATGTTGATGGAGTAATGATGTCGCACGCACAAAAAACACAACTTAGGCACACAATCATCAACAAAACTATGGCTAATTTCCTCATAAGTAACTTCTCCTTTTGAGATTTTTCTGTGTAAGGCTCTATCACAAACTCTGGTTGCCCTTTGACGGCAAAACGACTGTGCAATCTCCCACATTGCTCGGTCACAGACTTTGCAAGTATGCTCCGCGTCGCAACTAACGCTACATTGTTCGCAATGATGCAAAAAAAGCATCATTGCTCACTTTTAGCGTTGTTGCTCCTTTCCCCACAAACCAAGATTTGATTTTGTGGGGACCCCATTAGTTGCAATGTAGTTCTTGCTTGCGATTTATCCACCAAACCGCCTAACGGCCAATCAACCATTTTCTGCGACATATCCTTTTGTTAAACACATTATACTTGCAATTTATTGCGCTGTCAACGATACGCAAATATCTTTATTGTTGATACTTTAGTATCAAAGCACAAAAAATCTACCAAACGTAGCTTAAAACCATCTGTATTTTGGCGGACCATTGACAAAATTTTTAGTAAATGATTTGCAGAGTTTTGTTTTGATGCTTAAACGCAAACGTCACCCAATCGCCACTTGTAATATTCGAACTTTTTGTCCACACAAAACAATGCAAAAACACACACCAATAATTGCAACAAAGGGCAAAATACGCTTGAACAGTTTGGCAACTTGGTGTATAATACTTTCACAACACAATAGTTTGCAGGTTGCGTGAAACAATCGCATTTGTGGGGGAACAATGTGCAAATCATTGACAGTCCCGCTACGGTAAGGCCTTGCCAAGTCCGAATGCCCAACTGCAACAATTTTTAAGGATGGTCTTCGATGCAAAGATACAACTCACTTTTGCCACGCAAAAATGGTTGTATTTGCGGTGGCATTTTTTCGTTTAGGCTCACTCACAAGAGCTGGTTTGCTTTTTGACGGCAAAAGTTCTGCGTAGATAGCGACGTTTTGTTCAGTCGCAGATGTTCCACGTATGCTCCTTCACATCAACGACGCTCCTACTTGCCTTTTCTTTGTCACATCGCCTAACGGCTAACCAACTATCCCATGCTCTTCGCAAGGTCTTGGTTGCTTTTTGATAGCAAAATGACTCACGCAACCAAACCATCCCACAATGATTGTGCCACCATTGTTGTTGTAAAAAATACATCACGAAAAGGAGAAAAAACAATGAAACACACAAAAAGATTGCTAACGTGGATTTTGGCAGTAGTGCTTGTTGTTGGCGCATTGTGTTTGGTTGCTTGTGTGGAAAAACCCACACCACAGCAACTCACGGAACTAACTGTGCCCAATCTCAAGGATGGTCAAGTGGCTGTCATCATCAAAAATGGCGACAAAGACTTTACCAGCTACGTCGTATCACTCACTGACGAAATGACAAAGGTTGCAGACGTACTGCAATATCTCAAGGATAACGGTATGTCCCTCGACTGGACAGACTCCGACTACGGCAAAATGATCAACGCCATTGGTCAAATCACTCCAGACCCATCCAAAAACGAGTTTGTAGCATTTTTCACAAGCGTACAAGCAGACAAAGGCAACTGGGCTGGCGTGCCTACCTACACACTAGGGGACACAGAACTGCAAATTGTATCCGCACAAGTGGGTGTAAGTGATGCCACAGTGGAAAGCGGTGCAGTTTTCTACTTTGAAATTTCCACCTATTAATATTGCAAAGTCTTCTCGTAGGGGGGCGAGCCGTGCTCGTCCGCACCTTGTAAAAAGGCTCTCACTTTGGGAGAGCTCCCACGTAGTGGGTGAGAGGGGTTAGAGACAGTCACATTGGACGCCAACAAATTTTCAAAACTTTAGGGGAGGCGTTTCGCCTCCCGCACATACTCTACAATCTCTCGCGGGAGAGGTAAACCCTCCCCCACAAACACTATCATACTACTGTAAGGGTAGACGCAACTATACTTCCAATCACAAACAAATTTTACAAAATAACCAACCAGCTATGAAACGCACAAAGTGCTCTATACCAACCGTGCACTGCACTTGGCGGTAATAAAATTTTTGAAGTATTCAAATTAATCAATTATGCATCGCAGGAATCACGCACTTTACCTTGCCATCACTGCAATGTTTGCAGCATTGCTCTTTGGCGGTAAACAGGCATTGGCAGTATTGCCCAATATCGAAATAGTCACTATTGTCACAGCCCTTTGCGCTTATGTTTGGGGGCTGGGTGTTTGTCTGCCGGCAGTTTTGGTGTTTGTGATGTGTCAAGTGGCTTACTACGGCATCAACACTTGGGTCATATCCTATCTTGTGTATTGGAGCTTGGTTGCCGTAGCATTTTGGTCGCTTGGAAAACTCAAACTCAACAAAGTTCTAACAGTTGTGGTCGCAACGGCTATGGCAGTTGTATTCACTGCATTTTTTGGCATGCTTACAAGCGCAGTGGACACTTGCATCGGCTACATCCAAGGTCAAGGTTTCTACTTTGATTTTGACAATTTTGTACAGCGCTTTGTAGCAATGTACCTTGCAGGTGTATCCTTCTACGTCACACACATCTTGTGCAACCTTGCGCTGTTTGCCACCGCATTTTTGCCCCTTGTCAAACTCAACCAAAAGGCAAAACTTCGATTGTTTGGCGAGTAGCATAAGTGCCATCAATGTGCAATAAAATAGTAAAACGGTACACGCTAAAAAAAATGAACATTTATCGCCAATGGGCAACGCAAACTTGCCTACAGTCAAAAATCGCGCCAAATTCTTTACGTAAAAACAAGTTTTTGGTGGTAAAAACTTGACCGATAATCAATTTGGCTGTATAATTGTGGTACATGAAGGCTCTTTGAAACAAAGATCCTTTATAATCTAAAAATCAAGGAGAAAACAAAAATGAAAAAAGTTCTTGTACTTGCACTCGTAGCTGTTATGGTATTTGCAGTATGCTCTTTGACAGCTTGCGGTGTAAACACTTACACAGGCGAATGCTCTTACGAATCTTGGGGCACAACATATGGTTGCAAAGTTGACGTTACAGTTAACGGCAAAGGCGTTATCACATCCGTAAAACTTTGGTCTGACGAAGATACTGGTTGGGTTAGAACAACTTCCGCTGACCGTTGGGATGGTACATCTCTCGGTATCGGTTACGAAGCTGCAGAAGCTGCTTACGCAGATTACCTCAAGCTCTTCAAAGGTAAGACTGTAGAAGAAGTTATGGCTATCGACGTTGAAGTTAACGCTCTCATCCAAGTGGTTGAAGACGATTGGTCCATTGCTGGTGCAACAGTATCCGCTGCACGTATCGTTGCTGCTGTTCAAGATGCTCTTAGCCAAATCCCAGCTGACGCTGAATAATTGAATTAGCAAAACACAAACAAAAACAAAGGCATTTGCACAACGCAAGTGTCTTTTTGTTTGTGGAGCAAATCTCACTTTTACTCAAACATTTATCAATAAGCAGGGGCTATCAAATCTATGGTGCTGTTTGTCAAGACTAAAAATAGGCTCGCACTAACAATTGCCATAAACAAACCTGTCGCAATAGCATAGACAAAAATTTATACGCCCCAACAAAAAATCTATGAAAATTATGTTTTCAACCGCTTGACCTATGGCAAGAATAAATATACAATGCTAATTGTATGAAAGTCTTTTCATAACAATATTATTCAAGGAGAACACTAAAATGAAAAAGATTCTTGTTATTGCTCTTACAGTAATCATGGTTGTTTCCGCTTTCGCTCTTACAGCTTGCGCACAACCACAAACAGTTACAGGCGAATGCTCTTACGAATCCTATGGCACAAAATATGGTTGCAAAGTTGACGTTACAGTTCAAAACGGCATCATCACAGCAGTTAAACTCTACACAGACGAAGAAACTGGTTGGGTTAGAACAACCGCTCCATACGGTAACTGGTCTCAAGAACAATTTGACGCTGCTGAAGGCGCTTACGCTGAATACCTTGATAAATTTGTTGGTATGACAGTTGAACAAGCAAACGCTATCGTTGCTACAGCTACAGCTGAGGGTCAATCAGTCGAAACTGAAGGTTGGGCTATTGCTGGCGCAACAGTATCTTCCGCTCGTATCATCGTTGCTATTCAAAACGCTCTTAGCAAACTTGCTGCTTAATTAGCAAACAAAACACAAACAAAACAAAGGCATTGCACATTGCAGTGCCTTTTTTGTTTTGCATATTTATTTATGTATTACCATACACAATCATTATTCTTGTTGCCAAAACACAAGTATTTGTGGTAAAATGCTATTACTGAAATTTTGGCGCTGTCTTGGTGATGTAATCAAATTGACATTGCACTTGACAATGCCCCAAAGGAAACTATGAAAAAACTCTTTTTGACAATGTTGATACTTTCAATTTTGTTTGTCACGCTTGTGCCCAGTTGCGCAAGCGCACTTTCCGTTACAGAAAGCGAAAAGAGCTACCAACCCCACGAAAACGACTACACTTTGTACTCCATTGCCGACAAAGATGGCAACCCTGTGGGGGTTAGTTTTTCCAAAAGCTATTTTGGTTCAAGCGGAATTTCCCTGTCCATCCAAATGTACTCCGACCCAAACGGCCTTGACTTGAACTTTTGGATTGGTTCACAAACGCTCACATCCACTCAACTTGCAACCCGCAACCGGGTAGTGGAGTTGTTCGATACCATCGATGCCACAACCAACCTGGTGGACTCCGTTGCCAACACCCAGTACGATGGACAAAATGGCAAACCCACGTCCGACGTGTACCGCTACAACCAAGCAAAACAAGGCGACACATTGCAAATTGACTACCACACCTACATGATGCTTTCGCTTGGTCGCGAGATGTACGATTTGACCAACCACGCCTTCAATCCGGCAATCTACCGACTGGTGGACTTGTGGGGATTTTCCAGCCGAATCTACTCCAACGTCAACTTTGGTTTGCCTTACGACCGCCAAGTGACCCGTGCCGAGTGGTCAGCCAACGGCTATCCATTGCCTGACCAAAAGTATGTCACAGCATTTAGTAACCCCAACTTTACCGATTTTTCTCAAAACGCAGTAGTATTGACGGAGCAAAACGGCAACTACTACGTTACAAAAAACGTTGCGCCCGCCGTTGTTGATGGCGTGGAGTACGACCAATGGATTGACCTTGGTGGTATTGCCAAAGGGTATGTCGTAGACCTTGTCAAGCAACAGATAACCGCTCTTGGACAAACTCGCTATTTGGTGGATGCTGGCACAAGTAGTCAAAGCTACGGCTATAACTATGGCGGCAACAATGTGGAAATGCGCATTGTCAACCCATTTGACGAGTACGCAAGCTTTTTCCCAACACCTTTGGTTGGATTTGAGCTTGCCAACAGAGCAATTTCCACAAGCGGTCAGTACGTGCGCAAATACACAACCAATGGTATCGAGTACGCCCACATCATTGACGGCACAAAGGGAGCGCCAGCACAAACAGGCATCAAGTCCATCACACTGACCATTCCTGATGACGATGGCAGTGGCTACTGGGCTTGCAAAGCTGATTGTCTCTCCACCGCAATGACAGTTTTGGGTCGTGACGGCATCGTCAACTTCTGCAACAGCGCATTTTTTGCCGAAAACAATGTGGACATTTTGGTTTTGCACGAAACAATCGATGGGCGCAAACAAGTGCTGTCCAACATGGACCAAAGCCAGATGACCTACCAAGCGGAAGCTTTGCAAGAGTTTTCGTGGAACTTGAAAAAGGTAAATGATGTTTGGACGTATGATGGCAACGCCGAGCTAATTGAACTACCCAAAACAGACTACACTTGGCTGCTTGTTGTTTTGGCGGTGGTAGTGGTGGCATTGTTTGCAGTGGTTGTAGTTGCAAGATACACAGTCCACAAGCAAAAGAGTCAACAAAACATCCACAACGCAAAAAAGGACAAGTTTTTCAAGCCGGCGGACGTGATGGTGTACCTTGCGGTTGTGTTGGTGATTGTGGTGCTGTTTTCCGTATTTTTTGGCGAAAGTAGCAACGCTTACCAAAACATCCAAACGGTGTCCGTCGTGGATATGCATACAAACCAAGTGTTGTTTGTGTACGACACACTCCGCAATGAGTACCAAATTGCCGAAAACTCCCCTTGGGCAATCACTGTGACACCAAAAGCCGATGGCATTGTTGTCCGCCTGGAAGGGGAAATTGACGGCGAACAACACTTCAACGAAGTTACCATCACAGTTGGCTCACAGCCCACAGCAAAAATGACAGACTCCATCTGCGGTTTCCACCAAGATTGTGTGCGCAACTTTGGCACAATGACCACCGCAGGACAATCCATCGTGTGCAGTCCAAACTACTTAAAGGTGGTTACCGAGTAACGAATATATGCAATTTCGTAGGGGAGGGGTTTCCTCTCCTGATGTAGTCAAATTGTAAATATTGGTTAATTACAGGGGCGAATTGTGGTCACCCATACAATCACCAACTCAACTACATCAAAGTTGTTACTGGCTAATATCTGCCCATTTTAGCATAATATTTTTGTTGGTTACAATCCCGTAGGGACCACCTGCATACCTTTGCAATTTGGAGCCAATGAAGGCCCCCCGCTGGGGGAGCTCCTGCGTGAGCAGGTGAGAGGGCCTTTTGAAAATTTACCCTCTCCGTCAGTCTAACAACTGCCACCTCTCCCAGAGTGAGAGGCATAAAGCAAATACGGCCATTTGTTGTAATGCATTATGGTATGTAAAAAAAATTGTATGCGACCAACAAATATTGATGGATACAAAATCACAATCCGTTACACGTAACAACAAACTATCACTCACAAAATTCATGCACATCAAACACTCTCACTCCAAAGGAACAAATCCTATGCCAACACTCAACACAAAAACTAAATATTTCAATGCCAAACGCATTGCAACGTTGTCGGTGTTGTGCGCAATGGGACTAATTATGTTCATGGTGGAAAGCCTGTTTCCCCCATTGTTTTTGCCCGGTGCAAAAATGGGTCTTTCCAACATCTTTTCTATGCTGACGCTGTTTTTGCTTGGCCCAGTGGATGCTCTTGTAGTTGTGGTTGTACGCACAGTGCTTGGTAGTTTGTTTGGTGGTGGCGTTTCCACACTTATGTACAGCTTGACGGCAGGCATTGTTTCGGTGGTAGTTTCCGCATTTTTGGTAGAGTTTGTCTATCCAAATGCCAGTATCATTGCCATTTCCATTGTGTCGGCAATTTGCCACAACATCACGCAAAACGTGGTATTTTGTTTGGTATCTAACACTCCAGAAATGTTTAGCTATATGCCTTGGCTGGCACTTGTTGGCATCTTGGCAGGACTGATTGTTGGCTTTGCCGTGAACTTGATTTTGCGCGCGTTGCCAAATGGATTGATGCTTTCCCTCTTGCCACGTATTGAGCAAACAGACCCATCAACAGTGCAAACCGCATCAAAAAACAAGCCCAAAGTTGTAGTTATTGTTGCGCAAGACGACCCACAGACAAATGCCTCAATGCAAACCATCGACCAATCACAACCAACGGAACAAGCGACGACAGTTAACAAAATAGAACAGTAAAACTGCTGGCACAAATTTCCTTGATGGCATATTTTTACCAAAATGTAGGGGCGACCTGTGGTCGTCCGCAAAAATATGTACGAGCATAAACTTAATACAATAACAAATTATTGTTTATTTTCCAAGATTAATTATCATTTGTAAAATCAATTACTAATTGCAACAACGGGTAATATATGAAAAAAATTCTCACCTTCAACGATATGTCTGCTCTTGGCAACTGCTCTTTGGCAGTCAATTTGCCAATTTTTTCTCACTTGGGACACACCTGTGTGCCAGTGGTGACGGCTCACTACTCGGCGCAAACCGGCTTTGGCAAGTATCACGTTTTGCCCAACCAAAGTGTGCAAATTTTTGCCGAGGACGTGTTGCAAAAAATCCAAGCGGATGCAGTGTATGTTGGCTTTTGTCAATGCACCAACACCCTTGCACAAGTCACAACAGTAGTGCGAAACATCCAAAACGCATTTGTTTTGGTAGACCCAATCATGGGCGACAACGGCAAACTGTACCCAGTTTTTGATGCCGACTATGTCGATGCGATGAAACAACTTGTCAAGTACGCCGATGTCATTACTCCCAACCTTACGGAAGCTTGTTTGCTTGCCGACGTGAGCTACGCGGATGTGATTGCCTGCCAAAATGAACCCACATTTTTGGCAATTGTTGGCAAGGTTTTTACTGACTTCCTTGCAAAAACTGGCGCAAAAAGCGCTGTTATCACAGGAGTGCCTTGCGGAGATTTGATTGGCAACGTTGTACTCACAAAGGATGGCGTACGTTTTGTCACAAATGCTCGCACCCACATCAACTACTCCGGCACAGGCGACTTGTTTAGCTCCGTTGTGATGGGCGAAATGCTTTGCTCTTGCAATTTGTTGCAAGCAACGCAACTTGCCGCCATTTTTGTTGGTAACTGTGCAAGTCAAACACAGCGCACCGATACCAAATTTGGTGTTGACTTTGCTCCCCTTTTGCCCACGTTGAAGTAACAAAAAACACAACAAAAGGACAGCGCAATTTTGTCGTTGTCCTTGTTATTTCAAATTATTGTCCTTTTTTTATTTCAAATTATTGTCAAAAGAGAAAAGACTTTGGTTTTTCCCAAAGTCTTTTTGTTTTACCTAAATTCGATTTTTTGCTAATTGTGTGAGCTGTTGTAAACTTGCATCAGCACAAGACTACAAGTTAGATCTGACAGTAATCAAACAAACTCATTACATTGCGTAGTTTTTGAAGTAGTTTTGGATGAGTACAATGGGTGTACCTTTGTCGCCACTGCCACTTGTAAGGTCGGCAAGACTTGCCAACAAGTCGGTGATTCTACGTGGTGTTGTGCCTTGGCTGAGCATATTGCCTACAAGGTTGGATTGCTTTTCAGCAATCATCTTTTTCAATGCGATTTCCGCCTCTTCTTCGCTCAGTCCCGCAAGTTTGTTGTCAGCAACGTACTTCAACTTAATTTCGTTTGGTGTGCCAACAAGTCCACTTGTGAATGCTGGCGAGCAAACAGGGTCAGCAAGCTCCCAAATGCCACCAACAGGGTCCTTGAAAGCGCCATCGCCGTATACCATACACTCCAACATTTTGCCAGTTTTTTCAAAGATGAGTTTTTGCACGCGCAAAACAAAGCTTTCGCAGTCGCGTGGGAACAGTTTAACACTGTCTTCTGTTGCAAGGTTGCTACCCAAAATGCCGTAGTCCTTGTTGTAACCAGAGCCGTCAACAGAGTGTGTCATAAACTCGTCCAAAGAGCAAACCTTCTCTGCGCCTGCCTTCAATAGCAGTGCCTTTGTTTGCTTGCGAGTGTGGATGTCGGCATTGATCACAAACTTTGTGTGTTTCAAAATCTCGCAAGGGTTGTTTGCCAAGATAACTTGACAGTTACCAATTTCTTGGTAGTAGTCGATGTAGTCCACTCCTGTAAACACGTGTTTTACGTCACCAAATGTGTTGTGGAACTCTTCGGCAGTAAACACGTCTGTGTAGGGGTTTACGCCCTTTTCCATCAGTTGCTCGGTGGTAACAAAGCTGTTGCCCACTTCGTCACTTGGGTAGGAAAGTTGTACAATCAGTTTTTTTGTGCCCATACTGATAGCCTTCAACAGCATGGAAAATCTGTTGCGCGAAAGAATTGGCAACACAAGACCAACGGTTTCGTCGCCAAACTTTTCGTGTACGTCCTTGGCAATTTGTTCCAGTGTTGCGTAGTTGCCTTGCGCGCGACCAAGTACCGCTTCGGTAACGGCAACAACGTCTTTGTCGTTCAGTTCAAATCCGCCATTTACTGATGCGTTCACAATGCAATCAGCAACAATTTGTGCAAGGTCGTCGCCTTTTTTGATGATAGGTGCTCGTATTCCACGAGATATTGTACCTTGGTAGTCCATTGTGTACCCCCAATTGTTTTATATTACTTTAAGATTTTACAACTTTTGCACAGTTTAGTCAATAAATCTAAAATAAAAGATGTTGCAAACTTACAAAAAAAATGGACGCAACCTTTGTTGCGCCCATTTGCTGTTTTTTACAAGTTGGATTAGTCGTCTGCACCGCCAAGCATTGTCATTTTGTCTTTGGGTTGTTCGGGCTTGGAGTCGCCGTGTTTTACAAAGCACATTGTCACAAATGCAATTCCTACAAAGATTGTTGCATAAGGGAACAAAATTGACATTGTACCAAATGTATCCATCAACCAACCGGAAAGAATTGGTGTGATAACTTGCGCTGCCATACTTGCAGTGTAGTAGTAGCCAGTGTACTTGCCGATGGTGGAGCCTTGTGCAAGCTCAACAACCATTGGGAAGCTGTTTACGTTGATTGTTGCCCAAGCAATACCAGCCAAAGCAAACAAAATTGTAATCAAAAAGTCTGGTGATGATGCAGTGATAAATGTTGCCCCAAAGAAAGCGGTAAACAACAAGCCAACGCCAATCATGATGGTCTTTTTGCGACCAAGCTTGCTTGCAATCATACCAACAGGGATGTATGCAACAACTGCCGCTGCTTGAGCTATCAAAAGTGTTGTGTTGTAGTCTTTGTTCAAAACGTTTACCGCATAAACACTGTACTTGCTTGTTACTGCGTTGTATCCAGTAAACCACATTGCAACGGACGCAAGGATAAATATCAAAGATATCAATTTGTCCTTTGGCAATTTTTCCGACACAACAGGAGCGTCCGCCTCTGGTTCAGATTGAGTATTTTGTTGTTCTTCGGCGTCAAGTTTTGCTTGTTCATCAAGCATTTGTTGGTTCCATTTTTTCTCTTTTACAGTCAAAATGAACACTGTCAAAGCAATCAGCATGATTCCGCAAACGGTTGCAACAAACCAGCGGTAGTCCATCAGTTGATTTTGCACCTTGCCTGTGCCAAATACCATACCAAGTAGTAACACCAAAATACCACCAGCTGTGCCCATCAAGTTGATGATGGCGTTAGCCTTGCTACGTAGTGGTTTTACTGTAACGTCTGGCATCAATGCAACGGCAGGAGAGCGGAACGTCGCCATGCTAATCAATGTCATCAAAAGCACGATGATAAAGATTACCAACACAAACACGTTGCCTTGTGTGATGCTCTTTGCAAACAAGCTTTCCGCACCGGATACCAGTGTCGAGTAGGTATTGGTGGTGCGAACACCATCAGGTACAGCATCTTTGTTTTCGTACACTGTGTAGGTATCGGTGTGTGTATCAAAGGAGTAAACGCTGTCGTAGTTGATACTTTCGTACCAAGCTTGGAGATCTGCCTTTTCTTGATCGGTCAAGTTGGCGTAGTCCTTGTTGTAGTACACGCGTGCGGTGTAGTCAGCCAAGGAGTACTCTTGTGCTACGTCAGCATTTGTGATGGAGTGGTACTCGCGGTTGGACAAAACGTATTCGTCCTTTTGTTGCCAGTAGGTGGCGTTTGATCCATTTTCGTCCTTGATTTTTTTGAGCTGGGCAGCATCAACAAAGGACAAACTTACAAAGCAAACCACTGCCAAAATTGTACCCATCACAATGAAAGGTGTGCGTTTGCCGTACTTTGTGTTGGCCTTGTCGGACAATGCACCAAAAATTGGCAACATAAACAACGCCAAGATGTTGTCCAAGGACATAACGAGACCCGACCAAGTTTGGTCAAGACCAAATTTGTTTGTGAGCATAAGTGGGATGATGGCATCATACGCTTGCCAAAATACGCAAATCAGGAAAAATGCAAATCCCACGAGTAACGTGCGTTTACTGTTGAGTTTCATAAAAAACTTCCCTTTCAAAATATTTGCCACAATGGGCATAGTGGTTGCGATGATGTCAAAAACAATACAACCCCCAAATCACTTTGCAGGTGTTTTGTTTTTGCACATCAACTTGTTGCCACAACACTTTAATTATATAGGAAAACAATGCAAAAGTAAAGACCCCAACTGAAAATTGCCAGCAACTTTTTCAGTTTTTACCACTTTTTACCACATTTTGCGCATATACTAACACGATATATCAGGAGCAACACATGGCAAAGATCAAGATAGTAAAGCCTTCCAAACCAAAACCACCAAAGAGCAACGTCAAGTTGCGAAAAATAACTCCGCAAATTGTCGCCCAAGCATTGGTGATTTTGGCAGTGTTTGGTGTGATAATTTTTTCCTTGCCCAATTTGCCACAAACTCCCACAACGGATGCAAACGTAGGCTACCAAGGTGTCATCAATTTGTGGCTTGTGGACAGCTTTGAAGGTGGCAGTGGTAGCCGTCAAAGCTGGCTTACCAAACGCTCTGCCAAATTTGAAACTCAAAACAAAGGCCTGTTTGTATGTGTGACGACGCTGACAGAAAGCCAACTGATGGACAAACTTGCTGATGGTCAAAACTTTGATATGATTTGTTTTTCACGCGGGGTGGGAGCATCCCTTTTTGACAAGCTCGCCCCTTTGAACGTAGATTTTGGCGCAGTTATGGACAACTTTCTTGAAAGTGGCAGAGTGGGCAATACAACCTACGCAGTGCCAGTGTATGCAGGGGTGTATTGCCTTTTTGCAAGGCAAAGTCAGCAAAGTGGCGATTTGCTTTCCAACTGTCTCACAACAACTTTCACACGAAAGGTTGGCAAAAACAAGGTGGAACTTGCGCCATTGGTGTGCGGATTTACTCCATACAACAGTCCATTGACGGCGCTTGCAATGAGCGGTGGCAAAGGTGTTTTTCAGCCAGACTACACCAAGTCACAGTATGCCGCCTACGAGCAGTTTGTGGATAACAAAACAGCCGTCACCTTGCTTGGCACTCAACGAGATATGTACCGATTGGACAAACGTCTGCAACTGGGCAAGATGGAAAATCTTTTGTTTGCTCCCCTGACAGCCTACACCGATTTGGTTACCTACGTTGGCGTAAGTAACACCACGCAAAACACCAATGTTTGCACAAAGTTTGCGCAGTACCTACTTTCCGACACAGTGCAGCAGAGCGTTGTGGATATGTCAATGTTTAGCGTGACAAAGCAAGATTTGTACACCAAAGATTGGTACACCCTTTGCGAAAAGGGACTTGCCAATGCCTACGTGCCAAATGTTTTTGCTCATTTAGATACCATTTCAAACTCTCGCCAAACGGCATTGGACACGCTAAAAGGACCAAGCGGAAAGGAAACACTCGGTGAGCTGAACAAACAAGGATGGTTTATTGAATCATCCTGTTTGTCTTACGAAAAACGCTAACACGTATTGCAAAAAAACCGATATGTATTGCAAAAACTCAAACAAATATGGTAAACAAAACGCAACGCGTCTTATAAAAACACATCAAAAAATGCCACAAATACAACGCCTATGAACACTCAAAAAGTAACCTCAAAAATGAAAAAATTTTCCATCCCAACAAGCGCAAATTGCACC
Source organism: uncultured Oscillospiraceae bacterium (assembly GCA_964533825.1). Taxonomy (GTDB): domain Bacteria; phylum Bacillota; class Clostridia; order Christensenellales; family CAG-314; genus Fimimonas. The sequence continues at coordinate 67,904 of CAZHMU010000005.1, forward strand.
TTTTCGCAGTTGACAACTCTTGCTGTTGGCGGTAAAATTGAGTTGACCATTTTTCCACAACAAACATCCCAGCTAATTTCTGCAATAAGGTATCTCAAGCGCAACAAGATACCTTTTTGTATCATTGGCAAGGGCAGTAACATCCTTGCAAGCGACAATCACTTTGATGGCGTTGTTGTGTCCACAAAAAACCTAAACAGCGTTGTTGCCGAAGGTCACTATGTAACTGCCCAGTGTGGTGCGCCCACTGCAAAGGTAGCACAGTTGTGCGTAGCAAAGGGGCTGACTGGTTGCGAGTTTCTTGCCTGCTTGCCCGCAAGCGTTGGCGGTGTTACCGCCTGCAATGCCGGATGTTTTGGTCAGTGCGCTAGCGATATCGTACACTCTGTCAAAGTGCTGGACAATGGTGTTGTCAAAAGATTTACTCGCGAGCAGTGTTGTTTTGCTTACCGCAACAGCATTTTCAAAAATGGCAATTTTGTTATTTTGGAAGTAACCTTTTGCTTTCAACCATCCACACCTACCCAGGTTACACACAAAATCCAGTGGATGAAAACGCAAAAAAGCAAAACGCAACCGCTTGGCGCAAAAACGGCAGGGTGTGTTTTGTACAATGAGCAATTTGCCGTATCTCGACTTGTTGACCAAGCTGGGCTCAAGGGCTACCAAGTAGGCCAAGCAAAAGTTTCAAAAAAGCACGCAGGATTTGTCATAAATATTGACAAAGCCACGTCAAAGGATATATACTTACTAATAAGGCATATTCAGCAGGTTTTATACAAAACCTACAATGTCAATTCTCGCATTGAGCTGAATTTAGTCAACTTTACCGAGGACAAAAATGACATTTTCACAAACGACCAAACTGGAAATCCTCAAAACCCTTCGTCACATTAGGAGTTGCTGTGCGACTTCCTTTTTGACTGCCGTTTTGAAAAGTATCGGCAGTTTGACGCTGGGCTACAAGAGTTTTGGTTTTGTGTTGGAAAGCGACAACCACGAAATGCTTACCTACTGCAAACACCTTTCCGAAGTGACTTTGGGTATTTCTGCGGAGATTGAAAGCTCCAATTTGAACGTCAAAGGGGAAGCGGTGTACAGCTGTGAGTTTTTGGGCAACATTGGCGAAAAGCTTGGCCTTGTGTATCGTGATGACGATGGCACAATGCAAATCAACAACAACATTAGCGAAATCTTGCCCCAAGATGATTGTTGTAAACGCGCCTTTATGCAAGGGTTGTTTGTTGCAAGTGGCTCGGTAGTAATCCCTTTGGGTTCTGACGACCTTGCAGAAAGCGAAACAAGGGGCAAGTATCACCTTGAACTTCGTCTTGCCAACAACAACTTTGCAAAAGCGGTGCAACAACTGTTTGCCGAATGGGATTTCCACACCTTGGAGCGCAAAAACCGCACCATATTGTACCTAAAGGAAAGCGAAAAAATTGCCGACTTTTTGGTATACTTGGGTGCGATGAGCGCAAGTTTGAAGTTGGAAAACGTCATCATCGGTCGCAGTCTTCGCAACACAGCCAACCGCCAAAGCAACTGCATTTCCGCCAACATCGACAAAGCTATCCAAGCGTCGGAAAAGCAACTCAATGCCATTGCAACCTTGCGACAAAAAGGACTGTTTGACAGCTTGCCCGACAACCTGAAGGAGATAGCTCTTCTCCGTGAAGAACTGCCCGAGGCGGGGTTGGAAGAACTTGCCAACCGCCTTGGCATATCCAAGAGTGGTGCAAACCACCGACTTACCAAATTGATACAGCTTTCTCAAAAAGATTAGCACACAGGAGACAAAATGAAACCATTTGTTCACTTACACGTTCACACCGAGTACAGCCTTTTGGACGGCGAAACACGCATTGACGAAATGCTGGACAGGTGTTTAGAATACGAAATGCCTGCTATTGCCGTAACCGATCACGGCAATATGTACTGCGCGTGGAAATTTTTGAAAGCAGCCAAAGCCAAGGGTGTCAAGCCCATCATTGGTTGCGAAGTATATATGTGCGAGGACTTGCACGCCGAAGGTGTCACCAACCGCGAGTATTTCCACTTGATTTTGCTGGCAAAAAACAACACCGGCTACTACAACTTGTGCAGACTCAATTCCATTGCCTTTGTGGAAGGATTCTACTCCAAGCCACGTTTGGACTTTGAAACCCTTGCAAAGTACTCCGAAGGCCTTGTGTGCTTATCCGCTTGTATCGCAGGTCAACTGCCAAGACTTTTGCTTGCCGACCGCTATCAAGAAGCTAAGGAACTTGCACGGCAGTACAAAGATTTGTTTGGCGACGACTACTACATCGAAATTCAACGCCACGGTATTGCCGACGAAGAGGCGGTAATGCACCAACTTGTGCAAATTGCACGTGAATTGGACATCAAAATTGTTGTCACCAACGACGTTCACTATCTCAAGCAAGAGGATGCCGAGCTGCAAGACATCATGATGTGTGTTGCAATGGGACGCTACGTGGACGACACCGATCGTATGAAGTTTGAGGGGGACCAATTCTATCTCAAAGACTACGACGAAATGGCAAGCTTGTTTCCCAATTTGCCCGATGCAATGCAAAACACATTGGAAATTGCCGACAAGTGCAACGTGGACTTTGGCAGAGAAAAACTTTTGCCACTGTACACCCCACCAGGGGGGATGTCTTCCCCAGAGTATTTGAGATTTTTGTTGGAAGAAGGTCTCAAAAAGAAGTACCCAGTTGTTACTGACGAAATTCGCGAACGTGTCGAGTACGAGTACGGCGTTATTTGCGATATGGGTTTTGTGGACTACTACCTTATCGTTTGGGACTTTATCAACTACGCCAAAACAAACGGAATCCCCGTTGGCCCTGGTCGCGGTAGTGGCGCAGGTAGCGTAATCGCCTATCTCATTGGTATCACTGACGTTGAGCCTTTCCGCTTCAATTTGATGTTTGAGCGCTTTTTGAACCCTCAACGCAAGTCCATGCCCGACTTCGATATCGACTTTTGTATGGATCGCCGTGGCGAAGTTATCGACTACGTTCACAACAAGTATGGCCACGACAACGTTTGCCAAATTGTAACATTTGGTACAATGGCCACCAAAAACGCCATCCGCGACGTTGCCAGAGTAATGCGTTTTTCCGTTGCCGACTCCAACCGCCTTGCAAAGATGGTTCCCGACAACTTCAAGTACACACTCCGCCATTTGCTTGGTAAAAAACCCTACAAAAAGCCGGAAGATACCTACATTTCTCAAGAGCTTATAGATGCCTACAACGACCCAGCCACCCACAAATTGTTGGATTGCGCAATGCGTCTTGAAGGCTCTCCACGTAACACAGGTATGCACGCAGCAGGCGTTGTTATCTGTCGCGAAAAGGTAAGCGACCACGTACCCTTGCAAACAAACGGTGGTCGTGCATCCAAGGGCGGTGTGGTAACCACCCAATACAACATGATCGAGGTGGAAGAACTCGGTCTTTTGAAGATGGACTTTTTGGGTTTGAGAACACTTACCGACATTAAAAAGGCCTGCGACTACGTTTACGAAGATCACGGTGTAAAGGTTGATTTCTCAACGGACAGTTACGCCGACCAAAACGTATTTGCCAACATTGCCAGTGGCGACACAATGTGCATCTTCCAGCTTGAAAGTGGCGGTATGGCTGACCTTATGCACCGCATGAAGCCCACCGACTTGGAAGAAATCATCGCGGGTATCAGCTTGTATCGTCCCGGTCCAATGCAGTACATTGATGACTTTATCGCTTGCAAGTTTGACAAATCCAAAATTCACTACTTGCACCCATCAATGGAATCCATCTTGGCGGTAACAAACGGCTGTATCGTTTACCAAGAGCAAGTTATGCAACTGGTAAAAAAACTTGCAGGCTTCAGTACAGCTCTTGCGGACAACGTGCGTTATGCCATGTCCAAAAAGAAAACGCAAATGATGCAAGACCTTGGTAAATTGTTCATCCATGGTGGTACTTGGCCGGCCAATGGCGAAACAGTTCCCGGATGTGTCAACAATGGTATTCCGGAAGAAGTTGCTCAAAAGATTTACGAGCAACTGGATGCCTTCTCTCAATATGCATTCAACAAATCACACGCAACTTGCTACGCGTATGTAACCTACCAAACAGCTTGGCTCAAAACCTACTACCCAACGGAATTGATCTGTGCATTGCTCAATAACCGCATAAACGATATTTCCTTGATCAAAAAGTATATGGAGTATGCCAAGTCCCAAGGTATTGCCGTTTTGCAACCTTGCGTCAACAAATCTCGCGAGTTGTTCAGCGTGGAAAACGGTGCATTGCGTTTCGGCTTGGGTGGTATCCGCAACGTTGGTGTGGACGCTATCAAAAAACTTGTTGACGAACGCAACCAAAATGGCGAGTTTGCCGATACAAGCGATTTGTACGAGCGTTGTGCAACCTTCTTGAACAAGCGCATGATTGAAAACTTGATCAAGGGTGGTGCATTTGACTGCTTTGGTCGCACTCGTGCGGATATGTTGCAATTTTATATGCAAGAGTACGACGAAGTGTTGGAGCGTGCCGAACGTCGCAAGACAGGTCAAATGTCCTTCTTCGATTTGATGCCCGAGCTAAAATCTAACATCCGTCCTCAACACGAGCAAATCCCAGAGCTGCCCAAACAACTGCTGTACACCTTCGAAAACGAAGTTCTTGGTTTGTACATGACGGGTTCTCCTTTGGACGACTACGACAAAATTGCCAACCAGTATCGCTTTGACTTTTCCACAAAGATCACCGCGCCCTACGTGCCCGATGGTGCGGAAGATGGCGAAAAGGTCTACCCCAAGGTGGAAAAACGCTCCGTTATCACTGGTGGTATTTTGCGCGATATCCGCATTGTTATCGGCAAGGACAACAACAAAATGGGCTTTGCCGTATTGGAAGACAAGTACGACTCCATCGAAGTTAGTATCTACGGTGCTAACTACGAAAGATACAAGCACCTGTTTGTAACTGACGCATTCGTAGTAGTCAAAGGTGGCCTTTCCGAAGCGCGCGAAGGCTACAAAATTGTCATCCGCGAAATCATCAACCCCAACTCGGAAGAAAACCAAAAGAAAGCTGCAGCGGAGCTTGCTCAAACGCAATCCAAACCAAACGTTACATTGTGGCTCAAGATGGACGAGCGCAGTGACGAAAAGTTTGCACAAGTGCAAAGCATTTTGGACCAATACCCAGGCGATATCCCTGTAAAAATCAAAATTGAAGGCAAAGCTTACACTTTGGACCAAAAGGTGCGCCGTTGCTCGGCCATCGAGTACGAACTGGGTGGTTTGCTCGGCGACAAATGCGTTGTATTTTTTGAAAAATAGTCATTGCAAGTTCGCACAAAACGCAAACATAAACAAAACACAACAGACATCTCAACAGCGAGATGTCTGTTGTTTTATTGAGTAAAAAGTTCGCAAAAATACCGCAGTGCTTTGCGCCCAATTCAGTTTATTTTCATAGAAAAGTACTATATATTACATATTGTTGCCAAGTTTTGTAACGTCTTGTTGCGTCGGTAAAATTACAACCATTAGTTGACAAATTTTGTCACTAAAGGTCAAACAAAAATATCAAATTGCAATAAATAGTTTGTTGACATCACGCAAAACTTGGGTGTATAATACTTAAGATATGGTTTTTTAGCTCCAGCGCAAAAAAGTGCGCAAACTTTGCTACAAAACCAACCTAAAAAACGTAACAAAAATTTCTCAACTGCGGTATCTCCGCAAACTGAACAAGGAAGTAAACAAAATGATCAAAAAACTACTAAAATGGGCAAAGGGGTACGAAAAGTACGCAATACTTACCATTGTGCTGGTGCTTTTGGAAACAGCCTTGGAAGTTGTCCTTCCCATGTTTATGTCCAATATTTTGAACTCGTTGCAGTCCTTTAGTACCAACAAGGGCCTCATTGCCGATGTCACTTTTTTGGAGTGGTCGTCATTTGAGATTCAAACATTGCCCAAGTTGACTGTGGTCAGTGCCGAGGCTTTGTTGGATATAGTCATCACCTACGGCATCTTGATGGTAATCTCATCCGCCATTTCTCTTACGTTTGGTGGTCTTGCAGGCTACTACTGTGCAATGGCAGGTGCAGGTTTCTCCAAAAATGTCCGCGCAAATTTGTTCAACAAAGTGCAAGAGTTCTCCTTTGCCAATGTTGATAAACTTTCCACAGCAAGCTTGGTAACTCGTTGTACAACCGACGTAAACCACGCGCAACAATCCTTTATGATGTTGATTCGTACAGTATTCAGAGCGCCATCAATGCTTATTTTCTCCACCATTATGGCATTTATCAACCAACCACAAATGGCTTGGGTATTTTTGATCGCTGTACCACTTTTGGGCGTTGTAATGGCTGTTTTGGCTACCAAAGTACATCCTTACTTCAAAAATATGTTCAAAAAGTACGACAAAATGAACGCTTGCGTGCAAGAAAACTTGACAGCAATCCGCGTTGTCAAAGCATTTGTTCGCCAAGATCACGAAATGGACAAGTACCAAGTTGCTACCGAAGACGTACGTCAACACCAATTCAAAGCGGAAAGCATCATGATTTTGATGAACCCCTTGACAAGCACAGTTATGTACGGCACAATCATCGCATTGTTGCTCATTGGTGGTACAGACATTGCCAAAGGCACAATGGCATCTGGTACACTCTCCGCAATGATGAGCTACTCCACACAAATTTTGAGTAGCGTTATGATGATTTGCTTTATCGCTGTTCAACTTGTAATGAGTAGAGCGTCCATCGACCGTATCAGCGAAGTATTGGAAACACAACCAACCATTACCGATGGTCCAAGCGATGCAACGGTGGAAAGCGGTAGTATCGTGTTCAACAACGTGAGTTTCTCCTACTCCAACGACAAAGACAACCCCACCTTGGAAAACATCAACCTCACCATCAACGCTGGCGAAACCGTTGGTATCATTGGTGGCACAGGTGACGGCAAGTCCAGTTTGGTACATCTCATCCCACGTTTCTACGACGTTATGGAAGGCGAAGTGCTTGTTGACGGACGCAACGTAAAAGACTACTCACTCTACAACCTTCGCGAAGGCGTATCAATGGTTTTGCAAAAGAACGTTTTGTTTAGCGGTACAATTCGTGACAACCTGCTTTGGGGTAACGAAAACGCAACGGACGAAGAAATTTCCCTTGCTTGCAAGTACGCTTGCGCAGACGAATTCATCAACAGCTTCCCAGATGGATACCAAACCGACCTTGGACAAGGTGGTGTAAACGTATCCGGTGGACAAAAGCAACGTCTTTGCATTGCTCGTGCCATTTTGAAAAAGCCCAAAATCATGATTTTGGACGACTCCACAAGTGCTGTTGACACAGCAACCGATGCAAAAATCCGCGCAGGTCTCAAACAACTTACAGGTATGACAACAATAATCATCGCGCAACGTATTTCTTCCGTTGCCGATTGTGACAAGATTGTAGTGTTAGATGACGGCAAAATCAACGCCGTTGGTACGCACGAACAACTTCTCGAAAGCTGCGAAATCTATCAAGAAGTCTATCACTCTCAACAAAAAGGTACTGTAGAAGGAGGTGATAACTGATGCCCCCAATGAAACGTTTTGCTACACATAAACCTAAAAATTTGAAGGGTACAGTTAGCAGAATTTTGTCCTATCTCAAGCCTCACACAGGCAAGATGATTGCCGTGTTTGTTTGCATTTTGTTGCAGGTCAGCTGCAACATCTTGGCAACAGCAATTTTGACACCTCTGTTGAATGGTCTTTCCGCAACAGCTGGTGCAACAATCCCTTTGACAGGTATCCCCGCATTGGACAGTTTGGCACTTTCCGGTGTGGTGGAAGACAAACTCAAGTATCTTGTAACATTGGTAATCGTTGTTGCGTGCGTTTACGCAACAAGCCTTGTTGTAAACTACATCCTCAACAGAATTTTGATTACCATCTCTACCGAAACAATCAAGCGTATGCGTAACGAATTGTTTGCGCATATGCAAAAGTTGCCTATCAAGGTGTTTGACACAAACACCCACGGCGAACTGATGTCACGTTACACAAACGACTTGGACTTGTTGAACGAGTTTTTGGCTCGTTGCATCCCACAAATGTTCAGTAGTGCATTGACAATCATCGGTGTATTTACAGCAATGATTGTTCTTTCTTGGAAGTTGACTCTCGTAATGGTAGTAATGCTTGTTTTGATGGCACTCATTGTCAAGTTTATCGGTGGCAAGTCCAAAACAAACTTTGTCAAACAACAAGCAGCAGTGGGCAAACTCAACGGCTACATCGAAGAGCTTGTCGAAGGTCAAAAGGTTGTAAAAGTGTTCAACCACGAGCAAAAAGCTATGCAAGAGTTTGATGAAATCAACTCCGAGTGGCAAAAAGTTAGTGGCAAGGCAAATGCTTATGCAAATATCATGGGCCCCATCATGAACAACCTGTCACACTTCTTCTATGCAGGCATTGCTGTTTTGGGCGCAATCATTGCAATTAACTCCAACGAGCCCCTTGCTTACGTTGGTATCGTTGCCTCTTTCTTGATGTACATTCGCAACATCACAACGCCCATCCAACAAATTTCCCAACAGATCAACACGGTCTTTATGGCAGTTGCGGGCGGAGAGCGAGTGTTTGCTCTTTTGGATACTCCAGAGGAAGTGGACGATGGCTACGTAACACTTGTAAATGCCAACATTGATCCTGACGGCACAATTACCGAAAGCGAAACACGCACAGGTCACTGGGCGTGGAAACATCCACATGGCGATGGTACAATCACCTACACCGAACTCAAGGGCGACGTTCGTTTTGAGGATGTAACCTTTGGCTACGACGAAGACAAGACTGTACTTCACAACATATCGTTGTATGCCGAACCTGGTCAAAAAATTGCCTTTGTTGGCTCAACCGGCGCAGGCAAAACAACCATCACCAACCTTATCAACCGTTTTTACGATGTTCCCGATGGCAAAATCCGCTACGATGGCATAAACATCAACAAAATCAAAAAGGCTGACCTTCGCCGTTCGCTCGGTATGGTTTTGCAAGACACCCACCTGTTTACAGGCACAGTAATGGACAACATCCGTTACGGACGTTTGGATGCAACTGACGAAGAGTGCATTGCAGCTGCAAAGTCGGCAAATGCTCACAACTTTATCAAGCACCTGCCCGAAGGCTACAACACAATGATTTCTCGTGACGGCGAAAACCTTTCTCAAGGTCAAAGACAACTCATTGCCATCGCGCGTGCGGCGGTAGCCGATCCACCAGTTCTCATCTTGGACGAGGCAACCAGTTCCATTGATACAAGAACCGAGTGGCTTATCGAAAAGGGCATGGATGCCTTAATGGAAGGACGCACTGTATTTGTAATTGCTCACCGACTTTCTACAGTTCGCAACAGCAATGCGATAATGGTGCTGGAAAAGGGCGTAATCATCGAGCGTGGCGACCACGACGATTTGATCGCACAAAAGGGCAAGTACTATCAACTCTACACAGGTATGTTTGAGTTGAGCTAACCCCAAAGGTGGATAGTAAACTCTTCGTTTCAAGTCTTTTTCTAAAATATAACTACATTATCAATATTCAAAAAGAGCAGATACGTTTTGCATCTGCTCTTTTATTTTTAGTTTTTTATTTGCACAACATCACGTAACGAAAAATTGTTTTGTCGTCGCAAAGTCCTTCTATGTAGTAGCCGTAGTCTGTTTGCTTTTTGTACAGCGTTACTTGGTCGCCGTAGTACGATTGCGATATGTAAGAAATCTGCATTTCGTCAATATGCAAATTGCCAAATTCTTCCAACGAAAAGCAATCCAACGCCATTCTGATGTAGGCAATGTTGTTTGTGTGTTGGTTTACATCAATATCGGTCAACACGACTTTGTGCGTATGATTGTAGTCGGCATCGCAAACACTTTCCTTTGCTTGCAAAAAATCTCCAGCATTACTTCTATCTTGACGATGGAGCATATCGTGTGGGTAGTGCACCGATTCTACTCTGCGTGGGCGTTTTGTATCGCAGTCAAGGGTGCACCATTCGCTACTGCAAGAAACCAGCAACTGGTTTTCGTTGCAAATTGTGTAATCACGGCCAAAGCGCACTCCTTTTGCGAAAGTAGGCCAAGTCTCGATTGTTACTGTTTCTTCAAACTGCGGCATACTATGAATTTTTACCTTCATTTTGGATATTACCCAAAATGCGTTAGACTTTTCCTGCATTGTTTTGCCGTCAATTTCCATTTCAAACGAGTGCAAACCTGTTATGTTTTGGAAGTGAGTCATTACGTGATCCAACCGCATATGATAGTTTTCGTCCACTTCAGAGAGTTTGATTTTGTGTTCGATTTTGTAGTCGTTGTTCATTTCAAGGTGTCCTTTTTTATGTTTTGCTTGCAAATGTACATATTTTTTGCAAGCCTTGTTTGTGTCACAAGTGGCAAAGTTGGTTACCATTGTACGCACCCAATGATACCAATGTTTTGTGAACTCAAAGTCAATTTTGTATCAACTTCTCGTCAAGTTTACACCAATAATTTGAAAACTAACTTAAAACACAACGTTTGCTTTTTTTACCCAAACTATTTACCTTTTTGTAAAATTGGTATATAATGTAGACATGATAATGGGGAAGTTTACAACACAGCGCGTCTTTGGCGCAACATTTGTTACAAACTTTGCCAAACTACACACAAAATTACTTTGGAAGGTACAAAAGATGTTCAACATTTTAGTAGTAGAAGATGACAAACACACGCGCATTTTGCTCAGCAAAATTTTGCAAACCAACGGCTACAACGTCATCCTTGCAACTGATGGCGAAGACGCTTTGGGCAAGCTTGAACACAACTACATCGACTTGATGGTAATTGACGTGATGATGCCCAAAATGGATGGCTACACGTTGACGCAAACACTGCGCGAAAATGGTAGTCAAATGCCAATGCTGATGATTTCTGCCAAGGACAAAGTGCAGGATATCAAGCAAGGCTTTTTGGTGGGCATTGACGACTATCTCACAAAGCCTTTTGATTTTGAAGAACTCATTTTGCGTATCAAGGCGCTACTTCGCAGGTCAAAAATTGTTTCCGACCACAAGCTTGTTGTCGGTCAAACCACATTGGACTACAAGTCCTTTATGGTTATCACCCCAGCTGGCGAGGAAACTCTGCCCAAAAAGGAGTTTTTGCTACTGTACAAACTACTTTCCTACCCAGAAATTGTATTCACTCGTTTGCAACTGATGGACGAAATTTGGGGTATGGATGCGGAAAGTGACGAACACACAGTAAACGTGCATATCAACCGACTTCGCACACACTTTGCTGATAACAAGGATTTCGAAATTGTCACAGTGCGCGGACTGGGATACAAGGCGGTGCGTTATGACGAACAAAACGACTAAAAAACCAACGCTTACAGAGTCTATCCAAGAGTTTTCCAGTGAGCTCAAAGAAACAATAGTTTCCACCAGAAAACTTACCAGTCGTATCATTTTTGGACTTATCATTGTGGTATTATCGGTGGTGTTGCTCATTTTGGGAGTTATGTTCTTGATTGAAGAATTTGCCCACATCACCGAAAACTCCAAAGCGTACCTGTGGATGTTTGCCGGCGTTTCCCTTACCGTTGGTGCTATCGTTGGCACAATTTTGTCCATTTGGTTTTCCAAAATCGTAAAAAAGGTAGTCAAACCCTACATCGACGGCTTGCAACGTGTTAGCGAAGGGGATTTTACTACTGGCATCACAGACGAAAGTGTCGTACTTCAAGGTACTCACATCGCGGAAAACTTCAACAAAATGATCAAGCGATTGAACAGTGTGGAAACACTGAGCGAAAGCTTTATTTCCGACTTCTCTCACGAGTTCAAAACACCCATTGTGTCCATTTCTGGCTTTGCAAAGCTTTTGAAGTCTGCCGATCTTACAGAAGAAGAACGCAACGAGTATTTGGATGTTATCATCAACGAGTCCGACCGCCTTGTCAACCTTTCGCAGAGCGTCCTGCTACTCACTCGTCTGGACGACCAAGACGTAGATATGGATGTATTTTTGTTGGATGAGCAACTGCGCCAAAGCGTGTTGATTTTTGACAAAGCTTTGAAGGACAAAAACATCCAGCTGGACTTGTCAGTAGACACTTTGCCCATCGAAAGTAGTCAACAACTGCTTTCCCACGTGTGGGTAAACCTTATTAGCAATGCCATCAAGTTCAGTTCACAAAACAGCCAAATTGATGTTTACGCGGAAAACCATGGCGAATTTGTCACTGTTAGTGTCAAAGACCAAGGTTGCGGCATGGATGACGAAACGCAACAAAACATCTTCAACAAATTTTACCAAGGGGACAAGTCTCGCTCTGTCGAAGGCAATGGGTTGGGACTTCCCATCGTGCAAAAAATTTTGAAAGCTGTTGGCGGAGATATAAAGGTGCAAAGTGAATTGGGCAAAGGCAGCACCTTTATAGTCATTTTGCCAGTAAGACAATCCAAGTAAAGGCTTGCGCAGTCTCTCAACAAACAGTAATTTTACAACGGCGCAACTACACGGAGATACAACTATGTCAAGTTTTGAAGGCGCAAGAGAACAATGGGAAAACTACCACTTGGGCAAAATAGCAAAATGCAAGGTATTCGCTCTGATGGCAGCTACTACATGCGCCCCACCCATTGCTATGGATTCAACCTATTCTAAGGCGTAGGCGAGCAAGCCACAAGGCAAAAATTTTACAAACAGGACAACTAACTAAGCGGGAGCAAATCGCGTTAATCCCCAAAAAATACATCAGGTAACACTATGCTAAAACAAAACGACAAAATTACATACACAGCCCAAGGCTACTCCAATGCGGAAACGGTTGGCGTTGTGGACGGCTATACAGTTTTTGTTGGCGGTATGATGATTGGCGAAACGGCCACTGTCAAAATTACCTACGTCAAAAAGAGCGTTGCCTATGGCGAAGTGGTGGAAATTTTGACGCCATCGCCAAGTCGTGTTACACCACCTTGCCTACACTTTGGCAAATGCGGTGGATGCTCGCTTATGCACATGACGTATGAAGAGCAACTAAAGTTTAAGACAAACAAAGTGGCAAACAACATCAAAAAACTTGCCAAACTGGATGTTAACGTGTTGCCTTGTGTGCCTTCAATGCTAACTTTGGGCTATCGCAACAAGCTTTCGTTGCCAGTAGCAGGAAAGCTCGGCAACGTCAAAATTGGTATGTACCAAAAGGGTAGCCATTTTGTAGTGGATATGGACGACTGTCTACTTGGTGGCAAGTGGTCGCAAAAGCTCACGCAAATTTTCCGTAACTATCTCAACCAACACAACATCCCACCCTACAACGAAAAAACTTTCACAGGCGTGGTGCGCCACTTGGTTGCAAGGTATGTGGACGAGCAATTGCTTGTAACTGTTGTTAGCAATGGCGAGTTCAAGTTTGACCTACATCCACTCATTGCCGAGCTTCAAAAGGCCTTCCCCAAGTTTGGACTTTTTGTCAACATCAACACCTACAAAAACAACGTCATTTTGGGCAAAACTACTCAACACGTTTACGGAATAGGGCAAATTGTTGGCGAACACTTTGGTGTAAAATTTTGCCTGCAACCAGATAGTTTTTTCCAAGTGAACAATGGCGTTAAAGATGCTATCTACCAAAAGGCCAAGGATCTACTTAACGTTGCAAATACCGATGTTCTCATCGATTGCTTTAGTGGAATTGGCATTTTGACAAACGCCCTTGCATCTTCCAACTACCAAACTTACGCACTGGAAATTGTCCCAAGCGCAGTAGAGGGGGCCAACCAAATGAAGGCGCTCAACAACTCGCCAAACGTAACAAACATTTGTGGCGATGTCAACGTGGAACTGCCCAAACTTACCGCCGAGCACGCAGGCAAAACCATCACAATGGTGGTGGACCCTCCACGCAAAGGCCTTGGCGAAAATATCTGCAACACCATTTTGCAAGCGGACGTGGACAACATTGTGTACATCTCTTGCGACTCCGCAACCCTCGCGCGCGACCTTGCCATGCTCTCGGCAAAGTACAATGTGTCCTACGTTGAACCGTACGATATGTTCCCCAATACAGATCAGGTAGAAACCATGGTTTGTCTCATAAGGAGGTAATTGTGAATGGATAATTTTTTTACAACGATTCAAAAATTTACCGAATTAAATGACTTCTACTTGGGCTTATACTTTTTTTTGTGAAAAGGAAAAAGCGGGTGAAATCGTTTTATATGCAGGAACATATTGTTTTGAAATTACTTTAGAGCGTTTCGGCACTTACGAAAGTGCATCATTTTGTATTTACACCACGCAATATAAGAGCGGATATTGTGTTTATGTAAATAGAATGGGCTGCGGAATCTGTGGGGATAACAAAATCCTTAAATTTTCTCACCGTTATCCATACAACAAAAACCATTTAAGCAACTGTTTCTTTTGAGAAAAGGATCGTCGTTGTGGCGAATATTTTGGAAAAAGGAGTAAATAAATATACCTTTTGGAGTTTTGACCTAAGTAGAGACTGTCGTTTATCTCAAAAAACAATGGCTTTAAAGAAAGATACTGAAGATACAAACATAGGTAGGCAAAAGTATGTTAGAAGTAAGACAAGTTAAGAAAAAAAATGAACAACGTGATTTTTTGAATTTTCCACTTAATTTATATAAAGATAATCCTTATTTTGTGCCACCGCTTTATATGGATGAAAAGAAAATATTCAAAAAAGATTATCTATATTTAGATCAAGCAGAAGCTATCTATTATAATGCATATTTAGATGGGAAAATTGTTGGTAGAATATCCGGGATTATCCAAAAAGCATCAAATCTTAAAAACAATGAAAAAAGAGTTAGATTCACTAGATTTGATTGTATAAATAATCAAGAGGTGGCCAATTTGTTGTTTTCTACAGTTGAAAAATGGGCTAAAGATAAAGGCATGGATACGATTGTAGGCCCACTTGGGTTTTCAGATTTAGAACGTGAAGGGTTACTTATAGAAGGATTTGATCAGTTATCTACATTTGAAGAACAATATAATTTTCCGTATTATCAAGAGCTTATCGAAAACTATGGATTTACTAAAGAAGTAGATTGGGTGGAAAGAAAATTATATGCACCAAAGGTAAAAGATGAACGGTTGGAAAAATTAAGCGGATTAGTGTTAAAAAGATATAAATTGAAGTTCGGATTAGCTAAAAATACGAATGAATTTATTAAAAAATATGCTGATAAATTTTTTGATATTATCGATAAGACATATGTTGATATATATGGTTCCGTTCCTTTTACCCCTGCCACTCGAAAACTTATGATATCAAACTTTAAATTGATTGTTGATGTAAAGCATGTGGTAGTGATTGTAGATGAAAATGACAATGTAGTGTGTTTTGGAATATGTTTTCCTTCGTTAGCTAATGCTATTCAAAAAAGTCGTGGACATTTAACACCGGCAGCAATAGTTAGGTTGATTAAAGCAATTAAAAAACCTAAAGTATTAGATTTAGGCTTAATAGGAGTGATTCCTGAATATCAAATGAAAGGTGTTAGTTCAGCCATCATTTCTGAAGTAATGAAAATGCTAACTGAAGGTGGCATTGAATATTGTGAAACAAATTTGAATTTAGAAACAAATGATGGAATACAAAACCAGTGGAAATCATTTGATAGTGTATTACACAAAAGAAGAAGGTGTTTTGTTAAACAAATAGGAGAAAAATAAAATGAAAAAAGAAATAATAGAAGAAAAGGAGTTTGAACCTGATGCTAAATCAATTTGCTGATTGCTTGACAAAGTGTCCAGCGGAAGTTGTGACATTGTTTGAGCGACTACACCAACTCATTTGCGACAGCGCGCAAACCACCCCAACCCAAACCCTGTGGGCAAAACTGCCAACCTACTCCGTTGGCGACGCCTTTGTGCGCTTGATACCTTTCAAAGACCACATCAACATTGAGGCAAAGGCCGTGCTAAACAATAGACATTTGCTTGATGGCTACAAAGTAACTCCAAAAGGTATGTTGCAAATCCTTGTGGGACAAGACATTCCCACCGACACCCTTTGCAAAATCTTTGCTGAAACTTTCGAGTAACCTAAAGGAAGCCCAAATGAAAAACTCAAAACCTAAAATTGGTGAGACATTGCTCGAAGCCTTGATAGAAATCGTGCTTGCCGTCATTTGCTTTGGGATTGGTACACTTGTATTGAATTTGTTCGGTGTAGGCTTTTCCTTGTGGGAAGTAGACCCAGATAGGATAATTTTGATAGGCGTGTTCGCGTTTTTGTTTGTTTTGGCACTTGTTTGCATCATTGTGCAATGGGCAAAGTCCATCGCAAAAGGCAAGCAGAGCAACAACAAGAGTGACGACTGTCAATCAACAAAAACACAAAAGTAGTGCACATTGAAACAACTATGATTTATCGCAAAACAAAGGCGGAAGATTTTCCCGCCGTCATACAACTCAAAAACCAAGTCAAGCAACGCGTCATTGCGCAAAACCTTGCAATTTGGCAGGATGGCTATCCACAAGACCAACTCATTGCCGACGACATTGCCCACGGCTTTGGCCGAGTTGTGCAAATTGATGATCAAATTGTCGCCTATGCAACATTTCATTCCGCCGACTACGAGTATCCCAAGGATACCTTTCGCAAAAACAACGTGATGTCCTTTGGCAGAGTTATGGTTGCAGATGGCTTTGTTGGCAAAGGTATTGCAAGTTTTTTGGTACAAAGTATGATTGACGAAGCGCGCAACCTTGGCTACGATGGCGTTGGCATTTTGGTGGACGATTTCAACGAGCGTGCCACTCGCCTTTACTACCGCAAAGGTTTTGTCAAGGAAGGTCACGCCACTTTTCCTTGGGCCGATTTGGATATATTGGCATTGTATTTTAACTAAGGCTCTGTCAAAAACTCTGGTTGCTTTTTTACGGCAAAACGGCTACGTAATTTCCCAGATTTTACTCGGTCACTGCCCCTACGTAACCTCACTTGCAACAATGTGGTTATTGCCCGCTTTTTATCCGTCAAACCGCCTAATGGTTAATCAACCATTTCTTTGTGGAATATCCTTAACTAATTGCAATATTTTGGTATTTACAAATATTAGTTTGCAAAGTATAATAGTAAAAAGTAGCATACCCTAAAAGTAAAACTGCACCTTGTGGTGCAAAAGGAGTCATTATGAAACAAAACAAAGTGCTTTTTGTGCTGAATATCATCATTTTCGTAATCTTGATTGCCTGCATGGTTTTCAATGCATTTATTCTGGTGGGTGCATTTGACGCCAAAAGCGACATGAACGATTCCAACAACGAAAACATGGGCGCAGGACTTGGCTTGGCAGTTATGCTTGTTTTACAAATTTATTTGCTCATCCCCTATGCTGTCTGCTTGATTATTGCAATCATTTCCCTGTGCAAAAAGTATTTCAACTGGCTTTCCATTGCCAATGCCGTTATGTGCGGTGTGGGCGTGATTGCTACAATTGTTATGTTTTTGCTGCCTTGATTCCGACACAAAATGCACAATCCAACTTAGTTAAAATTTGACAACTAACAAACGTTCTTCAACTAAACAAAAGTAGTTCGTACTAACTCATTTGCTCAGAGGTAACCTATGAATCAAACAATACAAACACTAAAAACTCGTCGTAGTTGCAAAAAGTACAAACCCCAACACGTCGAAAGACATCTCATCGACCAAATTGTTCAATGCGGGCTCAACGCTCCAACAGGCAGAAATTTGCAAGCGCCAATTTTTGTTATCGTAACCAAGGCGGAAACTGTCGCACGTTTGTCTGAACTTAACGCTGCAGTTATGGGCGCAAAAGGCGACCCATTTTACGGTGCAAGAGACGTTATCGTTGTGCTCTGCACAAAGCAAGCACACACCTATGTGTACGATGGCAGTGTTGCCATGGCAAATTTGATGAACGCAGCCTTTAGCCTTGGCGTTGGTAGTTGCTGGATTCACCGCGCAAAGGAAGTCTTTTCCACGGCTGCCGGCAAACAACTGCTTACCGATTGGGGCATCACCGATGATGTCGAAGGCATCGGTTTTTGCGTGTTGGGCTATCCAGATGGCGAGCCAGTGGCAAAGCAAATCCGGGATGACCGCGTGTACATTGTGGATTGATTTGATAAAGTTAACATCTAACTGAAAACATACAAAATGCACCCAAAAGTTAAATGCTTTTGAAGGTGCATTTTTTTGCGAAAAACTTGCGTTTTTGACATTTTTGTGCGCAAATTATATGTTAGCTCTCTTTCGGTTTACTTTCAGTTTATACTTCCTTGCTATATTGATATTAGTAGAGTGGATAGCAGTGGTATTCAACGCTTGACGTTTGTTAAATGTTGTTCATTTTGTTGACAAATATCCGCAGTACACCTAAATATAGTATTACGCAAAGAAAAATGAGGAGATTTTCTATGAAGTACGTAGTTTTTTACAACCCAACGGCAAACAACAAAAAGGGCTTGGAAGAAGCTCAAAAAGTTAGCGCATTTTACCCCAACGACACTTTTGAGTTTGTTGACGTATTGCAAAACGACTACCAAACCGTCATCAACACAACTGATGCCGATGCTTGTATTTTGGTTGGTGGCGATGGCACAGTCAACTACTTTGTAAACCACGTTGATTGCGACAATCTCACGAAAGATATCTACTACTTTGGCGGTGGTAGCGGCAACGACTTTTTGACAGACGTTGGTGGCACAATCGGTGGCGAGCCAGTGCTTGTCAACAAGTATCTCAAAAACTTGCCCACAGTTTGTGTCAAAGGTCAAACTTACAAATTTGTAAACGGTATTGGCTACGGCATTGATGGTTACTGTTGTCAAGTTGCGGAAGAAATCCGCGCCAAGAACTCCACCAAAAACATCAACTACACAGCAATCGCTATCAAGGGTCTTTTGTTCCACTACAAACCCACCAATGCGGAAGTTATCGTAGATGGCGAAAGTAAATTCTACAAAAAGGCTTGGCTTTCTCCCTGCATGATTGGTCGTCACTACGGTGGTGGCATGATCCCCACTCCCGACCAAGATAGATTTGATGGTAATTTGTCCGTAATGACAATGTTTGGCAAAGGTCGCCTGCCAACATTGATGGTATTCCCATCTATTTTCAAGGGCGAACATGTCAAAAAAAGTTGTGTTGAAATCCGCAAAGGCAAGCAAATTACCGTCAAGTTCGACCATCCCGTTGCATTGCAAGTTGATGGCGAAGTAATCCTGGATGTTTCCGAATTTACCGCATACGCAGTAAAATAATAAAATTAGTTGTTGACATTTGCCTCGCGAAATGGGATAATATTTTGCGAGGCAATTGTTTTGGTTATCCAACAAATGTAATTTGGCTTTTTTTACAAAGCAACAATTTTGCCAGTGTGTTTGTAGTAATAGTGCTACAACTATGGCAACTCTAAAGATAACACTTGTATTTTAGCGAGGGGGAGAAGCTTATGGCGCTTTTTTCATTGATAATGTCTGCAATCACCGCAATACTTTTGCCAGTACTTTGTGGATGGGTTAGCACTTGGAACGACTGTTGGATATCACTTTTGACTTTTGTTGTTGGCTACTTTGCATGGAGCGCAATCTGTGTCATCTTTGCATTTTTAGTAACGTTGCCTGTCAATCTCAAAAAACCTGTCAAAAAACCCAGCAAGTTCTACTATTGGCTGTTCAACTTTGTAAACGGCTGGATTATCGATATGGCTGGCGTTGACGTGGTTGTTAGCGGTTGGGAAAAAATCACCCCCAACACAAGCTACTTGCTTGTATCCAACCACCGCTCCAACTTTGACCCACAAATTGTGGGCAGATTGTTCAAAAAGTTCAAGTATTTGGCTATCACCAAGCCGGAAAATCTCAAAATCCCCATTGCTGGCAAGTGCGTGCATGCAGCAGGATTTTTGTCCATCAATCGCGAAAACGACCGCAAAGCTATCGAAACAATCTTGAAGGCTGCCAACTGTATCAAAAAGGGACACAGCGTCCATCTCTGCCCCGAAGGCAAACGCAACAAGACAGGTTTGGACTTGCTACCTTTCAAAAATGGTGGTTTCAAAGCTGCTCAACGCGCCAAAGCGCCCATCGCACTGATATCCCTCGTCAACACGGAAAAAATCCACAAAAACTTTCCATTTAGGCGCACTCGCGTGCATTTGGACATTGTTGACGTGCTTTCCGCTGAACAAGTTGTATCCATGACCACACAAGAGATTGGCGACCACGCAATGCAAGTCATCCAAGCAAAAATTGACGAGTACAAAGCGCAAAACTGACAATACAATTTTGACAATACACCAACTGGACAACTTCAATAATAATCAACAAACAGCAAAGAGCAAACACAGCCGTGTCTGCTCTTTTCTTATTTCTTTTTTCCTTTCAAAAATGGAGTTTTTACAATTTTGATAGGGGGATTGACGCTTTGTTTGCAAAAGTGCAACTCGCCTACGAGCGTCCGCTTTTCCCCATCCATACAAAAGTCACGCGCATTTTGCAAAGTGACCGTTGCGTTCTCAAATGGCAAAATAAAAAACCATTTGTTTTCCGTCGGCTTGTCAATACCCAAGAAAAATATGCGAAAAAACTGCCAAAACAACCGCACTTTGTTCCACAAGTTATCTTGTCCAAAACTGCGTACAGCAAGTAGGTACAGCCCTTTGTGTTTGTCATAGGCGCGATTGAAGTAAAACCCAAAGCATCGTTTGCTCTTCAAAGCCATTATCAACGTGTATTGACCGTCAAATTGATTGCCATCAATGTCGATTTGCGCATCAATTTGATGGCATTTGTATGTTTTGAGTATCAACGGCAGATAGGCAAGCGCCTTGAAACGCTGTTTGTGTTTGTTGTTGGCAAGGTAGCCAATTTCCGTAAAGGTACCTGTTGCGCAAACATATCCAAATAACTCGTCGTTGACAGCGCCAATGTCGTCAATTTGTTTGCCGAAAAACTTGCTTTCGTTGAGCGTCCCGCAGGGCGCAAACACAAGCTGACGCCCTTTGCACTTGGCAAGGGCATTTTTCAACGTACCGTCGCCACCACACACCACCAAAGTGTCTTTGTCGTCACATTGCCAAGACGTGTCGCTGTTGATGTATTGCACTTCCGCAGTGGGGCATTGCAACTGGTCAAGTAGTGCGCAAAGGTCCAATCTTTTGCAATTTCCGCTGTCGCCATTTACAATCACTTTGCAGTTCAAACTTTAGTCCCCTTTCAATTTATGTAAAAATGGCAGTATTCGTCACTATTTTTTTGGCTTTGTCACAAACTCTGGTTACTTTTTGACGGCAAAACGCCTAATGGCTAATCAACTATTTCTTGTAACAGAACCAATTTTTTGGGGAACTCCATCGAAGAATTCTTAGGCTATATTGTAGATTTTGCTGTCGCGGCATCTTGTGCGCTCAAAGCTATTTGTTGCCTATTGTTGACAAACATCAACCAAAATGTTACAATTTGAGCAAATCAAAGGAGATATCTATGCAAGAATTTTGTCGTATGCAAATGCTTGTAGGTGAGCAAGCTGTACAAAAATTGCAATCAAGTCACGTTGCTGTGTTTGGCATCGGTGGTGTTGGATGCTACACTGTCGAAGCTCTCGCTCGCGCAGGCGTAGGACATTTGACACTTGTCGATGATGACCTTTTTGCCACAAGCAACATCAATCGCCAACTGTATGCACTGCAATCGACTTTGGGACAAAGCAAGGTGGATGTTGCCAAAGCACGCATTGCCGATATCAACCCTAATTGCCAAGTTACAGCATTGCATTTGCGTTTTGATGCGCAAACTGCCCACCAATTTGATTTTGCCCAATTTGACTACGTTGTAGACGCAATCGACACAGTAACAAGCAAATTGTTGCTTGCAAAGCTCTGCAATGACAGCAACACTCCCATCATCAGCTGTATGGGCACAGGTAACAAGCTTGACCCAACTGCGTTTGAGGTCGCCGATATCTACAAAACATCCGTTTGCCCCCTTGCCAAAGTGATGCGCAAGGAGCTCAAGGCATTGGGTATCGACCATCTCAAAGTAGTGTACTCCAAGGAAATCCCCCAAACTCCCACTCAGCTGGAACGTTCCAACAAGCGTCAAACACCATCCAGCATATCCTTTGTGCCATCGGTAGCAGGGCTAATTTTGGCGGGCGAAGTTATCAAAGGTTTAATTTAAGGCTCGCTCACAACATCTTGTTTTCTTGAAGGAGCTTCGACTTCCTTTTTGGGGAGGCAAAATACTATACAATCCGTAGGTGCGACCTGTGGTCGTCCGCATATAGCCCACTAATTAAATTTTGGGAGGGTGGTATTCTCCCCTACAGTTGGATAACAATTACCACAACTAATTTGCAACAAAAAAGCACTTCAAATCGAAGTGCTTTTCCTTTTGTAAAGATGTTTGTATCAAACTATTCGTCAACATTTGCAAAGTATTTTGCAAGGTAGGCAAGGCAGTTGTAAAGGTTGTCAATTTCTCCTTCTTCTTGGCGGCGCAACACGTAGGTAAGTTTGCGGTCAATTTCCGCTTTTAGTGATTGGATCACGTCATTGCCCTTTTCTGTACGCTCCACAAAAATTTGTCGATGATTATCCTTGTCGATGGAACGAGCAACCAGCCCAAAGCCTTCCAGTGTGTCCACAACCTTTGTCAGTTGTTGGTTGCTCATGGACAAACGCTTTGCCAGCGCCGACATTGTCAACTTGTCGCCCTTTTTGATGATGGACAAACAGGTTAGCTGTGTCATAGAAATGGGCGTGTCTTTCAAAGACACAAGATGCCTAAAAACTCTGCGTATGTTTGGGTAAACGGCAACAATCAACTCTGCCAAATCATTAGTACTTTTGCTCATAACTCTGCTCCTATTGTGGCTATTATACAACTTTGCACTCGCAATGTCAATAGGCAAAATGCTCTGTCGCAAACTCTGGTTGCTTTTTGACAGCAAAACGACTGCGCAATCATCTGTGTTTTGTTCTGTCACAGACCCTACAGGTATGATCCGCGTCGCAACTAACGCAATATTGTTCGCAATGATATAGTAACATCATTGCTTGCTTTTAGCGTTGTTGCTCGTCCTACAAATCAGGGGTTTGATTTGCGGGGGTCCATCAGTTACAATGTGGTTCTTGCTTGCGTTTTACTCGTCAAACCACAGCCTCTCACGCTGGGAGAGGTGGCAGTCGCAAGACTGACGGAGAGGGCGGCCAATCAACCATTTCTTGTGACAAAGTCTAACAAAAACTGAATATTCACTTTTGCGAACAAACTTAAAAGCAGTTTCCTTGCTATAAAATAGTCAAACGCCCCAAAGCCAAAGGGGCGTTTTTGTCTGCTTGGCAACCTTTATCAAAAATAAGCGCCAACTATTGTAATTTATCACTTGATAACTTTTTCATTTTGTTGTAAACTATATGTACACAGGCATTGATGCGTAACAAGCTACTTTGGATAGTTTTCCGGTGGCAAAACGCCCAAACAAGGAGAAATTACAAATGAACAAGGCGGTAGCCGTAGTAGGGATGTGTGGTTCCGGTAAAAGTGTACTTTGCAACTATTTTTGCGATCTTGGCTGGCAAAAGGTGTATTTTGGTGGCGTGACAGTAAGCCAACTCGTCAAACAAGGCATTGAGGTCAACGAGCCCAACGAACGTGCCATGCGCGAAAGCTTGCGCCAAAAGTACGGTATGGGCGCATTTGCCATCCTTTTGAAGGAAGAAATTGCAGAAAAATTGCAAAACGGCAACGTCGTTTTGGATGGTCTTTACAGCTGGGCAGAGTACAAAATTTTGAAGGAACTACTCGGTGACCAACTGGTTGTAGTTGCAGTGGTTACCAACTGCGGTATCCGCAAACAACGCCTTGCAACACGCGAATTCCGCCCATTGACTGCTGAACAAGTGGACAGTCGTGATATCTCCGAGTTGGAAAACTTGGACAAAGGTGGACCTATTGCCAAAGCCGACTACTACATCTTGAACAACGGCACCGAGTTGGAGTTCAAGCAACAGTTTGACGTACTTATGTCACAACTTGGTTAGTATGCATTTTTACGCCTGTCAGTTTTTGGCTGATGGGCGATTTTTACCAACAAATTTTGGGCTTATGCGTGCGCCTAATCGCTTCTCAAAACGTTTTTTCCTAATTGCAATCAGCGCAATGACGGTGCTCAATAAATAGGTTAATTTACGAACAAAAAAGGACAAAGAATTGCTTTGTCCAAAGGATAACTATGAAAGCAGTAATTCAACGCGTAACAGACGCCACACTGAAGGTGGACGGCCAACTTATCTCCCAAATAGGCCACGGTCTTGTTGTGTACTTTTGCGTAGAAAAGGGCGACGACCAAAGTCTGTGCAAAGTGTTTGCCAACAAACTTGCCAAACTGCGCATCTTTGCTGACGCCAATGGCAAAATGAATCTTTCCGTTACCGATATTGGTGGCGAAATCTTGATGGTTTCGCAATTTACGTTGGCCGGCGACCTGTCAGGTGGCAACCGCCCAAGCTTTTTCGGTGCGGAAGAACCCACTCGCGCCAATCAAATGTATCTTGACACAGTGGAAATCTTGCGCCAACTGGGGCTCACTGTCAAAACTGGTGTTTTTGGCGCAGATATGAAAATTGCCCAAACAAACGATGGTCCTGTGACCATCAACTGGCAAGGGTAGGCTTTTCGCTCATCTTGATGGCGTACAGTGTTAGCGACAGTAGTGTGGCCAAGGCAACCAGCACAACAAGCATCAACAAAATTGTTCCCAACGGAAAGCGATGCACTTCAAAAAAGAAGTAAGGCCCGCTAACCACGCCAAAGGCGTTGAGCAGATACATTGTCGTGCCGTAGCAAAGCACAGTGGCAATGGCAAGCGTTGCGCCATCCAACGTTACCCTTTTGGGTAGGCAAGTTAAGTACAAGGTTACCATAGCAACAGGACAAGCCAGATGGTTTAGGAAATTTTCCCCCTCCAAAAACATTGCGTAGTAGCCGCCTACTTGAGTGCTTGCCCCAACAAGCGGAACAATCAAAGCAAAAGCTAACAGGTATGTCACCCAACTGTACAATGTAACAAGATATCTCCCACGCAAGGCACACACACCGCAAATGGCACACACAACCATTGCCAAAAGATTACTCTGCACGGTAAAGTATAACAGCATACCTTGCTCTTTGTGCACAAGGCGTAGCACTATCGAAACTACTTCCCAAACAACGATGGCAAAGTTAACAGCAACAAACAAAACTCTCTTTGTATCTCTCATAAAAAACCTCACACTCAACTGTTGCCAAATTGGCGCAAGGCTATACAATGCTGATTGTTTTTGAAAACAAAAAAACGCACCACACAAGTGCGGTGCGCAGTTTGAGCGTATTTAGAGGAGATTAACATGAATACAAACGAGGGGTAATTGTTGTATTTCGCTCAAACTACTCGTAGTTTAGCACGTAACATTGAAACGTGGCTGAAATAGCACTTGTTTTGATGCTTTTTAGCTACAGATTTATCACTTTTTAGCATATTTTGCCAAAAATTGTTTTCAGTTGGATTTAAGAGAAACATCGTATACTGACTGCACCTATCCCCATCACACAGGAGACTGACTATGAAAATTTTGGTTGTCGATGACGAAGTAAAACTTGCCGACGCTATTGGCGAGTTGCTTGTTCGTAACAAATATATGGCCGACGTAGTTTATGAAGCTCAAGACGGCTTGTATTACGCCAAAAACGGCGATTACGATTGCATCATCTTGGACGTAATGATGCCAGAAATGGACGGCTTTGAAGTTGCCGAAAAGCTGCGCAAACAAAAGTGTAACGTGCCCATCTTGATGCTTACTGCCAAGGACGACGTTGCCAGCCGCGTTAAAGGTCTTGACTGTGGTGCAGACGATTACCTTGCAAAGCCTTTTGCTGTGGAAGAGCTACTTGCTCGTGTGCGCGCGCTAACTCGTAGAAAGACAGAAATCGTCAGCGATATTTTGACCTTTGGCGATATTTCTCTCAATACAAACAACTACACTTTGTCCTGCGGTGCAAAAAACGTGCCACTTGGTGCAAAGGAGTACGAAATCTTGCGTATGATGCTCACCAATCCTACGCAGGTTTTTTCCAAGGATGTCATCATCTCTCGTGTGTGGGGACTTGACTCCGACATCACCGAAAACAACGTCGAGGCATATATGTCCTTTTTGCGCAAAAAGTTGTTTTTTGTGGGTAGCAAAGTAAACATTTCTTCCAAAAGACTTTTGGGATACCACTTGGAGTACAATCAGTGATAAACTATCTTCGCAGAAAACTTACCATCACAAACATGGTTGCAACAAGCATAGTGCTTATCATTGCCACCATCATCATCTTTTCTACGGCTATCACTCGTATGAATACCATCAGGTGGGACAATATGCAACACGCCTTGGAGTATCCATTGGAAAATGCCAATAAGGAGGAGTTTTCTCAGTTGTTTTCTGACGTGGTACTGGTTGTTTACGATGTCAACAACAAAAACCCAGTTATTGAGCTGCTGCCCGGGTCAAATGTCTCGCCAGAGTTTGTTGAAAAGATATTCCCCCAATTGCCGCAAATTGCCGAGTCCAACCAACTCCTTAACGACACATCGTTTCGTTTGCAGTACATAAAGGAATCAGTAAGCCCTGGTGTGTGCAAAATTGTATTTTACGACCCATCCAACGTACAAAGTGGATTTTTGCCCATTGTGTTTTACGCCATGGTAACCCTTGTTATTGGTATACTTGGCTACTCTGTCATCAGTATGACGTTGGCGCAGTCAGCCATTACTCCCATCGAAGAAAGCTGGAAAAAGCAACGTCAATTTGTTGCTGACGCATCCCACGAGCTAAAAACTCCCCTTTCCGTCATCATGGCCAATACGGAAATTATCGCATCCCATCCAGATGACACCGTTGCCAGCCAAATGAAATGGATTGACAATACCCTTGCAGAAACAAAGCGCATGGCTTCCCTTGTGCAAGACTTGTTGTTCTTGGCAAAAAGTGACGATGGCTTGAAGGTGGAAATGAGCCAAATTGACCTTTCCGAGTGCGTGCAATCTTGCGTTTTGACAAGCGAATCGCTTTTCTACGAAAGCAACAAGGTGTTCAACAGCGACATTGAACAAGGCATTTTCGTGAGCGGTAACGAAGGTCAACTCAAACAGCTTGTGACCATCCTTTTGGACAATGCCAACAAGTACGCAGTGGGCGATGGTAACATCAAGCTGACCCTTTCGTCCACCAATCGCAACGCCATTTTGACCGTCGCAAACGACAGCAACCCTGTTAGCACCGAGCAAATAGTGCACATCTTTGATAGATTTTACACTTTGGATACATCTCGCAACAAAAATAAAGGTGGCAACGGTTTGGGCCTTTCCATTGCGGAAAGAATAGTGCAAACACACAAAGGAAAAATCATTGCCGAGTACAAAGATGGTCAAATGACTTTCAAGGCTATTTTGCCAATAATTCGCAAACGCAACAAATAGAAAAAGAGTAAACACAAACCGTGTTTGCTCTTTTTTGTTAGCTTAATTAAATTGTTGCAAGCAATGATAAAATCTTTGCTTTGTTCAAGTTTACTATTTTAGTATTCGTCGCGGAAAAATCTTATTGTGCAAATCAAGCTGTACACAAATGGTAAAAACAGCATTATGCAAGACAAAACTACGCTCAATTCGGCAAACACAAAAACCAACGCACTGGGGATTGCTGCGCAAATGATAGCAATAACTATGGCTACAATCACAGCTACAACAGGACCGATTTCCGCTCCGCCATAAATCCAACTCAAAGCGTCAAAGTTTGCAATGAATTGCAACACAATGTCGCCGTGGAAATCACGATCTTCCACCGATTCGGCAAAGTCGTACACAAATTTGTAGTATGCCCAAACAATGCAACCAACTATTGTCCAACCCAAAAAGCCAAATCCTTCGCTGTCGATGTTGATGATTGCCACAATTGGATACGCCAACGCAATAAGGCAACAAATCACGTTTCTAACTCCTGGTCTTTCCTCACAAAGATGTCCCAAAACAAACATTGACGCAAGACCAATAACTACCCACCAAAACCAATGCATAAATTCACCTCGTTTGTTTGATGTGCTCATTATATCACACGGGGGGGGGGGTAGTCGTCAACCAAAAGTGAATGGTTTTTGAAAATGTATAAAACTTATTTTGTTTTAAGGCTAATGCCAAAACTTTTTTACTAGGTAAACATCAATTCAAATACTTTTTAGCCACATCGTAGATCAAACTGTGTGGGTAAAATACAGCCTTTGGTTGCGTTTTTAAGAGTGCAGTCCTAAGTAACAATAGGTGACTAAGTAATCCGCCACTTAAACCAAAACATTGTTGTCCTTTGCTAGGATACGGATGCAATAGCAATACAATAAAAAATCTTTTTCACTTACATACAAAATTAAATAGTGAACAATTTGATGTCGTATTTTGGGTTTTTATTGTGTACAAACAAGCTTTTGTATGGTATAATGCTATTTGGTAGAGGCTGTGTTGTGGCAATCTTTGCCACCAAAATAGCAACAAGGTAACCAAATGAACAAATCTGTACACGTCGTAGCAGCGCTAATACAAAATGACCAAAACAAGTTTCTCATTTGTCAACGCCCAGCCCACAAGGCAAGGGGGCTACTTTGGGAGTTTGTCGGTGGCAAGGTAGAACTTGGCGAAAGTCCACGTGATGCTCTCATCCGCGAGTGCCAAGAGGAGCTTGCCGTAACAGTTTGCCCAACCACAGTGTTTGCCGACCTTGTTCACGAGTACGACGACTTGACTGTGCATCTCACGTTGTATTTGGCAACCATCCAAAGTGGTACTCCACAAAAACTTGAGCACAACGATATCCGTTGGGTAACGGCTCAGGAAATGCAAACCTACGACTTTTGCCCAGCCGACTACACAATCTTGCAAAAAATTGCCAAGCAATTTGGCTGCTAATATTTTTTGATATCACAAAACAAACGGAAACAGCTTTGCAATATGCAGAAAGTAATTGTTGCAAAGTGGAAACACACAATTTTCAGGGGTTAATTATGAAGTCCAAAATCTCGAAAGTAACACTGCTAATTCTTATTTTTGCCTTGGTGCTTACAACAATGTTGGTGCCAATGTCTGCTTTTGCTGGGACAGCAACTGGCTATGACAGTGCAGATGACGTAGAGTACGTCACAAGTGGTCAGTACATCTACAACTGGGGCGCACGTGGCGAAACGGCTACATTTTTGTCCCCCAATGCGGAAAAATTCTACACAGGTAGCTACACCTTTGCAAATCTTTCTCAAGTTAGCGGTGGCACGAGCCAATCAACTGCACCAAGTAGTGCATTATATAAGCAACTTCAAAAGTTGATGACGGATAAGCACACTCACCGAACGACTTACGGGGATATAAGATATCAATCCATGTACACTGATTGTCAAAATGGTGGTGGGGCAATTTCCTCTTTCTATTCCGGAAAGTCAATCGGTCCAAGTTGGGACGGTTCTTGGAACCGTGAACATACTTGGCCATCTAGCAAAAGCATCTCTGGAAGACCTAGTAACGACAGTGATGGGGACAGTGCGGACATAATGTCAGTTCGTCCAACTTCCACAAGTGAAAACTCCTCTCGTAGTAACACAGCCTATGGCCAAAGTAGTGGCTACTACAACCCCAACAGCGAAAGTGGTGGCAAATACGACCTTCGTGGTGACGTAGCAAGAATTTGCCTTTACGTGTACACTCGTTGGGGCAACACAGGTAGTATGTGGGGCAGTAGCGGTGTAATGGAAAGTTTGGCCGTCCTTCTCGAGTGGATGGAAGCTGACCCAGTTGACACTTGGGAGCTGGGCCGTAACGACTCTGTTGAGTCAATCACAGGCACACGCAACGTGTTTGTTGACTACCCAGAGTACGCCTTTCTTTTGTTTGGAGAGGCAGTTCCCGAAAACTACCCAACACCATCACAATCCAATGGTGTAACACCCCCAGATATTCAAGAACATACTTGTCAATTTAGCCAAGCAACCTGCACCGAGCCAGCAACTTGCTCCATTTGCTACGCAACAAGTGGCAGTGCGCTTGGCCACACAACACCAGACGCTGACGGTCTATGCACAAGATGTAGCGAAGTGTTGGAAGTAAAAACAACCCACGCAGGTACCCAAGCTGACCCATACACAGTTGCTGATGCGCTCAAAGTAGGTGCAGCACTAAATGGTGGAAGTGGAACAAATGTTATTTACGTTCAAGGTGTGGTTACATCTATCGGCACAATATCATCTAAAGGTACCTACAGAGAAAAAATAGTTATCAAAGACTCTTCTACGGAACAAACGCTCAACATCAGTACGGCTAATCCTGGACCTAACGATGATTTGGATATACAAGTTGGCGATACCCTTCTCCTGTGGGGATATCTTCGCACAAACAACAGTTCTGGACTACCTGAAATGGGGTCGGTAAATGGCACCTATGTTTACTACTCCGTTGTTACTGGTAGCCAAGGTGGTGGAACAACTCACACCTGTGTCTTTGGTGACGCAACTTGCACAAGTCCAGCAACTTGCACTTGTGGCGAAACTCAAGGTACGGCTCTTGGACATACAACAACTAATGGCACTTGCACAAGATGTGGTGTAGCAGTTGGCAGTGGCAACCAAGGCGGACAAACTTCTCAAGGCACATCTATTGATTTGACAAAAGAATACAACAAAGTGAGCGCATCTGGCGCAAAGCTTGAGTTTGCCACAGGCGACTTGAAAGTAACAGTTGACAAGGCAAGTTCAACAACTGACCTTGTAGATAAAACTGTCGATGGTCACTCTGCAAGAGTGTACGCTGGCGCAACATTGACGGTAGAGTATCCACAAATGACAAAGATTGTCATCAACTGCGACTCTTACTCATATGGTGACAAAACTTACTACAGTGGTTTTGACGGTATGGAAATTGCAGGCGCTACCATAACACGCAATGAGCTTGTAATCACCATCACATTCGACCAACCAACAGACAAATTTGTATCTGGCTCAATGGCAAGCCAAACACGTATTTTGTCTGTAGAAGTGTTTACTTCAAGCAATTCTGGACAAGGTGGTGGAACAACTCACACCTGTGTCTTTGGTGACGCAACTTGCACAAGTCCTGCAACCTGCACTTGTGGCGAAACTCAAGGTACAGCTCTTGGACATACCGAAGTGGTCGACCAAGCAGTGGATGCAACTTGCACAGAGATAGGTTTGACACAAGGAAAGCATTGTTCTGTATGTGGGGAAACGCTTGTGGCTCAACAAACAGTGGCAACTCTTGGTCATACCGAGCCAAATAGCTTGGGGCAATGTGATAGATGTTCAGCTCAACTTGTAGATATGCACGCACAAATTGACCAATTCAAGTCGGCCGTTTCTGCAGTTCAAAACGCTACCACAGCAGAGCAGCAATTTTCTGCAATCAAAGTTGCATTGCAACAGTACAACGCTTTGAACGATACACAAAAAGCACAAGTAACAACCGAGTTTGAAACTCTCAAAACAGAAGTCGCAAACTACAACACGCAAGCAACAACACAAAACACAAACTCCAACAATGCATTGACTTTGGTGTTTGCAACGGCATCTTTGTTGGCAGCAGCGGTAGTATTGATTGCTATCAAAAAGGTATTTTAATAGGAGGTAAAACACAATGAAAAAGATAGTTTTTGTAGTAGTAATTTTACTTTTGGCAACGTTTTGTTTGACTTCCTGTGATCAACAACCAACACAGTACGACCCACTCAATGAGATGGTTTCCAAAAACTATTCTCAAGTGTCCATCAATGTTATGGTAACAAAGATTGGAGATACCTGCCGACTTGAAAGTAGTATCAAATGCACAAATGTAAGCGACAATGCCAAGCTTATTGAATACACTTTGCAAGAGTATGCAACATTTGATGTAAACGGCGATACAATCACCGCACCAGACGAGCAAATCGTAACCAAAAGCGGTACTGCAATTTTGGACAACGGAAAAGTCACCACACAAACAGGCGACCAAGTTGACTACGACTTTGCAAACGTAGGCAAGCTCAACATGAACTTTAACAAGGCTTGTCTTTCCAATTCAGTGGTGGATGGCAAAAACTTTACCGCTGATGTAAGCAATGTGGCTCTTTTCTTGGGCAACGATATCCCAGGTGCAACCAACGTCAAAGTATCGGTAGACGTACAAAAGTATAACTCCATAACTTTGTCCTACACAGCAAATGGCAGTGATATAACCATCACATATACATTGGACTAAGCCGTAGATAAAACAATAATCATTTTGAAAAACAGGGGTAAGCACAATGATTTTTGGCAAAAAGAAAAAAACAAAGGCGCTCCAACAAACGGAAACGGATGTAATCGTGCAAACATCACAGGATGAGCAAATTGTAGAGCAACCCAAGAAAAAGGGCTTTGTTACTCGTGCTATGGAAGGCGTAAAAACCACCGCAACACAAGTGCAACAAAAAGCGCAAAAAACTGTGGACAAATTCCGCAAGCTCAAGATGTTTCTCAACGTTGTAACAACACTGTTTTTCATTGGCAACTCTCTCTACTGGGTGTTTAGCAAATGGGGTGATTTTGGTAACCTGCTTTGGGTGATGCTTGGTGTTACCGCTGCGTACATACTGGTGTTTGTTATATCTCTTGTCAAGCATCGCAACAACCAAAAGCAAATGTCTATGGACAACAAAAAGTTCAAGGTGCAACTCAAGCTGTGGCGCACTTTGGCAAATTTGCTGTTTATTGCAATGTCCGGCGTGTCACTGGTACAAAACTTGACGGCTTGGCGCATTGATGGCGACGTGATGCTACTCATTTCAACGTTATTCAGTGGACTTGTTTTGTTTGTCAAGCTGATTTCCACATTGGCAAAGATTATCAAACTAATCAAAAAACGCAAAAAACTCAACAAAAAGCAACGCAAATACGACGCCAAGCAACAAAAAATACACTCACAACAACTGCACGAAAGCAACGAGCAATAGCAACCATATCTAAGATTGGCTGACACGAACTTTGGCGATTTGACGGCAAAACTACTGCGAAATCATCAGCATTTTGTCGTAGGACGCGGACGCGTTACGCAAACAGCACACTGAACTGTTTGTAGCCAAAGCGGCGAGTGAACTATGCTCACGAGGTGGGCGAGGATCTGTGGACCTCTGCATAACGGTCAATCAACCTTTGGGATATAGCCTTGCAACAAACTCCCACCCAAAAGACAACCTAATTAAAACTACATACAACAAAAAATGCACTCCAAAGGCAATACGCTTGGAGTGCATTTTTATTTAGGCTCTGTCACAAACTCTGGTTGATTTTTGACGGCAAAACGACTGCGCAATCTTCCACATTTTGCTCGGTCACAGACCTTCCAGGTATGCTCAGCGTCGCAACTAACGCAATATTGTTCGCAACGATGTAGTAACATCATTGCTCGCTTTTAGCGTTGTTGCTCCTTCCCCCACAAATCAGCCTCTGATTTGTGGGGACCCCATTATTACAATGTGGTTCTTGCTTGCGTTTTATCCGCCAAACCGCAGCCTCTCACTTTGGGAGAGGTGGCAGTCGCAAGACTGACGGAGAGGGTAGCTAATCAACCATTTTTTGTGACATAGCCTTTATTTGCAGATTATCAAATTGTTCGGTTTTTGTGATACTATCTAAAAATCTTCAGCTTGTTGGAAACAATTTCCGCCTCCAGTTCGGGCAGTTGTGGCAAAATTTCACCGTCAGCTTCAAAACGGCTGTCGTCCAAAATTTCCACGCGAACCTTTTTGCCTTCGAACACTTCTGCCGCATCAAGATGGATGTGTGTTCCCTTCAAAAACTTTAGCGCTGCGCCCAAAATTTTGTTTTTGGGCAACTCGTTGATTATCACAATGCTCAGCTTGCCATCGGCAATATCCGCATCAGGACAAACTGGCATACCGCTACCGATGTACTTTCCGTTACCCATACCAATCATAAACACACTGCGTTCCATTGGTTCGCCATCGTCGACAGTGATGCGCAAGTGGTGGAACTTGGCGTGCGCAAGTGTATGGAACAAGGCAAGGTAGTATTTCAACTTTCCTTTGCCCTTCATTTCGGCATATTTCAAAAGTACGTCCACGTCCATACCTGCCCCCAACACGTTCAAACTGCGTCCGTGACTTAGCTGGATGTAGTCCACGTATTGCGGGTCATTTTTTAGAATCACTTCCACAGCCTTTTTGATGTTGGTAGGGTGACCGCTACTTCGCGCAAAGTCATTGCCTGTTCCGCAAGGAATCAAACCCAATGTGACGTTTTCAAAATGCTCAATTCCGCACAGCACTTCGTTGAAGCTTCCATCGCCACCCATCACAAGAATTTTGCAATTTGTTTCGTTAGAAAGTTCCTTGGCAATTTCCGTTGCATGACCAGCATATTTGGTGTAATGCACGCTAAAATCAACGTTGTTTTCTTCCAAAATCTTGGAAGCTTTGCCTAACGCTTTTAGCCCTTTGCCTTTGCCTCCCTGTGGGTTGACGATGATGTGGTACATTGTTATCTCCTTTGGTGCGGATTGTTTGCGCAAACACTAAACTTTTGTTTAATTTTACACACAACTGCGCAAATTGTCAACACTTTTGCAAATTATTGCTTGTGGCAAATGTGACGCGCGACCTTGCCTATTTTTTGCCGCAACCTTATTGGCCAATTCGCAAACATTTTTACTTACGCTATCAATTTGTGGCACCCGACAATAAACTTTTTACAAATAGCAATTAGCTTGTGTAACAAACAAGTTATTTTGTGCAGGTAAACTATTTTAGCAATTAGCAACCCATCTTTGGCAATCAACCGAAATGCACAAACGCATCCCCATCTGTGGATGCGTTTTTTGTTGCCGTACACTGCAAAACAGCCCCAAGCAAGGCTAAGTATGTCCAGTATTTTACCTATAAAAAAAGGGCATAATTTAGCAATATTTTCGACACATTTTTTCACTTTTAGCCCGTCGAAATCAACGGTTTGTGATTGTTTACCAAATACTTCCAAATGTTTACGTAAACATTTTCAAACCTTCTTGAAAGCAGTTTTGTAACATTGTATCATATTGTTGGGAAAGTATACCCTAATGGGAAAAATTGCGCCCTTTGGGGAAAATTTGAATTAAGGAGGTTTTCCAATGGATAAACGATTTTGTTTGGCAACAATCTTGGCAATCGTGATGGTTATCTGTATTGTCTTGGCTGGCTGTGCTCCACAAAAATACACGGTAGAGTTTGACCCCAACGGTGGTGTTGGCTCTGTTGTGTCTCAAACATTTGAGGTTGGCGTGGAAGCTGAACTAACAGGCAACACTTTCACAAAGCAGAACAACGATTTCTTGGGTTGGTCTACAGATAAAGACGCAACAACAGCAACCTACACAGACAAGCAAAAGGTCAAGGACCTTGGCGCGGCTGATGAAACAATCAAGTTGTTTGCAATTTGGAAGGCTCACACCTACACAGTAAACTTTGATGCAAACGGTGGCGAAGGCACAATGTCCACTCAACAAATCGCAGTTGGACAAGCAGTGGCACTCACTCAAAATGCATTTACACGCAGTAGCTACAGTTTTGTTGGTTGGGCTCTTGAAAGCAGTGCACAAACTGCCGACTACACTGATGGTCAATCTGTTGTCGACCTTGCACAAGCAAATGGCACGGTAACCTTGTACGCAGTTTGGCAAAAACTCGTGTACACAGTCAAGTTTGATGGCAATGGTGCAACAAGTGGTACAATGTACGACCAAAACATTGCATCCGGCAAAGCAACTGCTCTTGCAGAAAACACCTTCTCTCGTGGCTACAAGTACGATTTCTTGGGTTGGTCTACAGACAAGGATGCAGCAACAGCAATGTATGCCGACAAACAATCCGTTACCGACCTTGTGCAAACTGGCCAAACAGTAACCTTGTACGCAATTTGGGGCGAGTGGGTTGTTCCATCTCGTGCACCACAAAGCGCAACAACTTTGATAATTGAAGACGTCAACAACAAGGGCAACTCCGACTTGCAAGCTGATTGGGAAGTTCGCTCCTACAACGGCGGTTGGAAGGAAACAAGCGCAACAATCCAACTTGCTGCAAGCTACGATGGCACAAATGGTGCAAAACTTGCTTATTGGGACAACACCGTTGACTACCGTTATGGTTTGAGTTACTCCACCACAAGCGACTACGACACAATTGCTTTCGACTTTAAGGGTAATGGCATTTCTGAAGTGCGCATTTCTCTTGCTCACGCAACACACGGCGTGTACATGACATACAGCCTTGGCACAGCTCCAGCTGTTTGGACTCACTACGAAATTTCCATCTTTGACGAAGGTTGGATTATTGACTATGGCGGAAAGAAAATCTCCGTGGAAGAAGGTCTCAAAGTTATGGACCTTACAGGTCACTACGACGTGATGAAGTGGTTTGATACATTCCGTATCACTTTGAAGGGTAACACATCCAATGGAGCAAATGCCTACGCTTACTTGGACAACGTAAACTTCAAGCAAACACTTGCAACAGAGTCCACAAACAGTGCAATCTTGTACGACTTTGGTGGCACTTACACAACAGCTCTTGAAAGTGGTTTGGTTGTAAAGGCAGAGCTATCCAACAATGCAATTACCTTTGCGACACTCAACTTGCAACAAAACACCACTTTTGCAACTGGATACCAACAACAAGGTACAACTCTCACATTTAGTGGAACATTTGCCGGTCAAGCAACAATTTCTGGCAATGGCGAAAAGTTCACAATCGAATCCATTGATTTGACTCAACTTGCAGTTTTGCAAGGCGCAACATTTACAAAGGTGTACGTTGTTGACAACTTCGAAAGCTACAGCGAAACAGGCACTGGAGCAGACACATCCAACGCCGACCTTACAAACGTAAGCGGACTGCGTGGTGCGTACTACTCCGAATATTACACAGACAACTCTGCAACAACCGCTCCAATCGGTGGTCAAAAGTGGTCTTTGATGGACAGCGCAACCAACTACGTTGAACTCAGTTCAACAGCACACTCTGGCAATAACTCATTGCAAGTTGTTTCTCTCCATACAGGCAACGCGCGTTACATTTCTATGGATATGGTAACTGGCGGTGCACAAGCCATCGGCAAAGGCACGACTTTGGGCTTCTGGGTAAAGAACACTTCCGCTGGCGAAATCAAAATCCGCAATGTCTTGGCAAGCTACCGCGACACCTTGAACAAGGACAATATTCAATCCACCAGTTCCGCAATTTTCTCTGTTGCAAAGTCCTTCACAATCCCAGCCAACTCCGACTGGACGCTTTGCGAAGTAACAATCGACTCCACAAAAGATGTCTACGGCATTGTTTTGGTTCTTCAAGAAAACTACAGCGCAGCAAGATACCTGCTTGTGGACGACATCATGGTTTACTCCGCAAGCCCATTTGCAACCTACGTTGATCCATCCGATCAACCTCAAATGCCCGAGTTTGCAAACATAAGCCTTGACTATCAAGCACTTTCAAGTGGTACTGACTACAACGGCGAAGATTGGACTCGTGAAAGCCTGAGCAGTACGGGCTGGCAAGTAATCAGCGGTCAAATGCGTGTTCGTCAAAATGTTTCTGGCAACAACGTACTCAATATGTACACAGGTAACCAAGTTGCATACCGCTACAGTTACGTTGGCGAAGGTGTTGGTCTTGGCAAAGCAAACTACTTTTCTATCGACCTTGGTAACTACTACAATCCACAAGATGTCAAGTTCAAAATTTACTTGATTGACAACGAAGGTGTAGTACATTACCTATACGGCGGTGCAGAGAGCTACGAAGTTCTTACTCCTACAAACACCGACGGACAAAACAACCTCATCACATTTGAAAAGTCCTTCGACCAAATCACAGTATTGCGTTTAATTGTCGAAATCAAAGGCACAACAGCTGGCGACCAATACGTTTACATGGACAACGTAAAACTTCTCAACAAGTAAGCGAGGTGGACGTGAAAAGAGTTACTATTGAACAGATTGCTAAGGAAGTAGGCGTATCCAAAGGACTTGTTTCTCGCGCGTTGACAGGCAAGACGAACGTTTCCAACGATATGCGCAACGCAATCATCAAAAAGGCAATAGAACTTGGTTACGATTTTGACAGGTTGCGCTCCAAACTCAAACGTCGCAATGTGCTTCTCATCATGACAAGCAAAATGATGTTGCGCGAAGAATACTGGCAACCAATCATCCGCTCCATTGCTGGAGCTTTGGACGAGCAAAACATCAACTTGGAGTACTTTGTCTATGACGAAGGCGCTCTGACACCCAAACAACTGCAGTCTCTCGTAAAGGCGGACGTCAAAGGTTACATCTTTATGCACAACAACTTGGACAACGTTCTTCATGAAGTGGAAGGAACAAAACATCCCGTTGTACTTGTTGACCCACGTACAGTAAGCATGGGCAAAAACACACGTATCAAGTACAGTAACCACGACAGTGTCTACAAACTGACAGAGTATCTCATTGAGCAAGGCCACAAACATTTGTGCTTTTACGGCTCAAAAACCTGGTCTTTGAGCTTTGCGGAAAGATGTCAAGGTTTTGAAGATTGCATTGCAATGTATGGCGACCAAGGTGTTGTTGGCTACAACGTGTTGTTCGACAACCACGATGGCAGATACTCCGACGATGCCAAGTTTGAGCAGTTTTTGACGGACAACCCCCAAGTCACAGCCATTGTTTGCGCCAACGACGACGTTGCTTTCAATGCGCAATACAGCATCAAACGCCTTGGCAAAAAAGTCCCCGATGACTACTCCGTCACAGGCTTTGACAACATTGCACGCAGTCAACACTATGCGCCATTGCTCACAACAATCAACGTCCCCCGAAAGGAAATTGGCGAAGTGGTGGCAATGTACCTAACACAACGCATCAACAAAAAGGGTGTTGCCTACTCGCAAATCATCATCGACTGCGAACTCGTAATCCGAGATTCAACAAGAAATATATCTAACGACAAACAATAAACACAAAAATCAAAAACAAACAACACAAGTAACAAAAGGAAGGTGATACAAATGTCCCACATCATTGGGAACCCACTCCCAAACATTCCTTGGGAAGAACGCCCAAAAAATTGCAACGCACCCATTTGGCGTTATTCTCAAAACCCAATCATTGACCGCAACCCCATCAACAATGTAACTCGCGTGTTCAACAGCGCGATGGTGCCTTTCAAAGGTAAGTTCTACGGCGTGTTCCGTGGCGAAACTAACAACGGAATTCCTTTCTTGTATGTAGGCCACAGCAACGACGGCATCCACATCCAGTTTGAACAAGAACCCATCCAATTTGTGGATGAAAGTGGCAACAAGGTAAAACTTGAATACGCCTACGACCCACGCGTTATCCCCATCGAAGACAAGTTTTTCGTTTGTTGGTGCAATGGTTACCATGGTCCAACAATTGGTATTGCAACTACAACCGACTTTGAGCATTTTGTAATGTTGGAGCATCCCTTCCTACCTTACAACCGCAATGGCGTGTTGTTCCCACGCAAAATCAACGGCGAGTACGTAATGCTTTCTCGTCCATCCGACTCCGGTCATACTCCTTTTGGCGACATATTTATGTCACGCAGTAAGGACTTGACATATTGGGGCAAACATCGCCACGTAATGAGCCCAGGCTACGAGTGGTGGTGTGGTCTAAAAATTGGACCAGGCTCTGCCCCTATTGAAACTGACGAAGGTTGGCTACTGTTCTTCCACGGTGCAGCGCGCACTTGCAGTGGCTATGTGTACTCTCTCGGAGGAGTAATACTTGACAAAGACAACCCAGAAATTGTCAAGTATCGCTGTTCCAACTTCCTTCTAACACCCGAGTTACCCTACGAAACAGTGGGATTCGTCCCCAACGTTTTGTTCCCTTGCTCTGCGCTCTGTGACAGCGAAACGGGCAGAATCGCAATATACTATGGCTGTGCCGATACGGTTGTTGGTTTGGCATTTACAAACGTAGATATTGTAGTAAATTACATCAAGGAATATGCAAGATGAACAAACAACTGATTGTTAAAAAAAGAAACCCATTTTCAAATTTGGGCCCAAAACTGAAAAAATCCAAGTATCTTATCATGATGATTATACCTGCGATCATTTTCTACGCAATTTTCAGTTATGGCCCAATGTATGGTATTCTGATTGCTTTCAAGAAGTACCAACCCAAAAAGGGTATTTGGGGTAGCCCTTGGATCGGTTTTGACAACTTCAAGTGGATTTTCGCTCGTGAGGACTTCTGGACAGTTCTACGAAATACCGTTGTCATTGGTGTTGGCAAAGTTTTGATCAACTTTGTGGCAGCATTGCTTGTTGCTCTCATTTTGAACGAAATTCGCCTTACCAAGTTCAAAAAGGTCGTACAAACAGTAGTAACATTTCCCCACTTTCTGTCATGGGTAGTTGTATCGGGTTTTGTAACAAGTATGTTTTCAAGATCAGGTGCAGTAAACGATATCATCGCTGTATTGGGCGGTGAACGTGTCGACTTTATGGCAAACGGAACTTTCTTTATTCTTTTGCTCTTTATCAGCGAAATCTGGAAAGAGGCAGGTTGGAGCAGTATCGTCTACTTGGCCACGATGGCCGGCATCCCGCCGGAGTTGTATGAGGCGGCAGATATCGACGGTGCAACCCGTCTGCAAAAGATAAAGTACGTAACAATTCCATCCATCAAATCTACAGCCATTTTGTTGTTGATTATGTCGGTAGGTGGCATCTTGTCCGCAGGTTTCGATCAAATCTTCAATCTGTACAACCCACTTGTTTACGACGTATCAGACATTTTGGATACATACATCTACCGTTTGAACTTTGGTGGACAAATGACAGCCGGCCAAAGCACAGCAGTAGGTCTGTTCAAATCTGTAGTATCCTTCATTATGGTTTTGGCAACTGACCGTATTGCAAAGGCATGCGGAGAGAGAGGTATTCTATGAGCAAGAAAGATATCAACATCAAACGCTTGCCACTCAAACCACGTGGTAGCACTTTTGACAAACGTATCGGTTCACTTGACTGGATCTTGTTTGCAATTCTGCTCATCTACGCCCTTGTGGTTTTGTACCCATTCTACAACGCGTTTTTGATCAGCATCTCCCCTGAGTACGTCTACTTGGAGTCCGACCTACTTTTGTGGCCAAAGGAAATCACATTGGATGCCTACAAGAGTGTTTTTAGTAACGACACATTGTGGTCAGGCTTTAGAGTAACTTTGCTGTTGCTCGTTGTGGGTACTTTGTACCAACTGTTCTTCACGGTTATCACAGGCTATGCCCTTTCTCGTGACGGATGGCTTGGTAAAAACTTTGTAATGAACATGATTCTCGTCACAATGTTCTTCGGTGGCGGTTTGATTCCTTACTACATCTTGATCACCAACACGTTGCACCTGCAAGACAACATCTTGGTAATGATCATCCCTGGCGCAATTGACACATGGAATATGCTTCTTATGCGCAACTATTTCAAGAGTTTGCCAATAGATATGGAAGAATCTGCAAAAATTGACGGCGCAAACGACATTGAAATTTTCTTCAAAATCTACCTCCCACTCTCCTTGCCTATGCTTGCAACAATCGGTTTGTTCTTTGCTGTAGGTAACTGGAACAGCTGGTACAACGGTATGTTGTTTATCGAAACGCAAGCGTACAAGCCATTGCAACTTGTACTTCGCGAAATGATTGTAACAAACTCTTCCCAAATGGCTCAACCAGGCGAAACACAAGTATTCTCCGAAGGGCTGGTCATGGCAAGTATCTTCTTTACAATCGTTCCAATGATGTGTTTCTACCCATTCTTGCAACGCTACTTTGTAAAGGGTATCGTTGTAGGCGCTATTAAAGGATAATGTCGCTTACACAAGCTCTGGTTGCCTTTTGACGGAAAAACACTGCGAAATCCCACGCGTTTTGCTCGGTTATGGACCTTACAGGTATGCGCCCTTGCAATAACGCCTGACCTTCTTGCGTTTTTCTCGTCAAACCGCCTGACGGCTAACCAACCATTTCTTGTTGCAGCGCCACAATTCACTAAAACATAATTAAGGAGAACAAAACAAAATGAACAAAAAACTTTGGAAAAGTACAATTGCCATCTTGTTGATGTTGGTTCTTGTTGCAAGCGTATTCAGCTTTGTAGCGTGCGACCAACAAGACAACGAATATGACGAAAACGGCAATCTCAAGATCTCAATCCGTAACTTGTACTTCGACTCTTGGTCTGGTGGCGATGCCTACCTTGAACAAATCGAGGAAGACTTTGGCGTAAGCTTGAAGTTGTCCAGTTACTCCTGGCAAGACTGGGATAGTCAAGTTACAGGTGCAATCAATGGTAACAATATGAGTGACGTGTTCCAATACGACTTGGAC
Organism: uncultured Oscillospiraceae bacterium; assembly: GCA_964533825.1. GTDB lineage: Bacteria > Bacillota > Clostridia > Christensenellales > CAG-314 > Fimimonas. The sequence goes on from CAZHMU010000005.1 coordinate 110,447, forward strand.
AGCTACAACTACGCATCCACCTATCTTGAATGGGTAGAAGGCGAAGTTTTGAAACCATTGCCAGAAGATATGTCCAAATGGCCAAACCTTCAAAAGGTTATCAGCAGCATCAGCAGTATCGAACACCTCAAAATTGACGGCAAACTTTACTGCTTGCCCATCATCAAAAACCCAGTAGATACCGAGGACGCGTACTCTCCTTTCACATACGTTTACCGTCGTGACTGGGCTAAAGCACTTTGTGTTTACCAAGAAAACGACATTTACACTTGGGAACAATTCGAAACATTGCTCAACGCTTTCTACACTGCAAAGTGCCAATCTGGTGACTACTACGCATTGGTAGACGTAGAGTGGGGCTTCCCATCCGTTACAAACTTCTACAAAACAGCTCCTCACTGCTTTGCTGTTGACTCCAACGGTAACTACGTAAACAACTACACAACAACAGAGTACCAACAAGGTCTTGCAAAGGCAAAAGAGTACATTGCAAACAACATCTACGGCTACGACCAATACAATGCAAAAGCCGGCGACCCAGCAGAAAGATACTACGCTGGCCGTGTTGGCGTATTCTACGAAAACTTGTCTTTGTCCAACTACACAACATTGCGCAAAAAGTTGGCTGCAAACCCAGCATACAACACATTGGAAAAACTTGACGATGCAACAGCAATCATGAAGGTTATGTCCCCAGATGGTATGTACTGCTTGGAAGGTAACGAAAACTGGTTCTCCGCTACAATGTTCAATGCAGATATCTCCGACGAAAAGATGGAAAAAGTTTTGGACATCTTGGAGTGGACACTTTCCGAAGAAGGCACAATGATGGCTACCTACGGTTTCGAAGACTACGACTACATCAAAAATGCTGACGGAACTGTAACATTGACAGAAGCTGGCTGGGAAAAAGACCCAACAACAGGCAAGTACATCGAAAAACTCAACGGTGCAAAATTCCTCCGTTACTTGGTAACGCTTGGTTACGATATCAATGCAAACGACCCATTGGTTGACAAACACGCATTGCAAATCATAAACGATTGGTACGCATTTATGGATGAGCAAAACGCTGCAGGCAAACTTCGTATCTTGGAAGAAGACCCCGCTGTTAAATGGCTCTCCACTCCTAAAAAGGACGACAACTCCGGTCAACTTTTGTCTGGTGCTAACACATTGGTGGTTCAATATACCTATGGTAAGTCTTCCCTTACAACAATCGACGCTTATCTCAACGCATTCAACACCAAAGCATGGAACGAAACCCTTGCAGAAATCAACAGTACATTAGGTAAATAACAATGAGAACACTAACAAAATCAATATGCATTTTTGTTTCCTTGGTAATGTGCTTGACAATCATGTTGACTTTGACAGCTTGTGACAATGTATCAAATCTTGGCGAAGATGGTGTATTCTTTGCAGAAGAAAACGTAACAGTCTCCAACTACGCTGGTGTCGGCGTAGGTTGGGGCGCTTACGAAGACACAAACAAACTCCGCAAGGACTATTGGGAGCACACAGTAGAGTTGGTGGACAAACTGGCGCCAACTCTTGTGCGCACAATGATCAGTTACGAGTGGGTGTTGTTGAACTTTGACAACAAAGGAAACGACGATATCAACGACGACACTTGGGAATACAACTTCGACAACAAATGGATGAACAGTGCGTATCAAGTACTGGACTACTGTCAAGAAAATGACATCCAAGTTGCATTTGGTGCTTGGAACGTTGTTGGTCAACCAGACACTGACGAGTGGGGTATGATCAAAAACACATCTGCCGATATCCGTTGGGCAAAGATCTCCGCTGACGTAATCGAGTACCTTGTAAAACAACGTGGCTACACTTGCATCAAGTGGTTTGTAAGCATCAACGAGCCCAACTACGTTGGCGAAATTGGTTCTTCAAAAAACGCCTACAACACCTACGAAAAGTGGGAGCAAGGTGTCAAAAACGTTCGCGCAGCATTTGATGCCATTGGCCTAAACGACGTGCAAATCGTTGGCGGTGACACAACAGGCTTTGCTGGCTCTTTGGAGTATATGACTGGTATTGCCAACGGCTTGACCGACTACGTAGATAACTACGGCGTTCACCTTTACGTCAACAACAACGATATCGACTCTGGCAATATGGGCAAAAAGATGACAGATGTCATCAACCAAGTAAGCGCAATCGATCCTAAACTTTGCAACGAGCATCCTCTCATCGTTTGGGAAGCAGGTCTTCTCGATGGTAAAGATAATACAACCGACTGCAACAAACTTATTTCCACATTCAACTACGGCGTGCGTATGGCCGACTACACAATCCAAACAGCTCTTGCCGGCTCCGCTGGCGTTTGCTACTGGGATTTGGACGACGGTATGTACTTTATGTACAGATCGGACGGCACCAACGCAAAAGAGTGGGGTATGTTCTCCACTTTGGCAACAGCATCCAGCTACTTGCAAGAAACTCGTCCTTGGTACCACTCATCCACATTGATTAGCAACTTGTTGCGTCCAGGTAACATTGTTTACTCCGCAACAATGGAAAACCCATCTGACGACTTCCGTACATTGGCAACGGTAAGTCAAGATGGCACAAAAGGTGGTATTTTGGCAGTCAACCGTGGCAGAAAGGCAGTAACAAAATCCTTCTCCATCGAAAAACAAATTACTGGTGCAGACAAAATCTACGTTTACATCTTCAACGAACAAAACCTTCGTCTTGATGGCAACGGATTTGTCGTTCCTAACTATGTAACAACAGGCACATTTGGTGGCAAAGTTACCATCGAAATCCCCGCAAACTGCATGGTGGCCCTTTCCACTTACCCATTGGTAGGAGGTGCTTACTAATATGAAACGTAAACTTCTTGTAATTTTGCTTTTGGTATTTGTACTCTCCAGCCTGTGTGCTTGTGGCGTAAACTTTGGCTCATTGGAAGACAACGCAATCCTCATCCCCCAAAAGACAGGCACTCTTGGTGCGTTTGCGTTGACATCTCCAACAGCAGGTCAAACAGTGTACGACATCCCAACGTTCACTTGGGAGGCGTCCACAAATGCCTCTCACTACACATTTGAAATGTGTTCCACATTGGACTTTTCCAACGTGGACAACATGGGTAACACCATTGATACCTACATCAAAAAGACGGGTATCACCGACACTCAAATCACTCCAACAGCAACCATCCGTCAAAAAGACCAAACCTACTACTGGCGTGTTACGGCTCACAATGCCGATGGTAGCAAGGTTTGCACTGGCGACAATGGCACTTTCTACTTGGGCATCCCCGATGTAGACAAAATCGAAATCCCCATTGATTTCGCTGACGAGTGGGAGCGTCACACAGTTGGTAGCTACGCCGATGTTTCCATCGACAAAAGCAACTTCTTCGGCAACAACAAAAACTCTTTGGTAATCACCTTTGCGGAAGAAGATACAAACCGTGGTAATCCCGAAAGTGACGGTTGGATGTGCTTTACACACTCTGTAGAAAAGGACTTCTACGGCGTTGATGCTTTCAAATTCAACTTCTACTACAGTGGCGACGACGCAACAGTGCTCATCCGTGTGGTAGATGCCGACAACGAGTACTGGCAAGCAAAGGTGCAAATTGCTGGCAATAACAAGCAAAACGTCATCATCCGTTTCGACGACTTTTCATTGCGTACATCTGGTGGCACAACAATCGCCAACCAAGTGTTCGACTACAACTACATCCGCACAGTAGACTTCACGTTTGAACGCACCTTTGGTGACGGCGTTGCAGTAATCAGTGACCTTGCTGCAGTCAAGTTTGCCGACTACGAGCATCTGTTCATCAAAAAGTTCGATTTCTCTTGCTACTCTCAAGAAGACTTCGTTTACAATGCTTCTGAAAACACAACCTTTACTCCAGAAATACAGGACGATGGCGCAACACTCTCTTTGAAGTTTAGTGGCAATAACGGCTGGGGATTTGCAAGATTGCCCATCAATGCTTTCTTGGAAAAGGGCGATGCTTTCAAGATGACTTTGAATTACACAGGTAGCTCCAAAGACGAAGCAAACATTGTTCTCCGTTTGCTCGAAGAGGACGGCGACCGCTGGTCCTACACTCACAAAGCATCACTTTGTGGCACCGATGGTGTAACGATCATTGTGCCATTTAGCGCTTTTGCATTGAGCGAAGCGGCAGCTGACGGTGGCAGACAGTTCTCTTACCTACAGCAGTTGCAATTTGGCTTTAGCGGTGTGTACGGCAGTGGTACATTGACCTTCTCCAATTTGGAAGTTGTAACCCTTGCGGAAGAAATGGACAATCTCTACCAAAAGGAAGTCGGCGCAGATGGCATTGTTGATAACTTCGAAGGCTACACATCCGGCGTCGAAATGTACTACGACTGGCAATCAAGCGACACCAACAAGGACGAAGCAATGTCCTTGAGCAACATTGGCACATTCAGCTTCGACAACACCTCTTACGGCGTGTTTGCTTATAAGTCCGATATGAGCCCAGCAAGCTACGGCACAAACTTGACAGTTCCTGCTGGATTTACATCTTTGACATTTACAGCCAAAGACAACTCCTTCAAGGACGATACATTTACTCACTTAGACGGTGCTCCTGCTAAATTGGTAGTTACACTGTACAACCAAACAGGCAAGCCTTACACCTATACAGTTGATGCTGTTGCGTCCGACTGGACAATCTACAATATTCCTTTGAGCGCATTTGTTGGTACAACATCAGCAACGCTTACAAGCGAAAATATTTCTGGTATCAAGTTTGAACTTCAATACTTCTACTACGACAAAGAGGGCAAAGCTCAACCATCCTACAGACCTCAAAACCAAGTGTTTATGGATGACATTGCCTTTGCATCTAACGACACATTGACCGTTAGCCCAGCATCCACTCGCATCACTGTTGGCAGTGACGCAAACCTTGTTGTAGTGGACAACTTCAACGGCTACGAACAACAACCAACGGGCATTTGGTCCAACGGCGCATTGACAACAAGCCACAACAGCACAAACGCTTTGGCAGTTGCCTTTGCAGAAGGATCTGCTCAAACAACAATGCTGTTGCAAGTGGACGATGCAGTTCAAGCAAATGCTTTGGCATTGGCTTTGAAGGGCGACGGACAAACAACAGTAACAGTATCCATCACATTTGTCTACGCTGGCAAAGAGTACACCGTTGCAACAACCTTGTACAACGTTGGCGATTGGACAAACTACACAATCGGTTGGGATCACTTCAAAACAACCGCATCATCTGGCGGTATGAGCTTGAACAAGAACATCGTTTCCAACATCACTGCAATCACAATCTCCGCAACCACAACCAATGGCGAAACAACAAACCTACTTGTTGACGACATTTGCTTGAACAACAGTGTTAGCGGTGCTACAAAAACCCAAACAGTTCTGTGAGGTATCTATGAAACTAATCAAATACGAACACAATCCTATTTTGAAACCAAATCCAGCCAACCAATGGGAAGAGTTGTGTGTTCTTAATCCAGCAGTTATCTACGACGAAAAGGACAAAACCTTTTGGATGTTGTACCGCGCTGCAGGCAACGACAAACAACACTACATCTACCTTGGCTTGGCAAAGAGCAAAGATGGTTTCCACTTTGAAAGATGTTTTGATCATCCCGTTGTTTCACCAGACCCCAACGGTCCAGATGCAGGTTGCATCGAAGACCCACGTTTGGTAAAGATGGGTGGCTACTACTACCTCACTTACGCAGCACGTGCTTTTGCGCCCGGTCAATACTGGACGGAAAAGCCACTGTACTCCGGTTTCAAACCAGAGTTCGGCCCAACGTTTTTGCAAGAAAACAACTCTGTAACCCACTTGGCAATTTCCACAGACCTCATCAACTGGAAAAAACTTGGCCGTATTGGCGATAGTCGTTTTGACGACCGCGATTTGTACATCTTTCCTGAAAAGGTCGGTGGCAAGTTTGTTCGCTTGTCCCGCCCAATGGAGTGGTGTGGCGAAGGTTTCGAAAACGAAAATCCCGCAATTTGGATCAGTTTTTCCGACGACTTGATGGAATGGGAAAAACCAACCCTTCTTATGAAAGGCGAAGCTTGGTGGGAAAACAAGAAAATCGGTGGATCCACCCCTCCAATTTTGACGGAAAAGGGCTGGCTGGTGCTTTACCATGGTGTTGCTAAAAAAGACGGCGCATACCGCGTTGGCGCAGTCATTTTGGACAAAGAAGACCCAACCAAAATCTTGTACCGCACCAAGGATTTCCTTGCTGAGCCAGAGTTTAGTTTCGAAACAGACGGCTACTACACAGGTTGCGTATTCCCAACGGGTATCTGCAACGTTGATGGCACATTGTACATCTACTACGGCGCTGCCGACAAGTACGTATGTGTAGCAACCATCGGCGAAAAAGAACTGCTCGACTACATGGAGGAGCAACAATGAAAAAACTATCAATAATTCTCCTTTGCGTATTGGTGGTTTGTGTGTTTGCTGGTTGTCAACCAGACAATCCACCCCAACTTCCAATAGACAAGGATTACTACGTAAGTTATTTCTACAACTATCTTGACAACGTAGATTTGTCATCTGATAGAGTTGCCGAAGGCGACAAACTGTACAAGAGTGAAAAGATCACAGTTGGAAGCCCCATCACCAAACCACAAGATCCCACTCGCGAAGGCTACTTATTTGATGGTTGGTACACCGAGTCTGCTTGCACTGTAGCTTATGACTTTACAAAGACTACAACAACAAAAAACATCACTTTGTACGCAAAGTGGTTGCGTGACTCCAGTTCTGACGTTGGCAACACAACCGATTACAAGGACGCAAGCCTTACCTTTGTGGAAGGCATCCACGACAGTGGCGAAGCTCTCCTTTGGACAAGCGTTTTGAATTGCCCCATCAACGATGGTAGTGTCTACCTTACAACTGGCGGTATCCTTCGTTTGGAAACAAACGCAACAAACGTAAAAGAGTTGCTTGGCTACTCCAAGCTTAGCTCAACCACAGTTGCAGGTGCAACCTACGATAAAACTGCAAAAACAATCACCGTTAGCTACACCGACAATGGTCAAGCTAAGACGGCTACTTGCACAGTAGTGGACAACTCTAACGAGTACAAAGTTTCCAACTCCAGTCACGAAACAAACGCGTCCAACTACGAAAAGAACAGTGCAGCTCAAACCAACTACCGAATCATGCTTGCAGGCAGTTCTTCCATGCAATACTGGACATCTTCTGCCGAAGACCTTTACCCAATGCTCAGCATCAACCACGGTATCGGTGGAACATCAGCTATCCAATGGCGTGATGACCTTGCAGAAAGATTGATCTATCCTTACAACCCACGTGCTGTTGCATTGTATGTTGGCGTAAACGACATTATCAACAACGGCCAAACAGGCGAGTCTACTGGCAATGTTGTAGTTCAACTCTTGCAACAAATTCACAGCAGACTTCCCAGCGCAACAGTCTACTACGTTCTCATCAACTCCTTGCCAGGTTACGGACGTTTCCAAACAGAGTTCGACAGAGCAAACGAAATTGTAACAGAGTTTGCTGAACTCAACGAATGGGCGCACGTAATTGACGCAGGCGCAGGCTTGATGAAGGACAGCGGAAAACCCAACAGCGCATACTTCCGCACTGACGGATTGCACATGTCCACCTATGGTTACACCATCTGGGGACAAACCATCAAAGACTACATCTTCAATGTAGAAAAAGTGATTTACAAATAGGCCATTACTTGCAAGATCGGTTGTTTTGACAACCAACAATGCAACCGACTCTTGCTACAGTGACTTACTAAGCAAAAGAATTACAAAAAATCGAGGCAAAAGAGTATTATGTTTTTAACTCACAAGCACTGGATTAGTCCATTTAGATACAAAGAACAACTGGACGAGCTGTACCAAAAGCCTGTAACACAAGGAAAATTGCTTTTCTATGGTAGTAGCACGTTTGTTGGTTGGAAAAATCTCCGCACCGACATTCCCTACGAACTGGAAAACCACAGCTTTGGTGGCTCTGTCACAGACGAAGCACTCTTCCATTACCAAAAACTTGTTGTTGACTACAACCCAAGCGCGATGGTGTGGTACTTTGGCGACAACGACTTTGTTTGCCATTACACCGTTGACGAAGTAGAGTACCTAACTCACAAAACTTGGGGATACATCCGCGCACAGTTGCCAAATCTTCCAATCATCATTTTGGCAACAAAGGTGTGCCCAGACCGTCATCAAAATGCTGACAAGGTAGTGGAACTCAACGCTCGCCTTAAAGCGTACGCACAATCGGCAGAAAACGTGTACTATGTCGAAACTTACGACATCTGCAAGCCCGATGGCAACTACGACCTATCTATGTATCTTGCGGACAAACTCCACTTTAGCAAGCTTGCCTATGACAAAATTGCTCAAAGACTTAATCCTTTACTAAAGGAGATTCTCAAATGAAACTGGTTTCCAAAGAGGACAGACTCCCGCTGGAAAATCAACTGAAAAAGACCAAAAGAATTTTTACACTTTGCACAATAGTATTTATCGTTGTGGCAGTGACCAATTTGTATCTGTCCCACTACGAGTACTTTTGGAATATGATGCTAAACATCTTGCTGACGGTGGCATACGGCAGTTACGTGGTGTACTACCTAACAGCGTTGTTGCCTTATCGCAAAGCAAAGTGCAAATTCTTTACCGACTGGGACAATGGCATTGTTTCTGACGAGTTTGTGGAAGTAGTAGATCAAAACTTGACCTACATCACCAAAAACGGACTTCACTATTACGAAGTAAACGCCGTTGTCACTATCAAAGAAAAACGTGTGCCAAGACAGTTGTTGTTGTTTGACAACAACCCACTGCCCACTGGCAAACTGTTTGTAAAAACCTTTGGTAACGTCGTGTTAGAGTACAAGGTGCATCATGAAAACTAAACGACCAGACGTAAACGTTCAGTACAACTGGATTTGGTACCTGGCAGTAGTGCTAATTGCTATTGTTTGGTGGTCGATGGCTTTCCAAATGTACCACGCCCCAACTGCGGAAAACAAAGTGTCGGTTTTTGTTGAGGGTACTGCCAAAGACTATTCTTTGGGGGATACACTCGAAACAACCTACGATATCCGTCTTGTGGAAATTCACACCTGTCATCCCGACTCGGCAGAGTTTGCCACAAAGTACAGCGTAGTTGGACTCAACTCCAGCAATATTATCATCGTATCCAAAAAAGTAGCAGAGCAAACCTTCTGCGCGGAAAGCTTTATTTCTCTTGTGGAAGCTGGCTTGCCCGCAGATGGTGCCTACATCCAAGCAGACCCAATCGATCCAGACAACCCCGTTGACGTGGCGTTTGGTATTCCGTTGGACAACGAACTACTTTCAAAACACTTCACCATCGACCAAAACGAGCAGTACTACCTGTTTGTTGGGGGCAAAGCTCTCGACGAGGAGGGCAAAATGTACCCCCACACGATGGATGTAATCAACTACTTTATGGGAAAGGAGGCACCAAATGTTTAGATACAAACCTGCCCCTCCAGCAACAACACCGGTCAAACTTCCCAAAACTCGTTGGCAAATGTTTTGGGACATAGTCAAAAATAACTTTTCGTTGATTGTCAACTTGAGTTTGCTTTGCTCACTGTTTGCATTGCCACTGATTGTGGTGTACACACTTATGTACACGCTGACAACATCAGCTCTCGGTGGCGAAAACGCCATTGCAAAGATTTTTTCGACGGTATTTTACCTGTCTATCCTTGCAATCCCCTGCTATTCAGTATGGTTTTTGGGGCTTAACGGCGCATTTGCGGTAATGAAAAGGCGCGTTTGGAACCAAGGTTGCGTAATTCGTAGCACCTTTTGGACAAGCATCAAAAGTGGCAAAAGCGCACTCCTTGGTGCAATCGTAGGGTTGGTCATAGCCCTTGCAACAGTGGGAAGTATGTACCTGCTCATCTACGGTGCGGACGCAATCCAACAAGGCTTGGGAATCGGCATCTGTATGATACTCGTGGTGCTGTTTGCAACCACTGCAATGTACTTTTTGTCCGGCAACAATCTCTACGACTTGCCTTTCTCCGCTCTGTTCCGCAACTCATTTGCATTTTCTTGGATGGCGTTGTTGCGCAACTTGGCACTCAATTTGGTCTTTTTGGTATTGCCTGTATTTTTGATTGTACTACATCCCATTTCCGCGTTTATAACGCTGTTTGTGATAGTAATGCTACTTCAAGGTACGGCAGTATGCTCTTGGACATTAGTTTCTCACAGCTTGTTTGACAAGCACATCAACTCACAATACTATCCCGAGTACGTCAACAAGGGATTGGACACACAAAACAATTCACAAGGAGAACAAAGTAATGGCTAACATAGTATTGAAAAACATTTACAAAGTCTACGATGGTGGCGTGCGCGCTGTATCCGACTTCAACTTGGATATCGGCGACAAAGAGTTTGTCGTATTTGTAGGCCCATCCGGTTGCGGTAAGTCAACCACTTTGCGTATGATTGCCGGACTGGAAGAAATCACTGCTGGTTCTTTGTTTATGGACGGCGTTTTGGTAAACGACGTTGAACCAAAGGACCGCAACATTGCAATGGTATTCCAAAACTACGCATTGTACCCACACATGACAGTTTATCAAAATATGTCTTTTGGTCTTCGCATCCACAAAATGCCGGCGGAAGAAATTGACCGTCGTGTAAAGATGGCTGCGGAAATTTTGGGTATCGAAAACTTGCTCACTCGTAAGCCAAAGGCGCTTTCTGGTGGTCAACGTCAACGTGTAGCGCTTGGTCGCGCAATCGTTCGTGAGCCAGCAGTATTCCTGCTTGACGAACCACTCTCCAACTTGGACGCAAAGTTGCGTGTACAAATGCGCGCAGAAATCACCAAGTTGCACCAAAAATTGGCAACGACTTTCATCTACGTAACACACGACCAAACAGAAGCTATGACAATGGGTTCTCGTATCGTTGTTATGAAAGATGGTTTCATCCAACAAGCAGATACTCCAACAGTTTTGTACGAAGAACCAATCAACGCCTTCGTTGCAACCTTCTTGGGATCTCCTCAAATGAACATGATCGATGCCGTTTTGTCCGCTCACGACGACACAATGGCTGTGGAAGTTGGCGGCACAACCGTAGTATTCCCACAAATCAAACGCAAGCAACTCATCGGTGGCGAAAGTGTGTTTGGCGACGTTATCTTTGGTATCCGTCCTGAAAACATCACCATTAGCGAAACGGATGGCGTTCCTGCAAAAATCGACCTTGTCGAGCACCTTGGTCGCGAAACAATCGTTTACTGCAAGATTGCCAACCGCGAGGATAACATCATTGCAAGCGTTCCAAGCAATCACGGCTTGAAGCGTGGTATGGACATCTTCCTTCAATTTGATATGCTCAAATCTCACTTGTTTGATCGCACAACAAAGCAAACAATTATGGGTGTTCCAGCGTTCAACTGCTTCAATTGCACATTGCAAGGCAACACTGTAGACCTTGGTAGTACCAAGTTGGCTCTGCCCGAGGAGTTTATGGCTCGCACATTTGACTTCACAGCAGAGCGCACCTGCAAAATCAGCCTTCAAACATCCAAGCTTCGTACTGAACCTGTAGAAAACAGCGTAAGCATCCAAGGTACCGTAGACTTCACTTCCAAGGGTAGCGATAGCTACGCAGTGTACCTCACAGTGAAAGGCCAAACAACACCATTGGTATTCCGTACAACCGATGGCTCCTACACACCAGGTCAAAAGGTTACATTGTACGTCCCACAAGACGGCTTGATGCTTTGGGACAACGAAGGCAACAAGCTTGTTAGCGTGCACGTTGTTTCCAAAAACACAGCTCCTTGCACAGTTAAGGTTGACGGCGACACAATGCAAGTAAAAGTTGGTCCAACAACTCTCACTTTGCCCGCGCGTGAAGGCATTGCTGATGGCGAACATACAATCACTCTTGTTTCTGACAAACTCAACGTCATCTACGACAAGAAGTTTGCAAAGCAAAACGGTATCCAAAAGCAAGAAGTATCCAAAAACGTTGTTACTGCCCTTGCCTATGACGAAGACGAACTGGGCGCACAAAACGCAGTATTCGTGCAAGTAAAGGGTTGGGACGACTACGTAACAGCGGTAGTGCCAAACAACTTCTCTGTTTACAAGATGCCAAAGTTCGCTTTGGAAATCACTCCCGAAAGCGTAATCATCAAGTAGTAAAACGAAAATTACATCAATACACAATGTAGGCAACCCCTGCAATACCGCAGAGGGAGATGCCCACATTGCAATCATCTCGGCATTTATTACCAAAGTTGTATCGGTAATCAAATATAGAAATAATAATATTTTTTAGGAGGCAACAATGAAAAAACTAACAAAAATCCTTTTGCTCGTTGCAGTTTTGGTTTTGTCACTTGTTCTTGCAACAGCTTGCGAAACTTTGGAAAACCACGAGCACACACCTGCAGCTGAGTGGACAAGCGACGGCACAAGCCACTATCACGCTTGCACATTCGAAGGTTGTACCGAAAAGCTTGACGTAACAGTTTGTGCTGGTGGCACAGCAACTTGCACAACAAAGGCAACTTGCTCCACTTGTGGCAAGGAGTACGGTCAAGAGCTCGGTCACACCGAAGTAGTTGATGCAGCAGTAGCTCCAACTTGCACAGCAACAGGACTTACCGAAGGCAAACACTGCTCCGCTTGTGACGAAGTTCTCGTTGCTCAAACAGAAGTAACAGCAACAGGTCACACCGAAGAAACAGTTGCAGGCACCGCCGCAACTTGTACAGCAACAGGTTGGGCCGATGGCAAAAAGTGCTACGTTTGTGGCACAGTTCTCTCTGCTCAAATAGAAATTGCAGTTCTTGGTCACGATATGAATGATGGCGTTGTAACAACTCCTGCTACTTGCGAAGTTGCTGGCGTAAAGATTTACTCTTGTCAACGTGAAAACTGCAACCACTCCACAACAGAAGTTGTTGCAGCTCTTGGTCACAATTGGGTTGTTGACGAAACAGCATCTCAACCTGCAACTTGGACAGCAGCAGGTGTCAAAGTGGAAGTTTGCGACCGCGAAGGTTGTGACGAATCCAAGGAAACAACAATCGAATGTCTCACACGTACACTCGTTGTTGACAACGGTGACGACGTTGTTGCTACCTGGGACGTTAAAAAGTACGACAACGGTTGGGTAACAACAGGCGCAACAGCAACAGTAGCTACAGGTGCAAGCCACGATGAATCCAACGCTTTGGCATTCAAAGTATGGCACAACACAACGTCTTTCCGTTTCAGCACAGCTCTCAACACCGAAGGCAAGGACTACAACCTTCTTGCAGTTGACATCCAAGGTGATGGCAAAGCAATGGTAAAAGTTCGTCTTGCCAACTCTCAAACAGGTGTTTACATCACATACACATTGCCAGTAGCTTTGGTAGAAGGTTGGAACCACTACGAACTCTCTTTGGCTGATTCTGCTTGGGCTCTTGAAGGCGTAACAAGCACAGACATCAACCAATTTGATAGCCTTCAATTTATCTTCCAAACAAACGTTTCTGGTGGTCCATCCGTTGTGCTCAACCTTGACAATATGGAAGTTAAAAACGTAGAAACTCCAGCAACAGCTATCACATCTTTGGAGCAAGAAGTTGGACAAACAGCTCTCCTTACACTTGACTTTGAAGATGGTGCTGGCTCTGGCAAGTATACAAACTCTGCTTGGACACAAGACAAGTACACAGATAGCTGGGTTACAATGACTGAACAAATGAACTCTCGTCAAAACCCTGCCGGGACTTCCAAAATTGTAAACTTTGTATGCTACCAAGGTATGACTTACAGATACACCTACACAATTGGTTCTACACTTGCATCTGTAAACTCCATTTCTGTTGATTTGGGTAACTACTATTCTCCAAACGAAACAATCAAATACAAGATTGCTCTTGTTGACGAGAACGGTACAGCTCACTACCTTGGTGGTTCCAGCGACTGGATCAGCTTTGCGGCAAACAGTGGCCTTGAAACAGTTACATATACCTTTGATGCCCCAGTAACAAACATTGTTGCAATCCGCGTTGTAACACAAGGTACATCCGGTAACCAATACTTGTACTGCGACAACATCATTTTGAAATAATTGATTTAACTATTCAATATCAAAATTGAGTCTGTAACACAGTACAGGTGTATTTGTAAAAGCATACTTGCAACTTGACGCAACACAGCACAGTCAATACATTGATTTTGTTGTATGCACAATGTGGAAAGCCAACTGATTGATAGTTCTATCAACAAACACAATCGCACAGTTTTCCAATCGTTGTGTGACGTACCAACAGCCTGCGTCAACCCAATTGCAATGGTGCACAAAACAACAAAACAAAACACGAGAGCCTCAAACTCTCGTGTTTTTTTGCGCCATTTTTTGGGTTACAAAATGAAAAATGATTGTTACGAAGAGCACAAGATTTCCGCAAAAAGTGCTATACAAAAGTTGATATGTCCCACGTAACAAAACTCAAACCACTATTGACGACACTTGTGGAAGGTACCAAAACTAAAATTTAACACAATGGAGAAACACTTACGAAGCAAATTAGAAAAATTGGTTTGGTAATCGTACTATCTATTGCCACAGAAAGTGGCAGGTTGGACGGAAAGCTATCTCGCAAGTCGTATTTTTTGATGAAAAAAATATCCATTTATCCAAAGCTATCTAAGTATTCCCAATTGCAATTTAACGTCTAATACAAAGTATAACCATAATACTAAAAATGTCATCATTTGAAATGTGCCGAAGGCTTTGCCCCTTATCTAAGTGTTTTACGCTGGGGCGTTTTGCTTTATTTCGAAACAATTTGTTAAGGTTTGTATTGATTTGTCCTGATCACTGTGGTAAAATGTAAGTAATCTCTTTTAAACCATATTTGCAACGTGGGACTTATTACTGCAAAAACGCAAAAAAAAAGACCTCACAACGGAGGTCATTTTTGCACACACTGTGCAATCGGCATTGCCGACGAGTTGAGTTACTTTTATTTGAACTCGTAGTGTAGTTTTATAAGGGATATAAACTACGATAACATTATAATGCAACAAGGAGCATTTGTCAATATGAAAAATCAAAATTACTACATTGGATTTGATATCGGTACTGATTCAGTGGGATATGCTGTCACTGATGAGCAGTACAATCTTTTCAAACACAGTGGGGAACCAATGTGGGGTGTCACACTTTTTGACTCAGCCAATTTGGCCGCAGAACGTAGAGCTTTTCGTACTGCTCGCAGACGTTTGGATCGTAGGCAACAACGTGTACAGCTAATTATGGATCTTTTTGCGTTTGAAATTTCTCAAGTTGATGAAAAATTTTACACACGCATCAAGGAAAGTTATAAATATCCTAACACAACTAATGACAGAGTTCGATTGTTTGGTTCATACGATATGCAAAAAGCTTATGCAAACAAATATCCAACGATCCATCACTTAATTGTAGATTTGATGCGTAGTAGTGAGCCACATGATGTTAGGTTGGTATACATTGCGTGCGCTTGGCTTGTTGCACACAGAGGTCATTTCTTGAGTGAAGTAGACAAGCATAATATTTCTGCCGTCACCGATTTTTCTGCAGTTTGGCAAAAGTTTATTGCCCACCTCACTCGTGACGAGTACGCTCTTCTTTGGAAAAATGATGTTGATATAAACAGAATTCAAAACATACTAAAAGCCAAGTTGGGTATTACTAAAAAAGCTAAATTGCTTGGTGAAGTTTTATTTGATGGTAATAAAGTTCCCAAGACTGTAAATGAGCAATACCAATATAACTACGAACTAATATGCAAGCTTCTGTGTGGAGGCAAGGTCCCGCTAAAAGATCTGTTTGGCAATGACGAATACGCAAATTTGGACGAGAAGTCCATTGCGTTAAACATGGATGACGTAAAGCTTGCCTCTATCATGCAAAGTATTGGTGACGATTACGAACTGATAGTTTCATTAAAAGCAATTTATGATTGGTCTGTTTTGATAGACGTACTCAAGGGCAAGCAAACCATATCCGAAGCAAAGGTTGCCGTGTACGAGCAACATCAACAAGACCTCAAATTGATAAAACAACTTATCAAAAAATACGTACCATCAAAGTATAATGAGGTTTTCCGATCACAAAAAACAAAAAATAATTACGTTGATTACATTGGTAAAAACAAAACTGCAAACCATCAAATCAAGGTCAAAAAGTCTAACAACAGAGATGATTTTAATAAATACATTTTATCTATTGTAAAATCTATTGTTCCTGATGCGCCTGACGAAGGAATAATTGCCGATATCACTGCTCGTTTGGAAGTAAACGACTTTTTGCCAAAGCAGGTAAATAGCGATAACCGAGTTATTCCATATCAACTTTATTGGCATGAGTTAAACAAAATTCTGCAAAATGCATCAAATTATTTGTCATTTTTGAGTGAACCCGATTGTGACGGACTTACTGTTGCGCAAAAGATTTTGTCAGTGTTTGAGTTTTGCGTACCTTACTACGTAGGGCCGCTCAAAGAAAATCCAACAAACAACAAAAAACTTAACTGTTGGATGGTTCGCAAAGCGAATGGAGCCATCTATCCGTGGAATTTTAATCGTATGGTTGATTGTGATGCCAGCGAAGAAGCATTTATAAAACGCATGACAAATAAAGACACTTATCTGCCTGGAGAGGATGTTCTTCCTAAAAACTCACTGCTTTATTCGGCATTTGAAGTGCTAAACGAAATTAACAACATCAAAATTGATGGTAACCCAATTCCCGTAGAACTCAAACAACGACTATATCAAGATGTATTTATGAAATATGACAAAGTTAGTGTTTCGCGCATAAAAGACTACTTTGAGGTTAACGGATTTGTCAAAAAGAATGAATATATTCTTACGGGAATAGATACTACCATCAAATCAACGCTAAAACCTTTCAGGGCATTTAGCAGATTGGTAAGTAGTCAAAAATTGTCCTACCACGATGTGGAAAATATCATTAATCGAGCGACCTATTCCGAGGATAGATTTAGATACACAAATTGGTTGAAAGCCAATTATTCTCACCTTTCACAGGATGATATCAACTATATTTCACGCTTAAAGTTCAAAGAGTTTGGTAGATTGTCACGCAAGCTTTTGTGTGGCATCCAAGGTTGCGACAAATCGGATAAAACTACTGGCGAAATGTTTACAATTATTCGTGCCATGTGGGAAACGAATTGCAACTTTATGGAGCTTTGCTCAGATAGGTTTACATTTAAGTCACAAATTGAGCAAATAGCAAAAGACTATTATGGGCAAAACGCTAAAAGCTTGTCTGAACGCTTGGATGAGATGTATGTCTCAAATGCTGTCAAACGCCCAATTATTCGTACGTTAGATATCTTGAAAGATATTGTCAAAGTTCAGGGATGCGCGCCCAAAATGATTTTTGTTGAAATGGCTCGTGGTGCAAGTGAGGATCAAAAGGGTAAGCGTACAAGTAGTCGCTTAGATCAAATCCTTGAACTATACAAAAAAATTGACCAAGAAGATATTCGTAAACTCAAAAATGAGCTGGAAAGCTTTGGCGATACAGTTCACAACAAACTCCAAAGTGACAAGCTATTTTTGTACTTCATTCAATTAGGAAAATGTTTGTACACAGGACAAACAATGGATATCCAGTCAGTTATGTCTGGCGATGGTATTTTCAATATCGATCACATCTACCCACGCACTCTTGTAAAAGACGATAGTGTTATCAATAACAAGGTTTTGGTATCATCAACTGCAAATGCTGCAAAAGACGATCGTTACCCAATCGATGGTAGTGTGCAAGACAAAATGCGTAGTTATTGGACATACCTCAATAAAGCGGGACTTATCAGTGACGAAAAGTTTAAACGACTTACAAGAAACACCCATTTTACCGAAGAGGAAAAGTTTAACTTTATCAATCGTCAACTTGTCGAAACTCGTCAGTCCACCAAAGTCGTTGCAAACTTGTTAAACGAACTTTACCCAAGCACCGAGGTTGTGTATGTAAAATCAAACCTTGTATCCGATTTCCGCCAACAGTTTGATTTGGTAAAATCTCGCGCTGTAAATGACCTACACCATGCAAAGGATGCTTATCTTAACATAGTAGTCGGTAATGTATGGTACCACAAGTTTAGCCGTCAATTTTGGCGCGCAGAGGAAAAACTTAACGTCAAGCCCGAGGTTGTATTCACTAGACCAGTCTTTTACAAAGGCCAAACAATCTGGGGTGGTGCAATCGATAAAGATCGTGTAGTAAAAATTGCTCGCAAAAATACAGCACGTGTCACAAAATATTCTTTCTGTCGCAAGGGTGGTTTCTTTGATCAAATGCCCGTTTCTGCAAGTGAGGGACTTGTGCCTCGCAAAAAGGATCTGCCCACGGAAATTTATGGTGGTTACAACAAAACAACGGCAACATTCTTTGTTTTAGTGCGCTATTTTGTTGCAAAAAAGCAAGACATAATGGTGATGCCAGTAGAACTATTATATGCAAACGAATTTTTGAAAAATAATGTATTTGCAGAACAATACGCAATACAAACTATTTCTCAAATTATCAACAAACCAGTTATCAAAGTGGAGTTTCTGCTAAACAGACGCATTATCAAGGTCAATACAATGTTATCGCTTGATGGACTCAGGGTATGTGTAACTGGCAAGTCTAGTGGGGGATCTAAAATCGGTATTTCTATAATGGAGCAGTTCAAGACATCCTACCAAAATGAGTGTTATATCATGAAGCTGGAGTCTTTCGATAAAAAAAGAAAATCCAACGCCAATATTGAATGGAACAGTCATTTTGATGGTGTTTCAGGTGAACAAAACGTTATTCTATACGACTACTATATCGAAAAACTTCAAAAAGCTCCATATAGTCATCGTCCTGCAAACCCAGCAGAATCTCTTGCAAAATGTAGAGACAGGTTTATTAGTCTTGTTCCAAGCGCTCAAGTCGGGGTTCTCTTGCAAATTCAAGGCATGTTTGGCAGACTTATCAAGGCTGATTTAACACCAATAGGTGGTGTAGCATCAACAGGTGTAACGGCATTATCATCATCTCTTTCCAACTGGAAAAAGTACTATACTGACGTTCGCATTATTGATCAATCTGCATCAGGGTTGTTTGAAACCATTTCGGACAATATTTTAGGTTTACTATGAGCTGGCGTACGGTTGTAATAACGTCACGGTGCAAACTGGACTACAAGATGGGCTTTATGGTGGTGCGCGCTGAGGAAACCAAACGTGTTTTCCTTGACGAAATTGCCATATTGCTCATCGAAAATCCAGCAGTTTCACTTACAGGCTGTCTTTTGGAAGCGTTAACAGAAAAAAAGATTCGTGTCATCTTTTGTAATGCAAAGCGTAATCCCAGTTCGGAGCTTGTTCCATACCACAATTGCTATGATTGCTCACGTAAGCTCAAAGCGCAAATCTCATGGTCGGACCATCTCAAAAAATCTCTATGGGCAGATATTGTTGCCGAAAAAATACGCAAACAGGCCGAACACTTAGTGGAGTTGAATAGGTATGACGAGGCGAATTTGTTGCGTTCTTATTTGTGCCAAATCCAACCTGGCGATCCTACCAATCGTGAGGGGCACGCAGCAAAGGTCTATTTCAACGCGCTGTTCGGCATGGATTTTACCCGTAGTGAGGAAAATATTATCAACTCTGCCCTCAACTATGGATATACCATCATTCTTTCTGCTTTTAATAGGGAGATCGTGGCTAATGGCTATGTAACTCAGTTGGGAATTTTTCACGACAACATGTTCAATCATTTCAATTTGAGCTGTGATTTTATGGAGCCATTTCGCATTTTGGTTGATCGCAAGGTGAAAAATATGACTTTTTACGAATTTTCTAGCGAGCAAAAGTACCAGCTTGTTGATATTCTCAACGATACAGTAAACATTCAAAACACAAAACAAACGGTTTTGAATGCTATCAAGGTTTATTGTCGCAGTGTGTTTGACGCACTAAACGAAGGCGACCTTTCACTAATTCAATTTTATTCGCTATGAGTTACCGATTTATGAGAGTATTGGTCTTTTTCGACTTGCCAACCGACACATTGGAGGACAAGCGAGAGTATCGAAAATTCCATAAATTATTGATTAAAACTGGTTTTTTGATGATGCAAGAGTCGGTTTATTGTCGCATGCTATTAACTCCAAGTGCCAGCAATACCGTGTTGGACGTGATTCGTAAAAATCGCCCTGCCAACGGAATTGTCCAAGTGATGATTGTAACGGAAAAACAGTTTGCAGGTATGGAATATATCACTGGAGAACATCACAGTGAAGTTATCGAAAGTGACAAGAGGTTGGTTATACTATGAAACTCGTTTACGCTAATGTGGAACATATCCTCAAATTTGGTGAGGGCTACGTCTGTGAATTGGTGGTTGAAAGCAAAAGGCTATTTCATGAAATGGTCAACAATTTGTTTAATCAAATTGATGGAGTTAGGGGTAATTTTGTGCTATCAGTTGCTGATAGGCCAGTTGAGTTTAGTAAATATGCCGACATAACATTGCAATTTGCACCTTTCGACCTAAACCGAAAAACACTATTAACAAAACTTTGCCATGCCTTAGAACAGAAGTCGTTGCAAGCAGAAAACTACCCCAGAACAGTTGAATTACTAGGCAGTTTGGAGTCGTTTATGTTTCATCTTGCTGATGATTTGCCATTTGATATCAGTTGTCAAAAGGTATCTATCAGCAATGTAATTCGCGCCCTTTCTCCAGAGGTCGATGTTGGTGACAAGGATACACTAGAGCAAATCTTTGCATACATGGAATTGGTCCGTGAGTTAGATCGAGACCGTTTGTTTATCATGATAAACATGCGCACTTATTTTGCTGATGATGATATGCAATGTTTTATTGAGAGTGTTTGTTTGCACGATTTTAAGGTGCTTTTGCTTGAGGGAAGTGAGTTTCCCACGCTAAAAAACACAAAAAGATACATTGTTGACTCGGACTTGTGCGAGCTATAACTTGTCATTTTTCAATTTTTATTGTACAATTTATTTACACATAATCCCGCTACGCTACTTTCTACAATCCGTAGTATTGTTTCTCAAATGGTGATTTGAGGTTTGAGAGTAGTGTAATTTTATAAGGGACTCAAACGTAATCAAGCTTGTCCCAAAGGGCATAGAAGTTTGAGAGTAGTGTAATTTTATAAGGGACTCAAACTTGAACATCTTTTTGCTCG
>CAZHMU010000005.1:131850-136022 GCA_964533825.1 uncultured Oscillospiraceae bacterium
TTTAATTAACGGTTACTCTGTTTGAGAGTAGTGTAATTTTATAAGGGACTCAAACAGCGGTACTATAACTCCAGCAGCTAACCTTGTTTGAGAGTAGTGTAATTTTATAAGGGACTCAAACTTATATTTTAATTTAATTAACGGTTACTCTGTTTGAGAGTAGTGTAATTTTATAAGGGACTCAAACTGTAATAGAGAGTTTAAGTCTCCTATACAAGTTTGAGAGTAGTGTAATTTTATAAGGGACTCAAACTTATGGTCTTGCCCACATTACGAAAGTTGTGTTTGAGAGTAGTGTAATTTTATAAGGGACTCAAACATAAAGTCTTTGGATAACTACCTAAACTATGTTTGAGAGTAGTGTAATTTTATAAGGGACTCAAACCAAACAACGTTTAATGGAGTAGTGGACATCGTTTGAGAGTAGTGTAATTTTATAAGGGACTCAAACCTGCATTTCGGAAATACAACCAGCTCTCGCGTTTGAGAGTAGTGTAATTTTATAAGGGACTCAAACAAACAACGCATTCTGCAAGTTTGTCCAAGAGTTTGAGAGTAGTGTAATTTTATAAGGGACTCAAACCCAAGTTTGACATGTCATAACCTAATATGTGTTTGAGAGTAGTGTAATTTTATAAGGGACTCAAACTGTTTTAACAACTTTGTTGTCTATGCTTATGTTTGAGAGTAGTGTAATTTTATAAGGGACTCAAACAAGTCACCCTATTATTTTATAGGAGGCATAGTTTGAGCGTAGTGTAATTTTATAAGGGACTCAAACAGTTGCACATTTTTCACGCTCATTTAGTAGGTTTGAGAGTAGTGTAATTTTATAAGGGACTCAAACGCTGACGGACGCTGAAAGAACAACCCTCCGGTTTGAGAGTAGTGTAATTTTATAAGGGACTCAAACTTTGCTTTCGCACTATCACAAAAAAGGCTAGTTTGAGAGTAGTGTAATTTTATAAGGGACTCAAACCATCCACGTGCCAACAAGACTTGCTATAAGGTTTGAGAGTAGTGTAATTTTATAAGGGACTCAAACCATATTGCGTTGGTTTGTAGATTTTTACCCGTTTGAGAGTAGTGTAATTTTATAAGGGACTCAAACCTCGGTACTACCATTGACAAACTGTGGTATGTTTGAGAGTAGTGTAATTTTATAAGGGACTCAAACAAACCAACTTATGCGTACAAGTGATGTCGCGTTTGAGAGTAGTGTAATTTTATAAGGGACTCAAACCTTATAAACTTGTTCATTAATTCCGAGCATGTTTGAGAGTAGTGTAATTTTATAAGGTACTAATTAAGCTAAATGTGTCATGTGCGAGTTGTTCTGGCATTTGCAGTGAGTAGCATTACATGAGCAAGTGATAGATAAACGATATGCTCAATCGTGATAGTAGGTCTTTTGATAACTATGTTTTCGTTTTGGCGAAATTTGTGAACATGTCATGTTTACAAAAACGGATGATATACCAAGTATGTAATCTGGATAATAAAGAATCCTCGGAAAAATTCCGAGGATTTTTAATTGGTTGAGCGAGTCGTATGCAAAATTAACCGCAAGAGTGCACAAGACAAGTCCGCCATACAGATGATATTGCTCAGGGCTATGTACTCCGCACATATTAGTACTAATTGGTTGGGTTTGTGGCTTTTTATTCAACTTTTTCTTACAAACGCCATGCAAATAATACTTCCGATAAATAATATGTAATTTCAAAACACTCATTACGGATATTTATAGAGATTCGTTTTACTGTGAATTAGATATACAACTGGCCAATTCTGTCCAATGGTATGATCTAAGACCTTTGTTTTTCCCTCTGAAGCAAAATCATGGTTCAATATTTCCATAGTATTTTCCTCCAATCGTAGTGTTAATGCAGTCGAAGTAATGGATCAAATAACATGTTTTAGCTTTCCTCTTCATAGTAATACGAGTAGTCAATACCCTTCATAAAGATTTCGCGGTCAGTTATTTTGTCTGTTAGAGCGTTTTGGATAAGAGCTAAAATGTCGCTGTAGTCAACAACGCTCTTTTTCATTGCGTTGAGATATTCCGTTTTGTCAATTTGACTCCAGTCTACACACACGGAAAGGTTCTTTTTCAAAATCAAGTCCAACCAAATGCGTGTTGTGCGGCCATTGCCCTCCATAAATGGATGCGCCACATTCATCTCAACATACTTGCGCACAATTTGCTCAACGGATTCTTCGGGCATTTGTTCAATTTCTGCGAGCGTTTCGTCCAAATATCCAACACTTGCAAACACAAAACCGCCTTTTGAAATGTTAAGTTTGCGGATTTTGCCTGCAAAATCGTACAAGCCACCAAACAAGTAGGCGTGAATTTGCTGTAGCCCGTTTATTGTGCCAACCTCAATGTCGTTGATAATGCCATTTTCAAACAACTCGTAAGCTTTTGCTTTGCTTTGCTCATCAATGGACGCACCTTTTGTTTGGATCCAATGCCAAAACGCATTAGATTTTTTACTTGGCAAAATACCCATAAGTAGGTTCAATCCGCCATCGTCAATAACGTCAGTTAGGTATTTTTTGCCGTCCTTGGCGGTCAATTTCAGTTGTCTACAAATTGAGGACAACTGGGGATTTCTACTCTTCAATGTATTCCAATATTTTCTTGGAGCAGAGCTTACACTCAGTGCCTCAACAATATCCACAGCGCACAGCCACCAAAGAGATGTTTCTCCGTCCCAAACTGCGCGCACGGGAATGTTGTCAAAAAATCTGATAGAAGTTTTAATCATTTTTGCCCTCACTAACTATTTCCAAAATGTCCTCTAAACCGCAGTCAAGAGCGTTGCAAATTTTGAGAAGGATGTCCATGTGTACAGTTTCGTTTCGGCCGAGTTTGGCCATTGCGGTGGTTGTGATGCCAGCTTTGATGCGCAAATCTTCCTTTTTCATATCCTTGTCGATAAGTAGTTTCCATAATTTTTTGTAACAAGCAGCCATTGTTTTTGTCTCCTGAAACATTGTTTTGTTGTTTTAGACTATTATAGCACACAACAGTGGGCTTTTCAAGATATTCTCTAAAATTTGGAGAAAGTTTTGTAAATATTTAGCTGTAAGTGAACGATTGTTCGCCTTTGACCTTCTTGACTATTTCAAGAAACCCCAATTTTCATAAGACTTTAATTTGTAAAGTACCACGATTGTTTTATCGAACTCGGGTATTTCTATCGATTAACTCTTGATTATATTGAACAATATTGCAATTGGTAGTTACAACGAATACTTAACCAATGTAACAATCCACTATAACTACACTGGTGAAGAAAACTAAGTATTAACAATTCAAAAGGAGGGCTAAATGCTCGCTTTTTCTACTATTGACTTCTGTATCATTGTATGGTATAATGCACGCGAATTTGCCGATAGGCATAGATGGAGGTTTACTATGGCAGATAGCGTTGGTCTTGAATACAAACTTTCAGAAGATGGAATGTCCTATATCGTTTCTGGTATAGGCACTTGTACGGATGCTGATATAGTAATTCCATCGGAGTATAATGGAAAACCTGTGACAAGCATAAGTTGGACTGCATTCAGCTATTGTAAGAGTTTGAACAGTGTAGTTATCCCATCCAGTGTGATAATTATAGGTATGAATGAGTTTCGTGATTGCGAGAACCTCACAAGTATCACAATCCCATCTAGCGTAGGAATTATAGGCGATAGTGCATTTGAGGGTTGCGGTGGGCTAACTAGTATATCAATTCCATCTGGCGTAAGGAAAATACGCTCTGCTGCGTTTTGGAAGTGCAAAAGTCTTGCAGACATCTCAATCTCCAATGGTGTGACAAGTATAGGTGAACAGGCATTTTATGGCTGTAGCAGTCTAACGAGTATTACCATTCCAAACAGTGTTACGATTATAGCGTATAGTGCGTTTGAAGATTGCAATAGCCTAACCAGTGTAGTATTTGAAGATCCAAATGGTTGGTATGCTGTTCGAACAAAGTGGGCAACAAGTGGAATAGACTTAACATTGACTGATGCTACACAAAATGCAACTTACTTAAAGAGTACTTATTACGATTATTATTGGTACAAAAAAACCGAATAACAAACTATATAAAGGAGAGCTTTTCCCGTGTGCCGATAAGACAGTAATTTGAAGAAATTACGAAATCGGCATCTGT
>CAZHMU010000006.1:0-125017 GCA_964533825.1 uncultured Oscillospiraceae bacterium
GAGGTGGCAGTCGCAAGACTGACGGAGAGGGCGGCTAACCAACCATTCCTTGCTCGCTCGCCTTGCTCTTCGCAAATGTAATTTGCTTTGACGGCAAACAATTTATCACACTACAGAGGACACTATTATGAACGCAATTTTTCATCTCAACGGAACAGTTTTGCATACCGACAGGCTCATCCTGCGCCCATTCACCCAAGCGGACTTGGAGGACTTTTTTGCCTATGCCTCCATCGAAGGTGTTGGCGAAAGGGCAGGTTGGCAACATCACGAAACTATCCAACTGTCACAGCGCATCTTGAGCAACTTTATTGACGAAGACAAAACGTTTGCCATCGTCTGTAAGCAAACAGGCAAGGTCATTGGCTCGTTGGGTGTGGAAAAGTACGATATGGAAGACAAACTCACCGAGTTTGACGGCTACCAAGGGCGCGAAATCGGCTATGTGTTGTCCAAAGACTACTGGGGCCAAGGTTTGATGACAGAGGCTGTCAAGGCGGTAATCAACTACCTTTTCAACAGTTGCAAATTGGATTTTCTCACCTGTGGCTACTACGATTTCAACATTCAGTCAAAACGCGTGCAAGAAAAATGCGGCTTTGTCCCTTATCGCAAACTCGTGATGTCCACGCGCCTGGGCACTCAAGAGCCTGGCGTACTAAATCTACTTTTGAACCCAAACAAGCAAATCAAACTGGAGTTTTCTCATCCAGAAACATTGATTTACAAGCAAGACTAACAATTTGCTATGCAAAGAAAAAAACAACCTTGCCAGTTGTTTTTCGTAAAGTAGGTATCTAATTGTGCTGCACCAACAATGCCTATTCAATGTGGTGTAATCACACTTTTGTTGTAGTGGTGACAAGAGCATTTGCTCGTCTTTGTTTTTTGACAAATTTCATCCACAAGTGATCAACAATCAAACAAAGATTTGCCGCAACAAAAATGATGGCAAACATCACAACATTTTCCGTCAAAATGTTGCAATCTCTAAACAGTCTCACAACCGATTGCATTGCGTACACGCCAAAACTTAATTTACCCAAGTAGTTGAAGGCAGGTATACTAACTGTAAAGTGCCCGCACACATACAAAAAGCTTGTAAATAGCAAAAAAATCAAAGTCAGTTCTACCCACGAATGTGTTTTTGGCAAAAAAGAAAAAAGTACACACAAAGCCATCAGTATCAATGAAAGCACAACTGCCACGATTTTTTTGTTTTCTAATAGTGGGATTTTGGGAATGATCGACACCAAAATGCCCAATCCAATGCCAGCAAATGCGCTAAATATGCGCAATTCTCTAAAAATGAAAGCCAAAATATAGCAGGCAACAACAATGGTAACAACAATTAGTGTTTTTGCCTTTGCATTTTTGATTTCAAACACAACAAAGTAAAACAGCAATGCAACAAACATCGCAGGGATAAACCACAAATATCCAAAAATAAAGTTTGTGCCGTAGTTGTTGGTGGGGAAAATAATAAAGTAGATTGTGGAAAATACCAAACCGATTGGCAATGCCACACCCATACCCTTTAGACGTTTCCATGTAAAGGAGGCAAAGTTGCTTGCAAGGGAGCTTTCTTTGTAGGCATTGTAGCTTTTTATAAAAAACAAACCACTCAGCATAAAGAAAAAGTCCACGGCAATCTTTCCGCTATCAAAGTAGCCTGTTGTATTGTTTGCGACAAAAAACATATTGTGGTAGTATACAACCCACAAAGATGCAAGCAATCTCATCAATTCGATAATGGAGTTTCGTGTCGTGGTACTCATTGTTCTTCCTGTGTATTCAATGATTGAACTGCTAAAGTGCAAACAGTCAAACAAAATGATATTTCAATTTGATGGTTGTGATTACAGTAATTTGGATAGTTAGCAGTACTTTTTCAATATTATCGTTGCCAACTGCAGTTATCTTCCTGCCAATGATTATATCTCAAATAACTCCCCATTGTCAATACAATAAGTGCACAATAGGCAAATTGCCGTCAATTTTGGCCTATTTTCAATAAAAAAGGAAAAAACAAAAATATGAACCTTACACAAAAACTACTACAACTCCTATCTGATGCCGAAATGTCCAACTTCACTGTCAAGCAAGCTTGCACGTTACTTGGCACACAATCTTCCGCCGACCGACAAGCCGTCAAGGATGCCCTTACAACTTTGCAAACGCAAGGGGATGTTTTCTATGATGAAAACGACCGAAGGTACAACTTGGTAGATGGCAAACTGTACGGCAAAGCAGTGTTCCAAGGCAACAAGCGTGGCTTTGGCTTTTTGTTGCTTGATGATGGCGATTTGTTTGTCGCTCCGCCCAAAACTTTTGGTGCCTACCACGGTGATACAGTACTTTACAAGCGTTTGCAAGGCACCGACGACGAAGCCAAGGTTGTGGCAATCTTGGAGCGTGGCAAAAGCACACTCGTTGGCACTTACCAACGTGAAGGCAACGTTGGCTTTGTCATTTTGGACGACCAACACTTTTCCACCGACATTTTTGTGCAACCTAAACGCCACTTGGGCGCAAAGGACGGACAAAAAGTGGTGGTAAAAATCAACTCCTACCCCAAAGACAACCGCAACTGTCCGGAAGGGGAGATACTCCAAATCTTGGGCTACCCCAACGAAAACAATGTGGAGCTGATGTCTGTTGCCATTGCCTATGGTGTACAAACTGATTTCCCCGATGGCGTCAAAAAACGTGCCGCCAAAGTGCCCCAAACACTAACCGACAAAGATTACGTTGGTCGCAGGGACTTGCGCTCGGAACAAATTTTCACCATTGATGGCGACGATGCCAAAGACCTTGACGATGCCATTTCCATCACACAAAATGCAGATGGCACCTACACGTTGGGCGTGCACATTGCCGACGTTTCTCACTATGTCAAACCTGGTGACGACATCGATAAAGAGGCATTTAACCGCGCAACCAGCGTATACTTTCCCAACATGGTTTTCCCAATGCTGCCAAGGGAGCTTTCCAACGGCATTTGCTCCCTTTACCAAGGTGTTGACCGCTTGACATTGACCTGTCAAATGACAATTAACAGCAAAGGCAACGTCATCGACTACGAAGTATTCCCTTCCGTTATCAAAAGTTGTCATCGCCTTACCTACAACAACGTTCAAGCGATTTTTGATGGCGACAAAGAGTTGCAAAATGAGTACCAAGATATACTTGACAGCCTACTCAAAATGCAAGACTTGGCGCAAATTTTGCAAAACAAACGCCTAAAACGTGGCAACATCGACTTTGCCACCAAGGAAGTCTCCTTTGTTTTGAACGACAAGGGGGATGTGGTTGACGTTGTGCCATACGAACGCAAATTTGCACATCAGCTCATCGAAGAGTTTATGATCATCGCAAACGAAACTGTTGCCGAGTATATTGAAAACTGCTCCTATCCATTTGTGTACCGCACCCACGAAAAACCTGACGAGCAAAAGCTTGCCGTTTTGATGGACTTGATGAGCGGTGTTGGTATCAAGGTGAAACACAGCCAACAAATCCACAACTCTGTGCTTCAAGATGCTCTTTTACAAGCCAAACAAACACCATATTTTGCGCTCATCAATGACGTGATGTTGCGCACAATGCAAAAGGCAAAATATACCACCGAAAATATTGGTCACTTTGGCCTTGCAAGCAGATGCTACTGCCACTTCACATCCCCCATCCGTCGCTATCCTGACTTGATTGTTCATCGAATTTTGAAAACGGCCGTATCGGGCAAAATGACGGAAAAAGCAATCACTGCCTACGAAATGATGACAACCGACTGCGCAGCGCAATCAAGCAAACGGGAACGCAACGCTGACGAGGCTGAACGCAAGGCGGATGACGTGTTGAAATGTCGTTATGCCGTTCATCACATTGGCGAGACCTTTGACGCAATCATTTCCGGCATTACCGAAAGGGGTATTTTTGCCGAACTGCCCAACACAGTCGAAGGTTTTGTATCCATCGACAAACTCAATGGCTACTTTACCTACAACCCACAAAAATTCTGCCTCACAAATGGCAGCATCAAGTACGGTTTGGGGGACAGTGTCAAAATTGTCATCCAAAGCGTAAACAAGTCGGCATACAAAATCGACTTCGACCTTGCCGAGTAGTCACAAATATTTCAACCAAAATCTCGCTATGTATTGACTTATTGACGCAAAAATCATATAATAAGTCTATCTAATACCAAGGTACCCCAACAATGAAAATCATCACAACAAACAAAAAAGCATACCACGACTACATTGTTGTAGAAACGTTAGAGTGTGGCATAAATCTTATCGGATGCGAAGTCAAGTCGCTTCGCCGAGGCGAAGTAAACCTTGGCGATGCTTATTGTCGCATCGAAAACGGCAATTTGATGCTACTAAACTGCCACATCAAAAACTACGATAAAGGTAGCTACTCCAATGTGGATAGCCTGCGCGACAGACGTTTGCTTGCCCACAAAAAGGAAATCATGCGTATGCTTGGCAAAGTGCGCGAAAAGGGGTTTTCCATCGTTCCACTCAAAGTCTACTTCAAAAATAGCCTTGTAAAGGTAGAAATTGGACTTGTCAAAGGTAAACACAACTACGACAAAAAACAAAGCCTTTTGAACAAGGACTTGGAACGCGAAAAACAACGTGCTCTAAAGGAGCTTGCCAAATGACAAAACACGTATTCGATTTTTCCACAATGGACTTTTCTCGTGTGGCAATCATCGGTAGTGCAGGCAGTGGCAAAACAACGTTTGCCAAAACTCTTGGAAAGTTACTTGACCGCCAACCCACCCATTTGGACAAAATCTTGTGGGGGGAAAATTGGACGGAGCTGACAAATGAGCAACACGTACAAATTCTTGAACCTATTGTCAATGCGCCCACTTGGATTATTGATGGTATGTGGTCAAAAACTCTCGATATGCGTTACAAAAACGCAACCTTGGTGGTCTTTTTGGACTACAAGCCAGCCTTGTGTGCGTGGCGTGCCTTTTGGCGTTCTGTCAAACACGGTGGCAAGCAACGTGACGACTTGGCAACTGGCTGTGTCGAGAGAGTTGACCCACAGTTTTACAAGTACATTTTGAACTTCCGCAAGGGTTGTCGCCTAAAAGTTGTCCAAGCTCAACAAGACTACCCCAATGTACCTATCATTTCCTTCAAAAACCCCAAGCAAACCAAAGCATTTCTCCGTCAGCTACAAGAGTATCTCAACCGCAACAACCAACAACACCCCAATACATAATTAGCAAGAAAATCTCCCAAAAGAGATTGACACAGTCGTGTATATATGCTATAATTAGTCGAAAATCTTTCTGGAAGGTGAGGATTATGAAACACATCAAAACTATCACAACACGTAACTTGTGCGAAAGCGCTAAAAAGGGCGGATGCGGCGAGTGCCAAACATCTTGTCAATCTGCTTGCAAAACCAGCTGCGGTATTGCTAACCAAAAGTGCGAAGCAAAAAAGTAAACAACTAATAGCACACCAAAAAATGTCGCCAGCTTGGCGACATTTTTCATAATACGACATTTTTCTCACAAAGGAATTTACCATGATTCATCAATACAAACTTGGCGACTACAACATTGTGTTGGACGTTTGCTCTGGCTCCGTTCACGCCGTTGACGAAGTTGCCTACGACATCATTTCCCTTTTCCAAGGCAACGACAAGGACGCAGTCATTGCTCAAATTTCCGCAAAATATGCCGACAATGCAGATATCACACTGGACGACATTGTGGAGTGCTACGCCCAAATTGAAGAACTCAAAGATGCTGGCAAGCTTTTCACACCGGATACCTACGAGCCAATGGCTGGCACACTCAAGCAAAAGACTTCTGGCGTTGTCAAGGCACTTTGCTTGCATATTGCTCACGCCTGCAATCTCAACTGTTCCTATTGCTTTGCCTCCCAAGGCAAGTATCACGGCGACAGAGCTTTGATGAGCTTTGACGTGGGCAAACGCGCGTTGGATTTTCTTGTGGAGAACTCCGGCTCACGTCACAACTTGGAAGTGGACTTTTTCGGTGGCGAACCACTGATGAACTTCCAAGTGGTCAAAGATTTGGTTGCTTACGCACGCTCCATCGAAAAGGAAAAGGGCAAAAATTTCCGTTTTACGCTCACAACCAATGGTGTGCTTGTGGATGACGACGTTATCAACTTTGCCAACCGCGAGTGCGTAAACGTTGTTTTGTCTTTGGACGGCCGCAAGGAAGTTCACGATCGTTATCGCGTGGACTACGCTGGCAACGGCAGTTGGGAAAAAATTGTCCCCAAATTCCAAAAGTTTGTCGAAGCTCGTGGTCACAAGGACTACTATATGCGTGGTACCTTCACTCACGCCAACCCAGACTTTTTGAACGATATCAAAACTATGTTTGATTTGGGATTTAGCGAATTGAGTATGGAGCCAGTAGTGTGCGCCAAGGACGACCCATCGGCTTTGACAGACCAAGATCTCCAAGTTGTAATGCAACAGTACGAAGAATTGGCATTTTTGATGCTGGAGCGCGACAAACAAGGCAAGCCTTTCACTTTCTACCACTACATGATTGATTTGCAAGGCGGTCCTTGCATTTACAAACGCATTTCCGGTTGCGGAAGTGGTACCGAGTACATGGCTGTTACACCTTGGGGCGACCTTTACCCCTGTCACCAATTTGTTGGGGACGACAAGTTCAAGCTTGGCGACATCTGGAGTGGTGTAACCAATACCCAAATCCAAAATGAATTTGCATCTTGCAACGTGTACGCTCACGCCGAGTGCCGTGACTGTTGGGCTCGTTTGTACTGCTCTGGCGGTTGTGCAGCCAACGCTTACCACGCAACGGGCAGTGTCACAGGCGTATACCAAGACGGTTGCAAACTGTTCAAAAAGAGAATGGAGTGCGCCATTATGGTTGCCGTTGCGCGCGCCTTGGACGAATAACTATGAAAACACCCATTTGTGATTTTGTCAAACAATACGCGCAAAGCAATGCGCTGAAACTGCACATGCCAGGACACAAAGGTGTGCCACTCATTGGTGTGGAACAGTTGGACATAACAGAAATTGACGGCGCAGACAGCCTTTACCAGGCCAATGGCATCATTGCCGAGAGTGAAAGCAACGCAAGCGCACTTTTTGGCTACCCAACCTACTACTCAACGGAAGGCTCGTCGCAGTGTATCAAGGCTATGATGCATCTTTTGACCTTGCACGCAAAAAAACGTGGACAAAAGCCCCTTGTTTTGTCTGCGCGAAACGCCCACAAGGCATTTCACAGTGCAGTGGCTCTACTGGACTTGGACGTGGAGTGGCTTTACCCACAAGAGATGCAAAGCTATTTATCTTGCGATATTTCTGCGGATGAACTGTCCACATTGCTCAAAAATATGGACACCAAGCCCACTGCGCTGTATGTAACCAGTCCCGACTACCTTGGCAATGCTTTGGATATTGCATCTCTTGCAAAGGTCTGCCACGAAAATGACATTTTGTTGGCGGTGGACAATGCTCACGGCGCATATCTCAAGTTTTTGCCAAATTCTCGCCACCCAATGGACCTTGGTGCAGATATCTGTTGTGACTCCGCGCACAAAACTTTGCCAGTGCTCACAGGTGGTGCGTATTTGCACCTTTCCATCGAACTGCACAGCGAATTTAGCAATCAAGTAAAGCAATCACTGGAGCTTTTTGGCTCAACAAGCCCATCCTATCTTATTTTGCAATCGTTGGATGCAACAAACGCCTACTTGCAAACTTATCCCCAAAAGTTAGCCGATTTTACCCAAAGTGTTGACGCTTTCAAACAAAAACTTGTCGCACACGGCTATGAGCTTTATGGAGATGAGCCACTCAAAGTTACCATCAAAGCAAAGCCTTACGGCTACACAGGATGCGACCTTGCCAAATCCCTTGCTAACCAAGGCGCAGTGTGCGAGTTTGCCGACCAAGATTTCGTCGTGCTTATGCTCACGCCAGAAATTTTGCCAACAGGGCTCAATCGTTTGCAAAGCATCTTGCTAAACATTGCAAAACGCCCACAACTTGCAGACAATATGCCACCTTTCCACAAGGCGCAAAAGGCAATGAGTATCCGTCAAGCAATGCTTTCTCCTGCGGAGTGCTTGCCCGTCGACAACTGCCTTGGACGAGTTGTTGCTTCGCCAACCATTGGCTGTCCACCTGCTGTACCCATCATTGTCAGTGGCGAAGTGATCGATAAGCAAACAATCGACTGCTTCCATTACTACGGCATCCAAAAGTGCAGTGTAGTTTTATAAAAGGCTTGCTCGCAAGGTCTGTTTGCCTTTTGACGGCAAAAGTTCTTTGCAGATAACGACGTTTTGTTCAGTCACAGACCTTACAGGTATGCTCCTTCACAAGAACGACGCTCCTGCTTGCCTTTTGCTCGTCAAACCTGCCTCGCCCTATGGGAGAGGTGGCGCGCGTAGCGTGACGGAGAGGGCTCGGCTAACCAACCATCCCTTGCTCGCTCGCCTTGGCTCTTCACAATATCTTGTTGCTTTTTGACGGCAAAACGACTGTGCAATCTTCCACATTTTGCTGTAGGGGCGGACGTACCCGACCGCCCGTAAACCCACAAGTATGCTCAGCGTCGCAACTAACGCAACTTCACAATCAGTCAAATACAGTGTCATCAATCAACATCAAGCGTAAAGGTTACCTTTACGCTATTTTATTGCAAAGCAAACTCTTTTCAAAATTGCCCTTTGTGTCTAATTTTGCCCCCA
Organism: uncultured Oscillospiraceae bacterium; assembly: GCA_964533825.1. GTDB lineage: Bacteria > Bacillota > Clostridia > Christensenellales > CAG-314 > Fimimonas. The sequence continues at coordinate 8,745 of CAZHMU010000006.1, forward strand.
CGTCATAAACTACTCTTATGATAACGGCAAAATTTGGTGGCACCGCAATCACCCCACACAACCTTGTGTATCTCAAAAAAATACTCACACCAAACCACAAAGTAGTGGTGGTGTCGGCCATTGGCAAAAGTCACCCCAACGACATCAAAACAACAGACCTGCTCGCAAGCTATTTTTACACCCACGACGAAAGCATTTGGCAAATAGTGTGCAATCGTTATCAAAAGCTTGCCAGCGTCAACTGCATTAACGTCGATGTTACAAAACTACTTGCCGATGCTCACAATCGCGCGCTAAAATTCAACCTTGACTACTGTATTTCCCTTGGTGAAGAACTGTCCGCAAAGCTTGTGGCGGCATATCTCAACGCCACCTATGTAGAAGCGCAAGATGTTGTACTCTTTGGCAAAAAGGGGCTAAAAACGAAGCAGACCATTTCTTGCCTGAAAAAGACATTTCAGGGGACAAATTTGGCTGTTATTGGCGGTTTTTACGGCGGATGGACAAATACTCGCAAAACCTTTTCGCGCGGTGGAAGTGACGTGACGGCCTCATTTTGCGCCCTTGCAACCAACTCCACCGTTTGCGAAAACTGGACGGATGCCAATGGCGTGTGTCAGGGCAATCCAACGGAAATTTTTGGTGTCAAAACGCTCACGCACCTTGGGTACAATCAAATGTTTCAACTTGCCCAAGCTGGCGCAACAGTTTTGCACCCAGATGCTATCCGCCCACTGCAAACCAAAGGTATCCCCCTTGTTGTAGGCAATTTTTACAACCCCAACGCACCGCAAACTGTCATTTGCAACCACCCTAACACCCAACAACTCTTATGTGTTACGCAAAAACAGGTGGACGGCAATTTTGTTGCGACAGTTCTCCACAATATGCACCAAAGGGAAGTATTCCAGCGACTTTTTCGTCTGTGCGATTTGTTTCCCACCGATTTCACCAATCCCTTTTCAAACATACATTGTCAACAAAACACTGTAACTTTGGCAAGTTCCCAAAGCCATTTGCAAAGTATTTTTGATGTCTTTAACTCTTGATAAAAATATGTTTTTTTACATCTCTCAAACACTAAATTTACGCATTTTTTGTAGTGGCGTATAGTATCTGCCAGTGCACAAGTATTAACTAATTTTTTTGGGGAGAATGATATTATATCTCAGTTTAGTATTAGATATTGTAGGGAGGGGCTGCTCTCTCATAATTGTTCTCTTTGCCCAGCAAGCAGTTCGTTTGTCAAATGTGCGCAAGCACTTTTTGTGCCTTTGCAATCAATTTGACATATTTCTCAATACCCTTGACTATTTTTTGCCGTTAATATAAAATATACTCACACAACAAAATTTCCAAGTCAACACCCAAAGGAAAATTATGAAAACTCTTGTAATTGGCGGTGGAATGGCAGGTCTAACATACGCCATCACAGCATTGAAAAACGGAATAGACGTAACCCTTGCAGAGCGCAACAACCGCGTTGGCAAAAAAATCGCTATGACAGGCAACGGCAAGTGCAACATTGGCAATGCCAATGTCAATGCAACTTGCTTTAACGATAGCGCCATTGTTCGCAATGTGCTTGACGAAATTTCCGTAGGCGAGTACGTCAACTTTCTCAACAGCTGTGGCATCTACACTCACACCGACGAAATGGGCCGTATGTATCCACTTAGTGACTCTGCCTCCAACGTGGTGGATTGTCTTCGCCATCAATTTGCCAAAAATGGTGGCAAGTTGCTGCTGGATACCAACGTACAAAACTTGACAATCGAAAACGGCAAGTATATTCTTGAAGGCATTGCCTACGACAAAGTAGTGCTTGCTTGCGGTAGCGGTAGTCAATCGCAAACTCCAACCTTGCCCCTTGTGGACAAGTCTTGGCTTACAACCACATCTCCATCCCTTGTGCCCGTAAGAGTTAGCCAAATGGATGGCATTTTGAACGGCATCCGCGCAAAATGTACAGTTACTTTGCTTGCGGATGGCAAACAAATTGGCCAAGAAAGTGGCGAAGTGCTTTTCAAAGACTACGGCCTTTCCGGCATTTGTATTTTCAACCTTTCCGCACTTATTGCTCGCAACATTGTAAAAGGTCACAAACACAACTACACTTTTAGTATCGACCTTGTACCAAATTTGACACAACAACAGCTTTGGGAAATCCTTCGCAAACGCGAAAGCGCAGGGGAAAAGGACAAGTTGTTTTACGGCATTTTGCACAATAAACTTGCCGAAAGCATCGCAAAACGTGGTAAATCTGCCTACGAACAATGCCAAATTGCCAAAAATTTCACTTTCCAACTGGAAAAACTTTTGGACTACACAATGAGCCAAGTTACCGCTGGTGGCATTGACGAGCGTTTTGTCGATATTCAAACACTAACGCTACCCAACGGAGTGATTGCCCTTGGCGAAATTCTAAATGTTGACGGCATCTGTGGTGGCAACAACTTGTACTTTGCGTCCGCATCAGCACTCTACACCTTTACAAAATCCCAACGCGAAAAATCTTATAACTTGTAATTTGTTGTTGCGAACATACGACAGTAATCACAAACGCAATTTATCCATATATCGTAGGGGAAGATATCATCTTCCTGCATACAACCACTTGCTAATTTAAATGGGAGGATAATATCCCCCCTACAAATTGTATTCTCTCGGTAGGGGCGAACTGCGTTCGTCCGCACCTTACAAATAGGACATCATCAATCAAAAAATAGTTCTTACAACCCAACAAAATGAGCCTATACCTAACAAAACCTATCAATATTTCTTTGGACAACAAAAACCCCATTGCCAAAATTTGCAAGGCAACAGGGCTCAAGTCCACCGAGGTCAAAAGCGTCACGCTCCACAAGCAAAGTGTAGATGCGCGCAACAAAAATGACCTTCATTTTGTATGCTCTTTTGTTATCGACACAACCAAAACGCCCCAAAATGCCACACCATACTCCTACCCAACGGACGTTTTTGACACCGACAAACCCCAAGTTGACGGCAGTTGCATCGTTGTTGGTAGTGGTCCTGCAGGCCTATTTTTAGCGCTGTACCTTGTGCAAAGTGGTGTAAAAGTAACCGTCATTGAGCGCGGTAGCGACGTTGAAAAACGCAAACAAGCCATAGACACATTTTTTAACGGTGGCGCATTTAACCACAATACCAACGTGCAATTTGGTCTTGGTGGTGCAGGTACTTTTTCCGACGGCAAGCTTACCACAGGCATATCTTCGCCATTTACCTATTCCGTATTTCGTGAGTTTGTCAAAAATGGCGCTCCTCAAAACATCATGTACGATGCACTCCCACACATTGGCACCGACAAACTACAAATTGTTGTAGCCAACCTGCGCGACAAAATAACATCCCTTGGTGGCAAATTTCTTTTTGATACAACTGTTTGCGACCTTGTTATGGACGGACAAAAAGTCGTTGGCGTAACCATGCAAAATGGCGAAATTTTGACAGCTGACGTTGTCGCACTTGCCGTTGGCCACAGTGCACGAGATATGTTTCACACACTTGTGAAACACAACGCTAACCTACAATTCAAGCCCTTTGCAGTGGGACTTCGTATCGAACATCCAAGAGATTTCATCAACACCGCACAGTACGGCAACGTGTACGCAACCCATCGAGATTTTCCATCAGCAAGCTACAAACTTGCCCACCAAGTCACTTCAACACACAGCTGTTACAGCTTTTGTATGTGTCCAGGTGGAGTGGTGGTGGCAGCAAACAGCGAACTAAATTCCGTTGTAGTCAACGGTATGAGTTACTTTGCCCGCAACGAACGTAACTCAAACTCCGCATTGGTCGTAAATGTTACTCAACAAGATGTGGAAACTTACGGCTTCGGCAACGATGTGCTTGCAGGGGTGCGTTTCCAGCAACACTTGGAAGAACTTGCTTACAAAATGGGCGGTGGCAACTACCACGCACCTGCGCAAAACGTTACCGACTTTGTCGCAAACCAACTTTCAACCGAACTGCAACTTGCCCCAAGCTATCCACGTGGCACAACCTTGGCAAATTTACGAAACTTGTTGCCCAAGCAAATTGGCGATGTGCTGGCAGATGCCCTTTTGCATTTCGACAAAAAAATCGCAGGATTTGGCACAAGCGGTGTGCTGACAGGTATCGAAAGTCGCACATCATCTCCAGTCAAAATTTTGCGTGACGAAACAATGCAGTCCAATCTCCAAAACCTTTATCCGGTTGGCGAAGGCGCAGGCTACGCCGGTGGTATTGTGTCATCTGCTGTGGACGGCATCCGTGTGGCGCAAGCAATAGTCCAACGCTTTGTCAACAAGTAGTAAATTTTTGTTGTAGGGGCGACCTGTGGTCGTCCGCCCAACTACAATGATTAAATACAAGCGAAATTTGTTTTATTAACAATCGCAATAAGCTAATCAAGAAAAACTGTTCAGCCAACAACATCAAATCCAACAAATTGCATCAAAAAAAGGGAACAATCACACGATTGTTCCCTTTTCTATTTTTGTCAAATTACTTACTAAAATCCTGCAAGCAATGCTTCGATAAACTCTGTCAAAGTGCAATCTTGCCAAACATCTCTGTGGGCAAGTTGTTCATCTGTCAAATCTACACCGTCAGCAATGCCGTGAGCCTTTCTGTAAAATTGTTCGGTGGTGAGAGTTTGACTTGTGGATGTCATTGTTGCATTGTATGCAAAGTAACCTGCAAGGTTGCATTGGAAATCAGTAAACATATATGTTACCTTGTGGTCTGCATCATTGCAACCAAACAAAATTGCCAACTTGAACTTTTCTTCTTCTGTAAAGTTCAAGATGCCACTGTCAATCATATCTCGCATGGACAGCTCCGTCACGATGTCCACAACCGCTTGACCGCTCATATTGCCGATTGTCAAGTTGGCCATTTTAGCGTTCAAACCGCCAACTTTTTGGTGATTTGCGCCATCAATCACAGTGTCTGTTGTGTGGTTGTGTTTTTCAATTTCGCAAGGTTCTGCGCAACTTGCGCTGTGGTTGTGTTCGTCAAGTTTGCACTTTTCGTACCAAACGTAGTCAAAGCAATCAGCAGTGTGAGCGTGACTTTCTTCGCAAGAAGTTGTCGCTTCGCACCAAACTCCATCGTGCTTTTTAACAAAGTTTGCTCCGTCAGTTTTAACCACATCTGCAATAACTGTGGTGTAGGATGTGTCGTCCATTTCACGTCTTACAAAGCCCATTGATGTACCAAGCGCCATTCCGTCAATAGCAGTAGCAATGCCGTTGATTGGAGTATCTTTCAGTGCCTGCAACATACTGCTGCTGTTTTCGTCCAATTCCACAAGTTCTCCCAGTTTGATGTTGGAAATATCATCGCCAACACCTTGAAGTGTGGAGTTTACAAATGCCGATTGTGGTGCGGTAACTTTGTTTGTGCAATCAGCGTCAGTATACCAAACAACCTTGCCGTCAATAGTTTCGTAGCAAGCGTCAACGTGAGAGTGTGTTTCGCCACAAGTTTCCTTGCGGTAGTAGCCCATTGCTGTACCCAGCATCATTGTGTCCATCTTGGAGCCAATGTCGCCAACCGGTGTGTCGTACAACTCTTTGATGATGGCGTTGTCGCTTTCATTTTTACCCATGATTTCCGCAAAGGTAAACGTTTCGATGTCATTGCCAAGACTTCCAAGGTTGCCTACCTTTTTATTGGCAATCTTTGCCATCATGCCGTCAACAGCTGTTCCGTCATTTGTCCAGTTGTAGTTGTCGTAGTAGCACTCTGCTGTGTGGTCGCTTTCCAGTGTGTGTTCATCGTTTTGACAATCAAGTGTTTGCTTACCGTTTGCGCCATTTTTGGAGTATCCCAAAAATTCGCCCACGTAAATGTTGTTGATGGAACTATCCAAGTTGTTGATAGGCTCATACTTGATGCTATCCAACATGGATGGAACACTGTCGCCCAAAACATCGTACAGGGTGTAACTTTGGATTGTGTCACCAAGGCTACCCAACTCGCTAACACGTTCGTTGGCAAGCTTTGCTGTGATACCTGTTGCAGGTGTTGTGCCATCGTACCAAACATAGCCGTAGCAGTCAGCAAGTGTATGTATGCAGTCAGTTGTTGCGCAACTTACAACCGCATCGTACCAAACGTCATCTACAAACATGATGTATGCAGTACTTCCTGCGTTTGTCTTTACAACGATTTCGCCATCAACTGTCACAACTGCAGTAGTGCAATCTGCGATGGTTGCATCTGTTGCAAGATGTTTGGTGTATTGCAAAATTTCGCCTAAGTACAAACTGTCAAGCGCTGTATCAAGTTCGCCAATAGCAGTATTTGCAATACTCTTGAGCATACCTGGTACATCATCGCCCATCACGTCACTCAAAGTAAATGTTTTGATTGTTTCGCCAAGGTCGGAGAGGGTATCCAATCTTTCGTTGGCAATTTTTGCCATCATGCCATCAACAACAACCCCGTCATTTGTCCATGCGTAGCAGTGGATGTAGCAGTCATCGGTATGGGTTGTGTCTGTATGGGATACGTCATAGCAAACACTCTTCTTTTGATAGCAGCAATTTTCCGCCGTCAAGTCGTCATTGTGCGTATGGTTTGCATCGACATTTTCACAAACAAGAATTTTTTCTCCTTGCTCGTAGCCCAAAAATTCGCCAACGTAAATTTCGTTCAAAGCGCTTTCCAAATTGGAAATTTTTGCATCAGCAATGGAGTCAAGCATACTTGGAACTTTTCCTTCGCCAAACACGTCGTTGAGAGTCAAATCATTTACCAAGTCGGACAAATTGCTCAAATCGTTGATGGTTTTGTCGGCAAGTTTGGCTGTGATTCCAGTAACTGCAACAAGGTAGTTGCCGTCAACGTCAGCGTAGTGTTCTTCATCAGGATGCGCTGTGCCAGTGCAACTGTTTTCGCACGCTTTGTACCACTTGTAGCCGTAGCAGTCGATGGTGTGCGCGTGTTCTTCGTCGTTGCAAGTCAATTCTGCAACGTAGTGACCGTCGGTGGAGATTTCGGCAAATGTTCCGTCAGTGTGCTCGTACAAACCGTCAATACCAACAACTGCCAACCAGTCCGCAGTTGTAACGTCAACGGAAAGGTGTCCATATCCCAAAAAGTCGCCTACAACAAGTTTGTCGATTTCGTTGCCCAAGCTTGTGATGGGTTTATCCGCCAGTTTTGCAAGCATATCTGGCACTGGGTCAAGCACATCGCCAAGAGTTACTTCGTCCAAGATAGAACCAAAGTCCTTCAAGTCGCTGATGGTCTTGCCAGCAATGATTTTTTCCATACCAGTAAGTGGTTGCATTTCGCCACCAACTTCTTTTGCCCAATATGGCTCGTCAATGCCGTTATCAATGTATTCGTAGCCAAGCAACTTGCCCACTTCCAACTTTTCAATTTCCGTTGCCAAATCAGGAATTTTCACATTTGCAAGCGCTTCCAGCATTTCAGGAACGGGGTCAAGTACATCGCCAAGAGTCACATCCTCCAAAATGGAGCCGAAGTCTTTCAGGTCGGTGATGGTTTTGTCTGCAATGGCCTTTTCAATGCCTGTAAGCGGCTCTTTTGCTCCGTCAACTTCTTTTTCCCATTGTTCTGTGCTCTTGTTGTATTCAAACCCAAGCAAGTCGCCCACCTTGGTGGTTTCGATTGCTCCACTCAAATCGGCAATAGGCGTATCTTTCAGGCTCTCGAGCATTTCTGGGATGTTATCTCCAAAGATATCCCCAAGTGTCAAGCGACTTATCAATGTGTCCATAATGTTTGTGCCACCTGTAAGGTCGCCGATTGTCAAGTCTGCAAGTACTCCAAAAATGCTGTCAACGTTACCGTAGGTTGTGCCGTCAATATCAATGTGTTTGTCGTGGTAGGTGCAAGCAATTTCAGTGCACTCTGCGTACCAAATGTAACCGTAGCAGTCAATATCGTGAGTGTGCTCGTCTTTGTCGCAAGTCCAACTATTAGCTGTTCCACAATCGGGCTCAACGTGAGCGTGAACATTCTTTTTGCAGTGCATTTGACCAGCGTACCACTTGGAGTCTGCATCATCAAAGTATGCGTATTCGCCGGTGGTGGAGTTTTGTTTTACAACTACCTGGCCTATGCTGTTTGTTGCAAGGTCGACGTCCCAACCATTGGCCAGTGTTATTTGTTCTGTCACGTCATTGCGAACGTAACTCAAAATGTCGCCAATGCCAATGCCGTTTAAGGTGCTTGGATCCATTAACTCTTTGATGGAGTATTCTGCGATGGTTTCCATCAGACCTTCCAAATCATCGTCAAGCAACTCGCCAAGCTTTGTGTCAAACACTTTGTCCATCAAGCTGTTGGGGTTGGTTGTGATGTCGCCAATGGTCAAGTCAACAAGCAAAGCAAATATGCCTGTTGTTGGAGTGTAAAGTTTTTCGTCAATGGCAACGTGTTCGTGGTATTCCATACAGCCATCAGGGCAAGCGGTGTACCACAAATTTTCGTAGCAGTCAAAGTCGTGAGAGTGGTCTTCCGTGCAGGCAAGTTTGCCGTTGTACCAATTTTCACCGTCAGTAGATAGTACTGTTTGTTCGTCAATTTTTGCAACGTAGCCAACTATGTTGTCTTGTTCATCCCTAAATGTAACAACATCGTCAACAGCGCCATCTTTTGGGCAACGCTTGTATCCAAGCAATGAGCCCAACGTCAAGTCGTTGTAGCCACCTTCCATCAACTCTTTGATGGTAAGTTCGGACAACGCTTCCAATGCGCCTTCCATTTCCGCAAGACCTAAGATGTCAAACAATTCGGCAAGCTTGATGTTTGTCAACTCGTCAAACAGTATGTTGAAACCGCCTTCAACAAGCCCACCAACTGTCATATTGCCTAATACGCCAAACAATGTATTTGCTTCAACGTAGTAGGTTGTGGTGTCAACTTCGTCTTTGGTAGTAGTGATGCAAAATGCATCTTCCGTCTCGTGGTCGTGGTCTGTTTCTTCGTTGACGCAAGCTTGGTAGAGTATGTAAACAAAGCAGTCTTTGTCGTGGTCAGCAAATGCGGTGTGTTCTTGAACGTCACATTTCAGTTGACCTTCGTACCAAACTGGAGAAACATAGTCATCTGCAAGTTTGTCAGCATCCTTGTTGTAGGTTGTGGACAGGTAATATTGTTCGCCATCTTTCGCTACGGAGAGCTCAACAACTGTCTCTTGTTCAACGGTTTTTGTAAAGTTACGGACCACAACTCCGTTTGGCAAATCGCCATTTGTGTCGGTAATGTCCATTTCGCGTTTTACAAGCCCAATGATTCCGCCAAGAGAAATACTTTCGTAACCGCCTTCAATAAGTTGATTTACCGACATATCTCCAATAATATCGGTAACAAAGTCCATGCCCTCAATCTCAAAGATTTCCAAAATGCGCGCAATAGGTGCATCAGTCACTTTGGAAAGTAGTGTATCAATTCCGCCTTCAGCAAGCAGATCAGAGATGTTCATACCATCCAACTCAAGCAACTGGGAAATTTGATCCAAAACCTTGTTGTCAGCAAGCAATTCGTTAATGATTGCATCCAACGAGTGTTCGTCAAACTGTGCAATCAAGTTATCCAAGTTGATTGCTCCTGTGTCATCAAACAGACTACTCAACTTCAAGCTTGCGATGGTGTGGAATACCGACGTTGCTTCCACTGGCACGTATGCTGTTGCAACTCCGCCCACGTCAATGGTGTATTCACCTGTGTGTTCGTGCTCTACTTTGCAAGGCGTGTACCACAAGTAGTCAAAACAACTTGCGGTGTGTTCGTGTGTATCTGCGCATACAAGTTGACCTTCCAACCAGGTTGTGGCAACGGCATCGTTTTCGGCGTTCAAAGATATGTAATATTTGCCGTCAAGTGCGCCCACCGACCAAATCAATGCTCCGCGCGTATCGTCTGTATTTGTTTCGTAGTAGGACGTGATGTTTGCTTTGTCAATTTCTACTTGGGCAGTGCGTGTAGTCAAGCCAAACAAACCAGCAATACTGATGCTGTCCATTGCTTGCACAATGGCAAAGTCCCCTTGCTCGTTGACAAAGTCGGCGATGCTAACATTGCCCAACAATGAGCCAATCAGCGGGTCACTGTCTCCCAAGATATCCGCAATGATAAGTCTACCAACTGCGGCAAGCGAACCATCTTCGTTCAAACTGCCAAGGATATTTCCGTCACCCGTCAAGTCGGCAATCAGTAGACCAATGGGAGCTTCGCCCAATGCCAAAAGCAGCGTTTTCATTTGGTTGTCGGTATCATTTCCAGGACGGAACGCAGGAATCAAGTCCGCCAATGTGATGTTTTCCAAAATTACGGAAAGGTTTGCGACAATTTGTGGCGTTTTGCCATCTGTTTGTGCATCGCCATAAACAAGGTCATACACCGAGTGGCTGTCCAGTTCGGCAACGACTGTCTCAGATATCACAGGCTCGCCATCTTCGCCAGGTGTTGCAAAAGTATTTACTATTGCAGGCACCGAGCTCAACTTGATTTGACTCAGCGCGCGCTGAACGCCTGTGTGACCGTTTTCGTCCACGTTGGTATTGAAGTATTCAAAAAGTGGTGCATCCAGTAGTTCTTTGGGCATAACGATGCCAAAAGCCATAGTTTGACCATCTTCCGTTGTGGTGGAAATGTGGTTATCCGCCAAAAAGTCTCCTACCGAGTACAACTTCTCGTTGGTCAAATTACCTGTGTGTTTTTCGTACAAGTCCAAAATGTTGTAGTAGGCTTGCAAAAGCGATACATCACCCAAGTCGCCAAGGTATGTTTCAATATCGGCATAAATTTCATTTGGGTGTACAACGGTAACGGACGAGTATGCAACAATACCAATCGCTCCCAAAAGGAACACGACACCGAATATGATACCTAACATAAATGATAAAAATCTTTTCATCTTTTTACTCCATTTGACAGTAGTGCTGTCAACAATTATTCAATGCTCCACAACTTTGATTACCTTTTACAACAAGCAGTTGTAAAATTTTGTATTCTTCGCCTTTCAAGTTACCGCCAATCAATCAAGTATTTCGGTAGCACTCAAAAGTAGTGGTAGCATCATGCAAAACACTATTTATAACCTTAATTCTCCAAGTCGTATCTTATTGGCATAAAGCTATCAAAGATGATGTTTTCAAAGTGGTCTTTGAGTTTTTCGTATTGTTCTTGGCTTTTGATTGTCCAACAAATGATGGGCACTTTTTTGCCAAAACGCTTTACGGCTTTCACTTTGTCAATGCACTCTGCGTCATACGCGATAAATTGACTTCCGTTCCACCTGCAAAGCACCAAATGTTTGAGCAAAAACTTTTTCCAACCAGCCATTTTAGCATTTTTGAAGTTGGTGGAAAGCTGTCCGCGGATGATGTGTGGCGCGTTTACTTTGAACCATCTAACAATAAATGGGTCAAACGACTCAATGCAGTAGTTGCCATTGTAGTTGGCAAGGGCGTTGACAACCTTTTGTTCAAGCTCGCCAATGTTTTTGTGCGTTTTTATTTCTACAACAAGGTTGACTCCGCCAGCCGCTTGCAAAAACTCCTCAAAAGTGGGTATTTGACAATCGGTATCCAGCAGTCGCAACTCGCGCAACTGTTCAAATGTATGCTCGCACACAAGACCGTCTTTGCCAGTCATGCGCTTCAAACTGTCATCGTGAAAAACCACTAACACTCCGTCACTGGACATTTGCACGTCCAACTCAATACCAAAGTTGTTTTCGCGCGCCTTGACAAAGGCGGGGATGGAGTTTTCGGGGATGTCCACATTGTTGAACAAACCACGGTGAGCAACAAAAGTGTCTGTCAACCATTTGTATTCTTGCTTTATCATAAGAGATCTCCTCCAAAATTTCGGCATTTTAATTATATTGCATATAATTAAACGCCCTTAATGACAACATTGTATCAAAATCTTTGTCAAATTGCAATAATAATTGTGAGCAAAAACTGTCAATTTGTGGACAAAATGTCTGTTTTTTAGTATAATCAATTCAACAAAACACCGTTGGCACTGGTTTGGTTACCTTTGCCAACACAAAAAGGTAAACAATGTCACAAAAAAACGTACGAAATTTTTGCATAATTGCCCACATTGACCACGGCAAATCAACTTTGGCAGACCGACTGATGGAGTACACTGGTCAAGTTGCCAAGCGTGATTTGGAAAGTCAAATGTTAGACTCTATGGATATCGAACGCGAAAGAGGTATCACAATCAAGCTTTCCCCATTGCGTATGACGTATGTCCACAATGGCGAGGAGTACACGTTGAACCTTATTGATACCCCAGGTCACGTTGACTTCAGTTACGAAGTTTCTCGTTCACTTGCTGCTTGCGAAGGCGCATTGTTGATTGTCGATGCCAGCCAAGGTGTTGAGGCGCAAACGCTTGCCAACTGCTATTTGGCGCTTGACAACGATTTGGAAATCATCCCCGTCATCAACAAAATTGACCTACCCAGTGCAGATATCGAAGGTGCCAAGCAGGAAATTGAAGACACAATCGGCCTTGATGCAAGCGATGCTCCATTGGTATCCGCCAAGGAAGGCATCAACATCAAAGATGTTTTGGATGCGGTAGTAGAGCGTGTTCCTGCGCCAAGTGGTGACCAAACCGCACCTTTGAAGGCTCTTATTTTCGACTGCCAATACGACAACTACAAAGGCGTAATCATTTTGACACGCATTGTGGATGGCGAAGTAAAAGTAGGTACAACCATCAAAATGTTCGAAACAAAGGGCAAAACCTTTGACGTTACCGAAGTGGGCATTTTTGCTCCAGGTATGAAACCTACCGAAAAGCTTGTTGCGGGCGACGTTGGTTACATTTGCGCAAGCATCAAAACCGTTTGTGATACCAAAGTGGGTGACACCTTGACGGATGCAAAAAATCCTTGTTCCGAGCCACTCCAAGGCTACAAGGAAGTGAAACCAATGGTTTTTTGCGGTATTTTCCCTGCGGATGGTAGCAAATACAACGATCTCAAAGACGCTTTGGAAAAACTCAAGCTCAACGATGCTGCCTTGGTGTACGAGCCAGACACATCCGTTGCTCTTGGTTTTGGTTTTAGATGCGGTTTCCTTGGTTTGTTGCATATGGAAATTATGCAAGAGCGCTTGGAGCGTGAATTCGATTTGGACCTTGTAACAACGGCTCCCAGTGTAGTGTACCAAGTTTACACAACCACTGGCGAAATGATGCTAATCGACAACCCAACCAAACTGCCGCCGCCAAACCTGATTGACCACATCGAAGAACCCATCGTTTCTGCTGAGATATTCTCCCCACCAGAGTATGTTGGTGACGTAATGGGCTTGTGTCAAGACAAGCGTGGTGTGTTTGTGGATATGACCTATCTGGATACTCGTCGTGTAAAGATTTCCTACGAAATTCCTTTGAACGAAATCATCTACAACTTTTTTGATACTTTGAAATCCCGCACACGTGGCTACGCAAGCTTGGACTACGAAGTAAAAGGCTACGTCAAAGGCAATCTTGTACGTATGGATATGCTCTTGAACGGCGAAATTTGCGACGCATTGTCCATCATCGTCAACGAAGAACGCGCCTACGCTCGTGGCCGTCAAATTGCCGAAAAACTCAAGGATGCCATCCCTCGTCAAATGTTCGAAATCCCCATCCAAGCAGCAATCGGCAACAAAGTTATCGCTCGTGAAACCGTCAAGGCTCTGCGCAAAGACGTTTTGGCAAAGTGCTACGGTGGCGACATCACTCGCAAAAAGAAACTGTTGGAAAAACAAAAAGAAGGTAAAAAACGTATGCGCCAAGTTGGTAGCGTAAGTGTTCCAAGCGAAGCGTTTATGTCCATTTTGAAGATTGACGACTAACCAGTTTTTCTTGAAAAGTTGCTCAAAGTTTCCAACAAAAATTATTCAAAATCAATGACGTGTCAAGATTTTTGCAAAAAGTCGATGCGTTGCGTGAAAAATAACGTGATTTTCTGCGAGAAAACTAAACCATATTCCTACGCGGCTTGCAAAGATAGAAAAGCGATCAAAAACAAAATAACTAACTAATAACTGACCAATAAAACAGAAGAAATGAACAAAACTGGAAAGATAAAACGAGAATAGAAGAAACAAAATGAATCAACCATATCAAATCTATGTTCATATTCCATTTTGTAAAGCACGGTGTGGATACTGTGCTTTTTCTTCTTGCACCAATTTTGACCTTTGTGACCAGTATTTTGCAAAACTCTTCGATCAAATTGACAAAACGGAAGTAGTGCAAAAAAACATCTCAACAATTTTTATTGGCGGTGGAACGCCGTCTTCTGTACCAACAAAGTACATTGATGGTTTGTTTGTAAAACTGCGACAAAAGTTCGATTTATCACAGGTGGTAGAAATTACCGTAGAGTGCAATCCGGAAAGCGTCACTGATGAACTTTTGGACTGCTTGCGTCGCAACAACGTCACTCGTTTGAGTTTTGGTTTGCAAAGCACCAACGATGCCACATTGAAAGCTATCGGTCGTTTGCACACCTTCGATCAATTTGTTTCCGCGCTAAATCTTGCCCACAAAAAAGGGTTTACAAACATCAATGCCGACTTGATTTTGGGTTTGCCAGAGAGTTTCGATAACTTCAAAAACTCCGTCAACACTGTGGCAAAATTGCCTTTGCAACACGTCAGCGTCTACGCTTTGGAAGTTCACGAAGGCAGTACAATTGCCGACCTTGTAAACTCGTTTGGCTACACCGAAGATGACCTTGCCGATATGTACGACTACGCTTGTGATACTCTTCAAACTCACGGTTTTTTGCGTTACGAAATTTCCAACTTCGCAAAAGTAGGTTGCGAGTGCAAACACAACCTGGGCTATTGGCAGGAAAAACGCTACTACGGATTTGGCCCCTCCGCAAGCGGATTTGTCGCAAACACTCGCTACGACAACGTCAATTCCTTGCAAAAATACCTTGCCACTCCAACGGAAAATTTGCTTACCACTGCGCGAGAAATACCTCTTGACGAGCAAGCAAATGAGTTTGTTATGCTTGGTTTACGCTTGACAAATGGACTTTCTCTTGTAGAATTCCAGCATAATTACAGGGCAGATTTCTTCCAATTTTTCCCCAATGCGACAAACCTTTTGAACAAAGGACTACTGCAAGTAGTGAGACAAAATGTACTTGTACCCCCAAAAAAAATCTATGTGGTAAACTCAATTTTGTGCGAGCTACTTACAATCTAAGATGAAAGCTGCAAAGTGAACGACTTGCAACTTCTTTCATTTTTGCTAAACTAAATTCTAAAAATCTCACAAAATTATAGTACTTTGACAGACATAGTATCTCAAATTTAGCACAAAAATGATTTTTTCGACAATTTTTTATTGTTGTAAGCAATAAAAAGTTTCAAAGAATATTCCCAAAACCAGTTGATTTGTCCTAAAATTTTTGATATAATTGGATAAATAAAACTTATGCTAATTATTGTTTAATTTGCAAAATTTATTGAGCGGAGTCAAAAATGAAACTACTACAGATGAAGTATTTTCAAACAGTTTGCCGTTATGGTAGTATCACAAAAGCTGCGGAAGAACTGTTTGTCAGTCAGCCCACTATATCATTTTGTATCAAAGAGTTAGAAGAAGAGTTTGGCGTAAAGCTTTTCCATCGCAGACACAATCGTTTACAACTGACGGTGGAAGGCGCTTTCTTCTTAGACAAAATCAACTACATCTTGCAATCGGTTGATGCCTTGACTTCCCAAATGAAAAATATGGGCACAAACCGCAACCACGTCAAGATTGCAGTGCCGGCCATGATTTCCACATTTTTGTTCCCACAAATTTTCAACGCCTACAACGAGTTGTATCCCGATTTGGAGTTGGAAATGTTGGAAACAGGTTCTATGCAAGCGCGCAAGCTTGTTGATGCCAACTCTGTTGACTTGGGCATCACAATTTTGGATGGCGCAGTAGAAGATGCCTACAACCTTGTTCCTCTTGTCAAGACCGAGCTTGTTTTTTGCGTGAGCAAAAAGCACCCATTGGCTAATCACAAAACTATCTCCTTCAAGCAACTTGCCGACCAACAAATCATTTTGTTCAAGGCGGACAGTTACCAAAACATATTTATCAAGCGCGCCTTTTCCGAAGTGGGCGTGCAACCAAACATTTTGTTGTACTCATCTCAACTGTACACAATCAAGGAGTTCTTGTCCTACGGCAATGTTGGGGCTTTCTTGTACCGCCAAGTTGCAGAAATGGACGAAGATCTTGTTTGCATCCCATTGGAAAATGCCATTTTCCAAGATATCGTTCTCATCTGGACAAAGAGTGGCAGTCTGTACTCCGATGCAGAAAACTTTATCCAATTTGCAAAACACTTCCAATATAAATAAACGAATTCAATCCGCAATCTAACACTCTAAGGAGGTTTATATGAACATTTGGCACGACATTTCACGGGATAGAATCAAATGTGACGACTTTGTTGCCGTAATCGAAATTGAAAAGGGTAGCAAAATGAAGTACGAAATGGACAAGGAAACTGGTCTGCTCCTGTTGGACCGCATTTTGTACACATCCACTCACTACCCAGCAAGCTACGGCTTTATTCCACGCACACTTGCCGAAGATGGCGACCCAATGGACGTACTTATTTTGACAAGCGAGCCACTGCTCCCTATGTCCTTGGTAAGATGCTACCCAATCGGTGTCATCACAATGAACGATGGTGGCGATATGGACGAAAAGATCATTGCAATTCCATTCAACGATCCAACCTACAACTGCTACAAGTCCATCGACCAACTGCCACAACACATCTTTGACGAAATGCAACACTTCTTCCGCGTTTACAAGGAGTTGGAGCACAAATCTACTTCTGTATCAGAAGTGCACGCACCGGAAGTTGCACGTGACATCATCCAAAAATCCATCGAGTCCTACATAGTAAACATTTTGTCCAAAAGATAGTCTTTGAGCCAAACTTTTGCACAGTAGGGCATTTGCAAACTAAACATAAAATCCCCTTTGGTTTTCCAAGGGGGATTTTTGGCTTTTTTGAGCAATTTTTGCTGTATTGCAGAGGGGGCTCCTTGTAGTGGCGCATAGTATCCGTTCGCAAAGTTCCGCCACAAATCAATCATTTTCTTGCAACAGTATCATAACTTTTGTCTGTAAAATTTTTGTTTTTTTTTAGCGCATTTTGTCTATCTTTTTTCCCAATCAAAGTCGATCGTAGTTTTTGTATATATTAAATATAAAATAATGGCCGTTTTACCTTGACTATTTGTTGGCAAAAGTGCTAAAATGTTACCATGGTTATTTATGAGCAAAATTCAATATTCGAAACAGACAAAACACAAAACATACCTCTTGCAGAGCGTATGCGTCCAAACGTTTTGAGTGAGTTTATCGGGCAAGCACATTTGATACACGATGGCTCACTGCTTTGTCGTGCAATCAAGGCTGACAAGCTTGGCAGTTGCATCTTTTGGGGGGCTCCTGGTACAGGTAAAACCTCCCTTGCCAACATCATTGCAAATACAACTGGCAGTCATTTTGAACGTTTGAACGCCGTAAGCAGTGGTGTTGCCGATGCCAAAAAAATCATTGAGCAAGCGGAAAAGCGTTTTAACGCCTATGGACAAAAAACCTATCTGCTTTTGGACGAGTGTCACCGCTGGAACAAGGCGCAAAGCGACTGTATGTTGCCTGCCATCGAAAAGGGCATCATCACATTTATCGGTTCCACAACGGAAAACCCTTACGTATCTATGACAAGGGCTATTGTGTCAAGATGCCGTGTGTTTGAGTTTTTGCCTTTGACAAAGGCGGACATCAAAAAGGGCCTGCAACTTGCTCTCACCAAGGACAAAATTTTGTCCAAGCAAAAAATCACTGTGGACGAAGATGCCTTGGACTACCTTGCGGAAATTTGCGCAGGCGACTTGCGCAATGCGTTCAATGGCTTGGAACTTGCTGTTTTGACAACCGATATGGATGCTGATGGCGGTATTCACGTCACAAAACTGGTTGCAAGTCAATCGGTTCAAAAGCCTGCATTGTCGGTAGATACTGGTATGTACTACGATATGATCAGCGCATTTATCAAAAGTATGCGTGGCAGTGATGCCAATGGCGCAATGTTTTGGTTTTCTCGCCTTTTGGAGGCTGGTACCGATCCACTGTTGCTTGCTCGCAGAATTGTCATCCACGCAAGCGAGGACGTTGGACTTGCCGACCCAATGGCATTGGTCGTTGCAACAAGTGCGTTGACTGCTTTTCAAAATCTTGGTCTGCCCGAAGGTCGCATTCCTTTGACGGAAGCGATTTTGTATATTTGCAACGCCCCCAAGTCCAACTCGGTAGTGGAAACAATGTATGCAGCAGCTGACTGTGCAAAGTCACACCCAGTTGCTCGTGTTCCAGTGTATCTTATGGACAAAAATTACCCACGTGACAACCTTGGCTTGGATGAAGTGCCCTACAAGTACCCCCACAACTATGGCGGTTGGGTGGAACAGCAATACTTGCCTGACGAAGTCAAGGACGAAGTGTTCTTTGTGCCAACAGGAAACGGCCAAGACACTGGTTGCCGTCAAAAAAAGGGTAAAAAGTAACCAGACTTTTGTGATAGCCATTGCAGGCGTGTAAGTTGCAATGGTTTGACAACAAAGCTATTCAAGATTCCAATGTAGTTTGCATTGGAGTTTACCAATAATAAATCGTTGAGCTGATAACTCAACACAAATCTAAGGAGAATACAAATGATTCGCCTTTCTAACGTATCAAAAACATATCGCAAATCTGCTGTCAAAGCTGTGGACAATCTCAATTTGGACATTCGCGATGGCGAAATCTTTGGCTTTCTTGGTCCAAACGGAGCTGGCAAGTCCACAACCATCAAGATGATCACAGGCATTTTGTCCGCAGACGAAGGTACAATAAGTGTCAACGGTTACGAAATCAAAGCAGCCCCCATCCAAGCAAAAATGCAAATTGGTTTTGTACCTGACAATCACGAAAGTTACGAAACTTTGAAAGGTATTGAGTACCTAACATTTATTGGCACAATGTATGGGGTAATCGGTGATCTCTTGAAAGAACGCATTGAAAAGTATGCAACCTTGTTTGACCTTAAAAATGCTTTGTCCAATATGATTTCTTCCTACTCTCACGGTATGAAACAAAAGCTGATGATTATCGCTGCGCTCATCCACGAACCCAAAGTGTGGATTTTGGACGAGCCTTTGACAGGTCTTGACCCACAATCGGCTTACAATCTCAAGGTGCTAATGCGTGAGCACGCTGACAAGGGTAATACAGTATTTTTCAGCTCTCACGTGATTGACGTTGTAGAAAAGGTATGTGACCGCATTGCCATCATCAACAAAGGCCGTCTTGTTGCAGTAGACACTCTCGACAACATCCGCGCGGACGAAAACGTTTCCTTGGAGGATATCTTCCTTACCATCACTGGCGTGGGCGAAACAGTGGGGGACAACGGCTGATGAAAAGCTTTTTTGCACTTGTCAAACTGCTGTTTACCCAGCAGTTTAGATCCACTTCCGCCGACAAGAAGAAACGCACTGGCACGATAATAGCCTTTGTCGTACTTGGGTTGTGCTTTGCTCCAATGCTTGTAAGCCTTGTTGTTGCTATCTACAGTCTTGGCACAATCATAGGTGGTAATCAAGGCTTGGTTGCGTTGCTCATTTTGGTGTGTCAATCGTTGGTGCTTGTCCTTGGACTTCCGTCTCTCATCGTTGGTGTGTTTATACCACGTGATGCGGAAAAACTTTTGTACCTTCCGGTAAAGCCTTCCACCATATTTCTTGCAAAGCTTACCGTTGCTTACATCAACGAAGTCATCACAACAGTCGTAACAATTTTGCTTTTGCTTGTTCCTTACGGAATTGGCGCAAATATGACTGTGGGCTACTATCTGATGCTTTTGCCAAGCTTGCTACTCATCCCAATGTTGCCAATCCTGCTTGGAACGGCGATTGCGATGCCCTTTGCTCTCATACTATCCAAAGTGGGCAAAACTGGTCTTGGCAAAACTATTACGTCGATTGTGTTCTTTGTTGCCTTCATGGCAATCTACATGACAATCATGTTCGGCCTTATGGATTTGGAAGCAAGTATGCCCGATGGTGAAATCACCCCAGAGCAACTTGTCGCAATGATTCAAGGCATGGTAACACAGCTATCATCCAAAATGGTGTACGTTCACCCCAACTACGTTTTGGCAGGTAGCATTACCACCACAGGCTTTGTTAGTTGGGTAACAAACTTCCTTTTGACTTTGGTAGAGTTTGGCGCACTTGCTACATTGTGCATCCTTATCGCTCAACCATTTTACAAGCATATGCTTGCTGGCGAAATTGAAGGTGGTGGCAGTAGTGGAAAAAAAGCCAAACTGACCTACGACACAAAACCCACAAGTATTGTCAAGCAACTTGTGCTGACCGACTTCAAACGCACTTTGCGAGATAGTCAAATGGGATTTCAATCTTTTGTCGGTATCATCATGTTGCCATTGTTAGTGGTTGTGTTTGGAACTACTCTTACAGAAACGCCGATGGGGGAAACAAACTTCTTTAGCGACCCATTGTATCAGCTTATTGCTCCTGTTGTGCTTGTTGCCTACTTTGGATTGCTTGGCGGTGGTACAAATGTATTGGGGCTTTATCCCATCACTCGCGAAAACAACTCTTTCTATATCCTTAAGTCATTGCCAATTTCTTTTGAGAAGATTTTGATGTCCAAGGTGTTGTTGTCATCCATCGTGATGGTTGCAGTGTATCTGCTGACAACGGTCATTGCAGTGTTCACTATGAAGATCTGGTGGTACATTGCCATTGGAATGATGCTTGTGTTGACGTTGACAGGTTTTGGCACACAATGTCTTACAACACGTTTAGATCTCAAAGAGCCAAAGTTCGGCTGGTCCAACTTTAACCAAAGCTTGAAAAACTCCAAAAATAGTTGGATGGCAATGCTAATTGGTTTTATTGTTATCATCGTAATTGGCGCAATCGTTACAGGTTTTATGTTGTTGTATCTCGCAACGCAAAGTGAAGTAATAATTCTCTTGATGTGGCTTGCTCTGACATTAGCATCCGCATTGTACGCTTTTGTTGCCTACAAGATTTTGGTTAGCAATTCCCAAAAATTATTTGAGCGCATTGAAGCGTAAAACCATTTTCCTTATCAATCATAACTCAAAGACAAAATACACACAAATTAGGAGTAACTTATGAAAAACGTATTGGACGTATTCAAAGAACGTGGATTTCTCAAACAAATAGTATTCGAAGAAGAGTTGTACGAACTCTTGGGCAAGGAAAGTGTAACATTTTACACAGGCTACGACCCAACTGCGGACAGCTTGCACGTTGGTCACTTTTTGACACTTATGGCAATGGCGCATATGCAACGTGCTGGACACAAACCCATCATCTTGATTGGTGGTGGCACTGCAATGGTTGGCGACCCAACAGGACGCAGTGACTTGCGCAGTATGCTCACACGTGAGCAAATCCAACACAACGTTGCTTGCTTCAAAAAGCAAATGGCTCGTTTTATCGATGTTGACAACGCAATCTTTGTTGACAATGCCGATTGGCTTTTGGATCTCAACTACATCGACTTCTTGCGCGAAATTGGCACATGTTTTTCCGTTAATAAGATGTTGACAGCCGAGTGTTACAAACAACGTATGGAAAAGGGCCTAACTTTCCTTGAATTTAACTACATGCTCATGCAAGCATACGACTTTTTGCATCTCAACCGCGAGTACGGTTGCACATTGCAACTTGGCGGTGACGACCAATGGAGCAACATGATTGCTGGTATGGACCTTGTTCGCCGTAAGGAGCAAAAGGTTGCTTATGCCGCAACATTTACATTGCTCACCACATCCGAAGGCAAAAAGATGGGCAAAACTGCAAAGGGTGCCGTTTGGCTTGATGCTGAAAAAACATCCCCATACGATTTCTTCCAATACTGGCGCAATGTCGAAGATGACCGCGTTGCAATGTGTATGAATCTTTTGACATTTATGGATGTGGAAGAAATCAAAGCACTTACCGCTTTCAACGACCAACGTATGAACGCCGCAAAGGAACGCCTTGCTTACGAAATTACAGCAATCGTTCACGGCAAGGATGTTGCTGACGAAGTATTGAAACAAGTTCGCGCAGCATTTTCCGCTGACGTAGACAATATGCCTGTTGTTGAAATCGAAAACCCAACCAACATCGTTGACATTTTGGTAAAAACAGGTCAATGCAAGTCCAACGGCGAAGCTCGTCGTTTGGTAGACGGTGGTGGTGTTTCTGTAAACGACACAAAAATTAGCAACTTTGCGTGGACATTGCCACAAGAAGTATTGGAAAAAGGCGAGTTTGTTCTTCACAAGGGAAAAAAAGTACACCTTCGTGTAGTTATCAAGTAATGAAAGAGTACACAACAATTCAAGGCGACAACACAGTCGAAATAGTAATTGAAAAATCTCGTTTTATCGCAACGGCCATCCACGTGGATACTGTGGAGCAAGCGCAAGAGTTTGTTGCATCAAAGCGCAAAAAGTATTTTGATGCAACGCACAACTGCTATGCCTACTTAATTGGCGACAAAGCAAAGTTTTCTGACGATGGCGAGCCACAAGGCACAGCAGGTATGCCCATTTACGAGTGTATCAAAAACAGCAAAATAGATCACGTTTGTGTTGTGGTAACTCGCTACTTTGGTGGAATAAAGCTTGGCGCTGGTGGGCTTGTTCGCGCCTACTCTGGCAGTTGCGCCGAGGCGCTCAAGTCTGCAACCAAGGTCAACATGACGGATTGTACCATTGCCGAAGTGGTAGTGGACTACTCACTTTTGAAAGGTCTAAGAAAAGTGCTTGCTGGCAAGGTTGTAGAAAAGGAGGTAATTTGGGAGGACAAAGTCCGCTTGGTACTGTTGTTCCCAACAGTTTCCTACGATACAATTTCTCACATTGTCACCGAAAACACCCTTGGCAAATGCGCTTTGCAACACAAAGAACAACTTTTGTGCCATTACGAGCAAAAGTAATTTTTTTAGCCAAGTTCTATAATTGCAAAAAAGGGTATCGAATTTGATGCCAATTTGCTTGAACTATAGCTAAATTTCCACCAACAAAACATGCTCATATGTTCGAGCAAACAAACGGGTAACTATGTCAAAACTTCAATTCAAACCATCAACAATGCTGGGCCCATTGCCTGCCGTAATGGTGTCTTGCGGAGATATGCAAAAATCCAACATCATCACTATTGCTTGGGTGGGCATTGTATGCTCTCAACCAACTCGAGTGTATATTTCTGTCCGTCCAGACAGATTCTCCCACCATCTCATCAAAGAGAGTGGCGAGTATGTCATCAATCTCACAAGCGAAAAGCTCTTGCCCGCTTGCGACTACTGTGGTATACGTAGCGGACGTGATATCGACAAATTTGTGGAAATGAAACTCACCAAAGAGAAGGGTAGTATTGTTTCCGCACCTATGATTGCCGAGAGCCCAGTGAGTCTTGAGTGTAAAGTATTTGATGTAATCAGCCTTGGCTCGCACGATATGTTTCTTGCAGACGTTGTAGCAGTACACGCTGACGAAAGCATAGTGGACGAAAATGGCAAAATCGACTTTGCTTTGGCGCAGCTTGTCAACTACCAACACGGTGACTACTACCGTTGTGGCAGACAACTCGGCCGTTTTGGATTTGCTGCACAACGCAAGTTTATTGCAAAGCATGGCAAAGGCTTGGATGTAGATATGAGCAAAGCGACACTCACTCGCAGAGCTCCCAAAAAGAAAAAGTAATTTCACAAACGTAATTGCTATTTCTGTGGCATTACCCTCAAAAATTATGCGAATTACTGCCAATTCAGCAGTGTAAGATAAATCACAATGAATCTTCAGAACTTAAACAAACAACAACTTGATGCCGTCAAAGCGCCACTTGGTCCAACATTGGTACTTGCAGGCGCTGGCTCCGGCAAAACAAGAGTGCTGACAAATCGCATTATATATCTCGTAAAAGAGTGCGGTGTCAGCCCTTCCAACGTGCTTGCAATCACTTTTACGAACAAGGCGGCCAACGAAATGAAAAACCGCTTGATGGAATTTGATTGCAATGCTCAATTTATGCATATTTCCACAATTCACTCATTTTGTGCAAGTGTTTTGCGTCGTGAAGCGCAGGAACTAAATCGCAACCCCAACTTCTCCATCTACACCGAAGACGAAAAGCACTCCATGCTCAAAAAAATCGTCAAACAAGCGCTTGACGATGGCGATGCCAAAATGGCGGATAGCTTTGGTGAGTGCATTTCCAATATCAAAAACAACGCCCCTGACCTTGTTGAAAGCGATCTTTTGGCACAAAGCGAAGTGGACGAATACTTGATGGCTGAGCTGGAAAACTTGCAAAAAGCAACACAAACTGACGATACTGAAACGCTTGTTAACATCATCCAAGAGTACAACGCTCGCATGGCGGAAAACAACGCATTGGATTTTGATGACCTACTTTACTACGTACACAAGATTTTTTCCACAAATCCTCAAATTTTGCAAAAGTATCGTGATAGATACCAATTTGTATTGATTGATGAGTTTCAAGACGTCAACAAGGTGCAATACCAAATCTTCAAGATGCTTGCCCAAGAGCATGGCAACATTTTTGTTGTAGGTGACGATGATCAATCCATTTACAGTTGGCGTGGCGCAGACCCCATGAACTTCAAAAAGTTCGAACAAGACTTTGCAAATTGCAAAATCTTCAAGTTGGAACAAAACTACCGCTCCACAAAGGCAATTTTGACGGTTGCAAACAACATCATTGCCACCAATCCAAATCGTTACGAAAAGGTTCTTTTCACCGACAACTCTGCTGGCGTAAAACCACAAATTTACTCTGCAAGTGACGAGCGTGTGGAAGCAACTTATGTTTGTGAACAAATCAAAAACTTGCGTTATCTCGGCAACTATCGCTATCGTGATTTTGCCATTTTGATGCGTATCAACGCTCTTTCTCGTTCCTTCGAGCAGGAGCTGATGCGTAACCGCATCCCATACAAGGTGTTTGGAGGTTTCAAGTTTTTTGAGCGCAAGGAAATCAAGGATATCCTTGCATATATGCGACTTGTAAACAACCCTGCCGACTCCGAAGCATTTTTCCGTGCAATCAACGTGCCAGTTAAGCGTGGCATTGGCGAAACGACATTGAGCAAGCTTTCTGGGCTTTGCGCTGACTACGGCATGAGCATTATAGATGTCATTTCTGACGAGCGCAACTTGGAAATTTTCAACAAGCCCACTCGTGCAAAGCTGTTGGATTTTTACAAACTCATTGACGAAATGATACAACTGGCAAAAACGACAACCGTTGCAAAGTTTGTTCATGTATTGTTGGATGTTTTGGATGTTCGCCGTGTTTACAACAACATGGACGAAGAAGATAGGGCTTTGAACATCGACCAATTTGAGCAATCGGTGATTGATTTTCAAAATTCCGACCCTGGCGCAGACTTGTCCGACTACCTACAAAGTGTTAGCCTTGTTGCTGACATTGACGAAGCCAACAACGGTGACTATGTTACCATTGCGACCATCCACGCTGTCAAAGGCTTGGAGTATAAAACGGTGTTTGTAGTAGGTTTGGAAGACGGCATTTTTCCCACTTCTCGAGCGACCTATTCGGCACTTAGTATGCAAGAAGAGCGCAGACTTATGTATGTTGCTGTCACTCGAGCAGAAGACAGATTGTATATCACTCGTGCAAGCTCACGCTTTATGTACGGACAACGCAAGTACACTTTGGCAAGCAGATATTTTACGGAAGTGCAGCAAATGCTAACTCCAGTTCGTCCGCCTTCCACTGAAAGGCAACTGGCTGACGACAGCTATTTGGACAAACTCAACTTGCAACCCACTCAAAAGCCGTTGAATACAGGCAAGACAACTGCTCAAATCAAGCAATTTAGAGTAGGTCAAATGGTCGAGCACGCAACATTTGGCAAAGGTATGGTTTTGCGTTTAGCTGGCGACATTGCCGATGTCATTTTTGAAACTGTCGGCAAAAAGTCGCTGAACATCCGTTTTGCTCCACTAAAAATTATCGAAAAGTAGTGTAACAAAAGTGTAAAAATGGTAAAATACTTGTCCTTTGCACAACTACACAACAATGCTTTTGATACGCACAAAAAAGTGGAATTTTTCCACAAATAACTATTTTCATTTCTCAACAAAGGTGTTACCAAGCTATGACAATGCAACAAATGGTAAAACAACTAAATACTTGGGCGCACGAGTACTACGTGTTGGACAACCCAACCGTACCTGATACCACCTACGATGCACTCTACGATCAACTTGTGTTGTTGGAAAAGCAAACAGGCGTGGTATTACCCGACAGTCCCACAAGACGTGTTGGTGGCGAACCACTCAAAAATTTTGTGCAACACACTCATCGTCAACGTTTGTACAGTCTTGACAAAGTGCAAAGTTTTGGCGAACTCAGCGAGTGGGTTGGCAAAGTGCAAAAGGAGCTTGGACAAGTGGAGTTTTCCGTTGAGCTCAAATACGACGGACTAACCATCAACGCCACCTACGAAAATGGTGTTTTGGTGGGTGCATCCACTCGTGGAAACGGTGTAGTGGGCGAAGATGTTACCGAGCAGGTTAAAACAATTCGTACAGTGCCCCTTACAATTCCATTTGATGGCATTTGCGAACTTCAAGGCGAAGGCATAATGAAACTTTCGCAACTCAACAAGCACAATCAAAAACATCCTAACGATACGTTGAAAAATGCGCGTAACGCTGCAGCAGGTGCTATCCGCAACCTTAACCCAAAGGTGACGGCAGAACGCAACTTGGATGTGGTTTTCTACTCTGTTGGCTTTAGTGAAGGCCTAAATTGCCAGAGCCAAAGCGAGCTTGTGGACTTTTTGAAGTCTTGCGGTATGCTCACAAATTTTGTGTTTGAAACAGCTCGCAGCTTTGAGGAAATCCGCGCCATCATCGAGAAAATTGGCGAGATGCGTAACTCCTTGGACTTTTTGATTGACGGTGTTGTAATCAAGGTCAACAACTTTGCTCTTCGCGAAGAACTTGGTTACACCGACAAATTCCCCAAATGGGCAGTTGCCTACAAGTTTGATGCCGAACAGGTAACAACCACATTGAAAAATGTCGATTGGCAAGTAGGTCGCACCGGCAAGCTTACGCCAATAGGCCTGCTTGAGCCAGTGGAACTTTGTGGTGCAACAATCAAACGCGCAACTTTGAACAACTTTGGCGATATCACTCGCAAAAAATTGCACAAAAATGCCCTTGTTTTCATCCGTCGCAGTAACGATGTTATTCCTGAGGTGCTTGGCGCAGCGGAAGATGGTGGCGAAACCATCACAAAGCCAACAATTTGCCCTGCTTGTGGTAGTGCATTGACGGAAGTTGGCGCGCATCTTTTCTGTACAAACGCAAGCCGTTGCCGTCCACAAATTGTGGCACGCATAACTCACTACTGTTCCAAAAACGCCTGCGATATCGATGGCATTAGCGAAAAAACTGTCGGTGCATTGGTAGACAATTTGGGCGTTACTTCCGTTGCCGATTTGTATTTGCTAACAGCAGAGCAACTTTCAACTCTTGATGGATTCAAGGCAAAAGCCCAAAAAGAAAAGAGAAAGGTTAACAATGTTTTGCGTGCTATTGAGGAAAGCAAAAATGTAAAACTTGCGCAATTCATTTTTGCACTCGGTTTGGATAATGTCGGCAGTGTAACTGCGAAAGACTTGGCTGCTAAGTACGGCAGTATTGACGCTCTCTCAGAGGCAACCGCCGACGAACTTACCCAAATTGATGGCATTGGTGATGTTGTAGCCGAGGGTATCGTGCAATACTTTGCCGAAAACGAAAATATGCAAATCATCTCTCGATTGAAGGATATTGGCATCAACCCAACCTATCAAGTGGAAGAAAAAACAGGTGTATTTACTGGCAAAAAGGTCGTATTGACGGGTAGTCTAATGAGCTTTACACGTAGTCAAGCACAAAAACTTATTGAGCGAAATGGTGGCGAAATTGCATCGTCTGTATCCAAAACTGTCAACCTTGTTGTCGCTGGCACTGACGCTGGTAGCAAGCTTGCAAAAGCGCAGGCTCTTGGCATCGAAATCATAGATGAGCAAGCTTTCCAACAACTTTTGCAATCATAAGTGAAAACTCGCAACAAAATTATCATTTTTATTGAAATATACAGCAAAAACTGTTATAATAAACAGTTGTAAGAGTCGCAAAAAGCACTGAAGTTTCGCGCATAAGCTTGCAAAATCAAAAGTAGCATTACTTAAAGGCGGTAAATGTTGATGCGCAGACAAAACAACAAATCAAGTGTTCGTCAAATTACGAAACACTATAAGAAATAACTCACCTCAAAAACGGAGTAACTATGAAAAGTATGACTGGTTACGGCAAGGCCGTTGTCGCATTGGATGGCAGAGAGCTTACCGTCGAACTTAAAAGTGTAAACCATCGTTTCTTGGATATCTCCACCAAAATTCCTCGTGCGTTTATCGCTCACGAGGACATCATTCGTGGTGGACTTACCAAGGGGCTTTCTCGTGGACACGTAGACGTGTTCATCAACTACAAACTGGATGCTGACACAAGCAAAGTTGTTACCATTGATATGGCACTTGCTCAAGGTTACGTTGATAGCGTTGCAAAACTTGTGGAGACTTTTCCACAACTTCGTAACGATTTCTCCATCAACTCGCTTATCAAGAGTCCAGAAGTAATGACTCTCGAACAGGCGGAAGACGACCAAGAAATAATCCGCAAAATGCTTGCCCAAGCAGTGGAGTTGGCCGTTGCCAATCTCAACGCTATGCGCGAAGTGGAAGGTAACAAACTTCGTGCAGATTTGCTCAACAAAATCGCCACTGTGGAAAGCTTGCTGGCCAAGGTCAAGCAGTATGCCCCACAAGTTGCCGAGCAATACCGCGAAAAATTGGCAGATCGCATTCAAGAAGCATTGCAAAGTGTGGAACTGGACCAAAACAAACTCGCCAACGAAGTGTGTTTTTTTGTGGACAAATCTTGTATCGACGAGGAAATCACTCGTCTTACCAGCCACATTGCTCATGCGCGTGAGATTTTGGCACTGGACGAACCGGTTGGTCGTAAACTTGACTTTTTGGTGCAAGAATTCAACCGCGAAACAAACACAATCTGCAGTAAATCCAGTTACTTGGAACTTACAAATGTTGCTTTGGCAATGAAAAACGAAATTGAAAAAATACGCGAACAAGTACAAAACTTGGAGTAAACAAATATACAAACGAGAGGAAAATACATCATGGAACAAAACAATCAAGGTAAACTGATTATTATTTCCGGACCAAGTGGTGCAGGCAAGGGAACAATCTGTGCAGAACTTATGAGGCAAATGCCAGATTTGATTATGTCCCGATCTGTAACCACTCGAGCCCCAAGACCTAACGAACGCAAAAATCGCAGTTACTTCTTCGTATCTACGGAAACTTTCTTGGAAATGGTACGTAACAACGAACTGTTGGAGTACGATCAACACTTCGAAAACTACTACGGAACCCCCAAAAAGTTTGTTTTGGATATGCTCAGATTTGGCAAGGATGTCATTTTGGAGATTGAAGTAAACGGCGCATTGCAAGTAAAACAAAACTACCCCGATAGTATTCTGTTCTTTATCGAGGCACCAAGTGAACAAGCCATCTACGAACGCTTGAAGAAGCGTGGCACCGAGTCGGAAGAAAAGATCCAAATCCGTATGGCTCGCAACAAGTTGGAGCTTGCTCAACGTCACAAATATGACTACTGCATTATGAACGACGACGTAGATCGTGCAGTATCTGAAATCATTGATATTTTGAAAGAAAGGAGATAACTCACTATGGTAAACAAACCTTCTATCGACAAATTGACAGCTAAAGCTGGCGACAAGTACACACTCTGCTGTGTTATTGCAAAACGCGCAAAGCAACTCAACAACAACCCTGATAACCCACAAAACTTCAAAGCTATCTCTACTGCTGCTAACGAGTTTATTGATGGCGAAACAGAACTCAAAGACTAATGAAACTAACTGGTAAAAACATCGTAATAGGTATCACTGGCGGTATTGCAGTGTACAAGGTATGTCAAGTGGTGCGCTCTTTCAAAAAGTTGGGCGCCAATGTTGACATCATCATGACGGCTCACGCCACGGAGTTTGTTTCTCCCTTGACATTTGAAACATTGTCCAACCGCCCAGTAGTAACTGATATGTTTGCTCGCCCTGACCATTGGGAAGTGGAGCACATTTCCCTTGCAAAAAAAGCCGATTTGTTCCTTGTGTGTCCCGCAACGGCAAACATCGTTGGCAAGTATGCACTTGGCATTGCTGACGATATGCTTTCCACAACGCTGATGGCAACAAGAGCGCCTGTGGTAATTTGCCCTGCAATGAACACCAATATGTACAAAAGCGACTCTTTCAACGCTAATTTGAACACATTGAAAGATCGTGGCGTACACGTTGTCAATGCTGGTAGTGGTTTTTTGGCGTGTGGTGACGTTGGCGATGGTCGTATGGCCGAGCCAGAGGAAATTGTTGACTACTGCGAAAAACTCTTGTGTCCATTGTACGACTTGGAGGGTAAAAAGGTGCTTGTAACTTGTGGCGCAACTATGGAAAAATTGGATGACGCTCGTTACATCACAAACTTTTCCAGCGGTAAGATGGGGGCAGCAATTGTGCACGAGGCATTGAATCGTGGGGCGGAAGTTACTGTAGTCTTAGGAAAACACTCTGTCACATTGGACAATCGTGCAACCATTGTGGATGTAGTCACAACTCTCGATATGTACAACGAAACACTTTCTCGAGTTGCCGACCACGACATCATCATTATGGCTGGTGCGCCTTGCGACTATCGTCCGGAAAATTTCTCCGAAAGTAAAATCAAAACGGAAAATCTAACCATCAAGTTTGTCAAAAACCCAGATATTGCAGCAAAAGTTGGCCAAATCAAGGGTGACAAATTTTTGTGCGTATTTTCTGCTGAAACGGACAATGGTCTACAAAGCGCAACAGCAAAGCTGATCAAGAAAAACGCAAATTTGTGCGTACTTAACGACGTAAAAAACAACGACGTCTTTGGCAGTGACACTAATGTGGTAACTCTCATCACAGCGGACGGTCACACTGACTATCCCAAACTTACCAAGACGGAAGTTGCTAACATAATTCTCAACAAGGCAATAGGTAAATGATTTATTCTGTAATTGTAGATATTTCCGCAAGCGAAGTGGATAGAATATTTGACTACGAAGGTCAAGGCTACACCGTTGGATCAAGGGTGTTAGTCAATTTTGCCAACAGACAAACGGAAGGCTACATTGTAGAAGAAAAACTCACAACCGATTGCCCACCAGAAAAACTCAAAACCATCATTCGTCCGTTGGACAATTACCCCGTAATCTCTCAAGAACTGTTGCAACTTGGTGCTTTTATGCGCAAGGAGTACCACCTCAAATGGGTGGACGTTTTGCGACTGTTTATTCCTGCGGAAATGCGTGGCAATCGTGTCAAAGAGCTAACAAAAAAGCAGGCTGTTTTGACAAACGCCAATTTGGACGAAATTCTTTCGTCACTAAAACCTAATGCCACCAAGCAAAGGGATTTGGTGACTTTTTTGCACGCAAATGGTGCGACCCTTTGCGAAAAGCTAAATAACCTTTTTGGTAACGGCGCATTGAAAGCTCTTGTTAAAAAGGGATTGGTGGACGTTCACGAAATCACAATCAAGCGCACTCCATACAAAGGTTTGGCGCAGACAGAGCAACCCAAGCATGACCTTGTTTTAGCGCAACAAAACGCAGTGGATGCAATCCTTGCAAACCGTCAAGGCAAGTATCTTTTGCACGGCGTTACAGGAAGCGGCAAGACAGAAGTGTACCTAACCATCATCGAAAAGCTGGTGGCTGAAGGAAAATCCTGCATTATGCTCGTGCCGGAAATTTCCTTGACACCCAATATGCTACGTCAACTGCGCAACCGCTTTGGTGACAATGTTGCTCTTTTGCACAGCGGACTTTCCGTTGGCGAGCGTTTTGATGAGTGGCTACGACTAAAAAATGGCGAAGTTCAAATTGCTATTGGCGCGCGTAGTGCAGTTTTTGCTCCACTGGATAACATTGGC
This sequence comes from uncultured Oscillospiraceae bacterium, assembly GCA_964533825.1. Classification (GTDB taxonomy): domain Bacteria; phylum Bacillota; class Clostridia; order Christensenellales; family CAG-314; genus Fimimonas. The sequence continues at coordinate 40,989 of CAZHMU010000006.1, forward strand.
GCAATCATCATTGACGAAGAGCACGATGGCAGTTATATATCCGACTTTAACCCACGCTACAACACAATTGAAGTTGCCACCGAGCGTGCAAAGCAAAACGGTGCATTGCTTGTGCTTGGTAGCGCAACGCCAAGTCTTGCAAGCTTCTACCAAGCCAAAAGAGGTAATTTGCAACTGATTTCCATGCCAGAGCGCATCAACAAACGTTCTTTGCCCACAGTGGAAATTGTAGATATGGCAATGGAGCGTCGTATGGGCAACAAGGATATTTTTTCCAACGTCCTAAAACAACGCCTTGCAGAAACTTTGCAAAAAGGCAACCAAGCAATGTTGTTTTTGAATAGACGTGGATACTCCTCCTTTATGATGTGCACCAAGTGTGGCTACGTTGCCAAGTGTACCGATTGTGATGTGAGTCTTACAGTACACCGCGAAGACAATATGCTCAAGTGTCACTACTGTGGCAAACGCTACTACATTTTGGATACCTGCCCACAGTGCAAACAAAAAAGTTTCCGTATGGGCAAAATCGGTACTCAACAAATTGTCGAGCAACTAAACGAGCTTTTTCCAGGTACTAAAGTATTGCGTATGGATGCTGATACCACCCAAAGCAAGGAAAGTCACGGCAAAATCCTGGAAGCTTTTGGTAAAGGAGAAGCGCAAATCCTTGTTGGTACACAAATGATAGCCAAAGGTCATGATTTCCCCAAGGTTACCCTTGTTGGTGTTTTGGATGGCGATCAAAGCTTGTATCACGACGACTACCTTGCTTGCGAAAGGACTTTCCAACTGATTACCCAGGTTGCAGGCCGTAGCGGACGTGACAAGGACAAGGGTACGGTAGTGCTACAAACTTACACACCAACGCATTACTGCTTGCAGTTTGCATCCAAGCAAGACTACTTGGGCTTTTACAAACACGAAATCAACCTGCGCCAAGCGTCATCATTCCCACCCTTTTCGGAAATTGTACGTATTTTGTACCAAGGCGAAAAGGAAAAGGAGTGCATTGACCAACTTACCGCGCAGTATGCACATCTTTGTAACTTGAAGGAAAAAAATCCAACAGCATTTTTCTATATGGACAAAATGCGTTGTCCATTGAAACGTGCAGAAAAGAAATTCCGTTTCCAGATTTTGTTGAAATTGGACAAGTTGCAACTTGATGATATTCTCCCGCAAATTTACGAAATTTGCGACCTAAAGACAAAAAATTCAGTACATATTTTTGTGGAACGCAATCCGCAAAATCTTTCTTGAGGTAACATATGGCTCTACGAAACATTGTAAAAATGGGGGATCCCTTGCTCAAAAAGGTATCTCGCCCTGTCGAAAAATTTGATGAAAAACTTCATCAACTGCTTGATGATATGTGGCAAACACTCCATCATGCCGAAGGTCTTGGCCTTGCAGCTCCACAGGTAGGCATTTTGAAACGCGTTGCCATTGTCGAGTGGGAAGAAGATCAGTACGAACTTGTAAATCCAAAACTTGTCAAGTCCAAAGGCCGTTGTGTAGACAACGAAGGCTGTTTGTCAGTGGAAGGCTTCCGCGGATTGGTTGCTCGCCCCGAAGTGATTGACATCGAATACTTCGACAGACACGGCAACAAGCAAACTTTGCACGCCGAAGGCTACTTTGCGCGCGTTTTCTTGCACGAAATGGACCACTTGGATGGCATTTTGTTTGCTGACAAAATGATTAAAAAGATTGTTGACCGAGGCTAAAATGAAAATTGTATTTTTGGGTACGCCGGATTTTGGCGTGCCAGCACTGGAAAAAATAGTACAAAAACACGACGTTGTTGCTTGCGTTTGTCAGCCGGACAAAGTTGGTGCACGTGGCAAGACGGAGTTTTGTGCTGTCAAAAAATTTGCTCTTGCACACAACATACCACTTTACCAATTTGAAAAAATCTCTCGCGATGGTGTAGAAACACTCAAAAATCTTGCACCAGACATCATGGTAACAGCTGCCTACGGACAAATTTTGTCGCAGGAAGTGATCGACATCGCCCCCCACGGCATCATCAATATCCATGGCTCATTGTTGCCTGATTTGCGTGGCGCAGCGCCCATCCAATACGCAGTGCTACTTGGTTACAAAACAACAGGTGTTACCATTTTGCAAACTGTTCGCAAGGTGGATGCTGGAGATATGATTGTCAAAAAGTCCCTTGATATTTTACCATACGAAACAAATGGCGAATTGTTTGAGCGCATTTCCCAGTTGGGCGCAGATGCCATCATCGAGGCATTGGATCTCATCGAAAGTGGCAATGTAACTTTTACTCCACAGGATGAAAGTTTGGTAACTTTTTCTGGCAAAATTACTGCCGAAATGGAACAAATTGATTGGACAAAACCAAGTGTTGACATCATCAACCTTGTACGCGCATTGAATCCAAGCCCAGTTGCGTGGACAACTTGGGGCGGTAAACGTCTCAAAATCCATGCTCTTCGCCCATGCGATCAAACTTTTGATGGCGTTGCAGGACAAGTGGTGCTTTGCGCCAAAAAATCTGTTGCAGTAATGTGTGGCGATGGCAAAGCAGTGCACATCACTCGATTGCAAGCAGAAAACTCCAAGGCGATGGACATCAACGCATTTTTGTGCGGCAAAAAGTTTACTGTTGGCGAAATTTTGGGTGAGTGATGAACAATGCATTTCTAAAAAGCTTTACAACTTTACAACAGGTGTATGGCGAACGCGCTTTTTCTTCCATTGCGCTCAATCGTACATTGCATTTTTGCAAAGCTCAAGACAAAGCCCTTATTACCAAAATTGTCTATGGCGTGTTGGACAACGACATCAAGCTTGAGTACATCATCTCCAAGTATGTCAAAAAGATGCCCAAAGGCGACACTTTACTGTGCCTAAAAATTGGCGCATACTGCTTGATGGAACTGTCTATTCCTGACTATGCTGTGGTAAACGATATTGCCGAGCTTGCCAAAGTTACCGAAGACAAGCGTATTGTTGGCTTTGTTAATGCCACTTTGAAAAGTATTACCAAAACAATAAAGGCATTTGACGACTATCCAACGGACGAAGTTGAAAACGTTTCTGTTAGGTATTCCTATCCACTTTGGGCCTTGAAAAAGCTTGTCAAGGACTACGGCAAGGATGTTGCATTTCAAATTGCATCCACTGTTGCGGAAAACCGCACAACAGCACGCTTTACAAAGGGCTTTGACGCGCAAAAAGTGGAGCAAACCTACAATTTGCACGCAGAGCCTACCCCATTTGAAGACGCATTTTATCTAACAGGCAAATTGCCAGCGTTGGATGGTAATTTTACAGTGCAAAGTTTGTCTTCAATGGCAATAGCTCACGTTTGCGCAAATGGTTGCCAAGGTAACTTTTTGGATTGTTGCTCCGCTCCGGGTGGCAAGGCTGTCTATCTCAAACAACTACGCCCGGATGTTCAAGTTACTGCTTGTGACGTTCACGAACACCGCGTACAGCTTATCAATGCTTATGCAAGTCGTATGGGGGTGCAAATTTCCACTCTCACGCAAGATATGACCGAGTTTTACCCTCCTTTTGAAAACGCATTTGATACTGTGCTGTGTGACGTGCCTTGCAGCGGCTTTGGAGTTTTGAACAATCGTCCAGACATCAAGCTGTTTCGCGAAAGTTTGGATATATCCAACCTTATGAAACTGCAACAAGACATTTTGCAAAACTGCTCCAAATATGTCAAGGTGGGGGGACGACTTGTATACTCCACTTGCACAGTTTTTGACAACGAAAACGGCCAAAATATCCGTAAATTTTTGAAAAACAACCCCAATTTTACTCTTGGAACTATTGTTTTACCACAATACCCAAGTGCAAACGGAAGCAATACATATCAATTTTTGCCACACAAAGACAATACTCAAGGCTTTTTTGTGGCAGTACTTGAGCGCAAGGAATAACAAATGATACTTTTGCAAGACTACAACCTTCAAGAATTGACCGACTACCTAACGGCTAACTACAACGTTAAGCCTTTTGTTGCCAAGCAAATTTTCGGTTGGCTCACAAAGTCGGTAGATTTTGACGGCATGACAAATGTATCAAAATCTTTGCGCGAGCAACTCAAACAAAACTGTGTTGCCGTTTCTGCCAAGATAGTGCAAACTTTGACATCCAAAATTGACGGCACACAAAAGTTTTTGTTTGAATTGTACGATGGCAACGTGATTGAAGGGGTATTGATGAAATACAAGTACGGCAACACTTTGTGCGTATCAAGCCAAGTTGGATGTCGTATGGGTTGCAAATTTTGTGCAAGCACCATTGGTGGCTTGGTGCGCAATTTGTCCGCAGGCGAAATCTTGGGACAGGTGCTTTCCGTCAATGCCCTTGGCGATGGACAAAACCGCTACGTCACAAACATCGTTTTGATGGGTAGTGGAGAGCCGCTGGACAACTTTGACAATGTAATCAAGTTTTTGCATCTTGTAACAAGTGAGCAGGGCATCAACATTTCTTCAAGAAACATTTCTCTTTCTACTTGTGGTGTCGTGCCCAAGATGAAAGAACTTGCGGAAATGGACTTTGCGTTGAATCTCACTTTAAGTTTGCACAATGCTTTTGATGACCAACGCAAGCAAATCATGCCTATTACCAATGCTTATTCGGTAGAGGATGCGGTCAATGCTTGCAAAAACTATTTTGAAAAAACAGGCAGACGCGTCATTGTTGAGTACACCTTGATTGACGGCCAAAATGACAGCTACTCTCACGCTTTGAAACTCGCATCGCTTTTGCGCGGTATTTCTGTCCACGTAAATATAATCGCCTTGAACCCTGTCAAGGAAACGGGATTAAAAGGTACGAGCGAAAACGCTCTCAAAAAGTTTTTGCAGTATCTCACAAAACTTGGCGTATCAGCAACTCGTCGCAGAACTATGGGTCAGGATATCGAAGGTGCTTGCGGTCAACTACGCAGACGCTACTTGGAGGACAAGCAATGAAAAACATCCTTACAGGTATCGTTGTAAAGGCCGTTGGTGGCGTTTTTACAGTGCGTAGCAACGACAAAAAATACACCTGCTTTTCCCCGAAAAAGTTTCGTTTTCAAGACGCTGACGTGCTTGTTGGCGACAAAGTGCAGTTTGAAGACCTGCACAAGGGCAAAGGCGTAATCACAGAAATTTTGCCTCGCAAAAACCGCCTACATCGTCCAGAAATTGCCAACGTGGACGTTTGCTTTTTGACATTGGCAAGCGAGCCCAGCCCAGACTTGTACCTTGCTGACAAGGTGCTAATCAACTGTTTTCAAGAGCAAATCCAGCCGATAATTTTGGTAAACAAGTGCGATTTGGAAAACAACGCATTGCAACTTGTGCAAGAAAACTATTCCAAAATCGCCCCCATTGTTGCAATATCCGCTTTTGACGAAAGCGTTTTGCAACTAAAGGACTACATAGCAGGTAAAGTGGTGTGCTTTGCTGGTCAATCTGCGGTTGGCAAAACATCCATTTTGAATGCCTTGTTACCAGAACTCAACGGCCAAGTTGGCGGACTTTCTGCAAAAACCGGCAGGGGAACACACACAACACGTCACTCAAGCTTGCACAAGGTGTTTGACGGTTATGTTGTGGATACTTGCGGTTTCTCTCTGTGTGACTTGAATGGTATCCGCTCGGACGAACTTCGTCTGTACCTTGATGACTTTGTAACAATCTCTCACGATTGCAAGTTTACATCCTGCACTCACACAGTAGAGCCAGATTGCGCCGTCAAAAGGGCGGTTGCCGAAGGCACTCTTTGTAAAGGTCGTTACGACCGCTATGTCGAGGAATACAACGCCTTAAAAGAGGCGGAAAAACGTCAATACTAAAATAGTTTGTCAAAAATAAGCTTGCACAAAAAAACAAGTTATCGTTTTTCAGTAGAGTTGCTGTTGCACATCAAATAGTTTTGATAGCCACAGAAGGGCGAATTTTTGACGTAAAATATTAGCTTTAGATTTATCACTTGTCCGTATGGACCCAAAAAGGAAAATATGAAAAAAGTTTTTATTAGCCCATCAATACTTACGGCCGACTTTGCTCGTCTTGAGCAGGAGTGCAAGTCACTACACAAAAGCGGTGCCGATTGGATTCACTGTGATGTCATGGACGGCGTGTTTGTTCCAAACATGACATTTGGTATGCCCATTGTTGCAAGCCTTCGCAAATGCGTTGTGTTGCCCTTGGACGTGCATTTGATGATTACCGAACCCAAACGCTACGTTGAGCAGTTTGCTAAAGCTGGCGCGGACATCATTACCTTTCATGTGGAATCAACCGATGACGTTGTTGGCACAATAGAACTTATCAAAAATTGTGGCAAAAAGGTGGGGCTTTCCCTTCGTCCAAACACCCCAATTGAGGCGTTGCTGCCTTACAAGGGTATGTTTGATTTGATACTTGTAATGTCTGTTGAGCCAGGTTTTGGCGGTCAATCTTTCATTGATGTTAGCTTGCAAAAGATTGCCAAAGCACGCGAACTTTTCCCCGATGTTTTGATTGAAGTGGATGGTGGAGTGAACTTTTCCAACTGTGGTGCAGTGGTGCAAGCTGGCGCTGACGTGCTTGTTGCAGGCTCTGCGGTGTTCAATGCGGAAGATCGCAAAGACGCCATCGAACAACTCCGCAAAGGCTAAAATTGTCAAACAACTACAAAATTCGCCCAAAATTAGAATACTATTACAAGCATAGCATATCGGAAACAGGCATTTTACTGCAAAATTGTCACAAAGTGTAGACAAAATTTATGTTGCTTGCAGTTTTGGTGCTATCGTTTCAATTAACAAAAACAAATTTCGAATTCAGCTTCGATCGCGAGGTTTTATGTTTCAAATAAAAAAATCAAGTTATGTAAAGGGGGTTGCACAGTACAAAGATTGTATTGTCAGCGATCTTCCTCAAATAGCAGTGGCAGGCAAGTCCAACGTTGGCAAGTCAAGTTTTATCAACTTTCTTGTAAACGACTCCAAGCTTGCGCGCACATCCAAACTTCCCGGACGCACTCGTCTTATCAATTACTTTTTTATAAACGAAAACTCTGCGGAAGAGTTTTTGCTTGCCGATTTGCCCGGCTATGGTTTTGCAAAGGTTTCCGATGCGGAAAAACTCAAATGGGCCGACCTTTTAGAAAAATATCTTGCAAAAGAGCAAAAACTTGTACACGTATTTTTCTTGGTGGATATTCGCCACGATCCTACTCGTGACGACGTAACAATGTACAACTACCTTTTCAAAAACAATGTGCCTTACACAATCGTTGCCACCAAGGCGGACAAGCTCCCCAAGAGTCAAGTCAAAAACAGATGTCGCGCTATTGCCAACTTTTTGAAGGTGGGTGTGGACAACATCGTCCCGGTTTCTGCACTGGAAAAGCGTGGCAAAGAACAAATTTTTGACCGCATCGAAAAGGTCCTTACAGCTTTCTACAACCCCATCGTCGATGATGACGATGCTGAAGAATAATACGGTAAAACTAATATACAGCAAAATGACATTGCTCCTTGCAATGTCTTTTTTGTTGTCATTTTATCAAAAAGAACAATGTTCCTTGCAAAAGAACATTACTATTGTGGAATTTTTCTTGCTCGTGTGGTATAATATGCCCAAGTAAAACAGACAGGAGAGTGCAAAGCAATGTTCGCTGACAAACTGACCAACTTAAGAAAATCTCGTGGACTAACACAAGAAAAACTTGCTTTGGAAATTTTTGTATCTCGTTCAATGATTGCAAAATACGAAACAGGCAAGGCCTATCCAACAAATGAAATCTTGCAAAGAATTGCAAACTATTTTGACGTATCTGTTGACGAGTTAGTTCAAAAGGAGCAGCTAATTGACGAGCACTCAAAGGTGCTGGAAAACAAACTTTCGAAAAATCAAAAAATTGTTGTAATTGTTGCTGTTTTAGGAGTTTTAATTCTCGCGCTCGTTGCTGTTTTATCAGTAGTAGAAGTGAGCGTTACCGAAACTGCTGTTGACTACGCGCAAGTTGTATGGAACGCCGATTTTGCGCAATGGCAACTATACTATTTTGAACAAAGCAATCCTGACATTCTGAAAAAGCGTGCATTTATCCATATCACCGATTGGGGTATCTACGAAAACAGCCGCACAAAGGCGCAATTTACCATCGAAGGGGAGGATTGGTTTGTGCAGTTCAACAAGTACAATATTTCCGATGATTACCGTGAACTCAAAACGGTCACTCTTTACTACAATGTGGCAGTAACCAAAAACCTGCTTGGTGTAGTGCAAAACGAAGTCTACACATTGCAAGCGGTTGACTTTCATTTGCAGTAAACGTGGAGATTAGTACAAAGTGCAACGCCTGTAACTTTTGTGTAAAAAGTTGCAGGCAATTTTTTTTTGTAGTGCCACAACATTTTTGCCTTCTTCCACCCAATCACTAAAAACTTTTGCAATAATATTGTAATTTATTTATATTTGTGGTAAAATATATGCAGGTCGTATTGAGCAATCAAACGATACTCCAAATTTTTATCTTTTACCAAAAAAGATATTCGCACCCATCGTGGGCGAAATTGAGGTTTTTATGGTAAACAATAACAAAGCATATAACGTTGCAAAATTAGCAATTATGTTTGCAACCATATTCGTTGCAATGATGTTAGATAGAGCAATCAGTATTTTGCCCATCGGCTTTTCTATGGCCGCTGTCGCTTTGCTGGTTACTTTATCTTTTTGTTTTTTAGAAAACAAGTGGTCAACAGCCATCCTTTCCGGCTTATTTTTTGGCTTGGCATCTTTCATCAAGGAGTTCATTATGCCAAGCGCACTTTTGGGGCAGGTCTTTCCCCCACAATATTGGTTGCTTGTTACCATTCCACCACGCGTGCTGATGACAACAGTTGCATTTGCGGTTTATCGGCTTATGCTCAAGTTGACTGCAAAGTCCACTCCACGCAGACGCCAAATCACTGCAATGGCAGTGGCAAGTTTGTTTGGCCTCATCACAAACACCGTTGGATTTTTCACAATGTTGGAGCTTTCTCGCATTTTGTACCAAGTGCCAACCAACGGCGTGTTTGTTCTCATCTATGGAGTGCTTGTTTCCAACATCATCCCCGAGTATCTCATTTCCATCATCTGTGTACCATTGGTAGTGCTGGGTGTCCGCAGAGGGCTTAAACTTGGCGCGGAAGGTGCGCAACACAAAGGGGAGGATTAACTATGAGAAAATTGTTATATGTAGGTGACGACAAGACACACGACCGTTACAAAAGAAAATACGATGCTTTTATTACTTTTGTCGATGGAGAAAACAACGACGTATTAGTACCCGGTGGAAACTATTACACCCACGAAGCGTTTGCAGAGTACATAAGAGAAGCAAAGCCTTATGCCGTTACGTTCGCTTTTGAAGCACAGGACGAGTTTGAGTACGTTATAAACTTGATTTGTGATTTTGTCGGCTCGATACATCTATGTGCAAAGCATAATAAGGTGTTCGATTTTTCGCCCTTGGAAAAATGCACCGAGCTTGATGCGATAATGATGTATTGGAATACAAAGCAAACGACACTTTGGGATGTGAAGAAAAACACCAAGCTCCGTAGCTTTGAAATGACCGATTATTATAGCATTTCGGACATGTCCGTTTTTCGTGGTAGCTCGGTTGAAATGCTCCGTTTCTTTGGTTGCAACAGTTGCTCTTCGTTTGTATCAAAGATGCACGTTGCAGATTTCAGCTTTGTGTTGGATATGCCGAAGCTCACGGAACTGCGCTTTGATATTGTCAAGGATGAGCCAAGCGAATACTATCTTGATATCCTTTCAAAATTGCAGGGCTTAAAGATATTCTACACTCCCGATAGCTTCTTCACTTTTCAGCAGTTTGCGTGGCTGAAAGCAAAGCTTCCAAACGTGGAAAAAGGACTTGATTGCGTTTTTACTGGTAGTTCTTGCGATGGTGCTTTTTATTCCATCATAGGTAGAAGAACGCCTAAGTCGCTTCACGATGCGGCAAAAGCCGAGAAATACCAAAAGAGATATGATGCCCTCGTGGCAAAGTACCAAACCCGTGAAAATCCCCCGTCGGATGACGAAAAGGACTAACTATGGCAAAGAAATTTTGGACTTTTATAGGCAACGATAAATATGATATAGGCCTTACGGGTACCACTGTGTACGTTTACGATAAAAATGGCGCAGAACTTGCTACGTTTAAGGATCTTACATACGCATACGGCGCAGTTATTTCCCCACTTGGCGATATTTTTGTAGTTAAAACCACCGATGGAAGAATGGCGGTTTATTCTTTTGAGCCGTTAAAGCTCGTCAAGAAATTCCGCTTTTCGAAGATTGACGGTGGTCAGGATGAAAATATGATATTCTCGCCTGACGGAAAGTATTTTTATAGCATTGAGAGGCACACGACGGGATCTAAAACTCTTTTGGCAAAATACAAAACCGACGATTTTTCTCTCGTCTGTCAGTTGTTTTCTGATAGAGAACGTTTTCGCCTATCGGTTATTGAGTATGACAAAAACACCGATTGCTACTACGTGTCAGGAATTTTATATAGCCCCGAAACCAAAATGGCAAACACGTGGTTCGTTGGTAGGCTTGTAAATGATGAGCTCGTGGATGTGCGCCATGTTACCGAAAGAGAAAAAGGTTTTTATGATGCTGTCAATAGGCTTAGAATAATGGGATATACCGAAAAAGCATTTCAGTGGTCGGCTTTCCGATACATGAAGGAATATGACGATCGATATAAAATTAGCCTTGACGAAATTAAGGCACTTAATTATTCATTAGCAACACTTTGGGAAAATGCAAAGGATAAAGAGGTTTAACTATGATTATCGCAATAGATATCGGCAACACTAATATCAAAATCGGTCTTTTTGACAAAGCTGGCAAGCTTGCCAATTCCTTCAAAATGTCCACGGACGTAAAACGCACAAGTGACGAGTACGTTGCACTTTTGTTGCAACTTATGTCCCACGCAAAAATTGATGTCAAGTCCATCAAGGGCGCAATTTTGTCTTCCGTTATTCCCCAACTGGACTACACCTTTACAAACGTTATCAACTACGTTTTTGGCGTAAAACCACTTATTGTTGGCGTAGGCGTAAAAACTGGCATTGCCATCAGATACGATTTCCCACGCGAACTTGGTAGCGACCGCATCATTACCTGCGTTGCAGCGGACAAGCAGTATGGTGCGCCATTTGTCCTTGTGGACTTTGGCACAGCAACCACCTTTAACGTTGTCAACGAAAAGCGCGAGTTCATTGGTGGTGCAATCACACTTGGTTTGAAGTCGACAATCGAAAGTCTTTCCAAGTGCACTGCAAAACTGCCCAATGTCGAGTTGGAAACTCCCACCAAAACTGTTGCGCAATCGACAGCCAAAGCCATCCAAAGCGGTGTAATCTTTGGTGTGGTTGGACAAGTCAAATATATGATTGACCGCATCAAAAAGGAAACAGGCATTGCCAACACAAAAATCATTGCAACTGGCGGACTTTCCCAAATTGTCCAAGGTGTTGAGCCTGTTTTTGACTACGTTGACCGCGAGCTCAGCTTGAAAGGTCTTTACGAAATTTACAAAATGAACGCATAACAAAGAAGTACTATGGCAGACAAGTTTATTCTACACTCTAAATATCAGCCCTGTGGCGACCAACCTACGGCAATAGCACAGCTTACACAAGGTCTAAACGATGGCTTGGCAACGCAAGTGCTACGCGGTGTTACGGGCAGTGGTAAAACTTTCACGATGGCAAACATCATTGCCAGCGTCAATCGTCCTGCCTTGGTAATTTGTCACAACAAAACACTCGCTGCGCAACTTTGCAACGAGTTTAGAGAATTTTTCCCGGAAAATCGTGTTGAGTTTTTTGTCAGCTACTACGACTACTACATGCCAGAAAGCTACATTCCTTCCCGCGACTTGTACATCGAAAAGGAAATTGACATCAACGACGAAATCGACAAACTGCGTCACAGCGCAACCTGCTCACTTTTTGAGCGCCGAGATACCATTGTCGTTGCCAGTGTATCTTGTATTTACGGCTTAGGTGCGCCTGGCGAGTACTACAAAATGAGTTTGTCCTTGCGCCCGGGCGACCAAGTTTCCCCGAGGGATGTCATCAAAAAACTCATTTCCATCCAATACGTCCGCAACGATATGGACTTCCACCGTGGTACTTTCCGCGTGCGTGGCGACTGCATTGATATCTTTCCTGCAAGCTACAGCGATCATGCAATTCGTGTAGAATTTTGGGGGGATGAAATTGAAAAAATCACCGAAGTGGACGCCCTAACTGGCAATGTTGTTGCAAAGCTTTTGCACGCTTTCGTGTTCCCTGCAAGCCACTATGTTGTAGAAGGCGTCACGATGGAAAAGGCCATCGACAACATCAAGAAAGATATGGCCACCGAAGTGCAAGCTTTTGCCGACCAAAACAAGCTTGTGGAAAGTCAACGCCTAAAACAACGTGTCAGCTACGACATCGAAATGATGCAAGAAGTGGGCTATTGTAGTGGTATCGAAAACTACTCACGCTACTTTGATGGTCGTGAGCGTGGACAGCCACCTTTTACACTTTTGGACTACTTTCCAGATGACTTTATCACCTTTATTGACGAAAGCCATATGACAATACCACAAATTCGCGGTATGTACAATGGCGACCGCGCTCGCAAAACCAACCTTGTGGGCTATGGCTTTAGATTGCAATCAAGCTTCGACAATCGCCCATTGACATTTGACGAGTTTGACAGCCGTCTTGGACAACTCATTTGCGTATCGGCAACCCCAGCGCCTTACGAAATGGATCGCGCAGATAATGTTGTTGAACAACTCATCCGCCCAACAGGTCTACTTGACCCCCAAGTGGAAGTTCGCCCTGTCAAAGGCCAAATTGACGACCTTCTTGGCGAGATACACAAAGTCACGATGGATGGCGGCAGGGTGCTTGTAACGACGCTTACCAAACGCATGGCGGAAAGTTTGACAGAGTACCTTTCGCGTCACGATGTAAAAGTCAAATATATGCACTCTGAAATTGACACCCTGGAGCGCGTGGAAATTGTCAATGGTCTCAAAAAGGGCGAGTTTGACGTGCTTGTTGGTATCAATCTTTTGCGTGAAGGTTTGGATATGCCACAGGTTAAACTTGTTGCCATTTTGGATGCTGATAAGGAAGGTTTTTTGCGCAGTGACACATCGCTTATTCAAACCATCGGTCGTGCAGCACGTAACGCCCAAGGGCGAGTAATTATGTATGCCGATGTTGTTACTGACAGTATGCGTCGTGCTATTGATGAAACCAACCGCCGTAGAGATATCCAACATCAATACAATGTCGCTCACAACATCACGCCCAAAACCATCGAGCACCACGTAGAAAACACCTTGGAAATTACCCAAAAGGCAGAGAAAACCATGACTATCAAGGAGTTGGAGCGTGCCATCGAAAACACAACTGCTCGTATGAAAACGGCAGCTAACCAACTTGACTTTGAAAAAGCAATTCAACTGCGCGAAGAAGTCAACAAGCTGATGAAACAGCTGGAAAAACTCAAACGCAAAAGACATAATCAAAACGGCTAATTCGATTCAACTATGAAAGAAATCAAAATTGTAAATGCAAAAGAAAACAATCTCAAAAGCGTAAGCTTGACCATTCCACGCGAGCAACTTGTGGTGTTCACAGGTCTTTCTGGCAGTGGCAAGTCCAGCCTTGCTTTTGATACCATATTTGCCGAAGGCCAACGCCGATACATTGAAAGTCTATCTTCCTATGCCCGCCAATTTTTGGGTCAAATGGACAAACCTGACGTGGAAAGTATCGACGGTCTTTCTCCTGCAATTTCCATCGACCAAAAAACAACGTCATCCAACCCACGCTCAACTGTTGGTACAGTAACGGAAATCTACGACTACCTTCGTCTGCTTTTCGCACGCGTAGGCACGCCATATTGCCCACATTGTGGTTTGGAAATCAGTCAAACAACTGTCGATCAAATTTGCGATCGCGTTGCATCCTATCCAGAAGGCACCAAACTGCAAATTCTTGCACCAGTGGTGCGTGGCCGAAAGGGGGAGCATCAAAAATTGTTCGACCAACTTAAAAAGCAAGGTTTTGTCCGCGTGATGGTGGATGGGACTGTGCATACATTGGACGAACAAATCAAGCTGGAAAAAAACAACAAGCACAACATCAGCGTTGTTGTAGACCGTTTGGTTGTCAAGCCGGATATGTCCAGCCGTCTTGCTGATAGTGTCGAAACAGCACTTAAACTTGCCGACGGCTTGGTGGTAGTGTATGATGGTAACGTCGAAACAACCTTTTCCACAAAGTTTGCTTGTCCCGAGTGTGGTTTTACCATCGAAGAGCTAGAACCACGCGCATTTTCCTTTAACAGCCCATTTGGTGCCTGCCCAGATTGCCTTGGATTGGGTTTCAAGCAAGAGTTTGACGAACGCTTGATCATCCCAGACGATAGCAAATCACTCTACGGTGGTGCAGTAAAACTTTTAGGCTTTAACCTTGGAGCAGCAAGTTGGATGCGTATGATTTTTGACGCACTTTCTCGCAAGTACGGTTTTGACGGCAACACACCTGTCAAAGACCTGCCCAAATCGGTGTACAATACAGTTATGTATGGTAATGGTGGCGAGCAGCTGGAGTGCTATCTCAAGGACGGACGTTCATTTAATACCACTTGGGAAGGCTTGATTCCTATGATGACACGTCGTCACGCCGAGTGCAAAAGCGATTGGACTCGCAGTGAATACGAAAAATTTATGGTGGACAAGCCCTGTCACACCTGCAACGGCAAACGTTTGAAAAAGGAAATTCTGTCGGTGCGAGTTGGTGGACTAAACATTTGGGAAGTGGGCGAGCTTTCCATTGTAAAGGCCTTGGACTTTTTTACAAACCTACAACTGGACGAAACCAAGGGCAAAATTGCCCACATGGTCTTGAAAGAAATCAACTCTCGACTTAAGTTTTTGGTGGATGTAGGACTTAGCTACTTGACCCTCAACCGCGCAAGTGGTAGTCTGTCCGGTGGCGAAGCTCAACGTATCCGCCTTGCAACACAAATCGGTAGTGCGTTGACAGGCGTATTGTACATTTTGGACGAGCCAAGCATTGGACTACACCAACGTGACAATGAAAAACTCATTGCAACACTCACTCGCTTACGCGATATTGGCAACACCTTGATTGTTGTTGAACACGACGAAGATACAATTCGTGCAGCGGACTTTGTAGTGGATGTTGGCCCAGGTGCGGGTGTTCATGGTGGCGAAATTGTCTGCGCTGGCACTGTGGAAGATGTCAAAAAGTGTCCTAACTCCATCACAGGCAAGTATCTCACAGGCGAGTTGTTCATTCCTGTACCTACCGAAAGGCGCCAGGGTAACGGAAACTTTTTGACGGTCAAAGGCGCATACAAAAACAATCTCAATCACATTGACGTAAGTTTCCCCTTGGGTTGCTTAAATGTCGTCACAGGTGTTTCTGGCAGTGGCAAATCGTCACTGGTAAACGAAGTAATATTGCCGGTGCTTTCTGCAAAACTCAATCGCGCGCGTCCGCAAGATGTACTGTGCGATAGCATCGAAGGTATTGAGTTTTTGGACAAAGTCATTGCCATCGATCAAAGTGCCATCGGTCGTACCCCACGCAGTAACCCGGCAACATACACAGGCGTGTTCACTGCAATTCGCGACTTGTTTGCATCCACAAGTGATGCCAAGGAGCGTGGCTACAAATCTGGCCGATTTTCTTTTAACGTCAGTGGTGGACGTTGTGAGCATTGCGCAGGCGACGGTATTTTGCGTATCTCTATGAACTTCCTTCCAGACGTGTACGTTCCTTGCGAAGTTTGCCACGGCGCGCGCTACAACCGCGAAACGCTTGCCGTCAAGTACAAGGGCAAATCCATTGCTGATGTATTGGATATGACAGTGGAAGAAGCAGTGGGCTTTTTCGAAAATATTTCTTCTATCAAAAACAAAATTCAAACCTTGTACGATGTCGGCCTTGGCTACATCAAACTGGGTCAACCTGCAACCACATTGTCTGGTGGCGAGGCGCAACGTGTCAAGCTTGCAACGGAGCTTTCCAAACGCTCTACTGGCAAAACGTTGTACATCTTGGATGAGCCAACAACAGGACTTCACTCCCACGACGTAGCAAAACTCATTGCGATTTTGCAACGACTTGTTTCTGCTGGTAATACAGTTATCGTTATCGAGCATAACTTGGATGTAATCAAGGTTGCTGACAATATCGTTGACCTTGGTCCTGAAGGTGGCGACCAAGGTGGTACAATTGTTGCCCAAGGCACTCCCGAACAAGTGTGCCAAGTGGAAGGTAGCTACACGGGCCAATTCCTAAAACCAATCTTGGATAGTGCCAAAGCAAAACAAGACTAATTTTGCTTGCAACGCAACAAATTTCACAAATAACCCCAGATTTTTTCAATTTTTGATATACTATTTCGTGCATAGTATGCAGTATTGCCCCAAAACAGGGCGAAAAACAACTATTTTGCAACGTTTTTATGTGTGTATGATTTGACGAATAACAAATACATACACTGTAAAGTTTGCACCCTAACAGACAATTTGCACCTAAGCAAACACAAAAGGTGAACTATGAACAAACAAAAACTACTCTTGATTGATGGTAACAGTATATTGAACAGGGCGTTTTTTGCCTTGCCATTTTTGAGCGATACCAAAGGTCGCAACGTCAATGCTGTGTACGGTTTTTTGAATATCTTTCTCAAATGCATACAAGACTACTCGCCAAACAAGGTTGTGGTCGCCTTTGATATGAGCGGTCACAACTTCCGCAAGGATTTGTACGCCGACTACAAAGCCAACCGCAAAGGTATGCCAGATGACCTTGCTGCACAAATGCCAGTTGTAGAAGAAATCTTGCAACTGATGAAGGTTGCTGTTGTCAAAAAAGCAGGTGTCGAAGCGGACGATATCATCGGTACAATCAGCAGCCACTTTGATGGCGAAAGCATCATCATTTCAGGTGACCGCGATATGTTGCAACTTGTATCCGATAACGTCACAGTGCTTTTGACAAAGCGTGGCGTTACCGAAGTAGAAAGGGTAGATCCTGCCTATTTGCAAGAAAACTACCATCTCACTCCAAAACAAATCATCGAGTACAAAGCACTGCGAGGAGACACATCCGACAATATCCCGGGTGTCAAAGGCGTTGGCGAAAAAACGGCAATGCAACTGTTGGAAAAGTATGGCGATATCGACAACATTTACGCCAACATCGACCAGCAAAAGGGCGCATTGAAGGATAAGCTTGTAAACGACAAGCAAATGGCTTTTGTCAGCCGCCAACTTGCAACCATCGTTACCAATGCCGACATCACTTACGACATCAACGCTTGTACGCTGCCCAACTTTGATACACAAGTAAAACAACGCTTTGAGCAGTTGCAATTCAAAAGTATCCTTGCTCGACTAAACTTTGACGAAGCGCCCACTCCACAAAACATCCAAGTGGAATCAATCCAAGTGGAAACTTGCAGTCAACTTGAAGAGCTGGTGGCGGATTTTCTCCAACAAGGCAAATTTGCCTTTCACTCTGTGGGCACATATGCCTACCTCTCCAACAGCGTCACAAAGCAGTATGTAGTGCACCTTTCCGAAAGTTTCCTTGACGAAATAAACGACGCAACTTTTTCCTCCATCATTGCTCCATTGCTTTCAAGCGATGTGCCAAAAATCGTGTATGACGTAAAGGCGCTTCGCCACAATCTTGACGAAATGGGTCTTGTAATAAACAATGTTTTGCATGACGTTTGTTTGATGCAGTACCTTGTCGAGTATCGCTCCTACAAGGACGTACAAAGTCTTTGCGGTGCTAACGGATACGAGCAAATTGGCGCAGGCATCTACGCCGTTGCGGACAAGCTACAAATGCAACTTGTCGATCACGGTGTTGAGCACCTTTACAGAGATATCGAACTACCTCTTTCAGACCTTTTGTATCGTATGGAAGTGGAGGGCGTCAAGGTGGACGTTCAACTTTTGGACCAAATGTCTAAAGACTTGCACGCACAACTGGATAATCTCACCAAGCAAATTTATGACCTTGCTGGCGAAAAGTTCAATGTCAACAGCCCAATGCAACTTTCTCGCATTTTGTTTGAAAAGTTGCTCCTACCACACGGTAGAAAAACACAACGTGGCTACTCCACCGACAACGAAATTTTGGAGAGTTTGCACGACAAGCACCCCATCATTGCACCCATTTTGGAGTATCGCAAGGTTGCAAAACTGGTCGGCACTTACGTGGACGGCATCAAACCTTGCATCAAACATGGCAAGGTGCACACAACGTTTAACCAAACTTTGACATCAACAGGTCGTCTTTCCAGTAGCGAACCAAATTTGCAAAACATCCCAATTCGTACAGAATTTGGCAAGGAAATTCGCAAATTGTTTTTGTCCAAGCATGGCGTTTTTGTGGGTGCGGACTACTCTCAAATTGAACTCAGACTTTTGGCGGCATTTTCCAAGGACGAAAATCTCCTTAACTGTTATCGTAACGGACAAGATATTCATACGGCAGTTGCAAGTGAAATCTTGGGTATCCCAACTACGCTTGTCAATTCAGATATGCGCCGTATGGCAAAGGCTGTCAACTTTGGTATCATCTATGGTATCAGCGACTACGGCCTTTCTCAAAATGCAAAAATCAGCGTCCCCAAAGCGCGCGAGTACATCAAGCTGTATTTCGAAAAATATCCAACAATCAAAACTTATTTGGATAACTGCGTAGAGCAAGCACGACGTGATGGCTATGTAACCACAATCACAGGCCGTCGTAGACAAATTCCAGAAATCAAATCATCCAACTACAATATGCGTAGCTTTGGTGAGCGCGCGGCAATGAATATGCCTTTGCAAGGTAGTGCGGCCGACATAATGAAAATTGCAATGCTAAAAGTGGATCAAGCTTTGCGTGACGCCAATCTCAAGAGCAAAATTGTACTGCAAATCCACGACGAACTGATTGTCGATTGCTACCCTGACGAAGCGGAACAGGTAAAACGCATAGTCAAATCGCAAATGGAAAGCGCAGTGGAACTCCTTTGTCCATTGGTTGCTCAAACAGAGCAGGGGGAAAACCTGTATGAAGCGTAACGCCATCGCCCTAACAGGTGGTATTGGTAGTGGCAAAAGTGCCATTGGCAACTACCTTCGTCAAAAGGGTTTTGCTGTTGTTGATTGTGACCAACTCTCTCGCGAAGTTGCAACACATCCACAAGTGAAACAAAAAGTACTGGACCTGCTTGGTGATGACTTTGTAGTAAACGGCGAGCTTGATAGAGCCAAAATTCGTAGTGTTGTTTTCCAAAACGAACAACTACACAAACAATACAGTCAAATCTTTTTTGACCGTATCAAAGACGTCCTTTTGGAGCGCGTCAATCAAGCGCAAGATATCGTCTTTGTGGAAATCCCCTTGCTGGATGCTTTTGATTTCCCTTGGCAACAAATTTGGCTTGTAGAACGTGATGTGGAAAGTCGCATCAGTTCCGTAATCAAGCGTGACAACGTAAGTCGTAAAAACGTGTTGGATATTTTGTCAAAGCAAAGAGCATTTAATAACTATACCATCAAAATTGACAACAACGGCACTCTTGACGACTTGCACACCCAAATCGACAACCTACTCCAGGCCAACAACTTGTGCTAATTTTGTTGACACATTTCTTTTTGCAAAGTACAATAATCTTGCAAACTAACAAGTGAGGCAAACTATGGCTAAAAAATCTACAATGTACGACCTTATGCGCCAATCGGAAATGATGGACGATGACGGAATGGACCTAACGGACGCCCTCGTCACTGATGACCGCACCGATGCTCAAAAATTCAAGGACAAGTACAAAGAGTTTTATACTGATATCAAAATTCACATCAGCGAAGACTGGTAAGAAATGCACTCCAACATTTGGGGTGCATTTTGCTTTGAGAAATAAAATTGATCTATCAGCCATTTTTCAGCAATATTTGCTACTATATGCATACAAATTTTGCCATAAGTATTGAAAAGTTCCTACAAAGGTGGTATAATTACTTGTTGTAATAAAGCTTTTGCAACAGATGCAAAAAGGTAACAAACATCTTTGTAATATCACTATGCAATCAATCGCCAAAGCATTTTTGGGTGTAAACTGTTTTTTTACTCTTGTTACGAAAACGCTAACGAGGTACAACTATGACAATACTTGACATAATCGAAAATAAAAAGAACAAAAGAGAGCTCTCCACCGAAGAAATCAACTTCTTTGTGGAAGGTTTTACCAATGGCGACATTCCCGACTACCAAGCATCAGCATTACTCATGGCAATAGTGCTCAATGGTATGACCGATCGCGAAACATTTGATCTTACCAACGCAATGCTCCACAGTGGCGATATTGTAGATATGTCACACCTTGGAGGCATCGTTGTTGACAAGCACTCCACTGGTGGCATTGGCGACAGTACAACTTTGGCACTTGCGCCCATCCTTGCGTGCTGTGGCGTGTACGTTGCCAAGATGAGCGGTCGTGGCCTTGGATTTACTGGTGGCACAATCGACAAACTGGAAAGTATCCCCAATTTCAACACAGCTTTAACAGAAGATGAGTTTTTCTCCATCGTAAAAAAGGTTGGATGTGCAGTTATTGGCCAAACGGCAAATCTTGCACCAGCTGACAAAAAGATGTATGCACTTCGTGACGTAACGGGCACAGTCAACAGTTTGCCGCTTATCTGCGGAAGCATCATGTCCAAAAAGTTGGCATCTGGCGCTGACACAATTTTGCTTGACGTAAAATACGGTAGCGGAGCATTTATGCCCACTGCGGAAATGGCGCTTGAGCTTGCTCAAAAGATGGTTACCATCGGTACACGCGCTGGTAAGCAAATGGGTGCACTCATTACCGATATGGAGCAACCACTTTCCGACCATGTTGGTAACACTTTGGAAGTTTTGGGCATCATTGATGTGCTCAAAGGTAAGCAAAACCGTCTTTACTACGAACTTAAAGAAGTGGCATTGCGTTTACTTTGCCTAACAGGCAAGTACGATATGCAAACGGCCGAAGTTGCCTTCCAAGATGCAATAGACAGTGGCAAGGCACTCCAAAAGTTTGCGGATATGGTTGATGCGCAACACGGAGACTCCAGCTACATCTTGCATCCGGAAAAATTCGAAATTGGCACAAAAGATGTTGTCTTTGCGCAAGCTGACGGATATGTTTCTCACATGATCGCAGCAGACATTGGTCGCGCTGTTACCCACCTTGGTGGCGGTCGTATGACAAAGGCGGACGTGATCGACTTTTCCGTTGGTGTAATTATGAAAGTTGCCATTGGCTCAAAGGTCAAAAAAGGCGGTGTCTTATGCGAAGTGTACCACAACAATGGCAAAGGTTTGGCTGATGCCAAAAACTTGTTACAAAATGCTATCGAAATTGGTTCCGAACCTGTTTCTGGACATAAAATCGCCTACGCGTTTGTGGATAAAAACGGAGTGGAATTGTACTAATGACAAACATCTTGCTTAACTACTACAATTTTGATGGCGACTGGGCAAAAGACTACGTTGCCCCTTACGTGACGGACAAAAAGGTACTCATTTTGCCACTTGCTTTTCGCGAAATTCAAGCGTGGGATTACGATAGTTGGCAAACTATCTACGGACCAAATGGCGAAAAATACCAAAACATCCTTCGTCCTTTTTTGGCGTTTGGCCTTGCTGAACAGGATGTTGCTTGGCTAAACTGCTTTGACAAAACACAAAACTATCTTGCAATGATTGCAGATGCTGACGTATTGTTTTTTACTGGTGGTATGCCGGAAAAAGCCATCGCTTGGATGGAAAAACTTGGCATAACTGACGCTGTAAAAAACTTCAAAGGTACAGTAATGGGTGCATCAGCAGGGGCAATGTTGCAACTTGAGTGCTACCATATTACTCCTGATGAGGACTACGATACCTATGGTTTGTGGCACGGACTTGGTCTTGTAAAAGGATTGGATTTGGAAGTGCATTACCTTGCAACAGACCTGCAAGATGAGTGTACAAAGCGCGCCATTACCGACTTGAAACTGCCAGTTTACCAAATGTGGCACGAAGGCGGTCTTATTGTTGACGGCAATGTAGTGCAAATTTTGGGTAACGTTAATAAAATAAATACATAACAAAACTATATCAAATTCATATATTGACTCAATAACTTTTGTCTACAAGTAGATTAATCGCAAAATTTGATTGACATTTTTTTGCGTTTTGTAATATAATCTTTTGCGAGGATCCCGCTTTAGCTTATGAAGAAAAAGAAAGTTGGACTAATCAAGTCAATCAAGCAACGCGATCCATCAGCTCGCAGTTGCATAGAAATATTTTTGCTATACCCTGGTGTACACGCGCTGTTTTGGTATCGCATTGCTCGTTTTTTTTACAAAATCAGGTTCCGTTTCACGGCAAAGCTAATTTGCTACACAACAAGGTTTTTCACAGGCATCGAAATCCATCCTGGTGCAAAAATCGGCAAAAATCTGTTTATCGATCACGGTCATGGAGTTGTGATTGGCGAAACGGCTGAAATTGGTAACAACTGTACCATCTATCAAGGAGCAACACTTGGTGGAACTGGCAAGGAGCACAACAAACGACACCCAACGCTTGGCGACAATGTTGTGATTGGTGCAGGCGCAAAGGTACTTGGTAACATCAAGCTTGGCGACAATGTCAAGGTGGGTGCAAACTCCGTAGTTCTGCGTGACGTGCCAGCTAACTGTACAGTGGTGGGAGTTGGACGAGTTGTCAACTGTGACAAAGCAAATTGCACAGGTTGCGAAAGTTGCAAAAACAAGTCAGACGTCATTGTCACTCAAGAGTAAATTTTAGTATTTTCACAATGGAGAAAATTAGTTATGAAAATTAAGATCACAGCAGATAGTACTTGCGATTTGTCACAAGAACTTTTAACAAAGTACAATGTTGGCATTTGCCCATTGCACGTTTCCCTTGGTGACAACGACTACTTGGATGGTGTATCAATCGTCCCACAAGATATCTACGACTACTACAAGGCTAATAAAAAGCTTCCTAAAACAGGCGCTTGTTCTGCAGTAGAGTACGAAGAGTTCTTCCAAAAGCAATTTGACGAAGGCTACGAGGCTATCATCCACTTCAATATTTCCAACGAAATGTCTGCAACGCACGGCAATGCTGTTGGTGCTGCGCAAAATATGCAAAATGTTTATGTAGTTGACAGTCGCAACCTTTCCACTGGCACAGGACTGCTTGTTTTGTACGCTTGTGACCTTGTTGGCGAAGGCCTTGCTCCACAAGAAATTGTTGAAAATGTTTCCGCTCGTTTGGATGCTGTTCGTGCATCGTTTATCATTGACACACTGGAGTTTCTTCACAAGGGAGGTCGTTGCACAAGTTTGGTGTACTATGCAGCAAATTTGATGAGCCTAAAGCCCACCATCGAAGTTAAAGGTGGCAAAATGGGCGTTGGTAGCAAGTTCATTGGCAAGTACGCAAGATGTGTTACAAAGTATGCAGATCTTGTCAAAAAACAATGCACATCTCCAGACAAAAAACGCTGTTTTGTAACCCACACCCAAATGGATGATGGCATTACCGAAAGTGTTATCGAAATTGTCAAGTCTTGGGGTATTTTTGACGAAGTGTTGGAAACAACCGCTGGCTGCACAATCACAACCCACTGCGGACCAAACACCCTTGGTATTTTGTACATCAATGATGGCGAAAAACTTCAATAATTTGGTTATTACATACCAACAAATCTAAACAAACTAACAATCCAAAAGCACGACAATCCGTCGTGCTTTTTTGGTAGCGCAAATTTTGATTGTATTTGAATCAAAAACACACTCAACTGGCATATTGGATAGGACCAATGAATACAGTATTCGTATGAAAACGACCTTAAAAAATGTAGCAATTGTAATCGTGATTTTGTCAATGGTAATGGTAGTGTTGACGGCAATCGACAAAGCAAACGACGTGGGTGTATCGACAAGCAAGACTGCTATCAAAGTGACTGTCGTGGACTTGGACAACAATCCTGTGCACAATGCTGTTGTAACCGTTTGTGGCAATACCTTTTTTTGCGACAACAACGGCAACTCGCCAGTTATCGAAATTGACGCTCCGGCCAACTGTTACGACCAAAACATCACTGCTTGGCACACACAAACTGTGGTTGTCACAAAGGATGGGTACGTGCCAACTGTGGTATTGAACTGTGTTGTCTTTGACAAAGAAACGCGTAAGCTTACCGTCAAGATTTATCCTCTGGACGAAAGTAAACTACCTTATGTCTGCTATGTCGAAACACCCCCTGCCGACTACATCAATCAACTAATTAACTCCAAGTGACAATAAAAAAGGAACAAGTTTGATGCTTGTTCCTTTATTTTATTTTGTTTTGGTCAATAGCACATTTCCACAATGTTGCAAGTATTATTTCAACTTGTACACAACTGCTTCGTATGGACGCAGTTTTGTTTTTTGTGGGGTCGTGCAAGAGTCATCGTAGTTACTTGTTACAAGTTCAAAGTTTTGTCTTGCGATTGCCTTTGGTGGTGTAAAGCTTACGTTTTTGTTTGCAAAGTTGCACACAACAAACAGTTTGCCGTACTCACTTTCGCGCAGATACGCCCAAATCTTGTTGCTGCTGCGGTAAAAATCTTTGTAAGTGCCGTAGACAAACGCTTTGTCATTTTTGCGCAGTTGTATGAGCTTTTTGTAGTAATTCAATACAGAATCGGAGTCTTCTTGAGCTTGCTTTGCGTTGATTTCTACATAATTGGGGTTTACTTTCAACCAAGTGGTGTCAGCATCAGTAAAACCAGCATTTTTGCTGTCATCCCATTGCATTGGAGTACGCGCGTTGTCACGTGAGCAGTAAGCAGTACGTTTCATTGCGCTCTTTGCGCCAAAGATGCCTTTCATTTGATTGTAGGTGCGTATTGCTTCTACGTCTTGATAATCGTTGATGTCTGTCATACGGATGGATGTTGTGCCAAACTCTTGACCTTGGTAGATAAATGGTGTTCCAGACAAAGTCATCAAAACAGTTGCCAACATCTTTGCGCCTTGTACACGGTTTACCACTGGGTCGCAGTATCTGCCAACAATGCGCGCTTGGTCGTGGTTTTCCCAAAACAGAGTGTTCCAGCTCTTGCCGTACAAACCATGTTGCCAGGTGCGCATACTGTTTTTGAGTTTTTTCAAGCTAAATGGGCGCACAAGTTGCTTTAGACCAAAGTAGTTGTCTGCATTTACAGAGTCAAATGCAAACACAGTTGTGAGATACTCGTTGCCTTCAGTGGTGTAGCGCAATGCTTTTGGTACGTTGATAAGAACACTTTCGCCCACGGTAAAAGCATCGTACTCGCGCAACACTTCTTGCAGTTGACCGAGCAATTCTTCCATACGTGGTCCGTCAATGTAGTGCTCGCGTCCGCAAAGGAAAGGACTTGGTGCGCCATTTGGCAAACCAAAGGTTTTGGACAGCAGTGTGATGACGTCGCATCTAAAACCATCAATGCCTTTGTCCAGCCAAAAACGCAATATGTCTTGGATTTCCTTGATGACATTTGGGTTAAAGTAGTTCAAGTCAGGTTGATTTTTGTCAAACAAATGCAGATACCACTTTCCCACTTGTTCGTCGTATTGCCATGCGCTTCCTGCAAAAAAGCTTGTCCAGTTGTTTGGCGCTTTTTTACCCCATTTGCCTTTGCCATCGCGCCAATAGTAGTAGTCGTGGTACTTGCTGTTTACGTCACGAGACTTTTGGAACCACTCGTGCTTGTCGCTTGTGTGGTTGATTACCAAGTCCATGATAACTTTGATGCCATTTTTGTGCAATAGCTTTAGCATTTTGTCGAAGTCGGCCATTGTGCCATACTCTGGGTTTATTGCCTTGTAGTCGCTAATATCGTAGCCGTAGTCAGCATTTGGGCTTGCATACAGTGGCGAAAACCAAATCGCATCAATTCCAAGGTCAACAAGGTAGTCAATCTTGGAAATAATACCCTTTATGTCGCCAATACCGTCGCTGTTTGAGTCCTTGAAACTGCGTGGATAAATTTGATAAAATACCGCCTCTTTGTACCATTGATTTTTCATAAATTCTCCTTTTGGCATAGGTTGCAAAACATTGAAAAGCCCTTTTGTTAGTAAGTCGTTTCAAAAATTTCAACGCTTTATATTATAATACCATTTGCTCTCTTTTTCAAGATATATATTAAAATAAAAATAAAAAATATTTATATTTTTTGCGCCATAATGGTACACATTGGTTGCAATATGTGGTAGAATTATACTGATAAGGTGGGTAACTACGGTTATGAGTAAATTTATTGACAATTTAACCCTTCAGCAAAAGGCAAAATTAGTGCACGGCAACGGTAGTTGGCATACAGCTGACGGATTGGGTTTGCCTATTATCATGATGACAGATGGCCCTCACGGACTGCGTAAGCAAGATGATCTTACAGAAAAAGTTGCCAACATCAATGATAGTGCCAAGGCAACTTGTTTTCCTACTGCGTGCGCTGTGGCATCCAGTTGGAACGTTAAAAACGCCCAGCTTGTTGGTAGTGAAATTGCCAAGCAAGCAATAGCACAAGGTGTTTCGGTTGTGCTTGGACCTGGTGTCAATATCAAGCGTAGCCCACTGTGTGGACGCAACTTTGAGTATTTCTCCGAAGACCCACTTTTGGCAGGACAAATGGTAACCAACTACATCAACTCCATGCAAAGTTTGGGTGTTGGCAGTTGCTTGAAACACTTTGCCGTCAACAGTCAAGAAACTCGCCGAATGACAGTCAACGCTGTCGTGGACGAAAGGGCGCTTAGGGAAATTTATCTTTATGCATTTGAGCAAGCTGTCAAAAATGCTCAACCATACTGCATAATGAACGCATACAACAAACTCAATGGACAAAGTTGTGCACAAAACAAACATCTTTTAACGGATATTCTCCGTGATGAGTGGGGCTTTGAAGGTCTTGTAATGTCCGACTGGGGTGCAACCTACGACGTCGCAAACTCCATCGAGGCAGGTATGGACCTTGAAATGCCAGATGGGAACCATTACCACGAGCAACTTACAATCAACGCTGTCAACGATGGTAGGCTTTCTATGGATGCGCTCGACCGTGCTTGTCAAAGGGTTGTCAACTTGGTGGAAAAGTGTTCTGTTACCAACCCACAACTCACAATGGATTTCGATGGTGCACACAGCGTTTGCCGTCAAGTGGAAAACGATTGTGCAGTACTCTTGAAAAATGACAACAACATCTTGCCACTTGCGCAAGATGGCGACGAAATTTTGGTCGTTGGCGGACTTGCCACAACACCTCGATTCCAAGGTGCGGGCAGTAGCCATATTAACGCTCAAGCAAAAACATTTTTACAGGTGCTTGATGACAATGGCATTCAATATCACTTTGCCAAGGGCTACAACGTTTTGGGCGACAAATCCGTTGCCAAGTTGGAAAATGACGCAGTGGAACTGGCAAAAGTTTGCAAAACGGTTGTGTTTTTTGGTGGTCTTACCGATAGCTTCGAAGGCGAGGGCTACGACCGCACAATGTTGGATATTCCAACTTGCCAACAACAACTGTTGGACAAGTTGTATCAGGTAAACAAAAATATTGTATTTGTTGCCTTTGGCGGATCTCCATTTGTAATGCCATGGCTCAACAAAACCCAAGCATTGCTCCATATGTACTTGGGTGGCGAAGCGGTAATGGAAAGTGCTTATGACCTGCTTTTCGGCAAAGTCAGCCCAAGTGGTCGTCTTGCAGAAACCTACCCACAACAACTCCAAGACACACCTTGCTACAACTACTTTGCAAATGATAGGTTTGTCGATGAGCATCGCGAAAGCATCTTTGTAGGCTATCGTTACTACAATACCTTTGATGTTCAAACACTTTTCCCATTTGGTTACGGATTGTCTTACTCACAGTTTGACTACTCCAACCTTACAGTTACAAAAGTAGAAAATGGCTTTGACGTAACGGTGGATGTTCAAAATGCTGGCAATATCCCGGCAAGCGAAGTGGTGCAACTGTACGTTGACAACTGTCAATGCGGTTATATCCGTGCCAAACGCGAGTTAAAGGCATTTGATAAAGTACATCTTCAACCGGCTGAAAAGCAAACGGTTCATTTCCATTTGGATGAGCGCGCCTTTGCAATTTATTTGGATACCGACTTTGTTGCAGTAAACGGAACATACGGCATTTCTATTTGCAAAAACGTCAACGAAACTTTGCTTACGGAACAAGTGACAGTGGACTTTGGCAAAAATGTTTGTGGCAATGATCAACAACTTTACCCAGACTACTTTGCACAGCCACAAAATACATTTACCATCGACGAAGGTCAATTTTACAATTTGGCAGGTCAAAATAAAGTGCAGTACACTTTGCCAAAACGTGGCGAGTTTACATTGCAAAATACCTTTGAGGATATGAAGGATGCTGGCATTGTCAAATTGGTAAGCAGTATCGCAAAAATTGTATTCAAAAACAAGGCTCCAACAAAAACTTTGCAAGACCCTGTTGCGCAAATGCTGATGACAGGTATGATGGAAACTCCACTAATTTCCATGATGAGCGTGGGCGAAATTCCAGCAAAGTACGTTAAATTTATTCTTCACAGTGCAAACAAACAACATGGCAAGGCGTGGAAAGCCTTGTTTGGAAAATACACAATCAACTAACAAAAATAATAGTAGCGGAGGAAATATATTATGAGTATCAAAGTTAACTACAACAACATGATGAAAGACGTTTTGGGCGAACAAGGTATCTCCCACGAGCAACTGACAGAGCTTGCTCCATTTGCAGTGGATGCTCACGCCAAAGTAGAGAGTAAACGTGGTCAAGGTATGCAAGGTTGGATGGACTCCCCATACAACCAAGACGATGTTGTTGCACATATCAACAAGGTTGCTAAAAAAGTTCAAGACAGTTGCGAAAACTTTGTAGTATTGGGAATTGGTGGTTCTGCTCTTGGCCCAATTGCAGTGTTTACAGCACTCAAACACCTCTACTACAACGAGCTCCCACGCTCCGTTCGCAAAGGTCCACGTTTCTATGTCATCGACAACGTTGACCCCGAAAGAATGAATGCTCTTTTCGATATCATCGATGTAGAAAACACCGTATTCAACGTTATTACCAAGTCTGGCGCAACAAGTGAAACAATGAGCCAATATCTCATCATTATTGATATGCTCACCAAAAAACTTGGCGACAAGGCAAAAGATCGCATTATTGCAACTACAAGCGAAACAAAGGGCAACCTTATCAAACTTGCAAAAGAGCTTGAACTGGAAACTTTCTACATCCCCGAAGGTGTTGGTGGACGTTTCTCTGAGCTTTGCCCAGTAGGTTTGTTGCCTGCAGCAGTAATTGGTATTGATATTGCCGAACTTTTGCGTGGCGCACGTGAAATGGACGAAAAGTGTAAGGTTGCAGACATCTCCAAAAACCCAGCGCTTGCCATTGCATTGTTGCAATACATTTCTATGAAAAATGGCAAAAATATTGGTGTTATGATGCCTTATGCAGACAGCTTGAAGTACATTGCTGACTGGTACTGCCAACTTTGGGCAGAATCTTTGGGTAAGGAAGTAGACTTGGACGGCAACATCGTAAACGTTGGTCAAACTCCAGTAAAATCCTTGGGCGTTACCGACCAACACAGCCAAGTTCAACTTTACAACGAAGGTCCATTTGATAAGGTTATCACTTTCTTGGAAGTAGACAACTTCCGTAGTGAGTGCCACATCCCTCACGGATGCGAGGCTTTCCCTGATGTAAACTTCCTTTGCGGTCACACATTAAACGAACTCATGACCAAGGAATTGCACGCAACTCGCTATACATTGACTCAACGTGGTCGTGCTAACTACACAATTAGTATGGATGTTGTAAACGAGTACAACATCGGCGCATTGTTGTATCTAATGCAACTTCAAACAGCCTATGCCGGAGCAATGTTCAACATTGACGCATACAATCAACCTGGTGTTGAAGGTGGCAAAAATGCAACTTACGCTTTGTTTGGCAGAAAGGGCTACGAAGCAAAAGCAGAAGAAATGCGCAATGCAAAAGCAGACTTGACAAAATATATCATCGACTAAGGAGAACAAGATGTTACCCAAAACTCCTGCAAAGGGCATGAGAGATTTTTTGCCCAAGGAATTTGCACTTCGTCAACAAGTGCTATCAACTATCCAAAAAACCTACGAGAGCTACGGATTTACCCGTATTGAAACTCCCGCAGTAGAAAATATCCAATTACTCACATCTAAACAAGGTGGCGACAACGAAAAACTCATTTTCAAAATTTTGAAACGTGGCGAAAAGTTGGAAAACGCTACCGAAGACAACTTGTGCGACTTGGGACTTAGATACGACCTTACAGTTCCCCTTGCACGTTTCTACTCCAACAATGTTGGTCAACTTCCAACTGTGTTCAAGTCCATCCAAATGGACAATGTTTGGCGTGCAGACCGTCCACAACGCGGTCGTTTCCGTCAATTTGTTCAATGCGACATCGACATCATTGGCGAAGAAACCAACATTGCCGAAACAGAACTTATTTCTGCAACTATGCAAGCTTTGGCAAACTTGGGTTTCAATGATGTAGTAGTGCGTCTTTCTGACCGCAGATTGCTGAACGCTCTTGCAGATTTTTGCGGTTTTGACGAAGATCAAAAGGACAAAGTTTTCATTGCACTGGACAAACTTGACAAAATCGGTGTAACTGGTATGCTTGCCGAAGTTGAACAAATTGCTCCAGGCAAAGCGTACGAATTTGTTGACCTCATCAACCGCATTACTTCCGCAAGTGATCCATTTGCAAAGTGTGTGGAAGAATTGGGCGATGCCCTTCCAAATGATGTCAAAACAAACATTGAGCAAATATTATATGTAGCCAATAACTCTGTTGCAAACGGCAAAGTTAAGTTTGACGTAACTTTGGTTCGTGGTATGGGCTATTACACAGGTACCATTTACGAAATTTCCGTCGAAGGTATGGCAAGTTCTGTTGGTGGTGGCGGTCGCTACGACAAGATGATCGGCAAAATCACTGGCTCGGATGTTCCTGCCTGCGGATTTAGTATTGGTTTTGAGCGTATTGTGCTTTTGTTGCAAGAACGTGGACAAATTGGTCAAAAATCTATGGGTAAAGCTGTGCTTGTGGACAAAAAATTGGACAAGCAATCTTTGTTGTATGTGATGGATTTTTGCCGTCAACAACGCAAACAAGGTAACAATGTAACATTGCTCAAAAAGATCAAAAACATTGGATATCAATTCAAACAACTCAAAGAACAAGGTTACGAAATTTACGAATTTAGAAACGGAACCTTCAACAAGGTGGATTGATGACAAAAAAACAAATCAAACAATTCAATAAAGTCAAAACGATAGACCAACTCAAAGTTGAGCGCTATCAAGTGGATGCCAAAGTTGGTTTGACGGCAGAACAGGTTCAAACTCGTGTAGATCAAGGATTGGTCAACATAGATACTTCTCGCAAAAGCAAAAGTATCGGCAGTATCATTTTGTCCAATCTCATAACCTTTTTCAATATCATTTACTTGGTTATTACAATCTTGCTTGTTGCAAACGGCAAGTGGAAGCAGTGCACTTACATTCCTGTTGTAGTAGCAAATACTGCTATTGCAATCATACAGGAGATCAAGTCAAAACTGACATTGGACAAACTCAAACTTATCACTCAACCGCAAATCAAGGTGTTGCGTGATGGCAATCCAGTAGATTTGCCTGTAGACCAACTTGTGTTAGACGACATAGTGGTGCTTTCAAATGGCTCACAAATTTCCGCTGACTGCGTGATTGTGGATGGCTTTGTAGAAGCAAACGAGTCTATTTTGACAGGCGAAAGTGATGCAATCACCAAAAAAGCAGGCGATACTTTGTTTGCCGGTAGCTTTGTAGTATCGGGCAGTTGCACAGCAAGAATAACTGCTATCGGCAAGTTCAACTACATCGCTGGTCTCACTGGACGCGCAAAACAGTACAAAAAACCACGTTCACAAATGCTCAAAGCGCTCAACTCCATTTTGGTGTTTGAGGCAATTATCATTGTCCCCATGGCGATTTGTCTGTACATGATCAATGTAAAGTCTTTTGGCGATACATTATCTTGGCAACTAAACGACAAAGCGTTGGAGCTTACCGCGGGGTCAATCATTTCGCTGATAACCGCTGGGCCATTTTTGCTGACAAGCAGTGCGCTTGCTGTCTCATTTTTGCGACTTGCCAAACGCAAAACGATGGTTCAAGAGTTGTACTGTATCGAAATGCTTGCGCGTGTTGACACACTGTGTTTGGACAAGACAGGCACCATTACTGATGGTACAATGCAAGTTGTGGAAAGCATTGACTTGCGCCCCAACTCTCGTGCGTCCTACACAGTACGTGAAATTGTATCCAGTATGAACTCTGCTTTGCAGGCGGACAATATGACAAGCAAAGCTCTCAAAAAGTACTTTGGCTCACCACGTAAGCCCAGCCTGGATAGCGTTGCAGTTGTTCCATTTTCGTCCGAGCGTAAGCTTTCCGCTGTATCTTTCAGGGGCGAAGGCACCTACTTTATTGGTGCCCCCGAGTACGTACTCAAAACTCAAAATCAGCACGTAACTGATTTGGTCAACAAGTATGCCGAGCAAGGTCTTCGCGTTTTGCTACTTGCCCACAGCTCGACTACAATGAGCAGTAGCAGTGCCAGTTTGCCACAAGTACGTAGGCCAGTTGCCCTAATAGTAATTGAAGATCATATTCGTAACGATGCCGAAGAGACCATCAACTGGTTCCGTCAAAACGGCGTTGCCATCAAAATTATTTCTGGTGACAATCCAAGCACAGTTGCTAATATTGCAACACGTGTAGGGGTAGAAGATGCCGAAAACTACATTAGTCTTGAAGGTATGACGGAAGAACAGGTACGCGAAGTTGCAAACAAGTATACTGTGTTTGGACGCGTCTCTCCCGATCAAAAGGCAATTTTAATCAAAGCAATGCGCCAAGCGGGTAATACTGTTGCCATGACAGGTGACGGTGTAAACGACATCCTTGCTATGAAAGAGGCAGATTGTTCCATTTCTCTTGCTGGCGGTAGTGACGCAGCGCGTCAAGTCGCCCACCTAATTTTGATGGACGATAGCTTTAGCTCGCTTCCAAAGGTAGTGGCCGAAGGTCGTCGAGTTGTCAACAACATCCAAAATGCAACGTCACTGTTCTTTATGAAGACGTTGTACGTAATTGCCATCAACATCATGCTAATTGTCATGCACTTTGCTTTTGACAAAACAATGGCAAGCCCGCTGACAAGTTTGCAAACCACATTGATGGATGCTGTAGTAGTAGGTATTCCATCTGCTGCGTTAGCATTGCAGCCAAACGAAAGTATCATCAAAGGCAATTTTTTGGGCAATGTACTCAAACATTGTTTCCCAGCCACTCTCACGTTTTTTGCATCCACAGTTTCTCTCTATGCACTGCAGGCTTTGCAACCAACGCTGATTCCAGACATTGACCAACTTGCTACATTAGTTACAATTTCCTACACATTTGCGGGACTTGTTGCGGTTTACTATGTGTGCAAACCTTTCAACAAATGGAAGGTTGCTATGTATCTTGGTGTTTGGCTGATGGTTTTAGTGTGTATGTTCGTGCCATTTATTCGTGAAACCTTCTTTGGCTATGCAAGACTTGGTCGTGAGCAAACTTTGCTGCTGCTTGTGGAAATTTTGGCAGCGCCTTTTGTAATGCAGTTTTTCGTTAGTCTGTTCCGCGGACGAAATAAAGATATAAAGACAAAATAATTTTGACGGCAATCCGCCGTCAAAATTTCTATGAGGCAAAGTAATGATATTGCAAATGAAAGCGGCTGAATTCCGCTATGCTGACAACGTAATATTTAGCAATGTCAACCTTGACATCAACGAAGGGGATACCATCGGTCTTGTTGGGGCAAATGGTGCTGGCAAAAGCACTCTTTTGGGGTGTATTTGTGGCGAACTGTCTCTTTTTCAGGGTGCTGTCATCCGCAAAAACGGCTTGACTATTGGCTATCTCAAACAAAACTGCGACTTTGTTTCATCCAATACCTTGTACGGGGAAATGATGTCTGTGTTTGCTTACCAAACACAGTTGATTGAACAAATAAATGACGTTGCCAACAAAATGGCAACTTGTCCATTTGATAGCGATGAGTATCACAAGTTATCCACCAGGTACCACAACCTGACTCTCGAAGCGGACGCCAATAATGCCTACTCGGTAGAAGTCAAGGTGAAAACGGTCTTGAACGGTATGGGCATGATGCGCTTTGCCGACAGGGTAGTTTCCACTTTGTCCGGTGGCGAAAAAACCAAAGCTGCTCTTTGTAAACTGCTTTTGCAGCGACCAGAGCTGATGATTTTGGACGAACCCACCAACCACTTGGACTACAAAACTATTGACTGGCTGGAAAATTTTCTTACAAATGCCAAATGTACCTTGATTGTTGTTTCTCACGACCGCTACTTTTTGGACAAAATTTGTACATCCATTTGGGATGTCCAACACAAAGAGGTTACCCCTTACAAGGGCAACTACACCAAGTATCGTGTTCTAAAGGCAGAGCGCATCGAAAACCAAACTCGTGCCTACGAAAAACAACAAAAGGAGATAGAAAAACTCACCGACTACATTGCTCGCAACAAAGTGCGCGCATCAACTGCCGACATGGCCAAGTCGCGCGAAAAAATGCTGGAGCGTATGGACGTTATCAATGCACCCCAGGCGGACGAGCGTCCACCAAGGTTCAATTTTACCTACTCAAACGATCCAAGTGAGTTCCCGTTGACAATACAAAACTTTACCTTTGGCTACGACGAAAAGGTGCTTTTGAACAACGTTAATTTGCAAATTCGCCGTGGACAAAAGGTTGCATTGCTGGGGCTTAACGGCACAGGTAAATCTACACTTATCCGTCGCATTGCATCGCAAAATCCCTACGATTTGGGCAAAATTGTCTTTGGCAAAAACGTTCGTTTTGGTTTCTACGACCAAGAAAACATCAACTTGGACGGAAATTTGCGTGTTTTGGACCAACTTTGGTTTGATAACACTCGTATGTCGCAAACGGATGTGCGCAGTCTGCTTGCCCAAGTAACACTGGGTGCGGACGACGTGTACAAGCTTGTCAAAGAGCTTTCTGGCGGGGAAAGAGCAAAGCTTGGCCTTGCGATGCTTATGGCAAAGGATAACAACTTGCTACTTTTGGACGAGCCCACTAACCACTTGGATTTGCCCAGTCGCGAAGCGTTGGAAGATGCCTTGAAAGCCTACACAGGCACTTTGCTTGTTGTCTCCCACGACAGATACTTTGTCAACTCCGTTGCAACAACCATTGTCGAGTTGGAAAACAAACAACTCAATGTCTACCCTGGTAACTACGATAACTTTCTTGCAAGCAAACAACAAGTGGTGGCAGACACCCCCAAGAGCGCTAAGCCCACTTCGGCATATCGTAGCCCAAAGCAACGTGCTGAGCAAACAAACCGCGCCAAGCGTTTGAAAGAGTTGGAAAACTTGATTACCAAGTTAGAGACAGACATCGAGTCCTTGCAAACGCAAATGGCTTTGCCAGAGATTGCCAGCGACTTTGCAAAGCTGTCCGTTGTGATGCAACAGTTAGATGACACAAATGCTCAACTTGAGCAAGCATTTGCCGAGTGGGAAATTTTATCCCAAGAGTAATTTTGCAGTAAACCTGCAAGGAGTAAAAAATGATAACAAAACAACAATTCCCCATAATCGAGTTTGATGACGATGTTGATGCGGTAATAAGTCCCGAGCACATCAAGGTGCTTCTTGGCGACAGACCTGTTATTGACAAACTTCTGATAACTTTTTTCAAAGAAGTAATCAAAACTTTGCTTGACGAAGGCAAAATAGAGCATTTCATCACAATCTCTGGCGAAAACGACTTGGTAGTGTACAAGTTTGTCGATGCCGATGTTTTGATACTTCATGGCATAATCGGTGGACCAGCATGTGGTGGATTTTTGGACGACATGATTGGCCTTGGCGTTACCAAAGTTATGTTTTGCGGCGGTGGTGGCGTTTTGGACAAGAATATACCAGTAGGTCACCTGCTTGTTGTACAAGGCGCAATCCGCGATGATGGTTTTTCCTACCACTATGTTGCGCCATCTCGTGTAATTTACACCCAAGAGGACGTGCGCCAAACAATCTGCAACTATCTTGACGAGCAAGGTGTTCCTCACTTTCAAGGACTCGTTTGGACAACAGATGCATTCTATCGCGAAACAAAAGGTCGCATCCAACTACGCAAAAGCGAAGGCGCACAAATTGTGGAAATGGAGCAAGCAGGCTGTATTGCAGTCACGCAGTTTAGAAATGTCAAGTACGGCGCAATCATTTATGCTGGCGATGACGTTTCCCAAGATGTTTGGGATAGTCGCAACTGGCACAACCGTAAAAGTATCCGCTTCAATCTTGTAGAAATCTGCAAACAACTTGTGCAAAAGATTTGATTTTACATCAAAAGTTTGCGAAATATAACCTCTTTTGATGCAACTAATGTAAGATGTGATCCGATAGACATAAACCTATCAAACAAGTTAAAAACATAAACGTAGGGGCAAATTGTGTTCGTCCGCTAAAAATATAGCATTCAACAACCTAAATTTATATGAAAGTAGCACTTATCACAGGTGGATCTCGTGGCATTGGCGCAGAGTGCGTCAAAAAGTTTGCCAACGAAGGCTACACCGTAATTCTCAACTATAACAACAGCAAAACCCAAGCACAAGCGCTGCAACGCGACCTTCAAAATCAAGGTTGCGATGTGCACCTTTACCAAGCGGATGTTTCCTTAGAAAGTCAAGTGGCGGAAATGTTTTCGTGGGTAGGCAAGTATTTCAAGCACCTTGATGTACTTGTAAACAACGCAGGTGTTTGGCGCGGAGGACTCGTGCAAGACGTGACCGAGTCTGACTACGACTTTGTGATGGACACAAACGCAAAGGGCGCATTTTTGTGCGCAAAACACGCTTTGGACCTGCTCAAAAAGGGTCAAAACGCAACCATCGTCAATGTGTCATCCATTTGGGGGCTCGTTGGGGCCTCATGCGAAAGTGTGTACGCAATGAGCAAGTTTGCCATTGTGGGGCTGACAAAGTCTCTTGCGGAAGAGCTTGACGGTCTTGTCAACGTAAACTGTATTTGTCCACCAATCGTGCTAACAGAAATGTGCGCTGGCTACACCGAAGAGGAAAAACAAGCATTTTCCACCCAGCATAATACAAAGTGCTATCTTCCAAGCGAAGTAGCTGACGAAATTTTCCGCCTTGCAACTTGTGCAACAAGCGGAACAATACAAAAATTGTGAGGTAACCCATGCATCCAGCACTAATTGTACTAATAGTAGTTTTTGGCCTTGTGGCATTGTACACACTTTTGTGCTACATCATTGCCCATGGCGTTTTCAAGATGGCAACTCGCCCAACCGCCCACACCTTGGAAGAAGCTTTGCAAGTGCAAGCGGACGAAACCGGCCTTGACTTTGACGACTACCACACCACTTGGAACAAGCAAGATTTTGAAGTAGACGGAATCCACGGCAAAATTCGTGGTGAAGTTGTTTTCCATCCCGATAATACAAATCAGCCACGCAAAAAAGTGGCAATAGTGTGCCACGGCCATGGCTGGAATCGCATCAACTCTCTTAAATATGCCAAAATTTTCTATGCCCAAGGATACAGCATCATCATCTACGACCATGCCTACTTTGGTAAGTCGGATGGCAACTACACAACCCTTGGTTTCAACGAAAAACACGATCTCTCCGCAGTTATTGACTTTGCAAAGGCTACCTTTGGCGAAAATTGCTTTTTGGCCCTTCACGGCGAAAGTATGGGAGCAGTAACCATTTTGTGCGAGCTTGGTGTGCGTAGCGACATCGATCTGCTTGTTGCCGATTGTGGATTTTCTCACACAATGGACTACTACCGCGAACTATGCTTCCAAATTGCTCACGTGCCAGCTTTCCCCACTGTAGACTTTGCAAACTGCATTTCCAAGCGTAAAATTGGATACGACTTTACCAAAACTATCCCCATCGACTGTGTCAAAAACAGCAATGTACCCATCTGTTTTATTCATGGCGCAGCGGACGACTTCATCTTGCCACATCACAGTGTGGATATGTACAACGTAAGTGCCAATCCCAACAGCGAGTTGCACTTGTTTGAAGGTGCAATCCATGCGCGCAGTGTCACAACTGACCCCGCTCGCTACGAGCAAGTAGTGTGCGACTTTATCCACAAGATTGAAAATTTGTAAAAAATATTGCCCATGGCTTTCGGGCAAAGGAGTATATTATGAAACTATCTCAAATCAAGTATGTTCGTCCGGACAAGGACCAATTTCTCAAAACTCTTGCCAACTTCAAACAACGTTTTGAAAGTGCAAAAACAGTGGACGAGTTCTACGCCGTTCACGACGAATACAAGGCCTTTGCGGAAAAAGCAAGCACACCCATTCACATCGCATTTATTCGTTTCTCTCAAGACACTCGTGACGATTTTTATGCAGCTGAGCAAGACTATCTTGACGAAGTGATGCCAGAAATTGGCGTTGCTCAAGCGGAAATCGCCAACTGCTACCTAACAAGCCCTTTCCGTGCTGAGCTGGAAAAACGTTTTCCAAAGGTAATGTTTACAAACTTGCAAATGTCTGTTGATGCCAACGACCCACGCTTGGTGGAAGATCGTATTGCGGAAAACAAGCTTACAACTGCCTACCGCAAGCTTATGAGTAGCATTGTGGTAGATTTCAATGGCGAAAAATTGCCTTTGAGTGGTCTTGGTAAGTACACCAACTCCAACGACCGCAACATCCGCAAACAAGCAACCATCGCTCTTGGCACAGTGCTGGAAGAGAACAAAGCCCAACTTGACGACATCTACGACAAACTTGTTGCCGTTCGCACACGTATGGGTCAAAAATTGGGATTTGAAAACTTCTCCAAGCTTGGATATATGCAAATGCAACGCAACTGCTACACTCGTGAAGACATCGCCAAGTTCCGCGAAAATGTGCTTAAGTACATCGTA
The DNA here is from genome assembly GCA_964533825.1 of uncultured Oscillospiraceae bacterium. Classification (GTDB taxonomy): domain Bacteria; phylum Bacillota; class Clostridia; order Christensenellales; family CAG-314; genus Fimimonas. The sequence continues at coordinate 80,255 of CAZHMU010000006.1, forward strand.
CCCCTTTCCAACAAAATTCGCGCAAAGGTAGGGCAAGACCTTGGCATCGACAAAATGTACATCTACGACAATGGCGTATTCACCAAAAACGAGCCACGCCCCATTGGCACACCAGATGAGCTTTTTGCCAAGGCATCTCAAATGTACAACGAAATGTCCCCGAAACGGGCAAATTGTTCGACACCATGGTGGAAAGCGAGTGCTTTGACGTTATGAGCCGCGAAGGCAAGTCTGGCGGTGGCTACTGCGATGGCATCCCCGAGTTCAACCTTCCATTTATCTTTGCCAACTGGAACGGTTCTGCTGGCGACATCGACGTTTTGACACACGAGTTCGGCCACGCGTTGGAGTTCTACAAGTCATTTTTCATCGAAAGCGACTTCCTTTCCAGCATCTCAATGGAAACGGCAGAAGTTCACTCCATGTCCATGGAGTTTTTGGCATACCCTTGGATTGACAAATTCTTTGGTGACCAAACGGACGACTACAAGTTCACTCACATTGGTGGTGCAATCACTTTCATTCCCTATGGCACAATAGTGGACTACTTCCAACAAACCTGCTACGACAACCCCAACATGACCCCTGCCGAGCGCAACGCTTTTTACAACAGCATTGAAAAACAATTCATCCCATCAATGACAACCGAAGGCATCGTAGGTATGCAAGATGGCCGTCGTTGGCAACGTCAAGCGCACATCTACGAAAGCCCCTTCTACTACATCGACTACTGCCTTGCGCAATTTACTGCATTGCAATTTTTGGCACTTTCTCAAGAGGACTTTGACAGCGCATTTGCCAAGTACAACAAGTTTTTGGACTTTGGCGGTACCAAAACCTTTGTTGAACTGCTTGAAGAGTGTGGCTTGAAATCACCCTTTGAAGAAGACTCCTTCAAAATGGTCGTAGCCGTTTGCGAAAAGATTTTGGGTTTGTAATATTGCACCTGCCAATTGGCAGAACTACCCAAAATAAGTCTAAAAATCCGCCATCTGGGCGTAAAGCGGAAAGATACATTATGAAAAAGCAAATTTTAGTAATCATTTTATTGGTAGTTTTAGTTGTAAGTTGCCTAGCGCTTGCGGCATGTGGTGTTGGCAATGTATCAAAAGGTCTTGAATATAAGCTCTCTGCAGATGGAACATATTATATTGTTTCAGGAATAGGGACTTGCAAGGATACTGCGGTTATTATTCCAGAAAGATTTTTGGGGAAACCAGTGGCAAGTATAGGCGATGGTGCCTTCCAGAAGTGCGCCAGCATGACAAGTATTACAATTCCAAGCAGCATTACAAGTATAGGTAGGGTTGCATTCTACAAGTGCACGGGCCTTACAAGTATTGCAATTCCAAGTAGTGTAACAAGTATAGGCGAAGGAGTGTTTAGGGGTTGCACAAGTCTTATTAGTATCATTGTTGATGCAAACAACCCAAATTATAAATCGATTTACGGAAACTTGTATTCACAGGATTGCAAAACGCTAATTCAATATGCAGTTGGCGCCACAGATACATCATTTACAATTCCAAGTAGTGTAACCAGCATTGCTTGCTCCGCGTTTGATGGTTGTACTAGTTTAACTAGCATTGATATCCCAGAATGTGTAACAAGTATTGGTGATCGTGCTTTTGCTGGTTGTACAAGCTTAACTAGCATTAACATTCCAGAAGGTGTAACTTGTATTGAAACTCAAACATTTAGTGAGTGCCAAAGTCTTACAAGTATTACAATTCCAAGTAGCACGACAAGTATGGGATACTACGTGTTTATGAATTGTAAGGGGCTTGAAAGTGTAATCTTTGCCGAAGGTTGTCAGTTAACAAGTATAGCTGCTTTTACATTCGATCATTGTGAAAGTCTCACAAATATCACCATTCCCGAAAGTGTCACAAGCATTGATAATTCTGCGTTCAGTTATTGTTATGGTCTAGAAAATTTCACAATCCCTCCCAATGTAACAAGTATAGGTGAGCATGCGTTCTATGGATGCAGCAATCTAGTAAGTATCACCATTCCAAGCAACGTAACCAGTGTAGGTGATTTTGCGTTCAATAGTTGCACACGTCTCGGTAGTATTACAATCCCAAGAAGTGTAACGAGTATCGGTTATCGCGCGTTCTATGGTTGTAGAAGCTTAACAAGTGTAACATTTGAAGATTCAAATGGTTGGTATGTCACTGAAACAGAAGGTGCAACAAGTGGAATTAGTATATCGTTGACTAGTTCATATAAAAATGCCAGCAACTTAAAGGCGGGCGGTTATTACGAGAGTGGCTATGCCTCTTACTACTGGTACAAAAGCAACTAATCAACAACAAAAGTAAATACCTAGAACACCAAGAGTGTCATCCAAAAAGGATGGCGCTCTTTTTTACTCAAAACAAAAACACCCTGCATCTTTACAGGGGTGTTTTCATTTTCTATCTGTTATCTACACATTGGTGGCTTTGCTGGGTACATAGGTAGTGGGGCTGGTTTGTTCAAAAAGTATTCAATCAGCTCTTTGATTTGTTCTTGCTTGGTAGTGTCATCCAACTTATCAAGCGTATCAATTTTACTCATCACTTTTGGATTGCGAGTAATTTTGACGTTGTCAATTTGGCAATTTTGCTTGATTTGGTTTTCCACTTCGCTCACAAAGTTGCAGTACTCTGTCTTGTTAGTGAACTTTTCCGCTTGGATGGCAACAATGCAGTTGCGTTCGTACACAATGCACTTTGCCTTTTTGATGTTTGGATGTTGCATAACAATGTCGCAAATTTGTTGTTCTGTTGTGGTTGCTATTGCAAACGTTGGCAAAACTGCCACTGCAACAAGTAGTGCAAGGCAGGTGTATATTACAAGTTTTTTCATAGATTCCTCCTTATGATGTGTTTAGTGTTTGCATTATGCTTGCAAATATGCACACAAACCTGCTTTTGAGGGAAATGACAAGATTTATTCGCAAAGACGAGTGGTTGTTCCAAGCATTCAAACACAATGTGCTTTTGCTCAAAAAGGTGCAATATGCACAAAAACTGACAATCTTTTGCGCCACAGTTGTGGTAAGCTGATGTAAAAAGGTGGTGCATTATGAAAGAAGTCTTGCCAGTAGTGATTGGTTGTAGCGTGGGTATTGTGTTGTGTGTTGTTTATCTTGTAATTTTGATTGTCAGGGGATTGCGCCCCAAGTGTAGCAAAAGGCGAGTTGAGTCTTTCGACTTTGACGAAAACACCTTGACCATTGATTTGAAAAAGAGCAAAAAGTAAAGATGTACAAAAAGTATGGATGCATTTTGAAACTGTGGCAGTTATCAACAAAATTGCCCCTATTGCAAGGCGTGGCAAGCTTGTTTTACAAAATCTATCCATCCTTATTGAAAAGGCTATCAATGTGAGTTGAATCAACAGCTTGAGCAATCAACAAATTTGTTGCAATATTATTTGCAATTGTATTGTAAATTGTATATTTTTGTGGTATAATTTTCTCAAACAAAATACAAAATGTTTGTTATCATTTTTACAACAAGGAGATCACAAATGAACACTCAAATTGCAAAAATCATCGACCACACACTTTTGAAACCTGCAAAAACCAGCCAAATCGTAACTCTCTGTGCGGAGGCTCGCGAGTTTGGTTTTGCAAGCGTATGCGTAAATCCAACACATGTAAAACTTGCTGCAAAGGAACTTGCTGGTTCCGATGTTAAAGTTTGCACTGTAGTAGGCTTCCCTCTTGGCGAAAACACAACTAAAACAAAGGTTTTTGAAACAAAGCAAGCTATCAGGGATGGCGCTACGGAAATTGACATGGTAATCAACCAATCCCACGCAAAATCAAACAGCTGGAAAAAGGTAGAAAAGGAAATCGCAGCACTCAAAAAGGCTTGCGGTGACTTAGTTTTGAAAGTTATCATCGAAACTTGCAACCTTACCGATGCGCAAATCGTAAACGCTTGCAAAGCATCTATTGCTGCAGGTGCCGACTTTGTGAAGACAAGCACAGGCTTTGGTAAGGGTGGAGCCACTGTTCACGCAGTAAAATTGATGGCTGATACAGTTCATCCACACGGCTTGAAAGTTAAGGCAAGCGGTGGCGTTCACAACACCGAAGAGGCTTTGGCAATGATCGAAGCGGGCGCAGATCGTATTGGCGCAAGCTGTGGTGTACAAATCTGCCAATAATCCACAAACTTAATAGGTAAAATCAATGAGCAAAGTACCCCTTTGCTCATTTTCACACGAGGTAAAACCCTATGGCTAAACATTCAACAAAAAGACGCAGCTGGAAAGGTTGGGTAATTGCTCTGTCAGTAGTTATGCTCATCGTTTTGAGCGTGATGGTATGGGTCGCTATCGGCACCTACTCCCCCAACGAAAATTACTACGGCAACGGCACAACTTGGTCGGATACCGACAACTTTGACGAGCATTACCAAACAATGCTCACTTTGCCCATTGCTTTTGACGGTAGTAGACCCTTGCGTGTTATGCAAATTGCCGACCCACAACTAAAGTTTGGCAGTTGGACTCACGACAAGAGAACAATGGACCTTTTGGATAAAGCCATCGACCAGCTAAAACCAGACATAGCAGTTTGCACAGGCGACCTAACGTTTAGTATCTTTGCGCGTGGTGCAGTAAAGCACTTTGCCGATTTTATGGAAAAGAAGCAAGTTTATTGGGCATTTACCTACGGCAATCACGACTCGGAAACGACCTTTTCCAAGTATCGCCACGCCGAACTGCTCAAAAAGTACAAGTATTGTCTATTTGATGGTGGTCCATCCAATATCACTGGCGAAAGCAACTACTTTGTTAACATCAAGGATGCTGACGGCAACTTGGTATATTCCCTTTGCATAATGGACAGCAATATGTACCAAGAAGGCCAAACGGACGTTTTCAACCGCGAGTATGGCGAAATTGAGCAAAGCCAAGTTGACTGGTACAAGTGGAACATCCAAGGGCTTCTAACAAAAAACCCCAAGGTACAAAGTTCGCTGTTTATGCACATCCCTTTTAAAACCCATCTCGAAGTGCTCAACGACCCCAACAAAGCAGGATCACTTCAAGAAGTGGACAGAGAGTGGAAAGGTGAAATGCTTCCAGGTATTGCCTTTCAAGGTGGTACTTGCGGTCAAGCTATGAGTGACACAATCGTTGCGCTCGGTTCCACAAAGGCGGTGTTTGTCGGTCACGACCACATCAATACAATCCGCGGACTGACAAGCCAAGGCATCTTTATGGCGTACGGCCGTTGCTGTGGCTATCACACATATCCTTTCTTCAATACCGAAGGCGAGCATCCACTTTTGGAAAACATCATAGGTGCTCTTTGGGGCTACGAAGGCCCAGCAATGTACCTTGACCAATGGAATGACGAAAACGGCAACGACCTTGGCAAAGGTGTATCTATGATTGAAATCAACGTGGATACAAGCAGTGCCAGCTACGGCCAAATTTATATGTACGATGTAAACCATCAAGGGCTTACAGACGGTAACCCTGCCAAACAGCACGAGTACACGGTAAATCCCTAACAAACTACCTAACTTGTGTAAAAGCATTGACATATCCTACATATAATGGTACAATTAAATAGTAAAATAAATAAATTCTTTGGGGCGTGGTGCAATTCCACACCGATAGTACAGCCTATGAACAACCCTTTGGGTTGCCGAGCAGGTGAAATTCCTGCGCCGACGGTACAGTCCGGATGAGAAAAGGATTTGTCGTTATTTTTGCGACACTTTGCGCCCTTGGAGTCTATCCAAGGGCTTTTTGCTTTCCAAAGAGAAGGAGAAAAGATGAACACAAAATTGGCTAATCAAACAAATCAATCGCCAAACAAACCCAAATTGTTTACAATAGGTAACATTGCGGTAATGGCCGTGCTGACGGCAATATCCTACGTATTGTATATGTTTGTCAAGTTTCCATTGCCATTTTTCCCACCTTGGTTGGATGTGCAAATTTCCGACTTGCCAGCATTGCTTGGTGGTTTTGCCATCAATCCTTTGGCAAGTGTAATCATCATCGTTGCCAAATGCCTTTTGAAGATGCCCTTTACTTCCACCGCGTGCGTAGGCGAGTGCGCAGATATTTTTGTCGGCATTGCGTTTGTTTTGCCTGCATCGTTAATTTACCACATTTCCAAAGGTCGAAAAAATGCTATTGTTGGTATGATTGTTGGCACAGCGAGCGCGATTGTCGTCAGCTTGCTCACCAACTGGCTGATTTTGGTGCCATTTTACGCTTGGCAATTTGGTAATGGAAATTCTGCAGTTGGTATGCAAATCATAGTGGGTGCTGTTTCAACCTTGTACAGTGGTGTGACGGTAGATAATTTTTATGCCTTCTACTTGCCTATTGGCGTTTTGCCTTTTAACTTGTTGCGTTGTGTTTTGTGTGCGGTAATTTCCTACTTTACTTACAAGCCACTTTCCAAAGCTTTGCATTGGGAAGTGAAAAACTCAAAACAAACAAATAATACAACTGTAGCAGTGCAATCGGTACAAAACGATACAATAGATACAAATCAAATAAATGATTGATTTGTGCCACAACAGTTGAGTTTTATTTTTGTTTGATGTATAATTAGATTATGAATTCACGAATTATCACAAATAGTCAACAACAAACAGAGGACTTTGCAGAGCAATTTGCCCAAACTCTCATAGGTGGCGAAACAGTTTTGCTAAACGGCGACTTGGGCGCAGGCAAAACCCACTTTGTCAAGGGTGTTGCGGTAGGACTTGGCATTGACGATGTTATCACAAGCCCAACTTTTGCTTTGCACAACCAATACGAAGGCGGTAGGCTTGTGCTCAACCACTTTGATTTTTACCGCATTATGGACCCTGCCGAGGCGGAAATCTTGGGTCTTAACGAGTTTTTTTGCGAGAAAACCGCTGTATCTTGCATCGAGTGGGGCGAAAACATCGCTGAACTTTTGCCACGCGATTGCATAATTGTAACCATCGAAAAACTTGGCGATACATCACGCCAAATCACCATACAAAGGTATCTATGAAAATCTTACTTATTGATACAACTACAAAAGATTTGGTGGTGGCACTGCTTTGCGATGACCAGATTGTCAACTGTACAAAGCCCAACCTTGGCACTCGTCATAGCGAAAGTCTTTGCTTGACTGTGGAGGAATTACTAAAAACTGCACAAATATCCATTGCTGACGTTGATGCTTACGCTTGCGCAATCGGTCCAGGCAGTTTTACTGGCATACGTATTGGCGTTTCTACTGTCAAAGGATACCACTTTGCTTGCTCCAAAAAGCTTATTGAGCTAAACACTTTGCAAGCAATCTCACTTTCGCAAAACTGTGGCGCAAAGGGCAGTGCAATTATTGATGCAGGTAACGGCTACTATTTTGCAGACTACGTAAATGGTGTTGAGCCTTGCTTGATTTCTTACGATGATACGCGCGCTACAACAGCAGGTCGTGGTGCAAATGCTGCCGACTACTTTGATGGTCTTGTTGCGCTTGCAAAGCAAAAGTTTGAAAGTGGTAAATTTGATGATACGCTTGAGCCATTGTACATCCGCAAAAGCCAAGCGGAAGAACTAAAAAAGCAGTAATTCGTTGCATTATCGGCTAATGAATAAGTTAAAACAGGAATAATATTATGATAAAATTACTTGAATACACAATGAATACAGTTTTTGACCTTGCCGACATTGAAAAGGAGTGTTTTGGCAAGGACGCTTGGACTATCCCTAACCTTCGTGGAGAATTTCTAAACGACTTTTCTTACCTAATTGGCTACTACGAGGAGGACAAACTTGTTGGTTACACTTGTGTGCGTGCCATGTACGAAGAGGCTCAAGTGTGCAACGTTGCAGTTTTGCCTGACTATCGTCGCAAGGGCATTGCAAAACAACTAATTGACGAGATGTTGCGTTTTTCCGCAGAAAAAGGTTGCAAGGTTTGCGAACTGGAAGTCAACACCGAAAACACCCCCGCAGTGGAACTGTACAAAAAGTGTGGGTTTGAGGTTGCTGGCATCCGCAAAAACTTCTATCGTCGCTCCCGCTACAGCTCACGTGATGCTTACACAATGACGAAGAGCTTGGAGTCTGTAAATAATTAAAGGGGAAATTTATGAATTACTCGTATGTTATGGGAGTAGACAACAGCATTCTATCTCTTGAAGATAATGATTTTGTCATTGAAAAGGATGGAGATAATTTTATGGTTTCCTTTCCGAAAGATAAATCGTACATTTGGGAAGAGTTTGTTTCAAATCACCTTCAATTGGGATATTGGAACGAATATATTGAAGATGGTGCTGTAATTTTTTTATTCCATTTGGATGATGGAATTAAAAAGTATAAAGTATATTCATATCAAAATGATGAAGTGCTGCATTTGTGTGAAAAGTTGTGCGAATGCAAGTTTGAATCAATATATTCTATGCTCAAGGGTAATCATTTCTATAGTAGATACATTTAGTTTAGACTAAACAGAAAAGGAACGGTCAATTTGACCGTTCCTTTTCCCTATAAATAATTAGTAAAATTTCCACAAACTTCGTCACGATATTTCCTTTTGTGTCATAAACTAATTGCAAAGGAAAAGTATGTATTTCAAAAAGTATGGGGCTGGTTTGCCCATTTTGTTCTTGCATGGATGGGGTTGCGATGGCTCAATTTTCCAAAGCATTGCGCAAAATTTACCAGATTACAGTAGCTATTTGGTGGATTTTGCAGGCTTCGGCAAAAGCGAAAAACCACCGAGTGATGGTTGGACAGTGTTTGACTATGCAAAGGATATTGTCAAATTTCTCGATGAACAAAACTTGTTGCAAGTTACCGTTGTTGGACACAGCTTTGGCTGTCGTGTAGCACTTGTATTGGGGGCGTTGTATCCAAAACGTGTCAAAAAAATGCTGCTCGTTGCCCCTGCTGGTCTGCGAAAACCATCTTTCAAGCGATGGTGCAAGGTGGCATGCTACAAGGCACGCAAATTTTTGTGTAAGCTTGGGCTTGCTCAAAACGTCACTGCTCGTTATGGCAGTGTGGACTACAATGCCTGCGAACACGCAATGAAAAACACATTTGTAAAGGTTGTCAACCAAGATTTGTCAAAGTGTGCCAAGGCGATAATCTGCCCAACGCTCATTGTCAACGGAAATACCGATGATCAAACGTCACTTGCACACGCCAAAAAGCTACACAAGCTCATCAAAAGTAGTACTCTTGTGGAAATTGACGGCGGTCACTTTGCTTTTTTTAACACGCCACAGGCCTTTGCTCGCACAATACAACTTTTTGAGGATAGTTGATGATTTTTTTAGATATTTTCAATACGCTGTTACTGTGTGCACTCTCATTGGAGTGCTTTCGCATTTTGCAATCGTGCAGTTACAAACCACAAAGGGGCTACTTCAAGATTTTTGCAAGTAGGTATTTTGTTTTGCTTGCAGTTGCGCAAGTTGTAGTGCTGTTGGTTTTCTGTTTGTTGCCGGAGTGGTACGTGACAATCCCATTGATGATATCAACAGTGCTTACTGTTGCAACAAAGCGCAAATGTCCGCTAAAGTTTACAAAGCGTATCTTGCGAATGATTGTCGCTCAAATAGCGATATTGTTTTGCTTGTGCTACTTTGTGGGCAATGCATATTTTGTGATGGTGTTACCTATTGTTACATTGATTTCTTGGGCAATTTGTGTACCATTGGAAACACTCATTGCCAACTACTACTTGCAAAAAGCAGTAAAAAAACTGTCACAAAGTAAGGTGACTGTTATCGCCATCACTGGCAGTTACGGCAAGACTTGCACCAAGGATATGCTTGCAATGCTATTGGATAATTCCATCGCCCCCAAAGGCAGTTGTAACACGCCACTTGGCATCGCAACTTTTATCAACAGCACGGATTTGTCTGCCTATAAATACCTAATCTTGGAGTTTGGTGCACGCAATGTTGGGGATATCAACGAGCTTTGCGAACTGTTTCGTCCAAAGTATGGCATTGTAACGGGCATTTGCGAGCAACATCTATCTACTTTCAAAAGCTTAGATAATATCATAAAAACAAAGGGCGAACTTGTGCAAAATTTACCTGCGGATGGCCTTTGTGTGTTTAATGGTGCAGATGAAAACATCAAATATGTATCGCAAAGTGGAGTATGTAGCAAGATTTTCACAAGCAAAAAAGTTGTGCACAATATCCAAACCACTTTACAAGGTACTATGTTTGACATAGTATTAAGCGATACAGCCTACGCAATACATCTACCACAAATATCAAGCTACATAGTCGACACCTTTTTGATGTGTTTTGAGATGTGCATTGTTCTTGGGCAAAGTGTCGAAAAGACTGTCCAAAATTGCAACAATGTTAAGCCTACGCCGCATCGTATGGAAGTATCTCACAATGGCAATTTTTGGATAGTGGACGATGCATACAATGCCAATATCAAAGGAGTGGCAAGCTGTTGTGAGACCTTGGCGCAATTTGCCAACTACAAAATTGTTTTGACGCAAGGCATTGTGGAGGGAGGAAAACGGCAACAAAAGCTCAATGAACAGTGTGGATCAATGTTGGGGGCAAGTTTTGATGTTGTAGTTGCCATTGGTAAATACGCCAAACATATCGCAGTTGGTGCAAGTGCCGGTAGGTGCGAGCTTATCGTCGCAAAGGACCTTACAGAAGGCACAAATATTTTGCAAAAATACGTCAAAGCAAATTGTATAGTTGTGTTCCAAAACGATTTGCCAGATGTTGTGAGTTTGTAGGAGAAAAAGTATGAACATTTTGATTATTTATGGTGGGCAAAGCTGTGAGCACGATATCTCCATCATCACCGCTTGCCTTGCCAAGGGGTATTTTGACGGCAATATTTTCAGCGCATATTTCGACAAGCAAAACCGATGTTTTGCCCTTCCAAACGATCTTACGCCTTCAAAACACCTAAATGCGCCACTTCGTGAGCAAATATTGTTTTGCTTTGGCGAAAAACGTATTGCTATTTGCAAGGGCAAACGTATCAAACGCTATGTAAACATTGATGTTGCTGTCAACTGTTGCCATGGTGTATGTGGCGAGGATGGAACAGTTGCTGCCATTTGCCAAATGTTAGGCGTTCCGCTCGTTGGCTCAAATATGCTTGCAAGCGGTATTGCTTTGGATAAAATTACCACAAAGCAGATGCTGCGCTCAATAGGTATGCCAACGATTATGGGCAAGCACATCACACGCGAGCAATACAACAGTGGTAACTTTTCCACAGGAAATCTTGGCTACCCAGTGATTGTAAAACCCAACAAACTTGGGTCAAGCATTGGTGTGACAGTTTGTCGAGACAAAACACAACTCAAAAATGCACTTGACATTGCTTTTTGCTACGACAACGATGTGCTCTACGAAAGGGCTCTTACCAACTTTTACGAAGTCAACTGTTCGGCAATGCGTGTTGACAACGTGGTGCAAAGCAGTGATGTGGACAGACCAATCACTTCGCACGATCTTTTGACATTTGATGATAAATACATTTCAAATGGCAAGTGGTGCAAGCCTTCGCAGGTAATCGAGCAAGAAGTGCAAGACTCCGTCAAATCAATGACGGAGCAAATCTACGACAAGCTGGGCTTTCAGGGGGTTATTCGCGTGGACTTTTTGGTGGACAACACAACAAACAAAATTTACGTCAACGAAATCAACGCTATCCCCGGATCTCTTGCCTATGGATTGTGGAGTAGCATCTACTCGCAAAAGCAGTTTGGTTCTCTTTTGGTCGCACAGGCACTTACAGATTACAAAAAAGAAAAGCAACTTGTCCACAGCTATCAATCATCAGTGCTATGCGGGGCGATAAATAAAAAATAGGCTTTTGTGTAAAGTGATGACTAAAAAAGGTACTATTATAAATATTAGCAAATTACCAAACAAAAAATGTTTTGGTAACGCACAAATTTTCTGCAGAGTAGACAATATTAGATAAATGGTAAAAGTAAAAAGCGTACTCTCTACTGAGTACGCTTTTTAATTAGGCCTTTGCAAAAACCACTACACTTGCAAGTCTTTTGGTAAATTTAGTGAGCATATCTTCCTGCTCAAAAAAGTTACAAGCCTTTACAGTTTGCGTGATACTTTGTGATGTCAACTTTTTGTAAATTAGGTCAAGGTCAAATTCATTTGTGCAATCGTATTTCATTTGTATGCCCCCTTTGATTGTTTTGATGTGTACATTTTATCAAATAAATGTGCCATATATATGGCAGTATTAAAAAATATTTTGCAATATTTTTGCAAAACCTTGACAATATTTTGTCAGTATTTTATAATTATAATATAGTCAAACAACAAAGAGTTGCCAAGCTTACTCAAAGGAGCATTTTGTGCAAATACCAGTTTTAGTTGGAATTTTGTCCACGCTTTTATCAACAGACGGTCTTGTTAAAGCTACCGACCTTGCGGAAAAATTTGAAATATCAACGCGTTCGGTCTATCGCTATGTTGCTACCCTTTCTGAAGGGGGCATTCCTATCATGTCCACAGTGGGCCGTGGTGGTGGATGGAGCATCATAGACACCTACAAACTCAAGGCTACCTATTTTACTGAGGACGAGTACCAAAGGGCAATCTTTTGTTTGCAAAGTTCCACTTTGCAGGATGATATCACAAAGCGGGCTGTGCAAAAGTTGCAAGGGCTCAAGCGCTCTCACACAGGAGCAAACGTTTTGCGTTCTGATCAATTTATTGTTGACAGCGTTGACTACGCTGTGCGCGATTTGATACCGCAACTGTCCAACTGCATAGCGCAAAAGGTGCTGTGCGAAATTGAGTACCACTCCAAAGATGGTGTCAATACCATCCGTATGGTAGAGCCATACTGTCTAATTTTGAAGGACGGCGTGTGGTATGTTTATTGTTTTTGTCGTTTGCGCAAGGGCTTTAGATATTTCAAAGTAGCGCGTATTGTCAAAATGACTCTTGGGGACCATTTTGTCGGCAGGGAGTATCACGCTGACCCGAGTGTTATTCAAACGGACATCTTGAAAGACAAGGAAATGTGCGAGATTATTTTGTCTGTGCACAGCTCTGCGCTTTCCGCTTGCGAAGAGTGGTTGGGGGTTAATAGTGTTGTTCGCCTTGGCGATGGCTACATTGCAAAAGCAACCTTGCCCTATGACGAACTGCTTATCAGCAAAATTCTATCCTTGGGCATTGGTGTCCGTGTGGAGAAACCTTTGCGCCTGCGTCAAGACCTTGTAGAGAGATGCCAGTATGTTGCTGACTACAACTACGGCGATGATTGATGGTGAAAAATATGACTAACAAATTGGATATCAGTCAAATCAAGTGGATTTTCTTTGATGTTGGCAGTACCATTGTTGATGAAACACAAGCTTACAGTCATAGGGCTTATGATATGCTCAATGGTTCGAATATTACTTTTGATGAGTTTGACCGTAAACGAATTGAGCTATCCAAGCAAGGATATGATGGAAATTCACAAGCAATCAAATACTTTGGTTTGAGTAAAACACCTTGGCATCACGAGGATGAAAAGCTGTATGAGAGCGCAAAAGGCATTTTGCTTTATCTCAAAAATAAGGGATACCATTTGGGCATTATTGCTAACCAGTCCAAGGGATTGACTGATAGATTGCGGAAATTTGATGTGTTTGATTATTTTGAGTTAATTATTTCATCTGAGGATGTCGGGTTAGCAAAACCGGACACAAAGATTTTTCAACATGCATTAGAACGCATCGGTTGCACTCCTAATCAAGTTATTATGATTGGAGATAGATTGGATAATGACATAATACCGGCCAAATTAGTGGGTATGAATACAATGTGGATCAGGCATGGATTATCCATTTATCAAGATGTAACATTTGGTAGTGGAGTTGCTGACTTTGTAATTGATCGCTTGCAGAGTATTGAACTTTTATTATAGAAGTGTGAAGGAGTAATGGTATGTACGATAGGCAACCAGATAGTATTGAAGTTAGTGCAATGGCTGTGGTGATGTGCAAGGACAAAATTCTTGCAACAGTAGAGGATATTTATGGCAAACGTACTTTGTCTTTGCCAAAAGGTCATCAAGAAGAAAACGAGCTGTTGATAGAAACGGCAATTCGCGAGTGCTTTGAAGAAACAAATATCGTCATTGTTCGAGAAAACTTTATCAAAGAACTTGCGCCCTATTCTTACGAGTTTCTAACGCCATCGAACAAGCTAATACGTAAAACGGTAGTGCCTTTCCTTTTTGAAATCACCGACGAAGGTAATCCAATTCCCAAAGAAGAAAGGATGATAGCTGTCCAATGGATGGATGTTTGCGATTTTTTGCAAGACTGCACTCACGACAATGTTAAATTGACTGTTAAGGAAATTTTGCAATAATGGCAATTTTTGTGAGTTAATGGGCTAATTGTTCTACTTGTTCGTAAAAATAGATGGGAAATATTTTGGAGATACATTATGAAATACGAATACAGACAACTGGATAGCAAAACCGTAAGTCAGCTTATTGAATTGTCCACAAAATGGCTAGCTGAAAATTGCACGTGGGGAATTATCGCCAATACCCCAGAAGATCTAAAAGAGCCACTTTTCGTGGCGGTGGATGGCGACAATATCGTTGGGTATATTTTGGGACATTACTATGTGGTGAATAGCAAAACGTCCTATATTGAAGTCGGCAGTAAATGCTTTATGTTAGACGAAATCTACGTGCTACCCGCCTATCGCAACCAAGGCATAGGAAAAGAGTTATTCAAGCTGATGGAAGATCACGTCAAAAGCACCTGCGAATATTTGACATTAAGCACATCCACTAAAAATTACAAAAGCATTTTGCATTTTTATGTTGATGAGCTGGATATGACTTTCCATAGCGCATTTCTAATTAAGCAAATGCAATGAATTAAAGTTCGCGTAAAATAAACACTCTGCAAGAAATTCCTTGCAGGGTGCTTTTATTTGTATGTCAAAATTTCTTCCACAACTTTGTTGGTGCCGTTGAGATATACACATTGCTTTTGCTTTGTTATGGTTGCTGCGCGGTTGTTATACAACGAAAGTAGTGTGGTGGCAAGTGAATTTAGGTTACTTTCTTCAAGGTAAATTCCGCATCCTTTGTCTGCAAACCACTTGGCATTTTTGATTTGTTCTCCTCGAGAGCCTTTTTTGAGTGGTACTGCAACAAATGGTACGTTTGCAAGGGTCAACTCAACCAAGCTGTTGCTACCGGCACGTGTCACGCAAATGTCTGTTGCTTGCAAAATGTCTGCAATATTATTGACGTATTCCGCTTGATGAACAAAGTCGCAAACAATTTTTTTGCCTTTGCCGGTTATAACGAAGATGTCAAATTTACTTGCAAGTTGTGGCGCATTTGTGATGGCATCGTTCAATACTCCTGCACCAAGGCTGCCGCCCATAACCAACAAAATTGGCTTTTTGCCGTCAAAACCCATTGTGTCAAGACCTTTTTGCCTGTTCCCTTGCAGTATGGATTGTCGTATGATCGCCCCAACAGTTTGACCTTTTTTAGAGCAAGGGAAAGTTGTCAACAATTTAGTTGCATACCAGCTGGAAATTTTGTTTGCAAGCCCCAACGACATATCGCTTTCGTGGATGATTGTGGGAATTTTTAGCTTGCGAGCTGCAATAACAACTGGCAGACCAACAAAACCGCCCTTACTAAAAACCACGTCTGGAGCAATTTCATTGAGATGTTTTTTGCTTTGTTGGATGCTTTTTGCAAGCACAAAAGGTAGTGCAAGGTTGGACGGTGAAAAACTGCGTTTGAGTTTTCCTGCGGTAATTTCGCGGTATTCTTCCAATGTACCATTTGCAACATAAGGACGAGTGAGAGTCTTTTCCATACCATTTGTGCCAATGTAGTAAAGCTTTTGTCCATCCAGTTTTTCCATTAGTGCAAAGTTTGGTGTAACGTGACCTGCCGTTCCACCGCCACAAAATACAATTTTCATACAAATAGTGTATGTATTTTGTTACCAAATTATATTGATTTTACCTATTTTGATACAAACAAACAGCAAAACTGACAAATTCGGTATTGACTTTGTTGTCACACTGATGTACAATTTTATCAACAACAAAAGGAGAGTTAAAAATGAAACAAAGTCAATTTACTTCTCATGATGGCAAACAAATCGCTCTTTACGTTTGGGACGACGTGCAAAGCCCCAAAGCGGTGGTGAAAATTGCTCATGGCATGGCAGAGCACTCCGCAAGATACGACCATTTTGCGCAATATCTCAACGGCAAGGGTTTTATTGTAGTTATGAATGACCACCGCGGACATGGTCTCACTGCGGAAAAAGATAGCCTTGGCTACGAAGAAGGCAATATGTGGTTGAATAACGTATATGACCAACTGACTTTAATCGACCACTGCAAAGAAAAGTACAATCTTCCTGTCGTAATGATGGGACACAGTTACGGTAGTTTTATTACGCAAGCGGTGATGGAGCACGCACCTGATGTTGCAGGATTTGTGCTGTGCGGTTCCAACTATATGAAAGATATCAGCTTTGACCTTTGCAGACTGATCGCAAACAGCATGTGTCGTAACAAGGGTGGTAGGTATCCTGCACAACTAATTGTAAATTTGTCCTTCAAGATGTACGAAAAGAAGTTCCCTGGCACAAGTGCTTGGCTCAATCGTGACGCGGACGAGGTTAAAAAGTACAACGATGATCCAATGTGTGGCTACACCTGTTCGGCAAATTTCTATCGCACATTTATGTATGGAATTTCTCACTTGTACAAAAAGGAAAACTTTAGCCGTATCGATGCAAACAAACCAGTTCTCATTATTGCTGGTAGTCAAGACCCTGTTGGTAATTACGCAAAGGGGGTAAACAAATTGGAAAAATTCTATCTCAACAAGGTGGGTATGACAAATGTAGCAAAGCGCTTGTATGCCGATGCTCGCCACGAAATTTTGAACGAGCCACTGTGCAAGCAACAAGTTTACGATGATGTTGCTACTTGGTTGGAAAGTATTTTGCAGTAGTGCGCAATGGTCATTTGACTTGAGAGAACATAAATTTTGATGGACAAGCTTATTGGATATCTTTTGGCAAACAACGACAAATCGCCAATATGGTTTGAAAAAATCTTGGCAAAATTCTCACTCGTTTTTGCAAAAACAACAATCAAATATACACCAAAAACGGCAGATTTTTCTGCCGTTTTTTATTGTTGAACACCCCACAAAAGGCTATGTATAATTATGCAAAGCCTATGCATAAAAATGAATAAATATTTATAAATATACAAAATATTTTGTATAAATAAAAAATAAACAAAATTTTGTCTAAAAAACATGAATAAATATAAATTAAAGGGGTTGCAATATTTGCTAATATGTGGTATAATATACACGTAGACTGTCGACATTGAGGTTGACTTGTTTTTCTGCGCTCAAATGTGAGCCGAAATCTATCAATGCTCCTTTGTGTTTGCTGGCACACTTACAACTAACAAAAGATTTTTAGCCTTTGACCGTTTATTTTGCGGTCAAGTACGAAATAACAAAAGATGATCGGAGGTAAAATATCGTGAGCAAAAATTCTTACGGCGCAAGTGATATTCAAGTCTTGGAGGGCTTGGATGCGGTGCGTATGCGTCCAGGTATGTACATTGGTACAACTGGCTCCAAAGGTTTGCATCACCTATTGTGGGAGATTGTCGACAACGCTGTTGACGAAGCTACCAACGGATTTGCAAACAAAGTTGATGTTACTTTGCACGCTGATGGTAGCGTAACAGTATCTGACAATGGTCGTGGTATCCCCGTTGACATTCACCCTCAACTGGGTGTTTCCGGCGTGGAAGTCGTTTTCACTCAATTGCATGCAGGTGGCAAATTCAACAACGACAACTACAGCTACTCTGGAGGTTTGCACGGTGTTGGCGCAAGCGTGACAAATGCTTTGTCCAAGTGGCTTACTGTAAACATTTTCAAGGATGGCTACGAGTATGTCCAACATTTCCACAGCCCAGAGGACCCCAAAACGCAAAAGGTGTCCAGTGGTGTACCTATGGACAGCTTGACTCGAGTTGGCAAGACAAACAAGCATGGTTCTACAATCACTTTCTTGGCGGATGCAAGGGTATTCAAGACCATCAAGATGGACTACGACGTTATTGCAAAACGCTTGAAAGAACTTGCCTTTTTGAACAAGGGCATCACTTTCACATTGACTGACGAAAACTCCACTGACGAAGATGGCGGAATCAAGTTTGAAAGCTTTTGCTACGAAGGCGGCTTGATTGACTTTGTCAAGTATCTCAACGAAAACAAAGCGCCTTTGCACATCAGCCCAATGTACTGGTCGGGCAAAAATGGCACTTTGGAGCTGGAATTTGCTTTCCAATACACATCCAACTACACCGAAAACTTTATTTCTTACGTAAACAACATCCCCACTGCCGAAGGTGGTATGCACGAAACTGGCTTGAAAACGGCAATGACAAAAGTTTTCAACGAGTATGCGCGTACCAAGGGATTTTTGAAGGCCAAGGATGATAACCTCATTGGCGAAGACTTTCGCGAGGGTATCACTCTTGTTATGTCCATCAAGATGGCAAACGTTCAGTTTGAGGGGCAAACAAAGACTAAACTTGGTAATGTCGAAGCTCGTGTTGCTTGCGAAGCGCTTGCATCCGAAGGTTTTGCTGAGTTGCTTGCAAAAACAGCATCAGTTTCCGAAACCATCATCAAAAAGTCTATCGCGTCTGCCAAAGTTAGAGAGGCTGCTCGCAAAGCCAAGGAAGTTACTCGCCAAAAGAACAGCATCTTTAACTCCACTTTGATTGGTAAGCTTGCAAGTTGCACAGGCCGTGATGCATCCAAAAACGAGTTGTTTATTGTCGAAGGCGACTCCGCTGGTGGCTCCGCAAAGCAAGCGCGCAACCGCCGTTTCCAAGCAATTTTGCCTCTTCGTGGTAAGCCACTCAATGCCGAGCGTAAACGTATCGACCAGGTGCTTGCCAATGAGGAAATTCGCTCCCTTATTTCTGCTTTGGATACAGGCATTGGCGAAGAGGACTTCAACATTGCAGATCTCAAGTACGACAAAATCATCATCCTGTCCGATGCTGACCAAGACGGCGCACACATCAGAGCAATTTTGTTGACATTCTTCTTCCGCTATATGAAGCAACTCATCACCGATGGTCACGTGTACATCGGTATGCCTCCACTTTACAAAGTGTCCAAAAAGGACAAAGTTCGCTACGCCTACGACGATAATGAATTGCAGGAAATAGTGCAAGAGTTTGGCAAAGGCTACGAACTGCAGCGCTACAAAGGTCTTGGCGAAATGAACGCCGAGCAGCTTTGGGAAACAACAATGTGTCCTGAAACTCGCACCTTGATGAGAGTTACCATTGACGACTTTGCTGAGGCAGAACGCATGGTAACAACCTTGATGGGCGATCAAGTCGATGCACGCAAAGCCTACATCATCGACAACGCCGATTTCAACCAAGACAAAGACGCAATTTTCGATAAACTGAAATAAGGAGGTAAACTGTAATGAAACAAGTAGATATTTTTAACTTGAACAACAACGATGTAGAAAAGTTGGAAGATGGCAGTAACCTTCTTACCAAATCTATGGAAGTGGTAATGCACGAGTCCATGATGCCTTACGCAGAGCACGTAATTTTGGACCGCGCTTTGCCCCGCGTTGAAGACGGTCTAAAACCTGTTCAACGTCGTATTTTGTACTCAATGTACGAGCAAGGCAACCTGCCAGACAAACCCACTCGCAAGTCCGCTCGTATTGTCGGTGACTGTATGGGTAGATACCACCCACACGGCGACTCATCTATTTACGATGCAATGGTGCGTATGGCGCAACCACACGTGATGAACGTGCCACTCATCATCGGCCAAGGTAACTTTGGTAATATCGATGGCGACTCCGCTGCTGCTATGCGTTACACCGAGGCAAAACTTTCCCCAATGGCGGTGGAGCTTTTGCGAGATATCGACAAGGACACTGTGCGTTTTTCCAACAACTTTGACGATACTACCAAAGAGCCAGATATGTTGCCTGGCAGATACCCTAACTTGCTTGTCAATGGTGCAAGCGGTATTGCCGTAGGTCTTGCAACAAACATCCCTCCTCACAACTTCTGCGAAGTAATCGACGGAACAATCGCTTTTATTGACAACAGACACATTACTCTTGCTCAAATGATGAAAATCATCAAGGGACCAGACTTCCCAACTGGTGGCTACATCATCCCTGGCGAAGGTCTTGCGCAAGCCTACGAAACAGGCAAGGGCAAAATTATGATTCGTGCAAAAATGCACATCGAAGTTGCCCCTGGCGACAAACGCAACATTGTAATTACGGAAATCCCTTACGGACTTTCCAAAGCAGATTTGCTCATCAAAATTGGCGCTTTGAAGGACGACAAAAAAGACTTGTTCGCTGGTATTGCGGAAATTGTCGACGAAAGTGACAAGGAAGGTATGCGCGCTGTAATCAAATTGCGCAAGGACTGCGACCCACAAAAAATGGTTGCATTGTTGTACAAGTACTCTCAACTGGAAATGTCCTATGGTATCAACATGGTTGCCATTGCTGATGGCAAACCACAACTGATGGGCCTTTTGGATATCATCGCATACTACGTCAACTACCAACGCGAAGTAGTGCTTCGCCGTTGCAAGTACGAACTTGAACAAGCCAAAGAACGCGCTCACATTGTGGAAGGTCTTGTGATTGCTGTCAAAAACATTGACGAAGTAATTCGTATCATAAAAAATGCCGCATCCACAAGCGATGCTCGCACAAAACTTCGCCAAGCATTTGCTTTGAGCGAACGTCAAGCGCAAGCAATTTTGGATTTGCGCCTTGCTCGTATTACCAAGTTGGAAGTAAACAAACTTGTCAACGAGCTTGAAGAGTTGCAACGCACAATAGCTCGTTTGCAGGTAATCATCAACAGCAAACGCGAGCAAATGGAGCTGATAAAAACGGAACTTTCCTCTTTGAAACGGGCCTACAAGGTTACTCGTCGTAGCGAAATGTGCAAGACGGAAAAAGATGCTGTTGTTCCAAGTGAAACGGACGAAAAGCCCGTTGAAACTGTAGTTGTTGGTATCACTGCCGACTACTCCATCAAGCGTATCCCACTCAAAAATTTCAATTTGTCCAACAAGGATGCTGTCAATGCAACCACTGGCGAAATCTTGACAAATGCAATCGAAACCAAAACTGATGCCAAAGTTATGTTCTTCAGCAACCTTGGCAACTGCTTTAGAGTTGACGTTGGCAACCTGCCCGAAGTTAGATATCGTGACAACGGCTTGAAACTTTCTCAGCTGTTCCCTGATGCACAAAAGGGCGAATTGCCTGTTTCTATGTTTGTATTGCCAAGTGATGCAACCCCAAGCGGCGAGTTGCTCGTATTTACTCGTCAAGGCTTCATCAAACGCTCCAGTTGGACAGAGTATCAACTTTTGAAACCTGTATTCCAAGGCTACAAAGGCAAGGATGGCGACGAAGTTTTCCGTGTGGAAGTTGTTCGCCCCAATACTGAAATCTTCTATGTAACAAACCGTGGTGGATGCACCAGATTTGACGTTGACGAAATCCCACTTCAAGGTAGAGTTGCTGGTGGCGTTCACTGTATCAACTTAGCTGATGATGAGTATGTCATCTTTGGCGGACAAGTAGAGCGTGGCAAGAGTGATGTGCTGATGGTAACAAACAAAGGCTATCTCAAACGTCTTGACGTAAATGACATTTCAAAACACGCACGTAACTGCAAGGGCGCAAAGGGTATGGAGTTTGGTATAAACGGCACATCCATCGTGTACGCAAACTACTACACCCCAACTGCACCAAAGGTTGCCATCTTCGACAAAGCCAACACCTTTGTTGTTGACCCAGCGGAAGTATCTGTGGAAAGCAAAAACCACAAGGGCAAGTTGCCAAAGGGCAAGCGTGGCGCAATAGTTGTAGAAAAGGTCATTGGTTTTGTTACTTCTGCAACAAAGGCAAGTAAGTAGGGTATTAGATACCATGCAAGCCATCAATTTGAGGATAACCAAATGAATTTTGCAACAAAAGAACCCATCAACAAAGGGTGGTCAAGCGACCAAAAGTATTGTGTGACGGACCAAAACGGAGTGCGCTATCTCTTGCGAGTTTCTGATATATCACAGCATGATGCAAAGCAAGCTGAGTTCAATGTGATGAAACAGCTTGCCGAGTTAGACATCCCCATGTGCAAACCCATTGAATTTGGCACTTGCAATGAAGGTGTTTACTCCATCCAAAGTTGGATAGATGGTGTAGATGCCGAGCAAGTGATAGGCAACTATTCTCAAGATTTGCAATACAATTATGGTGTACAAGCTGGACGTATTCTTCGAAAAATTCACTCCATACCCGCTCCCGCAACGCAACAAGATTGGGAAACTTTTTTCAATCGCAAGATGGACCGCAAAATCAAAAATTATGGCGAGTGTCCTATCAAGTATCAAAATGGTAAAGCGCTAATTGACTACATCAACCAAAACAGACATTTGCTAAAAGGTCGTCCACAAACATATCAGCATGGTGACTACCACATTGGTAATATGATGATTGGCAACGATGGTCAGCTGTACGTCATCGACTTCAATCGTAGTGACTATGGCGACCCTTGGGAAGAGTTTAACCGCATTGTGTGGTGCGCGCAAAAGTCGCCTATGTTCGCATCTGGTATGGTAAATGGCTATTTCGACAATGCCGTGCCAATGGACTTTTGGCGATTGCTTGCGCTATACATTTCCAGCAATACCCTTTCTTCCGTCTACTGGGCAATCCCCTTTGGTCAAGAAGAGGTGGACGTAATGCTCAATCAAGCAAAGGAAGTATTTTCTTGGTATGACAATATGCAAAGGGTTGTACCCAGCTGGTATGTTGATTCTCTTGACTAAGTTTAGGCCGTCAAACAAACTAAGATCTACGTAAAACAAAAAACTCTCGAAATCAATTCGAGAGTTTTTTATTTGAAAATTAAAAATTTAGTTGTGTATTTGGCCAGTTAGCTTAACTGCCTAACTATGCAGTCAGTAGTGCAACTATTTGATAGGTCTTGCTTTGCAAGCGTAAATCTTTTTGCCTATGGAGCGGAACTTCTCTTCGTATTCTGTTGTGACATTGTCGCCACCTTCGGGCAGGTCATAGGTGACATCAAACACTTCGTATCCGTGCTCTTTGTAACTTTCCATTGACCACTCAAAAAACGCAAGGTCATCGGTTTTTTGGCGGATGATGCCGTCGTCAGCAAGCAAGTGTTTGTAAATTTCCAAGTAATTTTTGCTAGTCATACGACGGTTAGCATATGTCTTTTTGGGGAAAGGGCAAGAAAAGTTCAAAATGATTTCCTCTACGCTTTTGTCCGCAAGGTAAAAACGGAGGTTTTCCGCGTGACAATTCATAAAACGCAAGTTGGCAAGGCTCTCTTTGTGAGCTTCTTCACAACCAACCACGATAACGTTGCTCAACTTTTCCAATGCAAGGTAGTTGCGATTTGGGTACAGTTTTGCCGATTTGATAGCAAAGGAGCCTTTTCCGCAACCCAACTCCAAGTAAAGCGGGTTGTTGTTGCCAAAAATTTGTTGCAAGTTTAGCGGTTGACGTTTTTGTTCATCTGTCAATTTGTAAAATTCGTAACCTTCGCGAGCGACAAGCATTTCTGCACAATCGGCAATGCGCTCCTCAAGGTGTTTTTTAAGTCTCATTCTCATAGTGTGTACCTACTTTACTTTTGTGGGGCAACCTTTTCAAGGTCGGTAAGCCAAACGTTTGCACAAGCGTCACTTGGGATGTTCATACCGTTTGCTGACAAATCCACCGAGCCAAGCTTGATGTAGTCGGGGCTTGCGGAACGCTTAAATTGTTGTGTAAAGAATCTCCAAATAAACTTGCGCAACCACTTGTAGATTTCCGTAGGAGTAAATTCTCCCTCAAAGGAGATTTTTGCTAATTCAAACACTTTGCTTGGTGCAAAACCCTTGCGAAGTAACATAAACATAAAGTAGTCATGCAAAATGTATGGTCCAACTGCATCTTCGGTAATTTGTTTGATAGTTCCGTTGTCATTTGGAGGCAACAACTCGGGGCTAACGGGCGTCAAAATAATGTCTGTGATGGTGTCGCCAATGATGCCCTTGTGCGTTTTTGCAATGTGCGCAAGCAAAACTTTAACAAGAGTTTTGGGGATGGATGCATTTACTCCATACATAGACATTTGATCTCCGTTGTATGTGCACCAACCAAGTGCCAATTCCGATTGATCCCCTGTGCCGATAACAAGTCCGTTACATTGGTTGGCAATATCCATCAACACTTGAGTGCGTTCGCGCGCTTGCGCGTTTTCAAAGGCGATATCGTGGTTGTTTGGATCTTGTTCGATATCTGCAAGGTGTTGTGTTACCGCTTTGGATATATCAATTTTCTTGACAGTAGTGCCAAGAGCCTTTGCAAGTGCAATGGAGTTGTTCAAAGTGCGCTCGGTAGTGCCAAAGCAAGGCATTGTAACAGATACAATGTCCGTCATTGGTCGGCCAAGGAGTTTCAATGCATTTACACAGGTCATCAATGCCAATGTGCTGTCGCTTCCGCCAGACACACCAATCACAAGCTTAGACACGCCAACGTGCTCTATGCGTTTTTTCAATGCGTATGCTTGCATTGTCAAGATTGTTTCGCAACGCTCAAACAACTCGTTTGCATCACTTGGAACAAAAGGCATTTGTGGGTAGTTGCGAGTGCAAGCAGATGTGTCCATTTCAAACGGTACGTACAGGTAGCCATCCGCAGGGTTGTCATTGCGATAACGGGACTTCTCATTGTACAAAAAGTCGAAGTCAATGGTCGCCTCGGCGTAGTCAGTTGTAAATGGTGCGCTTTCTGCCAATAGTTCGGCATTTTCGCAGATGATATTGTGTCCGGAAAATACCAATTTGCTTGTAGATTCTGTTGCATTGCTGGATGCATACACGTAAGCAGTGCAGGTTTTGCCCGATTGAATTTCTACAAGCTTGCGGCGATACTTTGCTTTCACTACAGTTTCGTTGCTTGCAGAAAGGTTCAAAATGACAGTTGCGCCCGCCTTGGAGTGTTCGAAGGATGGGCAATCTTTAACCCAAATGTCTTCGCAGATTTCAACACCAATACGTAATTTTTTGTTTTTTGAGTTTTCAAAAAGCAGTTTTGTGCCAAATGGAACTTGTTTGTTGCAAATGGTAATATAGTCGTTGTCAAATTGTGGTGCGCAAAAATGTCTTGTTTCGTGGAATTCGTTATAGTTGGGTAAATGCACTTTGGGTACAATTCCCAAGATTTCTCCATGATACAAAAGTGCAGCACAGTTGTACAGTTTGCATTGCTTGCGAACAGGCAATCCCACAATACACATGATGTCCAAATTTGCCAACTTTTGGCAGAGGTCGATGGTGCAGTTTAACGCAGTGTTGTACAATATTTCTTGCAAGAACAAGTCTCCGCATGTGTAGCCTGTAACGGACAACTCTGGGAACAATGCAATTTTAACTCCGTTTGCGTGAGCTTTTTGCGTCTCTTGCAAAATTTGTTGACAGTTAAATACACAGTCGCCAACGTGTACTTCAGGCGATATGCAAGCAACCTTTACCAGTCCCAGGTCACGTGTCGCGCCCTTTGTTGTGTTGTCTTGGAAAAGTTCCACTGATACACCAAAAG
This sequence comes from uncultured Oscillospiraceae bacterium, assembly GCA_964533825.1. GTDB lineage: Bacteria > Bacillota > Clostridia > Christensenellales > CAG-314 > Fimimonas. The sequence continues at coordinate 105,987 of CAZHMU010000006.1, forward strand.
CATTGGCAAGTTTTTCCAATTTATCTGCCTTGATTTTTTGCAAACTGCCACTCATAATCTTGTTGATTGTGCCAAGTGTCAATCCGCTGATTTGTGCAAGTTGAGACAGAGTCCAACCCTTTTGCTTTTTTAGTTGATTCAGTTTTTCTACAATTTGTTGTGTCGTCATAAAACTCCTAACGATTATAAATTACCTTATGATTTATAATATATTTTACCATAATTTGCAAAATAATCAAGTATATTATATGCAGTTTTATAAAAAATGTTAAAAAATAACGCAATTCAATAATGAATCGCGTTATCTGTTGAATGTATTTTACAAAATTTGTCTTGCGACGTACACGCCACTTGCAGATGCGTGAGAGAGTGAGTGTGTTACGCCACTTCCGTCACCGATGATGTACAAGCCTTTGTGATTCGTTTCCAGCTTGTCGTCTAATTGAACCTCCATATTGTAGAACTTTACTTCCACACCGTACAAAAGTGTATCGTCGTTGGCTGTACCTGGGGCAATCTTGTCAAGTGCGTAAATCATCTCAATTATGCCATCCAAAATTCTCTTTGGTAAAACAAGACTAAGGTCTCCTGGTGTTGCCTTCAAAGTAGGACGAGTGGAGCAATTGGCCATTCTGTCGTGGTTGCTTCTGCGTCCACGGATAAGGTCGCCAAAACGTTGTACAATAACTCCACCACCCAACATATTGGAAAGTCTTGCAATACTTTCGCCATAGCCATTGGAGTCCTTGAAAGGTTCGGAAAAATGTTTTGCAACAAGTAGTGCAAAGTTGGTGTTTTCTGTATGTTTATCACTGCTTTCGTAGCTGTGTCCGTTTACGGTAATGATACCGTTTGTGTTTTCTGTAACAACTTCGCCGTATGGGTTCATACAGAAGGTTCTTACTCTGTCTTCAAATTGCTTTGTTTGGTAAACAATTTTGCTTTCGTACAGTTCATCGGTAAGATGGCTGAAAATTACTGCAGGCAACTCTACGCGCACGCCGATATCAACACGGTTGGATGTTGTGTCAATTTGCATTTCGCTGCAAACCTTTTCCATCCATTTGCTACCACTGCGACCAACGGAGATGATGCATTTTTCGCACTCATACATTTGACCTTTTGCCTCAACTTGGTAACCATTTTCCAATTTGTGGATGTGGTCTACGTGTGTGTTGAAATGGAACTCTACCTTGTCCTTCAAAAAGTTGTAGATGTTTTCCAAAACGGTGTAATTTTTGTCTGTGCCAAGGTGTCTAACGGATGCATCAAGCAACTTCAAACCATTTTGGATGCAAAGCTTTTTGAATTTTGTTCCAGCAGTGGAGTACATCTTTGTGCCTTCGCCACCAAATTGCATATTGATGTTGTCAACGTAGCGCATCAACTCGAGTGCTTGCTCTTTGCCAATGTATTGGTAAAGTGTGCCACCAAAGTCGTTTGTGATGTTGTACTTTCCGTCAGAAAATGCGCCTGCGCCACCAAACCCACTCATAATTGAGCAAGTTTTGCAGTTGATACAACTTTTGATCTTGTTTCCGTCAATGGGGCACTTTCTTTTGCTAAGTTCGGTGCCGGCTTCAAAAACAGCAACCTTCAAATTGCTGTTAGATGCAACCAGTTCGTATGCGGCAAAAATTCCGCCTGGGCCTGCGCCGATAATGACTACGTCGTATTTCATGGATTCTCCTTTGTTGTACAATTTGTACAAGTTGCAAGTGTTTTTCTTCCGCTATCTTGGTGGTCAATTCCTAAAAAGAGTAGTGGTAGACACGCAATCAATTCACTTTAGCACAAATTGAACTGTTTGTCAATAGACGAGATATTTTTTGAAAAATAAAGTTTTCTCTCAAATACTATGAGTTATATACCATTGGTCTCAAATAGCAGTACGATAAGCACAAAAAAAGCACCAAGTCAGTTTACTTGGTACTTTTCTGGCTCCCCCAGTAGGATTTGAACCTACGACCCTCCGGTTAACAGCCGGATGCTCTACCGCTGAGCTATAGAGGAATATTTCGTTTTGCACTTCAGTGCCTATGTATCTTACCACTACGGCAAACATTTGTCAATTATTTTTTATCAGTTTTTCATCAAATTTTTTATTTTGTTTAGAGATATTTTTGTATCTGCCCCTCTTTATTGCGACAATATTCGATAGGCTTTTGCCTTTTATTTCCAAGCGCTACAAAATCTTATAAAATATTTTTATAAAAGTATCGAACATCTGTTCTAAAATGCTAAATTTTTTAACTTTTTTCAAAAAAATTTTAAGAAAGTGGTTAAAAAGGGTTGAAAATGGTTAAGATTTATGCTACAATACCTATGCATAAAAATCAAGGAGTGTAGGCATATGTTTTTGGTTGGCAATCAACAACATTCGTTGGACGACAAAAACAGAATAAGACTTCCCGCGAAGTTCCGCGAGCAACTGGGCAATGCGTATATTCTCATGCCTGGTACAAACGGATGTATCTTTGTCTACGCTATGGACGAGCAACAAAAACTTATCAAGCTCATCCAAGAGGCTGACTCCTTCGATCCTGTCCAAGCAGAACGTATCCGTTCACTTGCAGAGTTTTCTGCAGTGGTGGAGGCGGATGCACAAGGCAGATTTATGTTGCCAACAGACTTGATTGAAATTGCTGGCATCTCCAAAAACGTTCGCATTGTTGGTGCAATTACCAAGGCGGAAATTTGGAGCGAGGAAAGATACATGGCTCGTCGCAGTGGTCAAGACAACACACCAGCTGGATTTGACAAGCTTTACAAGAGCTTGCACGACACATTGGAGAACAAATGATTTTCGCTCACAAATCCGTTCTGTTGAACGAGTGCATCGACGGACTTAACATCAAGCCTGACGGAATCTACGTTGATTGTACTGCCGGTGGTGGGGGACACTCCGCAGAAATTCTCAAAAAACTGGATGGCGGTTTGCTTATCGACGTTGATAAAGACATTGATGCTTTGACTGTCTGCAAAAATCGCTTCAACGGCCAAAACGTCAAGTTTGTTCACTCTGACTTCAAAAATCTGCCAAACATCCTGCGCGAACTCAACATTTCCAAGGTAGATGGCATACTTGCCGATTTGGGCGTATCCAGTTACCAAATTGACAATGCAGACCGCGGTTTTTCGTATATGGCAAGTGACGCTCCATTGGATATGCGTATGGACGCAACGCAAGCCCTCACAGCGGAAACCATAGTCAACACCTACGACGAACACAAGCTCTACACTATAATTCGTGACTATGGCGAAGATAATTTTGCAAAAAACATTGCAAAAAACATAGTAATCGAAAGGCAAAAAGCTCCCATCAAAACCTGCGGACAACTTGTTGCAATCATCGAAAAGTCCATCCCCATTGCAGCACGCAAAAAGGGCGGACACCCAGCCAAAAGAACCTTTCAAGCACTTCGCATCGAAGTCAACAAGGAACTGGACGGTCTGGAAGAATTTTTGCACAATGCCGTTGAGCTTTTGAACGAATGCGGCCGAATTGCCGTAATTACCTTCCACAGCTTGGAGGACCGCATCGTAAAACACGCTTTCAATGACTTGGCAACGGATTGTATTTGCCCACCAAGTCTGCCAATATGCGTATGTGACCACAGAGCAAAAGGCTTTTGTGTGAACAAAAAACCTATTCTTCCCAGTGACGAAGAACTAAAAGAAAATTCTCGCTCTCAAAGCGCAAAGCTGAGAGTGTTCCAAAAAAAGTAAAGGAGGAACGACCATGCAAAACGGTTTCAACCCAACTCAAGCAATGACAGACGACGTATACGCTGACGTAAATACGTCTCCTTTGTTCAACAATTTTGCAGACACACAAGAGTTTTCTCTTTCTGCAATCCAACAAAAGCTTGGTGGAGTAACACAAACTGGTGGCGAAATTGCAACATCCACACCTGATTTGATGCCATCCAACCAAACAATCAATATGTCTTACGCACGCAACTACGCTCCAGAGCAAACTGCGACAAAAGTAAGTTCTAAAACAAAGGCCATTGCAATAAGCTATGTAGCAGTAGTATTGATGTTGGTTTTGGCAGTAACTCTTTGCGGTGTATCCGTTGGTACTTCCTTCACAACTGCAGTTGCCGTACAATCAACATACAGCGAAGTTACAGCAGAGCTTGCAGAGCTCACTCAAGTTGCCTCTCAAGAGGACTATGTCGAGTTGGTAAGCAGAGCCGAAGCTCTTGGCTATGTTGACGCGTCCGCATCCAATACTCTCACTTATACTCAAGTTGAAACAAGACCCGCACAAAATATTTCCGTACAAACCAACTGGTTTGATTCATTGTGTGACTGGTTGTGCGGAGTATTTGGAGCATAATTTGGAAAACAACTATTATCTATCTAAAAAACGATTGCTGACACTTTTAGTGGCAGCAATTTTTTTGTTTATTGGCATATTTGCGCGTTTGGCGTATATACAAGTAGGTTGGGGTAAACAACTACAACAAAAGGCAAGCGACCAGTGGCAACGAGATTTACCCATCAAGGCATATCGCGGAGATATTGTTGATACAAACGGCAGTTTGCTTGCAACAACACAAACAAGTTATGGCTTGTATGCTCGCCCACAAAGCGTACAAGACGCTGATGCTTGCGCAAAACAGCTTGCGGAAATTCTGCAAAAGGACTATCAAAACTTGTACGATAAGCTGACCGCAAAGGGCGTTTCGGAAGTCACCCTTGCAACTACAATTACCACAGAGCAAGCAGATGCCATCCGCAACTGCAATTTGCAAGGCATCTACATAGCTGGCAAGGGAGTGCGCAGTTATGTTTACGGTGACTTTTTGTCGCAGGTATTGGGATTTGTTTCTACTGACGGAGTGGGGCAAACTGGCCTTGAGGCATATTATAACAAGTATTTGCAGGGTATCGATGGTAAACTATTTACGGAAACAGACTTGGTCGGCGAAGAATTGCAAAATGGCGGGATGTCCTACGTTTCCGCTGTCGATGGGCTAACTGTAACGCTTACCATTGATGTAGTAATTCAAACTATTGTAGAAAATGTTCTGCAACTTGCCATGCACCAACAAAACCCGCAAGGTGCACGTTGTATTGTGTTGGATGTTAATACTGGTGAGATTCTTGCAATGGCATCAAAGCCCAGTGTGGACTTGAACAACCTTCCTCGTGACGATTTGGAAACACTGATGAAGTATTCCAAAAACACATTGCTTACCGATATCTACGAACCAGGCTCTACCTTCAAAGTGCTTACCGCTGCTGCTTGTTTGGAAGAATACTCCAAAGGCAACGCAAATGCGTTCTCTGCCACGCACGTATTTGGTAACTCCGCAGGTACACGTATCATTGATGGCTCAAAAATTAGCTGTTGGACAAAGCACGCCAATGGCAAACACTCCAATCAAACACTTGCAGATGCACTAAACAACAGTTGCAACCCGATTTTTACCGATATTGCCCTTTCTCTCGGTAAGGATGTAATGTACGACTACCTTGATAAATTTGGTTATGGAAAGCCAACTGGTATCGACTTTCAAGGGGAGCAAGGCGGTTTGCTTGTTTCGGAGTCGGCTGTTACACGTGGCGACTTGGCGCGCATTGGATTTGGTCAAACAATTGCAGTAACCCCTTTGCAACTGTGCATGGCAACTGCCGCAGCAGTAAATGGTGGATTGCTGATGCAACCATATCTTGTCAAGGAAATTAGCGATCCAACAACAAATCAAGTAGTACAACGCTTTTATCCAACAGTTGTCAATCGCGCCATAAGCGCTGAAACCAGTAGCCAAATTGCCAAGATGCTACAAGGCGTTGTTGCAAATGGTGGTGGTAAAAATGCCTATATAGAGGGATATCAAGTAGGCGGCAAAACGGGTACAGCGCAAAAGTTTGTCAATGGTGCACTGGCGCAAGGCAAATATGTATCTTCTTTTGTGGGATTTTTTCCAGCAAGCAGTCCCAAATACCTGTGTTTGTTTATCGTGGATGAGCCACAAGGTCAAAGCTATGGATCTATCGTTGCTGCACCTTACGCTGGTCTCATTTTTAGAGAAATAATCAACTACAAGCAAATCCAGCCATTGGAGTAGTTTTCTTATCACAAAATACAGACCATCTTATTAGCCACTCATAATTTAATATCCAAGCTAATACAATAATTTGTACAACGGAGCTATCAATACAAAGTTGTGCAAATTATTTTTGTTTGGGGAAAGTTTAGTGTATATTCAACAAATAATAAACGGACTCAAATGCCAAGTGCTGGGCGCGGACAATCCAGATGTAACGTCCCTTTCTTGTGACACTTCCACCGTGAAACCTGGTTGTTTATTTTTTTGTCTTAAAGGGCAACAATATGATGGACACAACTTTTTCCGCAAGGTAATTGGCGATGGAGCAGTGGCAATTGTTACCGAGCGAAAGTTGGATACTTCCCTTTTGCAAATTGTAGTACCAAACTGTCGCATTGCTATGTCTGTTTGCGCCAAAAATTTTTATGAGCATTGCGCGGACAAGATGCAACTTATTGCCATCGTGGGTACAAACGGCAAAACTTCCACATCCTATATTTTGCAAAACATACTGCAAAAAAGTGGTACAAACACCGCCGTTGTAGGCACAAACGGAGTGTTTTTCAACAACCAACACATCCTTTGCAATTTGACTACACCCGACCCCATTTTGCTGCACAAATTGTTCAAGCAAATGTATCAAAACAATGTCAAAACTGTCGTTATGGAAGTATCGGCTCACGCAATTGCACTGTGCAAAGTGTACGGCTTGCATTTTGACGTGGCAATTTTTACCAACTTTTCTCAAGACCACCTGGATTTTTTCCGCACGATGGAGCGGTATGCGGAAGTCAAGCGCAGTTTCTTTTGTTCCGACAACGTCACAAATGCTGTGGTAAACGTGGACGACAATCTTGGTAAACAAGTATATAGCCAAATACCGTCGGTATCTTTTGGTATGGATGCCAACTGTGATTGCTTTGTAGAAAATGTGCAAACAGATGGCCAATACACCCAATTTGATATGTGCTTGTTTGGCAACCGTTCGATAGTCAAAACAAAACTTGCAGGTCAGTTCAATTTGTACAATATTTTGTCTGCAAGCGCAACAGCATCCCTCTTGGGTGTTCCGTTGGGAGTGATAGCCGATGCAGTTGGCGAAGTGGAACACATTGACGGTCGCAATCAAACACTGATGCGTAGTGATGGAGCAAAAATTGTCATCGACTTTGCTCATACTCCAGATGGAGTAAACAACATTTTGTCCTATCTCAAAAGTGTATCGCAAGGTCAGTTGATTGTGGTTTTTGGGTGCGGTGGCAACAGGGACAAATTCAAACGTCCTTTGATGGCGGAAGTAGTTTCCAAGTACGCTGATTTTGCCATTGTCACCAACGACAATCCGCGATTTGAAGACCCAAAGGTTATTGCCGATGACATTGTTGCTCGACTATCTTGCAAGCACAAAGTAGTGCTCAACCGCTCGCAAGCTACGGAGTTTGCGTTGTCCTTGGCAAGTTGTGGCGATACTATTGCAATTTTGGGCAAAGGTGCCGAGAGATACCAGGAAATCAAGAACAAAAAGATTCCTTACTCCGACTTGGAAGTCGTGACAAGACTGCTTGGGCGCAATACATAGGAGTAACTTTGTTGCAAGTCAGGTGTTCGCTCACACAGTGGTAGGGTACTTGTACTGCTACAATAGCTCATGCCAAGGAGATTTATGAACAACTATTTTTATGCGCTCGTAGCATTTGCAATTAGCTTGCTATTCAATTTTTTGCTTTTGCCAGTACTAAAAAGAGGTAAAGCTCGCCAACAAATATTGCATTACGTATCGGAGCACAACAGCAAAAACGGCACACCAACGATGGGTGGTATTGCTTTCATTTTGGCAATAGCCCTTTGCGCCTGTCTGTTTTGCGATTTGAAAAACCGTGCAACACTTGTGATACTTTGTGTCTTTCTGGCCTACGGTGTAGTTGGTTTTTTGGATGATTTTATCAAAGTAAAGTTTACCCGAAACATGGGGCTAAAAGCATACCAAAAGCTTGTCGTTCAGCTGGTGATTGCCGCTTTGGTAGCATTGTTTGTTGAACGTGATATTGCTATTGGTAGCGTACTTCGTCTGCCTTTTTGCGACAAACAAATTGATTTGGGTTTTTGGATTGTTCCACTGGTCGTATTTGTTTATCTTGCCTGTACAAATGGCGTAAACCTTACCGATGGAATTGATGGACTTGCAACGTCAACTACGATGAGTTTTTTGGTGGGTATGATTTTGCTACTAAATAGGGAACTTGATTTGTTGAGTAGCGTTGGCGATACTTATGCTTTCAAACAAACTCAAGAAGTAGTAACTCTTTGCTATGTATCCGTTGGCGCGTTGTTTGCATTTTTGCTGTTCAACTGCAACAATGCAAAGGTGTTCATGGGAGATACAGGCTCTCTCGCCTTGGGTGCGCTTGTAGCGTGTAGTGCAATTTTCACGCGTATGACGTTGTTTATCCCCATTGTGGGTATCATGTTTGTTGTAAGTTGTCTGTCGGTAATAATGCAAGTGGTGTACTTCAAGATAACAAAGGGCAAGCGTATTTTCTTGATGGCGCCATACCATCATCATTTGCAAAAAAAAGGTTTTAGTGAACCGCGCATTTGCACAGTGTACTGCGCTGTGACGTTGTTAGTTATTTCAGTCTTGATGGCCGTTGGAGTGTAGTATGCCAGACATAGTAATTTACGGAAGGGGCAAAACAGGCCAAAGTTTACACAGGCTTTTGCAAAAGCAGAGCAAAACTGCCATTTTCTACGATGACGAAAACGGCTTCGATTTGCCCTTTGATTTCTCGCAAAACACAACTGTTTTGTTGAGCCCCGGTGTCAAGCCGGATGCCAAAGGGCTACTTGGGGCAAAAAGTTGTGGTGCAAACATTGTAGGCGAATTGGAGTATTGTTTTCCGTTGTGCCAAGCTCCTTGTATTTCCGTTACAGGTACAAACGGCAAAACTACTACTTGCGAGCTAATAAACCACATACTTACTTGCGCTGGCAAAAATACCTACCTTTTGGGCAACGGCGGTGTGCCTTTTGCAGAACACGTTTTGCATTGTGGTCCACAAGACATTGTAGTTTTGGAAAGCTCCAGCTTTCAACTCAACGACTGCAGTAACTTTTCTCCAAAGGTCAGTGTGTTTACAAACCTTGCCGTAGACCATCTGGACTATCACAAAAGCACAAGCGACTACAGTTTGGCAAAACAAAACAACTTTGTTCATCAGCACAAAGATGACTTTGCAATTTTTAATGCTGATGACAAAAATGCAGTAGCATTGTCGCGAAAGTCAAAAAGTAACACACTGTTTTACTCAACATCTAACCCCTTTGCAAATTGCTACATAGATGGCAAAATGGTGTATCTAAATGTTTTTGGCAAATTGCAAAAATATTCAAGCCAAATGCTACCGCAAATGTATTTGCACAATCAAAACAACTGTTTGGGAGCAATGCTTGCTTGTAGCATTTTTGGGGTGACATTGGAGCAAAGCCTAAGTGCAATTTGTACATACAAATTTCCGCCACATCGTATGCAGGTGGTGGCAAATTTTTGTGGTGTTACTTTTGTTGACGACAGCAAGGGAACAAATATCCACGCAACTGTCAACGCTTGCAAAAGTATCCGAGGCAATCTCGCACTAATCTTAGGTGGCTCGCAAAAGGGGTATCAGTTTGACGAAATATTTATCAATCTGTCGAGTGGAGTAAAGTATGTTTGCGCCAGTGGCCAAACAGCCGATGCTATTGCAAATTGTGGCCAAAAGTATGGCAAAGCAGTGTACGTTTTTGACGATCTAAAAGGATGTGTAAAAGGATGTTTTGAGCATATCCAACAAGTGGGCGGTACAGTGCTTATGTCCAACGCCTGCGCCAGCTTTGATAAATTTAGTGGTTATGCCGAAAGGGGCAAGTATTTTCAACAAATAGTTGAGGAACTAAAAATTGAAAGTCAAGTTTGATTACATATTGTTTTTTGCCGTAGTGCTGCTTGTTTTGCTTGGGCTACTTTTTGTGTACAGCGCAAGTATGTATTCTGCCGAAGTGACCTATGGCGACAAATACTTTTTTCTTGCAAAACAATCGGTGGGCGCACTTGTTGGACTGGTAGTAATGGTAGCACTTGCGTTTATCAAGTTGGACATCCTAAAAAAGTTTTGGGTAGTAGGCGTGGTTATATCCGTTGTATTGCTTGCATTGGTTTTTGTGCCAGGCGTTGGCGTAGAAAACTATGGAGCTCGTCGCTGGATAGGATTTGGCGGTTTTACAATTCAACCGTCAGAAATTGCCAAGTTTGCCTACGTTTTGTTTTGTGCGCGGTATATGTCGCAAAAGGATATGTCCAAGTTCAAAAACTGCCTTTGGCCCATTGCTGTGGGCGGTGTGTTTTGTCTGCTTATCATTGCGGAGCCAAATATGTCTATCACAATGTGCGTGGCAATGCTGATGGTAATAATGCTGTTTATTGGCGGTATGAAAGGCAAAAACTTTTTGATGTTGCTTGTTCCGCTTGCACTTGCTGTGCCTTTGCTCATAATTGCCGAGCCGTACCGCTTGCAACGGCTTTTGGCATTTGTCGATCCGTGGGCATCTCCAAAGGGGGAAGGTTATCAGCTGATTCAATCCCTGTATGCGCTTGGCAGTGGAGGTTGGTTTGGTGTTGGATTGTTCAACAGTCGGCAAAAATATCGCTTTTTGCCCTTTGCGGAAAGTGACTTTATACTTTCCGTCATTGGTGAAGAAATAGGACTTGTTGGTTGTTTGTTTGTGTTTGCATTGTATTTGGTGGTAATTTTGCGAGCAGTACGCATTGCTATCAACTGTAAGGACAGATTTAGCTGTTTTTTAGCAAGTGGCATTTGTTCTGTAGTTGCCGTGCAAAGTCTGCTCAACTTTGCTGTTGTGACAGGCAGTATTCCGCCAACAGGTCTACCACTGCCGTTCATTAGCTATGGCGGTACATCACTGGTGGTATTTATGGGCGCAGTAGGTATTTTGCTTAACATTTCTCGCCAAGTATTACAAGATGTTGGAGTAACAAAGTGGATTACATAATTGAAGGTGGCAACAAACTGGATGGCGAACTATCCATCTATGGGGCAAAAAATTGCGCCCTTGCTTTGCTTGGCGCAACAGTGCTGACGGATGAAGAAATTGTGTTGACCAACTGTCCGCAAATAGTGGACGTGGAAAATATGTTGCAACTATTGAAAAGTCTTGGCAAAAAAATCTGGCGAGTAGGGGACGTGGTAGGTATTAGCGGTGAGCTTACCACGACAAATGTTAATAATCCCATTACGTCGTTAATACGTGGGTCAGTGTTGGTGCTGGGCAGTATCATGGCCAAGTATGGCCAGATTCAACTTTCTATGCCAGGCGGCTGTGCTATTGGCAAGAGGCCTATCGACATCCACCTTGACGGACTCAAGGCAATGGGCATTGCGGTGCAAGAAACACAAACAGAAGTGGTTTGTAGTGGCAAACCCAAAAGCATTTCCTACAAATTGCGATTCCCAAGCGTCGGCGCAACACAAAACCTAATTTGTGCATCGGTGCTGTCCAAAGGTAAAACTGTGCTAAAAAATTGTGCAATCGAGCCAGAGATTGTTGCTCTTGAACGTTTGCTAATCAAGATGGGGGCAAGGATTGCTGGTGTGGGCTGCTCTACTGTGACTATCGAAGGTGTCCAAAGTTTACACACTGCAACGGCAGAGATTATTCCAGACCGAGTTGTTACGGCAACCTATCTCTCGGCAGTGGTATGCGCTGGTGGAAAGTTGCAACTAACAAACTGTAAACCCCGACATCTACGCAGTTTTTTGCAACTACTTTCGGCGAACTTTCCCACAAAAATCCACAAAGATGCCATCACTATTGACGTATGCAAAAAGGCATTGTCATACGGAACTGTCCATACTGCGCCATATCCATTTTTCCCAACGGATATGCAGTCGTTGCTTTTGAGTATGGCCTGTTTTGCAAGTGGCAAAACTGTTATAGTGGAAAACCTATTCGAAAACCGACTTTCTCACAACGCTAAGCAACTAAATGCTATGGGCGGTGCAATCTCTGTTCAAAACAACGTTGCAACGGTTTCAGGTGGCAATCTTTTGGGCGGCAAAGTTTATGCAATGGACTTGCGTGGTGGCGCGGGACTTGTTGTTGCGGGACTTGGCGCGCATGGTACAACCACTGTATGCGATGTCCGTCACGTTCAGCGCGGATACATAGACTTGGCTCAAAATCTCTCATTGGTAGGGGCAAAAATAACTACCACCAACTAATCGGCGTTTTGCCGATTTTTTTGTGCAAAAATATAGCAATAAATTGCTTAAATTATTGACGAGTCGTGCAAATAGTATTATAATATTTATACTAAAATATTTGGTGGAGTTTCGCTTTGCGACTCCATTTGAGGTGCATTGTGAAAAGCAAACGACTTTTGACTTTTATTGCTGTAGTGGCAGTAGTATTGGTAATCATGATAGTATTATCGGCAGTATTTGCAGTAAAAAATGCATATGTAATTTTCCATCAATTTGACGGCAAGGAAACATCTGCTCCTGCGGAGAATGCACCGACCATCCAAGATGTCCTAAACGTCACCGAAGGCAAAAATATCATTTTCCTTTCCAAAAGCGAAAACCTCAAACGCCTGCATACAGATAACTGGCTTGCAATAGAGATGGTAAAGACCTTCCCTAACAAGGTAACTGTTCACTTTATCGAAAGAACTTTGGCTGCTAAAATTGTAGTTAGCGGACAAGACATTTACATCGACTCCAATGGTTATGTTATGAACAAAGCTATAGTCGAAGGTTCTCTTTGCGTAGATATTTCTTCCGCATTTGATTTGTTGGACGTTGCTTCGCAAGAAGTAAACCAACCATTGATGTTCACTTCCGAAAAGAACAATGCTCGTTTGCAACAAGTCTTGCAAGTGGTGATGGCTCTTTGGCGTTGTAAGATTGAGTTGCCTGATATCCCCGCAGTTATTGGAACAAAAGATGTGTTTGTATTCGAAGGGGACAAGCTTGTAGTCAAGATGCCATCTGGTGCAAAGCTTGTTGTTTACACACCAGAAAAGAATTTGGAAGACAGGCTTTTGGATGCCTTTTCCGTATACTACAATGCAAATAACAAAGATCTTCAACAAAACGGCGTAATTATCACCGTTCGCGAGGATGGTAAAATTACAACAGACAAATAAACGAGGATAAGATGAAAAATAATTGTATAGCAATACTGGACTTTGGTTCCAGTAAGATTACCTGTATGTTGGCACACAAGGTGTCCGATGGTGGTGACTTTATCATTAAGGCTGTTGGTAGAAGCAACTACAATGGTTTTGATGACAAAGGTTGGTACGAACCTGACACAATAAAAAAGGCCGTATTTGATGCCATCACCCAAGTGGAAAACAAATCGGGTAGCAAAATCAAAGAAATCTACGTTGGTGTTCCGGGCGCATTTTGTGCCGTTGCATCCAGCGAGTCTTCCATAACTTTCCACTCCAAAAAGAAACTTGATCGTCAAGATGTCGAAGACCTTGTTAGCAAGGCAGATATATTTGATTGTGGTGCAGACCTTGCACCTCTTGGTGGCAAACCTGTTTACTTTGTCTTGGATGGCGGAATCAAGTGCTTTGATATCGTTGGCAACATTGCAACAAAAGTGACAGCGTTGGTATCTTTCTCATTTATGAAGAATTACTTCCGTCAAACTGTCGCCCCCATCCTTTTAGAAAAGGGCATCAAAAAGGCCATTTATGTCAACGCTTGCGAAGCCCAAGCAATGTACATTTCTAACTCGATGTACATCAACGGTTACTCCATCATTGTGGACATTGGACACATCACAACCAACGTATCTTTGGTTGGAGGCAAAGGCCTTTTGTTTGCAAAAACCTTTGCTCTTGGAAGTGGCTATCTTGCAAGCGACTTGATGCAGGTAATGGGCTTTGACTACAACTTTGCAATGAACATCTTGCAAAAGATCAATCTCAATTTGGACATCCACGATGGCGATGCCTACTCCGTTGGTGGCAGAATGGTGGATGCAAAGCGTGCAAACGAAGTTGTCAAAGCGCGCGTTGAACAAATTGCAGAACACATTGTCAAGAGCTTTAGATATTGTGATAAGGAAATTCCAACTTCTACAGTAATAGTGCTTACCGGTGGTGGACTTACCTACATCCGTGGTGGTGCTGACACATTGTCTGCAAGCCTCGGTAAACCTGTAAAAGTATACTCAAGCGCAAATCCACAAACAAACCACAACGAGTACACCTCTTGCTTTGGTTTGATTTATGCCGCTTGTTGTGATCAAAAAAGTGCAAAAAAGAGTTTGTTCAGTATCTTTAAGAGAACAAACAAAGGAGATAACTAATGGATTACAATACAACAAATAACGTTGCTAAAATTATGATAGTTGGTGTTGGTGGCGGTGGCGGAAATGCTGTCAACAGCATGATGAAGGCTGGTATTCGCAATGTTGAGTACCTTGTTATGAACACTGACCAACAAGCTTTGTACAAGCTGGGTGCAAAAAAGATGCCCATCGGTGAGATGCTCACAAAGGGCTTGGGCGCAGGTGCTGACCCCGAAATCGGTAAAGCAGCTGCACTTGAGAGCAAAGACAAAATTCAAGAAGCATTGCAAGGCGTTGACTTGTTGTTTATTGCAGCAGGTATGGGTGGTGGCACAGGCACAGGTGCTGCTCCTGTAATTGCACAAATTGCTCGCGAACTGGAAATTTTGACAATCGCAGTTGTAACAAAACCTTTCAATTTCGAAGGTGTTCGTCGTATGAGAAATGCCGATATGGGCATCAACAACCTCAAAGGCAATGTTGACGCACTTGTTATCGTTCAAAACGAAAAACTCAACCGCGACAAAAACTTCTCTATCAAAGATGCTTTTGCAAAGGCTGACGAAATCTTGTTGCAAGGTATCCGCGGTATCACCGAAATTGTCGTTCAAGATGGTCGCATCAACCTTGACCTTGCTGACGTTAAATGCGTAATGCGCAACTCTGGTATGGCTCATATGGGTATTGGCGAAGGCCACGGCAAGAACAAGACAATTGATGCTATCCGCAAAGCTGTGTACTCTCCATTGCTTGAAACAACCATTCAAGGCGCATCCAGCCTTATCGTTAACTTCCGCGGTGGTGACGACCTTACCTTGGATGAAATTACAACTGGTGTTGACCTTGTTCGTCAAGTTATTTCTCCTGATGCAAACGTTTTGTTTGGTGTTGGTTTTGACGAGAATATGAAAGACGAAGTCCAAGTTACATTGATTGCAACAGGTTTCTCTGGTGGCAACGACTCTAAAGCAGCATTTTTCAGTAGCGAAACTGCAACAAACGTTCAAGCAAGCGCATTGAAACGCAATAGTGTAACTACCGAAAGTCCACTTGGTACAGGACAAGTTATTCCACCACAACAACCAAAGCAACCTGTTTCTCAACCTATGGATACATCCACAATCGCAGGCACAATTCCTGTGGATGATGATCCATCTATCCCACCATTTCTTCGTAAAATGAGGAGCTAAATTTATGCAAAGATTACTAATCAAAACACTTTTTGAACAAAGTGATACATACGCAGATAAAATCGTAACTGTCTGCGGATGGGCTCGTACTATCCGCGACTCCAAGGTGTTTGGCTTTATCGAACTCAACGATGGCAGCTGCTTCAAGAGTTTGCAAATTGTTTTTGAACAAGGTCAAATCGACAACTTCGAAGAAATTGCAAAACTCAACGTTGGTAGTGCACTTGTTGTAACAGGCAAGGTGGTACTTACTCCACAAAACAAGCAACCATTGGAAATCAAAGCTACCAAAATTGAAGTTGAAGGTAAGTCCACACCTGACTACCCACTTCAAAAAAAGCGGCACTCTGTAGAGTTTTTGCGTGAAATTGCACACTTGCGCCCAAGAACAAACCTTATTTCTGCAACAATGCGCGTACGCAGTCAAGCAGCGTTTGCGTTGCACAGCTTTTTCCACAAAGAAGGTTTTGTGTACGTTCACACACCTTTGATCACAGCAAGTGACTGCGAAGGTGCAGGCGAAATGTTCAAGGTTACAACAATGGACCTCAGCAACGTTCCCAAAAAGGACGATGGCACAATCGACTTCACAAAGGACTTCTTCGGTAAATCTGCAAACTTGACAGTTTCTGGCCAACTCAATGCGGAAACATACGCAATGGCGTTTGGCAAGGTTTACACCTTTGGTCCAACCTTCCGCGCGGAAAAGTCCAACACACTCCGCCACGCTGCAGAGTTTTGGATGATCGAGCCAGAAATTGCCTTTGCTGATTTGGCAGACGACATGCAACTTGCCGAAGATATGCTTAAGTATGTCATCAATCACATTCTTGCTACCTGCCCAGACGAAATTGAGTTTTTCAACAACTTTGTAGACAAGGGACTCAAAGAGCGCTTGAACAACCTTGTAGACTCCAACTTTGTTCGTATGACTTACACCAAGGCAATCGAACTGCTTGCTCCACACAACGACAAGTTTGAGTTCCCTGTTTCTTGGGGATGCGACATTGCAACGGAACACGAAAGATTTTTGACGGAAAAAATTGTTGGTGGCCCAGTTTTCGTTACTGACTATCCAAAGGAAATCAAGTCTTTCTACATGCGCCTGAACGACGACGGCAAAACTGTTGCAGCAACGGATATGCTTGTTCCTGGTGTTGGCGAGCTTATCGGTGGTAGCCAACGTGAAGAACGTATGGATGTACTCCTTGCAAGAATGAACGAACTTGGCTTGAACCCCGATGACTACTGGTGGTACTTGGAACTTCGCAAGTATGGTGGCACAAAGCACGCTGGCTTTGGTTTGGGCTTTGAGCGTCTTGTGATGTACCTCACAGGTGTACAAAACATCCGTGACGTATTGCCTTTCCCACGTACAGTTGGCAACGCACAATTCTAATTTACTATAAAAATACACCCCTAAAGTTTGATGCTTTAGGGGGTATTTTTATTTTTAGTCAAATATCAAAATTTATATCATATTTCTTATCAAATCAGCATTTGCAACAATAGCTTTAGATGCAAAGTTTGCTTGCATCAAGTAATCGGCCTTTTTGACTGCGTCCTTCTCGTCAAAATATTGCGCGTAGTAGTCGCAAACTAACACTTGGTAGAAGTACACTTTGAACATATTTTCCAAATCGTAGTCGTTTAGTGGTGTGTTTTTTGTGTAGTATGACAAATACTCCTCAAAGCGCATTTTGTCAATTTTGCCATCTTTTGCAGATGTGTCCGAGTGTAGGAAAAATCTTACCAATTCCCACACAACAGGTTGTTTGCAACAGGCAGTAAAGTCGATGATATTTATGTTGTTATTAAGTATGATTTGATTATTTGTAAAGTCGCCGTGTGAGTTGCGACAAGTCAGTTTGCTTGTGTCGAATTTCCAGCTCTCGATGTGGTGCAAAAGTGCAATTCGAGTATTGATATAGCAAACAATTTGTTCATTGCCAATTTCCTTTGCTCTTACCAAGGATTTTTGACATGATTTTAGTGCTCTTTGCGGTGTCATGTAGTTAAAAAATCCTTGTGAAATACCTTCTGGCAAGTTGCAGTCGGCTAATATTGTATGTATTTTTGATAGTAAGCTTGCGCAGTTGTTAACAATTTCCGCATCTAACGAATTGTGTTGTACAGTATGCCCATCAACAAATTCGTACACATTGGCAACGTAGCCGTCAAAATTGTAACTGTAAGTATTGTGGACGTTTTTGATAAAATTGATAGTAAAAATGCCATTGTCTGCAAGTTTTTTGCATATCAATGGCTCAATTGTTGGATGGTTGAGCCCATCTTCTTTTGTCAACTTTAGCACGTAATTTTTGTCTTTGGTTAGTACTTTGTAGGTGTTACCACCCGCCCCAGTAGTCATTTGATTGATGGCTGTAGCATCCAAGTTATATTGCACTTTGAGAAAGTTTTTCAACATATAGTAATCATCTCGTATTCATAGTCAAGTTCTTGTACGTATTATATCAAATCAAACACACATTTTCAAGAATTTTCAAATATTTGTATGCCATTTGATTGTTTTTGTTTGTATATATTTCCCAACAACTGGGCAATACTAATGTCAGGAGGTGCTGAAAATGAAAAATTCTACAACTAAAGGCACAACAAAATCAACAAAGTCCAAGGCTAAAACAACGGGTAGCAAAAAGAGTAGCGGATGCTGCAACAAGTCTTCCGCACAAGAAAGCGAATCCGACCCGTTTGGTAGCTACACTGGAAACCCTGTTGGCTGGGGCATAGACGAGCCCCCTGTACAAGATGCCGACGACTTGTAAGCGCAAAGGCGCAAAACCTTTGCAAATCATCACAAAAAGACTGTTATCGGCTGTGTGCTCGTAAGACAGTAATTCTAAAAAATTTACTGTTTTACGGCATCTGTCGAACAGAATTGGGAAACAAACGAACATACGGCATTCAGCTTCGGCTGAGTGCCGTTGTTTGTTTTTGGGGCGAAAAACCTTGTTTTTATGCCTTGTATGGCTGGGATAGTGAAACGGGTGAAATAGTTGCCGCTTGCGTGGTAAAGTCCCTACGAAACAGCGAATCACGCCATAATGAACCCCGTTTGTCAGAAAGTGTGAATGTTTGCAGTTTCGTGAGCAAACCCACCAAACCGTTAAGTCGATAGTGGTTTATTTCGATGCGGAGTATGACCACCACTGCTGAAATAGTCAAATCGCCTATGGTTCATAGAAAAGTTATACTTTAATGCGATAAATTTCAGTGAGTCTATTGAAAAATGACACATCCTTATGCTATAATGTGTGTACACACAAATTTGGATGGAGGTAAGGCAGATGAAAGAATTATTGTCTTGTGCGTTCAATATGGATAGCGGGTGCGTGGAGCTGAAGTTTAACGATGGCAGTATGATTGCCATTAACTGCACCGCTGTGGAAAACGA
>CAZHMU010000007.1:0-92639 GCA_964533825.1 uncultured Oscillospiraceae bacterium
CTTCGGGTCAAATTGATTGCCCCTTCGGGTCAAATTGATTGCCCCTTCGGGTCAATTTGTCACGCATTTTGATAACACCATTTTACCACCAAATACAACTGCGGTCAAGAAAAAAAGTTTTCAAATATCGTTGCAAAGTCGAGCGATTGATAGTATAATTATGACATATATGGCGATATCGCAGAAAAAGGTTAGTTAACCACCAAAACAGCCCTATAACTTGCAAAGAGCAAGTCGAGTGAGCAAGGGATGGTTGGTTAGCCGTTAGGCGGTTTGACGAGCAAAAGGCAAGCAAGAGATATGTTCTTGCGAAGAAGCATACCTGTAGGGTCTGTGGCTGAGCAAAACATAGATAATTACATAGTCGTTTTGCCGTCCAGAACAAACCAGCCTTTGCGAGCAAGCCTAAAAAAAGGAGGTGCGATTATGTCCGTTTTGATACGCACAAACAATCTATTCAAACGATACGGCAATCTTTGGGCTGTAAACGATGTTTCCATCACCATCGAAAGTGGTGCTATCGTTGGACTTGTCGGCAGAAATGGCGCTGGCAAGACAACTTTGATAAGACTGCTTACGGGGCTAGCGCAACCAACAAGTGGTACGTTTGAAATCATGCCAGACCAAGAGCGTTTGGATACATCCGTTGCTGCCATTGTGGAAAGACCATCCGTTTACGCAAATATGAGCGGTATGGACAACTTGAAGGCGCAAAGCCATCTGTTGGGGTTACCCATTGACGAACAATACTTGAAATCCACATTGGAGCTTGTACGACTGGACCCAACATCCAAAAAGAAGGTCAAAGACTACTCGCTTGGTATGCGCCAACGCCTTGCCATTGCAATGACACTTGTTGGCAAGCCAAAGCTTTTGATACTGGACGAACCCACAAACGGCCTTGACCCACAAGGCATCCACGATATGCGCGAGTTATTTGTCAAGCTCAACCGCGACTACGGCACAACGTTGCTTGTTTCCAGCCACATTTTGACGGAACTTGGCAGATTTGCCACCGAGTTCTACTTTATGGAAAAGGGCCGAATCATCAAGCACGCCACCGCTGACGAAATTGCAACACATTCCCAAAAGCGTTTGCGCGTAACTGTTAGCGACACGCAAAAGGCGATTGAGGTGCTTTGCGCACTGCAAACTGCACCTACTGCTGCTGGCGATGTTTCAAGCGAAACCACTGACAGTTCCCCAACGGAAACTACCGATAGCGTTGTTGAAACACCTATCAATGACGTGCCAAACGTGTTGAAGGTGAGAGCCGTTGGACCAAATGCAATCGAGATTTTTGGCGACATCCCTGCAACACAAGTGTTGCTCACCTTGGCACAAAATGGCGTTGAGGCAAGCAATGTCACGCCCATTGGCGATGACTTGGAAAGCTACTACATCAATCTTTTGAACGGAGGTGCTCAAAATGCTTAACATTGTTAAATCGTTGTTGTTCCGTTTGAAAAAGTCCTCAATGTTTTGGATCATGCTTGCCATTATTGCATTTTTGCCAGTGCTGACACTTTTGCTCAATCAGTTGGTTATTGAACTTGCGGAAATATTTGTAGGTATGCCACTTGATATGGGGCTGGAAATGACAACCTATATGTCCTTGACGGAGTTGGTAAGCCTTTCCAGCAATGTGAACTTTTTGACACTGCTGTGCGTGAGCATCTTTTTGTGCAAGGAGTTTACCGATGGCACAATACGCAACGTGTTGCTTTCCAACAAGAGCAGAGTTTCGCTCTACTCGGCATACGGCGTTGTTTCGCTGATTATTGGTGGTAGTTTTTTGGTGGCAAACTTTGTTTCCATCTTGCTTGCATTGGCAATTCCATTTGGCTTTGGTGACGTTACTCCAAACCAAGCAATTTCATCCGTTTTGTGCTCGTTGTTGCTTGGCATTTTGTCACTGATTTTGGTGGTAAGTTGTGTATTGATGTTTTTGTTTGCTACCGGTAAGCAAGCGCCATCCATCATGTTGCCAATTTTGGTTACGTTGTTTTTGCCGGGAATAATGACATCCATTGTTGAGCTTGTAAGTTCGCTTGTGATGCTCATCCAAATGGGCAACCCCGATGCCCTTGTTGGTGTAAATATCGACTACACTTGGGTGCCACTGTACAATGCGATGATGTACGACTCGTCCAGTGTTGACGGTGCGTTGGTGGCAAAGATATCGCTCTACTACGTTGTTTTGTCGGCACTGTTTGTGTTCCTTGGTGGCCTTGCCGCAGTTAAAAAAGATTTGAAATAGCACAAAAATATAAAAAACAGTAGACGCAAATCTACTGTTTTTTTTTGGTTTAATTGACTTTTTTTGATTGTTTTCGTATTTAGATTGATTCCTTCACTTTCATCTATCTTGATTGTTGGATTTTGCAGAACGAGATGTAGCAAGAAATAGTCAATCAACAGCACTATCTGTCAATGTTGCGATGGCGGCGAATCCACTTTGTTTGTGTCAGCGGTTGGCTGTTCATTCGGCAAATACTTGATGAGTGTTCCACTTTTTTGCAGGGCAAAAAGGATGGCTGGTATCAAAATCAGCTGGCAAACGATACCCATCCATGTGGACGTAAAGCCCGATGCCAATTTTGCCAAAATGCTTGCCCAAAGGGGCGCACCGCCGATGTGCAACACAATGCCACCCACAATACCATTGACAACGCGACCGGCAACCATTGCTACAATCAACGCTAACACTGACGAAATCTTGTGCGTTTTGGGGTTTTTGACAAAAATACTGCGCATAAGCCCTGTTACAAAACCGTAAGTTGCCAATTCAAACATCATTGGGATGAGCCCATTGGGAAATGCTGGTCTGCCACTTGTCAAAAAGCCAAGCAGAGGCGCGCACGCGCCACAAATAAGCCCCAGCCAATTTCCGCACAAAATGCCTGCCAAAAATACAGGTAGGTGCATTGGGGATATGGATTTTGTGATGTCGCCAGCAAGGTTGTGCATTGCCGACGATACCACCACTGCAAATGCGCACAGCATTGCCGTTGTTACAATGTTTAGTGTGTTAAATTTCTTCATAAGTGTTCCCTTTGGACTGACAAAATGGATGTTTGGTTGCGCTGTTTTGTAAAAAGCTTTTAGCTGTTTAGCCTTCTTGCGTGAGTAGGCTACAATATCCATCTCAAAAACAAGTGTGTTTTGTTACAAAACTTTTGTAATATTGTAGTTCAAACGGCAGATGTTGTCAAGAAACTTTTGCTTTGCAAGGCTGTTTTGCACTACTCTTCAAAAACGCATCCAGTAGCACTTTTCAACGATACCCAAATACAAACAAACGTCGCAATTACTTGTCGACGAGATGTCGCAAACATCAAAAATTACTTCAAAAACTTGAACAAATGAGTTTTTTGCAGTATAATAGTTGCACCTACTAAATTTGGAGAGCGCTTGCGTCGTATGGATAATCAATTATTTTTGCACCTACAAGACGATCAGTGGCCACTGGACCACATCGATCACGACAGACACATTGCGCGCGCTATTGTTTTTGACGATGATGGCTACTTTTACTTTGTTCGTGCAGACCGCGACGATGACTTTGGCAAGGCTATGCTGATTGAAACGGCCGGTGGCGGAGTGGAAGATGGCGAAGACTCGAACACAGCAATACTGCGTGAACTAAACGAAGAACTGGGTGTTACGGCACAAGTTGTGTGCAAAATTGGTGTTGTGAGCGACTACTACAATCTCATCCACAGACACAACATCAACAACTACTTTTTGTGCAAGGTGGTATCCTTTGGCGACACGCACTTGACGCAAGACGAAATTGAGTGTTTCCACATATCCACATTAAAACTGACCTACGAACAGGCTGTTGCCGAGTACAAACTGCGCAGCACCACAAGGCTTGGTGCGCTGGTTGCACAACGCGAATTGCCCATTTTGCAAAGAGCAAAAGAGTTGTTGGGCAAGATGATTGGTTGACAAAATCGCCCATAGTGCAAGCTTGATGGCAACAAACAAAGCCTTGTTGCTTAAAAAAAATGCGCCACCTCGTGCAACGCACAACAATGACGCATCAAGGCCAACAACAATAACAAGCGTTTTCTCGACGAGCTGACACCTTTAGTAAAGTTGCATTTAATTTACAAGACAAAAAAGCGTAACCGATTGGTTGCGCTTTTTTACATTTTGCTTTGTTATTTTGCAAGTGGGATGGGGCGCGCGTTTGCAACAAAAACCACACCGATTGTACCAGGACCACAGTGAGAGCCGATAACCGGTCCAACCGTTTGGCGAGCAATGTTTGCGTCGGGGCGTTTTTCTTTGATCAAAGACACCAAAAGTTCCGCATCCTTGTCGCTGTCGGCATCCAACACATACACTGGGAAAGATGTGTCAGTCAAGGTTTTTGCAACCTTTTCTGCAATAGCCTTGATAGCCTTGCGCTTGCCAGCAATCTTTTCCACTGCGTTCAAACCGCCATGGGCATCGGTGGAAAGGATGGGCTTTAGACCAAGCAAGTTGCCCGCAAATGCTGCAAATGCGGAAAGTCTACCGCCACGTTTGAGATACACAAGGTCATCAACAATGAAGTACACACCAATCTTATGAGTGAATTCTGCAAGTTTTGCGAGAATTTCCTCGTCGGTGGCACCATTGTTGCGGAGCATCGCAGCATACTCCATTTGGATACCAGCGCCAAGGCTGATGGAGTTTGTGTCAAAAATTACGCATTTGCGTTCGGGGTACTTGTCTTTGAGAAGATTCAAAGCCGTTTCCAAGTGACCGAAAGTTCCGCTCATCTTGTGAGAGAAACTCACGTACAAAAGGTCCTCCCCTTGAGAAAAGTATTTTTCCAAAATGTCTACGTACTCTTGGGGGTTCAAAGCCATAGTTGTTGACACTGCACCATTACGCATATCGTCGTAAAACTTTTTCAAGTCGGTGTTTTTGCCCAGGTCGTAGTAGAATATATCCCCATTGATAGAATAGGGCATTGAGATGTAGTCCAAGCCGAGCTCTTCCTGTTTGGTAAACCAAAGTTCGCCGTCAGCATCACAAATCAGTACACTCATGTTAATTCTCCTTTATTTTACAATAAATTGTGGTATCACAAAAGTTTGTCTTAAGTTTATTTTACCACAAGTTTGTGCAACTAGACAATACATTTTGTAAAATTTGTCTTCAATATTGCTAATTGTGTCACCACTTTACACCAATTTGGGGCAAAAGTCAACAAATTTTGTCGCATTTGTGAAAAATTAGGCATTCAATTTCGCTTTTATTGCGTTTTCGCCTTATTATTTGCTTGTGTTGCGGCATTTATTTGGGGATATTTCTGTCCAAATACCGCAAAAAAAACGATATTGCGCTCGTATCGGTATGCTTATTGCAACCGTACACATTTTCGACAAAGTGCAAACAAATTGAAAAGCATCACCTTTTTCACACCGATTTTGCGGAAAAACATTTCTTTTTTGCAGACATTTGTAATACTCTAAAATCATCCAAAATTATCTTCAAAAAGTTGCGATACAAGTGCATAAAGTTAGATACAACTATTGCTTTTATACTGCATTTGTGGTATAATATACGAGTAGAAAAATGGCGCTAAATGCAGGCTGTTTCAATTGAAAAATGGTAGCAAAAAAGATGCACCGATCGGACAATAGTGGAATTGCCCAAAAGTTATTCACAGCTTGTCCACTGATGTTATCCACTTTGCTCACAAGTTGTCCACATTTTCTATTTCAAACATACCACAATATTTTGTGTCAAATGAGCAGTTTTAACACAAAATATGGCAAAATTGACCAGCTAATGGTGAGAAAAACACAAAGTCACAGCGCCTACTAATACTACTACTTGAAGAAAGTAAGTAAAGTGTAGCAAGTGCGCACAAAGGAGATATACTATGAAAATTATCGTAAACGGATTGGATTTGAGTGATGCAATTGCAAAAGTATCCAAAGCTTTGCCTGTAAGAGATGTGGCGCCAGTTCTTGAGTGTATCAAAATCACTGCAGAAAATGACACCCTGACACTGTACGCAACCGACAAAGACCTTGCTATCGAAAAGACTATTGATGCAAACGTTATTGTTGGCGGAGCATTTTTGGTGCCTGGTAAAATCTTTGGCGAGTACATCCGCAACATTGCGAGCGAAGAGGATATCTCGTTGGAAATCACAGACGAAAACCGCTTGACAATTCGCTCCGCAAACTCCGAGTGCAACATCAGCACGCTTGACGTGGACGACTACCCCGAAACAGAGCAAATCAGCGGCGATCACTACTTTGCTATCCAAGAGTGCAACCTGCGCGAAATTATCAACAACGTTATTTTTGCCGTTGCAACGGATGACAGCCGTCCAATGCTCAAAGGCGTTTACTTTGAGGCAAAAGACTATGTTTTGAAGGCTGTTGCAACAGATGGTTTCCGTTTTTCATCCAGCAAAAAGGCTTTGGAAGAAAGGGCGGATAATATTTCTGCAACGGTGCCATCTCGCAGCTTGAACGAGCTTTCCAAACTGCTTTCCAACAGCGAAAATGTTGTAAAGGTTCACATCGAAAACAACTACTTGTTGGTTGCTACGGAAAACGGCAAGTTGTTTACACGTTTGCTTGCAGGACAATACATCAAGTTTGATAACATTGTTCCGCGCGACTTTGTTGCTACACTGCTTGTAAACAAGGAGAGCTTTGAACGTAGCTTGAACATTGCATCAATCATGAGTCGTAGCGACAAAAACAACCTTGTGCGCTTTGACATCGAAGAGTACAGCATGACGATTTCTTCCACAAGCAAGCAATATGGCACCGCTCGCGAACGCGTTGTTATATCCTTGACAGGTAAAGATATCAGCTGCGCCTACAACGCTCGCTACATCAACGACTGCTTGAAGGTTATTGATGCGGAAACAATCAAGATGCAATTTGCTCAACACAACAGTTGCGTTATCACAATCAATGGCAGTGACGAAGTATTGTACTTCATTTTGCCAGTAAAACAAATTGGTTAAAAGCAAATAATAATACAAAAAGGATGGGGGAAACCTATCCTTTTTGTTGCAAAAATGTGCAAAAAAATATTTAGAACAAAAGCAAGGGTATTCTCAATCCCTTGCTTTTGTTCGTAATCTAATTGAATTGCAATTTGTTGGTATCTTACAACGTAACCATAAACAATGCGATGGCGATTTGCGCGCCGTAGTACAAAACGTGATTGAGTATGGACAAAAACTTGCTGTCCGCCTTGCCACCAAAGTACATGATTGAAAGAACAATGTCAGAAAGCCAAAAGCTTACAAGCGCAATGGCAAATGGCCACACAAAGGACAGTGTACAAGCGATGGCAACAGCAAAGGCTGCGGCAAAGCTCAATACACAGCAGTACAAACCTGTTTGAACAACAAAGTTATCCAACGTGATACCCAACAACTGTTTGGAGAAGAACACAACCACAATGGTAAAGATTACTGCAAAAGCAGTAGCGATCAAAGCTTCGGTAGCGATGTTTTTGCCGGAAATAAAAGAAATAAACAAGATGTAGAAGATGTGTCCAATGCCAAAGGCGACCATACCGTAGTTGAGATAGCTCTTACCGCGAGTGGAGTCAACAGACTTCAAGTCCAACAAGATGTCGCCAATCATGCCGGCAATCAATCCCAAAAGCAAAAACAGCCCAACGTCACTGAGTTTGTGCAAACACACAACAACTACACCCAACGCAACAAAGCAAAAGGACGCAAGCGTTTTTGTTAGCAACGAAACTACACCACCATGGGTAACGCGCAAAATGGAAAACAAAAGTGATGCGCCCACGGCAAGTGCTGTAAGTAAAATTACTGGTAATGTCATAGTTTTTCTCCTCTAATAAATCAATCCCCAAATTGATACTTTTCGACTTGTAAGTCAAGTGCGTACAACATAGTTATGCAAAAGTTTTGCCACAGGTTCTATCCGCCAATATGCTACATCAAACGATAAACCGCAAATGGACGATAAAAACATAATAAAAGTTTGCCCGGTTTTGCCAAATGCAAACACAAATCATTTTTATCTTACCCCATTATACCAACAAACGCGCAGTAAATCAATAGTAAAATGGGATTTATTAAAACTTGACCTAAAGTTTACCTAATGTGACCAAACTGTGTTTTGCTCGCAGTAATTTACTCAAAGGAAGGGCTTTTGCGCTTGCAATGGGTCTTTAGATGTGTTATACTATTGTCAGCATCTTGCATAAAGTATTTTGTTGAGCGACACAACAAGCCGACAAAACTTACTAAATAGTTCAGCTCGAGAAAATCAACCAATTCGTTTTGTTTCGCAGTTGGGCAAAAAAATAAACAACATTTATATATAGGGGGAAACTGCTATGTTAGGAGGAATTTTAGCTATACTTTTGATTGCAATCATGGTTGGTTGCATTGTCGTAAGAACAAAATCCAGCAAAAAGCGCGCGCCAAAGACTTGGCCACTAATCGTGTTGGCTGTTGCTTTGGTAATATTTTTGATTGTGCCATTTAGCTTGCACACCATCGAGCCGGGACAAGTTGGCGTTGTAAAGGTATGGGGTAATGCGAAGTATGTTAGAACGCCAGGTACATATTTCGACTTTTGGATCTCCAATCAATACCAAATTTACGACACAACGGTACAACAAACGGAAATCAAAACAGCTTGCTACTCATCGGATGCGCAAACAATGGATATTGATATGGTTGTTCAATATCAAATCCGCAGTGCTGATGCCATCAAGATTGCCAACAACTACGGCGCTTTGGAAAACTTGTCACAACGTATCAAGGCAATTTCCATTGACAAAGCAAAAACAGTTTTGAGTGAAAAGTCGGCCATGGTTATCATTGAAACTCGTTCCAGCATTAGCCCTGCCATTGAGCAAAGCATAAAGGATGCTGTTTCCGACGGCTACTGCGTGGATATTGTCGCTGTTGTTATCACAAACATCGATTTCTCCGATGCGTTTGAAGAAACTGTCGAAGACAAAATGATTGCCGAGCAACAACAACTCAAAGCCGAGTACGAAAAGCAAAAGGCCATCATCGAGGCGGAAAAGGAACTGGAAGTTGCAAAATTGCAAGCAGAAGCTAACATCGCAAAGGCACAAGGTGAGGCGGAAGCCACCAAAGTAAAGGCGCAAGCGGAAGCTAACGCGCTCAAAGCAAAGTCTATCGAAGTTGCGCGTATGTTGGGATTTGCCATCACCGAGTCCACCCAAGACCTTGGTAATGGCGAAATTGTTGTTGCCTACGAAATTGACTTTACCGGCAAAACTCCCGAAGAAATCGCACTTATTTCCGAGTACCTCAAGTACATCGAGTACCTCGAGAAATGGGACGGCAAGTTGCCACTTGTTACTGATGGCTCTGCAATGGTGTACATACCATTGGAAAACGAAAGCACAGGTAGCACAACAACCAATCCATAACAGCAAAAAAATGCACCACGTGTATCGAAAATGACAGCAAGTGCTCCCAAATTTGATTAATAAAAGGTGCCAACCTGTCCTCAAACTTTCGAGAAAATCCAATACTAACAAAACAAAGAGATATCCAACTGCGGATATCTCTTTTTGGGGTTTAGGACAAATGTGTGCCGGAAAATAAAGGTTGCAAGCGATACAAGTGCAACAAGGCAATCCTGTTCTGCGCAAGTGGCAAACGTTTGTGTAAAAAGCAAAACAATAGCAAACCAAAACAATCCCACAAAAACGCAAAACACGCTTGAAAGTTTTGTCGCAAAGTGCTACAATGTAGTTATCAAAGGTCCTATCGCAAACTCTGGTTGCTTTTCGGTGGCAAAATGATTGCAAAAACGTCTATGTTTTAGCCGTCAAACTGCCAAATGGTAAACTAATCATTTTTGTGACAGCGCCTTGCAAAAATTGGGCGTAAGCCAAACACAATGGAGACAGGTATGAAAACAGTAGTAATCACAGGTAGCGCACGTGGACTTGGCTTTGAAATGGCAAAAAACTTTCGCGCGCACGGATACAATGTCGTTTTGAGTGACATCAACGAGCAAAATCTTGAAAATGCAAAAGCACAACTCTCCGCAATGGAAGGCGCTGGCGAAGTGACAAGCGTTGTTTGCAACGTGTGTGACCTTGCGCAAATGGAAAACCTTTGGGCAGAGGCATTTGCCAAATTTGCAGCGGTGGATGTGTGGATCAACAACGCTGGGGTAAATCAGCCCCCTAAACACGCGTGGGAGCTCACAGAGCGTGAAATCGACTTCTTGATTGACGTTGACTTGAAAGGCACCATCAACGGCAGTACAGTGGCTATGCGTGGAATGTCCAAGCAAGGCTTTGGCGCAATCTACAATGTGGAAGGCTTTGGTAGTAACGACGCCTACCAAGAAAATTTGGTTATGTACGGCACAACCAAACGTGCAGTTACCTACTTTACCACAGCGCTTGCCAAAGAGGCGCAAATTGCTGGCGTAAAGGTGATTGTTGGCAAGCTTTCGCCAGGCATCATGATTACCGACTTTTTGACATCATCCAACGGCCAAGACGGCACAAGCGAATTGCCCGAAAAGGTCAAAAAGGTGTACAACATTTTGGGCGATTACCCGGACGTCATTGCAAAGTTTTTGGTAAACAAAATGGTCAAAAATACCAAAAACAACTCACACATTGAATGGCTGACAAATGGCAAAGCTTTTTGCAGATTTATGGGTGCGGGCTTCAACAAACGCAACTTTTTTGAATAACAACCAAGGGATACACTGTGTATCCCTTTTTGCTTGCATTGCAATACGACAAGTGTGAGCTACGCTCGTCCGTCAAGCGATTGATTAGATTGAAATCCAACAAATAAAAAAAAACCTTGATTTGTTTCAAGGTTCTTTTTTGTCTGTGATGTTATCTAACTAAAGTTGTTACTCAACAGGTGTTTCGCTTGGTGTTTCTGTTGGAGTTTCGCTTTGCGCTGGAGTTTCAACTTTAGGTGTTTGACCAGGTTTTACGCCAGTTTTTACAAACTCGCAAACTTGTTCGGCTGTTGCACCGTTCATAAGCATTTCCACTTCTTCGGTGTGGATGGTTTCCAGTTCGAACAAAGTGCGTGCCATATTGTGCAAGATGTCAATTTTTTCCGTCAAGATTTGTGTTGCGCGCTTGTGGCAGTCGTCAACGATCTTGCGAACCTCTTCGTCGATGAGATTTGCCATTTCTTGAGAGTAGCCCTTTTCTGTGGTGTAGCCGCGACCAAGGAAAACTTCCCCTTCGCTACCGTAGAACAATGGTCCAATCTTGTCGCTCATACCCCACTCGGTAACCATCTTGTGAGCGCGCTCTGTAAGGCTACGGATGTCGCCACTTGCGCCACTGCTGATGTTTTTGATTACCAACTCTTCCGCAACGCGACCGCCAAGGGTCATTACGATTTCATCAAGCAGTTGTTGCTTTGTAAGGTGGCTGTTGTCGTTTTCGGGACGAGTCATGGTGTAGCCGGCAGCCATACCACGTGGGATGATTGTAACTTCGTGAACAGGATCGCAGTATTTCAAGCTGGATGCCAAAATTGCGTGACCTGCTTCGTGATAAGCAGTGATGCGTTTGTCTGGCTCGGTAACAAGGCGAGATTTCTTTTGTGGTCCCATTACAACCTTGTTGATACCTTCGTTGACGTCATCCATTGTGATGAGTTTACGACCAGCGCGTACTGCCAAAATTGCAGCTTCGTTCAAAAGGTTTTCCAAGTCGGCGCCAGTAAATCCAGCAGTGATGCGAGCAACAGTGCGAAGGTTTACGTCTGGGCCAAGTGGCTTTTTGCGAGCGTGAACTTTCAAGATTGCTTCACGACCGCGTACGTCTGGGCGGTGAACGTAGATTTGTCTATCGAAACGACCTGGACGGAGAAGCGCTGGGTCCAAAATGTCTGCGCGGTTTGTTGCAGCCATAATGATGATGTTTGTGCTTGTATCGAAACCATCCATTTCTACCAACAGTTGGTTCAATGTTTGTTCTCTTTCGTCGTGACCGCCACCAAGACCTGCGCCACGTTGACGACCTACTGCGTCAATTTCGTCAATAAAGATGATGCAAGGCATATTTTTCTTAGCTTGCTCAAACAAATCTCTAACACGGCTTGCGCCTACGCCGACAAACATTTCCACAAAGTCGGAACCACTCATAGAGAAGAAAGGTACGCCAGCTTCGCCAGCAACAGCTTTGGCAAACAATGTTTTACCTGTTCCTGGAGGGCCTACAAGTAGCACGCCCTTGGGGATACGTGCGCCCATATCTATAAAGCGCTTTGGGTCTTTCAAGAAATCGATGATCTCTTGGAGTTCTTCCTTTTCTTCTTCGGCACCGGCAACGTCAGTAAAGCGAACTTTCATATTTGTTACCGCTTTAGCACGAGAGTGGCCAAAATCCATGTTTTGGTTGTTTTGGCGCGCGATGGAGCGGAAAAGGAAAATACCCATAACCACAATAAACACAATGTACAAAACAGGGAAGATGTAGTCTGTCCAGCTACCTTGGTTAGGGTCAACGGATGTAAACTTGGCTGCGGTTTGTCCAGTTGCGCAAGCATTCAAGATGAAAGCGTTGAGAGATGCTCTGTCTGCCGTTACAAATGTGTAGTAGTTGTTTGCGCCATCAACGCAAATAACTTTGTAGCCGTTGAGTTCGATTTGTGTAAAAACACCAATGTTTTTGCGGAAAGTTGCTTCGTCAATTTCTTCTGCGCTGCTACCCAAAAGTGTCCACACCGCTACGCCTACGGCAATGATACAAACAATGGCAATGATGGTAGTCAGCAATCTGCTTCTTTTTTGTTCCAAAATAATCTCCTTTCAAACGCTTGTACGTTTTATTGTCTGATGTGTGTTAGGTCGAAAGACAAAAATCAATATTTGTTGTGCTAAATAGCTGTTTTGACGCATTAACTGCGTGTTTTTGTTGCGCTACATTGTAAATGCTTGCAACCATACAAATATTGCATTTGTCTGTCGATTACGTTACATTATATCACAATAGCTTGCCTTAGTCAAACACATACATTGGCATTTGCGTTGAACATTTGTATGCATTTGTAGCAATTTTGCACCATCGATTGTTGCAAATAGATGTTGGTTTTGTTGTTGTAAGCAATCGTTCAGCTTGGCGAATCGCTGCGTCTGCCTGTACTCAATGGATTGTCGATGGGTTTTCTTTGCACCGACCGTAGCTGATTGAGCTACTCTTAGAACCGCACAACTTAACAGGTTTTGTTGACTATGCACTCTATTAACTGCTACAATATACTGCGAGCATTGCCGTTGTGATTAGTTATAGTATATTTAATTTTGCTTGAAATTTCCTTAAAAAATCAAATATTATCACACTTTGATGCCATTATGATTACCGTGGCGATAAATTGGCTCAATCGTTCGACCAAAATGCTTTGCTCTACGCTGTTGTCGTAAAAATCTGCCATATTTTTGTCGGCTACAATGCCCACGATGCTTATATCGCCAATACGATCAAGTTGTTTGTTGGTGGCTGCGCCTGGCGCAATGTCGCCGACCACCAACTGTACTTTTCCAACTTGGTTTGCCTCGCCAACGGCAGCATCTATCACTAACAGCCTGCTGTTTGGGTGCAGGCGTTTTATCCAAGAAATGGCGATAGGCAGATTTTGTGCAGTGATGTTTGCTCCCTGCAAGCCATAGACAAACAGTGGCGCATCAAGGTTTTCGTTGAGCAAGCTACCAACGCGCGGACCAAGGCTGTCAGTCACAACCTTTTCTGTACCGACGCAAACGACAACCACCTGGTCCATTTGGTTTGCGAGCCCTTTTGCCATTTTTGTTTTTGCGTTTGTGTCCGATATGTTCAGTTCAATCATTTTCAAATCCTCCTTTTGGTAGTTTTGCCACCGATTGTAGTTATCAAAAAGATTTGCGTGAGTAATATTGTCAAAATTTGATTTTTTATGGATGAGCCGAGACGTGGGCGCTTGCTCGTCAAGTTTTGGCGCAGATGCAATAAATATGGTTATATATGTATTATCTCTATAGTATTTGATTATCGCGACGTGTGTTAGGGTGTGGCAAGTGCTGGGGAGTGGCGTTTGCCTTTTTGTTACGTGGGAGGCGTTTTGTGGTGGTGCGACGCTCTTTATCTGCAATGGGTCGATGGCAAATTGTTTTTAGTGGCGTTTTTTGCAGAGTTTACTAAAACAACGCATAGGAAGATTGCGGGACTGCAGCACTCAAATCTTTTTTACTTTTTGTTTTGCATCTCACTCAAAACAAATAGGCTACAACAATTTGCAAATTACTTTATTTTTGCAAAAATGTGTGATATAATGATACAAGAAACGGCAAAACTTACTCTTGATTTGCGCAGTTGCCCTAAAATTGACGGAAACATTGTGCTTGAAATATCAATAAAATGATTTTTAGGACGCGGATGTGGCATTTGTCAATATCGAAACGGCAAAAAATGTAAGTTAAAAGCGGTTCGTTTTGCAACTCGCGATGGCCTACATTGCTTGCGCACGGTGTATATCAAGTTGTGCGCAAAAAATGCAGTCAATTTTAGTGGATAATCATAATAATATAATTATAATAATGCAATAATGAACAATGTTCATTATTCGGGGACAAATAATGGGTATATTAGATATTGTTTTGATAGTATTTCTCCTTGTTACGGTCATTTTGGGCCTAAAAAAGGGGTTTGCAAAGATGATTAGCGGTCCGCTGTGCGTAATTGTGGCGCTTGGCGGTTCGATAGCGTTGGCATTTGTGCTTACGGGCATTGTGCAAGGTATCGAACTGTTTGGGCAACTGCAAACAGCAACTGCTGGATGGTTTACACAACCAATCATGACGCTTGAAGTTGCTTCGCAAGAGGCACTCGCTGAGGCTCTTGCCAGTGAAGATGCGGGAATTTTCTCCGTTTTAGCAGGTTTGGCAACGCAAATTTTTGATGGTATGCAACAAGCAGGCATCACAACCTTGGGTGGTTATCTTGGTTATTTGATTGCCACCGCTATCGTAGCCTTTGTGATTTGGCTGGTTGGTTACATTGCTTTGAAATATATTTGTTTGGGACTCAAAAAACTGCTCTGTTGGATTGCTGGTTTGCCGGTTCTCAAGAGTATTGACAAGATTATTGGTGCTGTTTTCTCTGTTGCGGTTGGATATATTATCGTTTTTGGTGTTATTTACTCTGCTTTCGC
Organism: uncultured Oscillospiraceae bacterium; assembly: GCA_964533825.1. GTDB lineage: Bacteria > Bacillota > Clostridia > Christensenellales > CAG-314 > Fimimonas. The sequence continues at coordinate 15,182 of CAZHMU010000007.1, forward strand.
CATTGTTTGTGCCAAATTTTTCCCAGATTTGGGTACACAAGTAGTCGCTCTGGTGGAAAATTCTACGCTATTTTCTTACGTGCACCACACCAACTTTATTGGCGATTTCCTTTGCGGTATGTTCCAGGTTGACTACGCAACCTTTGCCCCAATAGCTTAGTTTTATTCAAAAATTTAGCGTCCGCATTTTGCGGACGCTTTTTTTGTTTCACGTGAAACATTGTAGGTTGATTATGCTTGAACCATTTGTCTTGCAAACGAGCAAATATGCGTATTTGGCAGCGTCCTGCGCTTTTGCTCATTTTTTATATTTGATGTCCTACCCTATTGTTTCACGTGAAACATTTATTGTGAGACTGTTTAGTAAGGTTGCTCCCGTCGGCATTGGCCTGCGTGTTACTACTCCCCATGAATTTATAAAGCGTTTTGGAATTTGGTGTGATCTTGGCGTAGTTGACAACAAAATGCCTATAGGCGGTTGATTAGCTCAGACTTCGCTTATCAACTCTTTTGTAAGAGTGTTTCATGTGAAACAATAAAGGGGGGTATGCACTCTCTGTTTTGCGAACTGGGTGTGCTATTGAGAATTCGCATAGGACTTTTGGAGTAATGCTCCATTGCTCTTTTTAGTAAGTAAGTGGGCGAAATTGGCTTAAAAAATAGTGAAGAAGAGAGCGAATTGGGGTCAAGTTAATGCTGATTCAAGCCAAAATTGATAAAAATTACGTCAAATTTGTTAATTCACCCGACAAACATACAAAATACGGATTGATTGTAACTTAAAATTGATTGTAACTTAAAAATAATAAATCAGATAAACAAATCTTGCAGACGGCGATTGCGCTTGGCTACGCTAAAAAAAGTAGCACGAGACTACCTGCAACACGCCTTTGCGAGAAATTTTTACAGTAGTATTCGAATACTTACGTTTTTGCACTACTGCCAAGTTCGCTAAAGCTCTCTGTTTGCGGTATTAAAATGTTTAGTCATGGTCCAAAATAGCAGCGGGATGTAAAAAAAGTGCAAACAGTGCGACGCGGGATGGTTCAAGTGATAATAATGAACTAAGATTGCGAATGAATAGCAAAAGTGAACATAGAAACAAACGATTTCATTTTATGGCGCAAAATGGATTTGAAAGGGGTATCAAAAAATCAAATCTTGCTCAAAAAATTCCGCCAAAATGGCTGTATCAACCAACTTTTATAACATAATCATAACACAAAATCATTCCAGTATTTAAAGATAAAAATCTCATATTGACGGAGAGATGCTTTATGAAAAATTGTATCCTGCGGAAACTGCTGTGAGTTTTGGTATGTTGGCAAAATTTTAGTTGGCAGACGCCGGCTTAAAATGGATAGTAACATCGTGCGCCAAACTCTTTTCGAAAAAGCAAACAAAAAAGGCATCCAAATCCGGATGCCTTTTGAAATGCCAAATTGATTTTGTGAAAATATTTTCAGCCTATAATGTGATGCAAGTGTGCGTTGGAAATGTTTGCAAAAAATTAAAGTTACTAAAGTAACATTCCGCCAACCAAATCGCCAATAGGATTAAATGTGGAGTAGACCGTTTGCAAAATTTGGCTGTTGGTAAAATGGGTAAATACTTCGCTTGCAATGTTGGCTAATCCAAGCTCGATGCCAGACTCGGCAAGCTGTTGGTCTATAGCGATGAGCCAGTCGGCGCCAGCACTGGACAATGTAAACAGTATGCCAAAAATCATCCACACTACCGCAACGTTGACAACCGCGCCAAGTAGCTTGTCCAAAACTTTTAGCAGGTTTACACGTTTCAAAATTGCACTAAACAATCCTTTTAGTGAGAGAAAGACAATCAAGCCAAGCACGAACAAAACGCAGAAAACAATCACCGTTCTCAAGAAAAACACAGCTGTTCCGTTGATGATGATTGGCGTGTCTTCCACCAAATTTTCTACAAAGTCAAGTTTGCTGACGGTGGGCGTAAGTATCACTGCGACAGCGATGGAGCCCACTGCAGTTAGCAATCCAAACAGAGTGTTTGTGAACCCTTTTGCAAGCCCAGCAATGAGTGATATAACCGCAAGGCCCAAAAATACATATCCTATAATATCCATAGAATTACCCCAAAGTGTACCTTAAGAGATACAAAAGTCTACCTTTAATGTCTATTCGTCGCCCTTGCGGAACTTTTCGCTCATCCACGCCTCTACCAATTTGCAGATGCGGTCGAGGTCGTCCGCAGTGAAATAGTCGATGTAAATGCGACCCTTTGTGCCGTTGCCCATAGCGGAAACTTTTGTTGCAAAAGTGCGTTGCATATTGCCAACAAGGTCGCGAAGTTCTCTGCTTTCTTCCACTACTTTTTGTGGTTTTTGTTTTGGGTTGAGGTACTCGCGCACCATCTTTTCCATTTCGCGTACGGTCATTTGATTGTCGCAACCTTTCAGCGCCAACTTGAATTGGTCTGCAGTTGGAACGACAACCAAAGTGCGTGCGTGACCAGCGGAAAGTCTGCCCTTTTCGATAAGTTCGATTACGTCGTCACTCAAAGTAAGCAATCGCAAGGTGTTTGCCACTGCCGAACGGCTTTTGCCGATGCGGTCAGCTGCAACTTCCTGTGTCATGTTGAACTCTGTCATCAGAGTCTTGATTGCGCGAGCCGCTTCGATTGGAGAAAGATCCTCGCGTTGCAGGTTTTCAATCAGAGAGATTTCTTTGATTTGTTGTGGTGTGTAGTTGCGGATGATTGCCGGGATTTCCGTCTTGCCGGCAAGCTTGCTGGCCCTAAAACGACGTTCGCCGGCAATAATCATAAAACGCTTGCCGATTGGCGTTACAACGATTGGTTGAATTACGCCGTGAATTTTGATGCTTTCTGCAAGCTCTTGCAATGCGTCTTCGTCAAAAGTTTTACGTGGTTGCTCGTAGTTGGGGTCGATGTCCATCAAGGAAATGGTCACAACGCCATCTTGCGTGCCCTTTTGTGCATTTTCGTCACTTGGAGGAACAACATCAAAGTCGTTCATGCCCATCAGTGAAGCGAAACCTCTACCTAATCCTTTGTTTACTGCCATAGTCTATTGTTCCTCTCTTTGTAAAAATTGTTTGGAAAGTGCATCGTATGCCGCAGCGCCGCTGGAGTGTGGCGCGTGCAAAAAGATGGGCACACCAAAACTGGGGGATTCTACCAGGCGCACGTTGCGTGGAACGGGCACTGTGTACATTTTTTTACCAAAATACTTGTAAATTTCCGCCGTAACTTGCTTGGACATTGTTGTGCGAGTGTCGTACATTGTCAACACTACGCCGTTAATTTCCAGTTTGGCATTTAGGCGCATTTTTACAATCTTGATGGTGTTCATCAGTTGACTCAAACCTTCCAGTGCGAAAAATTCGCTTTGGATGGGGATAACCACGCTGTCGCTTGCAACAAGTGCGTTCAATGTCAAAAGTCCCAAGCTTGGTGGACAGTCGATAAAAATGTAGTCGTAGTTGTCTTTGATACTTGCCAAGCGATTTTTGAGAACGCTTTCGCGAGATGGTACGCTAACAAGGTCAACTTCGGCAGCGGCAAGGTCGATGTTGCAGGGCAAAATGCTCAAATTTTCTACCATGGTTGGCAAAATGACTTGCTCTGCGGTGCAATCTCCCAACAAAAAGTCGTAGCAAGTCAGCTCGAGCTGATTTTTCTCCACTCCGTAGCCACTTGTGCTGTTACCTTGTGGGTCGAAGTCGACGAGAAGCACCTTTTTGCCAGCCTTTGCAATGTAGGCGGACAGATTGATTGCCGTAGTGGTCTTGCCAACGCCACCTTTTTGGTTCGAAAAACAAATAATTTTACCCATATTTACTCCTTTTGTTGTAAAAAATTGCTTTTGTGTTGCAATGTTTTACTGTGTACACTATGATAACACAAAATGCAAACTTTTTCAACAGTATGGCGCAACAAATAAACTGCAACACGCCTATTTTAACAAATATATAATAACACATTTCAATGCAAAATTAAAGACTATTTACACTTTTTTCTTGCAGAAAAACCCTGTTTTTTGAAAACGCTCGCACCTTGAAGCTACAAGATGGTTGTGCTAATGGATGTTCTACGCAAAATGAACAAATATTATCGCGGTAAAATGTCTTTCAAAATGACGACCATGTAACAATTTTTACGTCCTTGTTACAGCGTTAAAAATGCGCAAAATCAATGACGTATCGAGATTTTTTTGTATTTTTTCGAATTTTTACCGCAAAAAATGCGCCTTGATAGCGGTCGTTTTTGCACACTAACAACAAAATGAGTAAATTGCGGATAATAGCCAAACAGTTGAGATTTTTGCCATAAAGTGGTAAAATGTAAGCAAGAGGTAAATTTATGAGTTCTACAATCGTTGCCCTTTCCACAGCGCGTGGTCGCAGTGCTATTGCCGTTGTGCGCATGAGTGGCGAAAATGCTATCAATATTGCTAAACAATTTTTTGCACCTTTCCCCAAAGAGCCCAATTATTTGCGAGTTGGCACTTTGAAAACGCAACACTTTGACGAACACGCAATGTGCGTGTACTTTGTTGCGCCCCACTCCTACACTGGTGAAGACACTGTCGAGTTCCACTGCCATGGCGGTACGGCTGTATCTCAAGCAGTGATTGAACAATGCCTGCGTTTTGGTGCAGTTATGGCACAAAATGGCGAGTTTAGCAAGCGCGCATTTATCAACGGTAAGCAAAATCTTACCAATGCCGAAGGTATCATCGAAATGATTGATGCAGAAACGGCATCAGCAGCCAAGGCGGGCGCAAACTTGTTGGAAAACAAGCTTGGAAAGCGCGTTATTGAATTGCAAGACAAACTTTTGGACCTAATTTCCGCTTGCGAAGCGACCCTTGACTACCCAGAAGAAGATTTGGAGTTGCCTACAACGGAAACGGTCGCAAAAGGCCTTGGCGAAATTTCTCAAACATTGGCAAATATCATTGCAACATCCGCTCTTGGCAAGGTTGCAAAGTACGGTATTGATGTTGCCATCGTGGGCGCACCAAACGTTGGCAAGTCGTCACTTTTGAACGCTCTTTTGGGCACAGACCGCGCCATTGTATCTGGCATTGAAGGCACAACTCGTGACGTATTGACGGAAAGTGCCTACTATCGTGATATCAAGTTTAACTTTATCGACACAGCAGGACTAAGAGACACCGACAACGAAATTGAGGCAGAAGGTATCAAGCGCGCCAAAGTCGTTGCGGAAAAGGCAGATGTCATTTTGTACGTGGTGGACACCCCCAACGACCAAAGTACTTTCCAAACGGAGAAGCCCATCATCAAAATTTACAACAAAGCCGACTTGGGCGCAAAAACTCAACTTGCGGAAAATGAAATTGCTCTTTCGGCAAAGAGTGGCGATGTAGAAGAGCTCAAACAGCGTCTGTACGATATGTTTAACGCTGGAGAAATTCAAACGTCCGACCTTCTCATCACAAACGAAAGACACCTTTCTTGTTTGACTCAAGCAAAGGTGCAAATTGACGTTGCTCTTGCGGAAACAGCTCGCGCAACGCTGGATATTGTTACAAGCGCAATGCGTGACGGCTGGGCTACGCTTGGCGAAATCACAGGCACAAACGCGCAAGAAGACATCATCGACAGAATTTACTCCAAGTTCTGTCTTGGTAAATAACAGAGGTAAAACAGTGAAAGATTTTGACGTAATTGTTGTCGGCGCAGGTCACGCCGGTTGCGAAGCGGCATTGGCTACTGCGCGACTGGGATGCAAAACTTTGCTATTGGCAACAAACCTTGATACAGTTGCATATCTCGCGTGCAACCCCAGTATTGGTGGCACAGCCAAAGGGCAAATTGTTCGCGAAATTGACGCATTAGGTGGCGAAATGGCCCTTAACGCCGACAAAAGTCTACTTCAAATGCGTATGTTGAATCGTGGCAAGGGTCCAGCGGTGTATTCTCCGCGCGCCCAAGTGGACAAAAATTTGTACCACGTCAACATGAAAAAGACAATCGAAAGCACTCCCAATTTGTATCTTCGTCAAGCGGAAGCAACCAAGGTGCAAGTGACCGATGGAGTATTTACAGTTACCACCGCCGTAGATCTGTGCTACACCGCAAAAGCGGTAATTTTGTGCTGTGGTGTGTATCTCAACTCTCGCACGCTTGTTGGAAAGTGTGTTCGCGAAAGCGGTCCCAACGGATTTGCTAATGCAAAGCTTTTGACACAAAGTTTGGTTGACCTTGGCTTTACTGTGCGTCGTTTCAAAACAGGTACGCCCGCGCGCGTAAGGTTGACATCCATCGACCTTGCAAAAACTGTCGAGCAAGTTGGCGAAAGTGACGTTGCGCCATTTTCCTATCTCACAGATAGCATCCCATCCACAAAACGTAGTTGTTACCTAACCTACACAACGGAAAAAACAAAACAAGTCATTTTGGATAACAAACATCTTGCGCCTCTTTACAACGGCAGTATCAATGGTGTTGGTCCACGTTATTGCCCCAGTTTGGAGGACAAAATCGTGCGTTTTGCCGACAAAGACCGGCATCAAATCTTTTTGGAGCCAGAGTCGGAAGATACTTGCGAATTCTACGTTCAAGGTGCATCTACAAGTATGCCTGCGGACGTTCAAGAGCAAATTTACCACTCCATCGAAGGTTTGGAGAGTGTGGAAATCATGCGTGACGCCTACGCAATCGAGTACGACTGCATTGATGCAACTGAACTGGATGCAACGCTGATGTCCAAAAACATCAAAGGACTGTTTTTTGCAGGTCAAATCAATGGTACAAGTGGCTACGAAGAGGCCGCTGCGCAAGGTTTGGTTGCAGGAATCAACGCACAGAGATTGTTGCACGGCAAATCCCCTATAATTTTCCGTCGAGATAACAGCTACATTGGCGTGTTGATTGACGACATTACCACAAAGGAAACCTTTGAGCCATATCGCATGATGACAAGTAGGGCAGAGTATCGACTTGTTCTGCGACAAGACAATGCTGACCTGCGACTTACGGAAATCGGTCGCGAAATTGGCCTTGTAAGTGATGAGCGCTACGCAAAGTATTTGCGCAAAAAGGAGCAAATGGCCCTTTGTGAAAAGCAACTCAAAACGGTTGTTTCTCCCAAGGTTTACGGTCCATTGTTCGAAAGTAAAAACGAGCCTGTGACAGGCGCAGGACTTACAGTTGACGAAATGTTGCGCCGTACAAACATCACAATGGCGGACATCAAAACGCTGGGATTTTTCCAAGATATTGATGCTGACGCTCTTGCCGAAGTGGAAATTGAGTGCAAGTATCGTGGCTACATCCAAAAGGAAATGGATGCCATTGCTCAAGCTGCCAAGTTGGAAAACAAGCCTTTGCCGACAGATATTGACTACATGACTATTGACGGGCTTCGCATCGAGGCGCGCCAAAAGCTCAACAAAATCCGTCCACAAAACCTTGGACAAGCCGGCCGAATCAGTGGTGTTTCTCCTGCGGATATTCAAATACTGATCGTGTACCTTGCTCAACGCGGGCAATAGTTTGTGCACAAAAGTGGTATCTAACTCCCCCACTTTTGTGGTTGTTAACCCATACTTTGGTAACATTGCTAAATGATCGCCAAAATGGCTGTGTTTTTTGTGCGCATAATAGTCCGCCCAAAAACACAACATAATCAATCAGCAAATAAACATAAAAACAGACCTATGAAACAATTTATCTTGCAAAACACCAATATCGAGTTTACGGACAAGATGGTAGAACAACTCAACTTCTACTGTGACTTTTTGCGTGCCGAAAACGAAAAGTACAATCTTACCGCCATCACCGAAACTGCTGAAGTTTGGGAAAAGCACTTTGCAGATAGTATCCTTGGCTCGGTAGCAATCCCCCAAAATGCAACGCTGTGCGACATTGGCAGTGGCGCAGGTTTTCCTGCTTTGCCTTTGAAAATTGCTCGCCCAGACATCAAAGTTACTTTGGTGGATAGCCTTGCAAAGCGCATCAATTTTGTAACAATGCTTTGCGACCAAATTGGTGTAGCAGGCAGATTTGTTCATTCTCGCGCGGAAGACTTTGCCAAAACCCATGCGGAAACTTTTGACGTTGCCACAGCTCGTGCTGTTGCCCCATTGCCAATTTTGTTGGAGTACACCGCACAAATCGTCAAGCTTGGCGGAATTGTACTTGCCTACAAGACCGATCTTGCCGAAGTGGACGAAGGCGCAAACGCAGCAAAAGTTTTGGGGCTCAAACTGGAAAAACACTTTGCCTTCACTTTGCCAAACGGCAGCAACCGCTGTTTGCTTGTGTATCGCAAAATTGCCCACACGCCACGCATTTACCCACGCGGACAAAACAAACCCCGCAAAATGCCTTTGTAGGCCTTTTCTGGGCAAATTGATGACATATCAACCAAAACAACATCATCAACGAAAAAAAAGAACCACGACATTAGGCAGGTGTCGGTAAAACAGTTAACGGAGCGTATCTGTACAGATATGCTCCGATTTTTATGCCAATATACCATGTAGATACTTGGCTCTCCCTTTGGGAGAGCCAAGTACCGCACCCAACGCACTACACCGAATGGTGTATAGAAGTGCGCCCTTACTGTTCGACAAATTCAAATTGGCTTTGCTGTTAAAGTCAGATATCGTTATTGTAAATGGTTGCTGCACCATAATGATTATCGGCATCTGTAATTTGCAAATCAAACTTATGCCACGGCATATTACTTTTGCTTGTTTCCACTTGGATAAGGTATGCAGACATTTCTCTGCCTCCTCCAAATTCCTTGACCAAATTAGTAGTGATAACAGGCATCTCTTGATTATCGATAATAACCTTGATAGTAATATCCTCTGGTGCTATATCTTGCGCTCCTTGTTGAAATTTTACCAAACTCATGGGTCTGAAATATACCATCAAACTGTTACCAGCACCCTTAACAGGGAATACGTGCAATCCGTATATTTCCAGTTTGTCAAAACTCACATCCAAAGACATGTTGTTTTGAAGTGAAATGTTTTGGCACCAGTATTCTAAGTAGTTTGTTCCATAGTCTTTTACTGCTGTCAAAAACGGATATTTTCCTACGGGTATATCAAACTTATAATATCCATCTTCGTTGCTCGTAGCGCTAAAGAGTGTAATGAAGTTATCTCCCTTCACCTCTATAAAGGCATCTGCGATAGGTGATTTGTTTTTGTCTGTTACATATCCTTCGAGAATCATGTTATCTTACCTCGTCAAATCGTTAATTTATTGATATATATTATCACATAGCTGTAATATATACAAGAACAGTCCAAGCAAAACATACTGTCGGGACCGAAACTGTCTTATGAACACCCACCATTTGTCATGGTTCTTTTTATTGTTACTAATATTATATGGAACATTTTGTTCCAAGTCAAGTATTTTGGAACGATTTGTTCTAAAATAACAGTATGAAAAACAAATTTTCCGAACAACTTGCAGGACTGCGTGCCGAAAAAGGTCTTTCTCGCGCAGAGCTTGCTCAGCAACTAAATATTTCTGTGCGACTAATTTCTTATTGGGAAAACGGACAACGAGAGTGTGATTTTGACATGCTCATTAAGTTGGCCGACGTTTTTGCTGTCAGCGTTGATTACCTATTGGGCAGAAAGGAATACTGAAAAATCAAAAAGATGCTTTGCAAAAGCTGAAAATGCATTGTAATAAACAACAAAAAAGAACCTTGACTTTTCGTCAAGGCTCTTTTGTTCTGAAAGATTATCTGCGTTTTTTCTTTTCGCTGCGGTACACAAAGTTAAGTGTTTTGCGTGGGCCGTTCAAAGCGTTCAAAATGTTGCTTTGTTGTTTGGGGCTAACGACGATGTGTCTGTTTACGCCTTGGCCTTCGCTTGCCGTTGTAACGTATTTGCTGTTTTGGAGTGCTGTGTGGATGATGCGTCTTTCGTATGGATTCATTGGCTCAAGGCTAACTGCAACGCCTGTGCGCTTTACCTTTTGCTCAATGTTGCTAGCCAACTTTTTGAGAGTTCTTTCTCTCTTTTGACGATAGCCCTCGCAGTCCAAAATTACACGTTTGAAACCGCTGGACTTTTCGTTGAGCATCAAACTGCAAAGGTATTGCAATGCGTCCAATGTTTCACCACGATAGCCAATCACGTTGCCGGTGTTTTCACACTTGATGTTGAGCAAAATTGCATCGTCTTGTTGGCCGAGTTCCACAATGCCATCAACGCCCATCTTTGTGATGATGTTTTGCAAAAACTCTTGGATTTTTTGCGCTGGAGACAAGATTTCTGTAACTTCTACCTTGTATTGTTTCAAAAATCCCCCTTCTTGGATGACTTTTACGTCCACTTGTTCACGAGTAAGGCCAAGTTCCGCCAAGGCATTTTCCACAGCACCGTCAAGAGTTCTTCCGGATGCTTGAATTGTTTTCATAATTACCTCATATAACTTGCTTTACCGCTGTCTACCGGGTTTTTTGCAAGGCTTTTTTCTACCATCTTATCTATAGGCGCTTTCAATGCGATTGTAGAAAGGATGCTTACAAGATAGTTTACTACCATGTAGATTGCAAATGCGCCAGTGTAGATAAAGCCAAAGTAAGCCATCATCAAAGGCATCATGATCATCATGGTCTTGTTTGTTGCTTGTTGTTGCTGATCGGTAACTTGTTGTTGCTTGCCTTTCTTTTCCATTGCTTGAGATACAACCATAGAAAGGAAGGAAAGTCCAATGGACAAAATTGGCAAAATCATCAAACCGTTCCAGCTACCTTTTTCGCCACGATCGCCTGTTTCCAAAACTGCACTACGGATGGTGTTGTACAAAACTTTACCATTTGTTTCTCCGCCGTAGTTGGACATATCCACAAGGGATGTAAAGTTATTTGAGCCAGTGTCGTACTCGGGGAATATACTAACCCATGTATCTGGTTGAGCGATGTTTTGAATCCAAAGCCAGCCTTCTTCTACCTCGGAGTATCTTGTTTGTACGCTTGTTTTAACAGTAGTGCCGTAGGTTGCAAGCAATGCCTCAATTTCTTGGCCAAGTGTTGCATCTTCGGCAACTGCGGAGCCTTTGAGTTGGTCCTTTTTGTCTTGAACTGTCTTCAAGCTTTGCGCAATGCGACTGTATTCGTCCTTGGTAAATGTTGCGCTGTATTTGCCGTCAGTTGTAAGTTGTCCACCAAGTGCTGTGTAACTTTCCACAAACAAGTCGTGAGCTTTTTGCTCAGCATCTGTTGTTGGGGTGGTGTTTACAAGTTGCTCTGCGTAGGTTTGGTAGTAGGTTTGTGAGAGTGCATTGAAAGTTTGCACACTGCTGTATGTTGAGTAACTACGCAAACCACCAAACATAACAAAGAACACTACCATTGTTACGATCATTGGCAAACAACTGGATGACATATTGTAGCCATACTTTTTGAAGAGCTTTTGTTTTTCTTCGGCACCCTTTTGAGAGTCTGGGCCGTAACGCTTGTCGATTTCTGCAATGTATGGTTGCATAGCAGCCATCTTTGCGGACATCTTTTTTGCGCTCAAACGTTGCCAAAAGTCAAGGGGCAACATCAAAACTTTCAAAAACAATGTGAAAACTACAACAGTCCAACCGTAGGAGCCAATCCATTGGTGCATCACTTTTACAAGACGACCCACCAAGTCAAGGCTTTCTTCAACTTCCCAAGGGTCTACTTTTTCTTGACTGCAGCCTGCAAAAATTGTAAGGCACAACACAACGATAAGCAGAACGTTGAGTATCAAATTAAATTTTCTTTTCATATTTTCTCCTAAAAAACAATCAACAAAACCGTGTCTTACCACAAATTGCAAAAAAGTTGCACAAGCTTACTACACGTGCCACTTTGCATTGCCACGTAGGTTTGTTGGAACAGGGTCAAATCCCCCTTTGCCCCACGGCGCGCAACGACAAATTCGCTTGAAAGTTAGCCAACTGCCTTTTACAAAACCAAACTCGCGGTATGCCTCCATCGAGTACACCGAGCAACTTGGTGTAAATATGCAAGTTTTGCGCCCCTTCCATTTGGAAATGGTCGCCTTGTACAACTTTAGTAGTGCGATGGCAAGATATTTCATATCAGCTCCGCCCTTTTGAGCAACTTTGCAAGACTTGCAACAATATCCTTGTGCAAGTATGCTTCACTTTTGCGTGGAATAATCACCAAATTGTAGCCGGATTTTATTTGGGGCATAAATGTAGACATAACCGCCTTCATTTGACGACGTATGCGGTTGCGTTGTACCGCTCCGCCGTACTTTTTGCTGATGGAAAAACCCACCTTGGACTGCGCAATGTTACTTTTGCAGTACAGCACCAAAAAATTTCTGTCACCTACACTTTTGGAGTGTTTGTACACGTAGTTGTATTGATAGTTTTTTTTAAGTCTGTAGATAGACTTCAAGTTGTGTTCCTCTTGTTATGCGGAAAGTTGATGACGACCCTTTGCGCGACGACGTGCAAGAACTCTGCGGCCACCGGTTGTCTTCATTCTTGCTCTAAAACCGTGCACTTTGCTTCTTTGTCTTTTCTTAGGTTGGTAAGTTCTTTTCATTTTTCTTTCTCCTTTATGTCAGCGCTTGTGCGCCTAAAATTATCTTTTTTGAACTGTTTTGCCCATATCTCTGCAAAAGCGCATAGTCACGAGCATAGCATACATTGGTATTTTAACAAAACATACATACAAAGTCAAGTATTTGGCAACTTTTCCGCAGTAGGATTTGCACAATTTTGTGTAAATATTGTATATAAACATACAAACGCCCCCAAAATGCAATGACAGAATGTACAAAAGTGTGTTACAAAAGCCTCCCTATTTGGGCGCGACGCGCGTAGTAAACAGTCCACTGGACTGTTTGTAGCCAAAGCGGCCCCAAGTGAGCTGTGCTCACGAGGTGGCAAAAGGTGGCGCACATAGCGTGACGGAGAGGGTTTGGGGATTGCCTTCTCACCCACTATGCGGGAGCTCTCCCATGGTGAGAGCTTTTCTGGGTGGTGTATTTAACTGCCACGCCGAAGGGCGCGATGCGTAAGGCAATCAAATGGATTATCAACCACCGCAAAACACCGCAAAATGCCACAAAAATGTGCCAAAAGCAAAGTTGCCCCAAAACGCTTGACGAATTGAAACGGGTGTAGTAGAATAAAAAGGCTGTGGAACAAAGTTCCAAATATATAGGGCGAGGTGCGATATGAAACAAGGTATACATCCAAATTATCATGAAGCGACTGTTGTATGTGCTTGTGGCGCAACATTTGTAACAGGAACAACCAAAAACACAAACACAATCAAGGTTGAAATCTGCAACAAATGTCACCCCTACTTTACAGGTAAGCAAAAACTTGTAGATGCAGGCGGACGTGTTGACAAGTTCAAGAAAAAGTACGGCTTGCAATAATGATACAAAACACAAAGAGAGTAACGGATGCGTTACTCTCTTTTTTTGTTATTTGACTTGGTTGCGCAGGTTTTAATGTTTACAAATTAGTGCAGACAAATTGATTAAAATTGGGAGGTAAGCAAATAGTGTATTACCAATTTGTAAATCCGAGATCGTTGACTGTAACATCAATTGGTTCGAGATTCTTGTTAATGTTGTAGAGCAGTAATTTGAGCACAGTTGCGGCGAGCTCACTAAGAGTTGGGCGCAAAATGCTTGGAGCAGTACTGGATTCATATGCTAAAACACTTGTATTCTTTGTAATGTTGCTTTTCACGAGTTCTCCTTGCATTGTATATTCATTATCATATTTCAAATAATAGAAAAAAGTGGAGGAATCTTCGCTGATACTAATAGTCATTCCTATAGTTGAATCACTAAACAAGGATGTAAACATAATTGAATCTACATCGTAGGACACGAGCATCATCTCTTCCGCCAAAAAAAGATAGCAAGAGTGATCTCCCTTTGATGACATATCGTCGACATACTCTTTAACAGCATTGTAAGCATTTGCGCCACAAGCAGATGTTAAAAGCATTACAACTAGCAATAAAATAGAAACAAAAATTGAGGAATTTTTTTTCATGTGTAGGCTCTCCTTAGTATGGTAGTTAGAGTGTTGTTTGAGTGCGCTTTAGATATTTTTAAGATGCAGAATTATAACTTAAGTATTCAGTAGCAACACCTTAAATTGCAGTTACACACTTTTAGGACGTGTAATTTTCATATGTACCTCCCCAAAAAACAAAAAGTGCGCCAACCGAAGTCAACGCACTAAAACGCGGACTCCAATTGTCGCCAAACAATCCGTCGTAGTATAGGTGAAACCTTACCATCAAGAAGGAGCCGCATTTTATCAAAGTTGGTTTTCTTAATGGTAACCATAAAAGGGCGTTATATTCCTATGAAAGGAAAAAACACCTATAACTACGAATATTTAGATTGTTTGGCTATATTAGTATAGCACATATAAAAAATACTATCAAGCGGTTTTTGTAAAAAAGCACCCATCTTTTGATGGGTGCGTATTGTAAAATTTTCAAATTTTCTTACTCTTCACTATTTTGCAGCTTGGCGGTTTGGTCGGCAAGGCGAAGGGCCTCTACCATTTCGCCAATGTCGCCATTCATAAAGTTTTCGATGGAGTACAACGTCAAACCAATGCGGTGGTCGGTAACACGGCCTTGTGGGAAGTTGTAGGTGCGGATGCGCTCACTGCGGTCGCCTGTACCAACTTGGCTTTTGCGTGCCGCTGCGTACTCGGCATCGGCTTGAGTTTGGTAGTAGTCGTACAGTTTGGACTTCAAAATATTGTACGCCTTTTCGCGGTTTTTAATTTGGCTACGTTCGTCTTGGCAGGCAACAACAATACCTGTGGGCAAGTGTGTGATGCGGATGGCTGACTCCGTTTTGTTTACGTGTTGCCCGCCTGCTCCACTACTGCGGTAGGTGTCAATTTTCAAGTCCTTGTCCAAAATTTCGATGTCAACGTCGGGTGCTTCCGGCAAAACGGCAACTGTGATGGTGCTGGTGTGGATGCGACCTTGGCTTTCGGTATCGGGCACACGTTGAACACGGTGTACACCACTTTCAAACTTAAACTTAGAGTACGCACCTTCGCCCACAACCATAAATGAGCCTTCCTTGAGACCGCCCAGTTCGTTTTCGTCAATGTTTATTTCTTCAATCTTCCAGCGGTTTTTGTCGGCAAACATGTAGTACATACGTCTAATTTCGTTGGCGAACAATGCTGCCTCTTCGCCACCGGCACCAGCACGAACTTCGATGATAACGTTCTTGTCGTCGTTGGGGTCTTTGGGCAAAAGCAATACTTTCAGTTGGTCGTTGAGTTCTTCAATTTGTTTCTTTTGGAAAGCGATGTCGTCATGCAACAATGCAAGCATTTCCTTGTCCGTTTCCATTTCGGCAAGTTCAAGGTTGGCGTCCAATTCGCTCTTTGCCTTTTTGAATTGCTCGTAGCACTCAACAATGGGACGCAAGTTGGAGTGTTCCTTTACCAACTTTTTCCATTGGCTGTTGTTTGCAATAACTTCCGGTTTGGAAATTTCTTCTGTCAAAAACTCGTAACGAGCAACGATTTTTTCTAATTTTTGTGTCATGATAAATTACCTTCTTTTACTTATTTGTGTAGATTTTGATTTGTTTGATGTCTTACACAAAAAAGCTAATGGTTTTTGAGTTTTGCAATTACAATGCGATCGTTGCCGGAGTAGTCTTTCAAAAATTCCACTTGGAATTTGTCTTTGAGTAAGTTGCACACAGTTTGGCCTTGGTTGTAGCCAATTTCCAACACCAAAGTTCCGTTTGGCTTGAGATGTTCCGACGCTTGGTTTGCCAAAATACGGTAGAAGTCAAGGCCATCCTTGCCACCATCAAGTGCAAGGTGTGGCTCGTAGTCGCGTACACTTGCGTCCAACGTTGCAATAGCGTCACTTTCGATGTAAGGTGGGTTGCACACAATAACGTCAAACTTGCCTTTTACATTGGCAAACATATCTGTTTTTACAACTTTTACCCTTGCTTTGAGTTTTTTGGAGTTGAACTTGGCAACGGCAAGAGCCTCTTTGCTTACGTCCGCCAAGGTTACCTTTGCCCCCTTTTCCAGAGCCACAGTTACGCCCAAAACGCCACTGCCACAGCACAAATCCAACACTTTACTTTTGTTTGTGATGTGTTTCAAAGCTTGTTCGCACACAAGTTCCGTTTCTTGACGTGGGATCAAAACATTTTTGTCAATTTGGAAGTTGCGACCAAAAAACTCTGCAGTGCCCAAAACTTGTTGCCATGGTTCGCCTGCGTGGATACGTTCACACATCTTTTGTACACGCAAAACCCATCCAAATGGAATTTTCAACTCTTTTGTAAGGTCCTCTGCCTTGACGTGCAAAACGGCTGTTGTAAGCCAATCTACGTCGCCAGTGCCCACAAGTGTTGGCAGTTCGCTGTCGGCAAGCTTTTGCTTGAATTGGTCCACAGTGAGTGGCTCGGGAAACTTTTCTTCGGGGATGGTAAGGTCGGCATCCATTTCCAACACTGTCACAAAGGACTTGATTGCCACTTCGCACATATCGTCGGTGGGCTCTTTGGTGGTAAGTCTTTGGAATTGCTTGCCCAACCATTTCAAAGGACGGAACAAAACAAAGTCCGAGCAGGAAAGTAACATCAGCACTTCGTAGCTGACACCTGCCGTCAGCGGCAACAGTGCAATTTTCAAAAGTGCACGTAGCCACCAGTTTTCCTTTTGCAAAAACAACGTAAAGTTGCACGCAGCGCACACAATATCCATTGCCATCATCAAAATGACGGAAAGTACAACAGTAAACACGATAAAGCTTGTGCCACAACGGTCGTGGTAACGACTGCATTTTTGTACGTTTTCTACTGTTAGCTCCATTTCAGCTTCGTAGCAGGCAATGGTTTTGTGTTCTGCGCCGTGGTACATAAACACGCGTTTGATTTCCTTCATCTTGGATACGCTCGCCATGTAACCAACAAGCACAGCCATCTTTGCCACGCCCTCAATCAGTGATTTGAGCCACGCCCACTCGATGTTGTCCACATCCAAGTGGAACAGCGCAAACACACCAGTAGTGATGGCTGTTGGAAGTACAACAAACAGCCCCAACGCAAGCACAATACCCAATAGCATAGATATTGCCATCAGTCCGCCCATGCCGTTATCTGATGTGTCGATTTCCTCTTCAATCATCACTTCGGCCGACTTGCCAATGATTTTTGTGCCGTCAATCATTGACGTTACAAGATTTATGATTCCACGCAAAAATGGAATTTTTTTATACCAAGGTTTTTTTGTTGCAAGGCGAGTTGTTTCGGTGCGCATTTGACCAAGTTCGTCACGTACTGTAAGTGCCATACTTGTTGCACCGCGCATCATTACGCCTTCGATTACGGCTTGACCGCCAATTTTAGTTTTCATTTTTCACTCCTAAAAAACAAGTGCAAACTTGTCATTGTCTACATTGTACCAAATTTTACGCATTTACACAACTGTTTGCGTAAAATAACAGCAATTTGATGGGCAAAAGCTGTCAAAAATGCTTGCAAAGTCAACAGTTTGCGCAGTGGTGAGTATTTGCTGTGCCATAAATTTGCACAGACTGTTTTTTATTCAAGGTGTTGCGTTTTGAAAGTATAATTTTTCTAAAATCACAAAAAAATGCGCTCTCAAAGGAGAACGCATTTTTTACTAATGGAGTAGTTGTGGATTTCTGTTTTCCAAACGCTTGATGATGAGTTTGCCTGCCACCATTATGAGTGTCATCGCAACGATGTTGATAACGATAAACCACACCGCGCTTTGGGGAATTTCCACCGTCAACTGCATTGCTTTGGATGGGTCAGCAAGGATTGCATCCTTCAAGATGGTGTTGTACACCTTTGGCGCAAGCACCAAAAATGTAGGCACACCAATAGCACTAATCAGGCCAATAACAATGTCCATCCAGTCGTATGGGAACATTATCACCCACAAACCAAGCACACCCACGCCTGTCATGGAAATCATTGCGGTGGTGGTGATTTGGTCGGCATTGACAAGGCCGTTTGGCTCAACTGTCAAGCCTATTGTCTTCATAAAGATGTACGTCAACGCTACCGAGCCAAACATCGCAATGCCGTTTGGCAGGGTGTTTTTCAAAATATTCTTGACAAAACTACCTTTGATGCGGTCGCGATTGGGCTTCAAAGCCAAGAGTGATGCCGGTATGCCGTTTACAAAAAACTCAACTGCGTACAAGTTTTGTGGCGCAAATGGGTAGCTGTATGGCAAAAACAGCAGGAGTATTGTTGTGCAAATTGTCATACAAGTTTTCATCAAAAACAGTGACGAGCTGTTTTGTACGTTGTTTACAACTTGACGACCTTCGGCAACAACGTTGGGCAAGGAGCTAAATTTGTCATCCATCAGCACCAAGTTTGCCGCTGTTTTTGCTGCGTCTGTACCACAACCAACGGAGATGGCGCAGTCGCTTTCGCGCATGGCCAAGATGTCGTTTACGCCGTCACCTATCATTGCAACAGTGTGTCCTTGTGCTTTCATTGCCTTGACCAAAATTGCTTTTTGCTCTGGTGTAACACGACCGAACACTGTGTAGTCGTTGGCAATGTCCCAAACTTCTTGTTCCGTCATGCCGTCCAAAGATATGTATTTGTCTGCACCAGCAACGCCCGCTTTTTGGGCAATTACCGATACAGCCAGTGGGTTGTCGCCAGAAATGATTTTTACTTGAACGTCGTTGTCCACAAACCACTTGATGATTTGTGGCGCGTCGGCTCTGATTGTATCTTGCAACAAAATTATTCCGCAAGGAACAAGGCCATCGACGTTGTCATTTTTGATGGCTTGTGTGGATTTTCCCACTGCAAGCACGCGCAAACCTTGGGATAGATACTTGTCAATTTGCTTGAAAAAGCTTTTGTTTGTTTCTCGCTTGAACATGAACTCCGCCGCGCCCATTGCAATGGTGGTTTTGTCCACTGTCACAGCGGAAAACTTTCGCGCCGAGCTAAATGGCAAAACGGCCTTTGACTCAAGTGGTGTAACGTCTTTGAGATATTCTTTGACGGCAACGGCTGTGGCGTTGTTGTCTTGTGTGCCACAAACCAGTGTCGAAAGCAGTTGTTTGAGGGTGTTTTCGTCCGCATCCACAGGGATGATTTGTTGTACCGTCATACTGCCATCGGTGATGGTACCCGTTTTGTCAAGACACAATGTGTCAACGCGCGCAAGCATTTCGATACAAGGCAGTTCTCGTACAAGCACCTTTTTGTGCGCAAGTTTCAATGCAGCAACGGCAAGGGCAACGCTTGTCAAAAGCACCATACCGCTTGGCACCATACCAATCATACTGCCGGCAGCATGCACAACTGCGGCATTTACTGTTTCCTTGATGTCGGCAACGCCCTGGAAGTATTGTCCAACAACGTTGTCCACCCCTACAAGACTTGCAATTTCGCTACTGGTAAAAAATGTAGCAATGCCCAGCGGGAAGATGATGATTGCAATCACCTTGATGATGGACATGATACCTTTCAAAATTTTTGAGTCGGGCGTTTTTGCGGTTTTAACTTTGGCGGAAAGTTGTTCGATGTAGTTATCTTTGCCAACCGCGGTTACTCGGCAGGTGCAGTTGCCAGACACAACAAAACTTCCGCTGTACAACACGTCGCCACGCTTTTTCTTGACGGCATCGCTTTCGCCGGTTAGCATAGACTCGTTTACTTCCACTTCGCCCACTTCGATGATTGCATCGGTGCAAATTTGCTTGCCCGCGGTGTACAACACAATGTCGTCCAACACAATTTGTTGTGTTTTGATTTGTTGTTGCTTTCCGTCACGCACAACTTCAACCGTCGGCTCGCTCACGATGGACAGCTTTTCCACCGCAATCTTACTGCGGATTTCTTGGAAGATGCCCACTACAGTGTTTGCCAAGATTACCACAACAAAGAGCATATTGGACCAGCTTCCGCACAGCGCCATCAGTATAAAGATGATGAATCCAAGTAGGTTGAAAAATGTAAAAATGTTGGATGCAAAAATCTGCAAGTAGCTTTTGCCAACAACCTTTTTTGTTTTGTTTGTTTGCTTTGCCTTGACTCGCATTGCCACGTCTTCGCAAGTTAGGCCAACGTTGATGTCCGGCTTGGCGTATTGGTATTGTGATTGTTTTTGTTTCATACGACCTCCATATTAGAAGAGAGTTGCCCACAATCTTGATTGCTTTTGTGGCAAACCCCAGCCAAATCTTTTGTGTTGGCAGTACGGAAAGGGGGGCACTTCCGCCTTTTACTTACCAACTATCTTTTACTTGCCAACTATTTAGCGACACGTCACTTTGAGTGGGGTTTTTCCCCGCGGAGTTTCAAAGTGGGGCAAGCGTTTAGCGAAAGGTCGCTAAACTCACCATTTAGATACATAAAGTAGCCTCGTGATGCTATCATTGCGGCATTGTCGCCACACAAGTTGAGTTGTGGCAAGCACACACGGATGCCGTCATTTTCAAACTCCAGCATACGCTCGCGCAAGTAGCTGTTTGCACCAACACCACCTGCAACGGCAACGGTGGCAAGACCACTTTGCTTGGTGTGCAGTTTTAGTGTATCAATGAGACCATCAATAGCGCAATGGTTAAAGGAGCAGGCGATGTCTTCCGCAACAACAGTTTCGCCCTTTTGTACTGCGTTGTGCACAGTGTTGATAACGGCTGTTTTCAATCCGCTGTAACTAAAGTTTCCGTTGGAAATTACCACCGAGTGGAACTTGTAAGTGGGGTTTCCAAGTTTTGCAAGTTTGTCCACGTGTGGGCCACCCGGGTAGGGCAGTTTAAGTACGCGCGCAACCTTGTCAAACGCTTCGCCAACAGCGTCGTCAACTGTGGATGCAAGCACTGTGTACTTGTCGTAGTCTTCTACGCGCACAACGGCAGTGTGTCCACCGCTTGTAAGCAAGCACATATATGGTGGTTGCAAGTCGGGGTAGGTGATGTAGTTTGCACAAATGTGACCTTCGATATGGTTTACAGCAATAAGTGGCAATCCACTTGCTTGGCAAAGTCCTTTTGCAAAGGACACCCCCACAAGCAAAGCGCCAACAAGCCCTGCACCGTAGGTAACTGCAACTGCGGAAATGTCTTGCAGCGTTACGTTAGC
Organism: uncultured Oscillospiraceae bacterium; assembly: GCA_964533825.1. Lineage (GTDB taxonomy): Bacteria > Bacillota > Clostridia > Christensenellales > CAG-314 > Fimimonas. The sequence goes on from CAZHMU010000007.1 coordinate 36,315, forward strand.
TTGTTCCAAAGCAAGCTTTACCACTGTGTCCACCACTTGGATGTGGTTTCGGCTGGCAATCTCCGGCACAACTCCACCGTACAATTTGTGTATGTCAATTTGGGAAAATACCACGTTGGACAAAATTTCTCTACCGTTTTTCACAACGGAAGCTGCCGTTTCGTCACAGGATGATTCAATTCCCAAAATGAGTATGTCTTTTTGATTGTTTTGCATTTTATCTTTTCCTTGTTTTGGCACGCAAAGTGAAAAAATCACTCAACTCCAAAAACTTCTCATTATAATAATATAATATATCTTTACTACTTTTTTGTCAATAGAAAAGAAACTTGCAACAACTCTCAAAGAGAATTTTTGCACGAGCCTACATTGTAGTTCGCACATTATTCAAACAAAAAAGGCCACTCGAGTGAGTGACCTTTTTGCTGTGTTTTGTTATTGTGATTTGTTGAGTTGTTTGCATTTCCACCAAAGGTGTTTGAATTAAGATGCAAGTTTCAATTATATCAAATGCGTAGTCACAAAATGCGTGGCTCTATGCAAACAATTTGTCTGTCAATGCTTTGATTTCTGCAAAGCGGAGTTTGTTGCTTTCTTCGTCCCCTTGAACAGTGATGTAGCACTTGATGAGTGGTTCTGTTCCGCTTGGGCGGACGATAAGTTGGCTACCATTTGCGGAGTTGTATTTCAAAACGTCCGCCTTTGGCAGTTTGAATTGTGTTTGTGTCAAAAAGTCGCACACTGCAACAACTGGGCTGTCGCCAAGGTGACTTGGTGCATTGTTGCGCAAATCTGCCAACAGTTGGTTTTTCTTTTCCGCACCGGTTACGCCTTCAAAGCGGTAGCTTACGATGTCTTGGAAGAAAGTGCCGTGTTCAGCGTACAGCTCGTTGAGTCTGTCCACCAAGGTCTTGCCTTGTTTTTTGTAGTAGCTTGCCATTTGTGCTGTCAGCATACTTGCAACAACGCCGTCTTTGTCTCTTACGTAGGTGCCTTTCAAGTAGCCACAGCTTTCTTCAAAGCCCAAAACGTATCTTTCGGGGTGGCCTTGGCTTTCCAATTCGCCAATCACGTTGCCGATGTACTTGAAACCTGTCAAAACGTCACGTACTTCTGCGCCAAACTTACTTGCGATGGCGTTTGTCATGATGGATGTAACAATGGTCTTTACAACAACAGGGTTAGCTGGCAACTTGTTGTCTTGTTGCAAACGAGTCAAAATGTAGTCGCAAAGGAGCACACCAACTTCGTTACCGCTCAATGTGCGAGTGCCACAACCTGTGTTTACAACAACGCCAAGGCGGTCGCAGTCTGGGTCGTTAGCGATAACAATGTCTGCGCCAGTTTCTTGCAAAAGTTTTACAGCAAGCACAAGTGCTTCTTTCTTTTCGGGGTTGGGGTAACTGCAAGTTGGGAAGTGTCCGTTTGGAGTGGATTGCTCTGGAACAATGTGGATATCCTTCAAACCAACAGTCTCCAAAACTTCTGGCACAACGCGCCAACCAGCACCGTTCAAAGGAGTGTAGACAATCTTGAGTCCGTCAATTTGATCCAAGCTTTGAGCAATTACCGCTTGCTTGTAGCGAACTTCCACACCTTCGTCAATATAGAAGATTGTTTCGCCAAGGCACTTGTCAAAGTCGCCAAGTTCTCTTTCAAATGGGTCAACTTCGTTGATGTAGCCGATAACTTCCAAACAAGCTTCGTCAACAAGTTGGCAACCAAGATCGTCGTAAACTTTGTAGCCGTTGTATTCGCTTGGGTTGTGGCTTGCTGTGATGTTGATACCGATGTCGCACTTCAAATCGCGCACCATAAAGGACAAAAATGGCGTTGGCATACATTCTTTTGTGATGTAAACCTTGATTCCGTGCCAAGCAAGAGTTGTAGCTGCAGTCTTACTGAAAAGTTCGCTGTTAAGACGGCTGTCGTATGTGATGGCACAGCTTGTCATTTTGTGAGCAACCATGTATCTTGCAAGACCTTCCGTAGCGCGGAAAATGGTATACACGTTGAGTCTGTCAGTACCAGCTGTCATCACTCCACGAAGTCCACCTGTACCAAACTTCAAGTCACCGTAGAAAGCGTTTTTGATTTCTTCGGTGTTGCCTTCCATTTGCTTCAAGCTTGCAACAACGTTTGCTTCTGTTGCGTGTGTTTTCCAAAACTCGTATTTAGCTAAAAAGTCCATATTGTCCCCCTTGATAAACTGTCAATGCAGTTGTATTTACTGCCTTTCATTATAACTGCATTGTTGCCGTTTGTCAATATGGCAATTTTGTCGAAATGTAAAAATTATACGGCAAAACGGCAACAATTTACCAACAAAAGCAGTTGCAACCCATCTCGCTCTATTCTTTGTGAAAAAATTGCCCAAAATACAGCACACTGCGACAATTTGTAAACCAAAGTAGTTTAGTATGATGGTTGAGCTATATATTTGTTATCTAAACGGAACAAAAAAACGAGCAAAAATGCCCTTCAAATTGACTATCAACAAGCAAATAGTGTAAAAATTTGACAAAACATTTCACTTTTGTTAAATATTGTGTTGTGTTTTGCAGAATTTGTGGTATAATGAGAACACAAAAATGGTTGTTGAAACAGCAATCAGGCATATTGTTGCAGAGTTCCGCCAATGGAACGCAAATACAAATCCAAAAATTTGGATGCAACTTAACACTCAAAACGCAAACCAAACAAGCGTTTGTCTGCAAAAAAATATCTCAACAACCAAAGGAGCAAACTATGAACAAAAAAGAATTTTGGCGCGCAGTCAAGTTTGTGCTGTTTTCCATCTCCGCAGGGGTGATTCAAGTTGTTTCATTCACATTGTTGCAAGAGCTTATCATCAAGGATATCAATCAACCTTACGGATGGTCCTACTTTATTTCCCTTGCGCTGTCGGTAATTTGGAATTTCACCTTCAACCGCAAATTTACCTTCAAGTCGGCAACCAACGTACCTATTGCCATGCTCAAAGTTCTTGGATACTACGCAGTGTTCACACCCGTGTCCATCTTTGGTGGAATTGCCTTTGTAAACGCAGGTTGGAACGCCTACCTTGTGTTGGCAATTTCTATGGTGGTAAACTTTGTGACGGAGTACATCTTTGATACTTTGGTTGTATTCCGCAACTCCATCGATACCAACGATATTGCCCAAAAGCAAGCGCAAGCTGATGCACAAACGGATGATCAAGCGGACACCACAACAGACATGCCAGCGGAAGAGTAAAAGGTAAATTTGGGAATAAATGTCAAAAATTAAATCCAATTTTTCCTTGCATAATCCAGTTGGTCTTTGTACAAAAATTATATGGTCAATCGTCAAAAACTCAATACGTATTACAAAAAACAGCATTTTCAACAAAAAAAGTCCACGGAAATTTCCGTGGACTTGTGTTTTTAGTTGTTAGTCTTTCGCCAAGTGGTAGATAGCTTCAAGGTACAGCTCGCTCATAAGTTTCAAGCTTTCAAGGCTGATGCACTCGTTTGGCATATGGATGGTTTGTTCTTCCCCCGGGAACAGTGGTCCAAATGCAACGCAGTTTGGCAAACAACGTGAGTATGTTCCGCCACCGATCGCAATGGGACCTACGTTTGTGTTCATTGCCTTGTTGTAAACTTCCATCAAGGTGGTTACAAGATATGTATCGCTTGCCACAAACAATGGCTCGCTTGCGTGCGCTCCCAGCAGTTTGCAGAAACTTGGGCTGTTTGTAACAACAAGATTTTGCATATGCTCGCAAGTGTATGACACTGGGAAACGGATATCCACTGTAATTGTCACGTTGCCCTGTTCGTCGGTGCGGATGATGTCCAAACTGCAAGTAAGGTTGCCACTTTCACTGTCCCAAAGGTTGATTCCCCAAGCTGTGCCAGTTGTGTCGCAACACTTGTTGTGCAAAAATGCAAGTGTTGGGTTTTCGGGGTAGGCATTGGCAAGCATTGCAAGCAATGGATGGATGGCGTTTATACCTTCGTTTGGTGTACTGCCGTGAGCGGACTTGCCAAGAGCAGTGTACACAAACTTGCCATTTTCCACCTTTTCGGTAACGTTGCCAACAACTTCAAGTTGCTTTTTGCTTGTCACTGTGCAAAGAGATGGCACAACGTTTGCACGTTCGCCAGCAGTGATGGTAACACCATCAGGCAGTTTGCCACAGTCAAGAGAAAATTGGAAAATACCCTTTTCGCGGTTGATTACAGGAAAGTCGCCATCTGGGCTAAATGCAATGGTTGGGTAGGGCATCTTTGTAAAGTAGTGACGCATACACTCCATACCGCTTTCTTCGTCGCAACCAAAAATTAGACGAATTGTCTTTGCAGGCTCAAAGCCAGCATCCTTCAAGGCTTTTACAGCAAACAAGCAGGCAATCATTGGGCCTTTGTCGTCCATTGTTCCACGACCAAACAATTTGCCATCGTGGATTTCGCCACCATATGGAGGGTAGAGCCACTCTTCCGCCTTGCTTGGTACAACGTCCAAGTGTCCCAAGATGCCAAGTACGTGTTCGCCCTTGCCTACAAAGTCCACGTGACCAGCGTAGCCATCACAGTTGACAGTTTCAAAACCCATATCCTTTGATGTTTGTAAAACGTAGTCCAAACATTTTTTGATTTCCACACCAAAGGGGGCATTTTGTGCTGGCGCATCCTTTTCGGTGTTGAATTGGATTGTTTGTTGCAACACACGTACCATTTGGTCAAAGTTTTGTGCTAAAATTTGCTTTGCTTTGTTCATAGTAGTTCTCCTAATTGCGAGATTGCAAAATTGTATTTGCACATTTTGCAAAATTTGCTTTTGCTTTCGGTCAAAACTTAATTTTGACTTTTGCAAAAATCTTTTGTACTGTTGGTATATATTATATCTATTTTTCATTTTTTTGCAACAAAGTTGTGCAAAAATCTTTATGTATATTATACACAAAAAATGTTTTATGTGCTATTATATATACGCTTGAAAGCAAAAAACGCTTTTTTACAGGGCAATATCACAAAAAGGGATTGCTTGACTGTTGCAAACACCCAATGGCAATCAAAATTTGTGACAAGCCCTTTTACAAAGGATAACTATGAGTCAACACAACGATGGACATCGCGAACGGCTACGTCAGCGTATGCTCAAAGAGGGTTTGAAATCTTTTCAGGATCACGAAGTGCTGGAACTGCTGCTGTTTCAGTCCATCCCACGCAAAGATACAAACAAACTCGCTCACGCCCTACTGGACAAATTTGGTAGCATTTACAACATCTTGAACGCACCACCCGAGCAACTGATGACTGTGGATGGAATTTCGCAGGTCACCGCTTGCAATCTTTCTATGCTAAAGGAAGTGTTGCAACGATACATCCACGGACAAATCGGTCGCAAAAAGTTTGTGGGCGTAAACTCCATCATCGAATTTGCTCGTATGCTCATTTCCAATGCCTATGTCGAGCAGCTTGTGGTAGTGTATGTGGACAACACCACAACACACCTACATCACGAAATTTTTAGTTCAAACAGCACCGAAAGAGTAAATGTAGACATCAAAAAGATTGCCGCCACGGCAATGCGTGTGGGAGCAACGGGAGTTGTGCTTGCGCATTGTCACCCCAATGGCGAGCTTGGGGCAAGTGATGCCGACGTTAAGTTCACTCGCAACTTGTTCTTTGCATTGGGTAGCCTTGACGTGCTAATTTTGGATCACATCATTTTCAATGGCAGTAACGACTACTTCAGTATGTACAACGAAGGCATAATGAAACAAATACAGTCCGACTACTGCAAATTGCTTTTGAAGTAGTTATCTTGGAAAAATAGAACCTACTTTCGTGCCAGCGCCCTTTACGTAAGGGGGTCAACACGATTTTATCAAACCGTAGGGGCGACCTGTGGTCGTCCGCAAAAACAAACACCAATCAACTAAGGAGATATAACTATGGCACAACAACTTCGTACAAGATTTGCGCCCAGTCCAACAGGATATATGCACATTGGTGGCGTAAGAACAGCATTGTACTCATTTTTGTACGCCAAAAAGAAAAACGGCAAGTTTATTTTGCGTATCGAAGATACCGACCAAGGCAGATATGTCGAAGGCGCAGTAGAAATCATCTATCGCACACTTCGCGAAACTGGCATTATGTATGACGAAGGCCCAGACGTTGGCGGCGACTACGGTCCATACATCCAAAGCGAGCGCAAAAACGAATACCTACACTACGCGCAAAAACTGGTAGAAAGCGGTCACGCGTACTACTGTTTCTGCTCCGAAGAACGTTTGGCAAGCTTGCCTGACGTAAATGGCGCGCGCAGATACGACAAACACTGCTTGCATCTAAGCAAGGACGAAATTGCCGAGCGTCTTGCTCGTGGCGACAAGTACGTCATCCGTCAAAATATGCCAACCGAAGGTAGCACAACCTACCACGACGAAGTATACGGCGACATCACAATCGACAACTCCGAACTGGAAGACCAAATTCTTATCAAGTCGGACGGTATGCCCACCTACAACTTTGCAAACGTTATCGACGACCACTTGATGGGTATCAACTGCGTAATGCGTGGTATTGAGTATCTCTCTTCTACACCAAAGTACAACCTTTTGTACGATGCACTTGGTTGGGAAAGACCAATCTACATCCACATGCCACCAATTATGAAGGATGCTCAACACAAGCTTTCCAAGCGCAACGGCGATGCAAGCTACGAAGACCTTATCAAAAAAGGCTTTTTGAAGGATGCAATCATCAACTACATTGCACTCCTTGGTTGGTCTCCAAAGGACGACAGCGAAAAGTTGAGCTTTGAAGAGCTCCAACAAAAGTTTGACATATCCGGCATCAACAAGAGCCCATCCATCTTTGACCCAGTCAAACTCACTTGGTTGAACTCACTCTACATCAAGGAAATGACACCGGACGCATTTGCTGAATATGCAAAGCCTTGGATTGATGGTTGCTACTTGAAAGACTTTGACAGAAACTTGGTTTGCAAACTGTTGCAACCACGCTTGGAAACATTTGCACAAATCCCCGAAATGTTGGATTTCTTGGTGGACTACACCGAGTTTGACAGCGAATTGTACTTCAACAAAAAGCAAAAGACTGACGCCGTTCAAGCCAAGGAAATTTTGCCACTGGTAAAGCAAGCTTTCCAAGGGGTTTGCGAGTGGGACAACGCACACTTGTACCAAGCACTTGTCGACTTGGCTCTTTCCCTTGGAGTCAAAAACGGCAAAGTTTTGTGGCCAGCACGCATCGCTTTGACAGGCCGTGCATCCACCCCAGGTGGTGCAAGCGAAATTGCGGAAATCATCGGCAAGGAGGAAACTTTGCGCCGACTTGACTTGGCAATGGAAATGCTCAACAAATAATGAATTGAAAAATACAAACAAAAACGCTACTGCTAAAAATGCAATAGCGTTTTTATTTTACTAAAAAATCAATCACGTGTTGGCGTTTTTGTGTGTTTTAGTAACAAGGCACAACAATTTTGACTGCAAAAAACGGCATCGTTTTGTAAAAATCGATACCGCCTTGTGTTTTGGGTAAACTATTTGATTGTGCTTGTATCCATCACGCAGATTTCTTTCAAACCACGCAATTTTTCGTCAAAGTCCAATCCGTAACCAATGATGAACTCGTTAGGGATGGTAAATGCTGCGTACTTCACTTCGACGTCCACTTCTCTGCGAGATGGTTTGTCCAACAAAGTTACAACTTCGCAACTTGCCATTTGGCGGTGAGCAAAGATTTTCTTTAAGTGGGAAATTGTGATACCTGTATCAACAATGTCTTCCACCAACAAAACGTGTCTGTCTTTGCAGTTAGCAGTGAGATCCTTTGTCAAAATTACGTGCCCTGTGCTTTGTGTGCCACCGCAGTAGCTGGATGCCGCGATAAAATCCACTTCCACGTCCAAGTCCATTGCGCGCACAAGGTCAGCAAGGAAGATCCAACTTCCCTTCAAAACGCCCACAAGCAGTGGGTCTTTGCCAGCGTAGTCCTTGGAAATTTGTGCAGCAATCTCTTTGATGCGTTCTGCAAGTTGTCGTTCGGTGATGAGTACTTTTGCAACTTGATGGTTGTTTTGCATGGTTGTATTCTCCTCTTAAAATTGATTTTCGTTGGCTGTGTGTTAGTCTTTGAGTAGTTTTATATAGTAAACTTGTGAGTTTTTGTTGGTTTTTATTGTTTTGCTAATTTCCACGCCAACAATGGCAAGGATGTTTTGTCCATCGGCAAGCAAAACAAGCTTGTCGCGCTCACGTTGGGGGATTTTTTTGTCGATGAGATACTCTTTCAAAGGCTTTGTGCCACCGCCAAATTTGGCAAACAGGTCGCCAGTTTTTCGAGTGCGAAACACTGCAGTAGGTGGAATTTTTGCAATATCAAATTGCAAAGCGTTGTCCATTAGCTTGTCGCTCACTTGCACCTTTCCGAGTGGCGTCTCAACAATACCCACAGCAAATGGAATTTGCCAATTTTGCGTTATGGTTGGTTGCATTTTGCAAAGTGTAACGTAATGGTAGTCGTTGATGGCAACGTAGTCAAATGGCAGATGCGCTTGTTTGCCGCCAACACCATTTGCAATGTCCAAGATGGCTTGGTAGTGCTTGCTTTCTACGTCGTAAAACACGCCAAGTTGTTCAAAAACCTTTTTAACAACACGATAGGCAATGGGTTGTGGTTGTTTGAGTAGCTCCACGGGGATTTTTGCTTGGTTTGCGCCAAATTGTACAGCGGATGTATCGGCAAGGCCGTTCAAACATTGTTCGTCCAATGCAATGTTTTGGGCAAATCGTGCAATGTTTTGCTCCACAGTTGGGCAAACGTCAACAAGCGTTGGCAACACCTTGTTGCGGATGTAGTTACGCAAGTATTTGTCGTCACTGTTGGTTTGGTCCACCACAAATGGCACATTGTTGTCTTGGGCGTAGGTATCAATTTTCTCCTTGGTTATGTGGAGCAATGGGCGAAAATACTTGCCGTTATACTCACGGATACCTTGTGCGCCCGTTAGGCCACTTCCGCGGATGATGTGCATAAGCACAGTTTCCGCTTGGTCACGCTGGTGGTGCGCGGTGCAAACGTAGTCGCAGTCGAGCTTGTCAAAAATTTGGTAACGGAGCACTCGTGCAGACGTTTCGATGGACAACTTGTTTGCGCTGGCGTGCGTTGGCACATCCACATCAAAAACTTGGCACTCAACACCAAGCTCGGCACAGTAGTTGGCAACAAATTGGCAATCGCTTGCGCCTTCTTTGCGGATGTTGTGGTTTACCGTCACAACAAAAAAGTTTGGGCGTGGCAAATGATGGGCAAATGCGTGTAGCATCACCATCGAGTCCACCCCGCCGGAAACAGCCAAAGCGTATTTTTTTGTGACGTCAATTTTTAGCATATTTTTGTTTATTGGTGTAGGTGGCCAAACGTGCACTGGGATTTTCGTGCAACAAGCAACAAGTTCTTTTGCGAGATGGCCTACACATTTAGAAATATTATTTGTAAGCAAACAACCCAGCCATAACGCATTTTTCGCGATACGTATTGAGTTTTTGCATATTTTTGTGTGTTATTTGATGTTTTGCGCTTTCAAAACATTGTACAACTCAACAAACTTTTCTACCGAAAGTTCTTCGCCACGGCAGTTGGGTTGCAAATTGCACTTTGTCAAAATGTTTTCCACTGTGGCACGATCCAGCTTGAAACCAACCATCAGGTTGTTGACAAGGGTTTTACGGCGCATTGCGAAACTAATTTTTACCACCTTGCGGAAAAAGTCGTGGTCGGCAATATCGAATTTGTCCTTTCTTAGGTCAATTCGCACAACGGCAGAGTCCACATTGGGCGCGGGGTAAAACAAATCCCTTGGCAAAATGCGTGTGATGGTAACGTCTGCCACAGCTTGTACGCTAACAGTGATTGCGCCGTAGTCCTTGGTGGCAGGTTTGGATGCAAGACGCTCGGCAACTTCCTTTTGGATCGTCAGCGTTATGGACGTTACATTTTGTCCCTCTTCCACAAAGCGCATCAACAGTGGTGTTGTGATATAGTAAGGGATGTTTGCAACAAGCTTGTAGGGACCATTGCAAAGCGCTTCAATGTCGCACATTTTGTACTTCATCACGTCCCCCATCACAATTTGCACATTGTCGCAACTATCAAGGGTTGTGGCAAGCACTTTTTCCAAATTGCGGTCCACCTCGAAGGAGATAACCTTGTCGGCAACATTGGCAAGGGCTTTGGTCAAAGTTCCTGCGCCAGCGCCAATTTCCAAAACTGTTCCGCCTGCAACACCTGCGTCAATGGCGATGTTGGCAAGCAAATTGTCGTCCGTCAAAAAGTTTTGTCCAAACTGCTTGTTGAACTTGAAATTATTTTGTTGTAGGATGTGTTTTATTTCCATAGTTTCCCTTGTGTTTGTAGTGATTCTTGACTATTTTTTAGCCTCTCACTTTGGGAGAGGTGGCGCGCGAAGCGTGACGGAGATGGTGATAGAAAGCCCTCTCACTTGCTCGCGCAGGAGCTCCCCGGAGTGGGAGCCATTACTGTGTTGTTTGCTCACGCACTGTCCCCCAGATGGGGACGAGCTTTAGCAATAAATAATGCAGTCATTATACAACAAAACGAAAAATATGTAAATTGTTTTTACGCAAGGCACAAAAACACCCCACAAAATACCTTTTTGCAACAATTTACACAATAAAATAGTCCAAAATACCCTTTGCGACATCATTAAAAACACTTGCAATTTTTGACAAAGTAATATATAATGATATAGCTCGTAGTTTGAGCACCTTGCAACGAAATCCTATTTGTTGCCACAATAGACCATAAGGAGGTAAAAACATTATGAACAACTACGAATTGTTGTACATTATCAGCAACGAATTGTCCGACGAAGCTAAAGAGGCGGTAATCGCAAAGTTTTCGGCAATCATTACAGATAACGGCGGTACAATTGACTCTGTTGACAAGTGGGGCACACGCAAACTTGCTTATGCCATCAACTACAAAACAGAAGGTTACTATGTTCTTGTAAACTACACTGCACCAGCAACACTTCCTGCCGAAGTTGAACGTGTAATGCGTATCACCGACAGTGTAATGCGTTTTGTTACTGTAAGAAAATAGTACAAAGGGAGAAATACGATGAACAAAGTATTTTTGATTGGTAGACTCACTCAAGACCCACAAACTCAAACACTTGATTCTGGCACAACCCTTTGCCGTTTCAGCATTGCTGTAAACCGCACCTACTCTCGTGATGGCGAAACACAAGCCGATTTCATCAACATCGTTACTTGGAACGCAACAGCTCAAAACTGTGGCAAGTACCTTGTAAAAGGTAGCCAAGTTGCAATTTCCGGCTCCATCCAAACAGGTAGTTACGAACGCGACGGCGTAAGACGTCAAACATTTGACGTTCGCGCAGATCAAGTTGAGTTTTTGTCCCGTCCTAACACAAACGGACAACCACAACAGGCAGCTCCCGCCAAAAAATCTATTGACCAACTTACCGAAGTAGACAATGGCGACGACGATATGCCCTTCTAAGAAATAAGGAGAAAATGATAATGGAAAGAGAATTCAAAAAGCCTATGAGAAGACCAGCACGCCGCAAGGTTTGCAACTTCTGCGTAGATAAGGCTGAAAGCATTGATTACAAGGATATTGCTAAACTCCGCAAGTACCTCACAGAAAGTGGAAAAATTCTTCCACGTCGTATGACAGGCGTATGCGCTCGTCACCAACGTGAACTTGCAGTAGCAGTAAAACGCGCACGTCAAATGGCTTTGATTCCATACGTTGCTGACTAATCAACTGCACAACAAGCAAAATCAAAAGGACTATCCAAATGAGGGTAGTCTTTTTTGTTGTAGATATACTTTGATGGCGTATGGAAACCAGTTGTAGGCTTGTTGCAACTTTATGAACTATCTAGCGCAACTTAGGATAGTTACCCATTTGTGCGCTTTTACTTTTGGACATTTTTATGTCACATATTGACATTATTTACAACGGATGTTATAATTAGTAAAATGGAAGAAATGGAGTTTAAAACTATGGAAGTTTTAGGTAGGGGCGTTTGTCTGTGGGATTTTTATTTGACAGGCGAGCCAATTTTGATTGACGATGACAATCTTCCTTCTTTGGAAGAGTGTCGTGGAAAAATTTTGGTAACACACGTTCCATCACCAGACATTGTTTTGTATATGCGCGAAGCGTTGGCTGTTGTAGCCGAAACAGGTGGCGTATTGTGTCACATGGCAGTGCTTGCGCTTGAGCTCGGGTGTCCGGTTATTGTGGCAGCCGAAGGTGTGATGCAAGCAGTACAGGGCAAAAAGGAGATCTCTCTCGAAGGAACAAACGGACAAGGTGTTGTGTATGCGTAAAAATCTTTACAACTCTGTCGATACGCCTGTGAAAGAACTGGCAACACTGGTTTACCATCACTTTGGTAAAGCCCCAATGGGGTGGACGGGTATTGACAAACTAACGGAATATGCCCACAACGAGCAGTTTGTGGAAAGGGTTTTTGATTTATATGCTATAGCAAAAAACAGCAAAGATCTGATCTTGGGAATAAATCCGAGCCAGTTTTATAAGATTATCTATAAATTTCAGTTAGCGGCGAAGTCTTTGGATGTGCCCGTTGAGAAAATTGTGGATTGTTACTTGTATTTAGCAAACTATGGCATTCAAGTATATAATCATAATTGTGCAGACATAGAAGAATTTGTCAAAACTGCGCAGTTTATTCCTGTTGTTAACGAGGCTGCCAAGAAAAACGTTTCTTATTTAAGCGCATTGCTTAGGAGTTTTAGCGAAACTTTATACTGTGATGAGCACACAATTGCTGGGGAAATTTATTCTCCCATTCCATGCAAGGATGGTTTTATGATAGTAAGAAAGTACGCAATGCTCAATGCTGGGGAGTTACGCCAGGAATTGCAAGATTTCCCGTTTGAAAAGGTAGATGTTTATGTTAAATATAGTGGGAGCGGTGATGATGCGCAAACGGACATCGTGGGCAATTTGTTGACAAATCGAAATCTTATCGAAACGATGCAATCCTACTATATTGAGGGAACAAAAAAGGACGGTCAGGTTGTTGCGATTTGCGAGCAGGAAAAAATCGAAGAATTGATTGCGATCTTTAAAAAAACCATTTTGGAGTTGGTTCGTAATTATAAAAAAATGCCGTTAATAGATAGACTTTGGAAAAAAGTCGAGTGTGAATATTATGCTTTAAAGCCGTTTTTTCAATCGGTGGGTCGCGATTGGTCTCCCGTTCGCTACGATATTGATATAGATAAGATAGCAAGCGAATCCCGTTTGATTGTAAAGTTGAACAACGAAATAGCTTTGTTGCAGGATGAAAAAGAAATTCAAAAACAATTATTTATTTTAAACGACCCAAGGAAACACGAGAAAAGGTAGGGGGACGACATGGAAAAGTATGAATTGCAAAACAATATGGAAACTTTAAGTTTTCCTATTTTTCACAGTGTGGATTTCGATGCTCTCGTTAAATTTAGTCCCGTATTGTATAGCCCTAAAGATTATACAGATGCGATCCGAGATGGCGATGCTGGTATCTGGCAAGGAAGGTTTCAAATAATTCATAATGGTCATCATTATGTTTTCGAAAATTCCTTGACAAAATTTTCAAAAAAGTTCATAGCCATTGTTCATCCCAATCCACAAGAGATACCTTGTGACTATCAAAATTTCACGAATTCTGACGACAACCCTTTTTCATATTTCCAAAGATTGTTTTTGTGGAATCGGATCGTTATAGACTACAACAAAGACAAAGAAAAAAAAGATAAAATAGTCGTGTCTTTTTTCCCATGTTGGCATGCGCAACAAGTTGTTGAGTTGGAGAACGAATTTTTAGTTCACAAACGCGAACGCGCGTGGATTGTTCCTTTTAAGCAATTCGCGGACACTAGTAATGACCCGCAGGCTGGAAAAGCTTATGCATTACGCAACAATGTGCATGAAAGAGTGCATCGCGCGCCTCTCGAGGAGGAAAGCAAGCATCGTGTGCTTTGCGAAAGCGCAATAAGTTTGGACGAGCTGCATGCGTCCCGAATTCGCGCAATATTAGGTGGTCAACCCGATAAGTTAGAGTATCAAGCTTGTGTTCCGGAATGTATAGCGGATCTTCAAAAGAGATTCTATTTTAACGTCCAGAGCAGGGAGGATGCTTTTGATGGGTTGCCAATAAATTTTATCACGGTTCCTTTTATAGACGACGAAATAGATATGGAGTCTTGTCAATATGCGATTCATGAATATCACCAAAGACGTGGTATGGGCGAAGATGTTTATTTGGTCTTTGCGATTACGGTTACGGTACAAGATAATGATGATTGGTGGTTTCATCCAGCTGTGCATGATCGCAATTGCTCTCTTTGTTTTCGTGTAAAAGCAGATATGATTCATGATTTAATGCAAAAGCAAAACGTGGAGCACTACTTAACGACGCCGTATTTTGTGCAAAGCAATTCTTTCGAGACCCTAAGAAACTATAATATGGCATTTTTGCCGCCCAATGGGAAAAATGTTTGGATGATCAAGAGAACAAAATCCTATGCTTACCAATTTGAGGCGCATTTAAGGAATCTCGGTGCTCATATCGAAGATAGTTCCGCGTACAAAATAAGTCAAGATTTGACAAATTTCTTTGCGGAGTATAGTTGTTTTGTGCACAGCTCAAAGTTGCAAGAGACTTTATGGGCAGCTGTCATTATTGGTAATCAAGACGTTCAGGATCTGATTGAACAGAAGAAAAAATATTTGTACAATCGAGAGGGAAAAACGCTTGCATTCAGAAAGGCTTCAGACGAGAAGTTGGAACAGCTAGTCAAAATAAAGGGGAGCTGGGAAGCATTTATGGCAAGGATGAATATCAAAATGAGCCAAGGGCATTTTTCGCCGGCTGATTTAAATGAATTTGAACGCAAGAAAGAAGAAATTTTGGGTGAAATAGAATTATTATGAGAAAACTTTATCAAAACGAAGAACTGTTTTCGTTTCTAGGTGGCGTTATCATTTCTTTAGCCTGCACGGTTTTATACGAAGGAATTTCAAACATAAACAATTACTCCGTTTGGAAGCTGATGTATTTATTGGCAACGGTGGTCTTGATGATAGTATCTACTACGGCACTTATAACGCTATCGAATGAATCGAAAAACTTAATATTACGCTTTGATCGGATTAAGGGAAAAGAAGATAATTCAAAAAATCTTGATTTTGATGCTTGGACAAAAGAGCTGTGGGATAGAGCCTTTCGATCGAAAGTAGACGAAGAATACAATGCAAAAACTGGGGAAGAGCTAGAGGATGGGTCTGCGGCTAGGCTCATAAAAAAATTAAAACGCAAATTAGATTGGTTGTTTTGGTCGTCCGTCATATTTTTCCTTTTGGCAATGTCGATCTTAGTTGTGGTACAGTTTATATGTTGAAAAAAAGAATATCCAATTTTAGAGTTTGATGGGGTTTCTGATAATTATGTTCCCATGAAGAAAAATATTACAGGTTCCGTTTTGCCCGAGTGTTATGTGCTTTCGTTTTTTTTTGGGGGCGCTGTGTAGAGCCTAGTGGCGGAGCAAAAATGCGAAGTGATTGGCGAATTGCAGTTGGAAACTTTTATTCTACCCATTTATGCAACTCACAATGAGAAAGGTGAGATGGTAGCACTACTGCACTCATTTGGTGGTGGGCCGTATGCGGCTGGATAACTTGAGAAGTTGATAGCAATGGGGTGTAAAAAATTCATAGTATGCGGTGGGTGCGGAAACTTGTTGCCGGACATGCGCTGTGGAATTTGTTGCTTCTAATATCAGTCGTCCGTGATGAGGGTACATCGTATCATTACGTTGCGCCGTCTTGAGAAATTCAAATGCAGGACTCAGTCAAAACACGGCTATGAAAATTTCTTGATGATCGAAACACGGTCTATAGATGCGTAAAACAAGGACTACAGATGCAATGTATCGCGAAACTGTGGACAGGATTGAACTAAGGCATCAAGAAGGTTGTAGTGTTGTGGAAATGGAATGTGCTTCTTTCTATGCAGTAGCGCAGTAGGAAAAGGTTCCTTTGGCTGTGTTGTTATATGCGGGAGACGATCTCGGGCAAAAGACATGGAATAGTCGTAATTGGAAAGAGGCAAGAGATACTAGATTGGACTTGCTAAAACTAACAATTGGGGCGTGTTCGCAAATATAGGAGAAAAGTGCAGAAATGTTAATATTTACAGGAAGATTTCAGCCCATGCACAACGGGCATTTGTCGCTAGTAAAGCAACTAAAAAAGCAGTACCCTAACGAAACTATTTGTATTGCTGTAATAAAAGATATACCTTTGGATGCTAAGACAGATTTTGACCATGCAGTAGATGGCATGCTATCGCGCGAGAGAAACCCTTTTGATACCCAATTGACACTAACACTTATCGACAGAGTGTTGAAGGCCGAAAGCCTTGATAACGTGCTTGTCACATTGATGCCTCGTGCGTCATGGGCAACTTGGCCTATTATAACAGCGCTGTTTGACTGTGAAAGAACGTGGGTATTTACCCAAAACCAAATATCTCCCGACGCGTGGGAGGACCAAAAGGCAGCCTTTTATCAGTCCATGGGCGACAACGTAATACGTGTGCCCATCCAAAAAACCATTGCAGGCACACTGATTCGTCAAGCGATAAAACTTCGCGATTACGACAGCTTGGCAACAATGGTGCCACAACAGGTACTACAACACATTGTGGAAAATAAAATTTAACAAACAAAGTTTTAGCGATGATAAAGTTGTCATCGCTATTTTTTTGCTTAGCAACGCAATTGTCTGTACGGCGAGTGTGTGTTGTTTTTATGTTTACACATCAACATTTTTGTTGTATAATGAAAGCAGAAAATAATTCTTTGGGCAACAAGCACCATTTGTTGCTAGTAGGAGAAAGACATGAACATTTTCAAAAAAGCATGGTGCAGAGTTTTTCAAGCAGGCTTGTACGTTGGCATGGCATTTATGCCCTGGCGTGAGCCAAAACTTTTGCAAGGGGAAAACAGCTTTGCAAATGCGGTGGACTTTATGCAACAAAATGGCGCAAAACGTCCACTTATTGTTTGCGATAAGGCTGCCTTGGAGCGCAAAGCATTGCAACCATTTTTCGATAAGGCAGAGGGCGTTCTTGCATATGCCGTGTACGATGGCGTTTTGCCCAACCCAACTGTCAAGCAAGTAGAATATGGTCTTGCTGTGTACCGCGAGAACAACTGCGATAGCATCCTTGCATTTGGTGGTGGTTCGGCAATGGACTGTGCCAAGGCTATCGGTGCGCGTGTTGTTTGCCCCCAAAAGAGCGTAAACAAAATGAAAGGTTTGTTGAAAGTTTGCAAAAAACTTCCACCGTTTTTTGCTGTGCCCACAACTGCCGGCACAGGTAGCGAGTGCACAGTTGCCGCAGTAATTACCGATGGCGACACTCACGACAAGTACGCCATCAACGACTTTTCCCTCATCCCACACTACGCAATACTGGACCCCACTTTGACGGTGGGTTTGCCCCCAATGCTGACGGCGACAACGGGCATGGATGCACTAACGCACGCAGTGGAGGCCTACATCAACCACGCAAATACACCTGCAACAAAGCGCCAAGCGGAAGAGGCAGTGAAACTTGTGTTTGAAAATTTGAAAGAGGTAACTACAAACGGCACAAACTTGCAAGCACGCTCCAATATGCAAAAGGCAGCCTATCTTGCTGGACTGGCCTTTACTCGTGGTTATGTTGGCTACGTCCACGCACTTGCGCACGCCCTTGGCGGAAAGTACGGCACACCACACGGCTTGGCAAATGCAGTGTTGTTGCCATATGTGCTCAAAAAGTTTGGCAAGTCAGCCCACAAACGCTTGGCAAAGCTGGCGCGGCTTGTTGGCGTTGCTAACGAGGCAGACACCAACGAAGTTGCTGCAAACAAGTTTATTACTGCCATCCAAGAGCTAAACGCTAACCTTGGCATACCACAAAAACTCAAAATTGATGGACTTGAGTCTTGGCACCTGTCCAACTTGGCAATCCGCGCCGAAAAGGAAGCCAACCCACTCTACCCTGTACCAAAGCTTATGACTTCACAAGAATTGTTAGCCATCTACTTTGATGCATTGGAGATGTAATCTAAAAATGCGCAAAATTTCTTTGTTTTTTGCACTGTTTTTTGGTTGACAATTGTTTTTCAAAGGTCTATACTTGTTGCATTATTACAAAACAAAAGGATTTTTCCCATGGCAAAACGTATGTTCGCAGTTGCATACTACTTTTATTACTACTTTACAAAAATGTAACAGTAGCGATTGCCGATGGAAAAAAGTAGATTTTGCGTGATATATATTTTTTAGCATTTTACTTAACTCTTTCGAGCAATCGAAAGAGTTTTTTGTTTATTGTGCCTGCTCACAAGCTCTGTTTGCTTTTTGATGGCAAAAGGCCTGCACAATCATAGGTATTTTGTTTGGGCACAGACCTTCCAGGTATGCTCCCTCACAATAATATCTCTCTTGTTTGTCTTTTGCTCCTCAAATCACATCCGTTAAACAAACATTTCTTGTTTGCAAGCACAGTGTTGTCACAACATCTTGTTACTTTGGGTGGCAAATTGCTCAAAACGGCTATGGCTTGTATCATTGTTATGTAAAAAAACACAAAGGAGAATCACTATGAAAAAGGCACTCATCGCATTGGCACTTGTAGTTGTGCTCACACTCGGCTGTTTGACAGCTTGTACACCAACAGTCAAAATTGACCCCAACAAGGCAGAGTACACCATTGGTATTTGCCAACTTATTCAACACCCAGCGTTGGATGCTGCAACACAAGGCTTCAAGGACGGCCTAACCGATGCATTGAAAGCTGAAGGTCGCACAGTAAAGTTTAAAGAAGAAAACGCCAACGGCGACCCAGATATGTGTGGAACAATCGTCAGTACCTTTGTTGCACAAGGTGTAGACCTTATCCTTGCAAACGCAACTGCAAGTTTGACGTCTGCCGTAAGCGCAACACGTAACATCCCAATTTTGGGCACATCCATCACCGACTACGCATCCGCACTTAACATCAAGGATTGGAATGGTGTTGCAGGTGGCAACGTTAGTGGAACAAGCGACCTTGCTCCACTTGACAAGCAAGCCGAAATGATTGTTGACTTGTTCCCCACAGCAAAAAAGGTTGGTTTGTTGTACTGCTCAGCTGAATCCAACAGTTTGTACCAAGTTACCGAAGTTGCAAAAGTTCTCAAACAAAAGGGCATCGAAACAAGAGCATTTTCCTTTGTTGATACAAGCGACTTGGAAGCAGTTACAACCCAAGCTTGCGCTTGGAGCG
This sequence comes from uncultured Oscillospiraceae bacterium, assembly GCA_964533825.1. Classification (GTDB taxonomy): domain Bacteria; phylum Bacillota; class Clostridia; order Christensenellales; family CAG-314; genus Fimimonas. Next base: position 55,710 of record CAZHMU010000007.1, read on the forward strand.
ACGTTATCTACGTTCCTACCGACAACATTGTTGCAAACAACGCAACCTTTATCGATAGCATTTGCAGTGCAAACAAAAAACCAGTTGTTGCTGGCGAAGAGGGCATCTGCAAGGGCTGTGGCGTGGCAACACTTTCCATCGACTACTACCAACTTGGCGTTATCACAGGCCAAATGGCAGCAGACGTTTTGCTAGGCAAAAAGGACATTTCCACTTTGGCAATTGCAACGGACACAAACCCAACCTACAAATTTGTTGCTAGCCGTTGTGAAGAGTTTGGTATCACCGTTCCAGATGGCTACGTTGCTATCGAAGAGTAATCTTGTACAAACAAAACTTGCATTGTTACCCACTTTGGAACAATAGCAAAAAATGATTGGCGTTGCATTTTGTAACAGCCAACTCGACTAACACACAAACAGAGGTTCTAATGGTTTACTTAAACGCCCTTCCCGGAGCAATTGGACAAGCGTTGATTTGGGGCATCATGGCGATAGGCTTGTTTATCTCCTACAAAATTTTGGACTTTGCCGACTTGACGGTTGACGGCTCGATGGTGACGGGCGCAGGTACTTGCGCTGTGCTGATTGCCAACGATGTTCCCACCGGCGTTGCCATTTTGGTGGCATTTGCTGCAGGTATGCTTTGCGGTCTTGCAACAGCACTTTTGCACACAAAGATGGGCATCCCACCAATTATGAGCGGTATTTTGACACAGCTTGCCCTTTGGTCTGTCAACTTAAAAATCATGGGTAAGGCAACAATATCCCTTGTTGGTAAACAGTTGCTTGTTGCCAGGGCGGACATTGCACTTTCCATTATCATTTTGGTTGCCTTTGTGGCAGTAGTGATTGGCCTTTTGTACTGGTTTTTTGGAACAAAACTTGGATGCGCCATCCGCGCAACAGGTTGCAACGAACAAATGGCTCGTGCGCAAGGCGTCAACACCAACACAACCAAAGTTTTGGCTTTGGTGCTTTCCAATGGTCTTGTTGCACTTGCTGGCGCATTGCTCTGTCAGTACAACGGCTCGGCAGATATCAACATGGGCCGTGGTGCAATTGTAATTGGCCTTGCAGCAGTAATCATCGGTAGTGTGCTTGTTTCCAAAATCAGCAGTAACTTTGCCGTTCAACTTGTTGGCGCAGTGGTTGGGTCCATTGTCTACTACCTTGTGTACCAACTTGTCATCTGTTTGGATTGGGATACAGACCTGCTCAAACTGCTTTCGGCAATGCTTGTTGCAGTGTTCCTTGCTGTGCCACACTTCAAAGAGAAGTTTTCCAAGCCAAAACTTGCAATTGAAGGCTCGAACAATGATGGTGGTAACATCAGCCCAAACGGAGGTGAAAACAATGCTTGACGTACAAAATTTGCTAAAAGTTTTTTACCCCAACACAGTAAACCAAAAGGTGGCATTAAACGGTGTTAGCTTGCACCTTGACGAAGGCGACTTTGTCACAGTTATCGGCGGCAACGGCGCAGGTAAAAGCACATTGCTCAACTGCATTGCAGGCGTGTTCGATATCGAAGGCGGTAGCATCCTTATTGATGGTGTGGACGTTACAAAAATGCCGGAGCACAAACGTGCCAAGTTTGTTTCGCGCGTATTTCAAGACCCAATGAAAGGCACCGCTGCCAGTATGAATATCGAAGATAACCTTGCCCTTGCAAGTCAACGTGGCAAATCCCACGGTTTGGCGTGGAACGTCTCAAAAAAGGACAAAGAACACTTTACCGAACTTGTAAAAACACTTGGCTTGGGTTTGGAAACTCGCATGAGCACCAAAGTTGCGCTGCTTAGTGGAGGTCAACGCCAAGCGCTCACATTGCTTATGGCCACAATGAACAAACCAAAGCTTTTGCTCTTGGATGAGCACACCGCAGCACTTGACCCCAAAACAGCGGAAAAGGTCTTGTCACTCACAAGAGATATCACTTCACAAAACAATCAAACCACAGTGATGATCACTCACAATATGAAGGACGCTATCGAACTGGGCAACAAGCTTGTGATGATGAGCGAAGGCAAAATCATCTACACAGCCAGTGGCGGAGAAAAACGCAACCTCACAGTAGACGACCTACTCAAAAAATTCCGCGAAATAGGCCAACAAAACGATAGAATCATGCTCAGCTAAGTAAACAAAATCAACGCGATACATGGCTAATCAAAATAAAAAAGGAACGAGATGGATCTCGTCCCTTTTTTGTTGTATTTGTTTGTTGTCAGTCTTGCAAACGTTTAGCTTTTAGTAGAGCAAAAGTTTGACCTTGTGCTTATTGTTTCAAGTCATCTACAAGGTCTTGCAAAATTTTGCAAACTTCGTTGTCGTAGATGTGTCGACGAATTCGCTTTTGGAGCAGAGTTCGTTCTTGCTCGGACAGGCTTGGTTTGTCGTGCCTTTCAAACAGCAATCTAAATTTTTGTCTGTCGCTAAAGTCGCCATCAAGTATATCTTTGTTTTGCTCAACAAACTGCAAAAACGTAGATACTTCCTTTTTGACAATCATATCTTTTAGGCGGTCAATTTCTTCTTGCGATAGCTCCGTTGTATCATACTTTGACACAATTCTTTCCGCCTGTTGACGGCAAGTTGCCATCACGTCGCCCAAAATATCTCGATGTTTATTTTCGTAGTCGTCAAAAATTGCCGACACAAGTTGATCAAAAGTCATGTTTGTCCCCCTTTGTAGTGGTATGCAAAAACCACGGTATAAAAGCATCCCCACGAGTTTTCTTGATACACGTGGGGAATTTTTGTAGTTTGTTGTTGTTTTTTATCACTCTGTTCTGAGGGCTACAACGGGGTCCTTTTTGCTTGCGCTTTGTGATGGGATGATACCAGCAATCAATGTCAGTAGCATACTTATGCACACCAAAATTACCGCAAACTCAACGGGCAAAACTGCCTTCAACGTGGGCAAACCTGTCAACGCAAACAAAATTGCGTTCAATGGGATACAGAACAGGTAGGTAAACACCACGCCTATCACACCAGATGTAAAACCGATGATGACCGTTTCCACGTTGAACATACCAGCAACGTTGCGCTTGGATGCGCCCACCGCACGCAAGATACCAATTTCCTTGGTGCGTTCTTGAACGGAAATCAAAGTGATTACGCCAATCATGATGGACGATACAATGAGAGAAATGGATACAAACGCAATCAAAACGTAGGTGATAGCTTGGATGATGGTGGTAATACCGCTCATCAAAAGGCCAACGTAGTCGGTGTATTTGAGTTGGTTTTGTTCGTCACGACCTTCGTTGAACTTGTCGATATCTGCCTCAATTACCTGCTTGTTTTCAAAGGTGGATGCGTACAAATTGATGGTAGATGGGCTTGCAATGTCCAAACAACCAAGTGTGAGCAGGTTGTCGTCGTAGGATGTATCAGCAAATTCAATCACGACGTCAAACCACTCGGCTTTTGTTGCAATGTCGGCCGCAGCAAGTTCCGCATCCATATCGTCTGCGTAAGCTGTGGAGTTGAATTTGTTTGCTTCGGGGTAGTCTTGGAGCTTTTTCTCCTGCGCTTTCAGTGGCGCATAGGATGAAAGCATCGTTATGATTTGGCTGTCGCTGGCTGTGTCGATGTAGTTTGCCATTGTGGAGCTGAACATGGCCATCTTGCTTTTGAGTTCCGCTTTGATTTCCGTCATACCTTCCGACGTGGACGCTTTGGCAATCAGCTCTTGTTTGGTTTGCTCGATTTCCTCATCTGTTGGATTTGTTTTGATTTGAACGTACAAACTGTGCTTTTTGGCATCCGTTTGCTTGGAGATGTACTCCGTTACAGTGTCCGCCTTTTCTTGGTCGGAAATGCTGTTGTTGCGGAAGTACTTGCCAGTAAACACGTCAATGTCAGGGCTTGCTTTTTGCGCGTTTGCAACGGCCGAGTCTTGTGACTCGCCGATGATGTACTCAACCAGCTTGTAGGTGTAGCAAAGTGTGCCACCAAGCATATGGTTGGATGCATTCTTGTTGGGACGGATGATGCCGGTAATCTTGAGCGTCAGGCCCTTACTTTCGTCTTCGTAAAGACCATCCAAGCCACCGTCCAAGTCACGCACATCGTACCAAGTATCGCCATTTTGTTGGTAACACTCGTGTGAAAAGATGGTGCGATAAGTCAGCGCCATCACTTCTTCGTAGGTCCACTTTTGGGACTCCGATTGTGGTGGGGTTGTGCCAGTGTTTACCGAGTCGATGATGGCTTCGATTTCTTCGGTGGACTTGAGACCCAACGCGTACAAGGTCATATCGTCAATCTCGTTGTTTTCGTCCACAACCAAGATGATTTCGTCCTTTTCAGTAGGCCAACGACCATGTATCAAGTCGTATTGGTCTTTCAAAAGGTCATTGATAACTCCGCCATCTTTGTTTGGCAACAACTCTTCCCAAATGGTCATACCAAACACCGAGTTCATCATCGTTTCCGCCATACCGCCTGTGCCAATGCCTACGTTGGATACATCCACATTGTAGATGTTGCCAAGCAGTGTCATCATCAGTTCGTCGGTGTCCGCTTTGATAATTTCGCCGTCGGTATCACGTGTGTAGATTTGCAAATCAAGATCGTAGCCGTAGTGCACACCGCTTACCGCTTGGTACAGGTCACTGTCGGGATTTTTGAGTTGCTCATCCAGATGCACTTTGTAGCTTTTGAGGTCGTTTTCGCTTTGAGATTTGTCACTCAACGATTTTGTCAAGTTGTAGAAGGCAAGCTTTTCGTAGATGTTGTCATCCACTTCATGGTCGCCACCAGGCTTTGCGCCAGCAGCAAATACAGAGAACATTGCTGACATATCCCCATTGTTTTGTTGCAATGTCAATGGGTAGGATGCTAATGTTTCTTCTTGAACGGAGTTGATGTAGCCAGACATACCGGTGGACACAGCGTACACCAGCGCAATACCGATGATACCAATGCTGCCTGCAAAGCTTGTCAAAATGGTGCGACCCTTTTTGGAAAACAGGTTTTTGAGTGACAAAACAAATGAGGTCCAAAAAGACAATGTTGGCTTCTTTTTGCTCTTTTTCTTTTTGTTCTTTTTGTCCATTTGCTCACGAACCATCGCAACGTCTTCGGTGACGCGCATTTCCAGTAGTTCGTCATCTGTCAATGGTTTGCTGTCAGAGACAACCAAACCGTCCAACATCTTTACAGTGCGTGTTGCATATTGCTCTGCAAGCTCTGGGTTGTGGGTAACCATGATAACCAAGCGTTTTTTGGAGATTTCCTTCAAAATGTCCATTACTTGTACGCTTGTTTCGGTATCCAGTGCGCCAGTTGGTTCGTCTGCCAAAATGATGTCGGGGTTGTTTACGATAGCGCGCGCGATGGCAACACGTTGCATTTGACCGCCACTCATTTCGCTTGGGCGCTTGTGGTACATGTTTTTGAGACCCACTTGATCCAACGCTTCCTTTGCGCGACGATGGCGTTCTGCCTTTTTGACACCGGAAAGTGCCAGCGCAAGCTCTACGTTTTGCAACACTGTTTGGTGTGGGATGAGATTGTAGCTTTGGAACACAAATCCGATTGTGTAGTTGCGGTAGGCATCCCAATCGCGGTCTTTGAAGGCCTTTGTGGATTTGCCGTTGATGATCAAGTCGCCAGTGGTGTACTTGTCCAAACCACCGATGATGTTCAAAAGGGTTGTTTTACCACAGCCTGATTGACCAAGTATGGCAACGAACTCGCTCTTGCGAAAAGTCAACGACACGCCACGCAATGCGTCAACAGACAGCTCGCCCGCCTCGTATCTTTTGGTTATGTTGCTTAGTTGTAGCATTTTTTTCTCCTTGTGGCTAATCAGCAAACAGGTGCGATTTCGCCTTTTGAAAAATGTGCTTTGAAAAACACATTTTGATAGTTACTGCGTTTTTATTGTGCAGTCATTATATTTGCATTTGCTTAAATAGCACTTAATTTTTACACTTTTGCAAGCATTTGTAACTATTTTGTAGCAGCTTTGCCCGGTTGTTTAGGTGGGATGGTTTTGTCCACCTTGCCATCTGTCAAGAATTTGATTGCCTCGCGTATGAAATCCACATCACGGTTGGACAATATCAGCATATGTCCTACGTCTTGATAGATTATGGTTTGCATATGGACAAAGTGTTTAGAAAGGTAGTCAAGCGACGCTTGCGGTGTAAGCTCGTCCAGCTGTCCCCAAAATGCCAACAGCGGTGTGTCAATGGGAGAGTGCGCTTCCACTTCGGCATTTACCGTCTTTATGATGTTGGAAAAGGTGGTAAATGTGTACATATTTAGATGTGGGAAAAATCTGCGCAAAGCCATATTGTTTGTTGTGATGGTGTTTTCAAAATATGGCGTGAGTGCTTTTTGTGTGGAGGCAATGCGGTCTTTTAGCGATCCAACAGTTTTTGTGTAGGTATCCCTAACAAAATGTAGGTAAAATTTAAGCGTGGAAAGTGGGCTGTCCAAATTGATATACTTGTTTGCGGGCGCAATTACTACCGCTTTGTTGACTTTGCGTTGGGTGCAAAGGTAGCTTGTCAATGCACCACCCATGGAAAATCCCACAACGTCCACTTGGTCGTACTTTTCTGCAAGCTCATCGTAGCAGTGTAAAACTGCCTTCAACGTGTTTTCCACCGTGAACTTTCTAAAGTCCAATTTATCGTTGTGTCCGGGAATTTTGCAGGCAACGACTTTGTCATACATACCCAAAAACTCGTACAGTCTGCCGAAATCGTTTATATCCGTCAAAAAACCGTGTATTGTCATCAATGCTTTTGACATTTTACCACTTGATCTCCTTGTGTTGTAGTGCTAAAAATTCGTTTGCCTTGGAAAAGTGTCCACATCCAAAAAATCCGCGATATGCCGAAAGTGGACTGGGGTGTGGTGCTGTAAGTACCAAGTGTTGACGATTGGTAATGAGATGTTTTTTTGCAATGGCGTTGCTCCCCCACAGCATAAAAACCATCCCCCTTTCGCGCTCGTTGAGATGGCGGATTACTGCATCGGTAAACTGCTCCCAACCTTTGTCCTTGTGGGAGTTGGGCTTGCCTTCTTCCACTGTCAGTGCGGTGTTGAGTAACAAAACGCCCTGTCTTGCCCAAGGGGTAAGGTCACCACCTACAATTTTGGATTTGTAACCAAGGTCTTCTTCAATCTCTTTGAAGATATTTTGTAAACTCATTGGTGGCAACACACCTTTTGGCACGGAAAAACTCATCCCCATTGCTTGTCCTGGATTGTAGTAGGGGTCTTGTCCCAAAATTACCACGTTCACATCGCCATATGCCGTTTGGTCAAAGGCGTTCAGCATCAAGTGCTTTGGAGGATAAATCTTTTTTGTGGCGTATTCATTTACCAAAAATTTGCGCAACTCCGCAAAGTAGGGTTTGGCAAATTCACGATGGAAAACCTCTTCCCAGCCGTTGTAGTCGCGTGTTTGTTGGATGTTTTGTGCGTTTTGTGTCATCGGTTTTCCCCTAATTGTACCCTATTGTACCGCTCAAAGATGTAGTAAAAGTAAACTTGGTTAGCTTTTCGCGGTAAAGTTAGCTTTTTGTGCCAAAAATGTATTGTGTTTTGGAGTAAAATTTCTCGCCCTTTTTCAAGATGGGTTGCACAAAGTCGTCATGATTGATGGCGTCTGGCCAAAATTGTGTTTCCAAGCAAAAGCCACTGCGTTTTGGGTAGTGAGCCTTACCCAATTGGTTTGCAAGAAAGTTTCCGCTGTAAAATTGCACGCCGGGCATATCTGTGTAGCAATCCATTGCAATGCCAGTTTTTGTAGAAAATGCGTGTGCGAAGTGACTTTGTGTCAAGCAAAAGTTGTGGTCGTAGCCGCTACCGTTTGCAAGTTGTGGATGAGCTTTGTCAATATCCAAACCGATAGCTTTTGGCGCGCGGAAGTCAAATGGCGTACCTTGTACCAACACTTGCTTTTGTGGGATGGATGTATTGTCAATTTCCAAGTACGTATCGGCAAAAATTTGCAACACGTTGTCCAAAATGCTGCCGTCATCTTGGCCGTTCAGGTTGAAATAGATGTGGTTTGTGGGGTTGAACAACGTTGTTCCATCACTCTCTGCAAAGTACTCCATTGTCAACGTTGTGCCTACAACAGTGTACTTCACACAAAAGTCCACCTTTGCTGGATATCCTTGGTCGCCATCATCGCTTGTTGCAGTCAAGACCAAACTGTTTCCGTCCACATTTGCGTTGTATACCTTTTTGTGAAAACCATCAAAGCCACCATGTAGGTGGTTTGGTCCGTTGTTACAGTCAAGGGTGTAGTGCGTTCCTTCCAACGCGAACTTGCCCTTTGCAATACGATTACCACATCTGCCAACAACGCATCCCATGTAGTCGCCCTTTGCACCAACAACGTCGCGGGCCGTGGTCATGCCCAACGCCACATCCACCAAGCTACCATTTTTGTCGGGAACTTTTAGTTGGATGATTGTTGCGCCCAACGTCAAAATTGTAACGGAAATGCCATCCGTCAAAGTGAAGGCATAGACAACTTGTCCATTGTAGTTGTCGAAAAATGTTTTTGTAATCATTTGTGACCTCGTAGGTGTTTTGTAGTGCACAGCAATCTGCAAGGCACTTTTGTTTACACAATTATACTACTTGAACAGCCTTTTGTCCATTTATGTTCTGTAATATTTCGTGATATTATTTGTCGTTTTATGGGGAACTTGTACCTGATAATACTTAACATTTATATTTTATGCCATTTTATGTAAAAAAATAGGACAACTCCCAAGAGAAAATTGTCCTTGTTTTTTTGTGTGACTACTTTTTGAGCTGTGGCCAAAGTTGAAGGATACCTTCGATGATGAGCACCACGCCGATAACGATAAACAACCAGCTGATTGTTGTAAATCCGTTTGTTGCAAGCAACACGCCAACAACAAGACCAACAATCAATTTGAGTACGTCAACGATCTTTTTGCGACTGCTGGAAAAGTCTTTTACAGCGTTGATGACAATCAATACACCAAACACCAACAGTGCAACCCACAATAGCGTCCAACCGAACACGATGATGAGTATACCGATGAGAACTTCCACGAGCCCATTTGTTGTGTTTTTGTTGATGACCTTCAAAATACCGTCAATGATAAAAGCCACACCGGCAACAGTCAAAATCCAACCAATGATTTGGTCTTGGAAAACACAAAAAAGCACGCCAACAACAATGTACAACAGTGCAGTGAGCAAGTTGTTTTGATTTTTTTGTTTTGCCATAGTTATTCTCCTTTATTGATAATATGTACGAAAGCAAGTTAGTGTTATTTTGCTTTTCGAGATACTCTTATTGTACCACACAAAGTAGTTTTTTTGCAACTACCGTATGCAAAAAAAAATAATATCAAAAAATATCCATACTTGCCAAAACCAATTTTTTATTTCCCCAACGCGCGCGTTGCTTGCAATTTGGCGTAGACTTTTGTGCGCCAAGTAGCCTTTGCTCACGGTTGCCATTTCGTTTTAGTGCCTGTAAGCGTAACATTTTGGGGTAATAGTCAAAAAAAATTTGTCCTTTTGAAAAAATGGGGTGCAATTTGGCAAACAATGTGGTATAGTATTGACGGTAAATAATATTCGCGCAAAAAAAGGAGATTGACAGTGTTAGACCTTTACGCAAACATAAACAAAATACGTCGCAGAATTTTTGAAGAAGTGGCCAAAACTGGTTACGAAAACAGAGACTTGTCCACAGTTTTGAATATGCCTTACGAAATCCTGAACAGTCTTAACCGCAGTTATCGCTCTTCCATCTTTTTAGAAAGAGCCATCGTTGCCGAACGCATCCGTATGGCATTTGGCTTGCCTGCTCGCACATTTGAAAGACACACGCCTATCACGACCGGCCTTGAGGAGGCAAACATTGCCGAAAAGTACTACGAGCCACCACTTGTAAACATCATCGACTTTGCTTGTAACGCTTGCCCAACGGATAGCTATGTTGTAACCAACCTGTGCCAAGGCTGTATTGCCAGCCCATGTGTCACATCCTGCCACAAGGGGGCAATCAAGTTTATGGATGGAAAATCTGTGATTGACCAGGACTTGTGTATCAAGTGCGGAAAGTGCCACGATGCTTGCCCATACCACGCCATTGCCCATCGCGAACGCCCCTGCGCAAAGGCTTGCGGTGTAAACGCTATCGAAAGTGACGAAAAGGGCAAGGCAAAAATCAACTACGACAAGTGCGTAAGTTGTGGCATGTGCCTTGTAAACTGCCCATTTGGCGCAATCGTAGACAAATCTCAAATTTTCCAAGTAATCAAAGCTATCCAAAGCGAAACACCAGTGTACGCAATCATGGCCCCAGCTTTTATTGGACAGTTTGGACCAAAGGTAAACCTCAAAACTATCGATGACGCCATGGAAAAACTCGGCTTTACAGGCGTGTACGAAGTAAGTATCGGCGCTGACCTTTGCACCGTTTCCGAAGCGGAAGAGTTTGTAGAAAAAGTACCCCACGAGTTGGACTTTATGCTTACAAGCTGTTGCGCATCTTGGCGCGTAATGATCAAACGCCAATTCCCAGAGCTTGCCGACAAATTGTCCATGTCCTTGACACCAATGGTGTTGACCGCGCGCCTTGTCAAAAAGATGCACCCTGGTTGCAAAGTGGTGTTTGTGGGCCCATGCTCGGCAAAGAAGTTGGAAGCATCCCGCGTGACAGTGCGTTCTGACGTGGACTTTGTGTTGACCTTTGAGGAACTGATGGGTATGTTTGTAGCCAAAAACGTCGATTTCAACACCCTTGAACAACGTCCTTTGAAGAACATCACTTCTCGTGACGGTCGTGGCTTTGCAGTCAATGGCGGTGTTGCTCAAGCGGTGGTAAATCTCATCAAGTCAGAGCACCCAGATTTGGATGTTCACGTTGAGTGTGCAAGCGGTCTTGCGGACTGCAGACAAATTTTGGAGCTGGCAAAACAAGGCAAGTTCAACGGATGCCTTATCGAAGGTATGGCTTGTCCAATGGGTTGCTCCAGTGGTGCAGGCACCATCAACGCAAGCAACAAAACCAAGGTCTTGGTTGGTCTTTCCCAAAAGGAAACTCCCGTTGTCAGCGCAGGTGACTCTCAATTTTTACCCAAGCTGGAAACATTGGACTAATCAATGACGTATCGGCAAAAAATCATTATTTTTGTTAATTTGAGCGCAAAAAACAATGCTAATTTAAGCGCAGAAACAATGCTAATTTCAATATAAAACGATACAAAAAGAGCGAGAAAAAAATCTCGCTCTTTATATTTTGCGCATTGACATTGATTTAGCAAAATGTTATACTTGACCTATCACACAAAACAAAGGTGAACAATGGCATCACAACAAGACCAACTTTTGAAATTTACAATAGACTTCAACGTCGTTTTGATGGACAGCAAAATGCCCTTTGAAGAAAAAATACCCAAACTTTTGCAACTGCAAAAAAGGCTTGACATCTTGCCAAACGAGCAATCCAAGGTATTGTTCAAGTTGCAATCTAACCTGTCTTTGGGCGATTGCTATATCAAAGCGCATCAAAAGTACAATCTTACCCCAGTTGTGGAAGATTGCAAAGGCTTGCTCATCAAGCTGGAAGAACACGATTTTACCACCCAACCACAAAAAGTCTGGGGGTACTTGGCGGAGCGATTTGAAAGCTACTACGGTGAGCTGATTGCCCTTTGCCAAGCAAAAAATCATCAGCGTGACATCGCCCATTGCCATCAACAGGTTGCGCGCATTTGGGACAAAGCTGGCAACGAAGTCAACTGCATCAAAGCATTTGTGTTGTCCAACATTGCCCTTTCCAAGGTGCCCAACTGCTTTGCAATGACGCGCGAGCAACTTGCCTTGCAGTTTGAAGAGCACGCAGGGCTTATTGACCAAACGTTTGAAACGTCTCGCTCACTAAAAACTGACCCTGTTGAGCAATCGCCAGAGTACATCGCTATTTACGACGATGCGGAACGCATCATCCAAGGTTTGATTGACGAACAAGGACGACTTTCGCGCTCGCCAGATCAATATTGGAGCATCAAGGCCGAAGTGTTGGAGTTCCATTTCAACATACAGTGGAAAAGTCCACGCGTGATGAACCCAAGTGTGAAGTTTTAGGCTCACTCGCAAGTTTTGGGTGTTTTTTGACGGCAAAATCCTATGTAATCCTATGGGTTTCACTCGTCAAACCGCCTAATGGCCAACCAACCATCCCTGCTCACTCGCCTTAATTTATCATTTCAACAGGTCAAACAGTAACCAAAACTTGTTGACTAACCGCTATAAATCAGTTATACTAAATACAATGTCAACATTCCATAAAAGCTGTGCAAACAGATGGCTTTTGTGGCACACCACAATACGAAAGGAGCTTTTACAATGCAAAAAAGTCAACTTTTTCAATTTATCATCAGTTGCTGTCAATCTCCTGAAGATGCTGCAAAAAACAAAAATTTGAGCATCAACGTCTTTTTTGGAACAGTTTTGAAGGCGCTTGCCATTGGCAAACTTGCAATCGAAGGTGCTTACGAAAAGGCTGAAGAAGAACAAATGCTTGCCGAGCTGGATCAGCTCAACAGCATGGTATCAGCATACACAACCGACTTTATCCAAGCGCACGACAATTTGTTTGGCTACATTGCTTCCAACCCAGGTGGTTTTGTGGACAACTACTTGTATGCAAAAATCATGACGGAGTTTGAAATTAACAAACCAGCAAACTACGTTTTGACTGTGGTGGACGTTTGCCAAAAGATTTTGGCCGATCCTACACAAGCAATCAAGTATGCGCTCAACATCCAAAACGAACCTGCGCAACCCTCCACAACGGAAGGCAGTCCTTTGGTGACAGACGATTTGCTTGCCAGCTACTTTACTCAACCAAAGGGTGGACAAGTAGCAACAGGCAAACCTGCCACACCAGCAGCTCCACCAGCGGGTAAACAATCTGGTATGATTGCTGATATTGTACGCAGAACGGATGCCATCCGCGAAATTTTGAGCCAATCGGTATACGGCCAAGACCATGCAATCAGCGCTTTTGCATCTGGCTACTTCCAAGCGGAACTGACAGCTGCAACACAAAAGCACCGCGACAAGCCCAAGGCAACCTTCCTTTTTGCAGGCCCTCCAGGAACTGGTAAAACTTTCCTTTCCGAACAAGTTGCTCAAGCGCTCAAGTTGCCATTTATGCGCTTTGACATGAGCGAGTACTCCGACAAGGAAGCCAACTTGATGTTTGCAGGTAGCGACAAAGTGTACAAAAACGGTGCCGAAGGTAACGTTACTGGCTTTGTTGCCAAAAACCCCAAGTGTATTTTGCTCTTTGACGAAGTGGAAAAAGCTCACCTCAACATCATCAACCTGTTCTTGCAAATTTTGGATGCAGGGCGCCTAAGAGACAACTTCACGGATGACGAAGTAAGCTTTACTGATGCTATCATCATCTTTACAACAAACGCCGGTCGTCAAATGTACGAGGATGAGTCCATCAACCTTTTGACGGCATCTCGCAAGAGTATTTTGCAAGCGTTGTCCAGCGACGTTCATCCATTGACTGGCGCAGCATTGTTCCCACCTGCAATTTGCTCACGCTTTGCATTTGGTAACGTAATCATGTTCAACCATATGTCTGCAAGCCATTTGATGCAAATTTCCGAAGGGGAAATGAAAAAGCAAACCAAGGCTATTGTTTCCAAGTCCAACGTAAAGATTGAACTGGACGAACATATGCCTTATGCGGTAATCTTCTCCGAAGGTGGCAAGGCGGATGCGCGCACCATCAAGGGTAAATCCATCAGCTTTGTTTACCAAGAGCTGTACGAATTGTTCCGTTTGGTAAACTCCGAAAACAACAACTACTCCGTGGAAGCTCTTCGCTCCATCAAGTTCGAATTGTTGTTGCCAGAAGACCCAAAAATTGTAGAACTTTTCGAACGTCAAGAAAAACCCAATGTTTTGGTGTTCGCCGATGATGACGTAAGCAAAAAGTGCAAAACTCTCATCAAGAGTGCCAAAGTGCTTATTGCCAACAACCAAGAAGATGCACTCACAATCTTGGAAAAGAACGACATCGCCATCATCATTTGCGATCTCAAGTGCCAACAAAAGGGATCTATTGCCAACGCATTGAGCGTAGAGGATACCGACTCTGCTGGTCGCGATTTCTTCTACCACATGACAAACCGAAGTCGAGTGCCCATCTACATTTTGGCTCACGACGACAAGGAAATCAGCCGTGAAGAGTGGTTCTCTTTGTCCAAGACAGGCGCAGCAGGACTGCTCATCATGCAAGGCGGCAAAATGTCCCTTGATAGAGCTGTTTCCAAGGAAACAATCAAGGTGTTCCAACACAAAAACTTGTTCGAGTTGGGTCGCGCAAACAAGGTTATCACCTTCAAGACTTTGCAACAAGTATCCGACGACGGCGCAGAGGCAAAAATTGTTTTGTTTGACTTCAAACTTAAAACAGCGGTGGATGCACAGGACAGCCAAGGCGTTTTGGATGCAGTAAGCAAGCCAAACATCCACTTTGACGATGTTATCGGTGCGCGTGATGCCAAAGACGAACTGGCATATTTCATCGAGTATCTCAAAAATCCTGCAAAATTCCTTCGTCAAGGTGTAAAACCACCAAAGGGAATTTTGTTGTATGGTCCCCCGGGGACAGGTAAAACAATGCTTGCCAAAGCAATGGCCGGCGAAAGTGACGTTACATTTGTCCGTGCGGAAGGCAACCAATTCTTGAAACGCTACGTTGGCGAAGGCCCACAAGCGGTGCACGATTTGTTCAAGACAGCGCGCAAGTACGCTCCATCCATTTTGTTTATTGACGAAATTGACGCCATCGGCAAAAACCGTGGCAATGGTCACGATACAAGTGACGTTTTGACAAGTTTCTTGACGGAAATGGACGGATTCAACGTCGATACCGAAAGACCTGTATTTGTACTTGCAGCTACTAACTTTGAAGTAGAACAAGGCTCATCTCGCTCGTTAGACTCTGCACTTTTGCGCAGATTTGACAGACGTATCTACGTAGAACTTCCCAACAAGGAAGAGCGTATCCAATTTATCAACCGCAAGATTTCCAAAATTGCCAATCACAATTTGACCGCGGAGCAAATCGAAAACCTTGCAGTTCGCTCCACAGGCTCCAGCCTTGCTGATTTGGACTCGGTATTCGAAATGGCCATCCGCGACACAATCAAGGCAAACATCCCAATGCTTACCGATGACGTTTTGGAAGAAGCGTTTGAAAAGTTTACCAGTGGCGACGTTAAGAAGTGGGCAGGCGATCAACTTTTGCGTACTGCTCGTCACGAAGCAGGTCACGCTCTTGTGTGCTGGTATGGTGGCGAAAAGCCAAGCTATCTTACAATCGTTGCGCGCGCAAGCCACGGCGGATATATGCAACACGACTCTCAGGAAGACAAAGGTTCCTACACCAAAAAGGAACTGATGGATCGTGTTCGTACGTCCTTGGCTGGTAGATGTGCCGAAATGGTTTACTACGGCGACGAAGATGGCATTTCCACAGGTGCCAGTGGCGATTTGCGTAGTGCAACACAAACCATCACAAACATGATTTGCTACTATGGTATGGACGAAAAAATCGGTATGAGTAGCGTAGATTTGGAACAAATCAAACGCTCCGCTTACTATATGCAAATCATTACCCGCGTAAACGAAATTTTGCAAGAGCAACTTGTTGTTACCAAGCGTATTATCGAGGCAAACAAACACGCTATCGACAACCTTGTTACGGCACTCTTGGAACAAAACTCCTTGAAGCAAAAGGAAATTGACGACATCTTGACAAAATCCAACGTAGTGCGCATCTAATTGATAGGTTTTTCTAACTGCAAAAAAGTATGTAGTTGGGAAACAACAAACGGTAAAACTATTTCAACAGACGTAGCCTGACATCAAAAAGTATGTCAAAATTGCTACAAAATACAACAAAATAGCTTCAAAACAAGCGTCCTAAAACGGTCAAGTTTGGGGCGCTTTTTGCTAACAAAAGGTTTCCGACAAGCCACCAATAAAACATTTGTCAAACATCCATGTTATATATTGTCAAAAGTGAAAACATATTGTCAAAGTTAGCTTTACAAAACTCAAAAAACCCTTGATTTTTACTGCAATATATGGTAAAATGCAACTGTGTTAAATTGCGTTTTTTTGGAAATGCGCCAATTTTGCGCAAAGTAAGTTGACGGCATTTGCAAATGTGGCGACAACAAAAATCTCTCATTGAGGTGAGCTTCACAAATGATTTACGATTTGCAAAAAGCCAGCATAATGAAAAGGTTTTCCGCCTTTTTGTTGGATTTTATTTTGATTTGTATTATTGCTGTTGGCGCAGCATCTCTCTTTTCTTTAATTTTAAATTTTGACAAAGCCTACGATATCTACTACAATCGTTACGAGGTTGTTTTTGAGGCGAGTGATAGTCAAATAAGACAAGAACTTGGCATTGACTTTGATTGGAAAGATGGAACAGAATCTCTCACCACCGAACAAAAAGTCAAGTATGACAAGTATGTTGAGATGTTGGGAGACGCGCTCAACGAGGACGAGCAACTTGTCATTGCTTACAACAACGTTATTATTCTTACGCTGACAATCATCCCACTATCTTTGTTTGTTGCTTTCATTTTGCTCGAGTTTGTCGTTCCGCTAATCCTCAAAAACGGACAAACTATCGGCAAAAAGATTTTTGGAATTGCCGTATGTCACACCAACGGAGTTAGACTAAAAACATTCTCATTGTTTGTTAGAAGTATCATTGGCAAATATACCATCGAAACAATGGTTCCCATTTTCTTGATATTGATGATGTTCTTCCGTGGTGGCATCACAGCTCTCGTCGTGATCGGGTTGCTCTTGATACTGCAACTTGTACTTTTGTTCAAGACAAAAACCCGTTCCCTTATTCACGACGTTATTTCCTACTCTTGCGAAGTGGATTTGTCAAGTCAAATGATTTTTGACACCGAAGATGACAGACTCGCCTATATCACTCAAAGTCATGCTCAAAGCAGTGCAGTAAGATTTTCTCAAAAACCCAGCCAAGACGACGACGATCTTGGAGAAATAAAATAGGTCCACAAGCTGTGGATGTGTAACGAAAATTTTTATTGGAGGTAAAAACCCCTATGCTTATGTCAAAAATCCTACCCAAGGCAAAAGTGATAGCTTTTATTTTGTCTTTCGTGCTCATTGCTGGTATTGGTCTTACATATATGCTTGTGTCTGACTTTTTGTTGTCAAATGCTTCCATTTGGTTGCTTATTGCAAGCATTTTTAGCTTTGGTAGCGCAGTATGCATTATTTTGTCTGCTAACTACAAAGAAAAGCCAACCACTATGTACATTTTGCTTGGTGTGGCGCTTCTTTGCGCAATTTTGTTCCTTGTAACAATTTACTGTTTTGCGCAAATGCCTTTGGCTAACGACAAAATCATCTACAACGAAGATGGCACTGTTAAAGAGAGAATTATGGGTGTAAACAGCTACATCAGAGCTTTTGACAAGCAACAAAGTGGCGAGGGACTTCCCGAAATGCCCAATTTCCTGATGGAGACAACCGAAGTCAGCAGACAAAACAACACTGCTGTTGAAAAAATCGTATGCAAGAAAACGATATTCTACGTGCCCATTCAATATATGGGCGATACTCCACTTGAAACTTTGAGAGAAAGTAAAATATTCAACACCGAACGCAACTTTAATATAGTTGTCACTTTGTGCAAAGTGTTTGGCTACATGGCAATTGCTGTGCAAGCAATTCATATTGCGCTGTGCGTTGTGGTGAAGGAACAATAGTCTACCAACAACGCGTTTGTTTTGAACAAAAACAAAGGCGTTGTTTTGATGAAAAGATAAAAATAAACAAATTTACAATACAAGGAAGGAGCTAAACTTATGAAAGTAGTATTAGAGCACTTGACCAAAATTTTCCCAAGCAGAGATAAAAAGTCCGACAATCAAGTTATTGCCGTTAACGATTTTACCTTTGAAATCCCCGATGGCAAACTTATCGGTTTGTTGGGACCATCTGGTTGCGGAAAGAGCACAACATTGTACATGATTTGTGGTTTGCAAAAGCCAACAGGCGGCAAGATTTTCTTTGGTGATGACGACGTAACAGAGCTTACCCCAGAGAACCGTGGCGTTGGCTTGGTTTTCCAAAACTATGCACTGTATCCACATATGACAGTTAAGCAAAACATTTTGTTCCCTCTTCAAAACTTGAAGGGCGAGGACAAGCTTACCAAGTCTCAAATGCTCGAAAGAGCACACGAAGCTGCTCGTCTTGTTCAAATTGACGATTTGATGGACCGCAAACCAAACGAATTGTCCGGTGGTCAACAACAACGTGTTGCTATTGCGCGCGCACTTGTAAAAATGCCTCGCATTCTTTTGTTGGATGAACCTCTTTCCAACTTGGATGCACGTCTTCGTTTGCAAACACGTGAAGAAATCAAGCGTATTCAAAAGGAAACAGGCATCACAACAGTATTCGTAACACACGACCAAGAAGAAGCAATGTCCATTTCCGATATGATCGTTGTTATGAAGCTTGGCGTATTGCAACAAATCGGTGCTCCACAAGAAGTTTACGACAACCCAATAAACTTGTTCGTTGCTAAATTCCTTGGTACACCTCCTATCAACGTGTTCGAAGGCAACGTAAAGGGCGAAAAACTTTACATTGGCGAACAAGCTGTTTTGGACGTTAAGGGTGTTGCTGATCAAGAAGTTTACGTTGGTATCCGTCCAGAAGGCTTCATCGTTAACCCACAAGGTGAGTTTACCACAAACCTTACCACAGTGGAAGTTATGGGACGCGACGTATCCATCGTATCCAAGCACGCAAATGCAATCAGCGAAACAATCCGTTCTATCGTGGATGCGGACAACAAGATTGATGTTACTTCTGCAACAGTTAACTTCTCTCTTAAACCACACAAAGTATTCTTGTTCAGCAAGGAAACAGAACAACGTATTCCATTTGAGGTGAAATAATGGTAGATTCAAAAAATAAATGGAAGGCCTGGTTGTACTTGTCTCCAGCTCTCGTGCTGTTGGCAGTATTTACTGTGTGGCCCATCTTTAATACGATTAGACTTGCATTTTTGCAATACTACGACGAAACTGGCGCACTCAAGACATATAGCTTGATGGCTGAGCTCGGTATGATCAAGGAATATGGTAGCGCAAATTTCCATATTGGTTTGGAAAGTTTCAGGCACGTTTTGGAGTACAAAGATTTTGGTCTTTGTCTCAAAAACACAATCTTGCTTTGCGTACTGACAGTTCCCACATCCACATTGTTGGCGCTTTTGATTGCAGTTGCTCTCAACTCCATCAAGGCTCTCAACAGATTGTTACAAACAATTTTCTTCCTTCCCTACGTTACAAACTCCATTGCTATCGGTATGGTTTTTGCTGCAATGTTCAACATGGTTGGTACCGCATTGGGACAAGAAGGTCAAGTTATAGCGACAGCAGGTATCATCAACAACTTCTTGGGTTTGTTTGGTGTTGAACCTATCCACTGGTTGAGCGCAGCTCCAGATATGTACTGGGCAAACATGGTCGTTATGGTGGTGTACATCATTTGGAATGCACTTCCTTTCAAAATTCTTGTTTTGCTTGGTGGTTTGCAAAGTGTAAACAAACAATACTACGATGCAGCAAAGGTAGACGGAACCTCTCGTACAAGAGTGTTCTGGCGCATCACAGTTCCCCTTCTTTCCCCAATGATTTCCTACCTTCTTATCACGGGTTTCATTGGCGGATTCAAAGAATACAGTAGCGTAGTAGGTGTATTTGGCGAAGATATGAACAATGGCCGACTTAATACAATGGTAGGTTTCATTTACACAAACATTGGTAAAAGCGAAGGTATTGCAAGTGCCGCCGCCATCATCTTGTTTGCTATCATTTTGGCTGTAACGCTTCTCAACCTTTATGTAAGCAAAAAGAACACCCACTATTAAGAGGTACAACTATGGAAAAACAAATTGTTATGAAAGAAAGAGATCTGGAAAAGGTTACCGCCCGTCAAAAAGTGGCAAAAGTCCTTGTTCAAATTCTCACTTATACATTTTTGGGCATAATGGCTATTGCCGTTTTGTTTCCATTCTACTGGATGATTATTTCTTCCTTGAAGTCCATCGAAGAGTATCGCCTTAGTGTTCCAACGTTTTTGCCTGGTTCTAAAATCACAAACGCCAGCGGCGAAGTTATCAACTACGACGTAATGTGGAGTAACTATGCGTCCGCATTTACTGCGGCAAATTTGGGACAATACTTTATCAACACATTGTACGTTGGTATTGTGTCCACGATTCTTTCGTTGGTTATCACAGTAATGACAGCATTTGTATTCGCAAGATTGGAGTTCAAGGGAAAGAACGTGTTGTTTGCAGGTTTGCTTGCAACGATGATGATCCCTGGCGAAATGTTCACAATTTCCAACTACCAAACAGTAAAAATGCTCGGTTGGGATGGCAAGTTTATCGTACTTATTGTCCCATTCCTTGTGAGCGTATTCTACATTTATTTGCTCCGCAACAACTTTATGCAAATTCCCGACGAGTTGTACTACGCAGCAAAGGTAGACGGCACAAGCGACCTCAAGTATTTGTGGAAGGTTATGATTCCTTTGGCCATGCCAACACTCATCTCCATCACAATTTTGAAAATGATGAGTTCTTGGAACAGCTATATGTGGCCAAGACTTGTTGCCAACGACGACTTGCACAAACTCATCACAAACGGTTTGCGCGGTGAGGCCTTTACCGATGCGGAAACAAACGAGGTTGACTATCCTCGTCAAATGGCAGCGGTTGCAATCGTATCTGCTCCATTGTTCTTGGTGTTCATTTTCCTTCGCAAGTACATTATGAAAGGCGTAAGCCGTAGTGGTATCAAGGGATAACATTGATAATTCTTTTTTGATGATGACCCAGCAATCGTTTTGATGAAAATTAAAAAGATTGTTCAGTCGGCAGTCAAGAATGATTATAGTAACTCATTAACAAACAATAAAAAATAATTTTGGAGGAAACAGATTTATGACTAAACTCACAAAAGTACTGTCCGTATTGATCGTGGCAATCATGTTGATTTGCACATTGACTGCTTGCGGTTGCGCTCACGTGGACGCAGACCACAACGGACTTTGCGACCAATGCAGAAAGCCACAAGAAGTTGTCCACAATGATACAAATCCCCAAGATGGTATATGTGACACTTGTCAACAACTTATTGAGCACGACCATGCTGATGCAAACGGCGACGGCAAGTGCGATGTTTGCAACGGTATGATGGACCACACTCACGTGGACGCTGACCACGACGGAAAGTGCGATATCGACGTTTGCGGTATTGCTATGAAGGTTGTTCACGTAGAAGAAGACGGCGACTACAAATGCGATGTTTGTGGTGTATGGACAGTTAGAAATCCTAACTTTGAAGTTCCAACCGAAGGCTACAATGGTCAACCTGTAACAATCAAATTCTGGCACACAATGGGCGCTAATCTTAGAGAAGTTTTGGATGAATACATTGAAGAGTTCAACCTTCTTTATCCAAACATCGAAATTGTACACGAACAAGTTGGCGGATACGACGATGTACGCAACAGTATCAGAACAGAGCTTACAGTTGGTGGTGGACCAAACATTGCTTACTGCTACCCAGACCACGTTGCATTGTACAACATAGCTCAAGCTGTAACAACATTGGACAATCTTATTGAAAGCGAAATCGAAGTTACTCGCGCTGACGGCACAACAGAAATCATCGGTTTGACAGAAGCTCAACAAGCAGACTTCATCCCTGGTTTCTACAGCGAAGGTCGTGCGTTTGGTGACGGCTTGATGTACACAATGCCATTCAGCAAGTCTACAGAAGTTTTGTACTACAACAAAACATTCTTTGACGCAAACAACCTTAAACTTCCTACACACTGGTGGTGCGACTCCAACTGCGCAGAAGGTTGTGACTCATCTTTGGAATACGTTTGCCAAAAGATCAAAGAAATCGACCCAGACAGCGTTCCTCTTGGATACGACTCCGAATCCAACTGGTTCATCACAATGTGTGAACAACTTGGTACACCATACACATCAGCAACAGGCGACAAATTCTTGTTTGACACAGCTGAAAACAAAGCATTTGTAAAACGCTTCAAAGAATGGTACAACAAGGGCTGGGTTACAACACAAGAAATTTACGGTGCCTACACATCCGGTTTGTTTATCAATGCTACACCAAACGGAGACGGAAAAGTAATCAGATCCTATATGTCCATCGGTTCTTCCGCTGGTGCTACTCACCAACGTCCAGCTAAGTTGGAAAATGGTGAATACCCATTCGAAGTTGGTATCGCTTCCATCCCACAAGCTGATCCTTCCAATCCAAAGGTAATCAGCCAAGGCCCAAGCGTATGTATCTTCCAAAAATCTAACCCACAAGAAGTCGTTGCAAGCTGGTTGTTTGTTAAGTTCCTCACAACAAGCGTAGAGTTCCAATCTGCATTCGGCTATGCTTCTGGTTACATTCCAGTTCTTCAATCCGTTCGTGACGAAAGTCTCGCAACTTATGATGAAAGTGGCAATCCAACAAACGCAATTGCAATCTACATCGAAGACCTCAAAAAGGCTAATGGTGGCGACTACATTGCACAACTCTCCACAAAAGTAGCTCTTGACCAAGCAAACGCTTACTATGTATCCCCAGCATTCAACGGTTCTTCTGAAGCTCGTGACCAAGTTGGACAATTGATGGAAAACGTATTCTTGCTTAGCAAGGGTGTTGATTTGGATGCTGAAATGGATAAATTGTTTGCGGATGCTATCAGCAATTGTCTCCAAAGCATAAAATAGGCGCTCATAAAATAACAAAGGTTTTGGCTGCGTTGACAACAAAATTGATTAGCTCAAAACATCTAAATCACTACTATGAAAAAGAAATTAATAATTGTATTGCTGCTTATTGCAGCACTGTCACTGAGTTTGACAGCTTGCGACCAAGAGTGCAAACACAAAAACTGTGGACAGCTTGTTCCTGCAAAGGACGCAACCTGTATTGCGGAAGGTAACGTTGCTTACTACCAATGTGCCGACTGTGGTGCATACTTGGATCAAAATCAAATGGTTATTCAAACAGTCTCTACACCAATTGCGGACCACACCTACGGGGAGCTAATCCCCGTAGTGGGTTCCACTTGTAACGTGGCTGGCACTGTTGCTCACTACAACTGCAGTGTTTGTGACAAAAACTTTGACGAGCAAAAGGTTGAGCTTACAGATATCAACCTTGTACTTGCAAACCACAAGTATGTAAACGCGGTTTGCACAGTGTGCGACTACGATGCTCACGCCGAACTTATTGACTATGTAAACAAGGTTCAATATGACTCTTCTTCTGGCAGAGTTAGCGCGGAAGTTACCCTCAAATCCCACATCGACGGCGACACATCCCACTTTTTCGTAACCGGCCTCCCCGAAAACGTTGCACCCGGTGGCGTACTCAAGGTAAGATACCTTGCTGTAAACACGCCCGAGTCCACCGGTCGTATCGAAGACTACGGCAAGACCGCATCTCGCTTCACCAAAGAAAAACTCACCAACGCTTACAAAATTATGGTTGAGTCGGATACTTCCACTTGGGATCTCGACTCCACTGGTAGCAGAGTTCTCTCTTGGGTTTGGTACAAGGAAACTGCAACTTCACCTTGGCGCAACCTCAACATCGAGCTTTTGCAAAATGGTTTGGCTATTGCAAGCAACACTCGCAATAACAGCTATGGCGAAGATGCTTTTGCGGCACTTAACCAAGCAACAAGCTACAAATTGCTTGTACACAGCAAAATCGCCGACCCCGAAGTTCCTGGTGGTGACGTTATCTCAGTAACATTGCGCGAGCTTCGCACCAACATCGAGCTTTACGAAGGTAGTCGCGTTGCTTTCGAAGGTATTGTAACTTTGGATAACGCTCAAAGCGTCTACATCGAAGAGTATGATGAAGAAACAGGCGTGTACTACGGTATGGTTGTATACTATGGCTACAGCGCATCCGGTGCCGTATCAGAAATCTTGACCGTTGGTAACCGCGTCAAGGTCGTTGGCGTTGTGCAATATTGGGAAACTGGCGGCACATACCAAGTGACAGACTTGCGCCACAATGTTATGAAGCCCACCTCTCCAACAAACCTTGCGCTCATCTCCAGCGGTCATCAGGGCGCGTTCCAAAAGGTAACAGGTTCCCAGTTCAATGGCACAGTTAACGTTCCCGTACTTGACCACGAAACCGGTGTTGAGTCCTTCAAAGAACTCGAGTTTGGTTTGGCTTCCCTCAATACAACCATCAGTATAGATAACCTTGTTGTAAAGAGCATCTACACTACAAACAATGGTGGCGATAGCGATGGCGCAATGACACTTACTTGCACCGCTCCTGATGGCGAAACGGTAACTGTTCGCACTGACGTTTTGCTTGATGCAGATGGCAAACTTATGACGGAAGCTGATTTCCAAGGCAAAACAATCAGCGTCAAAGGTATTGTTGAGCTGTTCAATGGCAAGTACCAAATCAAGGTTGTCACCGTAAACCACATCACTTTTGAAAACTAATCCCCCCCGATTTACTTACCTGCAGGGCATCTCATCTACAGGGTGTAAATATAAAATGTAACTCCAATGGCAAAAAAAATAATTAAAAAACAAAACAAAAAGGAGAAAAACATGAAAAAAGCATTAATCTTGATTCTCGCTCTGGTTTTGTCATTCAGTCTTTTCGCAATGGTCGCGTGCCAACAACCTTGCGAAGTGCACACTGATACAAACCACGACGGTATCTGCGACGTTTGTGAAACAGAAGGTCTTACTGTTAATCACACCGACACTAACCACGATGGTAAGTGTGATGGCGGTTGCGGTACAACTGTTGAAGTAAACCACACAGACGCTGCTCACGACGGCCAATGCGACGTTTGCGGACAAACAGTAGAAATTGTTCACGTTGACGCTAACAACGACGGTATCTGCGACGTTACAGCTTGTGGCAATGTTGAGGCATGGGTTGATAACCTTGCAGCTGCAAAGGAATACGTTAACGGTTTGTACCTCAATGCTGACGAAATCACAGCAGTTGACTACACAATCACAACAGTTGTTGCTATTGCTGGTGTATCTTACAGCGTAGAATGGACAATCACAAGTGACGTTGCTGACCAAACAGTAGCAGTTCTTGGCGAAATCAATAGCACAACAAAGCAACAAACAGTTAACGTTGACGAATTCAGCACAGCAGAAGTTTCTTACAAACTTGTAGCTAAAATCTCTGACGCAGCTGGTCACAGCGTAACAGCTGAATATGCTCGTAAAGTTCCTATGTTTGTAGTTGCTACATACGAAGACTACCTTGCTCACTGTAAAGCAGGCGACGGCGTATCCTTCACAATCAAGGCATACGTTATCGGTGCAGTTTCCGTAACAAGCTCCTCCAAGGGTTCTTTGTACTTGCAAGATGCTGATGGTAACGGTTACTACGCTTACGCTCCAACCCTTCCAGCTGACGTAACAGCTTCCGAAGAAGCATTGGATGCTTACTTCCCATTCGGTACCGAAGTTTGCGTAACAGGTACTGGTACAGTTTACGGCGGTCAATACGAATTCAACAAGGGTTGCCAAGTTGTTAAGACTGGTAACGTTGCTGGAGAAGGCGTTTTGACATTCGAAAACGCAACAGAAGTTTGGGGTAACGCACAGAGCCAAGGCGACCACGACACATTGATGCAAGACCAAAACAAACTTGTAGTTTTGGAAGAAGCAATCTTCACAAAGGCAGAGGGTAGCTACTACTACTTCACAGTAAATGGTGTTCAATACAACATCTACAAGACAAACTACTTCATGGCTGACCAAGCTGATATCGACGCTTTGTTTGCTAAGTTCGAAGTTGGTAAGGCTGCAACAATCAAGGGCATCGTATCTTGCTACTCCAACCTTTACCAAATTTACCCATTGGATGTAGAATGTATCTCCAACGTTCACACTCCAGAACTCAACGATGCACAAAAAGTTGCTTTCGAAAAAGGCAACTTGACACTTGCAGAAACAATCACAGTAGCAGGTTCCATCGAACTTCCATCCGCTGGTGGCACATACGAAAACGTTGCTATCACATGGGCACTTGAAGAAACATACGACTGCGCTACAATCGCTGAGGGTAAACTTAACATTACTATTCCAAGCAAAGCTACAAAAATCACAGTTGTTGCTACATTGACACTCAATGGCGAAACAGACATTAAGGTAATTGAAATCACAGTTGCTGGTACAACATTTGAAATTATCAACTTGGCAAGCGCAAGCGAACTTGCTTTGGCTCAAGAACACAATACTTACACAGCTGACAAGTACTACATCATGGGTACTGTTAAAGATGCTCCAAACTCTACATATGGTAATATGTACATTGTAGACGCTGAAGGCAACGAACTCTATGTATATGGTGTATACGATGCAACAGGTGCTAACCGTTACGATGCAATGGCAAACGCTCCACAAGCTGGTGAAGTAGTTATCCTCTATGGTGTACTTGGTCAATTCAATGGCACCGCTCAAATGAAGAACGCTTGGGCAGTTGCATGCTACAAGACAACATCCCTCACAAAGGCTAACGAACTTGCTTCCGCTCAAGAACACAACACATACACAGCAGACAAGTACTACGTTATGGGTACTGTTAAAGATGCTCCAAACTCTACATATGGTAATATGTACATTGTAGACGCTGAAGGCAACGAACTCTATGTATATGGTGTATACGATGCAACAGGTGCTAACCGTTACGATGCAATGGCAAACGCTCCACAAGCTGGTGAAGTAGTTATCCTCTATGGTGTACTTGGTCAATTCAATGGCACCGCTCAAATGAAGAACGCTTGGGCAGTTGTTGTTGCTCCAGCAGGCGAAGCTCCAGCTGCACACACATGCGAAAGCAAATGTGAAGTTTGTGGTGGATGTGCAGATGCAGAATGTACAGATGCAGCTTGCGCAACAAAGTGCACAGCAGCAAAGGAAACCCACACTCTCACAGTTGCCGAAGCTCTCACTCTTGGTGCAGCTCAAACATCTTACACAACAGGTAAGTACTATGTAACAGGTGTTATTACCGAAGTGTCCAACACAACATACGGTAATATGTACATTGCTGACGAAAATGGCAACACAATTTTGATCTATGGTACATATGATGCTACAGGCGCTAACCGTTACGATGCAATGGCAAATGCTCCAGTTGCAGGCGACACAGTTACAATCTATGGTATTGTTGGTCAATTCAATGGCACCGCACAAATCAAGAATGGTTGGATTGTTGAACATACTCCAGCTGGTTCCGTAACTCCTCCAGCTCACACTTGTGAAAGTGTTTGCCCAACATGCGGCAAGTGCACAGACGAAGACTGCGCTGAAACAGTTTGCGCAGATAAGTGCCCAGGTCACACTCCAGTGGTTGCAGAAACAACTTACACATTGACAGTTCCTGCTAAGGGCAGCTCATGGTCAGCAGACACTCTTATTAATGACATCTTCTATGTATCCAACGGCGTTAAGACGGAAAGCATCAAAATCACTGGTGCTTCCTACGAAGCTGACGGCTTGACATTTACTAACTCCCAAATCTCCTTGACAGGCGGTAAGGTTCAAGTTAGCGATGGCGTTTGGTCTAACTCCATTTTCTTCACTGTACCTGCAGGCCAACAAGCAAAAGTAGTTGTTTACGCAGCTCAAAAGTCTGGCAAGATAACAAGCCTCAAAGTTATGAATGCTGATGGCCAAGAAGTTACGGTTGATGATCTCATGATCAACGGCGTAGCTGCAGATGCTTTCACAACACTTCCTACCGACTCCGTAGCTAAGTACGAATTCACTCTTGCTGAAGGCACATACCACATCGGTGGTGCTGCTGGTGGTGCATACGTTTACGGCATGACAGTTACTCTTTCTGCAGCTCAAACTGAAGAACCAGTAGCAGTTGTAATCAACGGCGTTAACTACTCCGA
Source organism: uncultured Oscillospiraceae bacterium (assembly GCA_964533825.1). Lineage (GTDB taxonomy): Bacteria > Bacillota > Clostridia > Christensenellales > CAG-314 > Fimimonas. Next base: position 83,804 of record CAZHMU010000007.1, read on the forward strand.
AGCTCAAGCTGAAGCAGCTCTCCTTGCTCTCCAAGCTGGCGACGTTGTAACAATCCTTGCAAATGCAACAATCGCTCAAGAATACACATTCGTTGCAGCTAACTACACTCTTGGCGAAGGTGCAACACTCACAATCAAGGCAAACGTAGTAGCTCCAGCCGGTGCAAAACTTACAGTTAGCGCAGGCGCTACAATCGTTGTTGAAGCTGGTGCTCACATCGACATCTCCGCTTTGACACAAGATGACTTTGCAACAAGCACATCCGCTCGTCTTGCAATCGCAGCAGGTGCAAAAGTTACAATGCCAGCTTACGCTGAAGCTCTCTGGAACGATGCATACCTCAAGGTAGTTATCGAAGCTATGGTTGCAAATAGCGAAGTTGGTGCAGAACTTGTTCTTGGCGAAACAGAATTGACAAAGACAGCTAACGGTTGGGAAGCTAAAGCTACAGCTGAAAAAGGCACACAAGAAAATCCATACACAGTAGCAGAAGCAATCGTTGTAGCAAATGCTAATGGTACAACAGCTCCATCTGCTCAACAATTTGTAAAAGCTTACATTGTAGAAATCGTTTCCTATAACTCTTCTTACAACAACTACGAACTCCTTCTTGCTGACGAAATGGGTAGCACAACAACACTCAAGGGTTACCGCGTAACTTTGGGTTCCGGCGTAAGCTCCATCTCTGTTGGTGACCTTGTTCTTGTTGAAGGTTACTTGTACTGCTACAGCACAACTCCACAAATTCAATACAGTGGTAGCACAAATCCAACATTGACAGTTGTTACAGCTCACGTTTGTGAGGCTTGGACAAATGCAACTTGTGATGCTCCTGCAGCTTGCACAGTTTGTGGAAAAGCAAACGGTGAAGCTCTTGGTCACACAGAAGCAAACGCACAAGGTAAATGCGACCGTTGTGGTACAGATCTTCAAGTAGCAGCTGCAAGCGAAACAGTATCTCTCTCTTTCGCTAGCACAACGAACCGCACAACATACACCACTACTCAACAAGTTTGGACACAAAACGGTATCACACTCACTAACGATAAGGGTTCCAGCACAAGCAACGTCGGTGACTATTCTAATCCAGCTCGTTTCTACAAGAGCTCCAAAATTACAATCGCAGCTCCTGGCCAAATTACAAAGATCGTATTCGACTGCAACTCCAGTAGCTACGCAACAGCACTCAAGGACTCTATAGGTACAGTTGCAGGTGCTACTGTTTCTGTAAGCTCCGACAAAGTTACTGTTACATTTGAAAATCCAGTGGATAGTTTTGTTATTGCATCTCTTTCCGGTGGTCAAGTTCGTATGGACGCTATGGAAGTAACCTATGTTCCTGCTGAATAATCACAACTAAAAAATCCCAATACAGGCATTTGGGGCCTTGCGCCCCAAGTGCCTATTGGCATTTTTAAGGGGTTGTAAGGCGAAAATAAGTGGGATGTTTTTAGTTTTGCCCCAACTTTCAGCTTTACAAGTAGTAAACACTACCATCTGCATAACAAACATCAAGCACACTGTGTGACGGCTTGTTTTTGCTTCGGCAAAATTTGTTTTTTCAGCAAAAACGAAAAAATTTTGTCTTTGTTCAAAAGGCGTTCAGGCAAAAATTCAGTCACGCACACAATCACTTGTTAACAAAACCGGTCTTGCACAAACCAACAAGATTGCGCAAGTAAACCTAATTTTTTTCTCGCAATTTTGCAATTTGATTGACTTGTTGTAATTTTTCCACCGAGATCCCAAACGATGCTACGCATCCTTTGATCCTTCGCCACGCTCGGATTTCGACTACGTCCCGCAGTACACCGTTAGATGTCGCTCTGAGCTTGTCGAACTTTTGTGGCAACGTCCCTAAAAGCACAAAGGTGTAACCGAGTGGAATATCGGCGGAACTACGCTCAGGATGACAGGTGAAAAAACACTCCGCACACGCTACTCTCAAAATGACACAGGCGGGTCCGACAGGTCACAAACCAACTCAATAACAACATACCCAGCAGTGGAAAACTCGGTATACCCAAGGCACCCTCTGCAGAGGGTGTTTGCTTTTTACCAAAGCAAACGATTTTTTCGTAAAAGTTTTTTGCCGAAACGTTGTGCAAAAGTTTCAACTTTATGTGCACAACTTGACAAAAAATTTTTACAAATCTTACGTGTCGATTGATGGGTAACTCCCACCAATTGGCGAATATATCTCGTTGTTTGCGAGCCACAATATCCAAACAACACCCCAAAACAGTAACCATTTCCCCCAAAAAACAAAAGGTCTCGCGTCAACCAATGGCGCCAAAACACCAAGGAGAAAAACTACCGTTATGAAAAAATCTTTTCGTATCTTGCTGACCGTTGTGCTTGCGGTTGTGATGGTATTGTCACTCACTGCTTGTGTCAGCGACTGTGAAAAAGGTAAGCACTCGTTTGTGTCCGTTGCCGAAGTGGAAGCAACCTGTACCACGGCTGGTAACATTGAATACAAACGCTGTCTTGTTTGCAATTTGTTGTTTGACACAAATGACAAACAAGTAACTCAAGCGGAGACCGTTGTGCCAGCACTTGGCCACGACCTATCCGAAACGGCGGCTGTTGCGCCCACCTGTACGACTGATGGAAACGTGCAATATTGGGAGTGCGGTCGTTGCGACAAAAAGTTTGCCGATGCCAACGGTTTGACGGAAATCACCGTTGTTATCACAAACAAAACTGGCCACTTAAACATCCAACAAGTGGCGGAAGTTGCTGCAACCTGCACAACAGTGGGAACAATGGCTCACGAAAAATGCACCGATTGCGATGCATTGTTTGTTGATGACCAACAAGTAACTGCCGACCAACTTGTAATTGCCATAAATGATGCTCACTCTTGGGGCGATTGGACACAAACAACTGCTCCAACTTGTACAGCAACAGGCGTTGAAACTCGCGTTTGCGCGCACAATGCAACACACACCGAAACTCGTGATGTTGCTATTGATGCATCAGCGCACGCTTGGAACAATGGTGTTGTTACAACTCCTGCAACTTGCACAACAGCAGGCGTTTTGAAATTTACTTGCCAACACAATGCTGAACATACCAAAACAGAATCCGTTGCCATTGACGAAGATGCGCATACAGTGGTGTCCGACTCTGCAGTTGCGCCTACTTGTACAATCGATGGCAAAACAGCTGGTTCTCACTGCTCTGCTTGCGGTGATGTTATTGTTGCGCAACAAGTTGTAGCAGCAACAGGTCACAGCTGCAATCCCGTTGTGACAGCTCCAACTTGTACAGCCGCTGGTTACACAACCTATACTTGTCACTGCGGAGATACCTACACTGCTGACGAAGTTGCAAAACTCGGCCACAGCTTTACAAAGTATGTATTCAACAATGATGCAACCTGCACAGCTGACGGCACCGAAACAGCAAAGTGCGATCGTTGTGACGAAACAGACACTCGCACACTTGTTGGTAGTGAACTTGGTCACGACACTGACGGCGCAGAGTGGCAACACGACGAAACAAACCACTGGAAAGTTTGCGCAACCTGCAAACAACCAGTAAGCACAACAGCTCACACAGTTGTTGTAGATGCAGCTGTTGATTCCACTTGCGAAACAACAGGTTTTACCGAAGGCAAACACTGCTCAGTATGTGGCAAAGTTCTTGTAGCGCAAACAGTAGTTGATGCACTTGACCACGACCATGACGAAGGCATTGTGACAACAGCACCTACTTGCGAAGAAGCTGGCGTAAAGACATTTACATGTCAAAACGCTAACTGCAACCACTCCTACACCGAAGTTGTTGAAGCAACAGGTCACACCGAAGAAACAATCCCAGCAGTTGATGCAACCTGCACAGAAACAGGTCTTACAGCTGGCGTTAAGTGTTCCGTATGCAAAACAGTTCTCGTTGCACAAGAAACAGTTGACGCTCTCGGTCATGCAGCAGGCAAAGCAGTTGTAGAAAATAACGTAGCTCCAGATTGCGAAAACGCTGGTTCCTACGACAACGCAACTTACTGTACTGTTTGTGGCGATGAACTTTCTCGCGAGACGATCGTAGTGGACAAACTCGGTCATGACGAGGTTGCTCACAAAGGACAAGCTCCAACCTGTACTGAAGCTGGTTGGGAAGCATACGTAACCTGCTCACGTTGCGACTACACAACCAAGGTAGAAAAGGCTGCAACAGGTCACAATCTTGTTGAAGTTGCAGGAAAAGATGCAACTTGCGAAGAAGACGGTTACACTGCATACAAAGATTGCTCACGTTGCGACCATACCGAAGGAAAAGAAGTAATTCCAGCAACAAGTCATAGCTATGAAGCAGTTGTAACCGATCCAACCTGTACTGATAATGGATTTACAACTCATATTTGTAGTAACTGTGGGGACTACTACATTGATACAGAAGTTGACAAACTCGACCACAGCTTTACAAACTATGTATCCAACAATGATGCAACCTGTACTGAAGATGGCACCGAAACAGCAAAGTGCGAGCGTTGTGACGAAACAGACACCCGCACGGATGAAGACAGTGCAACAGGTCACTCCTACGAAGCAGTTGTAACCGATCCATCTTGTGAAAACAAAGGTTATACAACCTACACATGTCATTGTGGAGATACCTACACAGCAGATGAAAAGGCTGCACTTGGACATACAGCTGGCGAAGTCGTAGTAGAAAATGCAATAGCAGCAACTTGCACAGTTGATGGCTCTCATGACGAAGTTGTTTACTGCTCCGCTTGCGATGAAGAAATCTCTCGCGAAACAGTAGTAGATGCAGCACTCGGTCACAAGGAAGAAACAGTAGCTGGCAAGGCTCCAACTTGTACAGCAACAGGCCTTACTGAAGGCAAAAAGTGTTCTGCTTGTGGCGAAACTCTCACAGCCCAAGAAGAAACACCAGCACTTGGACACACCGAAGAAACAATCCCAGCAGTTGCTCCAACCTGCACAAAGACAGGTAAGACCGAAGGCTCTTACTGCTCTGTATGTAAAGAAACAATCGTAGCACAAACAATAGTGCTTGCAACAGGCCACTCTTACGAAACTGTCGTAACTGCTCCAACTTGCACCGAAAAGGGCTACACAACATACACCTGCTCCGTTTGTGGCGATAGCTACGTAGATAACTACGTTGAGGCGCTCAAGCATACCAAGGTGGAAATCCCAGCAGTTGATGCAACTTGCACAACAACAGGTCTAACAGCTGGCGTTAAGTGTTCCGTTTGTGGCGAAACACTCACAGCACAAGAAGAAATCCCAGTACTTGGACACAATGCTGGCGAAGTGGCTATCGAAAACGAAGTTGCTGCAACCTGCACCCAAGATGGCTCCTACGACAACGTAACTTACTGTACTGCTTGCGAAATTGAACTTTCTCGCGAAACAATCGCAGTTGATTCCAAAGGTCACAGCTACGAAGCCGTTGTAACTGCTCCAACTTGTACAACAGCTGGTTACACAACTTATACTTGTCACTGCGGAGATACCTATACCGCTGACTCAGTCGCAGCACTCGACCACAGCTTTACAAAGTATGTATCAAACAATGATGCAACCTGCACAGCTGACGGCACCGAAACAGCAAAGTGCGATCGTTGTGACGAAACAGACACTCGCACACTTGTTGGTAGTGAACTTGGTCACGACACTGACGGCGCAGAGTGGCAACACGACGAAACAAACCACTGGAAAGTTTGCGCAACCTGCAAACAACCAGTAGGCACAACAGCTCACACAGTTGTTGTAGATGCAGCAGTTGATTCCACTTGCGAAACAACTGGTCTTACCGAAGGTAAGCATTGCTCCGTATGTAACGAAACTCTCGTAGCACAAAAAATTGTTCCTGCAACAGGTCACACTGAAGAAACAATCCCAGCAGTAGAACCAACTTGTACCGCAACAGGTTTGACGGAAGGTAAACTTTGTTCCGTATGCGACGAAGTTCTCGTTGCACAACAAGTTGTTGAAGCAAATGATCACACCGAAGTTGTAGACGAAGCAGTTGCCGCAACCTGTACAGAAACAGGTCTTACTGAAGGCAAACACTGCTCCGTATGTGACGAAGTTCTTGTGGCTCAAGAAATCGTTTCTGCACTCGGTCACAAGGAAGAAATTATTCCTGCGGTAGCTGCAACCTGTACAGAAACAGGTCTTACCGAAGGTAAAAAGTGTTCCGTTTGTGGAGAAACAACAGTAGCACAAGAAATTGTTGGAGCAAATGATCATAACTGGCGCTTGGTAATCGACGAAGCCCCATCCTACACAGAAACTGGCTTGTCTCACGAAGAATGTACCGTTTGTGGCGCTACACAAAATGAAAATACCCCAGTTGACAAACTCAATTGTGAAAACCACAACCCAGTAGGTGTAGTTACTGCACCAACTTGCACAACTGATGGTTACACAACTTACACTTGCGCACAATGTAAAATTAGTTACACTGGCGACAAGAAAGATAAACTTGGTCACGACTACAAAGCTGTTGTAACTGCACCAACTTGCACAACAGGTGGACATACAACACACACTTGCCAACGCGAAAATTGTCAAGATTCTTACACAGACAGTGTTATTGGCGCTCTTGGTCACAGCGAAACAACTGCGTACAAAGTTATCGAAGGTGCTTTATACAATGTAACAACTTGTCAAACTTGTCAAGTAGAGTTGCATCGCACAGCAATCAAAGCAGGCACAGTAGTGGAAATTTCCAATCAAGCGGATCTTCAAACTGTTGCACAAGCTGGTTACAGCGTAAAACTTGTTGCAGATATTGATATCGCAAGCACAATCGAGCTTGAAGGCGACATTGCAACCACAATCAATCTCAACGGTCACAACATTACAGCAACCAATGATACCGCAGGCGACGGAGTATTCCACGTATTGGCAGGCGCACAACTCACAATCACTGGCAACGGCACAATCAATGGCGTAGGCAACAACAACTACAACATTGCAATCTGGGCCGATTGTGGTAAAGTAATCATCAATGGTGGCACATTTACCAACGTTGGTGCAACATCCACAGACAACACCAACGACCACTTTGACCTTATCTATGTCAAGAACGGTGGTGTAGTAGAAATCAATGGTGGTACGTTCATTGCCCAAACACCAGCATGGACACTCAACCACAACGACACTCTTCCTGGCACAATCATTGTAAAGGGTGGCGAGTTCTACAACTTTGACCCATCCAACACAACAACAGAGCCAGCTGGTGCAAACAACAACTTTGTAGCAGAAGGTTACTGTGCAAACAAGGATGCTAACGACTACTACGTAGTTGCAGCGCACACTCCAGTAATTGATGCAGCCGTTGATGCAACTTGCACATCAACTGGTCTTACCGAAGGTTCTCACTGCTCCGCTTGTGACGAAGTTCTTGTAGCACAAGAAGTTGTTCCAGCAAAAGGACACAAGTATGATGCAGTAGTAACAGCACCAACATTCGATGCAGAAGGCTACACAACATACACCTGCTCCGTTTGTGGCGACAGTTACGTAGCAGATTACACCGACAAACTTACAGTTGACGCAACACTCAATGGCACAAGATACGAAACTGTTTCTGACGCATTGGCTCAAGCTAAGGCTGGCGACACAATCGTTATTGCAAACGATGTAAACGAAGAAACGGCTATTGTTGTTAACAAGCAAGTTACAGTTGATCTCAATGGTAACAATATTACAGTAACAAACGACACCGCAGGCGACGGAGTATTCCACGTAGTGGCAGGCGGCGAACTCACAATCATTGGCAACGGCACAATCAATGGCGTAGGCAACAACAACTACAACATTGCAATTTGGGCCGATGGTGGTAAAGTAATCATCAATGGTGGCACATTTACCAACGTTGGTGCAACATCCACAGACAACACCAACGACCACTTTGACCTTATCTATGTCAAGAACGGTGGTGTAGTAGAAATCAATGGTGGTACGTTCATTGCCCAAACACCAGCATGGACACTCAACCACAACGACACTCTTCCTGGCACAATCATTGTAAAGGGTGGCGAGTTCTACAACTTTGACCCATCCAACACAACAACAGAGCCAGCTGGTGCAAACAACAACTTTGTAGCAGAAGGTTACTGTGCAAACAAGGATGCTAACGACTACTACGTAGTTGCAGCGCACACTCCAGTAATTGATGCAGCCGTTGATGCAACTTGCACATCAACTGGTCTTACCGAAGGCAAACACTGCTCCGCTTGTGACGAAGTTCTTGTAGCACAAGAAGTTGTTGAAAAACTTGCTCACACCAAGGCAACCAAAGAAGAAAATCTCATCGAGTCTACTTGCTCAGTAGCAGGCTCCAAAGAGGTTGTAACATACTGTTCAGTATGTACGACTGAACTCGGCAGAGAAACAGTCGCACTTGAGCTTGCGCCTCACACATCTGCTGATGCTGTCAATGAAAACACAGTTGACGCAACCTGCACCGAAGAAGGTTCTTACGAGAGTGTAGTATACTGCACAAAGTGTAATGCGGAAATTTCTCGAACAACACAAACCATCGAAGCAACAGGTCACAGTTACACTTCCGTTGTAACAGCTCCAACTTGCTTGGATGATGGTTACACAACACACACCTGTCACTGTGGCGATAGCTACGTAGACAGCCACACAAACGCAACAGGCCACAGCTACGGCGAGTGGTATCAAACAATCGCACCAAAGTGCAAAGTTGCTGGCGAAGACACTCGCGAGTGCGCAAACTGCGTCCACAAAGAAACTCGTCCAGTTGCAGCACTTGAACACCAAGTAGTTGTTGATGCAGCCGTTGATGCAACTTGCACATCAACTGGTCTTACCGAAGGCA
>CAZHMU010000008.1:0-78619 GCA_964533825.1 uncultured Oscillospiraceae bacterium
GAACAATATTGCGTTAGTTGCGACGCTGAGCATACCTGGAAGGTCTGTGACCGAGTAAAATGTGGAAGATTGCGCAGTCGTCTTGCAGTCAAAAAGCAACCAGAGTTTGTGACGGAGCCGTTGAAAAAAGCAGACTGATTGTGTCAATCTGCTTTTACATTTTCAAGCTTATTTGTCGCTTGGTGTGTCGTTGTTTGTGTCTTCGGTGTAAACAATACGCTCGTTAGTTGGTTGCTTTGTCTTTACAAAGAAAATTACTATAACAAGACCAACTGCAGCAAGTCCTGCGATGCAGTACAAAACAATCTTCCAAACGTTTACTTTCTTTTCTTCTTCAACGTCTTCGGTTGCAGCGTTTACTTTGAGTTCTGCAACAAGGTCTTCACTTACGTAGCCGTTTGCATCTGTTACAGAGTAAACAACTTGGTAAGTAGCCTTTTCCAAAACGTCATCAGCTGTTGGAGTGATTGTGCCACTCTTGATATCTGTGCCTTCGTAGTCTTCGCTCAAACCATCAACACTGCTGTAAACTACAACGTATTCGCCATTGATGAGCTTTTTGATAACGTAAGATGTTGTGTAAGTGGAGCTATCTGTTACCTTGACATAAGTGGAAGCTGTAGATACTGTAAATGAATTGCCAACTGTGATGCCAGCGGATTCTTTGTCTGCAAGAGTTGTGCCCTTTTCAAGTATGGGAGCAGTTGCATCAACAACGTACAAAACAAATTTTTCTGTGTATACGGTTTCTTCTTCTGCATCATCTGATGGTTCGTAAGTTGCGCTGTAACGGAAGGAAACCCAACCAGAAAGCTTGAGGTTAAAGCTTGTGCCACCTTCGCCAACAACAAGAGTTTCTTCGTCATTTACCCAGTTGTCTTGGTATCTTGGGTCGCCCGTGCAGTACTCAAGGCGAACTGTGTCGTATTCCGCATCGTTGTCGTAGTCTGCGTCACCATCCATAGCAAAGTTGATGCCAGTAAATACGCTTTTTACATCTTCAGTTGTTGTGAGCCAACCTTTGAAATCTGCAACGTCCTCGAGATATCTGTCAGAGCCAACTTTATCCATCAAATAAACATTTCCAAGATCACCTACTGTAACCGTGCGAGTTGTAACTTCCGCTACTGCAACTGCGGATACAGCAAAGATGCTAACCAAAAATGTAAGTGCAATAATCAAACTAAAAATCTTTTTCACGATATTCCTCCAAAGGGCGCGCTTGCCCTCTTTTTGTTGTGGGGGCATTCCACCACATTATGCACATATTTTACCGCAAAGGGGCGGTTCTTGTCAACGATTTGGCGCAAGATATTGAACAATAACAGGGGTAAATTTTGTCTTTTTGCCAAGTACGCCACAGTTTTTGCAAAATCGCAGTTGTTTGATGGTAAAAAACCTAACGCCAAAAAAAGAAAAACCAACTGCGTTGTCTCGCGCAAACAAAAAGCCTAAACGGCAACATCGCAAAAGTGATCTGTCGGCAAAGCGTTTTTGACAAGCAAAATGCAAATATCGTTTGTGACAGAGTCTTGAAAGATATCATACTGTAAAATATAGCCCCCCCCAAAAAAAAATACAACGCAAAAGGAGACATTTTGACATATTTTTCTTTGCTGATTTTTACTGCCATTGCCGTATCCATAGATAGCTTTGTGGTGGGTTTTGGCGTTTGTTTGGACAAAAAAAGTGACCTTTCGTTACCGGCTATAGTTGCCATTGCCACACTGCTGTTGTGCGGTATTTCCACCATTGTGGGAGCAGTTTTACAAAAATATCTCAACAACTACGTGGACCAGCTTTCTGCGCTGTTGTTGTTTTGCTTGGGAGTGGGCAATCTCAACAAAAGTGACGAATTTTGCACACTGCAAAGCCTTACAACCAAGGAGTGTTGGGCGATAGGCTTTACCGTAGGGTTGGATGGCGCAGTAGCAAACCTTTCGCTTGCATTGCACAACTTTGGATTGCTTGCTCCCATGACAATTACCATTGGGCACTTTGTTGCTGTACTGCTTGGACAAAAGCTTGCAAGCAAGGTGCAAATTGAACAGGCAAACAGACTTTCCGCATTTACGTTGATTGCCCTTGCCCTTTTCAAGTTGGTTGGGTAAGCGTGACGGATGATTAGACCTCACACAGCGCAAAAACAAAACCCAGCAGAAAAATCTGCTGGGAAATCTTTTGGGTTGTATTCTACAAGCGTTAAATGGTAGACTGTGCCTTGTACAAAAGTCTCAACTAAATTGCCACTTTTGACGTTGTTAGTCCAAGTTTTCGCTTGTTTGTGGCTTGGTGTAAAGTGGGATACCGTCCTCTTCCGAGTCGTTGCCAAATTGCTCAACGTGCTTGGCAACGTCAAATTGTGTCCAAGGTTGTTTTTGTGGTGGGTAAGCAACAAACACCATGTGTTCCTTGGAGATTGGGTGGTCAAACTCCAAACGGTACGCCCAAAGCGCAAGGTTGTGACCTTTGCCCATAACGTCTCCACCGTAGCGCATATCGCCCCAAACTGGGCAGTTGATTGCGGAAAATTGCACACGAATTTGGTGAGAGCGTCCTGTGCCAAGTTGCACCTTTACAAGAGATGTGTACTCCCCTTGCTCCAACACTTCGTAGGATAGTTCCGCGCGCTTTGCATCGTGGTCGCCAAATGTTGCAACGTACACGTTGTTTGTAAGAGCGTTTTTCTTGAGATAGTTTACAAGTGTACCCTTGCGGTCAACGGGTGAGCCAAGTACTGTTGTGAGATATTGCTTGACCATTTCTCTTTCGGCAATTTGTTTGGAAAGGCGCTCGGCAGACTTGCTATTTTTTGCAAATACCATAACGCCACCTGTTGGGCGGTCAAGTCGGTGTACAAGTCCAAGGTAAACGTTGCCTGGCTTGTTGTATTTTTCCTTGATGTAGTTTTTGAGTAAAGTCAACAAGTCCATATCGCCGCTGGAGTCAGCTTGACTGGGGATGTTTTGTGGCTTTACCACTACCAAGATTGAGTTATCTTCGTGAAGGATTGTTACGTCATCCATTGTAAAGTTTTTAGCCATTTTTTGCTCCTTTTGATGTGAAAAGTCCACTTGCACCACAAGGCAAAACGATGCCTTCGTCGGTGGGCAGACAAACTTCGTATGCGCAAACGTCGCCATCGTGCTTGATGGAACGTTTCAAAATGTTGGACAAAACTGCAGGTTGCAAACCTGTTGTGTAGCTGTTGATGAGTACAAACAGTGGGTTGTCGGACAAAACACCAGCGCACAGCTCAACAAAGTCGCAAATATCTTGCTCGATCTTCCACACTTCGCCGTTAGCTCCTCTGCCGTAGCTTGGTGGATCCATGATGATTGCGTCATATTTGCGTCCGCGGTTGATTTCCCTTTTTACAAATTTGCGACAGTCGTCCACTATGTAGCGGATGGGTTTGTCGGAAAGACCTGACAACGCAACGTTTTCGCGAGCACGCTCTACCATGTTCTTGGCTGCATCTACGTGACAAACACTTGCGCCAGCGCTTGCACAAGCAACAGTTGCACCACCTGTGTAGGCAAACAAGTTCAAAACGTTGATGGGTCTGTTGGCGTTTTTGATCAAGTCAATCATCATTGCCCAGTTTGCCGCTTGTTCTGGAAACAAACCTGTGTGCTTGAAGCCCATTGGCTTGACGGAAAATGTCAAATCACGCCAGGAAACATTCCACTCTTCGGGGATTTTGCGGTTGTACTCCCAGTGTCCGCCGCCAGAACTGGAACGAAGATAGCGTGCATCTGGCTTGACAATAGTGTGCAGTGGCTTTTGCGCGTGCCAAATGACTTGTGGGTCGGGACGCAACAGCACTACGTCCTTCCAACGCTCAAGTTTTTCGCCATCGCCAGTGGCAATGATTTGGTAATCTTTCCATTCGTTGTTGATTTTCATTGTTGTTCCTTGTGCGCAAAATTGCGCAAATTTTGTTGAATATATTATAATGCAAATGCGTAGTTTTTTCAACTGTTTTTGAACGATTGTTTGATTGTTGACAATTTGTGCCTATTGCAATATAATTGAGATATGCAAAACATCAACCAAAAACCAAATACTCCACGACTTTTTGTGTGCAAACTTGCGACAAAGGTGCAAAAAGTGGACAATATCGCACGTCAAGCGGAAATTGACAAATGCAAAAGTGTTGCCACCCAGCTGGAAAAATACACCAGTTGGCAACTGCTCGAATACGCCATTGAACACACTTTTGGCGTGCCATTTGAAACCTTTGATATCCACCAAAACAGCAATGGCAAATGGGTGTGCGATGGATTTTTCCTATCCATATCCCACAGCAATGGTCTGTGCGCCGTGATTGTGGACCAAAAGCCCATTGGTATGGATTTGCAAAAGTACGAGCCACGCAAGTTCCACAAAAAACTTCTCGTGCGCATTGCATCAGACAAGGAAATTCGCACTTTGGCTGGGGGAAACATACTAATCAACGAAAAGGGAAACTTTGTGCCCATCTTGGATAACAAGCAAATACTTTCCCTTTGGTGCAAAAAGGAAGCACTGTTCAAAAAGTTGGACCTGCCCGCATTTGTGACACACAACATCGACACCACCACCGCGCACTTTGTGGAGACAAGCTTTACCTACGACAAAGCCCACTACCACATCGCCATTGCCACAAGCCACCAACACATCCAAACGGAGTGGGTGGAGATTGAGTAGTTGTAAGTATAGACTTTGACGTTTCAAGAATACAATACACTACATAAAAAGACTGCCACAGCATACTTTGTGGCAGTCTTATTTGTCTTGTAAATAATTTTCAATGCACAATGCATTACTACATCTTGCTTTCGTCTTTTGTCTTGGTTAGACCAATAAGTAGGTAGATTCCACCGATTAGAGCCCAGCCAATTGAAGTAATAAGTATTCCTACCCAAGTGATGGTAACTGTGTGTAGGAGATGTTCAATCAAAATATATACCCAACAAATAAGTTGCAGACATAGTACAACAGTACCTGTAATCCAAAATTTTGTTTTTGTTTCGTCATCCAAGATTTTCCAAGATTTTGAGTAATCAGTCCATACCAACAAAGCAAACCACGCAAAAGAAACAAACCAGCTGTAGCCCACATCTCCATCAAACCCCTTGAACTTTGGAATATATGATGCCAACAAACCCAAAAGGGCAATAAAACGAGCTATATTTATCAAATCACGTTTAATCAAGCTTTCCATACATTGCCTCCTTATTCAAAGTATAAATATCCATATTCATCAGTTCCATTATAGCCGCGGATTTTGATGTAGTAAGTTTGCCCTGCTTGCAAAGTGTAGGTAATCAGAGGATCAAAGTCGTCTGCAGAATCATCATCTGATGTCAATAATACCCAAGAAGAATTGTACAATTCCATTACCGGATCGCCAAACATTTCCTTTTCCAACGTAAAAGTGTAACTCTTGGTCTCAGTTGTGGTAAAGCGGAAAAATTGTGGGGATTCATACTCTACATCAATGTAGAAGTGTGGTTGAACAATTTCGTTATATACGATTTCGTACTGTTTACTCGCATACACCGAGCATTGTCCGCTACCAAAAGAGTATTGTCTTACATTCAGGTAGTACGTTTGGCCACCAACCAAATAGATTTCTATCAAACCATTGTAGTTTACGCCATCGTCATTGTCGAAAGTGAATTTATTGTAGTTATCATCATACAATGTTAGATAGGAATCCATCGTTCCTGTAGTTGTAAATGTATAATATCCATCGCATTTCGGAATAAAACTGAGCCAAACGGTATCGTTTTGCAAAGTTAAATTTGTTGGAGTATTGTTGTAGAATCAAAGCTACCACGACTATACGTGAAAGATTTTTCTTGACCTGAGTATGTGATAGTATCTTCTGTGTTTGTCACTTGGATTTGTGACTGATAATTATTTGGTATAGCAGATACATCAGCTTCCAATAGAGCATCTGCCTCTTCTGCAAATGTAATAGGAAGTGATGATAAAACACTTATGGTAAGCGCTAAGAGTAATACTATTGCCAAAAATTTACTTTTTTGTTTCACAGAGACCTCTTAATAATTTTATTGCAATATAATTATACTATATCTCCTACGAATGTCAATATGAAATTGTGCGAAAATTGAATAAATATACAAGTAGTACAAGGACTATAAAAAACCCCCATCAGATTTGTCGTCTGCTGGGGTTTTATTTTGTTTATTCAAATTTTGATTACATCAACATTACGCCTTTGTGAGGTACAATGTGAACTTGTGGCCGTTTACGTCCCATTGTTTTTCGAATGTGCCACTTGTTGCTAGCGCAACGGAGTTGGCAAGAGTTGCAGATGCAATTTCGCAAGCGTTTGCTTCAAACACTTGTGCCAATGTTTCGTCCGCCTGGTAGCCGATATGGATGTGGTCTGTCACAACAAAGTCGCTATCCTTGCGCATTGTTTGTACCTTTGAGATAATTTCGCGAACAAGGCCTTCTTCTACAAGTGCAGGTGTCAAGTTGACATCCAATGCAACTGTATCGCCGTAGTCGGAAACAACAGAGAAACCTTGCTTGTTCTTTGTGGAGATCAAAAGGTCAGCTTCGGTAACAACAATGTCGTTGCCATCAATTACAAATGTGTGACTGCCACCATTTGCCACGTTTGCAACAACTTTGCGTGCTTCGTCACCAAGGTTTGCAAACAGGTTGCGGATTTGTCCAAGGAACTTGCCGTACTTTGGACCGATTGTGCGGAGTTGTGGTTTGATTTCGTAATCGGCAAACTCTTCGGCAGAAGCAACGCGAACAACTTGTTTTACGTTGAGTTCGCTTGCGATGATATCTACCATGTCAGAACTGAGTTCCCCACTGGTTGCAACGTACATTGCCGCAAGTGGTTGACGGTTTTTGACGTTGGCTGCGTTACGGGCGGAACGTCCCAAAACAACAAGGTCAAGGACCTTTTCCATTTGTTCGTTCAAGGAGTGGTCAATCAGGCTTTCGTCTGCCACTGGGAAGTCGCAAAGGTGTACGGAGCGTGGAGCATCGTCAAAGCAGTTTGCTGTGATGTTTTGGTAGATGCTTTCGGTGATAAATGGTACAAATGGCGCTGCAACCTTCACGAGAGTGTCCAAAGTTGTGTACAAAGTCAGGTACGCAGCTTGCTTGTCGGCAGTCCACTCACTACCCCAGTAGCGTTCACGACCACGGCGAACATACCAGTTGGAAAGCATATCTGTAAACTTTTCGATTGCACGAGCAGTTTCGGTGATTTCGTAGTTGGCAAGGCCTTTGTCAACAGTTTTTACAAGTTGGTTTACTTCGGAAAGTAGCCACTTGTCCATAAGTGTCAACTCGCAATCAGCAAGGTTGTACTTGCTTGGATCGAAGTCGTCAATGTCGGCATACAAAACGTAGAACGCGTAGGTGTTCCAAAGTGTACCAAGGAACTTACGTTGGGTTTCCGATACAGCTTCGTGGTAGAAACGACTTGGCAGCCATGGAGAACTTGCTGTGTAGAAGTACCAACGTACTGCGTCAGCACCTTGCTTGTTAAAGCACTCCCATGGGTCAACAACGTTGCCCTTGTGCTTGGACATCTTTACACCGTGCTCGTCGCCTACAAGACCCAAAACAATACAGTTTTTGAAAGGAGCTTTGCCAAATAGCAACGTGGATACAGCCAAAAGTGTGTAGAACCAACCACGAGTTTGGTCAACCGCTTCACTGATGAAATCTGCTGGGAAGTTGCGCTCAAACAGGTCTTTGTTTTCAAATGGGTAATGGAATTGTGCGTAAGGCATACTGCCGCTATCAAACCAGCAGTCGATAACCTCTGGTGTGCGCTCGTAAGTGCCACCACACTCGCACTCCCACTTGCACTCGTCAATAAATGGACGGTGGAGTTCGATGTTTTCGTCACAACCGCACTTGTCGGCAAGTTCTTTTCTACTGCCAATTACGTGCACTTTGCCACACTTGTTACATACCCAAACAGGCAAAGGTGTACCCCAGTAGCGGTCACGAGAGATACCCCAGTCGATGACGTTTTCCAAGAAGTTGCCCATACGACCTGTGCCGATTGTTGGTGGAATCCAGTTTACTGTTGCGTTGGATGCCAAAAGTTGGTCTTTGACAGCTGTCATCTTGATAAACCAAGATTTGCGTGCGTAGTAGATAAGTGGAGTGTCACAGCGCCAGCAATGTGGATAGCTGTGCTCAAACATCAGCTCGCTAAACAACAAACCGCGGTTTTTGAGATCTGCCAAAATCCATTTGTCTGCGTGCTTGCAGAAAACGTCGGTGAGTTCGCCACAACCGGGAACAAACTTGCCGTCTTCGCCAACAAGTTGAACAAGTGGCAGGTTGTATCTACGGCCAACGTTTGCGTCGTCTTCACCAAAGGCAGGTGCGATGTGTACAATACCTGTACCGTCAGTCAATGTTACGTAGTCATCGTTTGTTACGTAGTAAGCGTCTTCCGTAAAGGTTGCCCAGCTGTACAATGGTTTGTAATGAACGCGCTCGAAGTGGCTACCTTTGTTTGTTTCCAAAACTGTGTATGTACCTTCTTCAAAGTGCTTGGAAAGTAGTTCCTTTGCCAAAATGTACTTTGTGCCATCTTCCACTTGGATTGTTACGTAGTCGAAGTCTTTGTTCATACAAAGTGCAACGTTACTTGGCAATGTCCAAGGAGTTGTTGTCCAAGCAAGGAAGTAGGTGTCTGGAGCGTCAACAAGTTGGAACTTTGCAACTGCGGACTTTTCCTTTACGTCCTTGTAGCCTTGTGCAACCTCGTGGCTGGAAAGCGCCGTTCCGCAACGTGGGCAGTAAGGCACAATTTTGAAACCTTTGTACAAAAGACCCTTTTCGTGGATGGTTTTGAGAGCCCACCACTCACTTTCGATGTAGTTGTTATCGTAGGTGATGTAGGGATGTTCCATATCCGCCCAGTAAGCAACGCGGTCGGATAGTTGCTCCCACTCGCCAAGATACTTCCAAACGGACTTTTTGCATTGCTCAACAAATGGCTCGATACCGTAGGCTTCAATTTGCTTTTTGCCATCGATACCAAGGATTTTTTCTACTTCCAACTCAACGGGCAAGCCGTGAGTATCCCAACCTGCTTTGCGGAGTACGTTTTTGCCTTTCATCACTTGGTAACGTGGGATCAAGTCCTTGATGGAACGTGTCAAAACGTGACCAATGTGTGGCTTTCCGTTGGCTGTTGGTGGACCATCGTAAAAGGTGAAAGAACCTTCGCCTTTGGCCATTGTTTGCTCAAAAACTTTGTTTTGTTTCCAAAACTCAAGCACTTGTTGTTCTCTTTCGACAAAGTTAAGACTGCTACTAACCTTTGTGTACTTTGACATAGTTGTTTGTCTCCTTTGGAGTTATTTTTTGTTAGATTTGTGATTGTATTGGTGCTATGTGGTAGGGTCGACCTGTAGTCGTCCGTAGTAAGCCATTGACCCTCTCAGTCACTATCGTGACAGCTCCCCCAAAGTGGGAGCCTTTGTAAAGTCTTGCGTTGTCAATTTTCCATCAAAAAGCACATAGCTATCGAGAAAAAACAATAAAAAATGGACGTGTTTGAAAACACGCCCACGTTGATTGCATAAGAATACAATGGTGGCATTGACCATTTCAAACAAGTACGTTCACTTTGGTAAAAGTGAGTTATACCCGAACTCGATAACGTGAGTTCAATCCGTACAAACTTACTGCAAATTCAGTTTGTCTGCTTGGTAGGTGATATCTTTTGTAGCGTTGCAATTTGCCTTTCAGCGTTTGGCAAACTCTCTGTGTGCACGTTTTACAAAAGCGTTGTCCTCTTTGTAGCGCATTTATGAAAGTATTTTAGCAAAAATGTTGCATTTTTGCAACTGTTTTTGGGTTGTTGCTAATTTTTGGGTGTCAACTTCTTTTTGTTGCCCTTTTCGTCCATGATGTAGGTGTTGTCCAGCACCTGTGTCATTCCCAAACGCCACTCTGCAATGTACTCTTTGCGGAGTTGTTGTTGCTCTTGCTTTTCCGCATCAGTAAGGCCTTCAGTTTTGGCTTTTTTAGCGAGAAAGTTGATACGATCAATTTTTTCTTTAAGCATAGTTGTTTTCCTTGATTTGTAGTAAGATAATTGTACCATTGCGATGGCAAACTGTCAAGCAAAGTACAATATGCACCCCAAAGGCAACTTGCACAAAAAAACAGGAAAACCCCTGCGATGAGATCTTCCTGTAAAAATGTGTGTTATTTTTAATTTTGTAAGATTTATGTCTGCGAAAAGCACTAACCTACTACGCTTTCCACTCGTATCTCTCAAAGATTTTTTCCCCTTCGTAGTCGTAGGAGTACATTACACTGCCGTCACTACCATCGGTAGAAATGCGCGCCATTGTTTTCCATTGGCCGTCTTTTTGGTACCAAATTTCGTTGCCGTGAACTTCGTAGCCGTTAACTATTCTTCCGTAAGGGGTACCCAAGCCCTCACGGATGTCCCTTCCGTCAATTTCGTAGTACTCGTTCCATCCACGACCTACAAGCACCAATCTCTTTGCGGGGGCAGCGGCCGTTTGATAATCGCTGTCATAGCTGCTGGATGAACTACTGTACGAGCTGGAACTTGACGAACTTAGGGAATCGCCCAAAAATCCTTTGGTAATTACAGCAAGAAGCCACACAACAATCCACACGTAGATGAACATCACTGCAATAAATCCGCCAAAAATCAAGCGGTCTTCCCAAGTTGCACACAATGCAAAAAGTCTGCCCTTGGTGTGTCTTTCTTGATACTTAACAGCAAGGTTGGACAGTTTTTTGTCAGCATTGATGTAGTTCATAAAGCCCTCGTCAAAGTTTACGCCGTAGCTTTCGTCAAAAAGGGCCTGTGCTGTTACGTTTGCAACGTAGTACTTGTGGGAGGCAAATCTTTTTTTCGTGTACCAAACGTAAATGATTGGCAACACAACACAAAGTAAAAACAGCCAGCTTGAACCACGCATCATAAACAACTCTTGTGCCCATTGCATACTGAAAACTCTCCAAAATGCGAAAGAGAACAAAAGCACCAACGCACCGATACAAATAAAGATTGTTAGCCACAAGCAAGCAACTGTGTTAGATTTGTAGCCGTTTTTGACACGAGAATCTTTGTCCTTGGCATGGAAAAATCCATTTACCAAAACGTAGTTTTTTGCTCTTTTGCGATAGCAAGCATCATATTGCGCCATCAAATTTTCGTCAGACTCAATGGTAGATTTGTACTCCCAAAACTTTTCGTTGAGTTCCTTTGTGTGTTTGCCACGCAAAACACAAATAAATAGTAAAGTTGCAGTAAAAATGATGGTCAATATCGTACCCACAAGGTTAATGACTCCGGGGCCTTGAATAATTTCCCCAAACAATTGGAAAAACTCGCGAAAGTCGCCAGTGCTTGCCCAAATGCGCAAACCTGCATTACCACCTAAAAAGTTAAAAACAACAAACAAAATTGCAACGTTAATCCAAAAGGCATATTTCAAAATTTTAGAATTGCTTTTGTCAATAAATTCGTTGACGTTTTCCACTCTGCCGAATAAAAGTTTTTTCAAGTTCATAGTTTCCTCCCTAAATTTTGTTTTGTAATGCACAAAATTTTATTTTATTTTATACGTAAATGATACACCTACCCCCCCCCCCATCTTGTCAAGTGATTGGAGCCAATTTTGAAAAAATAAGGCCTTGCGAGCGCAAAAGGCGCATTTTCTTTCAATAAGATATTGCGAAGAACAAGGCGAGCGAGCAAGGAATGGTTGGTTAGCCGCCCTCTCCGTCAGTCTTGCGGCTGCCACCTCTCCCAAAGCGAGAGGCTGTGGTTTGACGAGTAAAACGCAAGCAAGAACCACACTGCAACAATGGGGTCCCCGCAAATCAAATGCTGATTTGTGGGACGAGCAACAACGCCAAAAGCGAGCAATGATGTTACTACATCGTTGCGAACAATATTGCGTTAGTTGCGACGTTGAGCATACCTGGAAGGTCTGTGACCGAGCAAAATGTAGGAGATTGCGCAGTTATTTTGCCACCAAAAGACAACAAGATGTTGCAAAGAGCAAGGCGAGCGAACAACAGATTGTTGTTTAGCGATAGCGGTTTGGTGGCCAAAATACAAGCAAGAACCACATTGTTGCAAGGGAGCATACCTGGAAGGTCTGTGACCGAGCAAAATGTGGGAGATTGCGCAGTTATTTTGCCACCAAAAGACAACAGGATGTTGTGAGCGAGCCTAAACAAAAAAGCGACAGATTGAAATCTGTCGCGTTGTTATCTGTGACTGCACGATTACGGTCGATGATTGATACCGAAACGGTATTCTTGTAGGTGGCTACTCCAAAGCTACCTCGTGGCACACGCTCAAACTGTTTAGTGCTGCTGTGTTCCCACCCTGACACGGTTCGCAGTATCACATTGCACAAGACCTTGGTATCAACACTCCTTGCAAGAGCCTGCTTTCCACACCAAAAACCTTCCGTAACCTTTCAGCCTCGCTGTAGCGGATTGCGAGTTACAGGGCACCGCTAGCTCCCCACTTAGTGCAGTAGTGGTATTATACACTAAACTTTGCAAAAAATCAACTGTTTGTTTTGGTGGATGTTGACAAAATGCGTTGCAAGTTGTAGCAAATTGCAAAAAAGCCAGCAAAATGTACTGACTTTTGTGCGCTATGTATTGTGTTCAAAATTGTTGTATGCAAAATTTGTTTGCAACTACTAC
Organism: uncultured Oscillospiraceae bacterium; assembly: GCA_964533825.1. GTDB lineage: Bacteria > Bacillota > Clostridia > Christensenellales > CAG-314 > Fimimonas. Next base: position 12,730 of record CAZHMU010000008.1, read on the forward strand.
CAAGCAAATAGACCCGCCAATAAGCCATTGATTGCACTGCTTGCCTCAATTTGTGCATCATTGAAAGTGACACTTTGCCCAAGTTGGCTTTTGTCACAGTGAACATTTGCACTGGTAAAATCACTTGCACTTACCGTTATTTCTTGCAAAAGATAAGCTTTTGTGATATCGCGATAGTTCAAAAGTGGGTTTTCGTCAGTGACGAGTGCTATTGGTGTTTTGCCGTTTGCAAATGCCGAAGGGAAGTAGTCGTACTGGCGACTGCTGTTTTGATGGAACAATACGTAGTCGATGACGGCTATGGTGTAGGTTCCGTCGTAAGTGATGGGTTCATCCGTCACGCGCCAGAAATTGCCGTAATTTGCTTGACGAAGCAAATCACTGCCACTGACCTCGGCAATGTAGACGATGTTGTCAAATGGAAGTGCATGGAAAAGTTCGGTGTAGGTAAGAGCGCCACTGGACACCTTGCTACGAGCTTGGTTGGTCATTGCCATGTCGATATCGTAGCCTTGAGCTTTGGCGAACTCGGCAATGGCTTTGCTTACCAAACGTGGAACTCCATACTCGCCTTGTTTGTTGAAATAGCCATCTACTGTTGTCAAAGTTTGGTTTGCGATTGGGGCAATTTGACTGTTGGAGTCGGCGACCATTTGGGCGACAGTTGCATCTTCCGTCCAGCTGTTGCTGTATGAAATGTTTCGCACATTAACACACTCAACGTTGCCATCTTTGTCCACAGAAAGACGCACGCTTGACACATACTCGCCCGATGAGCCACCTTGTATAAATGGAACACCGCTTTTTTCTTCAAGCTCCTTGAGGTGAGTATGTGCGCAAAAAATTGCATCGGCATAGTCGGCAACGTTCCAACTAAAATCGATGGTGCCTATTGTGTAGTCTTGTGAGTTTACGCCGTTATGAATACTCAAAATTACAACGTCGCACTTTTCTTCGGTGCGGAGTTTATTGGAAAGCTCTGGCACAACCTCGCCTGGATCTTTGAAACCGATGGTTTGCACAAGGTTAGCATTGATGGAAGTGATTTGATCGCTACCGATAACACCAATGATGCCAACCTTCAAACCGTTATCCAATGTGCGGATGTAATATGGCTCAGCAATTTCGTCAGCAAAAGTCCCCCAACCGGTGTTACGATCCCAGTGATAGATGTTCGCTCCCAAAAACTTGACGGAGGTTTGCTTGGATAATTCCTCTAACTTTGCCAACCCCCAGTCAAACTCGTGGTTGCCTATGGTCATGCACTCAAAGCCAATTTCTTGCATACAGTCATTTACCAACGCACCGTAGTTCCAGTTGGACTCAAGCGTTTCTTGGAACATATCTCCAGAGCTCAAAATGATGGTATTGCCTTCCTTTTTGTCTTTGAGAAATCCGGCAGTTTTTGCCAATTTGTCTGTCGCACCATGAAAATCGTTTACTGCGTAAAGGTCTACGTAACGAGTTTCAACAATGACATCATCTCCACCAGTATTGTCGTTGGAGCCGTTATTATCGTTGTTGTCGCCAGTGTTATCGTCACCAGAGTCGGTATTGCCACCGTTGTTTCCGGTGTTGTCGCCGGTGTTGTCATTGCCACTGTTGTCTCCACCAACATCTGTTCCGCCATTGGTTGTGCCACCATTGTTGGGGATATCGTCATCATTGCCATTGTCTATGTTACAAGCAACCAAAGCAAAGATGGAAAACACCAACACAAGCACCAATAAAATTGCTAAAAATTTGCGCATAGATTTTACCTTTAGTAAATTAGTTTTGTTTTTGTGTATTAGTTTTACTAATTATATCATTGTGTGCGATATATTGCAAATGTTTTGTTACAAACAATGCAATAGCACAGCAATATTGGGGGCGGGACGTACCCTATTTCTACCTATGCTGGACAAATAAACGTCCACCCTAACTACACCAACTTGGCAATTTCCTTTTTCAAGCGAGAGATTATTTTCTTTTCCAAGCGAGATATGTACGATTGAGAAATACCCAAAAGGTCAGCTACTTCCTTTTGAGTGCGTTCGTCACCGCCATCCAAGCCAAAGCGCATTTCGATGATTTGCTTTTCGCGCGCGGTCAGTCTTGAAAGACCTTCGTGCAAAAGCTTGCGCTCCACTTGATTTTCCACATCATTGTAGATTGCATCGGCATCGGTACCCAAAATGTCAGCAAGCAGTAGCTCGTTGCCTTCGCCATCGACGTTTAGTGGCTCGTCAAGGCTGACTTCCTGCCTGATTTTGGAAAGCTTGCGCAGATACATCAGTATTTCGTTTTCGATACAACGGCTGGCGTAGGTGGCAAGTTTGATTTGTTTTTCCGCCTTGAAACTGTTGATGGCTTTGATGAGCCCAATGGTCCCCACCGAAATTAGGTCTTCCATATCCACGCCACTGCTTTCGAACTTTTTTGCCAAAAATACCACAAGGCGCAGGTTGTGCTCCACAAGTTTATCGCGCGCAAGGTCGTCACCTTGGCTCATTTTGGCAAAGTAGTCGGCCTCCTGCTCGGCCGTCAAAGGTTGTGGCAATGCCTCGTTACCGCAAAGGTAGTTGACGGCATTTTGAGAAAGACAGAGTTTTTGCAAAAGTAGTTTCAACAGCGACAAAAGTTTCATAAAATTCTCCTTGTGGATAAATTGCGGTAAAGTGTTTGGTTTTGTGTGCATTAGGCTACCAATTAGTTGGTTGGAGTGTGTTTGAAAGTTGATACAACAAAACTTACAGTAGGCCTTGTATGGATCAAATCACGACGGAGTTTTGGCTGGGGTTGAGCTCTGTGTTAGGCAAATGCTACTTGCCAAAATTACGTCATAAAGAGACGATGTTTTGCCAATGGCAAAGTAGACGTCAATGGCTACACCATCCACCACTACTTGCCCTTTAGTAGCAACAACGATGGAACTGCCTGCCACTGTGAAAATGTGCACCTGTTTAGTTTTGCCGGTCAGCATCCGTTTGGCAAATACGTCGGCAAATTTTTTGCTGACAAAACACAACGGCAAACCGCAACAGGTTGCGCCATTGCCACTGTCCCACAAAGCATTTACGGAGTGGATACCATCCAAAACGAGTTGACACTTGACAACGTTTGGCAACACCTTTTTGACATCGTTGATGTAGAAAACAATCAACTTGACAATTACAACAACTGCAAGCACTGCAAAAAGATAGCAAAACAACGGCACGTCACTTTGGTAGATTATGCCACCGCCCACCAAACTGTCCTGCGACAAATTGAAAATACCCACTATTGCTCCGCCTAACACAAAGGTATATGCCAATGTCGCCAAAATAGACCAAAAAAGTTTTTTGTCAAAGCCAACGGTTGCAATGCACATAAGTAACAAAGAAAAAAACTTTGCCAAGTACAATAGCGCGCCCGCAAGCGTGACAGTCAACAGCGCCGTCACACTACCTACCACTCCACCCAGCAAAATGCGATACCACTGTGCGTGCAGTCGTAGTGACGTTGTTGCAAGGTACAGTATCAAACAGTCCATTGAGAGATTATCCAAAAATGCGTACTCGATGTAAACGTTCATAAGCAGATTGTAGACTACACAACGGCAACAATATTGCAATCTTTTGTTGAAAGAGGGGTGTTTTGGGAAAATTGAAAAGCAAAAAAAGACGAGATATCTCGTCTTTTTGGTTTGCTTTATAGGATTTATTCCATAATTGTTCTTTCCACTTCGCGATACGCTGTGCCGTCCACATACTTCATTGGGTCAACAGATACGCCATTTTCCATCACTTCCAAGTGCAGGTGCGCACCATCACTGAACTCGTAAGATGCAGTGGTACTAACTGCGCCAAGCTTTTCACCCTTGGAAACGTTTTGACCAGCAACCACTTGGATGTCACTCAAGGATGCGTAGGTTGCAATGACGTTTTCACCGTGATCCACCTTGACATAGTGTCCCATACCGTAGCTTTCGCCCACTTCGATAACTGTACCGTCGTACATTGCTGTAACTGGGGTGTTTTCGCTTGCAATCAGGTCAATGCCTTTGTGCGTGGACCATTGATTGAGTGTTGCATTGAACACAAACAACAACTCTTCATCGGTGTAGTCCATACCAACACTTTGGTAAGCCACTGGGGATGCAAAGTAAATCTTCTCCTTGATGATAACAGGTTTGGGTGTGTCGTCAACTGGATTATCCACCACTGGGGTATCGTCAGGGATATCTGGTGTGCCGTCAACTGGGGTATCGGGGGTGTTGTCTGTGACGCTGACAGCAATTACCACAGCGGAAATTGCCACCACGCAAAAGATAAGTAGCAAAAGCGCTGCGTTGTTGCGCAAAAATCTTGTAAATTTATTTGTTTGATTGGTTGAATTCATTGTTGTCCTCCATGATTGTTTGATATGATTGTTGACCTATTGTTGGGGGTTTATACAAGATTGTCAAATTATTTGATAAAAACGCTATTGCAACGAACAAAAAAAAAAGTCTTTTGAAAAGTAAGACTTGCCACAAAGCACAAAAATTGTTGCTTTGAAATACCTACTCACAAAAAACGCAAAAACGTTGCAATTTTGGGATAACCCTGCAACGACAAACCATTTTGATGTTATTTGAGTACAACAGAATGTTTTATGCCGACCATCGTTGACCACAAATGGCAAACTCATATGAAATTTGCACATCCATCTTTGCAGACACTAACTTTTAATCCCCTTTTTTTTTGATTGCAATTTTTAATTTACGAAAACGTTTTTTTTTACAAAAAAAACACTGGCGAATTGTAAATTTGCCAGTGCTTTATTATTTAGTTCACAAAATGCTCAAAAATTCGTTTAAGCTTTTTTTACAAGTTAGTCAACCATATTACGGTCAGAAATGTATTCAACTTCCAATTTCAACGTATTGTCTCCATCGTAGACTTGAATAGTGTTCTCGCTGTATTGATATGTGTAGTATATATAGGTATAGTCGCTGTAAACATAGCTCATTTTAACCAATTTGTTACCGTCATATTCAAAAATATAGGCATAATTATAAGGATTACTATCATCCTTTTTAGTTAATGATAACAATTGATTCGCATCATTATATGCAAGAGCGTATGTTTGATCCGCCGCTTTAGTATTATCATCATTGTAATCGGTAGTAATTAGACTTTCCGTCAACAAGCCGTTTGAGTCTACCATGTTAGTGTGGTTCTTTTCTATGACAATAAATTCAGTATCGTAATAATAGCGACAAACGGAGTGAACAACATATCCATCATCATCAAATGTCATTTCGTCACTTATGTATTCCACTGTTTCACCATTTACACTACTCCAAGCAGGGATTGTGACCGAATACAAAACGCCATTGTTGTCATATTCGTAGATTCCTGTGTTTTTTCCGGCTGACGTCACTTTCGTTATTACCATGCCAGCATCTCCGTATGAGAAATTGTAGAACCATCCGTTTGAGTTCTTGGAGGAAAAACTAATTTGGCTCAACTTGGCACCATCATAAGTATAGTTTGCTTCCACGTAGTAATCGGGTTTTGATACATAACCATAGCGAACTTTGGTTAGGTTGTGGTTGGCATCATATTCAAAGAGATATTCATTGCCAACATAAAACCTATTTCCATACAAAATGCCAAGTTTGCTTGTTGACAGTTGCAATGTTTCAACATACTCTGAACATCCGTTGAAGTCATCTGAAAAATATCTGCTGAGCAATTTTGCATCCTTGATTTTGACGTCGCACTCACTGCAGGTCATCGTTTCGACATATCCAATATTTACTTTGTCAAGAATGCTACTGATCGAATCTCCAAACTCCATAAATACGTCAATATATGCATATTTGTCTTCCTTGGTGGTTGCAAAGTCGTGTGCGCAGGAGTCAAATGTTTCGCCACAATTCTCACATTCGTAGTAGTGAGAGTTTTCGTCAAAAGTAAAAGTTTCCTTTAATACGTGATGAGCATCAATGGTTTGTTCTTCTTTGGCGGTGCAACGAGAGCATTGTCGTTCCTGCTTACCATCGGTATCGCAGGTTTCTTCAAGCGTAACAGTCCACTCTCCGTAGTCGTGTCCCAATGCAGGGATGGTTTCTTGGTTGAGTTCACCATCTACGTAACGTTCTTGCAAACCATCTTGAGTGCAAGTCGCTTGTGTTACAATTGTCCAATCGGTGTTTTTGTTGTCTGGGGGATTGTTTCCGTCACAACCAGCCATTGTAACAAGGCATAGTAACACCAAAAACAAAGATGTTAGTTTTTTCATTATTCAACACCCCTCTATTAAATTTCAGCAGCAAAATTATATATAATATACATACAAATTGTCAAGAAAATTAGGCGAAAGTCCTGATAATTTTCGTCAAAATAAAGCCTTTTTGACAGAATAAATTAACAAAAAGAAGCTAATCTGCAAAAAAATGTGCATACATTAAGTGTGTTGGTTACAATACATACAGCTCGCCAAAACAAAACGAACAAATCAATAACTGCCCAAAATCAAGGGGCTACCGATGGTAATAGTGTTGCCGTCAAAAGCAATTTGCACGTTTGTTTTGTTGCCATCCAAAATTACTCCACCTGTGAGTTTTGGCGAATAGCCACAAACTATTGTGAGATTACCAAGCGTTTGCGTTGTGTGCACATTGACGGAAAGTGTGTTTAGCAGAGTTGCAAGGTCATTTTGAGTTGCCACAAAGCAGAAACTTGTTCCGTCAACATCCTTGCACTGCGCCAAGACTTTTGCAAAGTCAGTTCCACCGCACTGTACGATTTTGCCAAAACCAATGTCGGTGTGACTTGCTGATGTTGTACGACAAAACACCTGGCAGGTTGCGTTGGCCAAATTTATTGCTTTGTGCAAAGGCTTGGGCATATAGTGCAACATCACAACAACAATGACCACAGCCAAAAACAGTGCGAACAATTTGTCTTTCATAGTTACCCCCTTTGATGCCATTGTTGACAGTTTTTTGCAAAACAAAACAGTTCCGCACAAATTTGCAGAGCTAAAAGCAAAACAAAAAGCAGACGAATGATCTTTGTCTGCTTTTTTTTAACGTATTAGATTTTAACAACCAATTTTGCGTTTGTTGTTGCAAACTACTTTACCATCAAATCGCTTGGGTTTGCATTGAAAAATGCTGTCAACGCTTGTTGCATTGTGTCAACGTCGCCTGTACCACAAGTTTCGCAAGCGGAGTGCATTGCAAGTTGAGGAATACCTATATCGCAAGTCTTGATGCCAAGCTCACGACTGGTTGCAAGGCCAACAGTAGAGCCACAACGCAAGTCACTGCGGTTGTACAAATCTTGGAAGGCAACACCAGCGTTTTGCAAGATGTTTTTGAGAAGTGCGGAGCTAAGACCATCGGTTGCGTAGTTGGTGTGGTGTTTGATTACAATACCCTTGTTGAGATATGCCTTGTAAGCAACATCGCTTTTTTCCGGATGAGCTGGGTGGCAAGCGTGACCATTGTCCACAGAAAGCACCATGCCACATTCAATAGCACTTTGGCGACCAGTGATATCCATTCCCAATGCATCGGTATACAAACTGTCAATAACTTGAGAAAGAAATCTTGGGCTACCTTGACGAGTGCCACTGCCCACTTCTTCGTTATCCAAGCAAGCAATCATTGCAATGTTTTGTGGGGTGCAATTTAGCAATGCTTGTACTGATGTGTACACACTTGTAAGGTTATCCAAGCGCGGAGAGCACAAAAATTCGTTGTCTACGCCTGCCAAAAATGGCTCAGTCGCTGGAACAACGTACAAATCAGCATCAAGCACTTGGCTATCGGTCAAAGTTTTGTACAGTTCCTTTTCTCCTTGTGCAAACAAAGGCAATGTGTCCACTTGGACGTTTACAGCAAAACTATCGTTGGCTGTGGGGTTGAGATGTACACACAAACTTGGGATTACCACGTTGTAGTCGCTTGCAACAAGTTGTTGACTAACGCCATTTTCCCCTTTGGTGAGCAGGCGACCTGCAACCTTCAATGGACGGTCAAAGTAGGTGTACAAGAGTCCACCACCGTATTTTTCCGTATTCAAGCGCTTTGCACCCTCGCTTGCAACAAGCTTTGTGCCTTTCACCTTGAAACTTGGCGAGTCGGTGTGACTTTCGCAAATGGAAAGAGCGTTGTTTTCGCCAACGACAAAGGCAACTACTGAGGAGCCATTGCGTGTGACAAAGTACTTGCCGCCTTTTTGAACATCCCACTTTTCGCCAAGAATAAGTTCAGCAAAGCCATTTGTTTTCAAAATGTCGCATACGTTTTTCGTTGTGTGGTAAGCTGTGTAGCTGTTTTTGAGAAATTGTAGTAATTCCATGATTGCTCCTTTGTACCATAGATACAAATTGTTTGTGCAAAAATTGTATCACAAATGCAAGGGATAGTCAATCATAAATAAAAAGATGCGCACACAGTTGTTTTTACGCACACGTCATTGATGTTTGATAAGGCTCAGTCACAAGAAATTGTCTATTGCCCATTAGTCGGTTTAGCGTACAAAACGCAACCAGAGCGTGAAACAGCGCCTTTGGTGAAACTACTTCTGTTTAACATCCACCTCAACGGAAAAAGTAAGCTCATCCATTGCAAAGTTGCTGGTAAAGTCCGTTGTGCCATCTTTTTGGCGGTATTTTTCGTGCAGGGCTATCAAATCTACATTATGCTGTTGTTGGTAGGCAACAAAGTTTTGCACCAACATGAGCGCTTGCTGTTGCACTGCTTGCAGTAGCTCCTTGGGAAGCTCCGTTTCCGTTTGCACAGTCAACGCCCCATTTGCACCAAAGTCATCGGTACGCGCAAGTCGACACTTTAACTCCACCTTTATTTGCACATCTGTTTTGTCAATTTTGATACCTACCTTCTTCTCCTTTGTAATAAAAGTCAGCTTTTCGCCGTGCGCCTCGATTACAAACACGTCTCCAGTTGTGTTTTTTGTCAATAGAGAAAGCCCTTTGACGAGTTCATTGCCCAAAAAGTCCACAAATTGGTTATCACAAAACACCACAAGTTTGTTGTAGACAAAGTAGCCTTGCACCTTGTCTGGGTTTTGACTGTCAGTGTTGGGCGACGGCACAAACTCCACGTAGTTGGCAAAACCCGTTTTGGAAAGCTCCTTTTGACTGCGCGCATACTGCAAAAGAGAATTTGTGGGCAATGCGACACTTTTTGACTGCTGTTGCAAGGTAGAGATGATAGCAAGCGACACGCTTTGCGACATAGCTTCGCCGTAGTTAAGTAGCTCGCGAGCTTCCCCCTTGGCGCAACAAACAGCTGATGACTCCTTGAAGTTGTATGAGTGGATAAAGAAATCCACAACTTGTGAAAAATTTACCTTGGTGTACAAACTCTCCCCCAAGATGAGCAGCGCGCACTGCCCAAGGGATGCTTCCTTGCCCATTTTTTGAGAAATCAGCCCTATCGCGTGGGGAACAGTTTGTCCAGTGACAGTAATAGTTTTACTAAACATCCCCACCTGCTCATTGCCGTTACCTGGGGATACCACTTCTGCTGTGACAACAAGTTGATTATCCTCGGACAAATCCAAGCCCAAGCCGATGATTATTGCGCGATTCAAAATGTCGTTGGACATAAAGCTTGCCGATGTCAATATTACCAATGTTGCAACAAGCAAAATTACGCCAATACGCTTAAGACTGCTCACTTGGCACCTCCATAGGCAATTTTTTGGTGGCAATTTTTGTCAAAAGTGGCAATGCCAGTGGCAAAAGGTACTGTACCAAAGCAAATGGCACAAGCAAATACACCATAAAGTTTTGCACCATATCGTCCACCGACACAAACAACGGCAACATCAAAAGCAATGTTATTACCAAAATGGTCCAAATGTTGGGCTTTGTAAAGTGCAAACCAAACAGTTTTTCGCCACTTTTGTAGGCGCAGTAGATAAAAATTACAATTTTGATGAGCACCGACATTATCCACACCGACAGTGTGAGCCAGTCCCAACGGCCGTTGGTAGTTTCCGCAATGGAAAATACGGAAATTTTGCTCATAGCCAATTTTATTTCCGGCGCGATTGATCCAAACAACGCAACAAAAATGATATTCATACCCACTGTTAGCACTGCTCCCACAGCAAAAGAGGTAAAAATTGGCGAAAAGACGCGCTTTTTGACCTGGATGTTTTCCATCACAAAGTACACAAAAATGTAGTCAGCAAACCAAAACGAGCGCTCAAAAGCCGTTTTGATGATGTTTGTCCAACCAGCCTCGGCTATGGGCAAAATGCCTCCAAAGTCCGTTTGTGGTATGGTAAAAGATAGCAACGCAACAATGCACAAAACGATTGTTACGCACATCAGTTGCCCCATACGCGCAATACTGTTGAACCCACGCGCAATAGCAAAATAGCTTGTTGCAACAATGGGAATGACAAACATTATCCAGTTGGTAGAAACGTCAAAAGTGACGGCAAACATACGATAACAGGAGTTCAAAAGCATTATGCTCCTTGTTACAAACAGCACAAAGAATATGGCCATCACAATTTTTTCTACCACTGGAGTGAGGGTCACTCGCAAAATTTTGTCCAGCGAAAGCTTTGAGTGCTTGTTGAGCTTTAGAGCCCAGCCCAAAAATGCAAGGCAAATGCCATCCCACAAAAATGCTACACAAATGACAAGCCAACTGTCGTGGCCTACTTCTTCCGCCAAAAGGGATGGCAGTGACAAAAACTTACTTCCGGAAATTACCAACAAAAAGAGCAACGAAAACTGCCCCACGGTTACTTTGTCTTTGTTCATTTGCCCCTCCTTGTGTGGTTTTTGTTGGGGATAGATTGTGGGCGTTTTGTCCAGTTTGTCAGCCGTTTGCTCTTGACTGCATCTTGCTTGTCATTTTCCATTGCAGGAGTAAAGGGTGCCAAAAATGGCGTGTGGTACTCTTGCATCGAGCAGACGTACAGCAAAACTATCATCATACTCAAAATGACACCAAGTATGCCCATAAGTCCTGCAATAAAGGTGATAGCAAGGCGCAAAAGGGAAAGTATCAAGGTGTTGTCTGGCATGGTAAATAGTCCAATGCCAGACAATGCACCAATCATCACCGCAGGCGCGCCAATCAGCCCCGCTTTGACGGCAGCATCCCCAAGCACTATTGCGCCAACAAGCGACAAGGAAATACCCACTGCCGACGGCATACGCAAGTTTGCTTCGCGCAGGATGTCAAAAATTACAAGCACCAAAATCATCTCGGTAAAAGGAGAAAAGGGTATGGCTTGGGTAGCGTTCAAGATAGTTATCAAAAACTTCAAAGGGATGATTTGGTAGTTGTACATTTGCAAACACACGTACAGCGGTGGCAACAGTACGCTTGCAAGCACGCTGATGAACCGCAAAATGCGGTTTAGGGATGTCATTGTGTGGTCTTCGTAGTAGTCGCCAGGGGCTTGCAAGTCCTCCACATACAGGTATGGTACAGTCAGCACCATTGGCGAACCATCAACAATCAAAGCGACCCTGCCTTCCAACATTTTGCCAACGGCAACGTCTGGTTTTTCCGTCATACCTACTCGGCGGAAAAGGTCCGTTTTGTTTTGGTCGATGTAACGACTTAGATAGCTTGCATCCAAAATACCATCAATGTCAATTTTTTGCACCTGTTGGATTACTTTGTCCACCACTTTTGTGTCAGCAATGGTACTGATGTAACACACCAAAACTGTGGTGTTGGTGTACTTGCCAACGGACAATGTTGTAACCTTCAAGTCGGGGGTTTTGAGTCGTTTGCGGATGAGTGTCAAGTTTATTTTGGCATCTTCCACAAAGCCTTCGCGCGGACCACGCATAACAACAGACGTAGGCGGCTCGATAATGGCGCGTGCCAAAGTCGTGCGAGTGTCCACTGCAATGCAATTTTGTTCGTCAAAAATCAATGTGTAACCATTGGAGATGTTGTCCACCACGTCAAAAAAGTTGGCAACAGTCTTGACTACTGCGCCAGCCGTCAAGCGTTTTTGCACTTGGGTAAAATCGGTGGGATTTTGTCCATACAAAAGGGGGTTGACAACGTAGTTTGAGATTTTGGCATCGGCACACATACTTTCCAAAAAGGCAATGGTAAGTTGCATACCACAATCAATTTGCCTTGTGCAAAAGTCGTCATCATCGCGATAGCTTTGTTGAAGTTGAGTTAGGTAGTCGTTCATAGGTACAATTTTGACAATTTGCCCGTTCTTTTATACCTATTGTAAGTGGAAACAACAAAATTACATAATTGAATATAATGGTAAAAACTGAAACTGCCAAAAACTGTACAACAATACAAACCAGACGGCAACAATATCATGCCAAGGATGCGAAAACAAAACACACCTACAATAGCAACGCAAAGCATATAAACTGAAATCAATACGAGTGAACAACAAAGGCAACAAAAAACACACCAACAAATGTTGATGTGTTAGTAATACAGTTTTTATCTAAACTTTTGCTACATCACTTCGCCAAAAAGGTTGGCGTAGGGAATGTCGCCCATGTCTTGGTAACGGCTGTCGTGACTTGCATCACGATTGTCGCCCATAGCAAAAAAATATCCTTGTGGCACTGTGTAGGGATTGGACTGGGTGTATGCTTCCAAACGCTTGAGAGCGTATGCGGAAATGTAAAAGTTGCTCTCTGGCAAAATAGCCTCATTCTCCAACGATTCACCAACAATAGGATACCACTCTCCAATCACTTGGCCATCGGCTGTTTCAACCTTTACGCGGTACTTGTCGTCGACCTTTTCCACCCAAATTTTGTCCCCTTGGATGGCAACCACACGCTTGATGAGCAATCGGTGTTGGTCGTTGGCATCAGCTTTGCCTCCAAAGATATCAAAGTGCTTCTTGAACCAACCTGGATAGTTTTGGTAAAAAACCACAATGTCACCACGAGCAACTGTCTTTTCGTTTGCGGTACGATCCACCTTGACAACTGTTCCGCTGGTGTAGGTGGGCAACATCGAGTCGCCAGAAACAACGACGTTTGTCTCAAAAAATGCCTTTGTAACAAATGTTACCAACAAAACAATCAGCACAACAGTAAGCAAAACGTTCAAAACTTTGTCCAACGTTTTTACTTTTGGTTGTGGGGCTGGGTTTTGCTCGTCAAAAGACTGTGAAAATTCAGTTGTCGGTATTTGTTGGCTCAACGTGTTTTACCGCCTTGTGAAATTTGTCGTTGGGCAACATTACTACGTGCCCACATTGTTTACATTTGATTTTGTAGTCTGCGCCTGTACGCACTACTTCCCACTGGCTACATCCGCAGGCGTGGGGTTTTCGTGTAGTGACAGTATCGCCAAGTTTGCAAATTATCATACCAAAATTACATTGTTGACCAAAACAGTTTGGTCGCATTTGATTACCAACAGTTGTGGGATTTGGTCCGCTGGCAAAGTTTTGCTGCGTTCATTTCCGTTTGTGCGGAAGTCATCCGCAATCACAGTTACGCGTTGCCACTTGCCGTCGCCAGTGAGTTCCTTTTTGGCAACATATACATCGTTTGTTGTGCCATAGTTGCACACTACCGCAACAGTTAAAATATCTTGCGTGGTTGCACAAATATCAAATGTGACGGCAAAAGAGGAGTTCTTTTTGACGCTGACATCCGCCAAAGCAAATGTCGCAAGACAGTTGCCCTGCGCGCCCATGATACCAAGGTAGCCCTTTTTGCGTTGTGTTTGAGCATTGGTAAACATCCAAGCGCCCGGCTCGCTAACAGTCATCAGTTGATAGTTGCCTTCGCCAGCAAAGACGATGCTGTTTGCCAACTTGACGTTTTTAGCATTTTTGACAGGGATTTCCAACAACATTGATGACGTTGTCAACTTGCCTGCAACTTCAGCAAAAGCAAGTACGGTGCAGTCTTGTTGATACAAATCAAGTTTGGCAACGTAACAGTTGTCCCCCTGTGTGAGCGTTGCCTTTGTCCAGTGTTTTGCTCGCGCGTTTGCGTTGGTGCAATACCAAATGGATGTATCGGCAAGCTTTGCGGAGGTTTCTACTTTTACAAAGTAGTCGCCATCTTCCACCAAAAAGTCAATGTCACAATCTTGAACGGCAGTTTGCCCCTTCCACCAGTCCATCAGCCCCTTGACATAGCGAGAGTCAAGGCTTTGGAACAAATCTGGCAAAAACAGCAGACGGCTTTGGTCGTTCATACGGCGAAACTCTTTGCTTACTTCCACGATATCCACATTGTGGCTGTTTGCCGAGTTTACAACATACACAGGAACGGGGATGTTCAAAGTGTAGCTTTGTGGAGCAAGACCCATTGTCCAAGCTTGGCTTTTGTCTTCGTGAGCAAATTGTTCTTGCAAAGGCGCGGTATTGTCCACAACGGAGTCAGGCTCGGGGTAGTCGATGTTGAGTTGACCAAACAAAAATGTGCCGTTTGTCACGCGTTTGTCTTGTGCGCAAACAATTGCGCCAATGGCACTGCACTCGCCGATAGTCACAACGGACACCGAGTCGGCCTTTTCTTCGTCAACAAGGTATGTGATGGCGCGCATACAGCACAAGGATTGCTCGTACAGCTTGCTTTCGCGGACGTTTTCGCCAAAGAAAAAGATATCTTTGTTTTCCACTGCGTTGCAGTAGGATACTTCATCCGGGTACATTGTACCGCAACCAGTTTGTGTACGTCCGTCAACGTCCACCCACATTGCCAAAAAGCCGTTTTGTGCGATATCGCACAATTCTTGCAAGTTGGTTGGACGGTCGCTTTTGCTTACAAGCAAAACTGCTCGCGCACTTTTTTTGTTGGGGTGGCAAATGTTGGCGCAAATACGAGTTTTACGTCCGCTTGCAAAAGTTCTACCAGTAAAGTAGACCTTTTTGAAGGTGATTTGCTCATCCGTTACTACCTTTGCAACTGTAACATCCAGTTGTTCGACGCAAGCATCAAAGCCTTCCCATAGAGTTTTGTTAGTTAGTAGTTCCATAGTTTTCCTTTTAGGTTTGTTTTAGGTGGAAAGTACATTTACTGTTGTATTTTACCACATATATAATATTTGTGCAAGGGCCTTTTGCATTTGACTCTGTCATAAAAAATGGTTGATTATTTTTCAAAAAACAGCCAAAGTTTGTGATGGAGTTATTGTTACTTGTGGTATGGCAAGTTGCCGCTGATTGTGCAAGCGCGATACAGTTGTTCGCAAAGTACAACTCGGCAAAGTTGGTGTGGCAATGTGATTTTGCCAAAAGAAAGTCGCAAATTGCACTTGTTTTTTACGCTTTGGTGCAAACCGTTACTACCGCCAATGATAAAGGTAAAGGTGGAGTAACTTTGCTTTTGGCCTTCGATGTACTTGGCAATTTGTACACTGTCCAGCGTTTTGCCGTCAATATCCAAAGCAACCAGGCAACCTTCCGCCTTGTTCAAGATGGATTTTGCCTCTGTTTCCATTATTTTCTCTATTTGAGATGGGTTGGGCTCGCCATTGAAAAAGCACTCGTCCACTTCTACTATTTCCATCGTGGCAAAGCGAGAGATACGCTTTGTGTACTCGGCAATAGCTTGACGGAAGTAGTCTTCTTTGATTTTGCCCACTACTACAAGTTTGAATTTCATTTTTTACTCCGCAAATAAACTCATCAACCACAAAATGGCACAAATTGCCACCGTGATGACAAACCAGCTCCAGGTTGTTGCCGTTGGACCTTCCTTTTGGTCGGGCTTGGTTGCGTGGCACTTGGTTGTCAAAAGATAGCCCACAATGCCGCCCACAAACACAACTGCGCCCAACACTCCCGACAAAACCCAGTTGTTTTGGTAAAAGCCAGTTGGTTCGACTACATATGACAAAAACACCACCGCGAGGTTGTTAAATGCGTGGACAATAACGCTGGTCCAAACGCTACCACTGCGGTATGCGAGCATCATCAAAAAGCAACCCAATACAAATTGATGCAATGTTTGCGCAGCGTTAAGATGGAACAAGGCAAACAACGCGCCAGAAAGCACAATGCCAAGTGTTGCGTTAGCGTTTGCCAGTCCCCTGCCTACTGTTCCACGGAACAAAAATTCTTCGCCAACTGGCGCAAGCAACACTGTTACAACAATCAATGCAACAGGGTGCAAATCTATTTCCGTTGAGGGGCGTGTTAAGCCCATGTTTTCCAACATATCCAAAAATAGTTCGTTGATGGGCAACATCAAGTGAATCAGCCCAAATGTTGCCAAGCATCCCCAAAGGACGTGTGCAACGTGTGGCTTGACGTTTGCTGTGGTTGCTTGGACAAAGTCCTTTTTGGCAAACTTTGCGTAGCCAAATGCAATCAAAAAGATACTTGTAGGCACAAGTGCGTAAAGTAGGTTGTACAAAAATGTGTCCGTTGGTGTGGCTAAAAGCGCACCGCCCAAAACAAGTTGTACAATCAAGTAGGCCACTACCGCCAGCGAAAAGCTTGCGATGCCGTCTTTTTTTGTGTACAGATTAGTCAATGGTTTCTCCTACAGTGTGTTGTTGTGCAACGTAAAGTTGCACGTCCTTGCCTTCGATAACATTGTTGCGTTGATACATTTTGTTGACAGTGTCAAAGGCAAGCTCTGCTGTGTTGTTGTTTTCCGAAAGGTGTGCAAGCACCACTTTTTTTACATTTGAGCCGATGAGTTTTTGCAAGATATCGGCGCATTGGTCGTTGGAAAGATGTCCAAAGGGGGATGCGATACGACGTTTCAAGGGGTATGGGTACCGACCTTGTCGTAGCATTGTAACGTCGTGGTTGCACTCAAGTTGCACCACCTTGCAAGGGGCAAGAAAGTGGACAATGTCATCAGTGTAGCAACCTGTGTCGGTAATGCTGGCAACGCTTTCGCCACCCGCGCTAAAGCGGTAACCACAGCACGCTTGGCTGTCGTGAGAGCACTCGTACACATCCACTGCAATGTCACCCACAACAAAACTTTGGCTCACGCCATTGACATATGGCGAATAACTACGGTTTGAAATGCAGTTGACAATGGGTTGCGGCACATAGATTTTGGCATCCATTTGGAACTTTGTCCACATTGGAAGCGCGCAAATGTGGTCATCGTGCTCGTGTGTGATGACGATGGCGTGGATATCTTTGGGCTTGAGATTTTTGCCTTCCAAAGCCAACAAAAGTTTTTTGTACGAGTAGCCAACATCCAACAAAATATTGGTTTTTTGTGACTGGATAAGGGTACAATTTCCCCTACTACCAGAAAACAATGGAGTAAGTTTTAGCATAACTTAAACATTATATCACATATTGGCAAATTTTGCAAAGTATTGACATAGGCAGTAAAAAGCTTTGTAACTTACATCTCTTTAGTTAAAAATTGCAACAACGTCAAAACTCCATTGATAAATACCCTTCTCGCACTCTTTTGAGTATGTGGTTCTCTAATAAGGTATGGTTGATTAGCCTCTGCCGATTTGACGGATAAAACACAAGTAAGACAGGCGTTCTTGTGAAGGAGCATACTTAGAAAGACTGTGACTGAGCAAAACGCATAGGATTACGCAGTGTTTTGACATCAAAAAGCAATTAGGACTTGTGAGAGAACCACAACAAAAAAAGAGAACCTTGCGGAATATTCTTTGAGGTTCTCTTGTTGGCGCATGAAATTTTACAGCTGTCCAAGCAACTCATCACGCAGTTGTTTGAACTCGTCGCTGTCTTTGTCGGTACGAGCATTTGCTTCGACAATGCGTTTTTGCAACTCGCTTGTCAGTTTGTACTTGGACGCGATAAGGATTGCCAAAGCCATGATTGCAATAGGTAAGATGATAAAGCAAATACGGATTGCAAGTTGCGCGCCATCTGGTTGAGATACTGGCAAAAGTTGTACCGAGCCATTACCAATGGTTGCCTTGAAGTTTTCGATAAGCCCAAAGTCTTTGCCATTGATGATAACTTTGCCCGTTTCTACAATTTGGTTGTATTGCTCCGTTGTGACGTATTGAGTTTCCACATAACCTGCAAGGCCAATGATTGCAGGTGGGATTGCAAGGCCGATTGCTTGCGCTGTGGTGTTCAAGAAGTTTGTGATGCCAGAAAATGCCCCTTCGGTACGCTCGCCAAAGTACAATTCGCCAACGTCGCAAACATCGCCAAAACTGCTGTGTGGCACAAACACTGTTCCTCCAATGCCCAAGCCCAAGAGCAGACCAAAAATCATAATCAGCCAGTTGGGTGCGCCTTGGACAGTTTGTACACCACCATTGGCGTTTACAACAATTTCGCTTTCCGCTGGCAACAACCACATAAAGGCCACCACCACCGCCCAAATTGTGCAACCTGTGATGTAGGCAAAACGTTTGGACTTGGCTTTGATGAGTTTGAGATAAATTGGCAATGCAACAATTTGCGCAACAAACATCATTGCTGCTGCAACCGTTGCAATGGGAAAACGGCTTTGATCAGGATTCAAAGTTACCGATTGGTAGGTCATGCGACGGATGTAAAAGTCGCAAAATGTAAAGAAGAAGCTACTCATCATCGCCATTGCCATGGAGGAGCACATTTGCATACCCAAGTACTGACGGTAAGTCTTTACCTTAAGTGGGCGGACAAATTCCTTCAAAGAAAACTTTGTTTTGACAGGTGGGGTCACAATTTGCTCACGAGAACAGAGTGCGGTAATCAAAATTGCCACCATAAAGATTGCACCAAAAATTGTCGCCATCAAAATATAACACTTACCATCGTCACCCTTGGATGGGGATGCAATCATGCCGGGTACAGCCACGCAGATGGTGCTGGATGCAATGCTAAATGCAAGGCGTACTGCGTTTGTGTTATTGCGCTCGGTAAAGTTGTCCGTCATTTCGCTCGCGTGCGAGTAGTATGGGATCAAAACAAAGCTTTGCGCTGTTGCGTACAGCATATAGATGATAACTACAAAAATACATTTCAGTAGTACGCTGTCGGTAATCAAGTTCCATGGGAAAAACAGCAAAACCAACCCAATAAATACCAATGGCGCAAAGATGAGCATAAATTTGCGACGTTTGCCAAATTTGCCAGGTGTTGTGCCGTCAGTAATGCGACCAATAAGTGGGTCGATGATACCATCCCAAATTTTGGTCAAAAGCAAAATGGGCGCAAGCCAAACCATGGGGATGCCCACAACCAACGTCAAAAATGGCGTAAACAAAAAGTTGATGATGTTGAAACTGCCCCCGCCAAAGATATCGGCGCAGGCAAAAGCAAGTTTGTTGCCAAGGCTAACTTGACCTGGCAAAAGTTGTTTTTTGCTCATAGTGTTTCTCCTTGATAGATATCGTGACAATATAAATTTGTTTTGTGCAAGTTTGTTCTACAAGTGCAAAAACAAGCCGAATTGTTGGTTTTTGTATAACTCTTGGCTTGTTTTGAATTGCATAAATAATTTATTTGTGCTACACGTTGAAGCGGAACAACACAACGTCGCCGTCTTTGAGTACGTACTCTTTACCTTCGGAGCGCACTTTGCCGTGTTCCTTGGCTTGGTTGTAGCCACCCATTTCCATCATCACTTCGTATGGAACGATTTCCGCACGGATAAAGCCCTTTTCAAAGTCACTGTGGATTTTACCTGCAGCTTGAGGTGCTTTGGTGCCTTCCGTGATGGTCCAAGCGCGAGTTTCCTTTTCGCCAGCGGTAAGGTAGCTAATCAGATGCAACAATGAGTAGCACTTTTTGACAAGGCGGTTTAGACCACTTTCCGTAATGCCGTAGCTTTCCAAGAACATTTCCTTTTCCTCTGGGGGCAAAGTGGAAAGCTCTTCTTCCACCTTGGCGCAGATGACAAGCACTTCGGCATTTTCTTCCGCTGCCTTTTGCTCTACAAGTGCCACCAATTTGTTGTTGGGTTGACCAAGGTCATCTTCGGCAATGTTTGCTGCGTAAATGACAGGTTTGCTTGTCAAAAGGAACAAGTTGTCAACAATTTCGCGTTCTTCTTCGTCAAAACCCATTGTGCGAACTGGTTTGCCACTTTCCAAATGGGCAATGATAGATTTGATGAGTTCCACTTCCAACTTGTACTTTTTGTCGCCACCCTTTGCCATGTTGGTTGCCTTTGCAAGGCGTGCATTGGCTGTTTCAATGTCCGCCAATATCAGCTCCAAATTGATGACTTCCATGTCGTCAACTGGGTCGATATCGGTGGAAACGTGTGTGATATTGCTGTCAACAAAGCAACGTACCACGTGCACGATGGCATCCACTTCGCGGATGTGTGACAAAAATTTGTTACCCAAACCTTCGCCACGGCTTGCGCCTTTTACAAGGCCAGCGATGTCGACAAATTTCAAGTAGGTTGGGGTGATTTTTTTGGAGTTGTACAAACTGGCAAGTTTATCAAGACGCTCGTCTGGCACTGCCACTACGCCCACGTTTGGCTCGATTGTGCAAAATGGGTAGTTGGCAATTTCCGCCCCTGCTTGTGTGATTGCATTGAACAATGTGCTCTTGCCTACGTTGGGCAAGCCTACGACACCTAATTTCATATTTACCTCGGTCTAAAAATACGTATTTTTGTGTAAAATCTATTGTGTGAGTGATTGAGCTTTTGGCACTGTTGCTGTTTGCCGCGTAACGATTTGCCTTGCAAAAGCAATCGTCATCTGCCAGCAAAGATGCACTACGTAGCACCACGGTACAAATAAACACTCAGTTATTGTAATATTGTACTACAAAATTGCAAAATTGTAAATAGAAAGGAAACAACTATGACCGTTCTTGAAAGTATATTTTTGGGTTTATTGCAAGGTTTTACGGAGTTTTTGCCTGTGTCCAGCAGTGGGCACTTGATTTTGGCACAAAAATTGTGGGATATCCCCGGCAACTTGTTTTTTGACGTGATGTTGCACCTGGGCACACTGCTTGCTGTTGTCATCTCCATGCGCAAGACCATTTGGCAAGCTATCGTCAACTGGAAAAACAAAAAGATGTTGTACTTGATTGTTGCAAGCGTGCCAACATTTGTCGTTGCACTACTTGTCAAACTGTTTGTGGACGAGGACATTTTGACAAAGCTGTTGCCAATCGGTTTTGCGTTGACCATCGTGTTGATAGTTTTGGCGCACTACTTTGCAAAGCCAAAACTGCGACTGGAGCAAACGGACTTTTTGCCCATTGTTGTTACAGGGCTAACCCAAGGTATTGCCGTACTGCCAGGACTTTCGCGCAGTGGTAGCACAATTTCGGTGATGAAATTGTTTGGCGTAAACGCATGCGACTCGGCAGAGTTTTCCTTTTTGCTTTCCGTCCCAGTGATTTTAGCGAGTGGCGTGGTGGAAATTTGGGAAGTTGCCCACGCGCCTACAATGGACATTGCTTGGTACTGCGTGGCGATTGGCATTGTATCGGCATTTTTGAGTGGACTTGTTGCCGTCAATATGGTTATGCGTGCCGTCAAAACAAAAAGTTGGATTGCCTACGCCATCTACCTTGTTGTGCCGTTGGTGGTTAGTTTTATTGTTTTGTATTGACAAAAAATCTCGCATACGTGTTTGATTTTGAGCAAGATTTATGTATGCGTACAGTTATTTTATAGTTACCAAATGCAGGCATTTGAATTAGCAAAATGCAAAAACTGATTACGTGTATCAAAAAAGAAGTATCTCAGCTGGATACTTCTTTTTTTTGTTTGCTAAATTTGTTGTAAATCTGGCAATTTTGCAATACGTATTGCAAAAAACGATCTTACAAAGGGAAATTTAGTCCCAATTTTTTTGCACAATCACGTTGCCATCCAAGGACTTTTGCGTGATACCATCGTCATCAAAAACCATGTAGCAGGGGGTCTTGTCGCGTGGAGATGCACAACTGCCAACGTTTACGACTTTGACACCATTTGCGTTGTAGAAATGGGTAGAGTGGGTGTGTCCATGAACAAGCACATCCCCAGCTCCAATAAAAGATGGCATTTTGTAACCATTGTAGATGTGACCGTGAGTGAAAAACATTGTTCTGCTAAAATGGTGCATTACGGCGTATTCTTCAAAGTCCACAGGCGAGTTGGGGTAAAACACGTCGTTATTGCCACGCACAAAATAGGTTACGGCATCAATTTGGTTGACGATGTTGGCAATTTTGTCCATACTGCCCCATCCGCCAAACAAGTCACCGCAAAACACAACTTTGTTGGGTTGCTCACGCTCGATTGCTTGCAAGATTGTTTTTAGCGCATCAACATCGCCGTGCAAGTCGGAAAAGACAAAAATTTTCATCAGTCCAAACGGATGTGGTCGATATCTTTTTTGTCGCTACGCTTGTAGATGACAAAACGGTTGCCTACGCAAAGAACAGGGTCTGCACCAAGCACTTCGCACACTTCTTGGCACATAGCGCGCGCTGGGATTGTGCAAGTTTTGAGACTTGCCACTTTGACAAGTTCGTGGTGGTAGAGAGCTGTTTCAATTTCCACAAGGACGTTATCTGTCAATTCGTCCTTGCCGATTGTAACAAGTGGTTTGAGATTGTTTGCAAGAGATTTGAGCTTGCTACGTTGTTTTGTTGTGATCATATTTTCTCCTGTTGATGCGTGTTTTCACGCATTGGTAAAAGTTGTTTTGATATTGCACTATGTTACACTAAAACACCACATTTGTGCAACTAAAGTGCCACTATTGTGCCAATTTTCGGTACATTGCTGTATGGCAATGAGCGCAAATGTTGCTTGAGATTAGCTGTTGTTAGTCTACAAAGTCAAACTCAATGTCGCCAACGATAACTGTGCTACCATCCACTGCACCAGCATTGCGAAGTGCTTTGATTACGCCTTTGTCTTTCAAAACACGTTGGAAGTAACGGAAGCTGTCGTAGTCGTCCATGTTGACCTTGCGTGACAAAATGGCAACAAGTCCTCCAATCACTTCGAAAACGCCTTCGTCCAGCTTGACAATTTCGAAGGTATCTTCCTCTTCCTTTTGAAGGCTAACTGGCTCAAACTGCATTGGTTCAAGTGGTGGCAAGGTTACAAGCTTGTCCACAATGGCTTGCAAAAGCACGTCAACACCCTCGTGGATGATGGTTGTCATTGGGATGATTGTGTACTTTTTGCCAAACTTCTTTTGGAACTTAGCAAGGTTTTCGTCAGCATTTGGCATATCCATTTTGTTGGCAACAACAATCATTGGCAAATTTTTCAAAGATTGGTCGTAGGAGTAGATTTCGTTGTTGATAAGGTTGAAGTCCTGTATTGGGTCGCGATCTTCCGAGCCGGAAATATCCACAACGTGCACCAAAATGCGTGTGCGCTCGATGTGTCTCAAGAAGCTGTGTCCAAGACCTGCACCTTCCGACGCGCCTTCGATAAGACCGGGTATATCCGCCATTACAAATGTTTGATCGTAAAAACTTACAACGCCCAAGTTGGGGGAAAGTGTTGTAAAGTGGTAATTTGCAATTTTGGGACGAGCGGAAGATACCACCGACAAAAGTGTACTTTTGCCCACGTTGGGGAAACCAACCAAGCCCACGTCAGCAATGGTTTTGAGCTCCAAAATTACTTCGTACTCTTCCGTCTTGACACCATGCTCTGCAAAAGATGGAGATTGTCTACGAGAGTTTGCAAAGTGACGGTTACCACGGCCACCTTTGCCACCCTTCAGGATGATTTCCCTTTGACCATCGTAAAACATATCGGCAATAACTTGTCCATCCAGTGTTTTTACAACTGTACCAACGGGCACTTTTACGACAAGGTCTTCCCCTTGCTTGCCGTAGCAGTTCTTTTTGCCACCGTTTTCGCCATTGCCAGCGCGAAAGTGCTTTTGGAAGTGGAACAGGTTTAGGGTGTTTTCGGAAGAAGTTGCTTCAAAGATGATGTCGCCACCTTTGCCACCGTCGCCACCATCAGGGCCACCGTTTGCAACGTATTTTTCCGTGTGAAGGCTGGCAGAGCCATTTCCGCCATTACCAGATTTGATGTATATTTTGACTTTGTCGATAAACATAATTTACCTCGTAGATAAAATAAAGTTTGCTGTGTTTAGTGCGTGCTTTACCGCCTTGACAACAAGTCCACAGCCGATTGCATCACCGCCAACAAAAACTTTGTCAGCAATTTGATTGTGTTCGTTGGGTTGTGGTTTTTGTCCGCCAAAAAGAGCTTTGTCGCAAGTTGAACCCACAGCGCAAACAACGTGGTCGCAACCAAGCGTTAGCATTTCGTCAGTGATTGTGAGCGAACTGCGACCTTGAGAGATGGTTTTTGCAACGGTTAGTGTCAAGTTTGTGCCATTTTGCTCAAGTTTGGTTGGAGCAACGTTAAAAAGGAAATTTACTCCAACTGCTTTGGCATTGGCAATTTCCGCCTTGAAGGCAGGCATATCTTGTTCGCTTCTGCGATACGCCACAGTTACGTCACAACCCAAACTTTTTGCGTAGGTTGCGCAGTCGATTGCAGTGTTGCCACCGCCAACAACCACCACTTTGCCTGTGACGTTTCCGTTGAGGCAGGCGTTGGATGTCGTTGCAAATTGTTCGCCATCCACACCCAAAGTGTAGTTGACCGTTGCACCAGTTGCAACGTACACAATGTCAAAATCCTTTTGCAACTGTTGCAGTTGTGTTGCATCAACAGTTTGGTACAGCACCTTGACTTGTGGTGGGATATTGTCCACAATGCGATTTATTGCCGCTTGTGGGAGTCGGTATTGTGGGATACTGCTCAACGTGGAGAGGAGCTCGTCCTTTTCGTAGATGGTAATATCAGCACCTTCGCGGTACATTTGTGACGCAAATGTAATACCTGCCACACCACCGCCAACAACGGCAACTTTTTGCCCCGCCATTTTGTTACCGCAAACCTTCCATTGGTGGGGATGCTGTGCAAAAAGCGCGCGCTCAACTTGGGGGAAATCTACCGCGTTGCCCTTTGATTTCAAAATACAGTTGCCACGGCATTGTTCGTCGTGGGGGCAAACATAACCACAAACTTCGCCAAATGGGTGGCCGATAAGTTTGCTTGCTTGGTCTAACTTTTGTGACTTGACAAGAGCCAAAATTTGGGGAATTTGGTTGCCGATTGGGCAATTTTCCACGCACTTGGCGTTTTTGCAACCAAGGCATTTTGACGCCGTCAAAAGGGTATTTTGGCTTTGTTTTTCGCTGTAATGTTTGCAGTAGTCTTTCACGCTACAACGCCCACATTGTGGGTTTTGCGCCTTGCAAACGTATCTGCCGTGCAAAAGGATGTAGTGGTGAGAATCTGCCCACTCCTCTTGTGGGATTGCTTGCATAAGTTGGCGCTCGGTATCCAAAACGTTTTTGGCGTTGACAATACCCAGCCTGTTGGAAACACGAAAAACGTGGGTATCTACCGCTATTGCTTGTCCACCAAATGCCACAGCATACACAACGTTTGCCGTCTTGCGCCCAACCCCTTTTAGTGTTTGCAAATCTTTGAGGTTTTGTGGCACTTGGCCATCAAAGCGCACAACAAGGTCGTGTGCCATTTCTTTGAGATAGGTGGCCTTGGAGTGGTAAAATCCGCAAGAACGGATGATTTTCTCAATTTGTTCAAGGGGCAAATCTGCAAGTTTTTCTGGCGTGGGGGCTACTTCGAAAAGGGCAGGCGTAACTTGATTGACACGCTTATCAGTACACTGCGCGGACAAAATTACCGCAACGATAAGCTCGTACGGATTACGGAAATTAAGTTCGCTCTTGGCATTGGGAAAGTCCTTTGCAAGAATATTTAGTATTTGTTTGGTGTTTGCCATCAAAGTTGCCCTACTTACCCATTTTAGTACATAGATTATATATCATTTTGGGGATTTTTTCAACAGTTTGCGCGGCATTTGTGCATTACGTATTGCATTTTGGCAAAGTAATACCAAAACATCTTGATTGGTTGCCATTGGTTCTGTTGTCAACCAAAGTTTGCGACATAGCCTTGGTAAAAGTTGTATTGCGCTTGACAGTTGGGTAGCCCAGTTGTGTTCAACATACAATCTTGCCGAGAGCAAAATACTTGGGCAACTTGATGGGAATTATTACAATCTGGTGATGGTTGTGCCCATAGACGTGGCCTTTACCAAAAAGAAACCAACAAAGGTTTCACCTTGGCTGATGATTTGGCCGTAGCCACCGAGAGTTTCGCGAGAAAACTTGACAGATAGCCCACACCCCACTTTGGCTCCTTGTGGGGTGGACACAAGCGCGCAGGCTTGGTTTTGTCCAACCAAATAGTTGTACACACGCATTGATACGTTTCGCGAGCGGTAGACGGCAATGATGTATTCCATGGTTTTCTCCTTTATGTAGAGCGACAACACCCACCAACAAAAGACAAAATGCCCTACCCTTTGTGGCATAGGACAAAAAGATCTTCGTACAATATAGTACGCAAAAAATATAGGCAATGTCACAAAAGCCTTTGGAGAAAGTATGATTTACCTTGACAATGCATCCACCACTAACTACAAACCACAAGAAGTTTTGAACGCCGTCATCGAGTGCCTCACAAAGTACCCTTTCAATCCACATCGTGGCGGAAAGGTATCGTTAGAGTTGCAACAAAAAATTTACACTGTACGAAAAAAGTTGAGTTTACTGTGCAACAACGATAGCGAAAATCACGTTGTGTTTACCAGCGGCTGCACCGAAGCTTTGAACCTTGCCATTTTGGGTTGCGCAAGACGTGGACATATCATTATTTCCGCAACTGAGCACAACTCCGTTTTGCGACCTGTGATGCAACTAAAAAAAAAAGGCATTGTTGATGTTTCTGTCGTGTCACCTGACTACACAGGGCAAATCACAGTGCAAAGTTTGCAAAACGTCTTGCGCAAGGACACCTACATGATTTGCATCAATCAAGCATCAAACGTGACAGGAAAGGTGCAAAATCTGCGCGAAATTGGCGCTTTTGCGCGTGCGAACAACCTCATCTTTTTGTGTGATTGTGCACAGTCGATGGGATACTTTCCCACCGATATGGCAAAGAACAATATCGATCTCATAGCCATTGCCCCACACAAAGGGTTGCACGCAATGCAAGGTGTAGGCGCTCTCGTATTTACCAACAGAGCCGTACCAAACCCCATCAAGTTTGGCGGTACCGGTACGGAAAGTCATCTGCACACACAACCAACCACACTGCCAGAGGGCTTGGAAAGTGGCACACCGCCTTGCGCCAATATTTTGTCATTAGGTGCCGGCATTGATTGGTGGCTAGCTAACTACAAAAAGACAGCAGAAACCATGGCATACTGCCAAAATTTGCTTTTGCAGGGACTAACAAGCATACCAAACGTCACAGTTTACTCACAGGAAAACAAGTGTGGCATTGTGGCTTTTAACGTGGGCAAAATGGATAGCAACGTTGTTGGCGACTACCTTGCAGAGAAACACGACATTGTTGTACGCGGTGGTTTGCACTGTGCACCGCTGATGCACCAATATCTTGGCACAAGCGACATTGGCGTTGTGCGCGCAAGCGTATCCTGCGTGACAACCAAGCAAGAGTGCTACGCCCTTTTGAACGCGGTACAAAGTTTGGCAAGACAAATATAAAAAGACATACCACATTACTTTGGATGTCTTTGTGTTTTACTATAAGAATGGCACTGTCGCAAAAGATGGTTGGTTAGTCGCTCTCCATCAGCATTATCGTTGCCATTTCTCGTGAGCACAGCTCACTGCGACGCTTTGGCTACAAACTGTCCACTGGGCTGTTTACGTCACACGTTGCGTTCCCCGAGAGCGAGGCTTTTCGGATAAATCTCGAGGGATTTTTTGGATATATACTATTGAACAAACAAACATAAAAAAGCCCACTCAATGAGTGGGCAATATTTGTTACTCGTAAAGTTTGGATACTGGCAAATCGGTGTAAAGTCTTTCGATTGCTTCGGCAAAGATACTTGCCACACTCACAACTTCGATTTTGTCAATTTTCTTTTCTTCGGAAAGCTCAATTGTATCAAGCACAACAATTTGGTCAATTACGGAGTTTTGCAACCTTTCAATTGCAGGTCCGGACAAAACTGCGTGAGAACAGCAAGCAATAACCTTTTTTGCACCGTGGTCAACCAGCGCTTGCGCACCTTGGCAAATTGTGCCGGCGGTATCAATCATGTCGTCCATCATCAGGCAAGTGCGACCTTTTACGTCACCGATGAGATTCATTACCTCCATCACGTTTGCACGTGGACGGCGTTTGTCGATGATAGCAAGTGGCGCATTGAAACGTGATGCAAGAGCACGAGAACGAACTACGCTACCCATATCTGGGCTGACGATTGTAAGGTCCTCCAACTTGAGATTTTTGACGTATTTTGCCAAAACAGGCATACCCATCAAGTTGTCAACAGGGATATTGAAAAAGCCTTGCAGTTGGCTGCTGTGCAAATCCATTGTCAAAACGCGGTTTACACCTGCGGTTTGCAAGAGGTCCGCAACAAGTTTTGCAGAAATTGGGTCACGCGCGTGTGCCTTACGGTCTTGACGAGCATAGCCAAAGTATGGCAATACAGCTGTGATACGACCAGCGGATGCGCGCTTCATAGCATCGATGATAACAAGCAGTTCCATCAAGTTGTCGTTGACAGGATTGCAAGTGGATTGAATTACAAAAACATCGCAACCACGGACAGTTTCCTTGATTTGCACCGATGTTTCGCCGTCGGAGAACTTGCCGCACTCCAACTTGCCAAGAGGAAGTTCCAACTTGTCACAAATGGATTGTGCCAACTTTTTGCTTGCATTACCTGCAAAAATCTTGATAGAGCCATGCGTTTGATTTATCATTGTGTTATACCCCCACAGCATTCTAATTTAATGCAAAAGTTACTTGCTCAATCCTTCACTTTTGCAACTCAATTATATAGTTTTTGACAAAAAGTGTCAATCAATTAGCCCCCACCAAACGCGGATAAAAGCAAATATTTATCGTCATTTGGTAAACACCCAGCAAAATGACAAAGGATACCACAAATAAAAAAGCAGACGGAAAACCATCTGCTTTAGGTTTGTTATCTGCAACACTCTTCGTAGTCTTGGCAGTAGTGGGCTGTGACGCATTCGCATCCGTTTGTTACAGTGATTTGCGCAAGCTTGCAACTGTTGTTTTCGCCGTGATGACGACAAGCGCAAACATCACATCTGATTGTTTGTTGGTTATCCATGGTGTTACCTCCTTTTTGAGTTAAGTGTGGGCAAAAGTGCCACAAAAAATACACAGCGAGTATTTTTTAAGGTGTATATTTTCTCAAAAATGCCAGCATACTGCACTCGCAATCGCTGTTTGTGCACAATAAATATTGACTTGCGCGCAAAAATGCTGTATAATTGTACCACATCAAAGGGAAATCTCCCACAAAGGAGCAAAATTATGAAAGTTTTACTTTTGCAAGACGTAAAAGGTCAAGGTAAAAAGGGCGAAATCATCAACGTTAGCGATGGCTACGCAAACAACTTTTTGCTGAAAAAAGGCCTTGGTAAGGTTGCCACCGCCGACACAATCAACGCCGTTACCATCCACGACAAAGCCGTTCAAAAACAAAAGGCGCAAGAAAAGCAAGATGCAATGGATCGCGCAAAGGAACTGAAGGGTAAACGTGTTACACTTGTTGCATCAAAGGGCGCGCAAGGCAAAATGTATGGTAGTATCACCAACAAGGAAATTGCCGACGAACTTGTTAAACTTGGCTACCCAGTAGACAAAAAACAAGTTGTTTTGAAAGAGGCAATCCGCTCCACTGGCATCTACACCGTAACCATCAAGCTCTATGCCGAAATCTCCACCACCATCGAAGTTGTTGTGGAGTAAGAAGATTATATGCCTTCTTAACCAAATATTATATAGTCTAACTCGACCTATTTTAGGTCGAGTTTTTTTGTTTTGTAAAATGTTGTCAAAAATTATCCTAAACTCATTAGATGGCGAAAAAATCCCGTTAAATTTTATATTTGATTTACTTTTGCTAAATTACTATTGTCAAATCAATAAAACTTTGATATAATGTATATAGCGAAATGAAACTTAATATATAATGAAAATGAGTAGACCAAGGGGTAATTATACTCTTTTTTACGCATACTCCCATTATAGTAATTTGTAAAAACTGCAAATTCCAAATGGGAGTGTTTATTCATTTTCATTAAGTTTCATTTCGCGATGACCGGAATTTGCGTTTTTGTGCGTTGACTTCGGTCAGCGCACTTTTTATTTTATAAGGGTGCGACTTTACAAAAGGGGAACACTCTTATGGCAAAAAGTGATAATTTACGTAGAGCAAGCAAAGAAAAGAATGACGAGTTTTATACACAGCTTGTTGACATTGAAAAAGAAATCAAGCATTACAAGGATTACTTCAAAAACAAGACAGTATTTTGCAATTGTGATGACCCCTTTGAAAGTAACTTTTTCAAATACTTTGCAATGAATTTCAGCCACTTGGGTTTGAAAAAACTAATATGCACTTGCTACAGACAATCTCCTGTCGCTTGGGCACAGCTGTCACTGTTTGAAAATGAGCACGTGATTGTAAAAACAGAAGGCGGGAGAGATCCATATAAAATTGAAATAAACGAAGTTGCCGACTATAATGGTGATGGCGCTGTTGACCTTGCTGATGTAAGATGGCTATTACAAAATAGCAAAAATAGTTTAAGCGTACTGAAAGGAGATGGCGACTTTCGTAGTGAAGAATGCATTGAGTTGCTCAAAGAAGCAGATATTGTAGTAACAAATCCACCATTTTCACTATTTCGTGAATATATGGCTCAGCTAATTGAACACAAGAAACAATTTATAATAATAGGTAATCAAAACGCCATCACATACAAAGACATATTTAACTTAATCAAAAGCAATATGGTGTGGTTAGGTCATAATGCTGGAGCACAAACTTTCTTGGTTCCTAATTCTTTTGAAAGAAGTAATACCTATATTGAAAACGGAAAAAAATATGCTAAATTTGGTAATATTTGTTGGTTTACCAATTTAGACACAATAAAACGCCACGAAAACTTTACCCTATACAAAAAATACACTCCTAACGAATATCTAAAATTTGACAACTACGATGCTATCAATATAGATAAAATAAGCGATATTCCCTACGACTACGAGGGAGCAATGGGTGTACCAATAACTTTTCTTGATAAATACAATCCTAATCAGTTTGAAATTTTAGGATATACTGCAAAAGATATGGGCGTAGAATGCCTGAAATTCTATACTGATTTAGAACAAAGCTTAGATGGACAACCATTTATAAGAAACATGAAATCAGCCAGATTCTCACCAATGATTTCACATCAAAATAGGCCAAATGGTACTTGCTATCGAGCAAGTAATACCCAAGGATACCTAACAAAAACATACGGTCGTATAATTATCAGGAGAAAACAACAATGAAAATAGAACTACACGAAATACCAATTAGAGATGTTGTGGATGGCTATGTGGATAGTCAAGAAAATGGCGTTGTGGGCTATGGTGGAAAACTGAACATCAGGCCTGCTTTCCAAAGGGAATTTATCTACAACGAGCAACAGAGCAGAGCCGTTATCGAAACGGTAATGAAAGGTTTTCCATTGAACGTGATGTACTGGGTGGAAGCGGAAGACGGCAACTACGAATTGTTGGATGGTCAACAGCGCACCATTTCCATTTGTCAATATGTAAATGGCGACTTTTCGTTGAATAGCAGGGCCTTCCACAATCTTACACAAACAGAGCAAAAGCAAATTCTCGATTACCCATTGATGATTTACATTTGCAAGGGTAACGACAAGGAAAAATTGGACTGGTTCAAGATTATCAACATTGCGGGAGTAAAGCTTGCCGATCAAGAATTGCGCAATGCCATCTACACCGGCCCTTGGTTGACGGCAGCAAAGAAGTATTTTTCCAAAATTGGTTGCCCTGCTTACCAAATTGCCAAGGACTACGTGGCTGGAGCTGTAAACCGCCAAGACTACTTGGAAACAGTTTTGGAGTGGATATCCGCAAAAGATGGTTGCCAAATTGAAGACTACATGTCGGCACATCAACATGACACACATGCAACACCACTTTGGCAATACTTTGAGTCGGTAATAAACTGGGTAAAAAACATATTCCCCAAGTATCGAAAGGAAATGAAAGGTATTGCTTGGGGTGTGCTTTACAATGCTTACAGCAACAAGGTTGTTGACCCAGACGAATTGGAAAAACGCATCAGAGAATTGATGCTTGACGATGATGTTACTAACAAAAAGGGCATTTATCACTATGTATTGTCTGGAGATGAAAAGTATTTGAACATACGCGCTTTTACGGAAAGTCAAAAACGAGAAGTTTACGAAAGGCAATTTGGCGTTTGTCCACATTGCCGTATTGAACACCGCCCGAAGATACAATACGAAATTGACGAAATGGAAGCTGACCACATCACCCCTTGGTGCGAAGGTGGCAAAACTCACGTTGACAACCGCCAACTGCTTTGCAAAGAGCACAACAGGCGCAAGTCGAATAACTAAATTGGGCGCGCCCGATAGTTGTGTGCGGGGGGAGGCCCTCCCCTACGGTTTTGTGATATATGGGCGGCCGAGGACGTCCGACCCTACTGTAATCAATGTATGAGTAATTAAACGATATTTTCTATAACAAAAAAACTCTCGCAATCACGCGAGAGTTTTTGTTTTGTGTTTTGTAAATTTGCTTACGCTAAACTTATTTAATTTCAGCTTCTGCGCCAGCTTCTGTAAGTTTCTTAACGTAGTCTTCAGCAACTTCCTTAGGTTGAGCTTCTTTAACAACTGCAGGAGCGCTTTCAACAAGCTTTTTAGCTTCTACAAGACCAAGACCTGTGAGTTCGCGAACAGCCTTGATAACAGCAATTTTGTTAGCACCGATAGCCTTCAAAACTACGTCGAATTCTGTCTTTTCTTCAACAACAGGAGCTTCTGCAGCAGCAGCGCCACCAGCAACAGCGATAGGTGCAGCAGCACTTACGCCAAATTCTTCTTCGATTGCGTGAACAAGTTCGTTCAATTCCAAAACTGTAAGAGCTTTGATTTCTTCAATAAACTTTTTGATATCCATTGTTATATTCTCCTATGATAATTTTAATATTTTTGTGGGCCTTTTACCCTAAGTATTTTTGCATCCCTTGTGGCGGTGTGCATACCTTTGTGCGTACGGTTTACGCTGTTTTGCAGGGCTGATACCCTACTTTGTGTGGCGATTACTCACCTTGCTTTTCAGCAACTGCATTCAATGCAACTGCGAGACCACGCATTGGAGCGGAAAGTACAGACACCAACATTGCAAGAAGAACTTCCTTGTTGGGTACTTTTGCCATTGCGTTACATGTTGCAGCATCAGCGAATTTGCCGTCGAACATACCACACTTGATGCTCATAGCGTTGAGCTTTTTGATGGATTCTGCAGCAACTTTTGCTGGAGCAACAGCATCTTCGATGCCAAATGCGAAGGAGCTTGGGCCGTTCAATGCTTCGTCAAACTCGGTGTAACCAAGTTCGTTCAAAGCGATGCGGAACAATGTGTTTTTGTAAACTTTGTATTCAACGCCGTTTTTACGAAGTTCGTTACGGAACTCTGTGTCCTTTGCAACTGTAAGTCCCTTGTAGTCAAGCACTACGAAAGATTGACAGCTCTTGATTTTT
The DNA here is from genome assembly GCA_964533825.1 of uncultured Oscillospiraceae bacterium. Lineage (GTDB taxonomy): Bacteria > Bacillota > Clostridia > Christensenellales > CAG-314 > Fimimonas. Next base: position 46,326 of record CAZHMU010000008.1, read on the forward strand.
TCTTTGAGTTGTTCAACAATCTCTCTCTTGGCTGCTTGAGCAGGGCTAAGTTTGTTGTCCATTTTGATTTTTCCTCCTTATTTTATTTTTTGATACCTTTTTGAGATATCCCGACTCTCAATCAATCAGAAATTGGGAGAGTCTTCAAGCCACTTGAGCAAGGAATAATTGCTTAGTGCTAACGCTTTGACGAGTAAAACGCAAACAAGACAAGCGTTGTTGCGAATGAGCATACTTGGAAAGTATGTGATTGAGCAAAACTCTTAGGATTGTGCAGGGTTTTGCCGTCAAAAAGCAATTAGGAGTTGAGAAAGTGGCTTAATAATTAAAAACCCTTGCACCGCAAAGGTACAAGGGTAGGAGTCGATTTGACTTTGTTAACCTGTTTGTACCTCGGCAAGATTTACTTGTGCACTTGCTGTCTTTGGAACGGTTGTGGGTTAGTAATTCAGTTTTGTGTTACGCTTTGTAAGCAACTTTTACGCCAGGGCCCATTGTTGTTGCAACAGCAACAGACTTGAGGTATGTTCCCTTTGCGCTTGCAGGTTTAGCTTTGATGAGAGCGTCCATGATTGTTGTAACGTTTTCAAGAAGCTTTTCCTTACCGAAGGATACTTTACCAAAGATAACGTGGCAGATGGATTGTTTGTCAACACGGTATTCAACTTTACCAGCTTTGATGTCGGCAATAGCTTTTGTTACGTCCATAGTAACTGTACCGCTCTTGGGGTTGGGCATCAAGCCCTTTGGTCCCAAAATTTTACCCATACGACCAACCAAGCCCATCATATCTGGGGTTGTGATGAGTACGTCAAACTCGAACCAGTTTTGCTTTGTGATCTTTTCGATGTATTCTTCTGCGCCTACGTAGTCAGCACCAGCAGCTTGAGCTTCGTCAGCTTTTGCGCCTTTTGCGATTACGAGAACGCGAACAGTTTTACCTGTACCATTTGGGAGAACAACAACACCACGAACTTGTTGGTCTGCGTGGCGTGTGTCTACACCAAGTTTAACGTGCAATTCCAAAGTTTCATCAAACTTTGCAGTTGCCATTTCGATAGCCTTTTCGATAGCTTCGCCCATGTCATATTGCTTTGTTTTGTCGTACTTTTTCAAAGCGTCAACATATTTCTTACCTTTCATATTACGCCTCCTTAACCTTCTACGACAATGCCCATACTACGAGCAGTACCAGCAATCATTGAGCAAGCCGCTTCCAAAGATGCAGCGTTCAAGTCTACCATCTTGAGTTTAGCGATTTCTTCAATTTGAGCGTGAGTGATTTTTGCTACTTTTGTTTTGTTTGGTGTTGCGCTACCGCTTTCGATGCCACAAGCCTTTTTGATAAGAACAGGTGCTGGTGGTGTCTTCAAGACGAAAGTGAAACTGTGGTCTTGATAGATGGTAACGATAACAGGGATGATAAGACCAGCCTTGTCTTGTGTTCTTGCGTTGAAGTCCTTGGTAAAAGCAGGAATGTTAATACCGTGAGGACCAAGAGCAGAACCTACTGGTGGAGCTGGTGTTGCTTTGCCGGCAGGAAGTTGAAGTTTTACAACTGCCGTAACCTTTTTTGCCATTGTGATTTCCTCCTATTCGTGGTTCAACGAAAACAAACTTTGTTTGCTTTCTCCCATAATTTCGCAGTTTTACGCCGTTGCTTGGGGCGAATTTTTATAACACGAACAGATTACTCTGTTACAGGTGTTGCGTTAATTTTTTCGATTTGGACAAAGTCCATATCTACTGCTGTTTCACGACCAAACATATTGAGCATGATTTGTGCTTTTTGGTGCGCTTCGTCGATGGACTTGATTACGCCAACCATGCCTTCGAATGGGCCAGATACAACTGTGATGTTGTCGCCAACAACCATATCAAAGTTCACTACGCGTTCCTCAAGGCGAAGACGTTTTACTTCTTCCTCCTCAAGAGGCCAAGCTTTACCGTTTGGACCAACAAAGCCTGTTACGCCACGCGTGTTGGTAAGCATGAACCAAAGTTGGGATGAGTACACCAATTTGATGAAAACATAGCAAGGCATAACTTTGGCTTCGTACGCCTTTTTTTTGCCGTTGCGGTCCTCAATCAAAGTTTCCGTAGGAATTTTGATGTCCAAAATCACGTCCTGCAAATTGCCGTTTTCAACCATTTGCTCGATGGACTTTTTTACCAAACTTTCATATCCGGAATAGGTGTGCAAAATATACCATTTTGCGTTGTTTGCTTCACTCATAGTTTACCCTACTTACGCTCCGAAACTGCCGATCCATTTGATGAGATACATAAAGCCTGTATCAAAACCAAATACTACCAGTGAGAAAAACAATACCACTGCCAATACGATAAGTGTGTTGCTGACAACTTTTTTGAAGGTAGGCCAAGTAACCTTTTTGAGCTCTGACCAACTTTTAGCAAAAAATCTACCAATTCTCTTGAAAAGGCCAGGTTTTTTGGACTTTTGTTGTGCTGCCATAGTTGTTCTCCTTACTTAGATTCTTTGTGAGTTGTGTGCTTTTTGCAGAATCTGCAATATTTATTGAACTCAAGACGACCAGTTGTTGTTTTGCCGTTTTTGTAAGTGTCGTAGTTGCGTTGTTTGCATTCTGTGCAAGCAAGAACAACCTTTACTCTATTACCTTTCTTTGCTGCCATAATTGTTTTCTCCTAAATATATGTTTACAAAAATTATTAACTTTTTGCCATTTTTTGCTTTTTTGCACGCAAAAAATTACACCCCTTATAGAAGTGCTACATTATGATACCATATATCGCCCACGATGTCAACGCTTTTTGGGCAGTTTTGCGCAATTTGTGCCTATATTTTTTTGAAAATTGCAATTGGATGTACTCTTGCAAAAACAAAGCAAAGACACCACTTTTTTGCCCAAAAACTATTGTTTTTGATGCAATTTGCCGTAAAAAACAAGGTAATTCCAACAAAATTGGCTATTGACAAACAAGCGGTTTTGATATATAATACTTTTCCAAATCCAACACAAGCTCAACCACGGCGGAGGGAAATATGATTGACTATAAACAACTTGTACACGAAGCCTACGAAGGCCAAAAACACGCTTACGCGCCTTACTCAAATTGGGTTGTTGGAGCGGCATTATTGACCAAATCGGGCAAAATTTACCGCGGATGCAACATTGAAAGCGCGACCTTTTCCCCCACAAATTGCGCCGAAAGAACGGCCTTTTTCAAGGCCATTTCCGAAGGGGAGCGCGACTTTGTTGCAATTGCAATTGTAGGCAACGCCAAGGATGCCGAGATGGGTACAGCAGATGTTTGCCCTCCATGCGGCGTATGCCGTCAAGTGATGACGGAGTTTTGCAATTTGGACTTTGAAGTGATTTTGGCAAAGAACTACGACGACTATCACGTGTACACCCTTGGCGAATTGATGCCACTTGTTAGTTTGCCAATCAAGTAGTTTGCAAAGGGCAAAACGTACACCATTATGCCGTTTTTTGCAAATTGCATGGTAATTTTGCTACGCAAAAGTTAACGGGAAATTGAACGATTGCAAACATTTATTGGAATATCGAAACGAAAAAAGGACTTGACAAATTTGTCAAGTCCTTTTGTGTTACTCTTGTGTATCTGCAGGCTCAGTTGTGGGTGTTTGCGTGGTTTTTTCTACCGCAACAAAATCCGTCAAGCCAACAACATCTTGCACTGGCAATGCGAAAGCGATGCCTTTACCTTCCGTCTTGAGGCCAGCGCCGTTGTACAATGCGTGCAAAACAGCGTCACGAATTTCGCTTTTTACCAAAATCATTACAACGTCTTTTTCCGGTTGGATGGTGATACCAAACAACTTTTCCGCTTCGGAGTTGGCAGTACCGCTTGCGTGCAAAACTGTGCCACCACGAGCGCCCACTTCGCGAGCGACATCCATGACAGCTTCGGAGAAACCTGCGTTTACTATGCAAAATATCACTTCGTGTTTGAATTCCATTGTTTACCTCACTGCTTATTGCTTAAAAATTGATAGCTGGATACGCCAACCATACCTGTAAAAGGAACGGTAAAGGCAAGGCCTTTGCCACCACGGATGGTGGAGAACTTTTCGTTGAGCGTTGCCATTACTTCGGCAACCCTATCTTGACGAATTACCGAGAAGATTGTTTGTTTGTCGATGTCGTAGCCCAAACCAAATACGCCTGATGTGCCAAATGAAGTCATCTCCAACTGCATATTGCACTCGAAAGAGGCAATCAAGTCAACGTAGTACTCGGCCTTTCTGCGAGGCACTACTGTCACGAGCAACATCAGCTTGTTTGGAGCCAGCGGTTGCTTTGGTGTTTCCTTTTTGATAGGTGGACGCACCGGCGGAATCAATGGTGGGGTAATTTTACGTCTTGATTTCTTTTCCATTGTTGTACCCCCTTACATAAAGTTGATGATTTGGTCATCTTCCGCACTGATGATCTTGCGTTGAGCAATACGGCTACGAACTTGTTTTGCCATTACCGAACGGAAGCCCAAAAGTTGAATTGTGATGAGCGGTGCCATTGCGACCATTGCAACGATACCAAATGCATCCATCAAGATTTTGTCCACGCCTTGGATCATTACGCAAGCACCGATGGCAAATGGCAAAATGAATGTGGATGTGAGCGGACCGGATGCAACTCCACCCGAGTCGAAAGCGATTGCCGTGTAAATTTTTGGTACAAACAAGGACAATGCCAGCGAGATGAAATAGCCAGGTACAAGGTAGTACAAAATGGAGAAGTCAAACACAATTCGGAGCATTGACAATCCCAAAGAGATACCAACACCAATGGACAAAGCGATGAGCATTGATTTCTTTGTGATAGCTTTGTTGGTTATTTCTTCCACTTGTTTGTTCAAAACGTGCACTGCTGGCTCCGCCAAAACAGTAACTGCACCAAGAACAAATCCTGCGATTACCAAAACTGTGGGATTTTCCGCCAGTTGGTTGCCTATTTTGTAACCGATTGGTGTAAAGCCAACGTTTACCGCCGTCAAGAATAGCACAAGCCCCACAAAGGTGTAGCCCATGCCCACCGCCATACGCAAAATCTTTGCGCGTGGGAGTTTGAGGCAAGTGATTTGTAGCACTGTGAAAAATGCAATGATAAGTCCCAATGAAAGAGCGACTTCCTTGATGGTATCCCAAGTGCGATGCAAAAATGCAACCACAATGTTATCGCTGATTGCGTAGTCAGGTGGGATGTAGTTGACATCGCCATTGGACAAAAGTCCTAAAAAGGCAACCATCAAAATTGGCCCGATGGAGCAAAGCGCAACAAAACCGAAGGATGAGTCACGATGGTTTTTGCTACCCATTGTACCTGCGATACCTGCACCCAACGCCATGATGAAAGGTGCAGTGATTGGTCCTGTAGTTACGCCACCAGAGTCAAAAGCAAGCGCCAAGAAGTCGCCGTTGCCACTTTCGACAAGCAACGCCGCCAATGCGAACAGCAACATATAGCACAGCATCAAGATGGAGTTCAACGACATTTTGAAAGCTGTTTTCAACACGCCAATTACCAAAAACAAGCCAACGCCTGCGCCAACTGTCACAAGCAATGTGGTTGGGTCAACTTTGTTTTTGATTTGTTCGGCAAGTACCGACAAGTCTGGCTCGGCAATGGTAATGAGCACGCCCATAGCAAAACAAACCACAATAAGTAGCCATCTGTTTTTGGAACGAGTAAGACCAGCACCAATCTGCTCGCCCATAGGGCTCATAGCTACATCCGCACCAAGGCTGAACAAACCCATGCCCAAAATGAGCAAAAATGAAGAAAAACAAAACACGCCAACTTCGTAACCTGTCAAATTGACAAGTGGCGTGCACGACAAAATTAGCACTATCACAACAACTGGTAGTACAGACATCAAAGATTCTTTGATTTTTTCTAAAAATGCGTTTTTCAATGTGTACCTCTCTATTATGTGTAGCATACCACAAAAAGGCGTAAAAGTCAAGCCCTATTACTTGCGAACAACCACATTATTTATAAACAATCACACAAGTGTTATAAACAAAGGATGAGGCAATCCAACACCAGTGCAACAGTTTTTTGCGCTTTGGGTTTTGCCACAGCAAAGAGCAGTTTTGCGGTACTTCTACAAACAAGTTTGCGGAAAACAAAAGGCGTTTCGTAAAAACTTCATTGGCTTTGTTCGTAAATCAAAAAGGCCCCTCAATCAGAGAGACCTTTGCGTCATTAACAATTACTCTTGTTCATCCAAAAGACGGTTGTATTCTTCAAAAACAGCGTCGATAATGTCGTCATCCAACTCAATGTCGAAGTGTTCTTCGCCATCACGGCCTTGTGTTACTTTGAAAACGAGTGCTTCGTCGTCGCCCATACCATCCAAAAGTTCGACAGGTTGCAAGATAAGGTAGAAGTTGCCTCTCAAAGCGATGCCTGCGATTTCCACAAAGTCAATTTCTTCGCCAGTTGCGGATGTGAGTGTAATGATGGAATCATCTTCTTCCATATCGATATTTTCTTCGATGTAATCTGCCATTGTAGTTTACCTCCTTAGGTTATGCCAACATCTTACCACAAACAAGCGGTTTGTGCAATAGTTTTTGTTAAATTAGCAAAACAAAAGACACTTGCGTGATGCAAGTGTCTTTGATGTTTGCGAGTTTAAGTTTTCTACTCGTTAAGCGAATTAACCAAGAATCTTGGAAACAACGCCGGAACCAACAGTGTGGCCACCTTCACGGATAGCGAAACGAAGACCTTCTTCCATAGCGATTGGTGTGATCAACTCAACTTTGATGTGAGTGTGGTCACCAGGCATAACCATTTCAACGCCTTCGTCAAGTTGGATAGAACCTGTAACGTCTGTTGTACGGAAGTAGAATTGAGGACGGTAACCCTTGAAGAATGGGCTGTGACGGCCACCTTCTTCCTTAGTCAAAACGTATACTTGACCTTCGAATTCTTTGTGAGGAGTAACTGTCTTTGGTTTAGCGATAACTTGTCCGCGTTCGATTTCTTTACGGTCAACACCACGAAGAAGAAGACCTACGTTGTCGCCTGCGAATGCTTCGTCAAGAAGTTTACGGAACATTTCAACACCTGTAACAACGGATGTTTTGATTTCTTCACGGATACCAACGATTTCAACTGGATCAGAAGGTTTAACGGAACCACGTTCAACACGACCAGTAGCAACTGTACCACGACCTGTGATTGTGAATACGTCTTCTACAGGCATCAAGAAAGGTTTGTCTGTAGCACGTTCTGGAGTTGGGATGTAAGCGTCAACTTCGTCCATGAGTTGCATAATAGGAGCATAAACTGGATCGGAGAGGTTGTTGTTACCAGATTGGTAAGCGTCGATAGCGCATTTAGCGGAACCTTTAACGATAGGAAGATCGTCGCCAGGGAATTCGTACTTGGAAAGAAGTTCACGGATTTCCATTTCAACGAGTTCAAGAAGTTCTTCGTCGTCAACAAGGTCTGTCTTGTTCATGAATACTACGATGTAAGGAACGCCTACTTGACGAGCAAGCAAGATGTGTTCACGTGTTTGAGGCATTGGACCGTCAGCAGAAGAAACTACCAAGATAGCGCCGTCCATTTGAGCAGCACCAGTGATCATGTTTTTAACGTAGTCAGCGTGGCCAGGGCAGTCAACGTGAGCGTAGTGACGAGTTGCTGTTTCGTATTCAACGTGTGCTGTGTTGATTGTAATACCACGAGCTCTTTCTTCTGGAGCCTTGTCGATTTCGTCGTACTTCATAACTTGAGCGCCGTTAGCCATAGCCATAACCATTGTGATAGCAGCTGTCAAGGTTGTCTTACCGTGGTCAACGTGGCCGATAGTACCGATGTTTACGTGTGGTTTACTTCTGTCAAATTTAGCTTTTGCCATTGTAATAAATCCTCCAAATTTTTTTGTTTTTTGATTTTTTGTTAAAATTTAATTTTAATGATTTTATTATATAATATTTTTCAATTTTGGTCTATACTTTTACACTATTTTCCCAAAATTATTTTGTGCCTTGTTCCTTTACAATCTTATCCTTGATTGCCTTTGGAACTTCAGCAAAGTGGTCAAATTGCATTGAGTAGTTACCACGGCCTTGTGTACGAGAGCGCAAGTCTGTTGCGTAACCGAACATTTCAGCAAGAGGAATAAAGGAATTTACCACTTGTACGCCATTGCGCATTTCAATACCGGAAACTGTACCACGACGAGAGGAAACGTTACCCATTACGTCGCCCAAGTATTCTTCTGGCATTGTGATTTCTACCTTCATCATAGGCTCAAGCAAAACTGGTTCTGCTTTCAAAGCGCCGTTCTTGAGTGCAAGGCTACCTGCAATTTTGAACGCCATTTCGGATGAGTCTACTGGGTGGAAACTACCATCGTAGACGGTTGCTTTGAAGTCAACAAGTTCGTAGCCTGCAAGAGGGCCTGTTTTTGCTGCTTCGATAATACCATTGTTGACGGGTTGGATGTATTCCTTTGGAATAGATCCACCAACTGTTGCATCAACAAATTGGTAACCTTGGCCTGGTTCGAGAGGCTCAAAGCGAACTTTACAGTGACCATATTGACCCTTACCACCGGATTGACGAACGTACTTACCTTCCACTTCCACAGATTTGCGGATAGTTTCGCGGTAGGAAACTTGAGGTTGACCGATATTTGCTTCTACTTTGAACTCGCGGAGCAAACGGTCTACGATGATTTCCAAGTGCAATTCGCCCATGCCAGCGATGATTGTTTGACCTGTTTCTTGGTCGGTGTAGGTTTTGAAAGTTGGGTCTTCTTCTGCAAGTTTTGCAAGAGCCAAGCCCATCTTTTCTTGACCTGCTTTTGTTTTGGGTTCGATTGCAACCTTGATAACTGGTTCAGGGAAGATCATGCTGTCCAAAACAAGTTGTGCGTTTTCAACACAGAGCGTGTCACCGGTTGTGGTGTCTTTCAAACCAACAAGAGCAACGATTTCGCCTGCGTAGGTTTCGTCGATTTCTTGACGTTGGTTGGAGTGCATTTGCAAAATCTTTGTGATACGTTCACGCTTGCCCTTTGTGGAGTTGTAAACGTAAGAACCCGCTTGCAATGTACCGGAGTAAACACGGCAGTAAGCAAGTTTACCTACAAATGGGTCGGCAACGATTTTGAAAGCCAAACCACAGAATGGTTCTTTGTCGTCTGTATGACGAACAATTTCTTTGCTTTCGTCGTCTACGTCGAAACCAACAACGTGGTCTACGTCAACAGGACTTGGGAGATAGTCACAAACTGCGTCAAGCAATTTTTGAACACCCTTGTTTTTGTAAGCTGTACCACACAAAACTGGGTTTACTTGCAAATTGATAACTGCTTTACGAAGAGCCTTCTTGATTTCGTCAACGGACAAGTCACCTTCTTCAAAGAACTTTTCCATCAACGCATCGTCTGTTCCTGCAAGGAACTCAACAAGTTCTGCGTGAGCAATTTCTACTGCGTCAACCATGTCTTCGGGGATTTCGCCTTCGTCAACAACTACACCTGTTGGATCGTTGTAGAAATAAGCTTTCTTTGTGATAACGTCAACAAGACCGCGGAAAGTTTCTTCCTTACCGATTGGCAATTGAATAGGAAGAGCGTTTGTCTTGAGGCGTTCGCGCATCATTTTTACTACGTTGTCGAAGTTTGCACCGTTGATGTCCATCTTGTTTACAAATGCAATACGAGGAACGTTGTACTTTGATGCTTGGTGCCAAACAGTTTCACTTTGTGGTTCTACACCACCCTTTGCGCAAAATACTGCAACAGCACCGTCAAGAACACGCAAGGAACGTTCAACTTCTACTGTGAAGTCTACGTGGCCTGGTGTGTCGATAAGGTTGATACGGTAGTCTACGTTGTCGTAGCTATCAACCCAGTGAACAGTTGTAGCAGCAGAAGCAATTGTGATACCACGCTCTTGCTCTTGTGCCATACTGTCCATTACGGCTGTACCCTCGTGGGTTTCGCCAAGCTTGCGAGTTTTACCAGAGAAGAACAAAATTCTTTCGCTGGTGGTTGTCTTACCAGCATCAATGTGTGCCATGATACCGATATTACGAACGTTTTGCAATGGATAAATTCTTGCCATATGTTGTTACCTTCCAAACTCCAAGTTAAATTACCATCTGAAATGTGCAAATGCTTTGTTGGCTTCTGCGGAACGGTGCATTTCTTCCTTACGTTTGAATGCGCCACCCGTTTCGTTGCAAGCGTCCAAAATTTCGCCAGCAAGACGAAGATACATAAATCTTTCGCTACGTTTACGAGCGAACATTACCAACCAACGGATTGCCAAAGTTTGACGGCGTTCTGGTCTAACTTCCATTGGTACTTGGTAGTTAGCACCACCGACACGTCTTGCTTTACACTCCAGCATAGGCATCAGATTGTTGATTGCTTTGTTAAATACTTCCATAGGGTCTTGGCCTGTTCTAGCTTTGATTTCATCAAATGCGCTATAAACAATTTCTTGAGCTGTACCCTTTTTACCATCCAGCATGATTTGGTTGATAACCTTTGTTACAACCTTGGAACCATACACTGGATCTGGTAGAACGTCCCTCTTGGGGACACCACTTCTTCTAGGCATCTAGATTTTCCTCCTTATAAGATTTTGTTTTTTGATTTTTTGTTTTTACTAAATACAGCCAACTCGACGTATTCCATCAATACGGAGAAACTTCTGCATAACAGGGCACGCGACCCTTGCATACTGCTTACTCAGCGAAAAGTCAAAATAATCAAATCCGACTATTCACTAATTGAACTGTAAAAGTTGATTTGTCCTACACTCTGCTTAGGACGATCTTGCCAAAGCTTATTTCTTTGGACGTTTTGCGCCATACTTGGAACGAGATTGACGACGGTTTGCAACGCCTGCTGTATCCAGTGTACCACGGATGATGTGATAACGAACACCGGGCAAGTCACGAACTCTGCCACCACGAATCAATACAACGCTGTGCTCTTGAAGGTTGTGACCTTCGCCTGGAATGTAGCAAGTACCTTCCATACCGTTTGTACGACGAATACGTGCAATTTTACGGAGAGCGGAGTTAGGCTTTTTGGGGGATGTTGTTGTTACGTTCAAGCATACACCACGTTTTTGAGGACAAGAATCCAAAAGTGGGGATTTGCTCTTTTCAGCATCACGACGGCGGCCTTGTTTAATCAACTGATTGATTGTTGCCATTTTGTTACCTCCTTTCAATAGTGAATTGTCGGAACCCCTACAAAGAGTCCATGTATACCAACTGCTTTTGGCAGCAAGTATCAAATTTGTTTGCGGTTTTGCCGCAAAAAATGTGATTGTGTTGCCTGTTTGCGCTTACTTTACTGCTTCAGCACAAAAGGCATTTTGGCTACGCTTTGAGTAGTCCAACGGAACCACTGGGCACATCAATTCCATAGGCAAGGGAAATCTCTTGCATGGTACCTTTGATTTGGTACTTGATCTTGTTTTGCTTTGCTACAATGATCAAAGACTGTATGTACTCTTGTTCTGCGTCAGCTGCGATTACAATTTCTTGGATGATTCCATCCTTGATTCCGCGCAAAATTTGACGTTTGCCTATTACTACTTTTTCGTTAATGTTAGCCATAAACCACCAACATATATTTTAGCAAAACATTGAAAAGCAGTCAAGCGTTTTGCAACACTTGACTGCTTTGATTGTTGGTTTTTTGGGGGAATATTATTCGCCGTCGGTTGTATCAGCTGTGTTGTCGCCTGCATCAGCTGGAGCAACTGTTACAAGCTCCTTTTCACGGTAGAGTTGCAAGCCTGTACCTGCGGAAATCATCTTACCGATGATTACGTTTTCCTTCAAACCGTAAAGTGGGTCACACTTGTTCTTGATTGCTGCTTCCGTCAAAACGCGAGATGTTTCTTGGAAGGATGCTGCAGACAAGAAGCTGTCTGTTGCAAGAGATGCCTTTGTGATACCCAAAAGGATTCTCTTTGCTGTTGCTGGGACACCATCGTTTTCCAAAGCAGTGTTGTTTTCTGCCTCGAACTTGAAGATATCCACAACTTCGCCTGGGAGCATATCTGTTGTACCAGCGTCCTCAATGCGAACCTTGCGGAGCATTTGACGAACGATAACTTCCACGTGCTTGTCGTTGATTTCTACACCGTTGGTGCGGTAGGTTGCTTGAACTTCCTTGACAAGGTACTCTTCCACTGCTCTCAAGCCCTTGGTTGTGAGCAAGTCTTGTGGATAGATGGAACCTTCGGTCAAAGGAGTACCGCTTTCTACCTTGTCGCCTGCGTGTACCTTGATACGTGATGTGTAAGGAATTTGATACTCTGTTTCCTTGCCGTTAGCATCGGTAACGATGACGATTTTCTTGTCGGTGTTGGTTGGGATGGATACAATACCGTTTACTTCAGAAATGATTGCACATCCCTTTGGTTTGCGTGCTTCGAACAATTCTTCAACACGTGGCAAACCTTGTGTGATGTCGTCTGCGGTTGCTACACCACCAGTGTGGAATGTACGCATTGTGAGCTGTGTACCAGGTTCACCGATGGATTGAGCGGCAATTACACCAACAGCTTCGCCAAGGTTTACTGGCTTGCCTGTTGCCATGTTAGCACCGTAGCACTTAGCACATACGCCGTGTTCGGAACGGCAGGTCAAAACTGTTCTCATGTACAACTTGGTGATGCCAGCTTTTATAATTTGGCTTGCCAAGTCATCGTCAATCATTGTGTCACCTGGGCAGATGAGTTCGCCTGTGGTTGGGTTAACAACGTCGTCGATAACGTATCTACCGATGATACGGTCTTCGAACTTCTCGACGATTTCGTCCTTACCAGAACCACGGAAAGCTTCAATCCACATACCTTGTGGACGAGAACCAGCAGAACAGTCGTGTTCGCGCACGATAACGTTTTGAGCAACGTCAACCAAACGACGAGTAAGGTAACCAGAGTCAGCAGTTTTAAGCGCCGTATCGGCAAGACCTTTACGTCCACCGTGTGAAGAAATGAAGTACTCAAGTACTGACAAACCTTCACGGAAACATGCCTTAACTGGCAACTCGATTGTACGACCGGATGGGTCGCTCATCAAACCACGCATACCGCACAACTGACGGATTTGGTTCATGCTACCACGCGCGCCGGAGTCAGCCATCATCCAAATTGGGTTGTCTGCTTCCATAACGTTTTTAACGAGATTTTCCACTTGTGCAGCGGCATCCTTCCAAACGTCGATAACAGACTTGTAACGTTCGTTTTCTGTCAAGAAACCTTCGTTGTAGTTGTTTTCAATAGCGATTACTTGGAGTTCAGCAGTTTCCAAGATATCTTTCTTTTGGCTTGGGATGTTCATATCGAACACACTTGTTGTAAGACCACTGATTGTGGAGTACTTGTAACCAAGCGCCTTTACGTTGTCCAACATGATTGCTGTTGGGCTTGTGCCGCGAAGTTTGAAGCACTTTTCAACAATTTGAGAAAGTTGCTTTTTGCCAACAAGGTAGGACTTGGGGTTGCCAATCATCTTTGCTGTCAATGCCATTGGGATGCCCAATGTCTTGCGGTCGAGAGCGTTTTTAGCAAGGATTTCTGGGTCGGTGATGTATGGATTGTCTGGTTCAGCAGAGCTATCTGCGTAGTCGTAGTAGATTGCTTGGCAGAAAATCATACGACCAACGGTTGTCCAAATCTTGGAGCCATCTTCAAGAGCAATGTTTACAACAGTGTGCAAAGTGATGTCCTTTGCAACGTAAGCTTCGTAAGCTTCGTCAAAACTGTGGTAGTACTTGCCTTGGCGAAGGATTTCAACCTCTTCTTCCGTCAACGCACGTTCACGACGAGTTACGTCGTAGAGTTCCATGATATTCTTTGTGAGTTCCACATCACCACGGATGGTTGTGAGGTAGTAGCAACCCAAAACCATGTCTTGTGTTGGGGAGATAACTGGCTTACCATCGGAAAGCTTGAGAATATTGTTTGCTGCAAGCATCAAGTATCTTGCTTCGGTTTGTGCCTCTACGGAAAGAGGTACGTGAACAGCCATTTGGTCGCCGTCAAAGTCGGCGTTGAATGCTGTACAAGCAAGTGGGTGCAATTTGATTGCTCGTCCTTCGATGAGAACTGGCTCAAATGCTTGGATGGAAAGTCTGTGCAATGTAGGCGCACGGTTCAACATTACTGGGTGATCTTTGATTACGTTCTCAAGGATATCCCAAACTTTTGCGTCAGCGCGTTCAACACGCTTTTTAGCAGATTTAACGTTGTGGCATTGACCTACTTCCACAAGCTTTTTCATTACAAATGGTTTGAACAATTCCAAAGCCATTTCCTTGGGGATACCGCATTGGTGAAGCTTGAGTTCTGGACCTACTACGATAACGGAACGACCGGAGTAGTCAACACGCTTACCAAGAAGGTTTTGACGGAAACGACCTTGCTTACCACGGAGAAGTCCGGACAAGGACTTGAGTTCGCGGTTGCCGGCGCCTGTTTGTGGACGCTTGGAGCGAGAGTTGTCCAAAAGGCTATCAACAGCATCTTGCAACATACGTTTTTCGTTGTTGATCAAGATTTCTGGTGCGTTGATTTCGATAAGTCTCTTCAAACGATTGTTGCGGTTGATAACTCTGCGGTACAAATCGTTGAGGTCGCTTGTTGCGTATCTACCACCATCAAGTGGTACCATTGCACGGAGTTCTGGTGGCAAAACAGGCAAAACTGTCAAAATCATCCACTCGGGGCGGTTGCCACTCTTGCGGAAGGATTCAACAATGTCCAAACGCTTGATAGCGCGAACTTTCTTTGCGCCTGTGTTTGTCTTTGCGAGAATATCGCGCAGTTCCTTTGCTTCTGCTTCCAAGTCGATGTTTTGCAACAGTTCGCGTACAGCTTCGGCACCTGTGCCAGCACGGAAGTTCTTTGTTGCGTCTTCGCGTGCGGCTGCTTGTGCTTCGCGGTACTCGTTCATTGTCAAAATTTGCTTGTATTGCATACCACTTTGCATTGGGTCAATAACAACGTAACTTTGGAAGTTGATGAGTTGTTCCAATACTTTTGGTGACATATCAAGGATAAGACCCATACGAGATGGAGTACCTCTAAAGTACCAAATGTGGGATACAGGAGCAGCAAGTTCGATGTGACCCATACGTTCACGACGAACCTTGGATTTTGTAACTTTTACGCCACACTTTTCACAAACGACACCCTTGTAGCGGATGCGCTTGTACTTACCGCAGTGGCACTCCCAGTCTTTGACAGGTCCAAAGATTCTTTCGCAGAAAAGACCGTCTTTTTCTGGTTTTTGTGTGCGGTAGTTGATTGTTTCGGATTTTTTAACTTCACCGTAAGACCACTCACGGATTTTTTCGGGAGATGCAATTCCGATTTGGATCATTGCAAAGTCATTGATGATACCTGCACGAGCCAAGGAGTTGGAACGCAACGCTGAAATAGATTGTCCTGTAATTACTTCATTACTCATAATTTTCGTTACCTCCCTTTAATTAGTTATCGTCATCTTCGTCAGTATCGTCATCGTCGTCAAACAAATCATCTTCGTCTTCGTCGATGTCGTCATCGCCAAACAAGTCGTCCAAATCGAAACTATCGTCGTCACCGTCAACGTCATCTTCATCACCGTCTGTTTCGTCAGCGAACAAATCGGACAAAGCGTCGTCGGAGTCGGCATCGTCATCAAACAAACTGTCAAGGCTAAAGTCGTCGTCGAACTCAGTAAATGTTGTGTCGTCTTCGCCAAGGGAAACTTCGTCGTCTGGCGTAAATGCGGAGATAGCTTGTTTGCGTTGCTCTTGTTCAGCAAGCATAATTTCGTTGTAGTCAGCTTCGTCGTCTGTGGAGTCGCGAACGATGATTTCTTCGCGGTCAGCGGACAAAACTTTTACGTCAAGTGCAAGGGATTGCAATTCCTTGATAAGTACCTTGAAGCTTTCGGGGATACCAGGAGCTGGGATGTTTTCGCCTTTGACGATTGCTTCGTATGTCTTGACACGACCAACAACGTCGTCGGACTTGACTGTCAAGATTTCTTGCAATACGTTTGCAGCGCCGTATGCTTCCAATGCCCAAACTTCCATTTCACCGAAACGTTGTCCACCAAATTGAGCTTTACCGCCCAAAGGTTGTTGTGTAACAAGGCTGTAAGGACCTGTGCTACGAGCGTGGATCTTGTCGTCTACCAAGTGGATGAGTTTGAGGTAGTACATATAACCAACTGTTACGCGGTTTTCAAATGGTTCACCTGTACGTCCATCGTAGAGTTGAACTTTACCGTCAACCTTGCCAGTCTTGGGGTTTACCATGCCGTTTTCTTCAAACAATCTGCGGATTTCCGCTTCGCTTGCGCCGTCGAAAACAGGGGTTGCAATCTTCCAGCCAAGCATTTTGGAGATAAGTCCCAAGTGAACTTCCAAAACTTGACCGATGTTCATACGTGAAGGAACGCCCAATGGGTTCAACACGATTTGAAGTGGAGTACCGTCTTCCATAAATGGCATATCTTCCTCTGGAAGTACGCGGGAAACGACACCCTTGTTACCGTGACGACCAGCCATCTTGTCGCCGACGGAGATTTTACGTTTTTGCGCGATGTACACGCGTACAAGTTTGCTTACGCCTGGGTCAAGCTCGTCTTTGTTTTCACGAGTGAACACCTTGACGTCAACAACAATACCGCCTTCGCCGTTAGGTACACGCAAAGATGTATCTCTTACTTCGCGAGCCTTTTCGGAGAAGATTGCACGGAGCAAACGTTCTTCTGGAGTGAGGTCTGTTTCTCCCTTTGGAGTAACTTTACCAACCAAGATGTCGCCAGGGTGAACTTCTGCACCAATGCGGATGATACCACTTTCGTCCAAGTCTTTCAAAGCGTCTTCGCCAACGTTGGGGATTTCGCGAGTGAACTCTTCTGGTCCCAACTTTGTTTCACGACACTCGATTTCGTGCTCTTCGATGTGGATGGATGTGAAAGCGTCTTCTTTTACAAGCTTTTCGGAAAGGAGTACAGCGTCTTCGTAGTTGTAACCTTCCCAAGTCATAAAGCCGATAAGGATGTTACGACCAAGAGCAAGTTCGCCACCATCGGTACTTGGACCATCAGCAAGAACTTGTCCAGCTTCGACGCGGTCGCCTTTCTTGACGATGAGTTTTTGGTTGATGCAAGTGCCTTGGTTGGAGCGAACAAACTTCTTCAAGGTGTATTCTTGCAATGTGCCGTTGTCCGATTGAACAACAATCTTGTTGTCGCTTGCCTTCAAAACGATACCGCTCTCACGAGCAATTACCATAACACCACTGTCGTAGGCAATTCTTGCTTCGATACCGGTAGCAACGATTGGAGCCTCTGGAGAGATAAGTGGAACAGCTTGACGTTGCATGTTGGAGCCCATCAACGCACGGTTGGTGTCGTCGTTTTCCAAGAAAGGAATCAAGCTTGTAGCAACGGAAATAAGCTGACGTGGAGATACGTCGATGTAGTCTACCTTTTCGCGTGGGAACTCCAAGATTTCTTCGCGACGACGGCAAGTGATACGTTCGTTAGCAAAGTAGCCGTTTTCGTCAAGTGGCTCGTTTGCTTGACCGATGATGTACAAGTCTTCTTCGTCAGCAGCAAGGTAGTCTACGCTTTCGGTAACGATGTTGTGAATTTTGTCAACTCTGCGGTAAGGCGCTTCGATAAAGCCGTACTCGTTGATGCGAGCGTAACCAGCAAGAGAAGTGATAAGACCGATGTTTTGTCCTTCGGGAGTTTCGATTGGGCACATACGACCGTAGTGGGTGTAGTGAACGTCGCGGACTTCGAAGGTTGCGCGGTCGCGGTTGATACCACCAGGACCAAGAGCAGAAAGCTTACGTTTGTGAGTGAGTTCCGCAATTGGGTTGGATTGATCCATAAATTGAGAAAGTTGGCTTGAACCAAAGAACTCTTTGATAGCGGAGGAAACAGGACGAACGTTGATGAGTGTTTGTGGTGTTGCCTTGCCTGGTTCTTGAATTGCCATACGTTCGCGGATAACTCTTTCCAAACGAGAGATACCAATGCGGAATTGGTTTTGCAACAATTCGCCAACGGAACGGATACGGCGGTTTGCCAAGTGGTCGATGTCGTCATCGTGACCGATGCCGTACTTCATACCAAGGTTGTAGTTTACTGTGGAGATGATATCTGCACGAGTGATGTGTTTGGAAATGAGCTCGTCCTTGTTTTCCTTCAAAACTGCAAGAGTGTCTTCGATGGAAAGACCTTGAGCCAAAATATCCTTGAACAATGTTACGTCAACAGCTTCGTAAAGACCAATTTCCTTGAAGTCTACGCTTACATATTGCTTGTCCACTGTCAAAGCAAATGTTTTTGCATCAACGGTGTTGTTACCAATAACTTTTACGCGTGGGCACTCTTTTGCAAGGATGATAACTGGGCTTGTGTTGGATTTGTAAACGTTGAAGCCGTTTTCCATTGCAATTTGAGCAGCTTCGGCAACGGTGATTTCACCTTTGCGTTCTGCATAGCTTGCTTTTGCACTGTCAACAAGGTAGCGACCAGATGCGTCAACTTGTTCACCATAGATGTTCAAAACACCGGCTTCTGTCATAACTACGCAACCAAGGTGTTCGCCAAGAACTTTGGAGTAGTCAAGTTCGCCTTGAACGCTTGCGCCATCAAGCAAAAGTGTTGCTGTTTCGGTAGCTGTGTAAATTTCGTTTATACCACTGTGTTGGATATCGTAGGCATCGCCTGCAGTCAAAACTGTGCCGGCAGTGATAACGCGTTCGCAAGGAATTGTAACTTGTTCGTCAATGTGTTGACCTGTTACGTTTGCAACAAAGTTGTCGTCTACCTTTACGTTTACAACCGCACCTTGAACGCTCAAGATGTTTACGCTTTCAATAACACCGCTATCAGCAATTTGTTGTGCTTGTTGCTCAGTCAAGCAAGTGTACTTTTCAAAAGTGAGCAAGCCCACTGCAATGTCTTGACCAAGAGTGAGTCCATTGATACGTGTTGCAAGAGCTAACTTTTTGTTGAACTTGTAGCGACCAACGCGAGCAAGGTCGTAGCGCTTTGCATCAAACAAAAGGTCGTTCAAAGTCTTTTGAACGGATTCGTCTGTGGGGATTTCACCTGGGCGCAAACGCTTGTAGATTTCTACCAAAGACTCTTGGTCGGTTGCTGTGTCGTCCTTGACAAAAGTAAGACCGATAACTGGGTCGTACTCAAAGAGTTTTGCAATAGTGTTTGCGCTACGGCTGGAGATGCCATCGTGCAAAATACCACGCAACAAAACTGTCAAAGGCAATTTGCGGTTGCGGTCGATGTGAACGTTGAGAATATTGTTGTTTGTGTCGTGCTCAATTTCCAACCATGCACCACGAGTAGGCATAGCTGTTGTGTTGTACACTGGTTTGCCGTTTTTGTCTTGCAAAACTTCGCAGTATACACCGGGAGAACGCACAAGTTGGGATACAATTACGCGCTCTGCACCGTTGATGATGAAGCTACCAGTTTCTGTCATCAATGGGAAATCGCCCATAAATACTTCTTGATCGACAAATTCGCCTGTGCCCTTGTTGGTCAAGCGTACTGTGATACGAAGTGGGCTTGCGTAAGTTGCGTCACGCAAAATGCATTCCGACTCGGAGTACTTTTGAGATGCATCAATACGATGGCTCAAAAATTCCAAACGGAAGTGACCTGCAAAGTCCTCGATTGGAGAAAAGTCTTCAAACACTTCGCGGATGCCATGATCCAAAAAGTTTTGGTAACTGGACTTTTGCACCTCGATGAGATTTGGCAAAGGCAAAACTTCCTTTGTCTTAGAAAAAGATTTTCTGTCGTGATTACCGTATCTTACGGTTTTGATGTCTTGTGGCATTGACAAAACTCCTCAAAAAAATTTTTTATAATTTGTCTAAAATTGTTGCAAGTTTGTTTGCAATGTGATATTTTGTCCATAGCACCATTGCAAACCGCCCAAGTGTTGGAGTGAGAAACTTTTTACGTAGTAAAAGGCTCGTTTTTGTCTCAAAAAGCTGCAAATTTTGTAGCTTTTTGACACAAAAAGCACACTGCTTTTTCGCAAAAAGTGTAAAAGTCCCCTCAAAGGGCCAAATGTGGACTAATACATAATACCACGCAACTGCGCAATAGTCAATAAGAAAATCTTTAGCATTTCAAAAAATAAATATTGGAAAATTTTTTCATTATTATTTTAGACATAATATAGCCCCAAACCGTGTATAAAATGATTTGGGACTTTTGTTTTTTGTTGATTTTGCAAGCTTGTTGATTGTGTTTTTGGCTGCTTTTTATTTTATTGTATGCAAATTTTTGCTTGCATTTTTGGTGCGTTTTTAGCTGACCTTTGATAGAATTTTTTGCTGTTTTCTGCCAATTTGTAGGCATACTTTTTTGTCCTTTTTACTTTGGTTTTGATGGAAATTTCGAACGTTTTTGAGTGTGCTTTTGCAGACAATTTTAGACAAATTTTGATGATATTTTTCTACAAAAAAAGCACTCAATTTGCCTTTGTTTTGTGACAAAATCTTAACCGATTTACGGTCTTTTTGTAGGCTATTTGTAGTGACATAAAAGGACATCCATGCGGATGTCCTTTTTGTTGTTTTTTAATGTTTTGTAGACTTGTGACACTATTCTCTCTGTTATTGCTTTGTTTGAGCGTAGATTTCCAAGTATCTACGGCTGGAACGATACCAGCTGTAACTGCAAGTCATGCCTCTGTAACGGATTTTGTCAAACACTGCTTTGTCGGCATAGAAATCCAACGCACGTTGTACTGTGTAGCCAAAGTCGTGAGCATTGTAGTGCGTGAAACTAAAGCCGTTGCCCTTCTTGGCGTGCTCGTTGTAGCTCAAAACCGTATCCTTCAAGCCACCAGTTTCACGAACGATGGGCACTGCACCATACTTCAAACCAATGATTTGTGTGAGTCCACATGGCTCAAACAAACTTGGAACAAGCACAAAGTCTGTTGCGGCATAGATTTGGTGAGCAAGCTTGTTGTTGAAAGTCAAGTTTGCAGATACCTTTGTTGGGTATTCTTCGCCAATGCGACGGAAAGGTTCTTCGTAGTCGCCTGTGCCAAGCAAAACAAATTGAACGTCACGTTGCAAGATGTAGTGAATTTGATGCAAAACCAAGTCCAATCCCTTTTGGTCTACCAAACGAGAAATAAGGGCAATCATTGGAACGTCATTGCGAACAGGCAAACCAAGTTGTTGTTGCAATGCCTGCTTGTTGGCAGCTTTACCCATTTCAACTGTCTTTTTGCTGTACTTTTGAGCGATGAGTTTATCGTAGTAGGGGTTGTAAGCCTTGTAGTCAACGCCATTCAAAACACCGTGAAGTTTACCGATGTGGGTGTTGATTACGCCTTCCAAACCACAACCATACTCTGGTGTTGTGATTTCTTGTGCATAGGTTGGGGATACTGTTGTGATAGCGTGAGAGAACACCAATGCACCCTTCATCATGTTGCCACAACCATTGTGCAAAAGTCTATCTTCGGTAAAGTACCAGTCGTCAAGACCTGTGAGATCTTGGAGTTCCTCTTTACCAGCCCAACCTTGATATTTCAAATTGTGCACTGTGTACACAAATTTCATATCGCGGTAAAAATCGTTGTTCTTGTAAAATGCGTCAAACAAAACGGGTACAAGGCCTGTGGACCAGTCGTTGCAGTGAACAACGTCCGCTTGGAAGTTGAGCCAGCCCAACAAATCCAAACTTGCTTTGGCAAAGTATGCAAAGCGTTCGTTGTCAGCAAAGCAGTACATTGGACCTTTGAAATAGAATTCGTTGTCCAAAAAGTACACGTCTACACCGTTTACTTTGAGTGTAAACACGCCAACATATTGATGGCGCCATGCAACATCGGTGTAGTAGTAGCCGATGTATTGCATTTGAGATTGGAATTTTTCCGCAATTACATCCTTGTAGTAAGGCATAACTACGGCAACTTCGTGGCCAAGTTTTGCAACGGCTTTGGGCAATGCGCCCATTACGTCACCAAGACCACCAGATTTTGCAAAAGGTTCAACTTCTGCACTGAGATAGCAAATTTTCATTTATCCTCCTAAATTGTACGGCGCTTACCAACAACAACTGGATACTCTGGTTGACCAACAAGCTCTTTGCCCTTGCAGATTACGCAGTTTTTGTCCAAAATTGTGCAGGACAAGCGCGCATCACGAGAGATGACAGTATCTTGCATGATGATGCAGTTTTTGAGCTTGGCACCCTTTTCCACAGTAACACCGCGGAACAAGATGCAGTTTTCCACTTTGCCGTCGATAACACAGCCATCGGCAATCATACTGTTTTTGACAACAGCATTTTCCAAATAGCGTGTGGGTACCTTGTCTTTGATTTTTGTAAAGATTGTGTCGTTGGAAACAAACAGTTGTTTGCGAACGTCCACATCAAGCAAGTCCATACTTACGCGGTAGTAACTATCCACGTCGGTAATGGTTGCAATGTATTTGTCAAAGCGATAAGCTCCAACATTGTGTTTTTTGATGTAGTCTTCCAAAATATCTTTTGCAATGTCATTTTTACCTTGAGATTGGCATCTTTCCAAAGTGTTTACAAGCAAGTCTTTTGTGAATACGTAGTAGCCAACACCGCGGTGAATGCGAGGTTTGTTGTCACTTCTGGTCACAAAACCTGTAACACGACCCTCCTCGATGTCGAAGTACAAACCAAAGCGGTCATCTTCAACATCTTGGTAAACGATGGTCAAATCGGCGCCACTTTGTTTGTGTTGTTCTACGATTTCTTCAAAACGGATATTGCAAACGTTGTTGCAATCTGCAACTACAACGTACTTTTGTTGAGAACGCTTGAGGTAATGCAATGCACCCAAAATCATACCCATACGTTGATCGTCGTACTTTGCAAGATTTTCAGCAAATGGTGGCAAAATGAACAAACCGTACTTTTTGCGTGCCAAGTCCCAAGGTTTACCACTGCCAAGGTGGTCCAAAAGAGATTGATAGTTGTAGTCGGTGGTAACGCCTACGTTGATGATACCACTGTTTACCATACCGGACAAAACAAAGTCGATAAGGCGATATCTGCCAGCAAAAGGAAGAGCGGCAACAGATCTTACGTTACCCAATACGCCAAGGTCTGTTTCGTTGTTTGATGAGAAAATAATACCCATTGTATCAATCATTATTGCTTACCTCCTTTGTCGTCTGTAATCATACTGTTTGGAACAATCCATCTGTCGGTAACGTGTGCGCCTGGAGCAACCAAACTTACGTCGCCACTGCAGTAAGCGGAAACGTACTTGTCGGTACCTTCTTCGCCACCGCCAACACCAACGATGCAATCTGCGCCAATAACAGCGCCTTCGCCAATGATTGTTTTGAATACTTGTGCGCCCTTTTGAATTTTTGCACCGGACAAAACTACGCAGTCAACAATCTTTGCACCCTTTTCAATTTCTACACTGTCAGCGATGATACTGTGCTTAACAATGCCGTTGATGTAGCAACCTTCGGTAATAAAGCTGTTGACAATTTCCGCCTTGCTACCCAAGAAGTGAGGTGGCTTCAATGCAGACTTGGACAAAATTGGCCACTCGGGATCATCAAGATTGAACTCGTTGCTGTCCAACAAGTCCATGTTTGCTTGCCACAAGCTTTCTACTGTACCAACGTCCTTCCAGTAGCCTTCGAAGCGATAACCAAACATACGGCTACCTTGGTTGAGCATTTTGGGGATGACGTTTTTACCAAAGTCCTTGGAGGAGTTGGGGTCTTGTTCGTCCAAAATGAGCTCCTTGCGCAAAACGTCCCACTTGAAGATGTAGATACCCATGCTTGCTGTGTTGGATTTTGGTTGCTTGGGTTTTTCCTCGAATGTCACGATTTTTCCATCGTTGTCCGTTTGCAAAATACCAAAACGGGATGCCTCGCTTGGGTCAACAGGAATCATAGCGATGGTGATGTCCGCATCAGACTTTTTGTGAAACTCCAACATATTGTTGTAGTCCATCTTGTAGATGTGGTCGCCGGACAAAATGAGAACGTGTTCTGGCTCGAACTTGTCGATAAACTCGATGTTTTGGTAGATGGCGTTAGCGGTACCTTTGTACCACTCGCCGTCCTTTTCGCGCATGTATGGTGGCAAAATGTACACACCGCCATCATTTACGTCCAAGTCCCAACTTTGGCCATTGCCAATGTAGGTGTTGAGTTCCAGTGGTTTGTACTGTGTCAAGATACCAACAGTGTCGATACCAGATTGAACACAGTTTGTGAGAGGAAAGTCGATGATACGATATTTTCCTCCAAAGGGAACAGCAGGCTTGGCTACGTTTTTTGTCAAAACGCCAAGACGACTACCTTGTCCGCCAGCAAGAATCATTGCAATGCAGTCTTTTTTCATTTTACCTCCAGTGTATTTATCTACGCAAAAGCGCTTGTATTTTCACAACATCCATTGTGGATATTTTTAGTGACATAGTCATACGGCAGTATTGTACACAACAAATTGGCAAAAAATTTGTCAAACTTTGTCGGCTTGTGGCAACAAAAAGGCGATAGTCCACCACATACTACTCTACCTTACAATTATATATCAAACATCTGCAAATTGCAATACCCAATTTTTGCATTTTGCTGATATATTTATGGGAAAAGCCCATCATGTTTGCGATACAGCACAAAACAATACAAAGATGTTGCAAATCGCAATCGACAAAATAGCCATTTATTGGCAGCATGAGTTTGCGCATAGTCATTTGTTGGTCTGATGGCTTTTTCAATCGAACACAGTAAAGTATTGCAATATACAACCATGCGCACTGCAAACAAGCACAGTAGCAAGGGAAAAATCCCCCACATAAATAAAAAAGAGTCAAGCTATTGCTTAACTCTTTTAGTGGATGCGGCAAAACCTTACCCTCCCGGGCCGTGTCCAGCCAAGTACTCTAGGCGTTGTAGGGCTTAACTTCTGTGTTCGGTATGAGAACAGGTGGACCCCTACAGCTAAATCACCGCAATGGTATTTACACAGCAAACGCTGTTGTAATCAACTTGTTGGAAAGGAACATTGATAACTGCATAGACAACAAAGCTTAGTGTAAGTGATGAGTTTGTGTTGTTTGATTATTGTATTCAAGGCTTGTTCGTAATAAATTGAACAAGCGTTCGACCTATTAGTATCGGTCAGCTAAACGTATTGCTACGCTTACACCTCCGACCTATCAACCTTGTGGTCTACAAGGGGTCTTATCTAAGGAGATATCTTATCTTAGGGTGGGTTTCACACTTAGATGCTTTCAGCGTTTATCCCGTCCGTACTTCGCTACCCAGCCATGCCTCTGGCGAAACAACTGGTGCACAATTGGTACGTCCATCCCGGTCCTCTCGTACTAGGGACAGATCCCTTCAAATATCTTACGCCCACGATGGATAGGGACCGAACTGTCTCACGACGTTCTGAACCCAGCTCGCGTGCCACTTTAATCGGCGAACAGCCGAACCCTTGGGACCTGCTTCAGCCCCAGGATGTGACGAGCCGACATCGAGGTGCCAAACCTCCCCGTCGATGTGAACTCTTGGGGGAGATCAGCCTGTTATCCCCGAGGTAACTTTTATCCGTTAAGCGACGGCAATTCCATACTCTACCGCCTGATCACTAAGCCCTGCTTTCGCATCTGCTCGACATGTCTGTCTCGCAGTCAAGCTCCCTTCTGCCTTTACACTCTTTGGATGATTTCCAACCATCCTGAGGGAACCTTTGGGCGCCTCCGTTACGTTTTGGGAGGCGACCGCCCCAGTCAAACTGCCCACCTGGCAATGTCCGGTACCCGGATTACGGCGCACCGTTAGAATCCCAGCAACCGAAGGGTGGTATCCCAAGGGTGACTCCACTCAAGCTGACGCCCGAGCTTCCCAGTCTCCCACCTATCCTGTACAGCAGTTGCCGAAATTCAATACCAAGTTACAGTAAAGCTCTACGGGGTCTTTCCGTCCAGTCGCAGGTTAATACGCATCTTCACGTATACTACAATTTCGCCGGGTCTCTTGTTGAGACAGTTCCCAAATCATTACGCCATTCGTGCGGGTCAGAACTTACCTGACAAGGAATTTCGCTACCTTAGGACCGTTATAGTTACGGCCGCCGTTCACTGGGGCTTAAGTTCACTGCTTCGCTTGCGCTAACAGCTCCCCTTGACCTTCCAGCACTGGGCAGGCGTCAGCCCCTATACTTCATCTTTCGATTTAGCAGAGACCTGTGTTTTTGATAAACAGTTGCTTGGGACTTTTCACTGCGGCCACTTTCGTGGCACCCCTTCTCCCGAAGTTACGGGGTCATTTTGCCGAGTTCCTTAACAAGAGTTATCCCGATCATCTTATGATTCTCTCATCGTCTACCTGTGTCGGTTTGCGGTACGGGCACCACGTTCCTCCTTAGCAGCTTTTCTCGCCAGCGTGAATTCATCAGCTTCCACTACTATAATTCGTTCCCCACAACGCCCAGCCTTTGTGAAGCGCGTACTTCACTACGCTTCAGCCTCGCGTTGCGGCCCCCCTTTACCATCCGGGTGGGTCTGACTATCCTTCTGTGTCACTGCATCAGTAATAACGTCTCGTGGTGGTGCAGGAATATCTGCCTGCTGTCCATCATCTACGGCTTTCGCCCTCGACTTAGGCCCCGACTAACCCTGGGAGGACGAACCTTCCCCAGGAAACCTGAGACTTTCGATGGTGGAGATTCTCACTCCACTCTCGCTACTTATACCGGCATTCTCTCTTGTATGCAGTCCACCGCCCCTTTCGATACGGCTTCCGCCCGCATACATTGCTCCTCTACCAATTGATTTACACCAATTCCTAAGCTTCGGTGTCAGGTTTAGCCCCGATAATTTTCGGCGCGTTGTCACTCGACCAGTGAGCTATTACGCACTCTTTGAATGAGTGGCTGCTTCTAAGCCAACATCCTGGTTGTCTAAGCAACAATACATCCTTTTCCACTTAACCTGAACTTAGGGACCTTAGCTGTAGGTCTGGGCTGTTTCCCTTTTGACAATGAAACTTAGCTCACACTGTCTGACTGCCTAAAAACAAGTAATTGCCATTCGAAGTTTGATAAGGTTCAGTAAACCGTGAAGTCCCCTAGCCCATTCAGTGCTCTACCTGCAATACTCTATATTTAGACGCTAGCCCTAAAGCTATTTCGAGGAGAACCAGCTATATCCGAGTTCGATTAGAATTTCTCCGCTAACCACAAGTCATCACCGACTATTTCAACAGGCGTGTGTTCGGGCCTCCACAGCGTTTTACCGCTGCTTCACCCTGCTCATGGTTAGGTCACTCGGTTTCGGGTCTACGACGTGCTACTAAATCGCCCTTATCAGACTCGCTTTCGCTTCGGCTTCGACACTTAATGTCTTTACCTTGCAACACATCGTAACTCGCCGGTCCGTTCTACAAAAAGTACGAGATCACACGTTAAGTCGTGCTCTCTCTGCTTGTAAGCATATGGTTTCAGGTTCTCTTTCACTCCCCTCCCGGGGTTCTTTTCACCTTTCCCTCACGGTACTATACTCTATCGGTCACTAAGTCGTATTTAGCCTTACGAGATGGTCCTCGCATATTCCCACCGGATTCCACGTGTCCTGTGGTACTCTGGATACCCACCACCTAAATGTCGATGCCGCCTACAAGGCTATCACTTTCTCTGGCCGAGCTTTCCAACTCTGCTTCGACTACCAACATTTAGTGATTATGTGGGTCCGTAACCCTTTTAATATCACTACTAAAAGTTTGGGCTCTTCCAATTTCGCTCGCCACTACTCTCGGAATCGTTAATTTACTTTCTTTTCCTCCGGTTAATGAGATGTTTCAGTTCACCGGGTTCCCTTCAATACACTATGTATTCGTGTAAAGATACTGCATCTTCTATGCAGTGAGTTTCCTCATTCGGAAATCTACGGATCAACACTTATTTGCAGTTCCCCGTAGCTTATCGCAGCTTGTCACGTCCTTCTTCGGCGCTTAGTGCCAAGGCATCCTCCATACGCTCTTCGTAGCTTGATCGTATAATTACGATACGCATGCTCTCGCATGCAACATTTTAGATCCTTGAATTAAATTACTCTTATTAACTCTGCGTCATTGCAGCAAAAATCGTTTTGTTTGATTTTGCATATTAACACTCGATTAATATTTTACTCTAAACTTTATATTGTTTTATGCAGTTGTCAATGTTCCTTTCTGCCACATCAGTGGCGCTGCCGCAGTTGACAGCTTACTTATTTTATCATAACGCTTATGGACTGTCAACTGTTTTTCAGCACTTTTTTGAAAGTTTTTTAACTTTTTTTAAGAATTTTTTTGAGGCATTTTTGCCGAGTTTTTCTTTCAAAAAGTAAAAAATATTTTCCGTTTGTGCTATCAAAAAATTGAAGTACACGTCACGTTGTGATATAATACTTTTGGCCGATACGTCATAGTATACGTACAAGCTTTCTTGCCACCATTTGTTACGTTCAAGACGCATCGTACGGCGCAAGCTTGTTTATGATACTATAAGGAGGGAAAAATGTCAAACGATTTTTCGCAAAAAAATGACAATTTTTTTGAACAAATTTTACCACTGCATAAAGCGGAAGTTGGACGCAGATACAAAATTGTATCCTGCCATCTATTGCCCGACATCAAAACTCGCCTTGCCGAGATGGGCTTGGTAAAAGATACAGTAGTTACCATTGTCAAAAAAGCACCACTTGGCGACCCGTTGGAAATTGCTGTGCGCGGATACGCACTTTGTATTCGCGCTACCGAAGCGGAGCACTTTTCCGTTGTGGAGGTGCAAGATGAGTAATTGTTGCAAAGCACAAACAACTGCCACTACCGCGCCAACAAAGCTGACAATCGCTCTGTGCGGAAATCCCAACAGCGGTAAGACAACACTGTTCAACGTTTTGACGGGTAGCAACCAAAAGGTTGGCAACTGGCCGGGCGTTACCGTTGAGCAAAAGCTTGGCGCATACAAAAAAGACAGTTCCGTTGCCATCGTTGACACGCCAGGCATCTACTCCCTTTCGCCGTTTACCATTGATGAGCAAATTGCACACAAATACTTGATGGAAGGCAAACCGGACTTGGTCATCAACATTGTGGACTCCACCAACTTGGAGCGCAATCTGTTTTTGACAAGTCAACTCATGGAGCTGGACGTGCCAGTGGTTGTTGCACTAAATATGCAAGACGAAGCCAAGGCAAAAGGCATACATATAAATAAGGATATGTTAGAAGAGTATTTTGGGTGCGCATTTTTTGCAATTTCCGCAGCCAAAAACCAAGGTGTCGAGCAGTTGATGGACTACTGCATAGCAGGCACATACCAAAGCAAAAAGCACTTTGTGTACTCGACCGCCGTCGAAGATGCTATCATCAAGTTGCAATCTTTGACAAAAGGGGTAGAAAACAGCCGTTGGGTGAGTTTGAAGCTTGCCGAAAAGGACAAGACCATCATCAATATGCTCCATCTTGACGAAAGTCAAAAACGGCTTGTTGCCACTACCAACGAGAACCTCAAGGGACAACTGG
Source organism: uncultured Oscillospiraceae bacterium (assembly GCA_964533825.1). GTDB lineage: Bacteria > Bacillota > Clostridia > Christensenellales > CAG-314 > Fimimonas. The sequence goes on from CAZHMU010000008.1 coordinate 75,931, forward strand.
GAGATATTGTATCTGCGCAGATTGCCGAGCAAAGATACAATCAAATATCCACGATTGTTCAAAAGGCACAATCAGTAGATACAAAAGGCGCACAAGCTGAAAAGGCTCAACGCATCACAGAAAAGATTGACAAAATCGTCTTGAACAAGTGGTTGGCCTTCCCCATATTTGCGCTCATAATGAGCTTGGTGTTTGTTATCTCCATTGGAACACTTGGTGGCTTTTTGACAGATCTCATCAACGAACAGCTTACGCCTTGGATGCAAGATACCGTCAATGGCTGGTTGCAAAAGGCCGACGTTGAGTGGCTGCGTTCGCTACTGGTGGACGGTATCATTGCTGGCGTTATGGGCGTTGTGGGTTTTGTGCCACAAATTATGTTGCTGTTTGGGTTGATTTCTATCTTGGAGGCAAGCGGATATATGTCACGCATTGCTTTCATCACAGACAAACTGCTCAACAAAATAGGTCTTGGCGGTCGCAGTTTTGTAAGTATGATTTTGGGTTGCGGTTGTAGCGTGCCTGCTATCATGGCAACAAGGACAATCCGTAACATCAACGAACGCAATGCAACTATCACATTGACACCGTTTATGCCCTGCTCGGCAAAACTGGCAATTATTTCATCACTTACCGCCTACATATTGGACGGCAATGCATTGTTCGCCATCAGTTTTTACTTTTTGAGTATTTTGGCGGTTATCGTAGGCGGACTGATAATGAAAGTGTTCAATCGCAAAAAGACCAACGCAAGCGACACCTTTATCATGGAGCTGCCCACCTACCGCGCGCCTGCGCCCACAAACGTTTTGAAACAAATGTGGGAGCGTGGAAAAGCCTTTTTGATAAAGGCAGGAACAATCATATTTACCGCCTCCGTTGTACTGTGGCTGGTGCAAAGTTTCAATTTCCGTTTTGAATTTGTAACAGATGCCAACGACAGTATGCTTGCAGGCATTGGCAAACTGATTGCACCACTGTTTGCACCACTTGGATTTAACGATGGTGGCTACGGCTGGCAATACTCTGTGGCAACATTGACCGGGCTTGCTGCCAAGGAAGTTGTTGTTTCCACCTTGGAAATTTTGCTACCAAACGGCATCACAGGAACAATATCTGGCCTTGGTGCGTACAGCTTTGTTGTGTACAATCTTTTGACAGTGCCATGTCTTGCTGCTATATCCGCAAGCTTTAGCGAACAAGGCAACTGGAAGAACGGTTTGAAATCGATGATTTTCCAACTTGTGACGGCTTACATAGTCAGCCTTGCCATCTACCAACTGGGCACGCTGGCAGCCAACTACACAACCGAGTTTGTGATTGCTGTGAGCTTGATTGCCATCGCATTTGCCTTGTACTTTGCAATACGCCACATGGTAAAAAATCGCGGATGCAACTGCGAGTGCGACCACTGCCCACACAACGACTCCTGCACACGTGACGACAGAAAATAACAATAAAACAAAAAAAATGCGTATCAAGTTGATACGCATTTTTTGTTGCAATTTTTGAGTTTTTATTTAAGACGGACATCAGTGCATAAAATCTTCCGTCAATATTACGCGGTCCACAAGGGAGATTTTGTGAGCTTTGGCAAAATCGACGGCACTGCGGTCAAAGTACATATTGGTAAGCACCATTGCATTGGATGCAGGGTAGTAAGTTTTGCCTTCGGTTACTGGTTCAACATCGGCCTCGCCCAAGATTTTGTTTGTCAACACGCATTTTACAGCAATGATAACGCCCATTTTTTCCACCAGCATATCAATGCCGTAGTTATCAAACACAGGTGTAAGTTTGACTTGATAGCCCTTTTGGCTAAACAGGCGAGCAATATAGATGACAAATTGCGTTTTGTCCATTTTTGCAATTTGCTCGAACTTTTCTTCAACCGATTGGTAACTGCCCATTTCGATAAAGGTAGGAACTTCCTGACTGGGAACGTAAGTGACCGTTGTTCCACCTGTTGTTGTGGTAGGAGCATCCAAACTTACTTCGACATCGTTGATGACTTCGGGTTCTGGCTGTTTGGCCTTTTGTTTTTTCTTAGCCTTTGCGCCTACAGCAATGGCAATGATAAGTATCAACACGGCAAGCGCGCTTACGCCGATACCAATGTACAGACAATAGCTGTTGACGGGAATCAATGCAGGGTTGTTGGTCATTTCTTTTGACAAAAATAAAACAGATGCCAAAATTGCAACAACTCCAAAAAATAACAAAATGATAGCAAACTCTATCGCTTTGTGATGACCTTTTGCTTTACTGTTTTTTGTTTGGGGGCCTTTTGCTTTGCTCATTGTTAGACTTCCTTTTTACAGTTAGTGGCGGTTTGCGACAAACATCACCACGATAATTTGCAAACCAACCTTTTACCAATATATTGTATCACATAAATTGCAATGTGTAAACACAAAGTTTTGGGTTATTGTTAAAAAACAAAAAGCCTCGTTTCTTTGAACGAAGTTTACCTGGTAGAATCAAGTGGACTCGTGCGAGGAGCGATAGCGACGACCCCCAGCGATTGCGCCAGTCAATTGCGTGGTCACCGCCCCCACAGTGGAATAAAGTGCATCGGTGGAGATTATGGATGTATTAAATAAAAAATAGCACCGCTTACACGATGCTTTGGTGGAAGCAAGTGGTTGTATATCACCGACTTTAATATACTTATACTCGCTACGCTCGT
>CAZHMU010000009.1:0-65379 GCA_964533825.1 uncultured Oscillospiraceae bacterium
GTATGCTCAGCGTCGCAACTAACGCAATATTGTTCGCAACGATGTAGTAACATCAGTGCTCACCCTTGGCGTTGTTACTCGTCCCACAAATCAGCATTTGATTTGCGGGGGCCATCAGTTACAATGTGGTTCTTGCTTGCGTTTTACTCGTCAAACCACAGCCTCTCACTTTGGGAGAGGTGGCAGTCGCAAGACTGACGGAGAGGGCGGCTAACCAACCATCCCTTGCTCGCAAGCCATTTTTTGTGGCATCAACCAACTATTTTTGCGAAAAATCACTAATCTTTGATATTGAGGTCGAAAATGATAGAAATTGGACGAAAATTGAAACAATACAGACTTCAACTGGGGCTCACTCAAGAGGAACTTGCCAGTCGTACCGAGCTGACCAAGGGCTACATTTCCCAACTGGAAAACGACCTTTGTTCCCCATCCATCGCCACCTTGCAAGACATTTTGCAGGTACTGGGTGTAACGCTTGAGCAATTTTTTGCCACGCCCAAAACGGAAAAAGTGGTGTACCACCAAAGCGACTACTTTGTATCGCAAAACGAAGGTGGCACAAACACCTGGCTGATACCCAACTCGCAAGTCAAGGATATCGAGCCCATCATTTTGACCTTGCCCCCCAAAACACAATGCGCCGAGCGACTGCCCTTTGAAGGGGAAGAATTCGGCTACGTTTTGCAAGGCACAATCGAAATTGTCACCCCGACGGAAAAATTCAAAGTAAAAAAGGGCGAAAGTTTTTCCATCAACGGACAAAAACAACACCTGATACGAAACAGTACAAAAAGCGAAAGCAAAGTTTTGTGGGTTACAACCCCATCAAACTTTTAGGAGGCTACCATGGAAAATATCATCGAAATCAAAAACGTCAACAAGTCCTATGGCGACAAACCCGTTGTAAAAAACGTGTCCTTGACCATCAAAAAGGGCGAGTTTGTAACATTGCTTGGCCCATCTGGTTGCGGTAAAACCACAACTTTGCGTATGATTGCTGGCTTTGAGCAACCAACAAGCGGTAACATTTACTTCAACGGCAAAGATATCACCGAACTGCCTCCACACAAACGCAATCTCAATACAGTTTTCCAAAAGTACGCATTGTTCCCCCACCTTACAGTGTTTGGCAACATCGCATTTGGCTTGAAACTCAAACTCATCCCTGATGGCGACCCCAAACCCAACAAAAAGGGCGAACTGGTACAAAAAATGCGCAAGTACACCAAGGCGGAAATTGAACAAAAGGTCAATGCCGCACTCAAAATGGTAGACCTGGAAGACTACGGTCACAGACAAGTATCCTCCCTTTCCGGTGGACAACAACAACGTGTTGCCATCGCGCGCGCTCTTGTAAACGAGCCAGAAGTGCTTCTTTTGGACGAGCCACTTGGTGCATTGGACCTCAAAATGCGCAAGGATATGCAACTGGAACTGATGCAAATGCACAAAAAGTTGGGTATCACTTTTGTATACGTAACCCACGACCAAGAAGAAGCTCTTACAATGTCCGACAAAATTGTCGTAATGAAAGACGGTGTCATCCAACAAATTGGCACAGCGCAAAAAATCTACGACGAGCCAGCCAACGCTTTTGTTGCCGACTTCATTGGCGAGTCCAACATCCTTTCCGGCACGATGGTTGCCGATTGTTGCGTGGATATCTCCGGTCACAAGTACGAGTGCGTAGACAAAGGCTTCAAACGCAACGAGCCTGTTGACGTAATCATCCGCCCAGAAGACATCAAAATTGTTGATTTGGATGACAAGCATTGTCTTGTTGAAGCGGAAGTATTGACCTGTGTTTTCAAGGGCGATCACTACCAAGTAACAGCGCTCACATTTGGCGACGAGCGTAACGAAATCATCATCCACGACAACGTGGAAGTAAAAGTTGGCGACAAAATCGGCCTGTACATCAAACCATTTGATTTCCACATCATGCACAAAGCGCGCCTTATCAACAAGGTAGAAGGGGAAATGTACGACAAGGGCATCGTTGAGTTTTGCAATGGACGCTTTGAGTGTACAAGTCAACTTGACGAAGGTACACCCGTTACTGTTTCCATCGACTTTGACGACGTGGAACTCACCGATGACGAAGAAGACGGCATCATTGGCGCAACAATCATTTCCGCAATCTACAAAGGTAGCTACTGGCAATACATTGTTCGCACCGAAGACTACTACGACTTTTTTGTAGACAACGACTACGAGTGGTCCATCGGCGACCGCGTGGGTATCAAGATTGCCCCAGACAAACTGATAGTGGAGGCGCGCAATGAAACTCAAGAGTAAGTTCCGTTTCACTCGCAAAGCACTTGCCTACCCATATATGTTGTTTTTGCTAATTTTTGTTGTGATTCCTTTGGTAATCATCTTGATCAACGCATTTTTGGCAGATGACAACAGCTTTACGTTAGGCAACTTTGTAGAGTTTTTCAGCGACAATGGTGGTGGATTGACCGTACTTGGCAACTCACTGCTCATTGGCATTGTTACCACAGTGATTTGTCTTGCGATTGGCTACCCTGTGGCATACTTTTTGGCAAAGTATCATGCATCAAACAAGGTACTTGTGCTGTTTTTCATCATGCCTATGTGGGTGAATTTTTTGATGAGAACATTGTCCACCAAGGCCATCTTTCTTGCTTTGGATATCGAACTTGGTATGGGTACAGTGCTCTTTGGTATGGTGTACAACTACCTGCCCTACATGATTTTGCCACTGCACACAACACTTGTTTCCATCGACCACAGTTACATCGAAGCTGCGGAAGACTTGGGCGCAGACAAGTTTACAGTGATGACAAAAACAATCATACCACTTTCGCTCCCTGGCATTATGAGTGGTATCACAATGACGTTTATTCCTGCAATTTCCACCTTTGCCATTTCCGAAGTGTTGTCCAGCAGCAAAATCTTTTTGTTTGGCGATGCAATCAATATGCACTTCTCCAAGACCACCAACAGCTTTGGTGTGGGCAGTGTGATGAGCTTGGTAATGTTGGTATTGGTAGTAATTTGTAATGCCGTAACAAATGCGGCAAGTAAGGACGAGGGGGTAAAAAGCGCGCTATGAAAAACTTCAAGCTCAAAAAACTCTGCGCCGATGGTTACCTTGGCCTTGTCTTGGCATTTCTGTATTTGCCAATCTTGCTCATCATCATTTTCAGTTTTTCCGGTACAAGCAACTTTTCCTTCAAAGATGGTTTCACGTTGGACTCCTACAAGGCGTTGTTTAGCAGTGACGTACAAACACAAAACCTTTTGGAGGCGTTGAAAAACACCTTTATTATCGCCATCATTGCAAGCGTTGTTTCCACAATCTTGGGTACAATTTCCACTATTGGTATCTACTGCCTTGGCTCTCGCACCAAAAAGTTTGTGCTGACAGTAAACCAACTGCCAATGATCAACAGCGAAATTGTCATGGCGGTATCCTTTATGGTGTTCTTTGCGGCATTTAGCTGGTTGTTCCCACAAGGTATGGTGCGCCTAATTATCATACACGTTGCATTTTGTACACCTTACGTGGTATTGTCCATTTTGCCAAGATTGCAAAAAATGGACCCCAATATGTACGAGGCAGCTCTCGACTTGGGCGCAAACCCCTTCAAAGCGATGATTCAAGTAATGTTCCCATATTTGATGCCAGGTATTGTTTCTGGTTTTAGTATGGCGTTCACACTCTCTTTGGACGACTTCATTTTGACGCAATTCAACAAGGGCGACACAGGCATCGAAACCTTGTCTACCTACATCTACGAAGACGCTCGTGTAAAAAGCCTCGAACCATTTTGGTTTGCAGTGTTTTCTATCTTCTTTGTAGTGATTGTGACACTTTTGCTTGTCACAAACATCAAACGTAACGTCAAAAAGGAGGCAAAGTAGTATGAAAAAACTTTCCTTAATTTTGTGCGTTTTGATGGTTGCCGTTTCTCTTTTGGCATTTGTTGGTTGCGACAACACCAAGGACAAAACTGACTCCCTGGTAGTGTACAACTGGGCGGACTACATCTACGACTACGAAGCGGACTTCAAAGCCTACTACAAAGGCATCACAGGTAAGGATATTAAAATAACCTACGTAACCTTTGATACCAACGAAACAATGCTCACAAAAATCACCAAGGGCGACTCCAACGTTGATGTTGTGTGCCCAAGTGAGTATGCCATCCAAAAACTCATCGAAATGGACTACCTTGTACCACTCAACTACTTTGACGAAGGCAAGTACACTCAAGGTATGACAACCGATGGCTACGTCCATTACTCCGACAACGTAGACGAAAATGTGGTGGAAAAAATTCGCGAAACCTTTGGCGACATCAACGGAAAAAATATGCTGGACTATATGGTGCCCTATATGTACGGCACACTGGGCATTTTGTACAACAAGTATCAGTTTATGGAACTTGGTATCTACGACTTTGACGTGATGAACCAAGCCAACTGGGGCATTTTGTTCAACGACGACGGCAATGGCAACATTCTCCACGAAGATCTCGCTGGACAAATCTTGATGAAAGACAGTATCCGTGATACCTACGCTGTAACAATCTTCTACTTATTGGAAAGTGGCAAATTGGATGGTCTCAAGGATGCCAACGGCGACTTGTACACCGATATGAGCGCAAACCAACTCATCAACTGTGTTGACGACCAACTGCTGGAGATTATCAAAGAAACTTTGACGGCACAAAAACAACAACTTTTCGGCTACGAAGTAGATTTTGGCAAGGACGACCTCTTGAAAGGTAACGCAATGGTGGACCTTGCTTGGAGTGGCGATGCATTGTATGCAGTGGAAGAAAGTTGGAACGACAACCTTGGCACCGACGGCGACTACGAGCTTTCCTACTACGTACCCCACAGTGCAGGCAACATTTGGTTTGATGGTTGGGTAATCCCCAAGACCTACAATCCCGAGCATACCGAGGCAATCAAGCTGTTTATCAATTTCTTGAATAGCCCCACATCAGCTGCCGCAAACATGATGGAAATCGGCTACTCATCTGCTGTTGCTCCTGACAAAATCTTGGCAAGCGACGATGCAAAGAGTATCCTTGCGGAAGTTTATTGTGTAAATGCTCCCGAATATTTGGACAAAGAAACACTTTCCGCCATTGAAGGTGGCGATGGTTTTAACTACGACAGTTGGGAGGAATTTGCTGACGAATTCTTCTACTACTGCGACGAAATTGATGGCACAAACTGGCGTTATCCACTGGAAAGCGACTTTGCAAACGCGCACAAGCGCAACTCCACAACTTTTGGCATAATGCGTGACTTTGGTGACAAAAACAAAGCTGTTGTCACAATGTGGAACTATGTCCGTTCGGCAGGTTTCAGTGCCGTCCCAATGTTTTTGTGGATGCTTTTGGCAGTGGCAGTGGTAGTTGGCGGAGCGTATTTTGTTCACTTCCTTGTGGAGCGCACTCGTCACACTGTCAAGGTACAAAAGAAATAGTAGTGCACACAATTCGCCAGGCATAAAACAAGCCAATATTTTTCCTTTCAAAAAGACCTTTTCGCACGAACGAAAAAGGTCTTTTTTTGAATAAGTAATGGGCTTTTTCTCGTAAAAACAGTGGTGAGCTTGTGGCAAACCTAATTTTTCTTTGATAAGCCTTTTTTACCCAAGTGTTTGCCCTTATATATAAAATATACTAATAACTGCATTTTTGTATCAAAAACCCTTGCCAAAAATGCAAAAGTAATGTAAAATGTTGTAGTTAAAATGTCCCACTATGGGCATTATAGTAATGATAATAATTTATTCAGGAGGAATAACACAGTGGCAACAAAGTATACTTATTTGTTTAGTGAAGGCGATGCTTCCATGCGTGAACTTCTTGGTGGTAAGGGTGCAAACCTTGCTGAAATGACCAAAATTGGTCTTCCAGTTCCACAAGGTTTCACGATTTCTACAGAAGCTTGCACAAAGTACTACGAAGACGGTAGACAAATCAATGACGAAATCAAGGCGCAAATCATGGTCGCTATCGAAAGAATGGAAGAAGTTACCGGCAAAAAGTTCGGCGACAAGGAAAATCCACTTCTTGTATCCGTTCGTTCTGGTGCACGTGCATCCATGCCAGGTATGATGGACACAATTTTGAACCTTGGTCTTAACGAAGAAGTAGTAGAAGTTCTTTCTGCTAAATCCGGCAACCCACGTTGGGCTTGGGACTGCTACCGCAGATTCATCCAAATGTTCTCCGACGTTGTTATGGAAGTTGGTAAAAAATATTTCGAAGAACTCATCGACAAGATGAAGGAAGAAAAGGGTGTTACATCCGATATTGAACTTACAGCAGACGACCTCAAGGAACTTGCTAACCAATTCAAAGCAGAGTACAAAGGAAAGTTGGGAACAGACTTCCCATCCGACCCAAAAGAACAACTCTTTGCAGCTGTTGAAGCCGTTTTCCGTTCTTGGGACAACCCACGTGCTAACATCTACCGTATGGACCACGACATCCCATACTCTTGGGGTACAGCAGTAAACGTACAAGCAATGGCATTTGGTAACATGGGTGACGATTGCGGTACAGGTGTAGCCTTTACACGTAACCCTGCAACAGGCGAAAAGGGTCTTATGGGCGAATTCTTGATGAACGCTCAAGGCGAAGACGTAGTTGCCGGTGTTCGTACACCAATGCCTATTTCTCAAATGGCAGAAATTTTGCCAGACGTTTACAAACAATTCTTGGACGTTTGCAACATCTTGGAAAATCACTACCGTGATATGCAAGATATGGAATTCACAATCGAAAAGGGCAAGCTTTACATGCTCCAAACTCGTAATGGTAAGCGTACAGCTGCTGCAGCTATCAAAATTGCTTGCGACCTTATCGACGAAGGCATGATCACCGAACAAGAAGCTCTTCTCCAAATCGACGCTAAATCTTTGGATATGCTCCTTCACCCAACATTTGATACAGCTGCTTTGAAGGCTGCTGACAAAAACAACGTTGTTGGTAAGGGTATCGCTGCAAGCCCAGGCGCTGCTGCTGGTACAATCGTATTTACACCAGAAGATGCAGTTGTTCTTGGTAAGCAAAAGAAAAAGGTTATCCTTGTTCGTCTTGAAACTTCTCCAGAAGACATCGAAGGTATGAAGTACTCTCAAGGTATCTTGACAGTACGTGGCGGTCAAACATCTCACGCTGCAGTAGTTGCTCGTGGTATGGGTACTTGCTGTGTATCTGGTTGTGGCGACATCAAGATGGACGAAGCTAACAAGTGCTTTACACTTGGTGGCAAAGTGTTCCACGAAGGTGACGAACTCTCCTTGGACGGCTCCACAGGTAAGATCTACGACATCGCTATCAAGACTGTTCCTGCAGATCCTAACAGCGGTTACTTTGGACGTATCATGAAGCTTGCCGACAAGTACAAGCAACTTGGCGTACGTACAAACGCTGATACACCAACTGATGCTCAACGCGCTACAGAACTTGGCGCACAAGGTATTGGTCTTTGCCGTACAGAACACATGTTCTTTGGCGAAGGTCGTATCGACAAGATTCGTGAAATGATCTGTGCTGAAACAGTTGCAGAACGCGAAGCAGCTCTTGCAAAGATCGAACCACTTCAACAAGGCGACTTCGAAGGCATGATGGAAGCAATGCAAGGACAACCTATCACAATCCGTTTCATTGACCCACCACTCCACGAGTTTGTTCCAACCGAAGCAAAGGATATTGAACTTCTTGCTAACACAACAGGCAAAACTGTTGACGAAATCAAACAAATTTGCGATTCTCTCCACGAATTCAACCCAATGATGGGTCACCGTGGTTGCCGTCTTGCAGTAACCTACCCAGAAATTGCAGTAATGCAAACAAAGGCTGTTATCAAGGCTGCATTGGCAGTACAAGCACGTCATGCTGATTGGAACGTTGTTCCTGAAATCATGATCCCACTTGTAGGCGAAATCAAAGAGTTGCAATACGTTAAGAACGTTGTTGTCAAGACAGCTAACGAACTCATCGCTGCTGCTGGTTCCGACATGCACTACAAAGTTGGTACAATGATCGAAATCCCACGTGCTGCATTGACAGCTGACGAAATCGCTCAAGAAGCAGAATTTTTCAGCTTTGGTACAAACGACCTTACACAAATGACTTTCGGTTTCTCTCGTGACGACGCAAGCAAATTCTTGCCAAGCTACTACTCCACAAAGATTTACGAAAGCGATCCATTTGCTCGTTTGGACCAAAAGGGTGTTGGCAAACTTGTTAAGATGGCTGCTGAACTTGGTCGTTCCACACGTCCTGATATCAAACTTGGTATCTGCGGCGAACACGGTGGTGACCCAAGCACAATCGAATTCTGCCACAAAGTTGGTCTCACATACGTTTCCTGCTCACCATTCCGTGTGCCCATTGCTCGTCTTGCTGCTGCTCAAGCTGCAATCAAATTCCCTCGCTAATAGAGTGATTTTTGCAAAAAGACTGCAACTATATTAGGAAACTAAATCGTAAAACTACAACCCTGCAAAGAAATTTGCAGGGTTGTTTTTGTTTGTTAACAGAGTCGACATCACTTGACAATAAGCATTTAATTTAATACAATATATACATTAGATACGCTCTATTATTTGTAATAGGGGCGTTTTTGTCAGTTTAACATTATACTTATAAGGTTGTGCGTAGAATGAAAAAACTTTCAGTAGCCATTGTGTTACTTTTGCTCATAACAAATATGTTTTTGTTTTCCGCTTGCAATATGGAAAATACCATCGTGGTTTACACCGAAGCGGGATTTGCTCCATTTGAATACATACAAGCAGGCCAAGTTGTCGGTGTTGACGTTGACATTATGAAGCTTGTCGGCGAAAAACTTGGTAAAAAGGTGGTATTTGAGTGCGTTGGATTTGATATGATTATTCCCACCGTATCCGCAGGAAAGTTGTGCAATGTTGGCGCTGCCGGCATTTCTATCACCGAAGAAAGACTCAGTAAGGTGGATTTTTCCAATCCATATTACAAGGCAAGTCTTTATGTAATTTTCCCCACCGAGATGCTCTCTTACTATAAAAGTGTCACCACAGATAACACCAATGGCGTCTATTGGGATACTCTTGCAGGCAAAAACATTGCAATACAGGGCGGAACGACTGCCGACATTTTTCTACGTGACGAGCTGGAGTTTGGCGTGCTTGCAAACAGTGGCGCAAAACGTACCGCATACGACAAGTATTCCACAGCAGTTGCCGATGTAGGACTAAACGTTGATTGCATCATTATGGACAAGCTTCCTGCCGAGCAACTTATTGCAAGCAATGAGGATTTAACTCTTTTGCCCCTTTATTACAAAGGCGAAGTGGATACACTTGCATTTGACGAGTATGCAATTTGCGTAACCAAAGGTCAAGATGAATTGTTGCTTGCTATTAATCAGGTTTTGGAAGAATTAGGTGAAGAGGGCATCAATGCTTTGATAAGCCGTCATTTAGGGCTGTAGTTTGATGGTGGTAGTGTTGTTACTGCAAAGCAACCTGCTCAACTAAAAGATTCTTATTGAAGTAATAAACTCTGTCACAAACTTTGGTTGCTTTTTTGACGGTAAAGCCTTGTCTGATAGGCTCCCACTTTGGGGGAGCTGTCGGCGCAAGACGACTGAGAACAGCTAATCAACCATTTTTTGCGACATAGATAATTGATAAACTTACAAAAGAGGAAAAACAATGTTATTTGAAGATATAGGTAAAATATTAGCGGACAAATCAATGGTGGGGTACATTTTTGAGGGGCTGTTTCACACGTTAGTGGTAACGGCAGCAGCAGCGTTGATTGGTCTTGTGTTGGGGTTTGTGGTAGCTATTGTCAAAATATCTGCAGAAACCAACAAACATATGAAAATCCCTGCGATAATTTGTGACATCTACACAACTATTTTTAGGGGAACTCCCATCGCATTGCAGTTGTTTATTATGGTGTTTGCAGTGTTTGCAATACCTGGATTCAAGCCTTTTGCGGCAATCATCACCTTTGGCATTAACTCTGGAGCGTACGTGTCTGAAAGCATCCGAGCTGGTATCAAATCGGTGGACAAAGGACAGTTAGAGGCAGGTAGAGCCTTGGGATTGTCTTGGTACAAGTCGATGAAGTTGGTAGTTTTGCCACAAGCAACAAAAAATGTCATTCCCGCAATAGGCAACGAAATGATTGCCTTATTGAAGGAAACGGCTATTTTGGGCTGGGTGGGAGCTACTCCCGGAACGCTCACCTTTGATCTCAATGCAGCGGCTAACACCATTTACCATATCGTACCAAACTACCTTGCAAGCGGTTTGATTGTAAGTGTTTGCTACTTAGTCATTGTAAACTTGATGATTTTGTTGGTTAAGTATATCGAAAGGAGATTGAGAGCCAATGATAAGCGTTAAAAATTTGTACAAGAGTTTTGATGGCACTCCCGTTTTGAAGGGTGTATCGTGCGATATTTCACAAGGGGAAAAGGTTGTTATCATTGGACCGTCCGGTTCTGGAAAAAGCACTCTGTTGCGCTGTATGAACCTTATGGAAATCCCCGACAAAGGGGAAGTGTGGTTGCAAGATAAATTGCTCACAAATGCAGATGTTTCTTTGCACCCAGAGCTTGTCAACGAAAACAAACGTTTGCAAAAAAAGGCAGTAAAACTTTTTGAAAAGCAAAATCAAATGCCCATTGACAGTGCAAGATGCAAGATGGGTATGGTTTTTCAACATTTCAATTTGTTCAACAATCTAACGGTTTTGCAAAACTTGACGTTAGCTCCAACAACACTAAAACTTAAAACGCAACAAGAGGCGGATGCCTATGCAATGCAACTACTCAAACGTATCGGTTTGGCAGACAAGGCAAATGCATACCCATCCACACTTTCCGGCGGACAAAAGCAACGTATTGCCATTGTTCGCGCACTTGCAATGCAACCAAGTGTTTTGCTCTTTGACGAACCTACAAGCGCATTGGATATCGAAATGGTACAGGAAGTTCTCGCGTTAATTGGCGACCTTGCTAAAGAAAACATTACAATGGTAATTGTTACGCACGAACTCAAATTTGCCAAACAAATCGCCAGTCGTGTCGTTTTTATGGCCGATGGACAAATTGTTGAAAGTGGCACTCCTGACGAAATTTTTGATAACCCGCAAGCACCACGTTTGCAAGAGTTTTTGAATAAGGCTCTGCCACAAACTCTGGTTGCTTTTTGACGGCAAAACGACTGTGCAATCTCCCACATTGCTCGGTCACAGACTTTGCAAGTATGCTCCGCGTCGCAACTAACGCTACATTGTTCGCAATGATGCAAAAAAAGCATCATTGCTCACTTTTAGCGTTGTTGCTCCTTTCCCGACAAACCAGGATTTGATTTTTTTGGGGGATCCCATTAGTTGCAATGTGGTTCTTGCTTGCGTTTTATCCGCCAAACCGCCTAACGGCAATCAACCATTTCTTGTGACATAACCTTGGATGTCCTTTGATAGTACAACACATTGGATAGCGGACTTTACAAGCAAAACGCAAATAACTAAATGCATCAACAGCCCTTGGATTTTTTCCAGGGGCTTTTTGTACTCTTTTATTCAATTTTGGGTATTTACTTTTGTGTTTCACTGTTGTATAATAAAATACAAGGATGGTCGCACACACATCCACAAACACAGTAAAAATTTCTGCTGCAGTACAATGGGGTAATATTATGAGCGAACAAATCATTTTGACAGCTGGCAAACTGCTTAACGAAAAGGGCGACCTTTGCCAAGCAGGTTACGCAACAAGTTTGGTAAAAGAGTACAACCGAAAGGACATCAAAGCAAGCGGTTGGCGCATCAAGGAGTGGGACTACTACTACATCGGCAACGACGAGTGTGGTGTGGCTCTTACCATTGCCGACAACTCCTATATGTCACTTGTTTCCGCAAGCTACTTGGACTTTGTAGGCAAACACTATGTAACCGAGTCGGAAATGAAGTTCTTTACTTTTGGTAAACTCAATTTGCCAAGCACTTCAGCAGAAGGCGACCTTGTGTACAGCACCGACCGCGTCAAAATGAGTTTTTGCTTTGAAGATGGCAAACGTGTTTTGAAATGTTCCTTCAATAGGTGGGGTCCCAAAAAGCAGCTGTTTGAAGTGTATGCAGAGTTGACCGATGAGCCACGTGACTCAATGGTTATTGCAACTCCATTTGACAAGCCTAAACATTTCTACTACAACCAAAAAATCAACTGCATGACGGCAAAGTGCACATTTGCCATTGGCGGTGAACAACAAACATTTGACGGCCACGCCGTTTTGGACTGGGGACGCGGTGTTTGGACATACAAAAACACCTGGTACTGGGGCAGTTTGAACACAACAGTTGATGGTCGCAAGGTTGGTTTCAACATCGGCTACGGCTTTGGCAATACCGATGCAGCAAGCGAAAATATGATTTTTGTGGATGGCATCTGCCACAAGGTTGACCGCCTAACATTTGACATCCCAGTGGACGAAAAGGGCAAGGACGACTTTATGTCCCCTTGGAAAATTGTATCCAACGATGGCAAAATCAACCTGACCTTTGAACCCATCATTGACCGCGCAGACAACACCGACTTTGGCGTTTTGGCATCAAAACAACACCAAGTTTTCGGTCATTTCTTTGGCGACCTTGTGTTGGATGACGGCAGTGTAATTACGCTTACAGGCCAAGTTGGCTTTGCGGAAAAGGTTGCCAACAAGTGGTAATTTGCAACAATATTTTGCAAAACCTAACTAACTATACAAGCAAAAAATAAAGCATAGTGTAATTTCTATGCTTTATTTTTTTTGCAAATAGTTTTTGTGCATATTTTGCAACATGTGGAGCTTTTTTCTAAAATACTCTTTGTATGATGAGCGTAACAACTGCACCAATGGCAGCAAACAGAACGCGCCAAATGGTGGTGTTTATAAGCTCTCGCCTACGTTGTACAAGTTCTCGATTGAAAGCTTTGCCCTTTTGTTTTAGGTTGATAACATTTACTGTTGTGCCATCTCGGTTGGATTTTGTACACTCAAAGTAGCCATCATACTCCAGTTGCTTGAGGATGGTGTCCAACTTTACGTTGTCCAATTTGTGCTTTTCTGGGATGCTTTGCAATACAAAAGAATTGGCAACAATACAAGTGCCGTTGTTGCCTTTGCAGGTATCAAAAATGACGCGCATTACAGATACTTCCTTTTGATTGAGCATATTTGCCTCCTAAAATATCAACTGGAACAAAACCATTGCTAAAAAAGCCCCCACAAAGGCGCACATTCCAACGCACACAAGCAACAAACCAAACTGCTTGCCCACAAGCTTGGTGCCTGTTGTTTCCTTCAATCCACCAAAGTGATTTTGCGTCTTGACAGTTACGCACAGGCAGACAGTTTCCTTGTCGTGATACTTGACATCAATGTATCCTTGCTCCTTCAAAAAGCTCATAATGGAGCAAAAGACTTGCATATCAAACCCCATCTTTGGGGGAAGTAGGTCCAACAATGATTGTTTTTGTAATACTGTGTAGCCATTTCCTGCTTGCTCGTTCAAAACTTGCAAAACGGCATCTGTTTTTTTGTCCAACATTTTCACTCCCCAAGTAGCTAACAAAAATTTTGCGCTTGCTACGTTTTCCTTTGATTATTGGTTATTATTGCCCATTTTGTAGCAGATTATGTTTTTTACAAATATTGCCAAAGGCTTGAAAATTATCAAAAGATATGTTATGATAAAATGTAGAAAAATTTAGGCTATTTTTCAAGTTGTGGCTATGTTTTGTTTGTCAAGCAAAGCCTTGCTATGTATGTACGCACAGCGTTACGCACAAGGGCAACCAGCCAGTAACTTTTTACAATACGGCCAAGCCAAAGGAAGGACGACAATGAAAAACTTTATCACAATCGAAGGTTGCGACGGTGTAGGTAAAACCTATCAAACTAAATTGTTGCGTGAATTTTGCCAACAAAATGGCTACAATAACATTGTGTTTACTCGTGAGCCAGGTGGCTCGGATATTGCCGAGCAAATCCGCGGAATAATCCTCGATGCAAAAAACAGTGGTATGGATGACCTTTGCGAAGCATTTTTGTACGCAGCAAGTCGTATCCAACACCTAAAGGACATTGTCAAACCTGCTCTCGAACAAGGCAAGGTAGTTTTTTGCGACCGCTTTGTTCACTCATCCTACGTTTACCAAGGTTTGGGACGTGGTCTTGGACTTGATCGTATCATCAATTTGAACGATCTTGCCGTTGGTGAGTATATGCCAGAGTTTACCATCTTTTTGGATTTGTCTCCTGCAAAGGCTTTCGAGCGCAAGGGCGGTGCGGACCAAAACGACCGCATGGAAGCAGTTGACTACTCCTTCCACCAAAAGGTGTACGATGGCTACCGCGCTTTGATTGAAAAAGACCCCGACAAGTTTGTTGTTATTGATGCATCTGGCACAATCGAGCAAACTCAACAAGCACTACGAAAGGTGCTTTTCGACAAAGGTATTTTGAAATGATAACTTTGGATCCAAACGTTGTCGGCTATCTGTTTCGCGCATTTACCGAAGGACACGCCGTCCATGCTTACATAGTGGAAGGGGACAAGGCCTACATTCCATCATTGCTACGTCAATGTGCCGCTGTAACTCTTTGCCCAACACACAGTGCCTGCGGTTGCGACGTTTGTCAAAAGGTGCACGATGGCGTTCATCAGGACGTAATTTGTCTACCTCGTGACGGACGCGTTCGCCTCAAGGTGGAAGACATTGCCTACTTGGTGGAGGAAAGTTCCCTTCGCCCAGTGGACAATTCCATCGCGCGCGTTTTTTTGATTGATGCAACCAGCTCCACCAGTGGCATTGGTAACGATTTGTGGCAAAACAAACTGCTTAAAACCATCGAAGAACCAACAAAAGACACCTACATCTTTATCGGTGTAACGGACGCTGATGGTCTGCTTGCAACAATTCGCTCTCGTTGCCAAGTTCTAAAACAAACAAGACTCAACAGCAAGGTTATTTGCAACGAGCTCATCTGCCGTGGCTACGACCTAAAAACTTGCCAAATTGCCAGCATCATGGCAAACGGCAGTGTGCAAATGGCGGAAAAATTCATTGCCGACAACGGCGTTTTTGAAGCGTACAACTGCGCCATCGACACCTTGGAAAATATGCTTTCCACAAAGGTGGCTTTGCCGTATGTTAGCCGTATTGTCAACAATCGCGCAAACATCGCCCATTGTTTGGCATTTATGACTGTGTTGTTGGGCCAAAGCTTGCATTATCGCATTGCCCCACAACTTTTTGAGCTAACCGCTCTCAAAAAAACTATTGACAAAATTTGTGCAAACTACTCAATTCAAGCGGCCAGAGTTTGCATAGAAAAGATAAATTTGGCCAAAAAAAGTTTAGACGATGGATGCAACTTGAACGTTGTCATTGACAGCCTGGCAAGTGGCATTTTGGAGGTAAGATATAGATGTCAACTGTAATAGTAGGAGTTCAATACAAACCAAAGGGAAAGGTTTACTACTTTGACCCAAAGGGCCTCACTTTTGAGAAAGGTGACGGTGTAATTGTAGAAACGGCTCAAGGACAAGAATATGGTGTTGTTGCCATTGCCAACAAGGAGATTGACGACTCCCTTTTGAAGGGGGAACTAAAACCTATTGTTCGCAAAGCGACAGAAAAGGATATCAAACAACATCAAAATCTTATGGAAAAACGCACCAAGTATATGGCTGATGCGCAAAAACTCATTGCAAAGCATAACTTGGATATGAAGATTGTCGATGCCGACATTATGTTTGATGGCTCAAAAATCATTGTGTATTTCACATCGGAGAACCGCGTGGACTTCCGCGATTTAGTCAAGGAAATGGCATCGCAATTCCGTATGCGTATTGAACTCAGGCAAATCGGCATCCGTGACGAGTGTAAAATGAAGGGCGGTCTTGGCCCTTGCGGACGTGTTTGCTGTTGCAATGCACATCTTGACGAGTTTGCTCGCGTATCCATCAAAATGGCCAAAAACCAAGGCCTTTCCATCAACCCAACAAAAATTTCCGGTCTGTGTGGACGACTTATGTGTTGTTTGAAGTACGAAGACGACTACTACGCTCAAACACTCAAGTTTATGCCCAAGGTACACTCGGATATTGAGACCCCCGACGGCAAGGGCAAGGTGGAAAGTGTGGACATCTTACACCAAACTGTTCGCGTGCGTATCACTCGCGCTGACGACAGTGTAGAAGTTGCTGACTACACATTGCCACAGCTTGGTATTGTTCCCGTGTACAAGGACACAACAACACAAACGCCAGCTGATGACGACGATTTGTCTGAGGACTAATCCATGGCAATACAAACCAAACTACTAAATTTTACCGATGAGCATTTGGCCCTTGCTGGGCAGCTAATTCGTCAAGGGCAACTTGTAGCTTTTCCCACCGAAACGGTGTACGGTCTTGGTGCAAATGCCTTGGACGAAGGGGCAGTTTTGTCCACTTTTACAGCCAAAGGTCGCCCCAACGACAATCCGCTGATTGTCCATATCTACGATAAAAAGCAAATTTGGGATATCGCGCGTGAGGTTAGTGACGATGCGCAAAAGATAATTGAGCAAATCATGCCCGCAAGCATAACGATAGTGCTCCCCAAAAAGGCAACCATTTCCAATGCCATCACTGCAGGGTTGGACACAGTGGCAATCCGTATGCCAAAGTCGCTTGAAGCGCGCAAGTTTCTTGCAGCTTGTCAAGTGCCAGTCACAGCTCCAAGTGCCAACACAAGCAGTCGCCCAAGCCCCACAACATGGCAACGTGTGGAAGAGGATATGCAAGGCAAGATTTCCGCAATTTTGTGTGGAGAGCCCTGCCAAGTGGGCATTGAGTCCACAGTTTTGGATCTCTCTCACGATGAGCCACTAATTTTGCGCCCGGGTGTAGTTACTCCAGAGCAAATCTCCCAAGTGTTGGGCAAACAGGTGCGTATGCTCACAAACCCCACCGAAAAGGTCAACTCCCCCGGTGTCAAGTACAAGCATTATGCACCAAAAGTGCCAATGGCGTTGGACTTGACAGGCAATGTTGACAAACTGTGCGCTCACTACGACACTCTTGTAAGCCAAGGCCACAACCCAGTATTGCTTGTGGAAGACGTAACTGCTTTTGGAAACCGCAATGTGCATCCAATAGGCTCAACGGACGAGCAAGTTGCACAAAACCTATTCGAAAACTTGCGCATTTTGGAAAAGTCCTACACACACATCATCGCAAGCTACACATCAACAACGTCTTTTGCAAAAAGCATTTTGAACCGACTTACACGTTCGGCATCAAACAATATCATTTAGCGGAAGGGCATACCTATGAAAATTTCTCTCGCCTGCGACCACGGCGGACTACAACTCAAAAACCACGTTGCAGATTTTTTGAAAGAGCACGGCTACCAAGTGGTGGACTTTGGCACTTTCACTACCGACAGATGCGACTATCCAGACTTTGCCAAACAAGCAGCTCAAGCTGTTAGCAGTGGTGCGTGCAAGCGTGGTATTGTCATCTGCACAACAGGTATTGGCGTATCTATGGTGGCAAACAAGGTCAAAGGTGTGCGTTGCGCACTTTGTACAAATGCCGACATGGCCACACGCACTCGCGCTCACAACGATGCCAACATGATTGCTATGGGCCAAATTTACGTTGACTTTGAAACGGCCGACGAAATTGTCACAGCATTTTTGACAACCGATTTTATGGGTGGACGTCACCAAGAGCGCGTGGACAAAATTGAAGACTAACGCAAAACGCAGTAAAACAAAACCTTGATGTTGTGCAAAATCACTTACAATTTTAGATACAATTACATCAAAAAAGGACTTGCAGTAGTGCAAGTCCTTTTTTTATGTGCTACAGTGCTGTTTGCCTAAATACGTTTTGTAAAGCAGATGATGCGATTTGCTTCATTAAAGCCCATTGCCATGTGAAAGCGCAAACTGTCGGTATTGGTCAGTTCGCAATCACTTGCAAACTCGCAGCAGCCCTTGTCCTTCGCCCAACTTTCGCAAGCAAGTAGTAGCTGCTTTGCGTAACCTTTGTTTCGGTGGTCTGCTCGGACAAAAATACCTTCCAAGTAGCCCACAGGACTACTTTCTGTGCCTTCGACGTAGTCTGTTCGCAAGCTACATTGAGCAAAACCCACAGGTGTATTGTCCACATATTTGACGAAAAATGCTACCTTTCCGCTGTTTAGCGATTGCTCAAACTCTCTTTTAAGTTCGTCAACAGTGTGGGCGCCCCACATTTGAATTGCCATTTCCGCCAAAATACTGCTGTCATGATTAGTTGCTTTACATACCATAAAACACCTCCTGTAATTTTATCCTTTTGTTATATCGTCAAACTCACTTGCGAGAGTTTTCGACAGTGGCGCGTTTGGTGTTGATGTAATTTTGTACTGTTGTGCCGTCAAATTGTGCAAGCTTGTTGCAGTCAACTTGTGTCAGCGTGCTTTGTAGTGCGCTGGATGGCTCAATCAAGCTTTGGTAGTTGCGCCAAAATGCGTTCATCAGCGTTTGGTAGTATTCGTAGGTAAACCAATCGCCCTCCAAAATTTCTTCAATGCGCATATTCAACAACTCGTTGTAGTAGGCGCTACCGCCCTTCAAAAAGGTCTTGCGGTACAATGGGTTTTGACATTTACCAAGAGCGCCTTGCACGTCATTTGGCGCAATGTACTCCGTCTTGACATCGTTGTTGTTCCAAGTGTTACCCAAACTCCAGTCGTAGTCGTACACGCCAAAAATTGCCAAGCCACTTGGTGCAAAGTAGGTGTAGTAGTTGTTGTAGTTGTTACGGATACAGTCGGGGTTGCCCAACAGATAGTTGACAGCTTCAAGTTGCGCAAAGTAGTTCATTGGCACAATCTTTTCCAAGTCCTCCACAAAACCCTCTTTGTGTGGATCAAGGGCGTTGATAGCGCTAATAAACTCACGCAAACGGCTGTGGTCGGAGTAGCCGTCCTCGTCCTCGTCGTTGTTTGTTTTGAGGTCGTATGTTGGCGTCCACGATGGCGTTTCGATGCCGTAGTTTTCAAACTTGGTCATGTCGGCTGGTGCTCCTTGGTACAAGCATTTGTACAAGTCGCCACCTTGCTCGGCGGTATCAAAATATCTTTCGATAAATTGCTCGTCAATGGTTTCGTACAGCGTGCCAACGCCAACATTTTCCATACTTCCATTTTGTGTGATGGCAAAGTTGGTCCAAGTTACGTGCGGATTCATTATGCCGTAGTTCCACAACATACGAGATGCAAACACTTCGCGAGTGTAGCTTGTGTCGTAGCTTTTGTTCCACTTGACGTACAACTTCTCCATTGTAGCAAAGGTTCTTGCCTTGCGTTCCTTGCGCAGAGCCTTGCCTTCGGGGGTGTCTTTGTGCCAATCGTGGTAGATACTTGTGCCTTCGTATTCGTCACCGTCAAAGGTCTCCGTAAACTTAAAGCGGAAGTTCACAAGAGCGTACATGATGCCATCTGTGTCGCAAAAGGCACGTTTGGAGGTGTTGCCGTGCAAACGTATGCCAACTTCTTCAAAGTAGTAGCTTGTGTCGTTCACAACAATGGTAAGGTTGCACTTGCGATACGTTTCCAACAGTTGAGGATCTTCCTGTTTGTGCTCAAAAGCGTACGTCATTGCGTACAATTCGCTTGGCTCAATGTCAATTTGGAAGGAAATAACTGTGTCATTTTGCCACAATGTTTGGTACAAGGCTGTTTCTTCGGTGGAAAAGTCGTCGTAAAAGTCGTTGTTTGCACTAAACTCTTGCAAAAACACGTTGTCGGTGGGCTGACGTGACATATCTGGTTCGGTTGGTTGACAGCAGCAAAACGTTGCAAGCATCACCAAGCACAGTGCCACAAGCAGTAGCTTTTTCATTGATGGATCTCCTATCTAATTTTTGTCGCAGGTCCATTATACCAAAGATGATTGTCAAAATCAAGCGGTGGTAAAAACTTGATGACCAAAACAAAGCTATGCATTTGTTCTTCCGCACTCTTCACTCTTCACTCTTCACTATTACTTAACACTCGTAAGAGCAAACTTTGTTTTTCCGCAGAGAAAATAGTTTGCTTTGGATAACAAAGTGTGCTAATTTCACACGATGTATATATAATATAAAATATTATAAAAAAGTTCATTTTTTATAGGGGAGTTTTTTTGTCATTGTCGAAATTGTTATTGGAAAAGGAAAAATGCAACTTTTTTGAGTAATTTTGCCTACTTTTTGGGCAAATTTCCCCAATTTTGTGGTTTGTCCCTTTTTGCAAAGGGCAGGCCGATTTTTCTTTTACAAAGGATTTGAAACTACAACAGGAGGAAATATGGCTGATTACAAAGCATTTATACAGCAGGTGAAACAGGCTAACGATATTGTCGACGTTATCGGCTCATATATCGAACTGCGACAACGTGGCGCAAACTTTTTGGCGCGATGTCCTTTCCACGGTGAAAAGACCCCCAGTTTCAACGTCAACCGTAATATGCAAATTTTCAAGTGCTTTGGTTGTGGCGAAAGTGGCGACGTTATCACCTTTGTGGAAAAGTTCGAGTCCTGTTCCACGTGGGAAGCGGTGGAGATTTTGGCAAAGCGTGCCAATATACCCATGCCGGAAACGCGTGAGCAACGCGAAGACAGACAGTTTGGCGAGCGCAAAAAGCAACGCGAACTGCACTTGGAAATTTGTCGAGAAACGGCCGTATTCTACTTCAAGGCCTACCGCTCGGACAAAGGCAAGCACGCTCGTGACTACTTTGAAAGTCGCGGATTTACCCCTGATACAGCCAAAAAGTTTGGCATTGGCTACTCGCCAGACAGCTTTTCCTTGCCAAAGCACCTGCTTTCTTTGGGTTTTAGCGAAGATGAGTGTATCAAAGCAGGCGTAATCCAACGCACGTCCAAAGGTAACGTCATCGATGCGCTTTCTCGCAGGTTGATTGTACCCATCTTCAATATGCAAGGCAAGGTTATCGCCTTTGGTGGACGAGCTCTTGACGAGCAAAATCTCAACTACGGCAAGTACAAAAACACAGGCGACACACCTTTGTTTACCAAAAAGAACAACCTGTTTGCGCTTAACATTGCCAAGGAGCAAAAGCAACTGTCCGCTTTGAAACACCTTGTCGTTGTGGAAGGCTACATGGACGTAATTGCTATGTATCAAGCCGGCTTTACAACAACCGTTGCCAGTATGGGCACAAGCTTGACAGTGGAGCAAGCACGTTGGTTGTCAAGGCTTGCGGACACTGTGTATATCTGCTACGATGGCGACGCTGCCGGTCAAAAGGCAACTGTACGTGGTCTGGACATCTTGGACCAAGCCGGACTGGAAGTCAAAGTTATGTCAGTGCCAAACAACCAAGACCCGGACGAGTACATCAAGGCGTACGGCCGTGATGCTTTCGAAAAACTCATCGAGCAAGCAATGCCATTGCCTGACTACAAAATTCAAATTTTGGACAAGACCTTTGATATTGCCAGCTCCGACCCAGTAGTGCGCAACAACGCATTACCCAAGTACGTCAAGGGCGCAATTTCAATGCTCAAACAACTGGACGAAACTCGTCAACGCCAGTATATATCGGTACTTTCCGCAAAAACTGGCTACTCGCAAGACTACTTTTTGCGCAAGATTGCCGAAAAAGGCAACACGCAAAAGGACGAGCCAGCCCCAACGGACTCGGCAACAAGCCCCGAAACGAAGGCAAAGTTCTTTGTGGCAAGTTGTTTGTTGCACGGCCAAGACTACGCAGTCTTGGAGGAAAAACCACGTTGCGACACGCTGTTTTTGTCCAACTTGTACAACTACCTGTTCGATTGCAAACTCAAAGGGGAAAGCCCCACAGTGGATATGCTCTACACGGTTTGTCCCAACGGCACCCCAGATGAGTACGCTCAAATCATCAACGTTGATTTCTCCCCCAAACGCTACGCTAAAAACGCTCAATACTTTGCCGAGTGCAAGCACGTAATAGTGGTGGAAGAACTACAACGACAAAAAAATCAAATTTTGGCACAAATGAAAAAGGACCCAACAAATACGGAACTTTTGCACAAACTGGCGGAAATTTCCGCAAAAATTACTTCAAAGTAAAAAGGAAGGGAAAAATGGAACTCACACAAGATTTTTTGAAAGGTATTCTTGAAGAAATCAAAGGCACAGGCGCAACAAAAATCACTTTTGACGAGCTGGAAACCAAGTTGGAAAAACTTGATCTCACAGCTGACCAAAACGCCGAAATCTACAAGTTTTTGGAAACAAACGGAATTGCAGTTACCGACACTTTGGACAAGGACAACTCCGCTTTGTACAAGTCCATTGGCGACGTATCTGTGGATGACCCTGTAAAAATGTATCTTCGCGACATCGGTAAAGTGCCCCTTTTGACCAGCGAAGAAGAAATCGAAATTGCCAAACTCATCTTGGAAGGTGACGAAGAGGCAAAACGCAAGCTTTGCGAAACAAACCTTCGTTTGGTTGTAAGCATTGCAAAGCGCTACATCGGCCGTGGCATGCTGTTTTTGGACTTGATCCAAGAAGGTAACGTAGGCTTGATGAAAGCGGTAGAAAAGTTCGACTACACCAAGGGTTTCAAATTCTCTACATACGCAACTTGGTGGATTCGTCAAGCAATCACACGTGCCATTGCCGACCAAGCGCGCACAATTCGTATTCCTGTACATATGGTGGAAACAATCAACCGCCAAGTTCGCGCACAACGTGCACTGTTGCAAGAGCTGGGACGTGAACCCACTCCAGAAGAAATTGCCGAGTATATGGGTATCACCCCCGAAAAGGTAATTGAAATTCAAAAGATTGCCCAAGACCCAGTTTCACTGGAAACCCCCATTGGCGAAGAGGAGGACTCTCACCTTGTGGACTTTATTGAAGATACAAAAACCATCGCTCCTGGCGATATGGCAGCGCAATCTATGCTCCACGAACAACTTGTTGCAACCTTGCACAAGCTTACCCCTCGTGAAGAAAAGGTCATTCGCTTGCGTTATGGTCTTGATGACGGCAAACAACGCACTTTGGAAGAAGTAGGCAAAGTGTTCAACGTTACTCGTGAACGTATCCGCCAAATCGAAGCAAAAGCGCTCCGCAAGCTCCGCAACCCAACTCGTAGCAAAAAGTTGCGTGACTACCTTGACTAAGATGACACTCCGATTGGACACAATAGTGCAAGCAATACCAAACGTTATAACCCTTTGTGACGTTGGTTGTGACCACGGCTACATTGGTCTTGGTGCGTACAGCCTTGGTAAAGCGCAAAAGGTCATCTTTGTGGACGTATCGGCACCCAGCCTTGCCAAAGCAATGCAAAACTGTACAAATGCACAAATGAGCAACTGTCAGTTCGTGCATCAAGACGGTTTGCAAAATATACTTTGCGACTGCGCAGTGATTGCTGGCATGGGTGGCTTGGAAACAATCTCCATCTTGCAAAATGCAAAGGCATTGCCACAGCATTTGGTGCTTCAACCAATGCGAAACCAAGTAGACGTTCGCAAATATCTGCTTGCCAACAACTACAAAATTACCCTTGATGTCAAGTTTTGTGACATCAAGTACTACGACCTAATTTGTGCCGAACAAAGTTGCGACAAGATGTCCTTGGACGACTTGCAACTGTACTTTGGCATGACAAATCTTGTAAACCCAACGCAAGACTTTGTTCAATTTCTTTTGGATGAAAAACAAAAGTACACTCAAATACTAACTCAATGCAGGGATCAAGACGTTGCAGACAAATTGTCACGCGTGTGTCTTGCCCTTGAACATATAGGAGGCCAACAATGATTCAACAACAAATGTTAGAGTATCAAAAAATCGACGGCGAACTCAACCGTATCGAACGTGATTTGCGCAAGAGCGAAGCGTACCAAAATCTCAAAAAGTACAAGGCACTTCGCGCCGAGTACGAAGATACTTTGAACAAGCTTGATGCAAAAGCCAGCGACCTCAAAAATCGCCTTGCTCAAGCTAAGCAATCCATTGCAAAAATCAACGCTGTAATTGACGAACACACCAACGAAATGACTCACGTGGAAAGCAGTGACGAACTCAAGTACATGAGCAAAAAGTTGGACGAACAACTCAAATTGCTTGCTCAAGTAGAGGCAGA
The DNA here is from genome assembly GCA_964533825.1 of uncultured Oscillospiraceae bacterium. Taxonomy (GTDB): domain Bacteria; phylum Bacillota; class Clostridia; order Christensenellales; family CAG-314; genus Fimimonas. Next base: position 24,185 of record CAZHMU010000009.1, read on the forward strand.
CATCCGCGAAATTCTCCGCGAAGGTGAGGAAATTGCCAAAAAGTTTGAGGAAATCAACGCAAAACTTCCAGCTATCGCCAAGGCTTACAAAACTGCAAGCGAAGAGTTCGAAAACCAAAAGGAACAAATCAAGCCACGCGTAAAGGAACTCCGCGACAAGCTTGACGCTTTGAAACCACAACTGGACAAAAATTTGTTTGCAACTTACGAGCGTATTTCCGCAGGCAAGGTGTTCCCAGTGTTTGTACCACTTCACGACGGAAATCGCTGTGGTGGTTGCCGTATGGATATGCCGCTTGGCGTGGTTGAAACGGAAATGCAAAAGCACGGCGGCATCATGCGTTGCGAACACTGCGGTCGCATTATCTACAAGGCTGACTAATTTTGTGCAATAAGATTTTAACAAAACACAAATAACAAGAAATACTAACGATCGCCTCGTTAGTATTTTTTATTAGAAAAAAATCAAAAAAATCTTGCCAATTTGGCAATTTTTATTGACAGATTTATTTTGATGTGTTATTATAGTATTGCCGAACAGGCCAAGGGGAAAAGCAGATGAAAACATTAGGAGAAAGAATAACCATATTATTAAACGAAAAACACATATTGCAAAAAGATCTTGCCATTATGATTGGTGTGACTGAATCTGCATTGTCAAGATATATTAACAACGAACGAGAACCCAAAATAGAAGTTTTGGCAAATCTTGCAACTGCGTTGGAAACAACCGTTGACTACTTGACTACTGGTAAAAAACCAGAAACAGATTTTGATGAAATCTATCGTTTGGTTGCAAGAAGCTCCTACAGCTTGACAGAATCACAAAAAATGCAAATTATTGAGGCGGTAATGCGTAACAAATGATAGATACAGCTCGTGTAAACCCATCAAAAATACCATCGTGGATGTATGATGAAATCGAAAGAAAAGTGGTTGACTTATACAAAGAACAAGGAATAACGGAAGTACCAATAAACCCTTTCGAAATTATCAAAAAAAGAGGATACATATTGGTTCCATTTTCAAAGCTTCAAAATACTTTTTTATCTGGAAAGGATGGCGATAAACACGATGCCTTATCCTTTTTCGTTCCAGAGCTTCAAAGATATGTAATAGCTTATAACGATGAAAAGCCATTACCACGTCTTCGTTTTACACTTATGCATGAAATTGCTCACATTGATTTGGGTCACAGGGGGGAAAGTGACTTGGCAAGACGTATGGCAGACTATTACGCAGGGTATGCTTTGGCGCCATCCCCATTGATAGGCCTTTTTACAAGCGGAAGCAAAACGGAAATTCAAACTAAATTTGAGGTATCCAATGAGTGTGCTGAAGTTTCTCAAAATAGGTACTACAAATGGTCCGTCTATGGCGGTAATAATTACAAGGATTATGAACTTGTTTTACTAAATTTATTTAATTAAATAACAAAATTCTTTAACAAAAAAGAAAAGCACCTAACAGTTGCTACCAACAACTGTTAAGTGCCTATCAGGAAATGTGTTACACATTTCACAGGACACAAATAGTATAACACTTCCTGTCTTTTTTGTCAAATCTATTTTTGACGCCAACCAAAGGTTGAGATTACATTTTACAGGAGGTGTTATATGGACACTCTTTTTACCATACCCAAAATGGCACAAAAAGACGTTTTTAACTCGTTTTTAGTTACAAACGCGACGTATGACGGTGAAGACGAAATTCCCGTTATCAAAACAAGTAACCTTATTCCCGAAAAGGTTATTTCCTTTTCAAAAGCCAAAAGTAAACAAGACTACAATGCTTGGGTTCATTTTTACCAGTGTGATAGTGAAATTGAGCGCTTTTGGAGAAATCCACAGAAGTATTTGCCAATGCTAAAAAGGCACAAAGGAGTTATTTCTCCAGATTATAGTTTGTACTATGATATGCCTTTATGTATGCAAAAGTACAATACATATCGTGGTAAAGCACTTGCGCATTGGCTAATAGAAAATGGTGTAGAAGTAATACCCAACGTTCGGTGGGGAGATGAGCGTACCTTTGATACTGCCTGTCTTGGTGTTGAACCTAACAAGACCATTGCCGTAGGTACCCATGGTTGTATCAAGACAGTCGAAGGAAAAAGGATGTTTATTGCTGGCTTTGACTATGTAGTAAACAAACTTACTCCCCAAAGGATAGTAGTTTACGGACGTATGCCGGACAAAATCTTTTGCTTGGCAAGGATGTATGGCGTAGAACTAATTCCATTTGAAAGCGAATTTGGCTTAACCCACAAAAAGGGGGTGAGCTGATATGGGAGCTGGATATCATGGCGGATTTGGTAATACTGCTGGAGAAAATAAACATAAAAATAATGTTGACACTATTAAAAAGAGTAAAGGTAAATATTTAGCAAATTTTGGAACTATAGATAGCAATGCAAAAGCAATGAGTTCTATATATCCCATGAAAAATGGATATTTTGGGGTAAAGGGAAAAAACCATAGAGTTATATATAGTAAAGATCAATATAAAACGGCTTCTGATTTTTATTTGAGAATTTCTCGTGGTGGCAGCGAAAAATCTTTGCCTAATAATAAGGGTAAAATTAGTTATTTGGAAGATGGCACTAAAATTGTTTACAGACCTAAAACCTCTACTCCAGATAGTCCAGCTGTTGAAATAACTATATATTATCCCAATAGTGTTCGCGGTCAAAAAATACATTTCTTAAAGGAGGATTAGAGGTGATAGAAGCTAAATTTTCAAATGAAATGCTACAGTATTTGGGAAAATTAAATAACTCGTGGTTTATTAAATACATCACTGATGATGAAACAAGTGGCAATTCAACATATTGCAAGTTAGGGATTGATTCCGATAATGTTTGTTTGGATATATTTAATGAAGAAACAAATGTTGATTGGTTTGTATCTGGAAATAAGATTCAACAAGAAGACATCTCAGTTTTTTCTTGTGCAATCAGGAATGATGGCGAAAAATTTCAACCATATTTGGGCGAATCCCAAATTATTGCTATTGATGTTAATGAAAAAATAGGTAAAGTAGAAATTGTTTCCGATTTGATTGATGTAAATAATGGCGAATATACAATTGACTACGATATGGCAATAATTATAGAAACCGAAAAGCACAAATATATATTCTCTCGCGGATGGTATTTTGATGAAGAAATATATATCAATGTTGATAAGAGCATAGATGAAATATATCCAATTCGAGAAGTTCAGGAATCGTGGAGTAATGATGGAGAATTTGTCGTCAAAGTAAGCAGAGTAGTAAAGACAATCTAAAGGATGTATGGCATAGAACTAATTCCGTTTGAAAGCGAATTTGGCTTGACCCACAAAAAGGGGTGAGTTGATATGGGGGCTGGATATCATGGTGGATTTGGCAAGACATATGGGGAAAAAAGCAGGCTGAATAATATCAAAAAACCCATTACAAGAGTTGGCGATGTTAGGTATAGCTCAAGAAAGACTGAAGGGTACTTGTTGAACATAAATCATCCATATGGTAGTTCTAAGGCAAAATTTATGAGAGATGTTTTGGGCTATTCTGTAGATGATTCAAAACTATTTCACAAAAATGTTGTAAAATCGATAATTAACGAGGAACCATACAAGACTATTGAAACGATGTATGGACTAAAACACACATACCATACAGTATTAATTGGTAAAAATGGTGATAAAGTTACTGCAAATGTGGTAGTGGTAGTGCAGAAAGATAAAAAAAGGGTTACATATAAGATTGTAACTGTATATCCTAACAAAAAGGGGGATTAGGTATGAAAGAATTAGACGTAGTAATGTTAACAGAAAACTTTGAGAATATTCTTGCAGGAACAAAAGGCACTGTCGTTTGCGAATACGATAGAACCGCTTTTGAAGTTGAGTTCTTCGATAATGATGGGGATACTATTGATGTTGTTACAATTCCAGCTAATTTACTGGTTTTAGTTGAAGAATATAAAATGTAATTGACGGTAAATTGTCAAAGTGAGTATAACATTCTTTGTAATTTTCATTAAATAAATTAATGCACAACAACAAAAGGACGAGAAAATTTTCTCGTCCTTTTGTCTTTAGCATCAATTCAGTTATTTGCAAATCGGTCAATATTTTTGATACAAACCCTATTTTGTACCAAACAATCTGTCGCCAGCATCGCCAAGACCGGGCAAAATGTAGCTTGCTTCGTTGAGCTGTCTGTCTTGTGTTGCGCAGTAGATTTGTACGTCAGGGTGAGCTTCGTGCAAAGCTTTGATTCCCTCTGGTGCAGCAATGATGTGCATGCATTTGATGTTCTTTACGCCTTTTGCCTTCAAAAGGTCAACTGCAGCAATGGCGCTACCGCCAGTTGCAAGCATTGGGTCAAGTACGATGCAAATCTTTTCTTCAATGTGAAGTGGCAACTTGCAGTAGTACTCTTGTGGTTGGCAAGTTTCTTCGTCACGGTACATACCAATGTGACCAACCTTTGCAGTGGGGAACAATGTGTGTACGCCGTTTACCATACCAAGACCAGCGCGCAAAATGGGGATGATTGCAACGGAGTTGTCGATGATAACTTGTTGTGGTGTTACTTCCAATGGTGTTTCCACCATGATTTCTTCAGTCGGGATATCTTTGAAAGCTTCGTATGTCAACAGTGTAGCAATTTCTTCAACAAGTTCTCTAAATTGCTTTGTGTTTGTGTTTTTGTCGCGAAGCAATGCAACTTTGTGTGACATGAGTGGATGGTTGATGATTGTAACGTTTTCCATAGTTATCTCTCCTTTATGTATGATATATTTTTTGTTGATTTGTATTGTTTGTGTAGCGCAAGTATTGCGATTGAGATGTTGATGTTTATCCAAGCCCAGTACATTGATTTCAACAAAAACTGTGGTAAATGTCATTTCCAATGCCCTTGTGATGGTGCAATCACACGAACAGCATTTTTACTTTCCACCAAGCTGTGCAACACCGCAAACTAAAAAAATAACGCTCGATTGAACAAACAATCAAAGCGTCTAAAAAATAGGGGCAAAAAGGGAACAAGATGCCATTGCACTGATGTTTTGGAATTGACTTGTGCAAACGATTCTCTTCATGGCTGTGCTCCTTTTCTCTGCAATATTGTACTACAATTTGATTTTGCAATCAAGCGTTTTGGGGTTTGTGTTTTAATATTTTTTTTGTAGGTATTATAAGATGGTATTTACATAACAAAATATGCTCTATAAGTTTGACCTATAGAGCATTGTTAGTTATATAAGCATATTAAATTTTCTTAAACACAAACAGGTATTCGTGGGCGAGTAGCAAAAAGTTGTATTTTACGCTATTTGTTTTCCAAAAACCTGTTGCTTTGCAATTGTGTTGTTCTTTTATGATTATTTCTTTTGCTTTGAATCCTGCAAGTTCAAAAATGCGCATTGTTTCAAATGCAAGAGGTTGTACCATGCCATTTTTACGAGTATCGCCCATCAATACAGCACAATACTTGCCCTTTTTTAAAACTCTATAGCTTTCCTCGGCAACCTTGCCAATTTCCATCAAAAATGGCTTGATGGATAGTTGTGACAAGTCGCCATCGATACCATCGCTGTATTGAATAATATCTGCATAGGGTGGATGTGTGCAAATGAGGTCAACGCTTTCGTCAGGCAAGTCCAATTTGCGAGCATCGCCAAGACGGATGGAAATATCCACGTTTGAGTCAAACTCAAAATCGCATTTTCTTTGAGAAAGTTCTACAGCGTTAGGATTGATGTCAATGCCAATAAAGTTTCTGCCTGTTAGCTTTGCTTCAACTGCGGTTGTGCCACCGCCCACAAATTGGTCTAAAATAATCTATTATGATATTTAACTAATCATCTGTTTTAGTTGTTTTAATATTAGAAAGATGTGATTGCTACATTGGTTTTCTTCGTAATGTTTTTCTTCTTCTGTCCACAAATATTCTACAATCTTTTTAATGTTATTCTTTAGAGACTCATCCAATAGTTGCTCTCCTATAATGCAGTTTTCATTAAAGCCGTTTTTTGTTATCCATTGATTATTTTTTAATAGTGAATTAAGCGCATCACCCATATTATGCCCAGATGCTTGACCTAAAACCTGAAGGTTTTCTACTGGTTGATTAGTTGGACTTTCGGTATAGCCATCTGGTGTGTAAAATATATATCGTTTCATTACTTTTTTCTATAAACCCCGTTTCCTAAGAATTCTATATATCCCTTATCTCGAAGTATTTGAAGCTGTTGGCGTATTTTTGCTTCAACATTTTTATTTTGCGGATGCAATGTTGATAAAAAATGAGCAAACTTGTATACATCTCCTAATGTGAATAAATCTTGTGGGATTTGATTGATGCAGTTTAGCACATCAATTAACCAACTTCTTTTATCAATGCTTTCAATATATAATGAATTGCTTCTATTTACGCATCGAACAACATCCAGCGCGCTATTTACTAAGCCGTCCTTTACTATGTCAATTCGACCTTGTAGCGGTATCTTGTCAATTAAAATATTACACCCTATCCAACCTGCACGGCGAGCAGACTGGGATAAAGGGGCACGAGCTTCAATAACCGATGGTGTAAAAAAGTGTCTGGGGATTATTATTAAATCCTTTACACGATATTCTATTTTTGAATAGCTCATAAACAAAAAATCAGGGTTTTGATTGCTTGTTATTCTTGAAATCATAGTTGAGTATGCGCCATCATTAATTTTGTTTCTTATTGGGCCAACTTTGCTTTTTAATTCAAATTGATTATTGCAAGATGGGCAATAAAAATCAGCTACTGGTCGATTGTTTTCAAAATGCAAAATATGGGTATTTCCACATCTTGGGCAGTACAAATTGTCTAACACCCATTGTTCAGTTAAAACACGTGCCTTTTGTGTATTGCTATGATATTGATTTGTAATATTAGTATTAAAATCCAAGTTCATATTATTGCAGTTTGTCCTTATTTTCTTTTTTTCGTTTATCTATGGGCTTTTCGGCTGTGCTTGGAATAATCCACATATTGCCAACCATCATTGCACCTTTGATGCGTTCTTCTGAACACAGGATAGCAACTCTTCTTTGAGAAATATTCCATTTTTGAGCAGCTTCTTTTGCTGACATATAACTAAGCATAGCAATCACCTCAATTATGATGACTATATTATATTCTAAATCGCGAATAATAGCAAGGGGTTTTCTTATTGAAATAAAAAATAACCTAACTTATTTTTAGCAAAGTTAGGTTATTTGATGGAATAAAATAATTTACTAAGTTTTATGCCTTGTTTGCAGAACCAAGTACGTTGATGATCTTGTGTTTTACCATTTCTTTCATCATTGCACGTGCATCGCCCAAGTATTGACGTGGGTCAAAGTGGTCTGGGTGTTCAGCAAAGTGCTTGCGGATTGCAGCCGTGAAAGCAACGCGAAGGTCACTGTCGATGTTGATTTTGCAAACAGCCATTGCTGCTGCCTTTTTGAGTTCGCTCTCGGGGATACCGATAGCGTCAGGCATATGTCCGCCAAATTGGTTAACGATTGCAACCTTGTCTTGTGGAACGGAGCTTGCGCCGTGCAGTACGATTGGGAACTCTGGTAAACGCTTGCCGATTTCCTCCAAAATGTCCAAACGGAGCTTTGGATCTTGACCTGGCTTGAACTTGTATGCGCCGTGGCTTGTGCCGATAGCAATAGCAAGGCTGTCAACACCAGTTTTAGCAACAAACTCTTGTACTTCGTCTGGGTTTGTGAACATTGCATCATCTGCGGAAACGTTTACGTCATCCTCGATACCAGCAAGTTTGCCAAGCTCTGCTTCTACAACGCAACCGTGAGCGTGAGCGTACTCAACAACTTGGCGAGTAATTGCGATGTTTTCTTCCCAAGGTTTACTTGATGCGTCAATCATTACGGATGTAAATCCGCCGTCGATACTTGCTTTACAAATTTCAAAGTCAGCACCGTGGTCAAGGTGAAGTGCAATGGGCACTTCGCTTGTTTCTACTGCGGCTTTCACAAGATGGATGAGGTATGTTGGATTAGCATACTTTCTTGCACCTGCGGATACTTGCAAAATCACAGGGGATTTGCACTCGTTTGCAGCTTCGACAATAGCTTGGATCATCTCCATGTTGTTTACGTTAAAAGCACCAATGGCGTAACCGCCTTCGTAAGCCTTTTTGAACATCTCTTTTGTTGTTACAAGTGGCATAGTTTACCTCCAAAAAATGTTGATATAAATAGATTTTATATAGGGCAAAATGGAATTTTATAAATAAATCCTAACGATTTTGTTGCAAATAACCTGCCCTTATGATATAATAACAAAGGTATTGTACCACACCCCTTTGTTTTAGTAAAGCAAAGAGTCAAATTTAAGATAAAAATTATTTTTTGGAGGATTACTCAAATGGCACAAAAAAATGTTAGAGTTGCAATCAACGGTTTTGGACGTATCGGTCGTCTTGCTTTCCGTCAAATGTTTGGCGCAAAGGGATACCAAATTGTTGCTATCAACGACCTTACAAGCCCAAAAATGCTTGCACACCTCTTGAAGTACGACACAGCACAAGGTAACTACGTTGCTATGGGTCACACAGTTGACTACCGCGATGCAGTACTTTCCGAAGATGGCAAAAAGGTTCTTCAACCTGGCGTTATCATCGTAGACGGCAAAGAAATCAAAGTTTACGCAGAAAAAGACGCAGCTAAACTTCCTTGGAAAAAGCACAAGGTAGACGTAGTTTTGGAATGCACAGGTTTCTACTGCTCCAAGGACAAGAGCCAAGCTCACATCAACGCTGGCGCAAAGAAAGTTGTTATCTCCGCTCCTGCTGGCAAAGACCTTCCTACAATTGTTTACGGCGTTAACGAAAACGTTTTGACAGCTGATGACACAATCATCTCCGCTGCAAGCTGCACAACAAACTGCCTTGCTCCAATGGCTAAGGCTCTCAACGACTACGCACCAATCGTTTCCGGTATCATGACAACTGTTCACGCTTACACAGGCGACCAAATGGTACTTGACGGTCCACACCGCAAGGGTGACCTTCGTCGTGCTCGCGCAGCTGCTCAAAACATCGTTCCTAACACAACAGGCGCTGCTAAAGCTATCGGTCTTGTTATTCCAGAACTTGACAAAAAACTCATTGGTTCCGCACAACGCGTTCCTGTATGCACAGGTTCTTCCACAATCTTGGTTGCAGTTGTAAAGGCTGACGAACTCACAGCAGAAGGCATCAACGCTCACATGGCATCCGTTGCTACCGAATCTTACGGTTACAACTCCGACATGATCGTTTCCAGCGACGTTATCGGTATGCGTTATGGTTCTTTGTTTGACTCCACTCAAACAATGGTAAGTAGCCTTGGCAATGGTTTGTGGCAAGTTCAAGTTGTTGCTTGGTACGACAACGAAAACAGCTACACCACACAAATGGTTCGCACAATCAAGTACTTTGCTGAACTTAGCAAATAATTGAATTGTAATTCTCAACAAAAATTAACATAAAAGTCCTTGTGGTCTCCACAAGGGCTTTTTTTATTGACAAACTGCGCAATTTTTTGTACCATTAAACTATGATTTACTTTATTCGACATGGACAAACAGATTGGAACGTTGCCGAACTTATGCAAGGCCAAACGGACGTCCCATTGAACGACACAGGGCGCTCACAAGCCCAACAAATGGCAAAAACTCTCAAAGGTGTAACCTTCGACAAGGTGTTTTGTTCACCTCTCACAAGAGCCGTTGAAACCTGCAAAGCAGTGGTGGACGAAAGTCAAATCACCCTTGATAGTCGTCTTGCCGAGCGTTGCTTTGGCGAGTTCGAAGGGGAGTCCATCTATGTTATGCGTTCTCGCCAATTTTGGAATACCAACGGCTACCAAACATTTGAGCGTGCGGAAAGCTTGCAACAGTTCATCGACCGCGTGTACGACTTTTTGGATGAAATAACTCAAAAGTACGCAGGTCAAAATGTGTTGCTTGCCGCTCACGGTGGTGTAGGTATGGTGGTGCAAAGTTATTTTCTCGGCAAACCTGCCGACGGCGACTACCTACATTACCTTGTTGCAAATTGCCAAGTGTTGCAATTTTCCAACTAACAGTTGCGCACATTTGCATATGTGCATTTTGTGTAAGTGTTAGCCTTTGCTCTACAACTTGAGCTACAACAAGCTGCCAACAGCGCAATTTGCATTGTAAGCCGTCTGCAAAAGCATTGCATTTTCATTTGCATCCACGCAAAACAACAAATGTATCAATTAACAACATTCGAATATAAAATATTTTAATTGTCACACAGCAAGTGATAAATATTATCACTTATTATACTAAATTTGGTTGACAATTCTTTCCTTATTGCGTATAATGTAACTACAAACAAAATCTTTCTCAATGAATTCGGCGAGACGGATTGCAAAAACTCGTGAAACTCTCAACTTGTTTATGCGTAAACAAATTGACAGCAAACGTTTGTAAGGCAGACTTTGCCTTTGCGCAACTTGACAACCAAAGTTGTATCGCACGCTTTGAGCAAATTATTGGCGCACACAAACATTTCACATCATATTTGCAACCGCTACCCTTTTCATCGAGAAAAGGGTATTTTTTGTTGAAAATTCGATATTGAATCATACCCTTACATACATCAATCTTGTTGCTCGTTGTTGCGCAATTTGGTTTGCCATAACGTAGGAGCGAGCTGTGCTCGTCCGAATATTCAAACAAGTTACTACAAAAATATGGGCAATAGTTTATTACTAAAATTCGATAAACATTCCCAAAGGAGAAATTATGAACAGAACAGGAGTTGTGGCAGTTGTCGTAAGTGACGCTCAATCGGTGCCACAAGTACAAACAGTGCTAACCAACCACAGTAGTGTTATTTGCGGACGTATGGGGATTCCCGATCATGACAGTGGCAAAAACGTCATCGCATTGATTGTCAAGGGCAGTGTTGAGCAAATTTCTGCATTGACAGGCGCGCTTGGTCGCATTGCCAACGTTCAAGCAAAAAGTATGCTAACAAAGGATTAAAGTTCTTACGCAAACCCAAGGTTCGCTCCCAAGTTCTGCTTGACTTTTGACGTCAAATTCTATAATGGCGAATCGTAGGGGCGAGCTGTGCTCGTCCGCAAACAAACCAATATTACAAAAAATAATTTCAAGAGGAGACTAACTATGAAAAAACTTATTTCAATTTTACTTGTACTCTTTGTGCTTTGCACGGTTCTTGTTGCTTGCACACCAAACAACCCCGATCCACAATCCTACACAATGGTTGCTCCAGATGGCGCACCAGCATTGGCAATAAGTGAGCTTATGGCGAAAAATATGCAATTTGACAACAACTTTACCTACAAGGTTGTTGGCGCAAACGACATCAAAACCCACGTTGTGGGCAATGTAAACGCTCATGCCGACTTTGCGTTGTTGCCCATCAACCTTGCATCTTTGTTGCTTGGTGATGGCGACGAGTACAAAATGGTTGCCGTTGTAACGCACGGAAACCTGTACTTTTTGAGCAAAAACGACACACAAATCACTTTGGACAATGCAAGCACACAACTCAAGGGTAAGTCTATTGCCGTTGTTAATCTTGCTGCAGTGCCAGGGCTTACCACCAAGGCGCTTCTCACAAAGGTGGGACTTGCTTACACCGAAGACGAGTCTCAAAGAACGGATGACAATGTGTTCTTGAAGGGCATCAACGGCACAGAAATTGCTACATCCTTGAATGGCGAAAACGCTGTTGACTACGTTGTTGCTCCAGAGCCAGCCGTATCCACCATCACAGGCAAAGCGCCTGTAATCAAAAAGGTAGGCGCATTGCACGACGTTTATGGCCGTTATCCACAAGCAGTGCTTGTTGTAAAAAGTAGCATTATCGAAACAAACGTTCAACTTGTCAAAGACGTTGTCAACGCCATCAAGGGCGCAACCGACTACGTCAAGGCAAACACTCAAGATGCAGTTGATGCCGTTGCAAGCCACCTTCCCGAAGGCACAACGCCATCCTTCAACGCAAACAACACAACTGCATCATCTGTTGACGGATGTGGCATCAACATCAAAACTCTGGATGACACAACATTGCTCACACAAATTGAAACATACATCAACGATATCATCGCGGTAAATGCAACCAGCGCAAATGTATTGCCGGAAACATTTTTGGTGAACATCAACAAAGTTAAGTAATTGGGCTTTTGATGAAACTATCCGTATTTTGATTGCTAAATTTAAGCCTCGCCCAGTGGCGATAGCGCAATTCATACAGTCAGACGAAGGCTCCCACTTTGGGGGAGCTGGCAGCGATAGCTGACTGAGAGGGTCTTTTTACATCCTTTTCAACTTAATATACAAATTGCAAACAATCCCATTTTTACACTATAATAATGAAAAACCTTTTCAAAAAAATATCTCCCATATTTTACCCAATCCTGTCGATAGCGGTGATGCTACTGGTGTGGCACCTGATTTTTGTGTGGGCTGGTAGCGAGTACGTATTCCCTTCCATTGGCGCAACACTGTCAAAAATGTGGCAGTATTTTACCGATGGTAACTTTTGGCTCGCCCTTTTATCCACGCTTGGTAGGGTAATGTTGTGTTTTGCGCTTTCCCTTGTGATGGCGCTTGCCGTTGGCGTTTTGTCCAAGTTTGTGCCAGCCGTTGGCAAGGTGCTTGCGCCCGTTATTGCCCTGTTCCGCTCGGCACCAACCGTCGCTGTGATGGTAATCTTGACCTTGCTTGTCAAGTCTGCCACCGCCCCCATAGTAGTGGGCTTGTTGGTGGTGTTTCCAATGCTGTACGCAAGTGTCACTTCCGCCATCGACCAAGTGGACAAAGGCCTTGTGGAGATGTGTAGCTTGTACAACGTTCCCAAAACACACCAGCTAAAGTATGTTTATTTGCCAACTGTTGCCCCTTACCTTTTGGGCGAATTGCCAGCAACGCTATCCTTTACCGTCAAACTAATTATATCTGCGGAAATTTTGTCCTACTCTTACCAAAGCATTGGCGGACTTATCCAATCGGCAAACGTGTATGTAGATATGGCATCACTATTTGCACTTACATTGCTGTCGGTGCTGGTTGCCACATTGCTTGACGTCGCATTGCGACTTGTAGCAAAGGCTGTCAAAGGGGGTGCAAGATGACAAAACAAACAAATGCAAATATGCACACCTGTGCAAGTGACGTAAAAGTGCATAACTTGACACTAACCTATGGCACCAACGTCATCTACAACGACTTTTCTCACACTTTCGAAGGGAGCAAAGTACACGTAATTTTGGGCAAATCTGGCTGTGGCAAAACATCACTCTTGAACGCCATCGCAAGCCTTGTTCCATTTGATGGTCAAATTGAGTGTGGCAAACTGTCTTACGTTTTCCAACAACCACGACTTGCCCACACAACAGTTTTCAACAACGTAGAAATGGTCTTGCTTGCCGAAATTGCCGACAAACAAGAGCGCGTCCAAACTGTGCAAACTTACCTTGACTTTGCGGAAATAAGCCACCTTGCGGAAAAACAAGTTGCAAAACTCTCTGGCGGCGAGCAACAACGCGTCTCCCTTGCGCGAGCGTTTGCTTTTCCATCGCAAGTGCTGTTGATGGATGAGCCTTTCAAGTCGTTGGACCTTGGCATCCGCAAAACACTGTACAAAACTTTGGACAATCTTCTTTGCCAACACCAACGTACAACAATTTTGGTTACCCACGATGTGGACGAAGCACTTGCCCTTGCTGACACAATCTACGTTTTACAAGACAAACCCTGCAATCTTGCAGAAGTGTGCCAAATTGACACTCCACGCAACTCGCGCGACTTGTACAGCCAAGATATGCTCACACTCCGCAAACAGCTTGAAAGCTTGTTATGACATAAGCTATTACGATTAAATAGTAAACTACACAAAAAGCATCCCCAATGCGCCAATTTGGGGATGCTTTTTGCCGTTTGCAACCAATTCTCGACCGATGGCGCAATCAATATTGCAAAAAAAATTACTTGTGCTATAATGCCATCAAGGAGGTAGGAAAAACAACTATGAAATTCCAACTTACAATTTCTCCCACGCAGGAGGAATCGGTGCACGTCACCGTCAAGAAACACAATGACTTTTGTGCGGAAATAGAAAAACTGTGCCTTGCCTACAATGGTGCGGACAACATCCCAGTGTACACTGATGACGAAGTGCAGTTGTTGTCCTTTGAAAATATCACTTGCTTGACTGTTGCCGATGGCAAGACATACGCAGTGGATTTGCAGGGCAAACGCCACCTTGTCAAAATGCGCCTGTACGAAATTGAGCAAATTTTGCCCACCTACTTTGTGCGCATCAACAAGTCTGCCATTGCAAACGAAACTCAAATTGCAAAGTTCAAAGCATCTTTTTCTGGTGCGGTGGATGTAATCTTCAAATGTGGCCACGTGGATTACGTTTCTCGCAGATGCTTTAGCGAAATCAAAAGGAGGTATCAATTATGAAACAATTTTGGAAAAACTTTTTTATGCGTGGATTGGTTGCCGCTTGGGGCGGTCCAATCATCTTGGCTATTGTCTACTTTATCTTGGGGCTTACGGGTGTTGTAACGACGCTGGACGTGTATCAAGTAGTGCTTGGTGTGGTGTCCTCTGCGGTGATGGCATTTATCGCAGGGGGCATAACAGCAGTGTACCAAGTGGAAAAATTGCCACTTATGCACGCTAGTGTGCTACACGGAGTGGTGCTGTACATCGACTACCTTGCCATCTATCTTTTGAACGGCTGGCTGGCTGACGGCATTGTGCCACTGTTGGTGTTTACCGCAATCTTTGTTGTGGGCTACGCCATTGTTTGGTTGATTGTCTCATCCATCATCAAACACCATGCCAACAAGCTCAACCAAAAGTTTAGCGCACAAAACTAAAAACAAGTAGTGCCCAAACAAAAAAAGCGACCACGTGGTCGCTTTTTCTATTATTAATTCATGTTGTTATTCTTCAACTGATAGTTCAATGGATGGCTCAACTGATGGCTCCAACTTTTTGCTTTTGTTTTTGTTTATCCTTTTGACAATGGCGTGGTATACAGCGTAGAACACCACAATGTACACAAGGAAGGTGCCAATTACCAACATCGGGTACAATACAGGGTTACCATTTACCAAGTTGTAGTAAAGTACGTATGGTGTGCCGTCATCGCGTTTTAAGAACATATAGTTGTAGTTACCTGTCGCGTTGATAACTAACGCAATCGCGCAAACAGCAAGCAAAATACCCATTACCCAAAACATTGTCTTTTTCTTCATGGATTGCATGCCGGAAATAACAATATACAATGCAGCAAAGCCCGCTGCGGTGTGCGTGATGTTTGAGCAAATGTTGTAGTAGGAAAGTACTGGGTAGGTATTGTAGAAGTGCACAGCTGCAAATGTGCCAAATGTACAACTCAAAAAGCCGAAAACAAACACGTAGTCCAATGCTGCTTCCTTAAGTTTTCCTTTACCAAGTGCTGCAAGGGGCACTGTAATAAACTGCATACTGCACAAAAAGAAAGGCAACTCCCACAACCAGGACATACCATCACTGGATGCGCCAATACCAACTGCAATGCGGAAAGTTTCCACAGTGTGCATCAGTAGTGCTGTCCAAATGAGCACTTTGTTCTTTTCTTGTAGGCTTTTGTTGCGATTCTTTTTACCCAAAACAATTGCCAAAACTATGGCTATTGCCAAAGATATGCTAACGTGCAAAAGGTGTTGCCAAGAGTAAGCCCCCTCTGGAGTTCCAAACTCTGGCTTACCGAAAAATTCTCCCATATTGAGATTTCCTCCCTCGTTACTTTGTGTGGAGTCTCTCACTTCCAAACAAACCACACATCGGCACAATTTTACCAATGCTATTGATTCACATTCTATACCGTTGGGCTTAATTTGTCAATTATTTTGCATCGCTATACCTTTTTGATGAAAGACAAAGCAATCAAAGGCTCGCAAAAGTGCGCAAAAAGAAAAAAGAGCAATCAATTTGATTGCCCTTTTGCATAAAACTACAAATATTTTTTCAATTAGATAACCCATTCGCCATCGCGGAAGAGTGGCACAACTGTGCCGTCAAAGCCGATACCATCAATATTGATGTCCTTTGTGCCTACCATAAAGTCAACGTGCTTGATACTGCTGTTCATACCACGTTCAGCAAGTTGTTCATCGGTAAGACTGTTGCCGTTTTTGACTGTTGTTGGGTAGCTTTGACCAAATGCCAAGTGGCAACTTGCATTTTCGTCAAACAATGTGTTGAAGAACAAAATCCCGCTTTCCGCAATGGGGGAGTTTTTGCCAATCAACGCAATTTCGCCCAAGGACAAAACGCCTTCGTCAGCTGTCAACAAGCCCTTCAATGCATCGTAGCCAACTTCTGCGCTGTAGTCAACAACGCGACCGTCCTTGAAAGTGATGCTGAAGTTATCAATGATGTTGCCGTTGTTTACAAGTGGAAGTGCGCTAACAACTGTACCATTGATCTTTTTGTTGTGTGGTGCAGTAAAGATTTCTTCTGTGGGCATATTTGCTGTAAAAGGAATACCATCTTGGCCTTCTTCACGAGCGGCAATCCACAAGTGGTCAATAGCAAGACCAACGTGAAGGTCTGTGCCGTGTGCGTTGTACATATGGATTGTTTCAAAGTTGTGGCTTGTCAAAAATGCCGCACGACGAGTGAGCACGTCAATGTGCTTGAACCACGCCTCTGTTGGGTCCTCTTGATCAAGGCGCATGATGTGTCCAATAGCATCCCACATCTTGTCAACAGCTTCGTCCACTGGCAACTCTGGGAAAACTTGCTTTGCCCAAGCTGGTGTTGGGATGGAAACAAGTGTCCAACGTAGAAGGTTGGACATTGTAGCCTTGCGGAAGTTGATCATTGCTTTGCCACTTGCAAGAGCAGACTCTTTGAGTTTTACTGGGTCGCATCCCTTGTAGATGTTGGGGTCGCCTGCCTTGATGGAAATGAGGCACACGTCGTTGTCGATGAAGTATTGAGATTGGTCAATTGCCCATTGTGGCACTTCGCACAAACTTTCCAAAGATTGGTTGAGCATACCCATGCGAGCAACAATTTCGTCACTCCATTGCATGATTACTTTTTTTGCGCCAAATTCGTACGCCTTTGCAACGATGAGATGTGCAAACTCTTGGCAGGCAACGTCACAACGAACAACCACGATTTGTTCCTTTTGCATATTTGCACCCACGCGTACAGTAAGTTCGGCAAATTGTTCCATTTGTTTTTGATTCAACATAATTTTGCTCCTTTTGTGTGATAGCAACAAAGTTTTCCATCAAACATTTTCCATCTGGATATATTTTATTTAGAAAAAACTGTCATCTATCGTATATTTATGAAAATATTATATAAAAATTAAGTGAATAAGTCAAGAAATACATCTATAGCAAAATTATTTTTCCAAACAGTATTGAATATTGCCTTTGTTTGTGGTAAAATGTATCACACGCTTGAGTAACACAGGCAAATATCACGAAAAACAATCCCTTTGCTCACATCAAAATTGTGCACAAAGGATACAATTTGGAGGACACAACAATGCAAAACCCTATCGTTACGATAACCATGCAAAATGGCAAACAAATCAAAATTGAGTTGTACCCAACAGTTGCACCAAACACAGTCAACAACTTTGTTTCCCTTGTCAAAAAAGGCTTCTACAACGGACTTATCTTCCACCGCGTAATCCGTGGCTTTATGATTCAAGGCGGTTGCCCACTTGGTCGTGGCACAGGCGGACCGGGCTACGGCATCCGTGGCGAGTTTGCACAAAATGGTTTCAAAAACGACCTTTGTCACCACCGCGGAGTAATCTCTATGGCCCGCGCTCAAAACCCCAACAGCGCAGGAAGTCAATTTTTCATCATGCACGAAGATGCTCCCCATCTTGACGGTGCTTACGCAGCATTTGGCAAGGTAATCGAAGGCATCCAAGTAGTGGACGAAATTGCCGACGAGTACACCGACTACAACGACCGTCCTTACGAAAAACAAGTAATGGAAACTGTAACGGTAGATACTTTTGGCGTAACCTACCCAGAGCCTACAAAAGTTTAGTAGTGCAGGGCAAGTTGGCCATCAAAATTGACTTAGAAATTGACAAAAACAAAAAGGGGGTATTGCTGTTGTAATACCCTTTTTTAACCCAAATTAGCTGAGATTTATCAGTAAAATTGCATATCTTTGGCACGAATTTGCCAAAAAGATGCTCCTGTTTCTCCACAAAGCAGCTTTGAACAGAAGTCGCTTTAGCAATTCACGCAAAAATTTACGACAAGTTTTTGCGACAGTTAGAACATTTGTCGCACAAGGAGTAAAAATGCTAAACATAACAATAGACAACAAAACAATTCAAGTGCCCAAAGGCACAAAACTTATCGACATCATCAACGACACCAACAAGCAAGTGCTTGTGGCAAAGGTTAACAACCGCTTGCGTGAGCTGACCTACGCGCTCAGTTTTGATGCGGAAGTGGAACCACTTTCCTACACAAGCAGTGATGCAATCAAGGTGTACGAAACAAGCTTGAGATACCTGCTCACTTTGGCCTTCCGCAATCTTTATCCAGACTTGCACATCAAGATTTCCTATGGCGTATCTCGTTCTATTTTTATATCGTTACCCAGTCCACAAAGCATCGACAGCAAAATGGTGCAAGCAGTGCGTGCAGAAATGCTCCGCTTGGTAGAGCTTGATCTACCATTTGAACGCTTGACAATGACCAAGGAAGAGGCACACGACTACTTTGTTGCCAACAACTACCCCGACAAAGCGGAAATCTTGCAATATCGCCCAGACAAAATTTGCCACTTTTACAAGTGTGGCGATTTTATCAACTATATGTACGGCTACATGGTGCCATCCACTGGCTACCTAAAACTGTTCAATCTCTTCCCCTATGATGGCGGTATGACAGCGCAATACCCACGTTACGAGGCCGGAGGCACAATCCCTGTGTTCGATGACGAGCCAACCTTTGCGCGCGTTATCAAACGCTCTTATCTTTGGGCAAAGCGTTGCAAATCTCACTTTGTTTTCGACATCAACAAGCATTTGGAAAACGACACCTACGTTGATTGCATCAATATGAATGAAACTCTGCACAACGATATGTTGCACGAACTGGGTAGCAAAATTGCCGAAGACATCGAAAACATCCGCCTTATTTGCATTGCTGGCCCCAGTAGCTCTGGCAAAACAACCTTTTCCAACCGCCTTCGTATCGAACTGATGGCGCGTGGCATCAACCCACTGCGTATTTCGCTGGATATGTACTACAAAAATCGTGATGACATCCCACTTGACGAATTTGGCGAAAAGGACTTTGAACACATTGACGCATTGGATGTGGAACTGTTCAACGAGCATATGACGGCACTTATCAATGGCGAAGAGGTGGAATTGCCCGTTTACCAGTTTGGTGCAGGTCGTGCGGCACAAGGTCAAAAAATTCGTATTTCCAAGGATACCCCAATCATCATTGAAGGCATCCACGCACTAAACGACCAACTTTCCCACGCCATCCCCAAGCACCAAAAGTTCAAAATTTACATTGCGCCACAGTTCCAAATCAACATTGATATGCACAACCCAATCAGCTTTACAGATATTCGCTTGCTCCGCCGTATCGTTCGCGACCGCAAGTACCGCAACTCATCTGCCGAGCGTACTTTGGAGATGTGGCCGAGCGTTCGACGTGGCGAGTTCAAGTGGATCTACCCCTATCAAGAGGGTTGCAACTTTGTGTTTAACTCTGCTTTGACCTACGAGCTTTGCGTAATGAAAAAGTACGCCCTGCCCGCCTTGAAAGAAGTGCACAGCGACAGCCCCCACTTTATCACAGCCAACCGCTTGATCAAATTCTTGAAGTACTTTTCCGATATGGACGACAAATGGGTACCCTGCAACTCCCTTTTGAGAGAATTCATTGGTGGCAGTTGCTTTGCCGAAGTGGATGAGTAACATCCGTCGGCAAACACAAAACCCACCCAACACAACATTACCGATGAACCAAAAAGTGATGTCACAAAAGACATCACTTTTTATTTCTGCCGCAAAAAGTTACTTTGCCGAAGTGGATGAGTAGTGTAAAATATTACCATCGACTTGAATCCAAAACCAAGTCAAATGGTTGCTATACCGTAGGGGCGAGCTGTGCTCGTCCGCACAAAAAAAGAGTGACGTCTTTACCGATGTCACTCTTTCTATTTGTATTTATTTGGTTACCCCAACAAAACGTCCATCACAAGCATAAAGCAAAAGCCAAACAGTAGCGAGTAGGTCACGCCACGATTGTTGCCGTCAGAGTGCGTTTCGGGGATCATTTCGTCACTTACAACGTACAGCATTGTTCCGCCGGCAAACGCCAAAGCAAATGGCAGTATCACTTGGGCAATTTTGACAGCAAAGTAACCAACAAAAGTGCCAACCACTTCAATCAGCCCCGTAAGCGCTGCAATCAAAAATGCCTTTTTCTTGCTTACGCCAGAGCTAATCATTGGCGCGATGATAACCATACCTTCTGGGATGTTTTGCAATGCAATACCAACTGCAATCAAAATGCCTGCGTTTTGGTCGTCGGTACCAAAACCAACGCCAGCAGCAATGCCTTCGGGCAGGTTGTGGATGGCAATGGCAATCACAAACAGCAACACTTTATTCAGGCTGGATGTTTTGTGCTCTTCGATGTCGGCACCAATCATCTTGTGCAAGTGTGGTGTCACTTTGTCAATCAAGTTCAAACAAAACGCCCCTGCAAAGATGCCCAGCACAGTGATTACCAACCCCCAATCGCCACCATATTCAAGCGATGGCACAATCAGCCCAAACACCGCCGCGGCAAGCATGATGCCCCCTGCAAACGCCAAAAAGATTTTGGAGTACCTTTGTGTTAAGTTTTTGAATATCAGCCCAAGCAGTGCGCCAATGACAGTAGCGCCACCAACGCCCAAGGCCGTCAATGCAACAATCAGCATAGTTGTTTACCTTTATCGTTTTCTAAAATAGATTATCCCTGAAAAAGCCTCTCGCTTTGGGAGCGCGACGCGTTAAACAAACAACCCAGTGAGTTGTTGGTAGCCAAAGCGTCGAAGTGAGTTTGCTCGCGCGAAATGGCAGTCGTGAAACTGACGGAGAGGTTAATTTACAGGTCCTGTCTTTGAGTGTGCGCAATTTTTGCGATAACAACATCTTACAAAACCCAACAATATATGCACAAATGCACATATCATCAAATCTTCATTGTCAAAGAAATGCGTTTTTTGTCAAGATCAACGGAAAGTACCTTTACGTCTACAATGTCGCCAACTTTTACCACTTCAAGTGGGTGCTTGACAAACTTTTTGGAGTTGAGTTGCGAAATGTGCACCAAACCATCTTGGTGAACGCCAATGTCTACAAACACACCAAAGTCGATAACGTTGCGCACTGTGCCTTTCAAAATCATACCTTCTTTGAGGTCTTTCATTTCCAACACGTCACTGCGAAGTATTGGCTTGGGCATTTCGTCACGTGGGTCACGCGCAGGTTTTTCCAACTCGGCAACGATGTCGCGCAAAGTCAGTTCGCCAATGCCAAGTTCGCTTGCAAGTTTTGGGTAGTTCTTGATGATTTTGGATAGTCCCGCAAGCTTGCCGATGCTGTCCATCTTGATGCCTTGCTTTTTCATAAAGGCAATGGTTGCGCCGTAACTTTCGGGGTGCACGCTGGTTGCATCAAGTGGGTTTGTGCCGTCATTGATACGCAAAAAGCCTGCACATTGTTCGTACGCCTTTGCACCCAGTTTGTCAACCTTCAACAGTTGTGCGCGCTCGGTAAACTTGCCGTTTTTCTCGCGGTAGGCAACGATATTTTTTGCAATGCTTGCGTTGATGCCGGAAATGTATGTCAAAAGTGGCGCAGACGCAGTGTTCAAGTCAACACCAACTTTGTTTACGCAGTCCTCAACAACGCCGTTCAAGGTTTCGCCAAGCTTCTTTTGGTTCATATCGTGTTGATATTGTCCAACGCCGATAGATTTTGGGTCAATTTTTACAAGCTCCGCAAGTGGGTCTTGCAATCTGCGTGCAATGCTTGCCGCACTACGTTGTCCAACGTCAAAAGTTGGGAACTCTTGCGTTGCAAGCTTACTTGCCGAGTATACTGATGCGCCCGCCTCGCTGACGATAACGTACTGAACAGGCAGTCCTGTTTCCTTCAAAAGGTCAACAATGATTTGTTCGCTTTCTCTGCTTGCAGTACCGTTACCCAATGAGATGAGTTCAACCTTGTATTTGTTGATGAGTTTTACAAGCGTTGTCTTTGCTTGGGCAATCTTTTGTGGCGTGGTTGGAGCAGTAGGGTAGATAACTGTTGTATCAAGCACCTTGCCCGTGCCATCAACAACGGCCAGTTTGCAACCTGTACGGAAAGCTGGGTCCCAGCCCAAAACCACCTTGTTTGCAATGGGTGGTTGCATGAGTAGTTGTACCAAGTTTTTGCCGAAAACGGAAATTGCTCCGTCTTCTGCCTTTTCCGTCAACATATTGCGCACTTCTGTCTCGATGCTGGGTGCAATCAAGCGTGTGTAGCTGTCTTGTAGCGCCAAACGCACAAATGGCTCGGTATTGGGGTTGTTGCCCACAATTACGTGACGCTCCAAGTAGCCGATGATCAAGTCTTCTGGTGCAACAACTTTGACAGTCAATACCTTTTCCGCTTCGCCACGGTTTACAGCAAGCACGCGGTGTCCAGCAATTTTGACGATGTCTTCTTCGTAGTTGTAGTAGTTGTCGTAAACAGTTTTTACATCTGGCTTTTTGGCAACAGCAGTGATTTTACCAAGACGGAAAGTAAGGTCGCGGATGTCCTTGCGGTATTGCGCATTGTCGGAAATAACTTCTGCAATGATATCCAACGCCCCTTGAACAGCCTCTTTTGCCGTTTTTACGCCCTTTTCGGCGTCAATATATTGTTTTGCGATAACTTTGATGTCGGCAGTTTCTTGTTGCAACAAGATGATGTTTGCCAGTGGCTCCAAGCCCTTTTCCTTTGCAACGCTCGCGCGAGTTTTGCGCTTTGGACGGTATGGGCGGTACAAGTCGTCAACTGCCACTTGCGTTTCGGCAGCTTCAATTTCCGCACGCAGTTCCTCCGTCATTTTGCCTTGCTCCTCGATGCTGGAAATAACTTGTGCTTTCTTTTCTTCCAAGTTGCGCAGATATGTCAATCTTTCAAAGAGTTTGCGCAGTTGTTCGTCGTTGAGTGATCCTGTTGCCTCTTTGCGGTAACGAGAAATAAATGGGATTGTGTTGCCTTCGTCAATCAAATTGACGGCAGCTTCCACCTGCCATTTGCCAACTTCAAGTTCTTCGGATAGTTTCAAAATAATGTCCATTGTTTGTTCTCCTTTTTTTGTATCCCGTGACTTGTCACGGCCTAATTGGTTTTTGGCACTTTTGCAATGTTAGTCATTGATGTCACAACTTTGTTGATTGTTTGTGGCACTCAAACACGCTTTGCTTTTGCCAATTTTGTTTCTACATAGTGGGTTGCGTATCCATTGAGATTTGCAACATCCACAATAGAATTATTATACAAAATTTTGCACATTTTTGCAATACACCAAAAGAAAAATTGCACAAAAATAATGTTTGTTTTTTTGCCAGCCATTACGTGCAACTTTTACAATAAAAAAACTACCACCAACTGTAGGTTGATGGTAGTGCAAATTTGCCTACGTAACTATTAGTAAATAAAAATTCTCTTCTTGAGATACTCTTTCAAATCGGCAATAGCAACGCGTTCTTGTTGCATTGTGTCACGATCACGAACTGTAACGCATCCGTCCACTTCGGTGTCAAAGTCCACAGTGATGCAGAATGGTGTACCAATTTCGTCTTGACGGCGGTAACGCTTACCAATGCTACCTGCTTCGTCGTAGTCGCAAACAAAGTCCTTCAAAAGGTCGTGGTAAAGTGCAGTTGCGCTTTCACTAAGCTTTTTGGAAAGTGGCAACACGCAAGCCTTGATGGGGGCAATTTCTGGGTGCAGGTGAAGTACAACACGTGTGTCGTTTTCGCCGACAACTTCCTCTTCGTATGCGTTGGAAAGGAAAGCCAAAAATGCTCTGTCTGCGCCAAGACTTGGTTCGATTACGTATGGGATGAACTTTTCGTTTGTGATAGGGTCGGTGTACTCCAAGCTTTCGCCACTAACTTCTTGGTGACGACCAAGGTCGTAGTCGGTGCGGTCAGCAATGCCCCAAAGTTCGCCCCAACCAAATGGGAACTTCACTTCAAAGTCGGTTGTAGCCTTGGAGTAGAAACACAATTCGTCCTTGTCGTGGTCGCGTAGACGAAGGTTTTCTTCCTTGATGCCAAGGTCCAAAAGCCATTGCTTGCAGAAGTTTTTCCAGTATTCAAACCACTCAAGGTCAGTGCCGGGCTTGCAGAAAAATTCCAACTCCATTTGTTCAAACTCACGAATACGGAAAATGAAGTTACCTGGTGTAATTTCGTTACGGAAGGACTTACCGATTTGACCGATACCAAATGGCAACTTTTTGCGCGTTGTACGGCAAACGTTTTTGAAGTTTACAAAGATACCTTGCGCTGTTTCTGGGCGAAGGTAAACTGTGGAAGTGGAGTTTTCCGTAACACCGATAAATGTCTTGAACATCAAGTTGAACTTACGGATAGGTGTAAAGTCGCACTTACCACAAACAGGGCAGTGGATTTGGTGCTCAACGATGTACTTTTCCATGTCTTCGTTGGACATTGTTGCAACTGCAACGTCCACACCATGCTTTGCTTGGTAGTCTTCGATGAGATTGTCCGCGCGATGACGAGCGTGACAACCCTTGCAGTCCATCAATGGATCGCTAAATCCGCCCAAGTGACCGCTTGCTTCCCAAGTTTTCGGGTTCATCAAGATTGCCGAGTCCAAACCAACGTTAAGTGGGTGCTCTTTGATAAATTTGCGGTACCAAACTTGCTTGATGTTGTTTTTCATTTCCACACCAAGAGGACCGTAGTCCCAAGAGTTGGAAAGACCGCCATATATTTCACTTCCTGCGTAAACAAAGCCTCTGCCTTTTGCAAGATTTACCAGTTTGTCCATAGTAAGTTGTGCCATAGTTTTTCTCCTGAAAATTGTTGTGATAGTATTCTAAACTTATCCAAGTCTTTTGTCAAGCAAGTGCAAGCAGTGCACCAAAAATTGTTACAAATGCAGGATAATTCGCCTATTATTTGATGCATTTTTAACAAATCATTGGACATTATCTCTTGGCGGTGGTATACTATATAAGTAACAAAAGTATTGCAAACACAACAAAAGGCCAACAAACACTTTTATCCGTTTGCAAAAAAACACATTATCGCGCAACTTGCGCAAAAGAGGTAAAACCATGCTCAACAAACGCTTGAACCGCATTTTGATATCCCTTGTACTCACAATTGTATGCTTTGTGGGCTACTATTTGTTGGTAGACGTAGTGATAGAAGAAACTGACTCTAACACAGGCATACCTGCAGTATTTACTGCTTTGTTGGCTTTTGCTGTACTGGACTTTTTCTTTGTGCTGATTATGGACAAAGGAGAACGTACAAGTCGAAGCGGTGCTGACTTCAAAAATGGTTTGTACCAAGTACTTACCAGTTTGGAGTTTGTTGTTGGTGCAATGGTGGTGCTTTGTGGCGCACTTGACTACACCGATATCACACACAGCGATATGCAAGCATCAACGTTGATGTTTGTTGCTGGTTTTGTTGGTATGATAATTGTGCACTGCACAGCCAAAATTGCAGTGTATCATAGCATCTGCCACGGCAAACTCCCCAAAGCATTGTTCCCATTTGTGCACCTTGGTTGCACCCTTGTTGGCTACGTTTTTGGTGTGATTGTTAATTGCTTGGGATTGCTTGCGCCATTTTTGTACGGCATTGCAAACATAGTTGTGTTTATTGTTGCAGTAGTGGTATTTTGCAAGCGTGGCTACTTTGACGCTGGCATTACCGAAGGCTATAACACAACCACTTACTCGGATGATAGCCCATTTGGTGGATATCCCGCAAAACGCAAGCAAAAGGGCAACAACCCTCCAAAAGGTAACAACAACCACAAAAAGACCACACGCAAAACACTCAATACCTTCGACAAACTACCTCTCACCTCGCAAAAAGCACGCAACAGCCTTGCCTACAACGAAATTGACAGAAAGTTGCGCTCTTACCTTGCAACCATCAGCAAAACTTTGTCCGCAAGCTCTCCATTGAACAGTGCAACAATCAAGGTGACTCACCTTTGGGAGGACGTTGGCTACAACATTGTGCTACGTTTCCACATTTCCTACAACACAACAAGCGCAACAATGAAGGGTCACAGTATGGAGTCATGGGGCGATCTTGTTAGCGAATCCATCCTTGCCTTTAGAAATTCCTACGGGCCCATGGTAGATGGCTATTTGCAACACGTCTGCAACATGGTAGACTCCGTTGGTCAAAGGGACGATCCCTATTACTTGGGCGATTGGCAAATTGATGCCGACTTTGCCGAAGACCTTGTGATTGACTAACTCAAAGATTTACATTTTTCTAATGATACTTACAACTTTTAACTAACAAAAAACAGCGAGAAACAAACTCGCTGTTTTTTTAGTCTTACAAATTGCTCTTGTACTTCCGTTTGGTGCTTTCGCCACCACGGATGTACCTTTCTGCCCAGTTTTCTCCCAAAACTTTGGCTACCTCTCGGTATAAACTTGCGTCAAGCAGTGGCAAACGGCAACTCAAATCTTTGTGCGCTGTCGATTTGGATACGCAAAACACCTTTGCCACCTGTCGTACAGTACACTTTGTGTGCAACAAGTAGTGGGCAATTTCCAAAACTCTTTGTTTGATGTAACTTTTCAAAATGCATCCCCATTTTGTATAGTAGATGCGTGCAAATAGCAAATTATGCGTAAAACTTGCAAAATCTAACGCAAAATTGCCCATTTGTGACAAATTTCTGTCGCTTTGCGCTTTGTCGCAACTAATTCCAGACAAAATATTGCACAAAAAAAAGATGCAACAATAGCTGTATCTTAGTTATCATCCTTTTTGTCCCACAGGTGGTATCTCTCGGGGTGCATGATTGCATTGGCAAACTTTTGGCGGATGTTGGGGTACTTTTCCGCAAGGTCACGCAAAATTTGTTTCATACTCTCCCTTTCGGTATGTTCGTCAGCAGGGCAGGGGTTTTTGACAACGGGCATCTTTTCTGCAAAACCCACAATGTCGCGCTCCTCGATGTAAATCATTGGTCGGATCAACGTCACACCCATCCTTGACATAAAGGACTTTGGTTGAAATGTGTTTAAGCGTCCTTCGTGGAATAAACTCAGCATAAAGGTCTCCACAACGTCGTCTTGATGGTGCCCAAGCGCCAACTTTGTAAATCCGCGCTCCACAATGGCAGAGTTCAACGCACCACGACGCATCTTTGCGCATAAACTGCAAGGGTTACTTTCCTTCCTTACATCAAAGATGATTTCAGCAATGTCCGTTTTTACAATGTGGTACTCCACGCCAAGCTCTTTGCAGTACTCCGCAATGGGCGCAAAAGTATCTTCCGCAAAACCCATATCAATGGTGATGCCCATCAGTTCAAACGGCTTATCTGCAAAGCGTTGGTAGGCTTTCAAAAGGGTCAACAGCACCAAGCTGTCCTTTCCGCCGGAAACTCCCACAGCAATTTTGTCGCCGTGCTCAATCATATCAAAATCTTGTATAGCTCTTCTCATTGGAGAGAGCAGCTGTTGCATTGTCATATTCTTACCCATCTCAAATCTCTATTATTTTGTCGTAGTGTTGCAGTTTTTTTTGTTACAAAACGACCGCCAATCATTGGCAATTACTGCAGGGAGCGGCCTCCCGATTTTTCAGTCACTGCCAACCTTTGTGAGTTAATTTTATAGTGCTTGTGCCAATTTGTCAATTAGTTTGTAAAATCTCACAGAAAAGTAGTAAAAAGGATGCCAAAAAAGTGCAAAAAAATACTACTTTTTGTAAATCAAAATTTTTTAGGAAAAATTACTAAAAACTCTTGACAAAATAAATAGTAAATGTTATCATTTAAGCACAAAAGATAAAATTGTTGTTTGTCAATTCAGAGAGGTAAAAATGAGGTACTCACGTCAGCGCGAAGCAGTGTACAATGTGGTTGCATCCACAAAGTGTCATCCAGATGCATCCTACGTGTACGAACAAGTTCGCAAAGTCATGCCCAATATTAGCCTTGGTACGGTGTACCGCAATCTTGCGGAACTATGTCAAGATGGTCGCCTTATCAAAGTTAGTGTCGAAGGCAGTGCCGAACGCTTTGATGCTTGTTGTGCGCCCCACGTTCATCATGTTTGCAGCAGTTGTGGTGCAGTTACCGATTTGTCAATGGACAAAATAACCATCAGCCACGACTTTGAAAGCGTAGATCACTACCAAATCACTTTTTATGGCACTTGCGAAAGCTGCCGTAATAAAACTAAGTAATCAAACGGCAATGCCGTAAAAAAAATATTATCCAAGGAGAAACTACTATGAAAAAATTTGTTTGCACAGTTTGCGGTTACATCCACGAAGGCGATACCCCACCAGAAGAGTGCCCACTTTGCGGTGTCGGTCCAGACCAATTTGAGGAAGTAGACGAGTAATATCACAACAAAAGCTGATCATGGTTGGTTTTGCAACTGTCAACAATATCACACCAAAACAAAACTTGCTACAAAGCCAACCACATCCAATCACACAAAACTAATGACGTCTGTCGAAAAATCAAAAAAATACTATTAAAAGACTAATTATTTAAGGAGAAAGCTACTATGAAATTTGTATGCTCCGTTTGCGGTTATGTTCACGAAGGCGACTCTGCACCTGAATTTTGCCCACAATGCAAAGTTCCTTCATCAAAGTTTGTTGCTCAATCTGACGAAATGAGTTGGGCTGCAGAACACGTTATTGGCGTTGCTCAAGGCGCACCACAAGATATCATCGAAGACCTCAGAGCTAACTTTATGGGCGAGTGCACCGAAGTTGGTATGTACCTTGCTATGGCACGTGTTGCTCACCGCGAAGGTTACCCCGAAATTGGTCTCTACTGGGAAAAAGCTGCCTGGGAAGAAGCAGAACACGCAGCAAAATTTGCAGAACTTCTTGGCGAAGTTGTAACTGACAGCACAGCAAAGAACCTTCAAATGCGTATCGAAGCGGAAAATGGCGCAACAATGGGCAAAGCAGACCTTGCAAAACGCGCAAAACTCTTGAACTTGGACGCAATCCACGACACGGTTCACGAAATGGCTCGCGACGAAGCTCGTCACGGCAAAGCATTCCTTGGCCTTTACAACCGTTATTTCAAGAAATAACAGTTTGTATATATCGTTGCCTTTTGTATGCTACAATCAATGTGACTGTAAGGGCAGTGCTATCATTGGTAGTCATTTGCAAGCAACCAAAGTGGTCGTAGGGGGGGCGACGTCCGCGACGCCCCGCACGTCAATACAACAATCGTTTTTATTCAGTGCTAATCAGCACATATATCAAGCATAAATTCCTTCCAATAAAAAAGAGATACCACAATTTTTGTGGTATCTTTTTTTGTTTGTTGTGCCTAATTTTACGCAAGCACTTGCAATAGTGATTGCTTTTGTTGTATAATTATATATACTGGTAAATATAATGCAATCGCAATAATATCGCCAATTTTTTCATTAACTAAATGAACAAGTCGGCTACCCCCCCCATTACAATCAAATAGGAGCGCGCAACTATGAAAAATTCACGCACACTAAAATCTATCTTTGCAATAGTTATGCTTGTTGTCACACTTTTTACCTTTGGTGGCTGTGACATCATCATGGACTATCTTGGTATCAAAAATGAACTTACTATCACTGCGACCTACGTTGGTGACCCAATCGAAGTTGGTGGCACTCTCGACAAAAATGATATTGTTGTAGAAGCCACCTTTGTGGAAGGCATCGCTGGCACAGAAAACGTGTATCTCGTTACTAACTTTACAGTCAGTTCACTGGATACATCCACTGAAGGCGACAAAACTGTGCAAGTAACCTACACCGAAATGGGCATCGCTGCAAGTTGCCAGTTGACAATTTCCGTTGTCAAAAAAGCAGTTCCCGTAAGCATTTATGCAACCTACAATGGTGGTGACGTTGCCATTGGCGGAGCTGTCAACCAAAGCGACTTTTCCGTACTGGTGGTCTACGACGACAACACAACCAAAGTTGCCGACAGCTTTACTATCAGCAAAATTGACACAACGACCGCTGGCGACAAGATTGTCACAGTGACTTACATATATCTTGACGGCGCAGCCACAAAAACATTGCAAACAACAGTAAAAGTCACCGTTGTAGCAACGTTTGTACGCATCAGTGCAAGCTTTGTTGGCGAGCCACTTCAAGTGGGCGACACTCTAACAAAGGACAATTTGTTGGTGCAAGAACTCTACGATGACGGCACCAAAATTACAGTGGATAACTTTACTTTCGGCCAAGTGGATACGTCCACCGTAGGCACAAAACAAGTAACAATTTCCTACGACAAAAATGGCACAACATACAATGCAACAATCAACGTTACGGTGGTGGAAGTGCCAGTAACGCTCACAAGCATTTCCGCAACCTTTACCAATAGTAATTTCTATGTTGGTCAAACTCTCAGTCTTGCTGACTTTGTTGTTGTAGCATCTTTTTCCGATCAGCACGACACAATCGTTACCGACTTTACAATTACAGGTACAACCACCTTTGCCACAAGCGGTAGCCACACAGTACAACTGTCCTACACACACGAAGGCGTAACCAAAACTTGCAACGTTACTGTAAACGTTTTGGCGTTGCCTTTAACCCTTGACAGTATCACTGCCACCGCAAGCAAAAGTGAGTTTTACGTTGGCAACACATTGCAACTGACAGATTTTGTTGTAACAGCACACTTCATCGACGGTAACTCATTGGCAGTAAGTGACTTTGCAATCGTTTCCCCAACTGGTGCACTGGAGTCAACGGGCGACGTGGAAGTTGAACTTTCTTACACCTTCAACAGTCAAACACGCTATGCAACGCTTTACATCACAGTTTTGGCAGTGGAAGAAGAAGTTGCCAACTACGGCAAGTACGGTATCTTGTCTGAGGATGGCAAGAGCGTTAAGGTTGTAGATACAGCAAAAGTTGTGGACACAACGGATTTGCAAATCCACTTTCTTGAGCTTGGTAACCAATACACAGGCGATTGCATCTACATCAAGGCTGGCGACACCGACATTTTGATTGATGCTGGGTCAAGGTATGATAGTACTAACGCTATTGATAATTATATCAAACAATATATCACAGATGGCACATTAGAGTATGTAATCGCAACTCACGCAGACCAAGACCATATTTCTGGATTTGTTAGCGATTCTAAAAATAGTAACAAAGGTATATTTAAGAGATATGTTTGTGAAAACATTATAGACTTTCCACGTTCTAATAAATCAACAAATGTGGCAACAAACTACAAGTCTGAACGTGATGCAGAGGTAGCCTTGGGGGCAAATCACTACACAGCACTCGAATGTTGGAACAACAACAATGAGTCCACAAGATTTAGCCAATCGGTAGACGCAACAGGCGCGCGCAGATACATCAAACTTTCTTCCAATGTGGAAATGGAAATTTTGTACAACTATTACTACGAAAACAAAACTTCCGACGAAAACGACTACTCCGTTTGTTTGATGATCAACCAATATGGCGCAAACTACGACTTTGCAAACGTCAACAACCCCGACAACGCAAAGAACGTAAACCATTTCTTGTTTACTGGTGACTTGGAAGAGTCCGGCGAAGGCTATCTTGTACAATACAACGACCTACCTGAAGTGGTGCTTTTCAAGGGTGGTCACCACGGTAGTAAAACATCAACAACCGATATATTACTTAATGTAATTAAGCCAAAGGTTGTATGTATATGTTGTTGCACAGGTACTGGCGAATACAACGCCAACCCCGAAAATACTTTCCCTGCCCAATCAATGATAAATCGTGTTGCGCCTTACACCGATCTGGTATTTGCGACATCTTTGTGGGTAAATAGCAGTACTGTTGCATTGCCTCTCAACGGAAACATCACACTTACTTGTAACAATTTGGGCATTAACATCACAGCATCCAACAATGTGACTTTGCTCAAAGATACCGAGTGGTTCAAGGCTAACCGCACCTGCCCAACAGAGTGGCAATAGGACATAAACACAATGATAACTTTCAACTTTGACGGAACGTCCCATGGCGTTGGATACCACGGCACAATTTGTGGCATCCCCAAGGGCGTTTGCGTCAACATCAACAACATCAATAGTGCCCTTGCCACACGCAAAAGCGGTTTTGGTCGCAGTTCTCGCCAAGTATTCACCGACAAAGTAGTGTTCACTGGTCACGAGATGGAAAACCAGTTTTTTACCGATGGGGGCGATTTGCAATTTTTTGTTGCAAACACTTCGGTAGAAACTCGACCAAACATCACTGCTGTGCGTACAGGTCATGCCGACTTGGTGGGCACAATTCGCCATCCCAATTTGACCGCACGCGACATTGCAGAAGTTGCATCTGCTCGCAGTTCCCTTTGCTATGTTGTTTTGGGGTGCATTTGCGAGCAAATTCTCAAAGACTGGAGTATTTGTACCAACTACTACGTTGAGCAAATTGGTAGCGTAACTGCAAAAACGCAGTACCCCAAGTGGCACGCGTTGCACCCAGGTGAGTTGGACGACGAGTCCTTCCCTTGTGGTGACAGAACTGCCAAACAGCAAATGCTCCAACAAATTGACATTGCCAAACAAAAGGGCGACAGCCTTGGCGGAATGGTGTGCGTGGTTGCAAAGGTTCCCGCTGGCATTGGCGAAATCTTCCCCTACGACAAACACCTTGATGCGCAACTGGCATCACATCTTGTGGGTATTCCGTCCGTCAAGGGAGTTTCCTTTGGTGTGGGCTGTGAGTTTGCAAGCTCCACTGGCACAACGTGTCACGACGATTTGCAAGTGGACAAAGACGGCACAATCTCCTACAAAACCAACTATTGTGGTGGCATTGTTGGCGGTGTAACTACTGGTCAAAATATAGTTATTAACTTGATTGTAAAGCCCATCCCAACAGTCAAGGGTGTTACCACCATCGACACAGTCACAAAGCAACCAGTTGCGCAACACTATGAGCGTGCAGATACCTGCATTGTACCCAACGTAGGATTTGTAGCAACACACATTGTCAACTACGTTTTGGCAAACCAAATACTCAAACAATTTGAGCAAAACCCCAATCAACTACCCAAAAAGGCCAAATAACAATGGATTTTAGAAAATTCGATTTACAAGATTTCAAAGACTGTCTTATTGTCACCGATGGCAAATTGCAAGAGCTGTACAATATCCGTGGCGACAACGTGTTTATCATCCCACGTGGCGAAGATGCAAAAAACTTTGGCACAGTACAAGAACTGTGCAGTTGGTTTTTACAAAAAAATCTCAAACGCAACCAAACTGTCGTTGCCATTGGCGGTGGCAGTGTGGGCGATACTGTCGGCTTTGCTTGCTCCATTTTTAAGCGTGGAGTGGGTCTTTTGCACGTGCCTACAACCTTGCTTGCCATGGTAGACTCCTGTGTGGGTGGCAAAACTGCAATCGACCACGATGGCATCAAAAACGCCGTTGGGTCCTTTTACCCAGCCGAAGCATTGGTTGACCCAGAGTTTTTGAACACGTTGGATGACGAGCAAATGACAAACGGCATGGGAGAAATCTTGAAGTACCGTATGCTAACAATTCAAGTGGACGATGCCTACAACGAGTGCGATTTGCTGGATGTCATCCGTAGCTGTTACCACTACAAACTGGCCGTTTGCGAACTGGACCCATTTGACGAAGGTATCCGTCGCCAGCTCAACTTTGGACACACAATCGGCCACGCAATGGAGCTTGCCCTTGGCATCCCACATGGCGTTGCCGTGTTGAATGGCATCTACTACGAAACATTGCTTGCCCACAAGCTTGGCCTTTGCGATCAAGATTACTGCCAAAAGTGGCAAAAGGAAGTACTCAAACTTGTTAGCAATATTTCTCCTTTAACAAGCGCAATGTTAGACCTTACCCTGCAAGACAAAAAGAACGACGACGAACTTGTTGCATTTGTTTTGCCACGCAAGTTCTACGAACAGGTCAAACTTCCCCTTGACCAAGTAAAACGCTTGCTTTTGGACGAAAATAAATAAAAACAACACACCCAAGGTCAACACCGCCTATGCTAAACTTCAACTCACAATTTAATATAGATAGTTCCGTTTGCTATGGCGACAAATCGTTGACGCACCGCGCGCTGATTATTTCAGCAATCGCAAGTGGGCCAAGCAAAATAGGCAACATTTCACTGTGCGACGACGTGCTTGCAACAGTCGATTGCTTGCGCACTTTGGGCGCGCAAATTGCCATCGACGGCACCACAGCCACAGTCACACCTATTGTCAAACCTAACAACAACGTTGTCTTGAACTGTCAAAACAGTGGCACAACGGCAAGATTGCTTGCTGGTGTTGTGTGCGGACTTGGCATCACTGCAACCTTTGTTGGCGACACAAGTTTGACATCTCGCCCGATGAAAAGGCTGATTGAACCACTAACACAGCTTGGCGCGCGCTTTACACAAAATGATGGCGAGCTATTTACCATCCACCCATCAAAACTTGTCGGTAAGGTGCTACACGCACAGGTAAACTCTGCACAAGTCAAAAGCGCAGTTTTGCTCGCAGGCCTGTTTGCAGATGGTACAACGCAGTACGTAGAAACCATCCCTACACGCACTCATACGGAAAATATGCTTGCACACTGTGGCATTGACACAACCAACTGCGCAGTTACAAAGAGCATCCCCAAACCCCTTGACGTGACGTTGCCCAACGACATCTCTTCTGCAAGTTTTCTTGTGGCGTTGGCATTGCTCACAAACAAGCCTTTGAAACTACCCAATGTTTGCATAAATGACGGCCGAATTGGCTTTTTGACAGTGCTACAACGCGCTGGTGCGCAAATTTTTGCAGAAAACACTCGCATTGTTGCTGGCGAAAAGGTTGCGGATATCCGCGTTGAACCCAGCACCCTTGCACAACTTACAGCAACTGCTGTGGACGTAGTAAACGCCATTGATGAAATTCCCATTTTGGCAGTTTTGGCGCTTGCAACCAAGGGCACGCACACATTTGAAAGTGTTACCGAACTGCAACACAAGGAGTGCAACCGCATACAAGCCATCATCGATATGGCACGTATTTGCGGACAAACAGCCACATTTGATGGCACAAATCTAACAATAGTATCCAACGGAGTTTTGCCTACAAAGGCGCACTTCCACAGCTTTGACGACCACCGCATGGCAATGTGTGCAGCCGTAGTCGCTCTTGCAAGTGGCGGTGGCAGTGTGGACAGCTTCCCAGTGGATGTATCCTTCCCCAACTTTTTGCAAGCAGTGGGCGTTACCCCAAAAAAGTTTTGCGTTATTGGTAGCAACGTTTCTCAAAGTATGTCCCCAATTTTGCATACATCCTTGGCTCAAAATGCCAACGTTTGTTGCAGTTACGATGCAGTAAGCATACCAACAGACGCAACCGACCAACAACTGCTCGACACACTTGCCCTTTATGACGGCGCAAACATCACGTTGCCTTTCAAAAACCGCGTAGCAACTTTGCTTGGCGCAAGCGAGCCATCCATCAATACCGTAGGCAAAAACATTGCTCCACGGTCTACCGATGGCTACGGGGTACAAATGGCACTGTTGCAAAATGGCATCGACATCACAAACAAGTCACTTTGGATAGTAGGCGCAGGTGGTGGTGCAGAGGCAACAATTCGCCAGCTCAACGGCAAGTGCAAAATGCAAGTTATCAACCGCACAGCCCAAAAGGCGCAAGCACTGACACAAAAATATCACCTTGCAACGGACATAACAGAGCCATTCGGTATATTGACGTTTGTTCCCGAGTGCGATTTTGAGCAAAGTTTGCAACTTCCACTAAGTTGTCAGTTTGTGTTTGTTTCCGCCTACAATGGCGCAAGCGGACTGCGTACCCAGGCGCAAAAACGTGGTATCACAGTGGTGGACGGACTACAAATGCTCTACCATCAAGGTGCAAAAGCTTTTGCATTGTGGACAAACACTCCAGTTCAAAACAATTATCAAGATTTTGTACAATTCCTAAGGAAAAACGACCATCTCAAAAGATAGTCGCTCATCTAAAAAAAACAGTGGCCTAACTGCAAAAACGCAATTAGGCACAAATAAGCACTGAAAAGGTAATTCAAATGAAAATTCTACTACTTAACGGCGTAAATATGAATATGCTCGGCAAACGCGACCACAGTTTGTACGGTGCAGACACTCTCCCCATGTTGGAGAAAAAAGTGCAAGACTTTGCCAAAACTCTTGGGGCAGAAGTGGTTTGCGCGCAAAGCAACATCGAAGGCGAACTTGTCAACATCTTGCAACAAACGGACTGTGATGCCGTTGTATTCAACGCTGGCGCGTATGCTCACTACAGCTACGCCCTGCGTGATTGTATCGAGTGCATTGGTATCCCCGTTGCAGAGGTTCACATGAGCAACATCTATGCGCGTGAGTCTTTCCGCCACACCGATGTTTTGGCTGGTGTGTGCGTTGTAAACTTTGTTGGCAAGGGTATTCAAAGTTACTTTGATGCGGTAGATTTTCTCGTAAAAAACAACGGAACACTTAACCTTCTATTCGAAAAATTTTAGTCCACCAACATTTAGCCCATCAACATTGAGTAAATCAAATATCACACACGTACAATTTGTAAGAGTGGTGTTGATCGTCGCACAGCAAAGTGCACAAAAATCTCTGCCTTGTATTTTACGGACGCAAACAAAGGCGGTCAACTATTACAAATCAGCAAATCAATCGCTATGAAACTTGTTATCATTGGTTTTGCAACCAGCTACAAAAGCACCGTTGCAAAACACCTTTCTCAAAAACTAAATTTACCTTTGTTTGACGTGGACAAGCTTGCGGAGAGCAAATCTGGTATGACAGTTAGTCAAATTTTTGCCACGCAAGGGGAGCAGGCCTTTCGCCAAATTGAAAGTGAAGTGTTGAGAGACCTTGCCTTAAAGTCTGCAGGTATTGTATCTTGTGGCGGTGGCAGTGTGCTGTCTCACGCTTTTCCACAACTTGCTCAAAACGCAACAGTGGTGTGGCTACAAGTAGACGGCAAGACGGCTCATGCAAGGCTCAATGGTCACACTCGCCCCTTGTTCGACAAGTTGAGTGTAAGTGAGCTTACCGCCAAAATTGACGAGCGCAACCCCCACTACGCCAAGTATGCAACACTCACACTTGACACAAGCAGAAAAACGTCCAAGCAAGTGATTGACCAGCTGTGCGACCTTTTGCACATCAAGTAGAGATACATATCAAATCCAATTATCAAATATATAGTCTAATTAGCGCCTTACAACAATTAAAAGAGAGAACAAATCGTAAAACTGAAATGTTCTCTCTTTTGTATTATTCAAATGAAATCGTGGATATGCCAAGGCGAAATATTCATTTCACCCAGATGAAATCCAAGGCTCAACCTTTGATGAAATCAAATACGCCTAATCTCACCCCTGCTAAGCAGGATTTAATCGCGAAAGAAATTTTGTGAACCAAACGTGGATTTCGTCCGCCCAAGACAAATGAAAATGCGTGATGCTCTGCAAAGAGTATCACGCATTTTTTTAGGGTTTGTTTTCAAGTATTTGGTTAAGTTACTTACTACTCAAATTATCTTTTTTTCTTGAATATTTTTACAACAATCGCAACAGCGAGAGCAGCTACAAGAACGATACTGGAGATAACAGAGATCAACAATGCTACGTCAACTTCACTTGCTCCGGTATCAAGGTCGGTGTCGTCGTCTTCTTCTACTTCTTCCTCTTCTTCAGGAATTGTACGCATTTCTTCCCACTTGTCAGCGTCAGCCAAACGAACAACTTGTACGTTTGCAAGTGCTGTGTCACCATCTTTGAACTCGATTGTGTTCATTGTTGTGGTCTTGCCGTCAACGTTAGCAAAGTATGTTTCAAACAAGTCTGCGTAACCGCTACTAGATTTAGCTGTGTATTCAACTTTGTAAAGTGTTGCGTCTTCGTTGTCGGTATCTTCGCTGATAGTGTAGCTGCCAAGTTGTTCAACAGAAACTTGGTCGTAGTAAACTGTACCAGTTTGAAGTTGTGTTCCATCAATAGAACCGTTAAACAATGCGATATTTACTGCAACACCAGCATCAGCAGTTTCTACGATAAAGTAGTATCTAACCCATCCGTTTGTGGATGTTTGTACAGGTTGCATCAAGATTTCGTCCATCTTGCTGTTTGCTGCAACAGCTTCGAACTTACCAATGATTGCATCTGCGCGACTGGCATCTTCGCCTTGAGCGAGAGATCTGTTTACAAGGTAGATGTAAGGTTTAGCGTTGCCGTCAACCTTTGCAAGTACGGAAATTCTGTAAACGGAGTTAGCAGAGAGGGAAATATTTTGTGACAAGAAACCTTGAGCTGTTGCCTTGGTGTTTGTCACTGCAAGGTAGTAACCGTATTCGTCATCGTAGTCGGGTGCGCCAGTTGTAACAATCTTGTTGTCGATAGCATCGTTGCCTGTCAAAACGCCAGTGATTGTTTCGTTGCCCTTGCCATCCTTGTAGATGTCGTTGGATCCTGCGTAAACTGGAGTCCAGTTTTCAGGTTGCGTCTTGTTTGTATCTTCAAGGTAACCAAATGTTCCGTTTGTAACGCCAGTGCTTGCGTGTGTCTTGGACATATCTGCCTTGATGTTAGTGGTGGAGTTGCTTGTTGCACTTGTGTAGTCAGTGTCGGAAATTATTTCGCACATAAGGTCGCTTACGAACAGTTCACCATTGTGTGTAAGACCTGTCTTGGACCATTCGATTGTTACGGATACTTCGGCATTTACAACGTCTTGGTCAGCTTTTACGTAGATGTGGTATTGCTTCCAACCACAGTTTGCGTCCTCGGTGATGTCACGAACAGCTGCGATGTTTGTAAGTTTTGCAAGACTATTTGTTGGGTCAGTTTCCTTTGCGTCACGCAAAACAACGTCAACGATGGAAGCTTGTGGATTTTCGTCGTATTCAACAACTCTCATCCAGAAGTAAAGGTGCAAGTAGTTGTCTTGTCCGTCTGTACCTGTCAATGAAACTTTTTCTGTCAAAGAACCAGTATTGCCTACTTGGTAAAGTTTGAAAGTATCTGCGGATACAAATGGAGAGTAAGCTTCGCCGTCAACCTTTGCAGCTTCGCTGCTGAGATAACCTTCTACGCCACCAGCAAGTTCTGCTGCGCCGGACCAATCAAGTGGTACAACTGTTGCGTTTTCTTTATCGTTGGATGTGATGATGTAACTTTCGTTATTTGTGGAGTCAAAGTGCTTACGGTATTCGTTTGCTGTAACTGTTTCGTATTGGATATCGTCAACAAACAACACGCCAGATGCATTAACGCCTTGGTAAACGTTACCAATACCAACGCTAAGTCTTACGGATGTGGAGTTGGAGGAACGGTTGAAGATGAACAATTCTTTCTTTTGCCAGCCGTTTGTGCCAGTTGTATCTTCTTGCTCAATTTCAAGATCGTATGCAAACCAGTATTGTGTATTGCCGTTAGTTTCTTTTGCAACAGTAGTGGAGCTACGTTGAACCATTACAGATGCAAAAGATCCATCATCAAGTTGTTCAGCGTTCAACCAAACTGTGATCTTTACAGATGTCAAGGATGGGATACTGAAGGAGTTGGACAAAATGCTTGCGTTTGTTGCTTGCTTTGTTGCAATCATGTAAACGTTTGCAATGTCAACTTCGTCTTCTTCGACTGCTGCTTGGTCGATTACGCCATCAACGTCGTGTGTAAGTGGGTTGTTTACTGTCAATCCCTTTTCTGTAAGTGCAGCACTTACGTCTGCCCAAACGGATTCAGTTGTGTTTACAATACCCATTACGACATTTTGTTCGTCTTCGATGTCGCCAAATGTCAAGCCACCGTTGTATGTCTTTTTCAACCAGTCTTGCGCTTCGTATGGAAGGTTTGTGCTTTCGGACTCTGTGTACAAAAAGTCACCATTGGAAATTGTGAGAGTGGAGGATCCGCTTGTGGTGCTGTCGCTGTCATCAGGATTGATGGTGTCACTGTTCAGGATGGCACTCAAAGCCACGCCCAAACCAATAGCAGCAACAAGGATAATAGCAATAATCCAAATCCATTTTTTAGCCCCTGAAGAAAGGGGTTGTTTTACTGTTTTTGTGTTTTTACTCATAACCTAATACCTTTTTACTAATATTGTTTGCGCCAAGGCGCATACATACCAATATTTTAGTACAAACTAAAAAAAAAATCAATCAAATTGAGCCATATATTATTATTTATAAACAAATTTTTGCACAAAATTGATGCGTGCGTGGCATGCGCGCGTATTCAATTGAGATATTGTGCAAGGGTTTAGAAATTATCAACAAGTCTTGTGAGATTTTTTATGGCAAATTATCAATGCGATTTTTTACAATATGTCGCAGTTTTATTTTGATGTTAGGGGAGAGCATGCAACTTACAGCAAAAAACAAATGGATTTTGGTTACTCTCGGGGCGTTGTCAGGGTTTATCAACGGCTTTTTGGGCGGTGGCGGCGGAGTGCTTGTGGTATCAATGCTTTTGACAGTGCTTGCACTTCCGCAAAAAAACGCTCAAGCAACAGCCCTGCTTGTTATACTGCCTTTGACGGTAGTATCTGCAGTAGTGTATTTGCTAAAAGGTGCCGTTGATTGGCAACCAACACTGTGGGCAACATTGGGAGTGGTGCTCGGCGGTGTTGTTGGAGCATTGCTACTTTCCAAACTCAAAAGCGACGTAGTCAAAATCATCTTTTCTGTTGTGCTCATTTTGGGTGGCATCAAGATGCTTTTCTAAAGGTTCGCTTACAACATCTTGTTGTCTTTTGGTGGCAAAATAACTGCGCAATCTCCCACATTTTGCTCGGTCACAGACCTTCCAGGTA
>CAZHMU010000010.1:0-58961 GCA_964533825.1 uncultured Oscillospiraceae bacterium
TCAATTCCAATACAATTAATTTAATTTTTTGTCTAAACTTTTGGGTTCACATCACTTATATGGAACGAGAAGGGAAAAAATGGACTCCTTTTGCTAAAAATAAAGCAATTTTGTTTGTAGATAAAAAAATCCCCATACCTAATAGGTAGGAGAATGGAAAAAGTAAAAAGTTTGGGAAAAGAGAAGGAACTGCATATATTCGTAAGCTTGCGCTTGCCAATAATATAAGGCAGAACGCAAAAGCAACCAAGAAAAAGAATAAAGCAAAGGTTAAAATGTATAGTGAAAAAGCGTGTGATGGGAAAAGGCGAAGATGTCGAAAAAGCGGTTCAGCGTCGACATCGCCGCCCATCATTCTTTTCGCCATTTTTTAGACTTCCCTTTTTTGCCTTTTGGTCGTGTGCTTGGATTCGGCGAGAGTCAGCTCGCCGACTTGTTTATATCCAAGCACACGTAGGAATGCCAAAATAAAAATTGAAAAGTTAATATTAGCCCACATTAGTGCAATACTTTACATATTGTAGATTGACGCCATCCCACTGATTGGCTTGTTGTCCAATTACTTTATGTTTAGTTTGTTCTTTAGAATATTTGGGAGATTTTCCGCTAAAGATTATCGTACAAAAGTCATTTATTCGTGACCAAGACCAACCATCAGGTAATTCGAAGTCGATTTCGTCATCAATATTTTTAACTTCACCATAGATAATCTCATAATAAGAACCTGCCTGAAATTCAGGCAGAACCTTGTTATCGGCAAGGAACTGCCGATAATGGCAATTATGCATACCATCAAAAACAAATATTAAGCAGAATGCACGCCTTGCTTGTTTTGTAATGATGTGATATAATTGTCGTTGAAAAAAGGAGAAGACTATGGCTAACAAAAATAATTCTTTGGGTTTTTACAAAGGCGTACTAACTACATTAATTACTTCATTGACCATAACTGGGGTGAGTTATTTAGATGACCAAATATGGAATCAGATAATGGTTGTTATTGGTATGATTACTTATTCAATAGTAGGTGTATTATTCTCTATCGGACTAATACATGGTAAAAAGGCTGGCAAAGAAGCTTTTGCTTTTGTTTTTATTATTTTGCTAATACTTGGCTATTGCGTTTATAGTGGTATTGTATCTTTACAAAAGTGGATTCTAAGTTGGCCACTCGCCGTTAAGATAATTGTGCCAATAGTGATAGCTATGGCTATTATGGCCGTAGTTATAGTGCTTGCGTGTAGAAAAAAGAACGAAACTGTGGATAACGATTCAAATACTCAAAAATAATATTATGGCAAAAAAACATTTTGGAAAATGTGCGTTATGCAGACAAGAAAGTAAACTAACTTTCGAGCATATACCACCCGCCTCAGCATTTAATTCTACTCCGTCCAAGCCAGTAATAGGCGATAAGATTTTATTTGATGAAGATAGACTTCCTTGGGACACCTCTGGTTTGCATTTTGACAACCAACAGAGCGGCATGGGTAAATTTAGCCTATGTAAGACTTGCAATAACAATACGGGTTCTTGGTATGTCAACGACTACTCATTATTTGCACACATTATTCATTGCGCATTTCAGGATCCCGCGATGAAAAATATGGGTGGAATTGGCATTAAAGATATTCACCCATTAAGATTCATCAAACAGGTTGTATCCATGTTTTGCTCTATTAACAATTGCGACGATGAAAGATTAGATAGTCTACGAGATTTTGTGCTAAATAAAACTCAAAAAGGAATCGATAAATCAAAATATAAAATTTGCATGTATTTTACTAAAAGTATGTTGACAAAGTATGTTCCAATTACAGCAATACTGAAAATGAACGAAAAGGGTCGATGTGAGTCAATAGCACTAACTGAGATTACGGCATATCCATTTGGTTTTATATTATATTTTAGTCCTACTGAAACTTGGAAATATGACGGGTTTGACATTACTGAATTTGCTGATATAGACTATGATAAACTGGCGACAATCGAAATGCCACTCACAATCTATGAGGTAAATGACATCTTTCCAACATATTTTAGGACAAAAGAAGAGATAATGAAATGCAGAATTACCAATCCTCTTGTCGAAGACGATGATCCTGACGAAAATTAAAACCAACATAAATCTCTGGGCACTTAGGCGAGTAATAATACACCCTCTTAACGTTAGTTTCACGCGAGACTCTCTAAGGCAATAATCTTAATGTAATTCAGACCAGCATTCTATTATATCGAATGCTGGTCTTTTGTATATATGTGATTGATATCTCAGCATCTCTATCCAACACCTATCACTTCCCCATACTTCCTCTCAAGCAATTTTCTATGTCTCCAAACCGTTGAAACACCAATGTTAAGCGTTTTGCTTATTTCACATACGCCCATGCCGTTTATATAGCACTCAAGCACATCATTTGTGCGTTGTTTTAGGTTCATTTTGGATACAATTTCGTCAACCTTGACATAGCCTTCTTCGCCATTCTTTTCCTCAATTTGCTCAATAGTAACATTTGGATGCTTTGTTGGTAATGGTGCTCTATAGCGGTGCTCGGTATAGTTTTTGTAAAACCAATGACCAACTTCGCTGCAACACGCATGCTTAATGTCCACTCGCATATTTCGTCTATCGGTCACAATATCTCCAAGTTTTTGTCCAATATGTTCGCATAAGTACAAACAAGCAATTTGAACGTAGTCGTATGCTTCTGTAACAACATAAGCGGGATTAACCTTGCAGTAAAGGTCTTTAAGTAGCATTTTGTACAGTCTTAAGGCAACTTCTCCCCTGTAACCAACAAGCATTTTAAAGCTTCCCACAGTAAGTTTTTCGCCAATTTCCACAATGTTATCTGCAGTAATTACTGTGTCAAGTGACATTGCATTTTCACTCCAACCAAATCTC
This sequence comes from uncultured Oscillospiraceae bacterium, assembly GCA_964533825.1. Taxonomy (GTDB): domain Bacteria; phylum Bacillota; class Clostridia; order Christensenellales; family CAG-314; genus Fimimonas. Next base: position 2,906 of record CAZHMU010000010.1, read on the forward strand.
TTTTTCATTTTGTATACCTCCGTGATGTTTTTGCCTTTTCGGCAAAACAAAAGGAAGCGCACAAAGAAATGTTATTGGAGTTATGCTGTGGTTAGAGCCGTCAGATGTCAAGGAAAACCGTGAAAAATCTTGTTTACCATTTGGATATACATATACTAAAAATCCCCACACAAGAATTTTCACGCCTTGACGTATGCATTTGTTTGTGCCACACCAAACAGCCGAAAAGGCAAAATGCACGGAGGATAAACCTCGCTAAATAATACAAAAAAAAGAGTTGCATTGAGCATAACCTCAAATGCAACTCTTAAATTATATTGCAATGTAAAAACTATTCGTCGACTTCCTCGTAGTAGTAGGAGTAGTCTACGCCTTTCATAAACACTTCACGACTGTTAATTTCGTCTGTAAGTGCGTTTTGCAATAATGCCTTGATACTAGTGCTATCCACAACGCTTTTACGCATAGCATCCAAGTAGTCTTTCTTGTCAATCAAGCTCCAATCAACGCATTTGTTCAAACTGCGTTTCAACATCAAGTCTAGCCAAATTCTTGTTGCTCGTCCATTGCCTTCACGGAAAGGATGGGCAATATTCATTTCCACATATTTGCCTACAATTTGGTCAAATGTATCTTCAGGCATACATTCAATATCCTTCAGCGTTTCGGGTAAAAACATTGCAGGTGCAAAGGCAAATCCACCTTTTGCAATGTTTCCGGTACGTATTTGACCCGCAAAGTCGTACAAACCGCCAAACAAATACGAGTGAATTTGTTGCAAACCTTTTGTGGTGCCAACCTCGATACTATCTAAAAAGGCGCTGTCAAAAAGCGAATATGCCTTTTGCTTGCTTTTGCCATCAATGGTGTCATCCGAATGAGTTAGCCAAGCCAAAAATTCTGCGCTAACTTTGCCAGGAAACTCCGCAATAAGCATCATGATGCCGTTCATATCCAATGCATCGGATTTGTACTTTTTGCCATCTGCAGCAGTCAATTTCAGTTGGGTAGTGGCACTAACCAACTGGCTATTTTCTTTTTTAAGTTTTGCTTTAAGATACTTCCAGTAGTTTCTTGCTTTCTCGTAGGATGGCTCTTTGCGAATGGCAGAAATAACGTCTAGCACGCTGAAATACCATTGGCTGTTCGTATCGTTCCATACTGCTCGCACTGGTGTATTATTGAAAAATCTAATTGAAATTTTAGACATAGTTGCCTCAAAATAAGGAATAATGATTGTTTTGTATACGTTTTCCATACAGCATAGAATTGCATACACATATAATAGAGTATATCACATTTTTGCTTGCATTTCAAGTGGTACACACATCGCAAATTGGATATTTTTGTGTGGCTCATATTCCTTTTGCAACATCAACAATTTTCTCATAGCATGTACGATTGCTATAAATGCTGTTTGACTACAAAATAAGGGGTCAAATCTCATTTGCCGTCAAGCCCAATTTGATGGGTAATAGCAGTAGAGATTTGAACCCTTTGTGTTATTTTTGATTAAGCATTTTAACTTTCGAGCTAATTTTCTTCAATATTCCTTAAAATAGCAAAGAAATCCGTATAAATGAGAAATACGAACGTCGAATTGTTTTCAACGTTCGTATTATTCCCTAATGGCGGAACTGACGTAATACAAAACGACGCAGTTTTTACGGATACACCCATTATAAACACATAGTCATGTAGGAAGGAATGCAAATCATATCGCCTTTGACTGATAAATTTTTGGGATGGATAATATAGGCTTTTCCTATTCGTTTTCTGTATTGAGTAACAAATTTTTCAAGAGAAGTAGTTGTGTATCTTTTGCCAGACTTAACTTCAATGGGATAAATCTTGGGTTTTGTAACACTTCCGTTGGAGATCAAAAAGTCAATCTCAATATCGTTTCTGTGCTTTTCTTCGCTATAATGTGTATAGAAGAACAGCTTATGCCCATTTGCAACAAGACACTGCGCAATTGCATTTTCAAACAGCATTCCTTCGTTAATAGAAAGATTGTCGTGAAGAATTTGTTTGTAAAGCCCGCCCTCGGCAATCTCGTTCTCGGTAAACGCCAAACTTACAAGCAGGCCAGTATCTCCCATGTAGCACTTTATAAACGTTCTATCTTCATTTAGAGAAAGTCCTACGTTTGGATCGTTGCAGTTAAAACATTCGTTTGTCATCATTGAGTTGCTTAGCCAAAAGAACGTATCCTGATACATAGGATAATTTGCATGACTATCAATATTTGAAAGGCGTACACGTTTTTCGTGCAAAGAAAGAAACGCAGGGATTTGTTCAAATATGGATGACACCTTGGATCTGTACTTCAAATCAGCTTTGCCAATGTCATTCCTATATAGCGAAAGGATATCTCTTTTTTCGCTATCAGCCGCAACGAAACTACGGTTGTTTTCAAGATAAGCCGCAATTGGCTTAGGCATACCACCCACCAACATATATTGCTTGAAAAGAAGCATTGCCTTATGATGGAAATTATCTTCCAGTGGTGTGAGGTCATAGAAACACTTTTTAATGTAGTAAACAAGCATTTCTTCGCCAAGCGCCCAACAAAATTCCTCAAAGTCCAATGGGTACATCTTCAACATGCGTTCCTCAGAGGGGATTGTAATGCCCTTTACGTTTTCTTGGATAGAAATTAGTGAACCCGTTTCGATATAGTCGTATCGGCCATCTTGCACTAGCTTTTTTATTGACTGCCTTGCCTTTGGAAACTTTTGCACCTCATCGAAAATTATGAGCGATTCCCCAGGGTATAGTTGTTTGCCGTATTCGGTAGAAATGATCATAAAAAGGGTATCAAGATCGTTTAAGTATTTGTTGAATGCATCAAACACAACGTCACTTGCATCGTTGAAGTCTATCAAAATGTAACTTTTGTACTCATTTTTACCAAATTCTTCGGCAATGGTGGATTTTCCAATACGTCGAGCGCCTTCTATCAAAAGAGCTTTTTGACCTCGAGCAGAGCTTTTCCAATCTAACAATTTATCGTATATCTTACGCTTAAAAATCATCCTAAGCACCTCCTTGCAAAACCATTATATTACATATTTGCAAAAAACGCAAGATAATTTATCAACAAAACCGCAAAAAACGCAACTTATTTTTCGACAATTATGTAGAAAAACGCAATCTGGTTTATTTTGACTTTTGCATTTTGCATCGAAACGTGCAGTCCTTAGTAAATTGAGAACGAATAATCAAGAATAAGGTGGCGGAGAAGGCTATATGTGTTGGGGCACTATTTACGACTTTATGTTGCAAATATTTTCATATAGTTTGTGGATATCTTGTTGGTAGCTATTGATTTGTTCGACAAAATTTGATATAATAATAAACAAAATAGTTGCTAAAATTTACAAATTACAATCAGATAGTTGATAATACTGCAATAAGCAGGAGAAAAATATGCTTTTAAGTCAGGTTCTAGATAATTATTTGGATAAATATCCCATATACAAATCAATTAATTTTTCGATCGATAGCAAGAGCACTCCAGAAAAATTACCTCCACTTTTTGTGATAACGCAACATATAATCGACACATTTATTTCAAATGGAAGCAAAAGAATAGCAATAGTGCTACCAGACAACGAATGCAATATTTTGCCGTTGATTATTGCCAAATACTTTTCCAACGTTCAGCATCAAGAAGACTATGCTGGAAATGTATTAGAGGAAATAGAAATAGGGCAACATCTTCGATTGGGCAAGGCGGTTGTTGAGTTTGGTGGAATTATTGCAGACGAGAAAGAAAAACGAGCAATTGGAATTAAGCGTGACGGAAAATACATCAGGTTTATTACTGGCAAAAAGAATAAGATGACCAGATACTGTCCAATAAATGGAGTCCACCATTTGTTTGAAAAGACAGATGCGGCTTTATCTTCGGATAAAGTTTGGATTGATGCACAAGAGGAAGCTGAGAAAAAACTAAAATCAGCAAATAGTATAATAGCGGCCCTCAAGGTTAAACGTACGGTATTACGGAAAACCATCGCATTATTGTCCCCTAAAAATGATTTTAGAGATATTGCAGCTTCCATTCGCATAAATGGCTTAGATTTTGAAGAGGTTCTTTCATTTGGCGAGATAGATTTAGATAGTGACAGTAATTTTAGATTATATAATAAGGGAAGACTAGATTGTTTGCCATCGATTGCCATTACTTCAAAAATCGAGGAAATTTATTATCTACTAAAAGATAAATCAATAAAAGAAAAAATTTTCGCTATCTTCTCAACTATTGATAAATTTGACGAAATAATAAACAATCCAGATACCTTTAAAAGGATATTAAAACATAATATACCGTTTGTAACTTTTGTTCCAGAAAGTGGATTTGAGAGTTGTACGCTTTTGACGGATTTTGGATTTGACATATGGCATTGGAAGCCATCTACAATGAAGAGCGAGGCATTACTTGTTGCCGAAAGAGAATGCTTTGGTCAGCAAAGCAAATGCTTATTTAGCAAATTTAATCAGAAAATTAATAGGGCGGCATTATCGGAATTTTCTATAGAGAAGTCAAATGATCTATCTCTGAGGAAGCTGATCAGATTAATAAGCGTTTTGTCACAACAAGCTTATCATTTAGACGATATTTTGCATCAATTTGTTCGTCTTGTTTGGTCTTTTCAGAATAAACTAACTTGGCTAATATGCCCAATAAGAGATAGGGTCAGGACAGAACTTGAAGAAGAATTTTTAAAAATATTGCAGCTGTGGGAAGGACAAAAAAAATACTATACTGGACAAGCAATTGAAAAAACTGTAGAAGAGATCCTTTCTTGTTTTTTGCGATTTATGGAGAACGAAAAACCATCAAAAGCATTAAAATTAGAAAAGTTTCTATCTAGAGTGTCTGATAAGAGAAAGTCTATTGTTGTTTTAGTTCCCAACAAATATCGTTTTTTTTCAGAGACGGTCGCATTTATTAAGTCAATACAAGTCGATTGTCAGGTTCAATTGAAAACCCTATCAGATTTTTATTCGCAGCAAAACAAGAAGTTTGCAAGCGTAGACTATTTGGTGGTGTCTTGGTTTGACAAGGATGAGTATATAAATATTAAGCAAACATATTGCTATGAAAATTTGACACTCGTTTTGTATGACTATGAGAATAAATGGCGAGAACGTTATGTCAAAAGAGTCGATGAATGTCTTCCTCATGAGACAATAAAAAAGATAGCCGACACAATAGGTTTAGATCAAGCAGATATTGATGACAAACCATTAGACAGAGTCTTTTCAACTGACAGTGAAGAATTTAAAGACATCTCAGATTACAATATTTCTAATGCTATTATTAGGTCAACATTTGGCGACGCTGGAATTACTCAAGATTCTGCGGATGCTGTAGAGTGTATACCCATTATCCTTTCGGACGATAAGATAGCCTATTTCTATCCAAGTCATGATGTTTTTGATGTTACCGCTCTATCGAGGGGTGATGCGGATCGACCTTTCAAAAAAGAAGCTTTAAAATTGAGAAAAGGGGATAGAATACTTATTCGTCAAAGTGATAAGGATATTATTCGAGAAAAAGCCGATAGTCTTATGGTCCAAGCCGGGGAATATGATTTGCGAGAGCGCACAGAGACTTGGTCAGCGCTATTAAAGGCATATGCAAGAGGTAAGTCTATTATGGATGTGTGCAGGTCTCTTAATGAAGCGGGTGGAGAATGTACAGTTCAACAAGTTCGGTATTGGTTGTATGGTGAAACGATAATACCACGATCAAAAGATATATTGATTGCAATTGGCATTGTTGCATCGAGCATTGATAGATTAAAGAAATTGTGCGATAGGTATCTTGGTCTAATTGATAGTATATATGATGCTGGACGCATTATTCAAGGATATCATCAAAAAGCTGGGAGATGGCTTAGTGGTGAGTTGAAAAACAGGGCTCAGGAAATCAAGAAAATTGCAAACAACGGGTATTCTTGTGGAGAACTTATAGGCATAGGCGAAATCCAAATTTATACAGTTGAAGATGTTCTAGATAAAGAAATAATTGCAAGTAAAAAGATAAATAGAATAGAGGATTTATTTTAATGGCAAAGATGTTTCCCAAGACGTTTCCTGACGATGCGTCAAGTTCAGGAGAGCGAAAAGTATTTGAATATTTTAAAAGTTATGCACCAGCGGACTGGTTTGTGTTGCATTCTTTTCGTTTGCCCAAACATAAGGTTGTCGTATTTGGTGAAGTAGATTTTGTTATTATTGCTCCAAAACTTGGCGTATTTATTTTGGAAATAAAATCTGGTGGTGTTGGCTTTGATGGCTCTGATTGGATTTTTATTAATCGCAATCATGAAAGAACATATAAAAAACGCGGGCCATTCCAACAGGCAAGGGAGGCCATGTTTGAGATTGAAAGAATTATCGTTGAGAAGTTGGGCCCATCGTATAGTAGAAGAAACATAATATATGGTTATGGGGTTATATTTACAGATGAGTCCAACTTCCCATTGTCAACACTCACGGAAGATGAAAGTTGGCGGTTGTGTCAAAAAACGGATACTAATGGTTACTGTGCGTTTATTAGGGGGCTTTACAGAAATTTTGTTAAAGAATTAACACAGTTAGGTAAATCTGTACCAGAAGAGATATCTTTTGATAAAGCCGAGTCAATTGCAAAATCTTTACGCCCAGTTGTAGATTGTGTTTTACCATTAAAGAGTTTTATCCAAGACACCGAAAAAGATATCATTTCATTAACAGAAGAGCAATATGCATGTTTGGATGATATTGAAATTAATGATCAAATGGTTGTAACTGGTGGGGCTGGCACTGGTAAAACATTAATTGCGGTGGAGGAAGCAAAGAGAAGTGCAAGAAGCGAGAGAGTTGCATTTTTTTGTTACAACAAGAATCTCGCAGAATTCATACGAAAGAATATACCAGATGATAGAATTATTGTTTATTCGTTGCACGCTTATCTAACCAAGTTGTGTTGTGATAGTGTAGAGGATATGAACAAAGATTCCGAGTTTTTTGAAAAGATACTTCCGCGTATAGCATGTGAGGTGTTAGAAAATCGTCAGGTTAATTTTGATCGAATTATTGTTGACGAATTTCAAGATTTGTGTACAGAAGAATACTTACTGTTTTTTGATAAAATTCTTAAAAACGGATTAGTGGATGGGAAATTCACATTTTATGGAGATTTTTCTCGTCAGGCGCTTTACAAAGAAAACGCATCATTAACTACACTAAAAAACTTTGCTTTTTTTGCGCGGAAACACTTATCAATTAATTGTCGAAACACATTATTTATTGGTAATGAGCTTGTGAATATTACTGGGTATAAAGATAAGCAGTACAGATTAAAAATCACAGGAGAGCCTGTGGACTTTTACATGTGGCACACCGAAGAAGAGCAGATTTGTAAACTCATAGCGACCATTAAAGAACTCAAGAAAAAGGGCTTTGACGCTGCCTCCATTACAGTATTATCTCCGAAAAGAAGAGAAAAATCCATTATAGGCAGATGCGATAAAGATGAGTATCTGATAGGAACTTACGGCAAAGATGTCTCCGCATATGTGGCGATGTTTTCAACGGTTCACTCCTTTAAGGGGCTTGAAAGTGAAATAGTCATTTTGACAGATATAGAAGATTATTCGGACTCGCAACTAATGTATGTTGCGTTGAGCAGGGCTCGAAGTAAATTAATTGTACTAGAGTCGGAAGGTGCGTCAAAACAACGAAAGAAACTTACTATCATGAGGTAAAAATGAACGAAAGAGAAAAACTACTAGGCATTGTTAGAGATATCTTGGTTGGTCCCAATCCATTACCAGGATTTACACAGGATAATGGTGAGGAAATTTTATTTTGCGACTCTCCATTGAAAACATATGTTACAGGTGTACTATTCCCGCAAGTGAAAAATAGCGAAGGAATAGATGAAGCAGAATATAGTGACGAGAGTGAAAATGGTGACAACGAGAGTGCGTTGGATATGATCGGCCCAGTAACTAGAATGGTTGGGGATCAAAATATTTCAGAGCCAACAATTGAAGCCGAAGTGCCAAAAATCAACAATTTTAAACAGTCTGCGATGGGGCTGACAGTGTGTATTCCAGATGCGACCCAATTTATTAACATATTGGTTTCGGTTGGATCCTATTTCGAAGGGAAATCGACTGTACCAGAAGAAAAGAAAGACCAGGATGGAAATAGAATTATTGTTCGTTCTGAAAAAGAAAAACCATGTTATTTTAGGAGACAACATAACGCCACCCTAAAATTAGCTCAAGACACCCTTCCGTCGAAAGGTGATCGCCACAAGGAATATGTACTAGTTGATGATCATGGAGAAGAAATAGACGGGCTAGTTGTTTCTGTCACATTCAGATTACGAAAGCCTGATGAAGGAATTTCAATTTACACGATCACCTTAATTAACACAAAACAAGCCGCAGATAAATGGGTGTCGGCAACAGAGTGTTGGTTTCAATGTCATTTCTCTATAGAATGCGATCAGCAATTGGCGCCTTTACCAAGCACTTTTTCAACAGATATTCATGATGAGGACTATAAGCTTAATGCCTTATTATACAGGGACGCTAAGACATTTGCCATTGGTCACGGATGTGCAGCAACATGGGATGATGAAAGAAATCCCAATGTTGTCATTGCTTCAGTTATGCCAGAGTACGAGGTTAAGCCAATTGTCCCAACTTCATCCATTGCCAAACTGTCGATGAAGGTATATGCAACTGACAAAGATGAGACATTCTCAGATTTGCAAATCCTGTGCAATGAATATAAGGAATGGATTATTAAAGAAGAAGCCAAAATAGCTTATCTTGAGAGTGAAACGTTTATACAAGTAGCAAGAAAACAAATTTCATTGTGCAAAACTTGCTTAAAAAGAATGGAGCAAGGTCTGGCTTTATTGAAATCTAATTCACAAGTGTTAAAGGCATTCCAATTGGCAAATAAGGCAATGTTGCTACAACAACTGCACTACAAACTTCCTCTGACGGAATATGATAGGTTTGATAATAAAACTTTTTCATTTGTCTTGAAAAACAAAATTATCATGCCAGACTTTGATAATGAAGAGACATGGTATAATAAAGATAAAAACACTTACGGCAAGTGGAGACCGTTCCAAATAGCGTTCATTTTATTGAATCTCAATTCGATTTATAACGAAGAGTCCCCAGAGAGACAAATCGTTGACTTAATTTGGTTTCCAACTGGTGGTGGTAAAACAGAAGCGTATTTAGGCTTAACAGCATTCACGATTTTATTGCGCCGTCTTAAAAATCCAAGCGATTTTGGTACAACAGTTATAATGCGATACACTTTAAGACTATTAACGGCTCAACAATACGAGAGGGCGGCATCTCTTATTTGTGCTTTAGAAAAAATTAGATCAGAGAATGAAGGAATATTAGGTGATAAGCGCATTACTATAGGACTTTGGGTCGGAGATTCTCTCACAAAAAATAGCTCTACTGAAGTGGTTAAAAAAATTAAAGACATTCAAGTTGGAAAGAGTAGCGAAAACGTATCAGTTGTTCTAAAATGTCCTTGGTGTGGCGCTAGCATGGAAACCTTCAAGACGGATAAAGCTGCACAAACACCAGGGTACGAGATTTCACCAGACGGCAAACATGTTGTATTCAGATGTTGTAATGGAGAGTGCGATTTTTCTGATGAGGATTTTACATTACCATTGAATCTTTTCGATGATGAAATATATGCTAATCCCCCCACACTTTTATTTGGCACGGTGGATAAATTTGCTATGCTTCCATATCGACCTGAAGCAAAAAGCTTATTCGGTGGAGATAATGAGAGAACTCCTCCAGAACTAATTATTCAAGACGAGTTACATTTAATTACTGGCCCATTAGGTTCCACCGTTGGATTATATGAAACTTTAATCCAAGAATTGTGCGAAAGAAACGGAAAAAAGCCTAAAATTGTGGCATCAACGGCTACAATAAGGCGTGCTAAGCAACAGTGCAATGCCCTGTATGCGTGTGGCGAAGATAATATTTTTCAATTTCCCGTACAGGGTACTACATATAGAGATTGCTTTTTTGCAAGAGAAGACGAAAAAGCAATTGGAAGAAAGTACGTAGGATTATATGGTTCTGCAGCTTCATCGTCTGCCACTGCATCCATTTATACATTTGCAGCATTTTTGTATGCAGCGAAGGCTATGAAAGTAGATGGAGAGGCATCAAGGGATGCCTATTGGACAAATCTTTCATATTTCAGTAGTATGCGCGAACTTGGTCAAGCTGCAACTTGGTACATTGCGGATATTAAGGAACACTTGGAAGTTATTTATCGAAACAGATTAGAGTCCTCTCTGCCATCTAATCAAAGACGATATATTTATGAGAGTGGCTTGGCTGAGTTAACAAGTAGAATGTCTAATGAGGATATTCCCAAGATTTTAAAAAAACTTGAGGTAAATTGTGGGGATGTCGAAAAACGCCCCCTAGATATTTGTTTGGCAACAAACATGATTTCTGTGGGAGTGGATATCTCCAGATTGGGTTTGATGACTGTGACAGGCCAGCCCAAATCGATGTCAGAATATATTCAAGCAACGAGTCGCGTTGGAAGAGACTCCAAACATGCACCTGGATTAGTATTTGTAATATACAATACATCTAAACCTAGAGATAAATCTCATTATGAAAAGTTTCAGTCTCAACATTCAAAATTATATTTTAGTGTTGAGCCAACTTCGGTCACGCCATTTTCAAGGCCATTGAGAGAAAGAGCATTGCATGCCATCTTCGTAGGATTGCACAGGTTTTTTGTCGAACAGGAAAATCGTAATAACGCTAGACGAGTCCCAACGGAAGAAGAATTCAACAAAATAGTGGACACCATCGTTTCCCGCGCAGAAGGCATTGATCCTACTGAAGTAGAAGACATAAGAGGGCAATTAAAAATCAAATGGAGAGAATGGAAAGATTGGAGTCCAGAAAAGTTCCATTCATTTGTGGTGCATGCAGATAGTGCTACATTGCTATGTCAAGCTGGCATGAAAAAACCTGATGAATGGGGCAAAAGAGGATGGTATACCCCAACTTCAATGAGAAATGTGGACAGAGAGTGTGGCCTTGACTGCGATAAAGCTCTAATAATTCAAAGTGAGGAATAGTGAATGGCAAAAAACAAATATTCAATTAGGCGAGATAGTTTAATTACGCCCTGGGGTGTTGGCTCAATAGTGCCATTTCCTCATGATGAGTCTTTGATGGTCGCTGGACTTGATTTTTGGTTTGATGAGAAAGACGGTTACACAGATTTTCTTATCGTAGACGAAAGACTTTCCAAGAGGTTGGGTGGCAAGCAGTTTGTAGAACCGCCAGATTTCAGGGATCGTCAACAAGATGCACAGCATGCGGAAATGAAAATCCCTGCAGTCAGATTTCCACTTTGGCATTATTGTCCAGTATGTGGTAATATGGAAAAGCTTGGTCCGGCTGGGCAAAAAATTCGTTGTAGTGGTGAAATCAGAAGAGTTAATGGTAGAGAGACATATTGCTCCAGAAACAGAACAAAATCAAAAAATCTTCCGTTTCTGGTTCCAGAACGTTTTATTGCTGTGTGCCCTAAAGGTCACATTGAAGATTTTCCTATAAAGGAATGGGTTCATCGGAAGAGCAAAATGCCTATAACTCCATCCTGCAAACTGGTAAGAAGCACTGGTGGTAGTTCAGCTTCTCTTTCAGGCATACGTTATACTTGTACTTGTGGTGCAACAGCCACACTGAGTGGAGCGTTTGGATGGGAGTCACTAAACGAAATAGGATATACGTGTACAGGAAACCGACCATGGCTTGGCAGCGATCAGAATGAGCCTTGTGGGGAAAAACTATTGGTTTTGCAACGTGGCGCATCAAATGTTTGGTTTGCCGATGTTCTGAGTTCAGTTTATATCCCTTGGCTACCAAAGTATAAAAACGAGCACACAAAAGAATGTATTGATAAGGGTATAAGAAGATTTGCGTCTTCTAGAATCGAAGGAGAAATCGATATCGACTCCATCAAAAAATTTGTTTTGATGAGTCAGTTAATTGATGATGATATAGATGTTGAACAATCCATTGAAGAGATTATTTCAACACTTAAAAATCAAGGTGCGGAAGATTCTCCTCAAACTGACGATGAGTATCGTAAGCAAGAGTTTGATGTTTTAACTAGAACAGTCGGTAGACCAGAGGATGAATTGTGTGTAGAGAATTATCCTATCAATAAATATCGCAATCTTGGTTTTTTAAAAAGCATTTCATTGGTGCGAAAATTGAGGGAAACTCGAGCATTCCAAAGATTTAGAAGAATTACTCCAGAAGGAAATAATGGATTTGCTCAAATATCTGTGAATGAAGTATCATGGTTGCCAGCCATAAAAAATAGCGGCGAAGGCATTATGTTTGAATTTGATATAGAGCAACTATCCACCTGGGCAAATTTGGATAAAGTTAAAGCGAGAACTAGAATTATTGAACAAAATCTAAAAAATTCAGGGAAACTTAAAAATGAAGTTTTAAATCCAGCATATGTGTTGATTCACACTTTTGCTCATTGTTTAATAACAGCATTATCGAGTCAAAGTGGGTATTCAAATGCTTCCATTCGGGAAAGAATTTACTGCAGTAAGTTTGTGGACGATGACACTCCTGATATGGCTGGTGTGCTTATTTATACCGCATCTGGAGACTCGGAAGGATCTCTAGGTGGTTTGGTAAGACAAGGATTGCCTGGTAGAATAGAAAATGTAATTGCAAGGGCAATAAGTGAAGCGAAATGGTGTGCAGCGGATCCAGTGTGTATTCAAAGTACTGGACAAGGACAATTTGGTTGCAATCTAGCTGCATGTCACAATTGTGCCTTGCTTCCTGAAACATCTTGTGAAAATAAAAATATGTATCTAGACCGTGGCTTGTTGATAGGCACACTAGATGATAGTACAATAGGATATTTTAGTGATGATGAATATTAAAGCAATAGACCTCTTTTCGGGTTGCGGTGGAGTATCCATCGGCCTCCGTAAATCAGGATTCAACGTTGTTTGCGCAGTTGAAATTGATGATGCTGCAGTAAAAGCGTATAAGAATTACCATTTACTAAAAGATGTCAACGTTATTAAAAGAGACATTTGTAAATTGTCTGGAAATGAAATATTAGAGACTGGTAATATCTGTAAAGATGAATTATATTTATTGGCGGGATGCCCACCTTGTCAAAAGTTCTCTATGCAAAATAGAATAAACAATTCCGACGAATCAAAGATAGATGAAGTCAAAAAACTATTGATGGAGTTTCGGCGAATCATAAAGGAGATTTGCCCTCCATTTGTTTTGATGGAAAACGTTCCAGGCATAAAATCATCTTTTGGTGGAAGGATCATCAAGGAGTTTATTGCTGAACTTGAAAACGTTGGTGCCCCAGACGATAAGCGGTACATTGTTATTTATGATATAGTCAATTCGGCAGATTATGGTGTTCCACAGTTGCGTAAAAGATTTGTTCTGCATGCCGTTAGATTGGATATTTACAAAAAAATGCAGTTAAAAGGACTTGCCTTTATCTTGCCAGAAACCACCCACAGCAAGGGTGGAAAGAATGGCAAAAAGCACTGGGTTACCGTAAGGGAGGCATTCAAGGGACTCCCTAAAATTTCTGCGGGAGAGCGATATAGTGATGACAAACTTAAGAACCATTATTGTGCCAATCTATCTCCCATCAACATAGAGAGAATGAGAATAATTCGCGCAAATGGCGGTACAAGAACATCCTTGCCAGAGGAACTGGTTTTGAGATGTCACAAAAAGCACAATGGTCATGCGGATGTGTATGGAATAATGGACCCCAACTCGCCAGCGCCTACCTTGACGGGCGGATGTCTCAGTTATTCTAAAGGCCGGTTTGGTCATCCGTTTGAAGACAGGGCGATTTCTGTTCGTGAGGCGGCTCGCATTCAAACATTTCCAGATGATTATATTTTTGGAGAAAGTTTAACAAAGGCGGCGTTGGAGATAGGCAACGCTGTTCCAATCAAACTTGTTGAAGCAAGTGCAACAGCAATAATGGATATTATCAAAGCTTTGAAAGAATAGAAATTTATATGCTATATATTGTGTTCAACATAAATGGTAGCACATGGTAGTTTGTTGAACTTGATTTTTATTCTCAAGAATTAATTATAGTTTATCTTCTAAGTAATTTATGAGAGCTCAGTATATTAATGCTGGGCTTTATTACTGCAAAATTTTCTAGATAACTCAGTGCGGAGTATAGAGAGTAATGAGTATTTACTTGAATAATTGATTTTTACTTTGATGTTTTTGTTCTTAAATTAGTTTTGGCATTCCTACGTGTGCTTGGATATAAACAAGTCGGCGAGCTGACGCTCGCCGAATCCAAGCACCCGGCCAAAAGACAAGCGAGCAAAAGGTTGACGGACCAATTTGAAAGCCGAGCAACGGGGCGTTTGCGCTGAACCGCTTGCAAATCGCCCCCTTTCTTGCTCATCGGCATTATTCAAATGTTCGTTTCCTCAACAAACTTTTCTGCTTTCGCTTATGATGTTTTTGTGTCATATTTTGTGTGCACAAGACACCGTGAAAGTGGCATTATATTAGCGGTGTCGAAGCGGATAAGTGTAGTAAAAAATGACCACGTATCTCGAATTTTAGTGATGTTTCAGCCATTGCAACTAACTATATCTTGCATCCATCACGCTTTCAACCCGTTTCTTAACATTACGCTTCTCACTCCGTAAGTTTTTGCCTTTTCGGCTGTTTGTGGTGACACAGACAAATGCATAAGTCAAGGGAAAAACATTTTTTGTATATGTCTCATCAGAGCCGAACACTCCATTGGAGTGGGGCTCTTTTTTTTTGTTACCTAAAACAAAAATATTTTTCTTGAGTTCCTTGACTAATGTCTAAAAGCTAACCAACATCCAAATATTTTACATTTCCCTGTGCATCCGTTTTGTTCTGCCGAAAAGGCAAAAACAAACTACGGAGGTATAGATAAATGCCAAGAAACTTTGGATGGAGTAAAAACTCACTAACAATGGATATCGTTATCTCAACAAATAACATAGTGGAAATTGGCGAAAAACTGGCAATAGGCAGTCTCAAACGCCTTGTTAGCTACCGAGGAGATATTGCCCTAAACCTATACAGAGCGCTAATTAAAGACCTTTACTCACGACACAACCCCAACTACGTTGTATCCAACGCTTACGACTACGTTCAAATTGCTTGTTTGTATTTGTGCGAGCACATTGGTCAAAAACTTGGAGATATTGTTGCATATAGACGTAATACAAAAGTAAGCATCAAGCATGCTTGTTGTAGCGAAGTAGGACATTGGTTTTACAAGAGCTTCAATGAACACCGTAACACAAGACCATACTACCGAACAGATAGTTGCAAAGCAATAGATCCTTTCGAGGAGAATACAACCGAAGCAAGCTGTGACAAAGTAGAACTAATAATCTCTCAAATGCAACTACGCAAACGCACTCAAGATGTATTAACCTGCTACATCAACGGAATGGGTGTATGCGAGATAAGCAGAACACTACGTATATGCCACGCTACAGTATGGCGCAACAGGATGCTGCTTCGTGAAAGATATACACAAGTAACAGGAATTGAATACTAAAAAAACAAATGCCAAGATTACACATCTTGGCATGTATATTGCATGCTAGCCATATTGACTAAAAACCTTTTTCGTAGTAAAATGTACACATCTACTAAATGGGACTAAAGCAATGGCGCAACACAGACGACACACAGGCAAATATGGATATATTGAGTTTGTAGACAAGCGCAAGCTCAAGCATGACGGTTGGGACGATAACATCGACCCAGAAATCCGCAAGCCAACTCCTGCTGAAAGGAAGGAGATTATTCTTAACTTCATAAAAGCCAATGATGGCGAGATTGTTCCTATTAGTTTCTTTGCCAAATGGCTTGCTGTGTCGGAAAGAACCATTCAAAAGACCTTGCGTGAGCTGGGAAAAGAAGGGCACATACAAATTACTCCTACCAAATTGGTAAAGGGGCAACAGGGCGCAAACTGCTACTCATATATTGGAGATAGCCCAGACGTTACAGGATTAACCTTTGCAAAACTGTATGACGCAGATAACCCTGGTGGAATACGTAGCTGGAATTGGAAGGCGCATAAGTTTATTCCCGGAGTTTACTACCCCAGCGAAGAAAAATGGTGGATAACACAGCAATATGATGAGTTGCTTGGACACAGATACTACAACAAAAAAGCACGCAATAAACTACGCATTAAAGAACAACAGTTTAGGTTGGCTATTAAGAATGTGCTAAACGTTGTTTCGGGCATGGCGATGCTAAGCCAACGTCGCAAATACAAAATATTTGGCAAAATTGTGGCTTTTAACGAAGCTATGGTGGATGGTAATCCTACTAAAGACATCTTTTCCGAAGAGTTCATTGCTGAACGTTGTAAAACGCATGGCGAAACAAGGGAAAGCTACCAAACCATTACAATGGACTTTGTTGAGCAAATTACAGTGGACAAAAACATTAGATTGTACTTTGGCACAGACATGTTTTGCCAAATTAACCTGCTAACAATACTGGCTTACTTTGAGCAACTGGGGTACAACAAACCAGTTAAGATTTGTCTTTGTGACGAAAAGCAACAGATGGTAACAAGTACCATTTCCGTTAGAGTACACGGCATTCATCAACTGTACACACAAATTGTAGTTGAGCGCAAAAAGATAGAAACTCCAAACGAATACCTAAACTCTGTATTGGATTTGTACTTCAACTATGTCAACAAAGACAAAGACGTGTTGGAGCAATTGCTTGCAGGTTGCACGGCAACAAATATACAAGGCAAAATTGACTATCTGCTACAAACGGATACCAACTATGGCTTGGGTAACACTCAATGGCAAAAGTGGTTGAAGAACATAAATAAGAAGTCCTAAACTCTTTGTTAGAATTTAGGACTTTCGTTTTGCTTGTTTTTACAAAATTCTCAAATCTCCACACATAATAGCCTTTGGCAAGTTTGAGTAGTTTACTTCAAAAAGTTCGTTTATGGCTAAATCAAGAAAAGCTATAGCATTAAACTCCTCATATCCATCCTCACCAATATCGAGCCCATTATCAGTCTCATACATACAATCAAACGTTACCATTATTTTTCTATCATCATATATAAATGTGTATGTGTCGTTTGGATGTTCTGAAACATAACAATATAAAATAGTAAAACCATTATTTTCTTTTTCGTAAAATCCCATTATTTACTCCTCCTTGAACCCTTTCGGTGTTGCAGGTACAATATGTGTTCCTGTCTTAGAATAATGAACAATACCCATGGTTGTAGGATAGTGTTTGCCTGTTTTATGTGATATGTATGTGCCTATTATTTCTCCAAAATCGATACGTTCTTTATTATTACTTAGCTTTGTTCCTGTACCCGCATGTGTATTAATTAGTTGCTGACATTTAGTTGCACTGAT
Organism: uncultured Oscillospiraceae bacterium; assembly: GCA_964533825.1. GTDB lineage: Bacteria > Bacillota > Clostridia > Christensenellales > CAG-314 > Fimimonas. Next base: position 20,463 of record CAZHMU010000010.1, read on the forward strand.
TGAAATTATACTTTTTCCTTGTACATAGTTTTTACTTGTTGGAATGTGCTTGTTCTGTTTGTCTTTATTAACTTTCGTGATGAATCCGTAAACAGTTTTTGATCCTTTTGTTCCCCTAAACAATCCACAATGTCCTCTACCCATCTCGCGCATCCCCCTTGTTGTGAGTTCTGTGAAATTGGGAATCGAATTGTAGGATTTCTATTCCGTACATCCTAGCCAATGAAAAGATTTTATTAGGTGCGCTGCCGTATACAATGATGGTTTTGGGATGCAATTGTTCTACTACGTAGTCAAGTCCATCAATAAACTCTTTTTTGTATTGTAAAGATTTAATACATCCCTGTGTGCCAACAACAATGGTTTTATTCTTTTCAATGCCAAGACAAGCCTCTTTGAAGGTTCTACTGTCACCCCATCGAACATTAGGCAAAACTTCAATGCCATTTTCCGTTAGCCAGTGCGCCAACAAATGATTGCGATAAATGTTGTAGTATTGCAAAACGAGCGGCATGTCACTGTACAAGCTGTAATCTGGCGAAATTACACCTCGAAACTTTTTAAGCCGTGCCAAATACCTTGTGGGATTGTTCCATAAACATTCAAATCGCCAATCATCTTCGTAAAAGCAAACCCAACAATCATAGTCACAGGTGTGCATTGCTTCAGAAAACGGTATAATTTTGTTCGGAATTTTGTTACTTGTGCGTATCGTTGGTATTTCCAATGTGCCAACGAACGATGCATTTTTCGCTAAAAACGCATGAAAAACGTCCTTACGCCCTCGTGGCGTATGATTTTGAGTATTCACATGAACCTCCAAATTAAAATATTCAGCCTTTGGCTGTCGTCAAAATATTTGACATAAAGGAAGGATTGTGATATACTCATTTGAGATTCCGAAGAGAAATCTTCAATCTTAAGCGTGGTAGTTATTGCAGTAACTGCTGCGCTTTTCCTTTATGTTTATTTAGGCTTTATAAATTTTTAAGTTTTAGAAACTCTTTTTCAAACGGGAAAAGAGTTTTTTTATACACATCCAAACGCTTCCTTATGCTAATCAATGTGTATTTTGCCGCTTCCTTAGATAAACCAAATTCACATTCGATTGTTTCTTCAGAATCGGTATTACATTGAATAACCATAAACTTGGGAGCAAGAAAAACTTTAGCAAAATATTCAGCATAAGCTTCATCCTTGCTTGAAGGATTGGTTTCCTGGTGAATAATATGTCTTGTTTCGTGTGCAAGCGTGTATCTCTGATTGCCTAAGGGCAAGTCGTCGTTATAGTAAATAGTCGGTCTCAAATAACCGTCACCATAATCCTGGAAAAGTGTAAAGCCTCTATCGCAGTAATCACATAACTTTGAGCGCTTGTCTTCTGAGAAAGAAGAGTACTTTACCAGCTTCGCACCAAGGATATTGGTGACAAAATCAAAAATATCTATAAAATTGTCAAACAAACCATAAGTAGCCCTAACATCTAGTGATTCTTGCTCTAACATTGCATATTCTTCTGGTTCAATATTGTTCTTTCCATAAGCCATAAATTAATTGTCAAACAGGATACTGATTAGCTCTGCTCTTTGCTCCTTTGTAAGTGATTTTTTGTTTCGCGCAACTACCATCTTTGTTTCTTCAAAAATATCGACAATATCGACAGCATTTCTTTCTTCGGATTTTCCAAGAAGATAGTTAACGGTTACCCCTAATGCTTTTGCGACATTCATTACTATATCCATACGAGGCTCTGCACCCTTTAGATATCTGCACAAGGAAGCTTCGCTCACCTTGCTAAGAGTAGAAACATCTTTTTGAGTTAAGTTTTTTTCTTTCATTAATAAGGTTACCCTTTCAGCAAATTTTGTCATTTTAGTTTCCTCCTTAATGTTTCTAATGGCATTATATCAATTTCATTTTGAAATGTCAAGCGTTTTCAAGTGAAATCTATTTTTTTTACTAACACGATTTTTTTTGTTGACCTGAATTTAACGGGACAAAAACACCATCAAAGCACCAGAAGAAATATCTGGTGCTTTTTTGTTTTTTTTTGGGGGGGTGAAAGGTCCAAATTGTATCGAATTTTACAAATACTAAAAATATTTTGAGAATTTTACCTCATTTTTAGGGTGAAATTTAGTATGTATAGTGAAGGGTGTTGAACCTTTCGCTATTTTTTTGTCAACAAAGCGTGTTGTCAGCACCAACATTGCTTTTTGAAATATCTTACAAAGGAGGTGCCGCATATGGACCAAAAGAAGCAACTACATATTACACACATCGGCAAGCCCAGTTTGGACTCGTTAAGCGAAAGTGAGGAAAAGGCAATGGCTGTCACTTTGCTTGCAAGGGTATTGGAGCTTGTTAGATTACAAAAGGAAGCGGAAGAGATTCCAAAGGAGTAAACCCATGGATATACCAAAAGCCAAAGTCTACCACGATGGTGGGCATCCTATTGCAATTATTCCAACTACTCGTCCTGTAAGACGTAAAACTAAAAAGTCCGCAAGTAGTGATGTTTGCACGGACAACAATATGCAAACACCCTGTGACTACAAGACCACGAATAAAAAAGTGGCAACAGCCCAGTTAAAAGATACGTTTGCCCGGCTGTACAAAGAAACGGCAAACATGAGTAAAGTTGAAAGAAACAACAAGATAATTGAAGGCATGCGTGAGTACTTCGAAGACGAAATGCAAGCCAGGTTATTTGTTGAGGAATATATACAAAAAGAGAAGCGAAACTTTGCAGTTAGAGCACAAAGATTATTTAGAAAGGCAAGATTACAAAAATGGAATTACTTTTGCACATTTACCTATGACGACAAGAAACATACAGAAACAACGTTTAGGAAATCTTTACTCAACACCCTAAGACACTTTGCCAGTAGGCGCAATTGGAAATACATAGGCGTGTGGGAGTTTTCTCCCAAAAGCAACAGGTTGCATTTCCATTGCCTACTACATATTCCTGATGGGCAAATGGTAGGCCAACTACAAGAAGTGACAGACTACGATACTCAAAACAAACGTATGCAAATAACTTTGCAAAATACACACTTCTTGGGTAGATTTGGCAGAAATGACTTTGCACTTATCTGTGAGCTTGAGTTAGATAGGTCGCTCAAGTACATGATGAAATACCTGTACAAAAGTGGGGAACGTATCGTGTATTCTCGTAATTTACCTACGTTCATTGTCTCGGACATTGACGACTACGACGTGCTTTGCGAATATGGCACTCGTGGTAACAAGGTCATTATTGCAGACACCTTTGTGTGCATGGTAGATGGTGAGATTATTGGGGAATACTGCCTAGGCCTGGCAGACAAAATGCCCACATGTAACTAAATGAAAAATACAATTTACTTACTAGTGATAGAGACACCTTAGCGCCCCTACGCAAAAGTGCCTTTCGTGTGGTTGGGTAAACGAAAAGTACCATCCCGTCAAGGCGAAAAAGTTTTGAATAGCGACAAAGAACAACTCGCACCCAAAGCAAAACTTTTTGCTTTTATCCTTGACCGAACCGTCCTTTCCGTTTCTTGATCGGTGCTGCCGAAAGGCACAAAACAAAATTTATAGTCTCTGTTGCAATAAATGGTTGCTTAGCGAATTGCGATTTGGCGAGCAAAAGACAAGAAAGAAACACATTCTTGCAAGGTCACATACCCGCTGCGGTATGTGACCGAACAAAATGTGGAAGATTTTGCAGACTTTTGCCGTCAAAAAGCAACCAGAGATTAAAACAGAGACTAAATACACAAAAGGAGAAAAGAATTATGGAAGCTAAAAGAGCAGTAATTTATGCACGCTATTCATCAGATAGCCAAACGGAGCAGTCCATCGAAGGACAAATCCGAGTGTGCGAGGACTACGCACTCAAGAATAATATAGTCATACTGGATGTGTACGTAGATAGGGCACAAACAGGCACAAACGACAACAGAGCAGAATTCCAGCGTATGCTAAAGGATTCCAACAAAAAGAATTGGGACATGGTTTTGGTGTACAAACTGGACAGATTTGCTCGCAACCAATACGAGGCCGTTAACAACCGTAGGAAGCTAGAAAACAACAAGGTTGCCCTTGTGTCAGCAATGGAAAATATTCCCAATACACCCGAAGGCAAGCTGTTTAGAAGCATCATCGAAGGTTACAATGAGTACTATTCCGAAGACGTAAGACAAAAGGTAAAAAGAGGTATGAGAGAAAGCAGATTGAAGGGTAATTTTACTGGTGGCACAATTTTGTATGGCTACAAGGTTGTAAACCACAAAGTGGTCATTGACGAAGAAAGAGCAGAAGTTGTGAGATACGTTTATTTGCAATACTCGCAAGGAGTTTTTGCAAAAGATATTATTAAGGAATTAAACGCAAAAGGCATTACGTACAACGGTAAGCCATTTGCACGAAATACCATATACAACATGCTAAAGAACGAAAAGTATTCTGGGGTGTACAGACATGGAGATGAGGTATTTACCAATATCTATCCACAAATAGTGCCCCAAGACATCTTTGATAAAGTTCGCATCAAAACTAAAAAGGTGAAGTATGGCAAACACAGTACAGAAGTGGTATATATCTTGCGCAACAAGGTAAGGTGTGGTTACTGTGGCGATACAATATCTGGCGAAACTGGCACAGCAAGGGATGGCCGTGTCAAAAGGTATTACAAGTGCTTTGGCAGAAAGCGTCACAACGGCTGTAGTAAAAAGATGGTACGCAAGGAGTTTTTGGAAGAGTTTGTTATGGATGCACTTATGGAGTGCTTAAAAAGCAAAGAGTACATGGATAGAATAATTAAAGACCTAATGGAAGAACAAGAGCGTCAAGCAAGACAAAGCAGCTACATGGCATTACTCAAAAAGGAGCACAAGCAAACGCAAACGGCATTGAACAATCTTGTAAAAGCATTGGAAAACGGTATTTCATCTGCAACTACTAACAAGCGCCTGCACGAACTGGAAGCCAAATTGGAAGATATTGAAAAGAACATCGCAATTGAGCAAAACAAAGTTATTTACACGCTAACAGAAACACAAATGCGAGAGTTTTACGCAATGGCGCTAAAGCTTGAGCCCAAAATGCTAATTACACATTTAATAAAGGAAATTGTGTTGTACGATGACCATATTGACATCATCTACAACACTCCAACACAAACAAGTCCTGACGACAGTCAGGGCTTTTTGTTTTACAAAAAATACCGCAACATGAAGTACGTCATACAAAACAAGCCAGTGCAACTGCAAAAGATGTTAGTTAGAATGTACATCTAAACAGCAAAAAGGTGGTTGTGTATCTACACAGCCACCTAACTTTTAAGATTCTACTTACTTATTTTTGCAACAAAAAAGGACCTAAACTATTCCAAACTTTGTTGGTTCGTTTTAGGTCCGAAAGCATTATTGTTTTATTTTTTTTTTGATGTTAATATATTTTTATGTTAAAGAAATTAAGCAAAAGCATTCTCGCGAGATGGAATGCATTTTCTGCGTCGTATACAGTAAGTTTTAGGACTCGATCCCCGACACCATGAGAAGCAAGATGACTTCTCATATAACTCAGTTCTAGAATTGCATCGGTTATTTTGATATTAAAGTCTTTAAGAACTGCTCCGTCATTCCATTCGCAGGGATTGCTAGTGTCAACAACCTTGTGCTTGAATGGACGTGGTAATCCATTTCTGGAAAGCCACATGATATTCGTGTTGGGATCTATCCCATTTGATACAAGTGCGTTTTTTAATCTTCCTAAAACTTCTGAATTCCAAGCTTTTCCATCAGCAGTTACGCTACTTTCGTTTTGTCCGCATTCCAGGCGCTTTGTGATTATTTGAAGCCCAAGCTCCTCTAAAATTGAATAGCAAACAATAACAACATAGGCTATTCTGATGTTTTCAGTTAATACCATATTCGTATTAATTGGCTCATATATGGGATCCAAATCCATAGGATGGAGAGTATATGTTTCGTGTGCCACGTGGTACTTACAAAGTGCATTTTTATAGCTTTGATTCTTATAACATTTTTGAACCAGAAGGCAAGCTAAGTAAGCATTATCATCACCTTGGCATGCTGAGAATTTCGGAACTCCAGCAGTAGGGAGTAGTTCAAAAATATCATAATGGTTGTATGCTGCAACAACCGTGTATGCAGCACAGAACAAATCTATAATTTCGTTGCGTGTTTGTTCGTCTTCATACTGTATTGACAGTTCAAAAATGTTACCCCGAGTTGTTCTAACGTCCATTTTTTTACAGTATTTCCCGTGGTTTGTAAAGAGAAATTCTGTAGTCGTATCTATCATTAGAGTGGCTGGAATGTCTTGTTTAGAAATAAAGTAAAGATTTGGAGAAAATATCATGCATTACCTCACAATATAAATAAGCATAATTATATCACAAAAACCATGATATTTCAAGGAGTGCTTGTCTTAGGTTTTAACGCAGTATTTTTTTTACAAATGCGGCAATAGGTGATGATAAAACAAAAAAGCAAATTACATTGCAAACAGTACAGGAACTAGAATCAAGACGTAGCCATATTTTACACTTCTGTTTTTTGCAATAAAAAAGGACCTAAACTATCCCAAACTTTGTTGGTTCGTTTTAGGTCCCTTGTGGCGGAGAAAGAGGGATTTGAACCCTCGCTACGGTATCCCGTACTACACCCTTAGCAGGGGCGCCCCTTCGGCCTCTTGGGTATTTCTCCAAATCCGGTATGCGAGTTTTTTCAGCTGCTAAAGTATTTTACCACAAAATACGCCATAAGTAAAGCCATTTGACATACTTTTTTTGATGTTTTTGCCTTGGCGTTCCGCCTACAATAATTATTACCAAATGTGAAAAAGTTGTTTACAAAGTTGCTTTTTGAGCGTTACAAAAAGTTTGCCTTATTTTGTTTGTTGTTGTAAAATAGTGGTGTAATTATTTTGAGGAGGGTACCAATGAAAAAACTCACTAAGATCTTTTTGCTTGTAGTTGTGTTGGTTTTGTCACTTGTTCTTGCAACAGCGTGCGAAACTTTGGAAAACCACACCCACACACCTGCATCACAATGGACATCTGACGGCACAAACCACTGGCACAACTGCACATTTGATGGTTGCACCGAGCAACTTGACAAAGTCGCATGCTCTGGTGGCACAGCTACTATTGAAGAAAAGGCAACTTGCTCAACTTGTGGCAACCAATACGGCGAGCTTGCCGAAGATAACAGCCCCCTTGCGGAAAAGTATGAGCACATCACAATCGCTCAAGCTTGCGAACTGGCTATCGCTGCGGGGGATACACCAACAACAACCGAGTACACAATTATTGGTACTATTGTTGAAGTTAAGAATAGCATCTATGGCGAAATGACTGTTTCTGATACAACAGGTTCCATTTACGTTTACGGCTGTGAAATCGCCGGCACGTTGTACGGTGACGCAACAGATAGGCCTGTAAAAGGCGATATAGTCGTTTTGAAGGGTGTTTTGAAGGCGTACAATGGTACTCCTGAAATGAGCACTCAATCCAACAGAGCAGAGATTCTTGACTTTGAACACGTGAAAGTAGAAATTGACCCAAGTGAGTACCCATCTCGCACAATCGCCGAAGCACGTTCTGCTCAAAAGGGCTATAAACTCAAGTTGCAAGGCGTTGTTGCTGCTATTACTTACGCTAACGGCCGTATCCCAAGTGGTATAATTTTGGTGGACGATACATCTTCCATCTATGTTTACAGCGGAGATATTGCTCAACAAGTCGAAGTTGGTAACAAAGTTGAGATTGCTGGTTCCAAAACATATTGGATTTTGGAAACAGAACAATCTGCTGCACAAGATCACGGATACATTGGTGCTTGCCAAATTGAAAGCGCAGTGATTGTTTCCAACGATAACCAAACTCACGAGTTTGACAAAACTTGGGTTCAAGAAACTACAGTAAAACAACTTTTGAACACCGAATTTAGCGAAAACATTACTTCTTTGGTGGTTAAATCTACCGCTATAATTAAGAAAGCGCAAAACCCTGGATTTGTAAACTACTATATTGATGACCTTGATGGCGCAACTGGTACCTACGTTTACACACAATGCAACGGCTCTGACTTTGGATGGTTGGATGAGTTTGATGGCAAAGTTTGCACTGTCTACTACACAGCATTGAATGCAAAATCTTCCGCATCTGGTTGCAACTGGCGCTTGTTGCCAGTACACGTTGAAGAAATTGCAAACTTCAGCTTCCCAGCTGAAGACGTTCCCGCTTTTGCAATCGAGTACGCAGTTGTTGATTTGTTCGAGAGTGGTGTATTCGGTGCTGACCCAGCGATCGAGCTTCCAAACAGCTACTCCAACGAGATTATCAACGCGGATAACGTAACATTGACTTACGCGTCCAGCGACACATCAGTTGCAACAGTAACAACAGGCGCAGACAACACAGTTTTGAATCTTGTTGGCGAAGGCTCCTGCAACATCACAATCACTGCAACGTTTGGTAGCTACACAGCAACAAAAACTGTTTCCGTTGAGTTGGAAAAATCCGAAGAAATTCAAACACCAACCGTTGCAGAAATCATCGCAACAGCTGATGGTACCGAGGTAACACTCCGCGGTATTGTTATGTCTTCAGTTGTAAACCAAGATGGCGCGTTCTACATTTGCGATAGCACAGGTATGATTGCAGTACGCGCAACTGCGGAAATTGCAGCACAACTCAAAGCTGGAAATGAAGTTGTTGTTAAAGGCATCAAAAAGCACCACAAAAAGAACGATTCCGCTACAAGCTATGTTGGACAAATTGTAATTGACGATGCCACAGTTCTTGCAAACTACTACGGCGAACACGACTACGAAACAAGCTACTTCATTACAGGAAAAACAATTGCGGAATTGTACGAACTTAGTCCCCTTGATGACCACTCAACAGAAGTTTATGTAGTAGAAGGAAAGTTTGTTGTTGAAAATATGGGTACTTATTCGAAAGTTACTTTGCAAGATGCGACTGGAGCAAACTATCTCACTCTCTACAGTAGTGGTTCAGGTCAATACGCTTGGCTTAACGATTATCAAGGTCAAGTACTGACGTTTGAAATCGCAATGTGCAACTGGAATGGCAAAACTTACTACGCAGCTTGCGTTATTTCTGTTACAGATGCTGATGGTAACAAAATTATCAACACATTGAACTTCGCTCAATAATCCACAATATTTTACCGAAAGGACCTGTCAAATTGGCAGGTCCTTTTGCTGTAGTAGTGCAATTTTACACAAAAAAATGCCATCTCAACCGAGATGGCATTTTCTGTATTACACAGTAATTATTCCTTTGTGTACTTTGGCTTTGCAGAGTAGCTTGTGTGCAACAACTTGTGAGCTTTGCCACTGTTTGGTTTGCCAAGGAATTCTTCGTAAACTTTAAGTACGGATGCGTTTGTGTGGCTTGTGCGGTTTGCCATAGCCTTGTCGCCCTTGTAAAGTACGTTAGAACGCTTGGAAATGAGTGTTGCTCTATCACTGTTGAAGTCTGGGTTGATAGGTTGTCCGCCGCCGTTTACACAGCCACCACGGCAAGTCATAACTTCCACAAAGTGGTAGTCAGCTTTGCCAGCACGGATTTGTTCGCAAATTTCTTGAGCTTGTCTGATACCGTTTACAACCGCAACTTTAACTGTTACGCCATTGATGTTGTAGGATGCCTTTTTGATACCCTTTTGACCTCTAACTTGCTTGAACTCGATATCAGCAGATGGGTCGCCACCAAGCATTTCAGCAGCGGTGCGGAGAGCTGCTTCCATAACGCCACCAGTTGCACCAAACAACAATGCAGCGCCTGTGTATTCGCCAAATGGGCTATCCATTACTTCATCGGGAAGGTTGTTGAAGTCCAAACCATTGTTCTTGATGAGTCTTGCAAGTTCGCGTGTTGTCAAAACAGCGTCTACGTCTACGATACCATCTGTAAATGTGCGGAGTTTTTCCCCTTTCTTTGCAGTACATGGCATTACGGAAACAACGTACACGTCTTTTGGATCGATGTTGTTTTGTTTTGCAAAAACGTGCTTGATCAAAGCGCCAAACATATTTTGTGGGGATTTGCAACTGGAAAGGTGTGGCAACAAATCGCTGTAGTTGTGCTCAATGTAGTTGATCCAACCTGGGCAGCAGCTTGTAAACATTGGGAGTTGTCCGCCGTTTTGGATGCGTCCCAAAAGTTCAGTTGCTTCTTCCATGATGGTAAAGTCAGCAGAGCAGTTTACGTCAAATACCTTGTCAAATCCGCAAAGGTGAAGCGCGCGTACCATTTTGCCTTCTACGTTTGTGCCAATTGGATTGCCAAATTCTTCGCCAAGAGCAGCGCGTACGGACGGAGCAGAGCCAACAACAACGTACTTTTTGGGGTCGGAAAGAGCTTCCTTCACACGAGTGAGTTCGTCCTTTTCAACAAGTGCGCCTGTTGGGCAAACTGTAACGCATTGTCCGCAACCAATACATGGTGTGTTAGACAAGTTCATATCGAAAGCAGTGTTAATGTGTGTGTTGAAACCACGTTCGTTTGCGCCGATAACACCGATCGCTTGGGTCTTGTTGCAAACAGCAACGCATCTACGGCACAAAATGCACTTTGTGTTGTCGCGGATGATGAACTCTGTGGATGTATCTTGTGGTTCATCGCACATTGCGCCTTGGAAACGGTGGCAGTCGCAGCCGTATTCGTAGCTGAGTTTTTGCAATTCGCAGTTAGTGTTGCGATCGCAGGAAAGGCAATCCTTTTTGTGGTTGGAAAGGATAAGTTCCAATGTTGTTTTGCGAGCGTTCAAAACCTTTTCGCTGTTTGTGAACACTTCCATACCCTCAAACACTGGGTAAACGCAGCTTGCAACAAGGTTGCGCATACCTTTTACTTCTACAACGCAAACACGGCAAGCGCCAATTTCGTTGATTTCTTTCAAGTAGCAAAGTGTTGGGATTTTGATGCCGATGCTTTTTGCAGCTTCGAGAATTGTAGTGCCAGCCTCTACTTGAACGGGCACGTTGTTAATTTTCAAGTTAATCATTTCTTGCCACCCTCCTTGTAGATAGCCTTAAATTTACATTTAGATTCGCAAGCGCCACATTTCACGCACAAATCGCTGTCGATAACGTGTGGTTGTTTAACTGTACCACGGATAGCGTTAGCAGGGCAGTTGCGCGCGCAAAGTGTACAACCAACGCACTTTGTTGGGTCAATTTTGTATCTAAGCAAAGCTTTGCATACGCCAGCAGGGCAAACCTTGTCACGTACGTGCGCTACATATTCATCACGGAAGTACTTCAATGTGGAAAGTACTGGGTTTGGAGCAGATTGGCCAAGACCGCAAAGAGAGTTCTCTTTGATGTAGTAGCACAATTGTTCCATTTCGTCAAGGTCTTCCATTGTTGCTTTACCTTCGGTAACTTTGCAGAGCATTTCGTACAAACGCTTTGTACCGATACGGCAAGCTGTACACTTACCGCAAGATTCGTCAACTGTAAACTCAAGGAAGAACTTTGCAATGTCAACCATACAGTTGTCTTCGTCCATAACGATAAGTCCGCCAGAGCCCATCATAGAGCCGATTGCGAGCAAGCTTTCGTAGTCGATTGGCGTGTCAATCAAGTGTGCAGGGATACATCCGCCACTTGGACCACCTGTTTGAGCAGCTTTGAACTTTTTACCATTGGGGATACCGCCACCGATGTCTTCAACAACTTGACGGAGTGGTGTACCCATTGGGATTTCTACAAGACCAGTGTTGTTGATTTTGCCACCGAGAGCAAATACCTTTGTACCTGCGCTCTTTTCTGTACCAAGTTGTCTAAACCAGTCAGCACCCTTCAAGATGATTTGTGCAACGTTAGCGTAAGTTTCAACGTTGTTGAGGAGTGTTGGCTTTCCGAACAAACCTTTTACAGCTGGGAATGGAGGACGAGGTCTTGGTTCACCACGGTGACCTTCGATACTTGTCATAAGGGCTGTTTCTTCACCGCAAACAAATGCGCCAGCGCCAAGACGGATGTCGATATCAAAGTTGAAACCTGTGTCCAAAATGTTTTTACCAAGTAGGCCGTATTCACGAGCTTGGTTGATAGCTACGCGCAGACGTTCAACGGCGATGGGGTACTCTGCACGGATGTAGATGTAACCTTGTTGCGCGCCAACAGCGTAACCGGCAATGGTCATTGCTTCGAGTACAGCGTGTGGGTCGCCTTCCAAAACGGAGCGGTCCATAAATGCACCTGGGTCGCCTTCGTCGGCGTTGCAGGCAACGTATTTGATGTCGCCAATGGCATCCTTTGTAAATTGCCATTTGCGTCCAGTTGGGAAGCCTGCGCCACCACGGCCACGAAGGCCAGACTTCAACAATTCATCAATGACTTGTTGTGGTGTCATTTCTGTCAATGCTTTGATGAGCGCTTGGTATCCGTCGTAAGCTATGTACTCGTCGATATTTTCTGGGTTGATAACACCGCAGTTACGCAAAGCAATACGTGTTTGCTTTTTGTAGAAGTTTGTCTCGGACAAAGCCTTGAGCTTGTTTGGCTCGTCGTCTTTGTCTTTGTGCAACAAACGATCTACAATACGGCCCTTCAAAAGGTGTTCGCTAACAAGTTCTTCTACGTCTTCAATTTTCACATGAGAGTAGAAAGCGCCTTCTGGGTAGATGATGACAACAGGACCGGCTGCGCAAAGACCGAAACATCCGGTTTGAACAACTTGAACGTCCTTGTCCAGTCCGTAAGCCTGAATTTGTTTGTTGAATTGCTTGATGATTTCTGCACTGCGGTTGGAGTGGCAACCTGTACCACCACAAACTAAAACGTGACTTCTAAACATTTTCTATTACTCCTCGTTGCTAATGAGATATTGTGTACAAATATTACCACCGATGATGTGCTTTTCGATGATTTCTTTTGCTTTTGCAGGTGTAACACGGCAGTAGGTGATCTTGTCCTTGCCTGGTTCCAAAACTTCTACGATGGGTTCAAGTGTGCACATACCCAAACATCCGGTACGAACAACCTTTACGTTTTTGAGTTGACGTGTAGCAACTTCGTCCATCAAGGTGTTGAAAACAGGGCGCGCTCCAGCGGAAATACCGCAAGTAGCCATACCAACGATGATGCGAATTTCGTCGCTGGTGTCCTTGTCGCGAACCACAATTTGTGATTTCATTTGGTCTCTTATTGCTTTGATATCAGCAATGGTTTTCATAGCAGAATACCTCCATTTATTGTCATAATGTTTTCATTTATCATTTGTTTTACAAATAGCAGTATTTCGGGAGTGTCCAAGGCAATTCCCTCCAACTGTTGTTGTAGCTCTAATGTGTCAAAGCAAAAGCTTTGTTCGTTGGCAGCATAAGTAAACACAATTCGTGTGTCGTTTAGCTCAGTGAGTAACGTCATTATTGTTTCGCCAACGTCACCAAGTGGCGGTCTGTCAATGTGGTCCACCGCAAACGTTGTAGTGACTGTTGTTCCAATACCCACTTGCGATGTGATGTCAAAACTTCCACCAGCCATTTCTGCTTCCATCTTGATGAGTGGGATGCCCAAGCCAACCTTTCGTGTTGTGCGAGTGGTGGTGTAGGGGTCGGCGACCTTCGCCAAAAACTCCGGTGTCATACCACAGCCGTTATCCTTGATGGCAATTGTAAGTGTGTTTTTAAACACAATCACGTCAATGTTGACCAAAGTTGCATTTGCCTTTAGGGAGTTTTCTGTGATGTCAAGTATGTTCAAAGATAGTTCTCGCATCCTTCACCTCAACGCCTGCAAAATGCCCTTTGCGGATCTTTCTGCAACTTCCATCTCACCGCCAGCCTTGCCAATGTCTTCCAAGACGTGCGCATCGCTGTTTGTGATGACCTTTCGGCCAATAGTGTACATTTGTACGCTTTCGCCAGCAGTGGGGGAAATTTCCACAACGGAAAAGTCCTCTGTGACGGTACCAAGTGTTGCCACCATACCATTTTCTTCGCGATCGATGTGTGCAGCAACGGCAATGCCGCCGTGTTGTTTTGCAAGTGGACAAACATCCTCTACGGAAACCCCACTTGCCACAAGCAACATCCTTTCTTCGTGACCGACAACGTTGTCGTCCTCGTCCATTATCAGTTGCTCGCCAAAAATTTCCGCGCGATTTTTTATGTCAGCAAAGTGAATACTGTTGTAAAAACTTTGCAAATTTTCAAAAGTTTCAAACAAACACAGTATGTGTATGTCTTCTGCCGTTTGCAATTCCATAGCAGGCACAACTACCACGTCGTAGGCATTGCCCACGTCAAGCGCCACCTTTACATTGGCGATGGCATTGTGGTCAGCAATGGCAACAGCGTCGATGCCGTTCAACTTTGCCCAACCCACAATGTTGGCAGGTGTCATCAAGTCATCTGCACAGGGGGACAAAGCACTATGAATATGCAAATCGTAGGTTATTTTCATTGTTATTGTTGATGTGGTGCAGTTAGCCTTGTTTTGCAACAAGAGCAATGGCTCCGTACATATCAAGACTTGTCGCAATCACGTTGATACCTTGACTTTGTGCTCGTGCAACAAGCATTTCGTCAGGTTGGCAGTCTTCGCACAGTACAACCACAGCGCAGTCGGTCAATGTGGCAACAGCGCACACGTTGACGTTTGTCATGATGGTGTACCAAGCGCAGTCTGGCATGGCTCTACCCATCACAAAGCTCAACAAATCTCCGGCGTAACCGCCTACAATTTGTCTGTCAAAGTCACTTTCGGCAATGGTAGTAGCATTGAGTAGTGTTGCAAGTTGTCTTACTGTCATTGTTTTTGTCCTTTGTCCATTGGACAAACTGTATCAGCAGGGATTCTACCCATCACGATATCTTCACAAAAAGCTCGGCAACTGGGCGCTCCGCAAAATCCGCAGTCAAGATGTGGCAAATCTTGGTACAAGCGTTGGATTTCCAACAGCTTTTCAAATGCCACTTGACGGCTACTGCCAAAGCTTTGTCCGTCGGAAATGAGTTGACGCTCCACAAGGTAGTACTCCAATGGTTTGTCAACGTCTTGCAAAGTGTTACCCACAGCAGGGAATTTTTTGCGCAGTTGACGGATACGCGCCTTTGCGATAAATGGGTTTTCCACGTTCAAAACGCCACCCACGCATCCACCGATACAAGCATTGAGTTCCACAAACTCCACGTCTGTTATACTGCCGTTTTCCAATCGTTCCAAAATATTGATTACGTTTTCGATGCCGTCAGCCGCAAGGTACTTTTCGCACATTGCTCCGGCAGCTTCACCACCGCTACTTGCCCATTGCAGCCCCAAAACGCCCATTTCCGAAAGATTTTTGCTTTCGTTGAGTTTGGCAATGATGGGTGCAAGCGCCATGTACACTTCCGCAACGGAAAGAACTCCGTCAACGTAGTTGTGGTTGACCATTTTGTTTGCCTTCAATGCAAACACCTTTGCGGGGCATGGAGAGATGAAAAACACTCCAATGTCACTTTCTGCAACGCCGTGGTGGGTAATTGCTCTTTCGCGAGCAAGCTTTGCCGCAATGTCCACTGGTGCAAGCAATGGCAAAAGGTTGGGTTTCAAGTTTTCAAAGCGCTCGTTGATCAGTTCCAACACAGCAGGGCAGGCGGTGCTGATGATGGGCTTTCTCAATTTGCCCGATGCTACCAATTTTTGTGTAACTTGGCTCACAAGCTCCGCACCAATACCCACTTCAAAAACGAAGTCGAAACCAATCTTTTTCAAAGCGGTCAAAATGTAGTTGATGTTTGCCACGTTGTTGAACTGCCCGTAGAAGGAGGGCGCAACAAGTGCAATCTTGTATTTGTAATTGTTGATTGTCTCCAACTTGTCGTAGCTGGGGATTTTTGCCTGCGATTTGCAAACACGCACGCACTCACCACAAGCAACGCACTTGTCGTAG
This sequence comes from uncultured Oscillospiraceae bacterium, assembly GCA_964533825.1. GTDB lineage: Bacteria > Bacillota > Clostridia > Christensenellales > CAG-314 > Fimimonas. Next base: position 36,394 of record CAZHMU010000010.1, read on the forward strand.
ATGATGCTTGCCTTGCCATCGCGCACACGTATTGCCTCGGTAGGGCAACGTTTTACGCAGGAGCCACAACCAATGCACTTGGATGCATCCAGGGTTACGGTATGAAGTTTTTTCAAATTAGCGTTTGTCAAACTTGTATATCCTGCCTTGATTTTGTTGTTGATGTTTAGGAACTAAAATTTTACTGTCAGCGTGATTTTTGTACCTACACCCACAGTGCTTTCAATTTCAAACTCGTCGGTATACTTTTTCATGTTGGGTAGTCCCATACCCGCGCCAAAGCCCAGTGCTCGCACGTCTTCGGTAGCGGTGGAAAACCCCGGTTGCATTGCTTGCTCAATATCGGCAATACCTTTGCCTGTGTCTACAAGCTGAACTACCACCTTGTCCATGTAAATGTCTGCGTAGGCCTTTCCGCCGTTGGCGTGAATAACCATGTTGATTTCCCCCTCGTACATTGCAATAGCAATGCGACGGATGTCTTGGGGATTGATTCCCAAACCCTTCAAGCAGAACTTTACATTTTCCGTTGCTTGGCCGGCGGAAACAAAGTTGTTGCCGTCAACGTCGTACTCAAGATGTATGTGTTCCATAGTTATCTACCCGATGCCAGTCCAGCGGAGAACAACAGACCGCAAGCGGAAAACATACGGTGCTTGGTTGTCATCATAACCAACCCCTTTTGTTTTGCAAGAGCGATAGCATCTTCGCTTGGGCGTTTGCCACGTACGAAAACAATGCACACCATATCCATCATTTCAGCAGTGCGAACTACTTGTGGGTTGCAAAGACCAGTGATGAGTACCGATTGATCTTTGACGTAAGCCAAAACGTCACTCATCATGTCAGAGCCACAAGCAGAGTGCACTTCGTTGTGCTTGTTTTCTTCGCAACAAATGAACTCAGCATTCAAAATGTGTGCTACTTGTTCAATAGTCATAGTGACCTCCAAAACTCGCGATTACTCGTACTTGGCCAAAATACCTGCAACGTCGTCTGGTGTGATTTTGCCGTAAACGTCGTCGTTGATGGTCATTACAGGCGCAAGACCGCAGCAACCTACGCAACGTGTTGCATCCAAGCTAAACTTGCGGTCACGAGTGCACTCGCCACTTTCGATAGCCAAAAGAGACTTGAGCTTTTCGTAGATTTCGCCAGAGCCTTGAACGTAGCAAGCTGTACCAAGGCAAATACCAATGCGGTATTTTCCCTTTGGGAACAAACTAAATTGTGAGTAGAAGGTAACAACGCCGTAAACTTCGGACAATGTCAAACCCAATTCTTCAGCAACGATAGTTTGCACTTCGTATGGAAGATATCCATACAAATCTTGTGCAAATTGCAATGCAGGCATCAAGGCTCCGCCTTGTTTTTTGAGTTCGGCAAGTTTTGCACGCAAAGTTGCTTCTTGTTCTTGTGTGCCTTCAAATGGCAATGTAGTACCTTTCATATATAACCTCCAAAAGTTGTCAGTGATTTTTTACCTATTTGTTTGTGTTGATGTTTTTTTGCCGTCTGCGTAGCGAAAACCCTTTTGCGTGACGCATTTTGTCAAAATTACACCATACCTTGTATATTATATCATATTATCGGGAATATAGCAAAACCTATTTTGCTAGCCACGCATACATAAAACTGATAACCCCATAAGTTTTATTTATAACGAGAGTTTTTGATTCAAATTGTACTAATAGTATTTGTGCCCGAGTTGCAATTTTTGACTGCAAAACAGGCTGGCAAAATGATAGATTTTGGCATAAAAAATCAATGATATTTACTTTTCTAACGGCTTTATTTGTTGGCACAGCAAGTGCGCAATGCCATCTTTTTTATTGTAAAACTGTATCAAAAAAACCGCCTTGAAAATTCAAAGCGGTTTTGTTGTTTTTGTGTTATTTTTGCAACTATTTGGATGCTTTTGCTTTGGATACAAGTTTTACAACAAGCTTGTATGCTTCCATGATAACTACCATTGCCAATGCAAGGCCGATAGCAATCAACAATTCGTTCCATTTGAGTGCAACAGTTTGGAATACGCCAGTGTTGAGACCCGGGATGTAAACAACTGCCATTTGAAGAACAAAACCAAGAACAAACGCAAGGTTCAACATCTTGTTGTTCAATGTGGACTTATGGAAAATGGTGTGTTCGCTCTTTACGTTGAAGGAGTGGAACAACTGTGTCAAAGCAAGTGTAACAAATGCCATTGTGGAGCCAACTTCGTGGTTACCGATAACAGTTTCGCCGATGATGTAGCTTGTCAATGTCAACAAACCAACGCAAATACCTTCCAAAACGATGTGGAGTGCCAAGTTGTTAGCAAAGAAACCTTCTGTCTTTGGACGTGGTTTTTGAAGCATGATTTCGTCATCGGGCGCTTCCATACCAAGACCAAACGCGGGCAGTGAGTCGGTTACGAGGTTGATCCACAACAGGTGGATACCAGCAAGTGGGATACCAAGTTCCCATCCAGGGATTTTGAGACCAGTGATGATTGTTGCAAGCAAGATTGTCAAAACTTCACCAATGTTACTGGAAAGAAGGTATTTAACGCACTTACGGATGTTGTCGTAAATACCACGACCTTGTTTTACGGCCTTGATGATGGTGGAGAAGTTGTCGTCTACCAAAATCATATCGGCAGCTTCTTTGGATACGTCTGTACCAGTGATACCCATTGCGCAACCGATGTCGGCTTTTTTGAGTGCAGGAGAGTCGTTTACGCCATCGCCTGTCATCGCAACAACTTTGCCGTGTGCTTGCCAAGCTGTTACGATACGAACTTTATCTTTTGGTGCAACACGTGCGTATACGGAGAACTCTGCGATGTGAGCCATCAATTCTTCGTCGCTCATTGCGTCAAGTTCGTCAGAACCAATAGCACGTTGACCTTCGTCAAGGATACCAAGTTGTTTTGCAATAGCACTTGCTGTTATGATGTTGTCACCAGTAATCATGATGGTGCGAACACCAGCAATGCGTGCCACGCGGATAGCGTCAATAACTTCTGGACGTGGTGGGTCAATCATACCAACAACGCCAATCAGTTCCATATCGTGTTCAAGGTCGTCGTTTACTTCGGGCATTTCATCAAACACTTTGATACCCAATGCCAAACAACGCAATGCGCGAGAGGACATTTCTAAGATACCTTCTTCAACGCCTGGCAAAACGTCTTTGTTTGTCACGCGGTTGAGCATGATATCAGGAGCACCCTTTGTGATGGAAACGTACTTGCCATCAAGTTTTACAACAACTGTCATCAGTTTACGGTCACTGTCAAATGGAATTTCGCCAACGCGTTCAATACCAGAGATGTCAATACCGTATTTGTTGTTGAGCTCGATCAAAGCTGTTTCTGTTGGGTCACCGATACGTTTTTCAACGCCGTCGATAACTTCGATTTTAGCGTCACAGCAAAGAGCGAAGTGAGAGATAAGTTGATGGTTGCTTTCGTTGAGGTCGCTCAAAAGGTTGAGCTTGCCGTTGTCGTAAACCTCCAAAACGGTCATCTTGTTTTGTGTCAATGTACCAGTTTTGTCTGAGCAAACAATACTTGTAGAACCAAGTGTTTCAACTGCGGGCAATTTCTTTACGATGGCATTTTCCTTTGCCATCTTTTGTACACCCAGTGACAAAACGATTGTTACAACGGTTGCCAAGCCTTCGGGTACGGCTGCAACAGCAAGGGATACTGCCAATTTGAAGCAGTCAACGATAGATTCGGTGCTACCACCTTCTACCAACAACCAGTCCAAAAGGAACACGCCCAAGCAGATAAGGATGGAGATGATACCAATAGCTTTACCAACTTGTTCAAGTTTGTCTTGAAGTGGTGTGGTTGTTTTCTTTTGAGAGTTGAGCATACCAGCAATTTTGCCGATTTCCGTCTCCATACCAACTGCGGTAACAACAGCCTTTGCACGACCAGCAGTGATAAATGTGGAGCTAAACAGCATATTTTTGCGGTCACCAAGAGCAGTTACTTCGTCAGTAATGGCATCAACGTGCTTGTTTACTGGCAAGCTTTCGCCTGTCAAGGCAGATTCGTCCACTTGAAGGTTTACTGCGTCAATCAAACGTGCGTCCGCAGGGATAAAGTCTCCTGCCTCTACCAAGATGATGTCGCCAACAACAAGTTCGCTACTTGGGATTTGGTCAACTTGGCCGTTGCGGATGACTTTGCAGTTTGGCGAAGACATCTTCTTCAACGCTTCCAGTGATTTTTCCGCCTTGCTTTCTTGCACAACACCCAAAATTGCGTTGAGCAGTACAACTACAAAGATAACAAGGCTTTCCACCCATTCGTGTGGGTCAACAATCAAGGAAACAACTGCGGCAATCAACAAAATGATGATAAGTACGTCAGCAAATTGTTTCAAGAATTTGACAATCCAAGGCTCTTTCTTGTTTTCTTGCAATTCGTTAAGACCGTGTTTTTCGCGACTGGCAAACACCTGTTCAGCAGTCAAACCATCCTTAACGTTAGATTGTAGAAGTTCTACAACCTCGGTGCTACTTTTTTTGTACATAATGTACCTCCGTGTGTATTTTTACAATCAAAAAGACCCCATGCGAGCGTCGCATAAGGTCTTGCAAAATCAAAATACATGATTGTTACGTCCGAACTTTCGTTGTGATGACGAACGCAACCAAGCGCAATGCTCTCGCTACTCCCCTTACTTGTCAGAGACTTTTCAATATGAAAGTATTATATAGTATTTTGCCCGCAATGTCAAACCCTAAAATAAATTTTTTTTATGTTATTTGGCAATTCGTGTGTTTTGTCAATGCATTTGTAGAATTAGCTGTAAGGCTGTGTGCGTTTTTTCGCAAGTAGCTATATGCTACAATCACGTATAAAGATGCCACCTTTTGGTGCGCAGTCATCGGCTTATTTCAATGGCGGATCTCTTCCATTAGGAGGTGGTCACATTTTTCGGTAGGGGCGAAGTGTGGCGTGCGCACCTTGTGTTACAAGCAACAAAATTCGTTACAAAACGACATTGTTTCTATCAAAAAGGTAGTTGCGCTGGCAAAAAACTGTCAATAACCAAAGCAAATGGAGGTGCAAATAATGAAAACCCTTGCGGTAGTAGTGATAGTATTAGCATTTTTAGCAGTAGTATTTTGTGCGCCAGCACAAACCAATGAGCAGTTTCTTCGTATACATATTCGTGCAGACAGCAATAACGACAGCGACCAAAACGTCAAGTACGTCGTGAAAAATGCCGTTGTTGAGTACCTTGCCCCCTACCTTTCCAACGCCACAACCAAAGCCAAAGCTATGCAAATTGTAGCTGCTGAACTCAAAAACATCCAAAAAGTTTGCGACAAAACGCTACAAGCAAATGGTTTTGACTACACATCCAACGTCAAACTTTGTCAAGAAAGTTTTCCCGACCGCGCCTACAATGGTGTGACACTGCCACAAGGAGTGTATGATGCGCTAATCATCGAACTGGGCAGTGGCAAAGGCAACAACTGGTGGTGTGTGGTATATCCCCCACTTTGTTTTGTTGGCACGGAGTCTAACGGCACAAACACCATTGTTTTCAAAAGCAAACTGATGGAAATTATCAACGAGTGGAAGGCAAACAGTAGGTAAATTGGGCGGCTAATTGCTGGATTTTCCATCACATAGACTAATTTTTCATCGCAAAAACTGTTTTGTCGTTTGAAGATTACAGCAAAAACTGATTCTTATTGTCTTGCTGACTACGATAAAAACTGTTTCTTGTTATTTCGCCAACCACAGACTAATTGTTGTTTGTGTGTCACAGATATCCTTCTTGCATATTTTCCCACTACAAACTCATACTAACGGAAAATATTCAAGGAGGATTTTTTTTGTGTCAGTAACAAAAAAAGTAAAACTTACTGCCTTTGTTTTGGCGCTTGTGACAGTTTTGATGGTAGCAACCGTATTTATAATGCCCAAGGCAGATGCCGCAGTGGTCAAGGTTGGCTCTCGTGGACAAACTGTACGCACAATTCAAACAAAGCTCAAACGTTGGGGCTACTACACCGGCAGTGTGGATGGCATTTTTGGCAATCAAACCAAAAAGGCTGTACAGTACTTTCAACGCAAAAATGGCCTAACTGTCGATGGTATCGTGGGCAAAGCAACAGCCAAGGCGCTGGGCATCACTTTGTCCGAGACCACAAGCAGTTCAACTACCGCAGGTAACATTTCCAACTCCGATTTGTACCTGCTTTCTTGCTGTGTCTATGGCGAAGCCCGTGGCGAAAGTTACACAGGTAAGGTTGCCGTTGCAGCAGTAGTGTTGAACAGGGTAAAAAGTAGCATGTTCCCTAACACAATTTCCGGTGTAATTTACCAAAAAGGTGCATTTACTTGTGTCAGTGACGGCCAAATTAACCTTGGTACCAACGACGAGTGCACTCGTGCCGCGCAAGATGCTTTGAACGGCTGGGACCCATCAGGTGGCGCATTGTACTATTTCAATCCCAACACAGCAACCAGCGCGTGGATCTGGTCACGTCCACAGCTTGTGACAATTGGTAGTCACATCTTTTGTGCGTGAGGTGAACTATGGTAAAAAGTAGCAAAATCAAATCATTTTGGATAGCATTTTTCGCAATTCTGTTTGTCGTAGCCACAGCTTTTGCCATTTGGCAGGTCGTAACAACAGACGCTCGCATCAAAAGTATCAAGATGTCCACCGTCAGTGACGAAAACGTCTACAAAATTGCGGTGGAAAACACTCAAAAGCAAAGCTTGTATCTCACTTGCGATGCCTTGAAAAACATTGATGCAAATCTCGGCAAAGTGGCGGTATCTCACAACCCCAAGCACCAAGCGGAACTGCTTACGGACGTGGCAATTTGCGCAAGTGAGGTAAGTAATCAACTTGCCAATTTGCCTATCGAAAAGAGTGACGTTCTCTCTAAATGCGAAAAATTTGCCAACCAAACTCAGGACTATGCAACCTACTTGGTGGGCAGACTTGCAAGCGGCAACCAGTTGGAGAAATCCGAGCGCTCGGCACTCAAAAACTTGGAGCGTGTTTCAAAAAATATGTACAATGTTTTCCAGCAGTATGCCGAAAGTGACAGTGCAATGTTCATCACAAATGGCACAGGCATGGACGGCGTCGGCGACTTGACGGATATGCTCAACTCCGCTCAAGACGATGCCTTCGAGTACGAAAAACTTATCTATGACGGACCTTTTTCCGACTCGGTAGAGCAAAAACAAATTACTTGTGGCAAAAAAATCAGCCACCAAGCTGGTAGCGAAATCGTCAACAAGCACTTTGGCGAAAACGAATTTGTTCGTCAAATCGCGCAAAAATGCCCACTTTACGTGTACAAAGCGCAAAAGGGCGAAGTAACCCTGACAAGCGATGGCAGAGTTGTCGAGTACGAAGCTGTCCAAAAGTTCGAAGGTGGCAAAAACCTTGACGGTAACGCTTGCATTGCTAAGGCCGAAGAGTTTTGTAAATCCCTTGGCTACGATGTCAAAGGCATTTGGGTAAGTAACGTTCAAGACTACGTGACCTACGTCAACTGCGCAACTGTGGTGGACGATGTCATCATCTATCCAGAACTAATCAAAGTAGCTGTGGATACATCTAACGGCGAAGTGGTAGGTTTGGAGGCAAAAAGCTATCTCACAAACCACCAAGACCGCAAAATCGACTTTGGTAAACTCACCGCGGAGGAGTGCAAAACTCATTTGGACAAGGACTTGCGCGTTACCAACGTTGCAAAGAGCCTTGTTCAAATCAAGAACAAAGAGTACCTTGCCTACGAGTTCGAGTGCACCGACGGCCAAAACCAATTTTACGTGTATGTGGATAGCCACACTGGCGAAGAACTTACCATTTTCAAAGTGATTGCCAACACCGAAGGCCACACAGTGATGTAGTTGTTGCCAAAAGACTACACGGTTTTGTAGTTGTTACCAAAAGCAAAAAGTAATGTGGTATTACGAAAAATAGGCGCAGGGTAGTGCCACTCCAACATTAGATAATTTCACATTGCTTTGCAACAAGGGCATTTTACCTTGTTTGCAAACAAAAAACCACAAAAAAATGGGGCGGAAACTTCCGCCCCATCAAAAATTTTATGCAATTTTTACTTTGAGATTTCAGTGCAAACTGTAATCTAATTAAGCACCATATGTCCAAGCAACTGTGCCTTGGATGGATGTGTTTGCACAACCGATGATTGTCATCAATGCAGCATTTACAAGACCAGCGAGCCAAGCATTGCCTGTACGAACGTAGATACGACGTGCCATTACTGTTGCGATTGCAATAGATGGGATCATTGGGTATGCGTGGATGTAGTGCATGTTGTTAGATGCGTGGATCATAGCACCATTGTTGATGAAGTAGCTGTTAGCGTACCAAACCATGATCATGAATCCTGCAACGTTAAATACAACGTTGATGGCGATTGTAGCCCACTCTGGAAGGTCTTTTACTCTGTAGTTTTGAGCAAGAGCTGCCATTACTACGTAGTAGATAGCGAAGAATGGGATATACTTAGCCATACTTGCAATACGTATAGGATCGAATACTCTAGTACCGAATACCCAAACTTGGAATTGAACAGTTGTTGTTTGCCATACAAGGTTAACAACACCATAGAATGTCAAAACAAGCAGTGCAGCCAAAACGATAGTCTTAACGATGTTGCCCCAGCTACGAATTTCGAAACCAGCAAATGGACGTTCGTCGTAAAGACCGAAGTCTTCGCCGTATTTGCGCATATTGATAATGTGGTTTACAACCCAGATAATGCCAGTTACGAGCAAGCTAAATACAGCACACATTATACCCCAAGCAGCCATCTTACCCATGTTTGTATAGATAAAGCCAGCTTCTGCATTGTCCAAAATTGTGTTCAATCTAAATGCATTGTACCAGTTTTCTTCTGCAACCAAGTTGTGGAAGGAAATAGCACCAAAGATTGTAGTGAGAATACCACCAAGCCAGTAAGATACGTGCTTGCGAGGACGTGTAAGGAGAACTGGAGCTTCTGCTGGTTCGCCCTTCAAGGATGCGAATGCCTTTGTTTGAAGCAACAAATCAAGAACTGGAAGAAGGAGTGCGAACAAACCGATGATGCCGATACCGGAGAATACTTCCTTGAGCCACCATGTTTGGTTTGTAGGAGCTTTGTAGCTGTAACCTTCAACAACACCAAATGCATTGTAGAAGAAGTCAATTACGTGAGCTGCTGTAGCTGTGGAGCAGTGGTTCATTGGGTGAGTTTCTTTTGCTTCGTATACGGCACGGATTTGTTGTGTATCAGATGCAAGAGCTTCGCCCTTTGTAGCTACGGATGCAAGTTTGCCGTTTTCTGGTTGAGCAATAAGACCGGTGCTTGTGTAGATACCGCCGTTTACTGTTGTCCAATCGTCGTCAGCTGTTGGGTTAACGCCACGTGTGAATTGGAAAGCAGGTTGTGATTGCAGGTAGTAGTAGGTGTTGCCACTTGTTGTGTAAGCGTAGTATTTACCACCCTTAACATACTTTGTAGCTGGAACGTATTCGTCACCCTTCTTTACAAAGTAATTTTGATAGTTGTCCTTTGTTACAGCACTGCTGTGTTGAAGAACATATGTTTCTTCCTTAAGTTTAGAGCCGCCGTAGAAGAATTCGTCAGCGTTACCTTTTACAAGACCAGCAGCAATGATGTTTGTCGCTTTCAATGCACCAGTTGGAGCGCTTGCAGCTTGAACAAGATAAGCAGAAACGATGCCCATTGCTTTACCAGCAGAGAAGTTTGCATCTGTTTGGTTGGTAGCTGTTTGAGCGTCCAAAGAGAGAACATTGTTTGTGGAGTAACCACCCATGGAGTGACCAGAAACAGCAACTTTACCTTTGTCTACTTCTGGAAGGTTCCAGCAGTATTTAGCAGCATCCAAGTGAGTTGTGTCGAAAAATGCTGTTGTGCTAGTTGTGTTGTGACCGTGGTTAAGTTGGTCAATCAAAACTACAACGTATCCACGACGTACCAATTCGATGGCGTTTTGTATTTGCATTTCGCGGTTGTTGTACAAACCGTGGGAGAACACTACAGCAGGGCGAGAACCATCTTCAGCGTTCTTTGGTCTGAACAAAAGACCACTGACAATTTTACCACTAACTTTGTAAGTCTTGGTTTGAACCTCATCATCGTTAGTTGTTGTCAACGTGATTGTTCCGCTGTTAGTTCCATTGCGGATATCTTCAACTGTGTATGTCCAACCAGCAGTTTGAATCCAAGAACTAAAGAACGTTGCGATCAAAATCGTAGCGATACAAATAGCCAATGTAATCCAGATACGTTTTTCTTTTGCAAGTTTGTTACCTTGAACTTGATCTGTCATCATCAAATTCCTCCTTTTGTTTTTATATATACTCGCTCACTCTGCGTGAACTAAAAGTATCAATATAATTGAGAACCTACGCGAAAAAGGAAAAGTCGTAGATAAATAAAAAGAGCAAGCATCGTTGTTGTATAAGTTTGTAAAACATTGTCGACTTATCGTTTTGGGGGATGCTTGCTATCTTTGAAAACAACTGCTCTTTTCAGTTAATATTCAACTTACGAACATTATACAAAAACTTTCTGGCAAAATCAATACCTTTTTTGAAAATTTTTAAGTTTTTTTTAACTTTTTTTGACACAAAAGACTATAGCTTTGTTATTGTAGAGCGAACGACTTTTATTTTTGCATTTTGGCAATGATTTATCGTAAACTTTGACTACTTTTGGGTGACAAAATGGCTACGGAAAAGGCTCTCACTTTGGGGGCGCGACGCGTAAAGCAAACAGTCCAGTGGACTGTTTGTAGCCAAAGTGGGGAGCAAAGCTATGCTTGCGACCTGGGTCGAAGGCTGTCAGCGTTAGCTGATTGAATCGTAAACTTTGACTATTTTTGTGTGACAAAATGGCTACGGAAAAGGCTCTCACTTTGGGAGAGCTGTCAGCGTTAGCTGACTGAGAGGGCTTCGTAGAAACTGACATCTTCGGTGGCTCGCAGACCTTTTAACGGCTAAGCAACCATCTCTTATGACAGAGTTTTCTACAAAAGATATTGCTATCATTTGCCGCAAAAGATATTGCCGTCACTTGACGGTTTCAAGTGGTTGTTATATAATAATTGCATTGCTAACTCGCAAGACTCACAGTCTTGCGGTAATGTAAAATTTAACCACTCTAAAAGGAGAATTTTATGTCCTACACCAATCGTAACGACATCCCCGAAAAATACAAATGGGATTTGTCTCACATTTTTGAAACTCCTGCAGCTTGGGAAACTTGCTTTGTGGAAATGTCCACCAAGTACCAAGATTTGGCATCCTACCAAGGCAAGCTTGGCAACAAAGCAACTTTGCTCGAGTTTATGAAACTCAGCGATGCCTACGACCTCAAGCTCAGCCAACTGTACTGCTATGCTTTTATGAGCTACAACGAAGACGCACAAGACGGTGATCGTCAAGCACGTTTTATGCGTGTGTACAGCCTTTTGACACAATACTCTGCATCCACAGCTTTTGTATCCCCAGAGTTGTCTGCTCAACCCGACGAGTACCTCAAGGATTGCATTGCTGACCCAGATTTTGCCGATTACGACTTGCAACTGCAACACATCTTGGATGGCAAAGCACACATTTTGTCTGCCGAAGAAGAAAAATTGATGGCACGTGTTGGTGCGTTCAGTGGTCAATTCCAAGAAGTATTCAACCGCTTGGACAGTGGCGATATCAAGTTTGACAGTATCACTGTTGACGGAAAGGAAGTTCAACTTGGCCATGGTACATACTCTATGTGTTTGCAACACAAGGACCAAAACGTACGCCGCCAAGCATTTGAAACATATTACAAAGGTTACATCGACAAGATCAACACACTTTCTGGCTTGTACGAAGGTAGTGTAAAAGCCGACTGGTTTAGAGCGCAAACACGCAAGTTCAGTTCCACAATGGAAATGGCGCTTTTCAATGAGCAAGTGGACAAAGCCGTTTACGACAACCTTATCAAATGTATGCACACAAGTTTTGAGCCATTGCACAACTACATTGGACTACGCAAACGCTTGATGGGCGTGGAAACATTGCATATGTACGACTTGTACACATCTATTTTTGAAGATGCTGACATCTCTTGCGAGTACGAAGATGCTTGCGAGCTTGTTATGAAAGGCCTTGAACCACTTGGCGAAGACTACTTGGAGGTTGTTCGTCACGCATTTGCTAACCGTTGGATTGACGTTCACGAAACTCCAACAAAGCGCAGTGGTGCGTATTCGATGGGCGTATCGGGCGTTCACCCATACATCCTTTTGAACTACCAAAAAACCACGCACGACATCTTTACCATCGCTCACGAAATGGGCCACACAATGCACTCCTATTTCAGTAGCAAAAACCAACCTTTGGCAAAGGAAGGCTACAAGATTTTTGTTGCGGAAGTTGCATCAACTTGTAACGAAGTGCTTTTGTTGAAGTACCTACTTAAAACCACAACGGACGAAAAGGTAAAGAAATACCTTCTCCAATACTACTTGGATATGCTCCGCACAACAATGTACCGTCAAGCGATGTTTGCCGAGTTTGAACAAATCTCTCACGATATCGTAGAAAAGGGCCAACCTTTGACAGCGGACGTTATGTGCCAAAAGTACCTTGAGCTCAACAAGATGTACTATGGCGAACACGTCGAACACGACCCACAAATTGCATACGAATGGGCGCGTATTCCTCACTTCTACCGTGCTTTCTACGTTTACAAGTACTCAACAGGTATCATTTCTGCCGTTTGCATTGCCGAAAAGATTTTGAACGAAGGCGAACAAGCTCTTGCCAACTACAAAAAGTTCCTTGGTCTTGGCGGCAGCATGGACCCTGTAAGTGAACTCAAAGTTGCTGGTGTTGACCTTACAACCGAAGAACCTTTCCAAATTGTTGCAAAATCCTTTGCCGACACTTTGGCAGAGTTGGAAGAACTGTGCAAATAGGCTGTCAAAATCAATAACATCCCCACAAAAAAACACAAATTTACTACAAAAAATCGAGGTAAAATAATGACAGATTGTACTCACGATTGCTCCACTTGCTCACAAAACTGTAGCGAGCGTGATAGTCAAAGTTTAGTCAAACCCTTGCACGATGGCGCACGCGTAAACAAAGTTATTGGCGTTGTCAGCGGAAAGGGTGGCGTAGGCAAGTCCTTGGTTACAAGCTTGCTTGCTGTTGCTATGCAAAAAAAAGGCTACCGTACTGCCGTTTTGGATGCTGACATCACTGGCCCATCCATCCCACAAGCATTTGGTATCCACGACAAAGCCATGGGCGATGGCACAGTCATCTACCCTGTGGAAAGCGACACAAACATCCAACTGATGTCCATCAATCTTTTGTTGGAGGACGAAACTGACCCCGTTGTTTGGCGTGGCCCGGTCATTGGTGGCGCTGTTCAACAATTTTGGACAGACGTTCTTTGGGAAGATGTAGACTTCATGTTTGTGGATATGCCCCCAGGAACAGGTGACGTAGCACTGACAGTTTTCCAAAACCTGCCCATTGATGGTATCGTGGTGGTAACAAGCCCACAACAACTTGTGGAAATGATTGTTTCCAAAGCTGTCAAAATGGCGGACATGATGAACGTGCCAGTTGTTGGTCTTGTGGAAAATATGTCCTACTTTGAGTGCACAAAGTGTGGCGAAAAGCACTTTATCTATGGCGACTCCAAAATTGACAACTTTGCCGACGACTACGGCATCGATACCGCAATCAAATTGCCTATCGACCCCAACTTTGCTCGCCTTTGCGACGCAGGAAAAATTGAACAAGCCAACACCGATCTTGTGGAAGAGCTCATCCAAAAGATTTTGTTCCTTGCACAAGACTAACAATGCGTGCTGGTTAGCCAATCAAGTTGCCGAATTGGCAGCATTGTTTGACATCAAGAACGGTACTTTATATCAAGTTGTCTATTTGGGGGTACTATTTGACAGCAAGTTGTTTGCTGGGTATCTACAATGTTTGACATCAATTTCTTTCTTGCTATCAATTATTTGTAATCAATCCAATACCACAAAATCCCCCGATAATCATCAGGGGATTTTTGCTTTGCAATCAAATAGATTTTTTTTCAAAAAAACACAAACTCCTTGCAATAAAACGCGTTCTTCGTGTATTGTTTAGTTGAAAGACAAAGGCAATGTTATCGTCACCCCTTCTCGTATTGCAAATTCCTCCCTCAAATATTGCAATTTTCAACAGCGCCAATGTCTTTTGTGTAGTTTCTCTCTCGTGCGAAAGCACACATTGTGCCCCTGTAATGTGCAACAGGGGCATTTTTGTTATTTAGGCTCGCTCGTAAGGTCTTGTTGCTTTTTGACGGAACGATGCTTCGCAATCATTCGTGCTTTGCTCAATCACAGACCTACAGGTATGCTTCCTTGCAACAATGTGGTTCTTGCTTGCGTTTTATCTGCCAAACCACCTGACGGCTAATCAACCATTTCTTGTGACATAGCCATTGTTTTTTATCAAAACGCAGGACGTGTGGCGATTTTTGTGTAATTTTCCGCCCATTTTAACATCAAAAAAGGTCCTTCCTTTGTGGAAAAACCTTGGTGTTTTGTGTGTTTTGTTTTGTCTTACGAAACAAACTGCCATTTACTTTGCCAATGAAAAATCTCCCAAAATTCTTGGGAGATTTTGTTGGTTTTGTAACCTTACTTTTTGATTGGAACCAATTTTTCCAAACCGCCCATGTACTTGCGGAGAACCTCCGGAATAGTAACAGAGCCATCGGCATTTTGGTTTTGTTCAAGTAGTGCGGGGAACACACGGCTTGTAGCAAGACCGCTTGCGTTAAGTGTGTGCATATAGTCAAGCTTTTTGTCAGCATCACGGCGGTAGCGCATATTACCACGGCGTGCTTGGTAGCAACGTGCATTACTTGCGGAAGAAACTTCCTTGTAGATGTTCATGGATGGGATGTAGATTTCGATATCGTAAGTGCGAGCCATACTGTCGGAGCAGTCGCCAGCAGCAAGCTTACTCAGTTGATAGTGCAAACCAAGACCTTCCACAAGACCGCAAGCCATGCCAACCATTTCTTCAAATGCTGCATCACTTTGCTCTGGAGTGGTGTATTGGAACAACTCAACCTTGTTGAATTGGTGACCACGGATCATACCACGTTCTTCTGCACGGTAGCTACCAGCTTCACGACGGAAACAAGCAGTGTAGCCAAAGAACTTGCGTGGAAGTTGACTTTCTGGCAAAATTTCGTCACGGTACAAGTTTACAAGAGCAGTTTCTGCAGTAGGCAAAAGGAATTTTTTGCCGTCAGCATTGGCAAGTTGGTAAACGTCGTCCTCAAACTTGGGGAATTGACCAGCAGTAAGACCGCACTCGTAACTGAGCATGTATGGTGGCAACATAAATTCGTAGCCCTTTGCGATGTGACTATCAATAAAGTAGTTCAACAATGCCCACTCAAGTCTTGCACCAAGACCTGTGTAAATCCAGCTTCCGTTACCGGCAAGCTTTGCGCCACGTTCGTAGTCGATAAGTCCCAAGCTTTTTGCAAGTTCAACGTGATCTTTGGGTTGGAAGTCGAAAGTTGGTTTTTCGCCAAACAACTTGATAGGTTTGTTGTTTTCCTTGCCACCTGCAAGAAGGTCGTCATCAGGCAAGTTTGGCAATCTCAACAAAAAGTCGCGGATTTTTTCGTTTACAGCGTTGAGTTCTGTGTCAAGTTCAGCAATCTTATCTCCAAGAGCTTTCATCTCTGCAATAACGCCACTAACGTCTTGACCAGCTTTTTTGAGTTGTGGAATTTGTCCGGAAACCTTGTTGCGCTCTGCCTTCATGCCTTCAACTTTGGCAATCAAGCTTTTGCGTTCTTCGTCAAGTTGCAAAAATGCAGTAAAGTCAATATCTTTGCCACGGCGCAGATATCTTTGTCTCACAGCCTCGGCATCTTGTCTAATCAAATTTACATCAATCATCGTTTTTTTACCTCGATTGTAATTTTCTACCCAATATTTTAGCACATTGCAATTTTTTTTGCAATCTTTTGATAATGATAATTACCCCAAAAGATGTATCAATGAGGTCAAAACATCAATAATATTCGTTTGGCGGTCAAAAAAAGTTGCATCAAACTCCCTTTGCAACCCGTCTGCTTGACAGAGCTTTCCTTTACAAACAACAAAAAATACTTCGCAGCACCCCCCCCAACATTTTGCAATTTTGCAAATCAATGGGCAAAACAGTTGAACAACAGCAAAGTTTGTGCTAAAATATAGATAACACATATAACAACTAAATTGGAGATAAACAAATGCAACTACGTGTTTACAACACTCTCAATCGCAAAAAGGAAGAACTTGTTCCCATCAAGCCAGGCCAAGTAGGCATCTACTCCTGTGGACCAACAGTCTACAAGTATGCTCACATCGGTAATTTGCGTGCTTACGTATTTATGGACGAACTGCGTCGTGTACTTGAGTACGACGGAATGAAAGTAAAATCAGTAATGAACATCACCGACGTTGGCCACCTTGTGTCCGATGCAGATGACGGCGAAGACAAAATGCAAAAGTCCGCAAACGAAACTGGCAAATCCCCATTGGAAATCGCTGCTTTCTACACCGACCAATTTATGAAGGACATTGATACCCTGAACATCAAGCGTCCAACCATTGCTCCAAAAGCTACCGACAACATCCCAGAGATGCTCAAAGTAGTGCAAGATTTGCTGGACAAAGGCTACGCTTACGAAACGGAAGATGGTATTTACTTTTCTGTAGAAAAATTTCCCAACTACGGTCGTCTTTCTGGTATCAATCTTGATGACCAACGCCACGGCGCACGCGTAGAAGTAAACACCTTCAAACGTCACCCAATCGACTTTGCATTGTGGAAAAAGGCCGCGCCAAACCACCTTCAACAATGGCCCAGCCCTTGGGGTATGGGTTTCCCAGGTTGGCACATCGAGTGCACAGCTATGAGCAAAAAGTATCTTGGTGCAACGTTTGATATTCATACAGGCGGTGTCGACCACATCCCCATCCACCACGAAAACGAAATTGCCCAAGCCGAGTGCTGGCTTGGTTGCAAACCGGTAAATTACTGGATGCACAGCGAGTTTATGCTAATTGACGGTGGCAAAATGAGCAAATCCTTGGGCAACACCTACACCGTAACTGACATTGTTGAGCGTGGATACGCGCCAGTAATGTTTAGATACTTCTGCCTAAACGTCCAATACCGCCAAAAGATCAACTTCACTTGGGAAGGTATGGAAGGTGCTAAAAACGCCTACAACAAACTTTGCGCACAACTTTGGGCGCACAAAACAAGCAACGTTGCTACCGACAAAGCCGTTTTGGACGACTACACCAAAAAGTTCGAAGACGCCATCAACGACGACTTGAACATCCCACTTGCTATTGGCGTACTTTGGACAATGCTCAAAGAACCCAAGTCCAAGGATATCTACAACTTGGCTTTGAAGTTCGACAAAGTTTTTGCACTTGACTTTGACAAAATCAAGGAGCCCGAGCGCCCCAAAATTGACGTTCCCGAAAATGTCAAAGCCCTTGCCGAAGAACGTTTGGTTGCTCGCAAAGCTAAAAACTGGGCGGAAAGCGACCGCCTTCGCGCAGAAATCAACGCCCTTGGCTATGCCATCAAAGATACAGCCACCGGCTACGAAATCACTTTGAAATAGTATTTTTGTGAGTTTATTCCATTAGGTAGGGGTGCCCTTTCCATGGTAATGTGACAACCACTTCCATAGTCATAAAATCATACCAAAGACCTTGTATTTATCGCAAGGTCTTTTTGTTGCAAAATTGACAAAAAACACAATACGTCCTACAAAAATGCCGAATTTTGTGCAGTCTATATTTACACAAAACGGGCTATGGAAGATGATGTAGGGGAGGGGTTGCCCCTCCCGCAGTATTGCAAACACAATATGAATATCGTGCGTCTTATGTTCTTAAGTACCTTGCAAAGGCTCTCACTCTGGTAGAGCTGGCAGCGATAGCTGACTGAGAGGGTAGTATGTTTGTCCAACTTGTGGTTGTCAGCAAATTTCCCCACAACGTATATCTCACACTCAACTTGCATACAATGCACAAAGGAGTTTTGTTGTGGAAAAATCTCACAGCCTGTGCTTTGAAAACAACGTCCTGACAATCAAGGGTGTAGTTCAAGTGATGGAAGTAGACGAGCGCGAAGGACAATTCAAATTGGCAAATGGTATGCTCATTGTCAAAGGTAGTGGTTTCAACATTGCCAAATTGGACAAAGACCAAGGTGTTGTGGTGTTGGAAGTAAAGTCGATAACTTCCATTGCTTACAAACAGAGCGTGGGGCTCAAAGGGCTTTTCCGTTGACACTGGGCAAGGGTATCGAGCAACTGCACCTTTTTGGTGCTTTTTGGGCGTTTGCTTGCATTGCCACAGCGGTGTACCTGTTTGTGGGTGGCTTTCTCAAAACACAACTGTCAAGGGTAATTTTTGATATCATTTTTTCCGTTGCGGTTGTCCCATTGTTTTTGACTGCAAACTTGCACCTAAACAACGGCGAGTTTCGTTTTTATGTGTTTTTTGCCATCTTTTTGGGCGTGGTTACAAGTTGCATTTGTTTTCGTCGTACACTTGACAAACTGTCCTGCAAGTTGTATAATTTGTTCACTAAACCCAAGGTGGACAACAATGGAAAAGGTATTTTATAAAAAGGGAACATCTATTCTGGTAATTGCAGCGATACTTGTAATTGTATTGTTGCTTTGTATGTTGCTCACTTTTTTGGCACAACAAGCCTCCTTTGACCAGCGCATCGAGCGCATAAACAACCTCATTGCCCAAGCTGAAGCGGCTGTTGACAAGCAACAAGAAATAATCGAATTCAAGAAAACAGATGCCTACATCATTGAGTGGGCAATGGACAATGGATTCATCAGCGAAGATGACTACTTGCTTGTAAAAGACTACCTGTCTGCAGTAGGCGACTAAATTGTTTGCATCACAACTCGGCCAACTAAAGCCGAGTTTTTTTGTTGCACAAAATGTGATATTTACCCACCAAAAGCAGTTTTTTTGTTATCAGATTTCAACAATTAAGTCCAGTAGTTTTAAATTTTGCACAGGCGCCAACTTTTGTTGATACAATTTTTCGTCAACTATTGACCGATTGACAATATCTTGGTATACTGTAAATGTACAATTTTGCACAAATTTGACAAATTGTTTTCAAGGGAAGTAGCCATGGCAAAAAAACGTATCAAAAAGCCCGTTTTAGCAAACAAGTGCTTGATGAATTTGCTTGTTTTATTCTGGGGTAAACCATACTTTACAAAAAAGGTCAAGCTCGTCGACGATGGCGCATTGCGCAATATCAAGCCACCTTACATTGTTGTTGCCAATCACAGCGGATTTGCCGATACTGCTGGACTTATGATGCTATCACGACCAAACTACCCCAACTTTATTGCATCGGTAACGCAAATTGTCAAGTGGCCCAAACTTATATACAATTTGGGTGTGCTGCCTAAAAAGCAATTTACTGTGGACACATCACTTGTGCGCGACATCAAGTACGTCTTGTCCAAAGGTCGCAGTGTAGCAATTTTTCCCGAGGCAAAGCTGTCAGTAGTGGGCACACCCAGCCCAATCAAGCCTGCCATTGCCAAACTAATCAAGCTATTGAAAGCTCCCCTTGTGACGGTGTGTTTCAAGGGTAACTACATCCACCAACCACGCTGGGCGCAAACAAAACGTTTTTGTCCGCTCACTGCCGATGTGAAGTTGGCCGTCACCGCGGAGGAAATAAAAACCCTTTCGGTGGAAGAAATCTACAACCGCATTTTGCAAAACCTGTCTTACGACGACTACCAGTATCAACTGGACAACCAAATTGAAATAGACGATCCCCACCTTTGCGAAGGTCTGGAGGGCATCTTGTACAAATGCCCTAATTGTGGCACAGAGTTCGCAATGACTGCCAAAGGCAACAAGCTTACGTGTGCAAAATGTGGACACACAGTCACACAAAACAAGTTTGGTGGTCTTGATGGTGGCAAGTTTGCTAAAGTTACCGATTGGTACCAGTGGCAACGAGATTGTGTTACGCAGGAAATTGCAAAGGACAACTTTACTATCGAGGACGACTTCCGCGCGGAAATGCTCGTGGGAAAAAAGTATGTTGATTGTGGACCTTGCCACATCATCTGCGATAACAACGCGTTGCTGGTTACTGGCGAACAGGTCAACCACACCTACAAACGCGGCACTTTCTACACCCTTTCCTTTGACAACGGCTTTTTGTATCTGCCAACGGATGATGCGGTGTACCGCTTCCGCAGACTGAACAATCTCGGCATCACAACCAAATTCAATTTGGCAATTGAAGAGCAGTCAAATGCCGATGAGCAAAAAAAGTAGCACACAAAGTTGTTGCAAAAACAAAACAATCTTAACCTTGCGCAAAGATAGCTTTTGTTTTCACTCAAACTACACAAAAGTCACTCTTAACAACGCAATTTTTGCGTACTAACAACACAAAACAGGAGATTTACAGTGTCACGCACATTAAGTAAACTTTTCACAAAACTAAATGTAGTCATCTTTGCCGTCAACTTTGCAGTGCTTTTTGTAGCAATGATGATGCTATTTTCCGTCACGAACAATATGGATATCTACATGATTCCCGGTATCTTTTTCTGTGGCATCATTTGCCTTGTCTACCCCGACTTCTTCAACATGGTTGCAGGCGCATTTGGTATGCAGGAAGTGACATCGCCCACCCCCACTGTGGCATTTGAGCACATCAAACAAATTATCGACAATGCCTTTACTCGCGACTACTCCTTTTTGAAACAAAACGGCATCCCAGTTGCAACATTTTGCGTGGTGGTTTGTTGGATTTTGGGCATTGTGTGCCTTTTCCAACAACAAGGTCTTTTGAAGGTTGTAAACAGCCCAATGGACTGGTACAAACGCAAGTTTTTGTCTACCTATGTCTATGGTGTTTTTGGCGGAGCGTACGGTGCGTTTATGTGTGTTGGAGCTTGCTCGGTGGTGTTTGCCAAAGAGCCTTTGACAGGTGGCTTGATGACCCTTGCTTGGTACTTTTTGCTTTGCGGACTTGCCATTGTAGCCGGTGTAGTTATTCTCATAGTGGAGCGTTTGATATCGGTTCAACTTTTTGATGCTTTGACAATTGAGGAGCAAACCGCTCTGTGCGAAAAACAAGCCAAGTATATGGACAAGCGTCAACGTCGCCGTCAAGTTCGCCGTCTTGGAGATAGCGCTCGCACTGACAATCAGTTGGAAAAACGCAACAAAAAGAAGGGCAAAAATGGCAAAAAATCCAACAATGTCAAAAAGCCTGATGTTGTAAAGCCAGCACCCCAACCCAAAGTGGACAAGCCCATCGAAATAATCACCGACGATTTGTTTACCCCAACGGACGACAAAAAGTAAACAAACAGAAAGTAATGCAACAGAGCAAGAGTGCAAGGTAAATACCTTTCGTTCTTGCTTTTTTTTTGTTCTATAGATGAATTGATGCTTTCGCATCGCGAATTGGCGTTTGCCGTGATTGCTTACTTCGCTCCGTGAATTGAATTGTAACAATGTGCCGTAGGGCACAATTCATACCGTAGGCAATTCACAAAATCCATGCTTTCAATTCACGCAACTGCAAAGTTGCAGTTCCTTGCGTAAATGTCTAATATTGACATCACGCTATGCATACTTTTTCGCAATGTTCTCATACTAAAAGCACAACTAACAAGGAGGACACAAACTTGAACAGAACTTTCAACGTTTTTGCTGTGATTGCGCTTGTATTGACGGTAATCGGCGCGCTCAACTGGTTGCTTGTGGGTATCTTTGGATTTAACCTTGTAACTTGGATCACAATGGGAACAACTTGGTTGGAAAGTGCCATCTACATCATTGTAGGTATCGCAGGGCTTTTCATGCTCATTTGGCTCTTTACAGCACGTGGCAAGATGGTCTGCAACGACTACGACAACAAGTACACCCAACAACGTAGAACTTACTAATAGCAAGTAAGTTATAGCAACGTAACAGTTATCATTTTTGCAGTGCAATTTTCTTGCAAATTTTGATAAAAGTTCCCCATCAAAGGTCGACAAAATGTCGGCCTTTTTACTTGGATAGTTTTTGATTGTTCGCTTGGTTTACGTATACAAACTAAAAGCCAATCAGCGGAAAATACCCCTTCAAGCGACGAGCCTGCTTTGGACGTTTTGTCTACAATACAAAACCCTATACAAAACACAGCAATTTCAAACAAAAAGTTTAGTATTTGTAAAAAATGTTTTGTAAAACGTTTGACATCACAACGCTTATTGTATATACTCATATTGTTACCCAAGGTAAACAAAATTTTTATTGTATATGTTGGTCGTCGTGTCAACGCCGTGAAATACGGCAGTACTCTAAATATCCTGTTTCCCCTGGGCATTTTTTTTGTCTCGCTCGCAAGGTCTTGTTTGTTTTTGACGGAACAATGCTTCGCAATCATCCGTGTTTTGCT
>CAZHMU010000011.1:0-57320 GCA_964533825.1 uncultured Oscillospiraceae bacterium
ACTTTGGGAGAGGTGGCAGTCGCAAGACTGACGGAGAGGGCGGCTAACCAACCATTTCTTGTTCACTCGCCTTGGCTCGTTCGCAAGTCCTGGTTTGTTTTTGACGGCAAAATAAAACCACTCCGTAGGGCGCGACACGTCAAGCAAACAGTCCAGAGGACTGTTTGTAGCCAAAGCGGCGAAGTGAGCTGCGTTTGCGAAGGTGGGCAAGGAGCTGTGATCGTCCGTACCTTGGAAAAGGTTTGCTCTCCAGGAGAACTCTTGCGTGAGCAGGTGAGAGGGGGCTTCGGGGAAGTCTTGCCTTTCATAACCCTGTGTTTTTTTTGGAGTCAAAACAACAAAATTTGTAGGTAAATTATGAACATCTTTTTACTAATTCTATTTGGATTTTTGGCTGGCATCATTGGTGGTATGGGGATGGGCGGTGGAACTGTGCTTGTGCCGCTACTTTCCTTTTTGTACTTGGAGCAAAAAACTATCCAGGCTATCAACTTGATCAGTTTTTTGCCAATGTGCCTTGTTGCATTGTGTTTCCATTGGAAAAATGGACTTTTGAAACCCAAAAACATTTTGTACGTCATCATCCCAGCGGTAGTGTTCGCGGTAGTTGGCGCATTTTTTGCCAGTGACGCTCAAAACAAGTTTTTGCGTACCTGTTTTGCTATCTTTTTGATTGCAGTGGGAGTTTGGCAACTGATTGTCGCTATCAAGTTTCAACTACGAAAAAGCAAGCGCAGGATTGTTATACGTGCCAAAACCTGCCACCTTTTAGCTAAAGGACGAAACGCCAAACAAGTCGACGCAAAAATTTCGTAAATCAATGACATATACCGCTTTTTGCCAATTTCCTTGCTGTTTTGAGTGTCAAAAATAACCGTATATTACTGCAAATTAACAGTGTTAAATATCCATTTCAAGAGCAAAGCAATTTGCTCTTTTTCTTTTGGATGGTAACGCAAATTCTACTTGATATTGTCTAAATAATACTTAATGTTGTACCCTAAGCAATTTATTGCCATTTTCGTTTGCAGTCAAAACATATTTGCCAACTTAATTATTTGCACAGCTACTTTGCCCCAAACTATTGCAATCTACAACCAAATTTGGTAAAATGTACTGTGGAATAATAAGGTAACATTATGAAATTTTTAGCTTTTGACATCGAGGCGGCCAACGGCTACAAACTTTCCAGCATTTGTAGCATTGGTATTGTGATCGCCGACGAACAATTCAATATTTTGAGCCGACAAAACGTTTGGATCAACCCCAAAACAAAGTACAATCTCAACGGCACTCGCAAAAATGTAGGTATCGACTTGCATTTGGACAAAAAATTGCTGGATGCATCCCCAGATTTTTCTCAAGTGTACGACAAAATCAAGGGGCTTTTGACCGACCCAAACTACATTGTTGTAGGCCACGCAGTGGATGCTGACGTACGTATGCTCAACGCAGCTTGCAAACGCTACAATTTGCCAAGTCTGAACTTCAATTTCATTTGCTCGCAGTTGTTGTACAAACTGTACAAAGGGGAGAAGGAAGTCAAGGCTCTTGGTAAAATTGCCAACGTCATTGGCGTAACTTTCGAGGAGCACAACTCCGAAGAAGACGCGTTGATGTCCATGTTGACACTCAAGTACCTTGTGGAAGATAGTGGTTTGACCGTTCCAGAGCTTTTGGAAAAGTACCACATTCGCATTGGCTCCAATGTAGACTTTGAGCTTACGCGCCCTGTGACGCTTGACGGCCAACTGTCAAAAAAACATCTCACACAAGTTGCCGTAGATAAAATCAAAACCTACGCAAAAACCGTCAAAAAAACATCCAACTGCTACAAAGACAAGGTATTTTGCCTCGCTCGCTCTTTGGAAGTGGGCGATACAGCCGAGCTGTACCAAGTGGTGCATAACATTGTTGCCGGTGGCGGAAGGTACTCATCCAAGCTTGTCAAGTGCAATGTCTATGTAAAGGGAGATAATCCCACCGACCAAGACGTAATGCGCGAAAAACGTGTAGGCGAGCTTGTTGAACAGGGCCTTGTAACAGTTGTTACAATCAAAGATATCATCGACTAACAAGCAAGTAGCAAACTTTACTTGATACGAATGTTTCGCGATTCGATGGATAACAACAAACCAATTTTTACATATCAACAAACCTATTTTTCCCAGTACGTCCTGCGTTTTGACGCAAATTCAAACAAAACATAAACGAAAATCAATGCGACTTGTTTCGCTCAAAAAATATAAAGACGAGAGTAAACAACCATGGTAGAACAATTTTTGCAAAAACACAACCAATCAACAAACAATATTGACGTAAGCCGTATGGTAGCTTTGGCAATGGAGGAAATGCGCCAAGGTCTTCGCCAAAACGACGCAACCATCCCAATGATCCCAACCTACTTGCAAAACATAGGTCGCGATAAAATCAAACCGGGCAAACGCCTTTTGATTGATGCTGGTGGCACAAACTTCCGTTCAGCCGTTGGCCATTTCGACGAAAACGGCAACGTGCAAATTGAGCGCTTGCAAAAAACGAAAATGCCTGCCTCCGACGAGTTTATGACAAAGGAGCAATTCTACAACAAAATAGCTCAAAATGTCGCTAATCTTGTGGACGATTGCGTGGACGTTGGTTTTTGTTTTTCTTATCAAGTAGATATGCAATCCAACATGGATGGTCGCGTTGTGATGTTCAGTAAGGAAGTCAAAGCTCCAGAAGTTGTTGGCACGTTTGTCGGTGCGGAAACTTTGTCCGCAATCAAAGCGTTTAGCCCAACAGAGCGCAAAATTGTCATTTTGAACGACACAGTTGCAACATTGCTTGGCGGTATGGCGCTCTCTCAAAAACAATACTCCGCCTACGTTGGCTACATTTTTGGTACAGGCACCAACCTTTGCTACATCGAAGACACGCAAAACATCACAAAAGTGAAGGGGCTTCCTCAAGGCAAGATGCTTATCAATACCGAGATGGGTGGTACAACCAGCTTTACCCAAGGCGACTTTGACAAAATCGTTGCCAATGCAACAGCTAACCCAACCACTCAACTTTTCGAAAAGATGTCTTCTGGCAAGTATTTGGCGGATGTCATCGCTCAAGCTTTCACTTTTGGCTCAAACGAAGGTCTGTTTGACCAACCTTTGACACTTGTTCCATTTGAACTCAAAGATGTTTCCGCATTTTTGAACGGCGAAACAAACAGCGTACACAATATCTTTGCAAGTGATGCTGACCGCGCAAAAGCACGCGAAATTTGCTTGAATCTCATCGACCGCTCTGCAAAAATGGGCGCAATTATGAACGCAAGTGCGGTGCTGATGTCCTGTCAAGACAAGTCCATCCCAGTTGCAATCGTTGCCGAAGGAACAACCTTCAACAAACTGCCCACCTTCCGCGCTAATTTCGAAAAGTATCTCGCGGAAATTTTCGCTCCACATGGCATCACTTTCGACATCCTTCAAGGTGACGAACTCAACCTTGTTGGTACATTGATGGCGACAATGGCACTTTAGGGCTTGCTCGCAAGTCTTATTGTCTTTTTGACGGCAAAATACTGCGTAATCTCCTACATTCTGCTCAGTCACATACTTTTCAAGTATGCTCCTTTGCACAATGTAGTTCTTCCTTGCATTTTGCTCGTCAAACCGCCATGCTAAGCCAATATTCCTTGTTCGCAAGCCCCTGCTTTCTCAAAGGTTCTGCTTGCCTTTTGATGGCAAAATAACCGCGCAACAAGGCCCCCCTTTGTGCAAAGGGGGCTGTCACGATAGTGATTGGGGGATTGTTGTATGGGCGAGCTGTGCTCGTCCGCAAATGACTAATAAACATCATACTTCAGAGGTAAACCTTGACAAAACTAACCGATTCCGTTCAAAAACCATACAGGTACTTTGGCGGCGAATTCAACACACCAGATATCAACAAACCTTGCAACGTGCGCTTTTGTATGTGCGTTGCCGATAGTTACGAAGTAGGTATGTCAAACTTGGGCGTGCGTATTTTGTACTACCTGTTCAACAATATGGATGGCGTTGTGTGCGAGCGTTGCTACGCACCTTTTGCCGACTACGAAAAATATCTTGCAGAAAACAACCTGCCCCTTGCAAGTCTTGAAACGCAAACACCCCTTGCAAATTTCGATTTTGTGGGATTTTCCATCCAATACGAAATGTGTTACTCCAACATTTTCTATATGCTGGAGCTTGCCAACATCCCTGTAACAACGGCCGAACGTGGCGAAAACCTCCCATTTATCGTAGCTGGTGGCCCATGTTCCGTCAACTTGGAGCCAATGTACAAGTATTTTGACTTTATTTTTGTTGGCGAAGGGGAAACACCTTGGCAACAAATCATTGAAGAGTACAAGGCTGTCAAAGGCACAATGTCCAAGCGTGAGTTTTTGCAACTCGTGGACGAGAAGTACGAGTGCATCTACGTGCCCAGTTTGCACGAGAGCATCTACGATGGCGACAAAGTTGTAACCATCCCACAAAAAAAGGTGTGGTGGAACATCGAAAACGACCTTGACCATATGTTTACGCCACAAGTGCAACTTGTGCCCAACATCGAGCTTGTCCACAATCGTGCCGTTGCCGAACTGTTCCGCGGATGTGCCAATGGTTGCAGATTTTGCCAAGCAGGATTTATCTACCGTCCAGTGCGCGAGCGCTCTGCAGATTGTGCATTCGAGCTTTGCAAAAACTTGTTGGAAAGCACTGGCTACGACGAACTGTCGCTAACATCCCTTTCCACCAGTGACTACAGCGGTCTTATGCCACTTCTCAACAAACTGTTGCCTTATGCCAAGGAACATAACGTTCAGCTTAACCTGCCAAGCTTGCGTTTGGACAGTTTCAAAGGGGATATGGCAATGGGCAACCGCAAAAGTAGCTTGACCTTTGCTCCCGAAGCTGGCACACAACGCTTGCGCGATGTTATCAACAAAAATATCACCGAAGAAAACATCATTTCCGCATTGACAGACGCTTTCAACCAAGGCTACACATCGGTAAAACTGTACTTTATGTTGGGACTTCCTACCGAAACAATGGAGGACGTGGAAGGTATCTACAACCTTGCATGCAAAATCAAGTCGTTGTATAAGTGGATCAAAAAGACAGGCAAGGACTTGCGAATTTCCGTATCCTGTTCCACATTTATCCCCAAACCATTTACGCCTTTCCAATGGTGTGCCTTTGCCGACCGCGAAAGCATTGAGCAAAAACAACGCTACCTTGCGGAAAACTTACGCAAAAAGGGTATCAACTTCTCCTACAACGACTACGACGGTTCACTTATGGAAGCTATCCTTGCTCGTGGTGGACGTAGTGTGGCTGATGCTTTGTATCAAGCGTACAAAAATGGCGCCCGCTTTGATGCTTGGAGCGATATGTTCAAGTGGGAGCATTACCAAAAGGCTTTTGCCGATTGTGGTGTGGATATCCCAAAAATTGTTGGTGCTTACGACCTTGACGAAACTCTACCTTGGGACTATGTAGATATTGGCGTAACCAAAAAGTTCTTGCAAAACGAGTACAAAAAGGCGATGGCTGCATCCACAACCTCATCTTGCAACAAGCAATGCAACGGCTGTGGTTTGCACTTGAAAGGTTACTGTAAAGATGCCCACGGCAACGTCAAATACTGATACATATCCCACTTTTTCGAAGTAAGTGGTAGGGGCGAACTGCGTTCGTTCTCCTATCAAAATCAATTTTGTCTGCGATAACTCCCTATCGCAGTGTAATCCTTACAAGGAACTCAAAATGCTAATTCTCAAATTTACCAAAACAGAAAATTCATCTTTGGTTGCACACGTGGATACTCTTCGCGCGGTGACCTACATTTTCCGCCGAGCCAAAGTAGCGGTGGAGTACTCCAAGGGATTCAATCCCCACATGGAACTGGGTTTTTCTTCTCCAATTTCGTTAGGTGTGGAAAGTGTTGCTGAGTATGTCTCCGCCAAGGCAGAAATGCAACCAGACATTCTTGCAAAACTCAACGCAAACTGCCCCAAAGGTATGACTTTTGTCGCACTGTTTGAAAAAAATGTCAACCTTGCCGCCACATTTAACCGCGCAGAGTACATCTTGACGGCCAATGGCATCGGCGATGTTATCGACCAAGTTCTTGTACCAAGCTACACCATAACCTATACCGAAAAGAAGGTTGAAGTGTCAAAAGACGTTTCCAGTAAGATTTTTTCTGCCGAGCGCATTGATGCAAACTCTGCCAAAGTGGTGCTTGCTTGCGGCAACGCAAACCTGCGCCCCGACCGCCTTGTTTTGCACTTGATGAAGCAAAATAACCTTGTTGGAGACTACAAAATTTTGAAAACAAAAATGTTTGTTGATGACCTTGATGCTGACGAATTTTTGGCACAACAGTAATTGATAGACGTCCCTACAAGTTTGCAAATAGCATAAAAAAGGTTCGCCCTTTGGGCGCGATGCGTAAAGCAAATAGCCCAGCGGACTGTTTGTAGCTAAAGCGGGGCGCAATGCTATGCTTGCGACCAGGGCAAGGCTGTCACGATAGTGACCGAGAGGGTGTTAGTTATATCCACTAAACTTAACCCTTATCTCTTATCTATTCACAATTATCTTACATTCCGTAGGGGCGAGCTGTGCTCGTCCGTAAATAAGTATCAAATTCCATTCAAGAAATTCACATACAAAAAAAGAGACCTTTTGGGCGTTACCCGAAAGGTCTCATGTTTTTAGTGTAAAAGTTCAGTCTGTAAGCCGAGTTCTGTCTTGGACGGTTATCTTTCTACGCCAATCGTTACCGAAGGGCTCCAGCGAGTATGTCGAGATGCCGAGCAGGCATTTGGTCTCCGTTCTTGCACCGAGTGGGGTTTACATGCACGCGTTGTCACCAAAACGTGTGTGGGCTCTTACCCCGCATTTCCACCCTTACAACTTGCGTTGCGGTATATTTCTGTTGCACTTTCCTTAAAGTCGCCTTCACAGGACGTTATCCTGCACTCTTGCTCTGTGGTGCTCGGACTTTCCTCGTGAGAAAACTCCCACGCAACCGTCTGGCTGTCTTTTACGATAACATTATATGCCTTTTGAGTATTTTTGTCAACCAAAAACAATTATGTGCGTGCGATGTCGACAAAACAAGACTTTTTACTCTTGCACATATGCCAATTTTTCAAAACTCTACTACCAACTGACATATATTTTGCCTATATCAGCTTGATATTTGTTTATTATAATTGCCAAACTACATTTTTTTTAGTATAATGTACTTGTATAACTATGTTTGCAAGTTTTTGTAAAAGGAAACATTAGATGAGTAACTCAACAGACCAAAACAAAATAGCAATCAGCGTGCAAGGTGCCACTCACTACTACAAGCAGTACAACGACGACGGCACAGTTGGACAAGCCATTGGTATCGAAGGTATCAACATCGACATACACAAGGGCTCGTTTATCGCGCTTGTTGGACACAATGGTAGTGGCAAATCTACCTTGGCAAAGCATCTCAATGGCATTTTGTTGCCAAACGTGGGCAAGGTGCAAGTTTACGGCTTGGACACAACGGACAAAAACAACATTTTTGAAATCCGCAAGCAAGTTGGCATGGTTTTCCAAAACCCAGATAACCAAATGGTTGCCAGCATCGTCGAGGAAGACGTTGCCTTCGGCCCAGAAAACTTGGGCGTCCCCCAGGCGGAAATTGTGGAGCGCGTGTACAAAGCGCTTGAACAAGTTGGTATGAGCGAGTACGCAAAACGCTCCCCACACAAGTTGTCCGGCGGACAAAAACAACGC
This sequence comes from uncultured Oscillospiraceae bacterium, assembly GCA_964533825.1. Classification (GTDB taxonomy): domain Bacteria; phylum Bacillota; class Clostridia; order Christensenellales; family CAG-314; genus Fimimonas. The sequence goes on from CAZHMU010000011.1 coordinate 7,791, forward strand.
ATTGCTATTGCAGGTGCGCTGGCTATCCAGCCACAAGTGCTTGTTTTGGACGAGTCCACCGCAATGCTTGATCCACAAGGACGCAAGGAAGTATTGCAAGTTGCTCACGAACTCAACGACCAAGGTATGACGGTTATACTCATTACCCACTTTATGGAAGAAGTATTAGATTGCGACTACGTATTTGTGATGAGTGGTGGCCACGTTGTCAGCCAAGGTACACCAATGGAAATCTTTGCCAACACAGCTTTGTTGGAAGAAGTTGGTCTCAAAGCCCCACGCACAGTGGAGTTGGCTCAAAAACTAAAAGACGCAGGTTTTGATGTGGACAGTTTCACAACGGATGCAAAAGTATTGGGAGGTGCAGTATGCAAAAATCTCCAGTAGTAGCTCCAGTTGTTGACCAAAATGTTGCAATATTCGCTCAAAATCTTAACTTTGTTTACAATCCCAAAAGTCCATTTGAAAAACATGCTCTTGTGGACATCAATTTGACTGTCCAAAAAGGCGAGTTCGTTGCCATTGTTGGCCACACAGGTAGTGGCAAAACAACCTTTGTACAACACTTGAATGCCCTCGTGCGCCGTCAAAGTGGCGATTTGGTAGTGGCAGGACTTAACCTTGCCGACAAAAAACTTGATCTCAAAAAACTCCGCGGTAGCGTTGGTATGGTATTCCAATATCCCGAGTACCAACTTTTTGCTGACACCGTTTTGGATGACGTTGCTTTCGGTCCCAAAAACTTTGGTGTAAGTAAGGATCAAGCCATTGAGCTTGCAAAAAATGCCATCGAAACTGTCGGCTTGGACTTTGAATCCATCAAGTCAAAATCTCCATTTGACCTTTCCGGTGGCGAAAAACGTCGTGTCGCCCTTGCTGGCGTATTGGCGATGAAGCCACAAATTTTGGTGTTGGATGAGCCTACCGCAGGCCTTGACCCACAAGGCAAGCGAGAAATTTTGGCGCTTGTCAAATCCATCAACAAAACAAATGGCATCACTGTTGTGATGGTCTCCCACGATATGAACGAAGTGTACGAAAATGCCGACCGCGTGGTGGTTTTCCGCGATGGTAGTGTTGTGTACGACCTTCCACCACGCCAACTTTTCAAGATGGAAGCGGAAATTGTGTCCATGAATTTGGAAATACCCCAAATGGCACAATTTGCAAACGCCTTGGAAAAGCAGGGCATAGTTTTGCCTGACGATTGCTTGACTGTCGAACAAGTTTTTGACTATCTTGTCAATCTCAAAGGAGGTAGCAATGTTTAGAGACGTTACCTTCGGTCAATACTACCCAAAAAATTCCTTTGTACACAAAATGGATGCGCGCATCAAACTTGTACTTTGCTTGCTGTTTATGGTGGGCATCTTCTTTGTGCAAAGCTACGTCGGCTTTGGACTTGTCACAGTATTTTTGCTTGCAACAATTTTGTCGGCAAAAGTGCCACTTGGGTCTGTGCTCAAATCCGTCAAAGGCATACTTGTGTTCTTGCTTTTGACAGCAAGCTTGAACGTATTTTTCACAAAAAGTGGCAATGTGCTTGTGTCTTGGTGGATTTTTACCATCACCGACGAAGGTCTCATTTTTGCGAGCAAAATGGTTTTGCGCCTGATATACCTTATTGTTGGCTCCAGCATTTTGACCTTGACAACAACCCCAGTGGATCTTACTCACGCAATGGAGCGTTTGTTGTCCCCACTCAAAGTTATCAAATTCCCAGTGCACGACTTGGCACTGATTATGAGCTTGACGTTGTCCTTTATCCCAAGCTTGATTGAAGAGACCGACCGCATAATCCGCGCTCAAAAGGCACGTGGTGCCGATTTCGATACAGGCAATTTGTTCAAGCGTGCAAAGGCGTTTGTGCCAATTCTTATCCCGTTGTTGGTGGGTGGTTTCCGTCGTGCGGAAGAACTTGCAAACGCAATGAACAGTCGCTGCTACGAAGGCGCAACCAACCGCACTCAAATGCGCGTGATGAAACTGTCTTGGCGCGACTTGGTTGGTTCACTTGTTACCATTGCGGTGTTTGGCGCAATCATCGTTGCCTACGCAAAGCGTGGCAGTTGGGAGCAACTTCTTCCTTGGATGTACTTCTAATTATGTCAAAAATCAAACTCACAATTGAATACGTTGGCACAGATTTTTGCGGTTGGCAAAGCCAAAAAAATGGCATTTCGGTGCAAGACACGGTGGAGCGCGCTCTTGGTAACTACTTCGATTGCGACCCTATCCGTATTTACGCGGCAGGTCGAACGGATGTCGGCGTGCACGCTAAAGGACAAGTTGCCCACTTTTTTCCACCCAAGGATGTCAACCCTTACAAACTTTGTTTGGGTGTCAACTTGAGCTTGCCCAATTCCATTGCAGTAGTGCAGGCGGAAAAGGTTGCTGATGACTTTGATGCACGCTTTTCCGCAGTGTCCAAAACCTATTGCTACCGCTTGTATGTTTCTGCCACACGCAAGCCCACTTTGGACGTAAACCATGCACAAGTTTACCGCCCACTTAACACCCACAAGATGGCAATGTGCGCCAAAATGTTGGAGGGTACTCACGACTTTGCATCCTTCCAAAAAACTGGTAGCAACTTGAAAGGCACAATTCGCACAATCAACAGCTTTGACGTTGTGGACAATACTGACGGCACAATCGACCTTGTTGTAAATGGTAACGCATTTTTGTACAACCAAGTACGCATTATGGCAGGACTTTTGGTGCAAATTGGCAGTGGCAAAAAGGATGTTGACGACCTACTTGCAATGCTCAATGGCGAAAAACGTACCATCAAAACTATGCCCGCAAAGGGCCTAACTTTGGAAAAAGTTTTCTACGAATAAAGTGGCAAAATTTCCATCAAATATTACATAAAATACTGTAAAATATGCCTTATTTTGATTGACAAAATGAGGCATATTTTGTATAATTGATAAGCTGTGAGTAGTTCGGCCTTGTATTTTAAGCTCTGCATGGTCTAAACTGCATTTTCCACTGGCAGTAATTACTCAACCGTGAACAGCAAACAAACTTAAATATTAGGAGAAAACAAAAATGATTAAGACTTTTATGGCTAAAGCAGAAGCCGTTGAAAGAAAATGGTACGTTGTAGATGCTTCCGGCATGGTGCTTGGTCGCCTTGCTACACAAGTTGCATCCATCCTTCGTGGTAAAAACAAGCCCACCTTCACACCACACGTTGACACTGGCGACTACGTTATCGTTATCAACTGCGACAAAGTAGTTTTGACAGGTAACAAGTTGGAAGACAAACTCTACGTTCGTCGTTCTCCACGTCCAGGTCACCTCAAGCAAGTTCAATACCGCAAGCTCATGGCTGAACGTAGCGATTTTGCAGTTATGAAGGCTGTAAAGGGTATGCTTCCTCACAACAGTCTTGGTAGAAAAATGCTCACCAAACTTCGCGTTTACAAAGGCGCAGAACACAAACACGAGGCACAATGCCCCGAAGTTCTTGTGTTGAAATAGGAGGTAAAGACACATGGCAAAAGTAAGTGCTAAGAAAAAAGTTCAATTTTGGGGTACAGGTCGCAGAAAGAAGTCCATCGCACGCGTTCGTTTGATTCCAGGTGGCAATGGCCAAATCACAATCAACAAGCGTGATATCGACACATACTTCGGTCTCGATACACTCAAGTACATCGTTCGTCAACCTCTCGCTGCTACAGAAACATTGTCCAAGTACGATGTAGAAGTAAACGTTATCGGTGGTGGCTACACAGGTCAAGCTGGTGCAATCCGTCATGGTATCGCTCGCGCACTTGTTGTTGCAGGCGAAGACAAGTCCGTTCTCAAAAAGAATGGTTTCTTGACACGTGACCCACGTATGAAGGAACGTAAAAAGTACGGTCTCAAGAAGGCTCGTAAAGCTCCACAATTCTCCAAGAGATAATCTCCCAACTGGGAACATCTGCTGGAGTTGTGCGCACGAACAACTCAAAAACAAAACTCTCAACTACTCAGTTGGGAGTTTTTTGTTTTCTCAAATTGATTTAGGTATTTTTCAAATGATTTAGTTTTTTATGTTGATTTAGAAGTTTTCAAATTGATGTTTGCACAACTACTTTGTGGCAGATAACTCCGTCATTATTGACTTTGCGCTATAGTTGGTATATGATAGTTGTAAACAACACCTATCTCACAAAAGGGAGCAAAACATGGGTACAATCAACTTTTCTAATGGCGACTACTACGTTGGCGATCTTGTCAATGGCACAATGCATGGCAAGGGCAAATACTATTGGAAAAACGGCAATCATTACGAAGGCCACTTTATCAACGACAAAATGGAAGGCTACGGCATCAAACACTACCAAGAGGGTGAAATTTACGAAGGCTACTGGGTAAATGGTGAAAGATGTGGTCCAGGCAAGTACACTTGGCCAAATGGCACCTACTACGAAGGTCAGTTTTTCAAAGGGGATGCTCACGGCAACGGCAAGTGGTTGTACAAGGACGGAAGTTGCTACGAAGGTCAGTTTGTAAACAACAAACAAAACGGCAAAGGCAAATTCACAACGTCAACGGGCGACAGCTACGAAGGTGAGTTTCTAAACGACGAATTTCACGGTAATGGCAAACTTGTACTTTCTGGTGGCATTGTCATCCAAGGAGTATTCCGAAATGGCAAACTCAATGGTTCAGGCACAATAACACACGCCAATGGCACCTGTTATCAAGGGCAAATTCGCGATAACAAAATGCATGGAAAGGGCAAACTGACTTTGGCAGAAGGTGGCTACTACGATGGCTACTTTGCCGACGACCAAATGAATGGCTACGGCACCAAAGTGGATAGTGGAAACAACACCTACGTTGGACTTTGGAAAAACAACAAACTGAACGGTCGTGGTAAAGTTGTTCTCAGCACAGGCGAGTCCTACGAGGGAGATTTTGTTGACGGCCAATGCGAAGGCTTTGGTGTGTCTGTGTCGGCGGACAATGACGTGTACAGAGGCCAATGGAAGCAAACTAACAAACATGGCAAAGGTCAGCTCACTTGTGCCGATGGCAAAGTGATACAAGGAATTTTCCAACAGAACAAGTACGTGGGCCCAGGGGACACGTCAATGCCAACCACCTTTGACACAATCCCATTGGAGATTTGCAAGCCCACAATGCTGTTTGCTGGACGTCACAAATACTATGGCGCAACCAAAAAAGGCCTGCCACACGGCTACGGAAAGATGATTTATGAGGATGGTGCTGTGTACGTCGGCAACTGGAGAAAGGGCTTTGAAAGTGGATTTGGCGTCAAAGTTTACGCCGATGGACACAAGTACGAAGGCGGTCACAAAGATGGTTTCCACCATGGCAAGGGTGTGCAAACTTTTGCGGATGGTGGCTACTTCAAGGGAACATTCAAGGATGGCTTCTATCACGGCTTTGGCGAACAGGTTCTTCCGAGTGGTGCAGTATATCAAGGCTTTTTCAAACGTTACAGCCTGGTCAAAGGCAAAGTTACCTACAACGATGGCTCTTGGTACAAAGGCACTTTCAAAAACGGCTTCTACTCTGGCAAGGGCGAGTACCACAAAGCTAACGGCGACGTGTACACAGGACAGTTCAAAGCTGGCGTCTACCATGGCAAAGGCACACTTGTGCGCGCCGATGGCACAGTCCAAAAGGGCAAGTGGGATGGCAACGGATTTATCGGCTAACCCCCTAACAAACTAATTTGGAGAAATCACAATGGAAGTAAACGAATATCAACAATTAGCAATGAGAACTTTGGCAAGTGGTGTCAGCAAAAAGGATATGCTCATCGTCAGCATGATGGGTCTGTGTGGCGAGTCTGGCGAGGCAATTGATATCGTCAAAAAGTGGCTTGCGCAAGGACACGAACTGGACAAGGAACGCCTAATCAAGGAGCTTGGCGACGTTGCTTGGTATCTTGTCGAAGCGGCAACTGCATTGGACGTAACGCTGGAAGAAATCTTCCAAGGCAACATCGACAAACTCAAAAAGCGTTACCCCGATGGCTTTGACTCAAAACGTTCCCTTTCTCGCCCCAAAAGCGATGTGTAAGCAACCTTTTTCAATCGGTAGCATCAGTAAACTGCAATTTCAATAAACATCCCTAAGGTGGTGTAAATATGGATTTTGACATCGACAATCTCAAATGGACTCGTCAGCCAAAAAGTTGCAACATAACGGCTGACAAAATACAAATTGTCACAAACCCTCACACCGACTTGTGGCAACGTACCTACTATCACTTCCGCAACGACAACGCACCAGTGTTGCAAATGCAAACGGACGAGCAATTTTTCTCCTTTGTGGTGCAAACGCACTTCGAAAGCAAGCGCCGTTTTGACCAATGTGGAATTGTGATGTATCTCGATTCGGAAAACTGGCTCAAAGCCTCCACCGAGTACGAAAATGACATATTCCAACACTTGGGTAGTGTAGTCACAAACAATGGCTACTCCGATTGGGCCACAACGAAAATTGATGCAAATGTCAAATCCATGTGGTACAGGCTTTCTCGTCGTCAAGACGACTACTGCATCGAGTGCTCCTTTGACGGCATCACCTTCAAGCAAATGCGTGTGTGTCATATGCACAAGGGTAACGGCTCTGTTAGTTTTGGTATTTACGCTTGCAGTCCCGAAGACTCCTCCTTTACGGCAACGTTTACCCACATGCAACTTACCGATTGCAAATGGCTTGCCCACAACGGTCAACAACCAGACGAAGATTAACACATTATCCCAACAAAAAACAGGTAGTGAATTTCACTACCTGTCTTTTATTACAATTTTATTGTTTCAAACAATTATTCTTGACCAGCAAGTTTCTTGTACTTTTCAACTCTGCCAAGAGCGTCAGCTTCCGATTGTGCAAACAATTGATCTGCAACTTCTGGCTTGGTCTTTGCCAAGGATGCGTAACGTGTTTCACTCATGATGAAGTCACGGTAGCTACCTGTTGGAGCCTTGGAGTCAAGAGTAAATGGATTCTTGCCTTCGTCAAGGAGTGCTGGGTTGTAACGGTAAAGTTGCCAGTAACCGCAGTCAACAGCGCGCTTGATTTCTTCTTGAGATTTACCCATGTTGATACCGTGGTTGATACATGGAGCGTAAGCGATGATGAGAGATGGTCCCTTGTATGCTTCAGCTTCTGTCAAAGCTTTTACAAGTTGAGCTTGGCTTGCACCCATACCAACTTGAGCAACGTAAACGTAACCATAGCTCATAGCCATCATACCAAGGTCCTTTTTCTTTGTGCGCTTACCAGCAGCAGCAAATTTAGCAACAGCAGCTGTTGGGGATGCCTTGGAAGCTTGTCCCCCAGTGTTGGAGTAAACTTCTGTATCCATAACAAGGATGTTTACGTCTTCGCCACTTGCAAGTACGTGGTCAAGTCCGCCGTAACCGATGTCGTATGCCCAGCCGTCGCCACCGAAGATCCAAATGGACTTCTTAACGAGCATATCTTTGTCTTTCAAAACTTCAGCGATAAGTTCGCCACAGCATTCGCAACCTGCGTGTGCTTGGCAGTTAGCAACAAGTTTAGCAGCAGCTGCCTTTGTCTTAGCTGTATCGTCGAAGCCTTCCAACCATTCGCGTGCAGCAGCAACGCCGTCAGCGTTTGCACCCTTTTCTTCCCAAAGAGCAACAAGCTTTTCAACAGTTTCCTTGAGCTTGTTACGACGTTGGCTAACAGCCAAGTGGTAACCGAAACCGAATTCTGCGTTGTCTTCGAACAAGCTGTTAGCCCAAGCTGGACCATGGCCGTCTTCGTTTACTGTGTATGGGCAAGTAGGAGCAGAACCACCGTAGATGGAGGAGCAACCTGTTGCGTTAGCAACCATCATTTGGTCACCGAAAAGTTGTGTTACAAGTTTAACGTATGGTGTTTCGCCACAGCCTGCGCAAGCGCCGGAGAACTCAAACAAAGGTTGTTTGAATTGGCTACCCTTAACTGTGTTGGGGTTCAATGTGCTTTGAACTTTAGCTACAGTTTGAGCAAGCTGGTAGTTTTCTTCTTCGTGGAGTTGGTCAGCAGGTACCATAACGATAGCCTTTTCCTTGGATGGGCAAACGTTAGCACAGCTACCGCAACCAGTACAGTCAAGTGGACTAACTTGGATACGGAACTTAGCACCCTTAACACCAATTGCAGGTTTTGTTGTAAAGCTTTCTGGCAACTCTACTGTTTCGTCAACCAAAACAGGGCGGATGCAAGCGTGTGGACAAACAAATGCACATTGGTTACATTGGATACATTTGGTAACATCCCAAGCAGGAAGGTTTACAGCGATACCGCGTTTTTCGTACTGTGTTGTAGCAGTTGGAACAATACCAGCTGGGTTGAAAGCAGATACAGGGAGAGTGTTACCCTTTTGTGTAACGATAGGACGAACAAATGTTTCGTAGTATTCGTTTTCGCTTGCTTCTGGCAATGCAGCGCCTTCAGTTGTTGTAGCCCAGTGAGCAGGAACTTTAACTTCGTGGAGACCAGCAATAGCACCGTCGATAGCAGCCCAGTTCATGTCAACAACCTTTTGACCCTTCTTACCGTAGGACTTAACAACAGCTTCCTTCATGTACTTTTCAGCATCAGCGTAAGGAATGATGTTAGCAAGGTTGAAGAATGCAGCTTGACAAACAACGTTTGTGGACTTTGCAGAACCAGCTTTCAATGCAATGTGAAGACCGTCGATAGTGTAGAACTTCAAGTGCTTGTTAGCAATTTGGTTCTTCATAAATGCAGGAAGTTCTCTTTCAAGTTCTTCGTCGGACCAAATGCAGTTCAAAAGGAATGTGCCGCCTTCTTTTGCGTCAGCAAGGATGTCGTAACGTGTAACGTAGCTTTGGTTGTGACAAGCAATGAATTCAGCTTGGTCAATCAAGTAGCTGGATTTGATTGGGTTCTTACCAAAACGAAGGTGAGAAACTGTCAAACCACCGGACTTCTTGGAGTCATATTCAAAGTAACCTTGAGCGTACAAATCTGTGTGGTCACCAATGATCTTGATGGAGTTCTTGTTTGCACCAACTGTACCGTCGGAGCCAAGACCGTAGAACTTACAACGTGTTGTTCCAGCAGGAGCAACGTCAATCATTTCGTCAACTACCAAGCTTGTGTTTGTAACGTCATCGTTGATACCAACTGTAAAGTGGTTTTTCTTTTCGCCGTCGAGGTTTTTGTATACGGACAAAATCATAGAAGGAGTAAATTCCTTGCTACCAAGACCGTATCTACCACCAACAACAACGTCCATCTTTCTGCCAAGTTCAGCAAGAGCAGCAACAACGTCCAAGTAGAGTGGTTCACCAAGAGAACCTGGTTCCTTTGTTCTGTCCAAAACAGCAAGTTTTGTAACAGTTTCTGGGAGTGCTTTAACAAAGTGTGTAGCGCTAAATGGTCTGTACAAACGAACTTTGAGTACACCAACTTTTTCGCCTTTAGCTACAAGGTAGTTAACTGTTTCTTCAACAGCGTCAGCACCAGAGCCCATAAGTACGATAACTTTGTCAGCATCAGGAGCACCAACGTAGTCAAACAAATTGTAGTGACGACCTGTGAGTTCGCCAACTTGTTTCATGTATTTTTCAACAATAGCAGGTGTTGCAAGGTAGTACTTGTTTGCAGCTTCTCTGTTTTGGAAGTAGATATCTGCGTTTTGAGCTGTACCTTGTTGTTGTGGATGTTCAGGGTTCAATGCGCCAGCGCGGAAAGCGTCAACGTATTTCATATCCAACAACTTAGCCATATCGTCGTAAGAGATTTCGTCAATCTTGCTTACTTCGTGACTTGTACGGAAACCGTCAAAGAAGTGAAGGAATGGAACTCTTGCTTCCAATGTGGAAAGGTGTGCAACAAGTGCCAAGTCCATTGCTTCTTGAACAGAGTTGGATGCGATCATTGCAAAACCTGTTTGACGACAAGCCATAACGTCGGAGTGGTCACCGAAGATGTTAAGAGCGTGTGCAGCCAAAGCACGAGCGGAAACGTGGAATACGCATGGGAGCAATTCACCACTGATTTTGTACATATTTGGGATCATAAGGAGCAAACCTTGACTTGCTGTAAATGTGCTTGTCAATGCGCCTGCTACAAGTGAGCCGTGTACAGCGCCAGCTGCGCCAGCTTCCGATTGCATTTCTGCAATTTTGATAGGTTGTCCAAACAAATTGGTTCTGCCTTGGGCGGACCATTCGTCAGCAACTTCTGCCATAGGAGAGGACGGAGTGATAGGGTAGATAGCAGCTACGTCACTAAAAGCATACGCAACGTGAGAGGCAGCGGTATTACCGTCAATAGTTCTCTTTGCCATTATTGTTTTTCCTCCAATAAAAAAATTGTAATATTTGTTTTGCGTGCAAATTACATCCAATTCGCGTCAAATGCCAACTTGCACCACATACAAAACCATTATAAACTGTTCCGCCAATAAAGTCAACCCCAAACTCCAACAAAAAATTATTATCGACCATATTTTTTATTTATAATTATATAATGGGCACTTGAGTATACACCAAAATTGCACAAAAAAGACTTCCAACCACGGTTGAAAGCCTCTTTGTTTTATGTTTTGTTGAGCAGTTGGACTATCGTGTGCAATCGTCCTTGTGGAAGGCACTGTCTTGCGGCAAAGATAGTAGCCGTAAGGCTGTTGAAGATAGTCTATTGCGATACGGCAACTACCACTTGTTGACCGCGTGCTCGATAAATGCCAGTTGATTTTTGATTTGCAACTTGCCATCGTCCGTCTTTACCCAGCCGTCAAAGTTACCGTACACTTGGTCGCAGTGGGTATCCACAATAAACACTTTGTTGAAGGTGTAGTTGTCAAATATGGGAGTAAAGTGTAACTCTATTGTGCCTTCGTCATCCCACAGGTGCCAAGGTGCCATGTAATTGGTTGTGTCACGCTCAACGTTCAAGTTACCTACTTTGTACGCCTTTTTGTTGACAAAGTACATATTTTCCGTTGCGTTGGACAAGTCGCCAAATCCCCAACCGATGTTGAAACCAAATGGCACCCCATCAATATTGGTGGACATATTTCCCCAAAACCACTCGTGACTGTATGGCCAGACGCCACGTCCCCAGTCCACAAGACCAGTTGCGCCATCCAAGTCCAGTTCAAAGTCGTCAAAGCGCGCAAAACCTGTTGCGTGGTAGTAGTTTTCCTTGTAGTTGAGATAAAACTGTGTTTTCTTTGCAAATGGTGTGGCAATCACCATTTTTTCGTTGTCAAGGTCGTTGTCGGCAACAATCTTGATTTCTACGTCGGCAAACTTGTCATTTTTCCCCTTAAAGTACAACACACGCTCGTTGGAGGTGACTTCAAAGCTCATGTAAAAGTCCTTTGCCTTGTACTCGTTGAAGGAAGGCCCCTCTGGGTCGCGGTCAAGCTTGGCGGTGTACAACGCACGCATTGAGTTGACTTCCCACTTTTTGCCGGTGTCAAGGTCAATTACTGTTGCCGTCACCGAGCAAACGTATGTAAGGTGCCCAATGGTCAGTTGCACTGCGTAGTGCCCCTTGACAAACTGGTAAAAGTTCCACTCCTTGAGCTTGAAAGGAAAACCCTTCACTTTATCTCGATTGTACACAATATTCATTTTTGTTGCGTAACCTTTTGCGGCAAGAGTGCCGTTTTTGTGGAGAAGGTTACATCTTTCCGTAATTTGTTTTTGCATAGTTATTCCGCAGTTGTGCCGTTTACAGCATCAACAATACCTTGAGCTGCTTTCTTTTGAGCGATACGTTTATTGTACAGTTTTGTTGCAAAAATGAGAGGTACAAGCGCCACCAAAACAACAAAGCCAGCAATCAAAAACAGGTTTTCTTGTGGTACTTGAATTGGGTTGCCGTACACGTCAACTTTTGGGTCAAGTTGAGCTGTATTTTTGATGATTGCGCCACCAATCAATGTGCCAATGAGCATTGGTATCAAAGTGAAGAACAACACGCGGATACCCTCGAATTGACCTTTGTTTTCTTCGGGGAACAAACCACGCACCCAAATCATACCAGATTGAGTGATTAGTACGTAACCTACACCAACCAAGAACACGCAACCCAAAATTGGGATATTTCTGAGAGCAAACACGCTACTTGTATCAACGGATGTACCATCTTTTACAAATATGCCAATCAACACAAGGCCGATTGCGTTGCAGATGATGGCAATCAAAGTAACAAGTGGCGCTTTGTCTTTGTTGATGAGATTGATAAATGGAATTGTCACCAAAACTGCCAACAAAAGTGGGATACCTTGGATAAGTCCCATATCGCCGGATGTAAATCCAATATCGTACAACAGCCAGTTGCCCATATGTACAAAGTAGAAGTTAAATGGGATAAAGAAAGCACAAACAACCAAGTTAGCCCAAAGCATTTCTGCATTGTCTGGGTTGCTCTTGAGTTTTTTGAAGTTGAAAGCATCCGTAAGTTGACGGAAGAAGTTGCCTTCCTTGTGTGGTTGCAAAGTGGGGTGGTCTTTCATCAAAAACAAGGAAAGTACGCCCATTATCACAACAAACAAGCCCATTGCCCAAAACAAAAGTTGGTAGTTATCTTGAGATGGGTCGTAAGCATCTGTGCCAGCTGTTGGGTTGCCCATACTTATCAATGCGCCACCCAAAACTGTACCAACGATTGTACCAAAGATGGGCAGTGCTGCGAGTGCCGCGCCCACTTGGCCTTTGTTAGAGTCGTCGGTGTGGTCATTGAGCCAAACGTTAAAACCACTGTCGTAGCCCATCGATCCAAAGAAGGACATCACCGCATCGGTAATTACTACCAAAACACCTGCAACTGCAACTGCGGATGCTGTTTTGTGATCCTTTACGATAAACTCCGTCGTGCCAAACAAAATGGTTGCCACGCCCCAAATTATGTAGCCAATAGAAACAAACTTTTTGCGTTTGCCTTGGCGGTCCGCCAAAGTACCAAACACAAATGTGCTGATGGTGGTAACCAGTGCGGAAAGTATTACCATCCAGTTTACAACGTCAACTTGTTGACCGATCTTTGCGTAAACAAAGGTGTTGAACCATTGGTTTTCCATGTTCCAGCAAAGTTGTCCGGCAATACCCATGCCCCAAACTACCAGCCAAAACTTCCAAGAGGCCATTGCACCTACTTTTTTGCCTTGTTTTTTCATATTGTTCTCCTTCTAAGCATCCTTGACGGTGTCCGCCATTGTGCCTACCTTTTTCCACAGCTTCAACGCTGTTTTTGCCCATTTGTGATAACCCGATGGGCTTTCGGGGTATTTTTGATAGTGCTTTTTGAGTTTTTCGCCTTTAGCAGATGCGCTCATCAGCGAAATCAGTCCCGACAAGCTGAACTTGCCACTGAACACACCTTTCAAAAGTGTGCTTACCACTTTTGGATTTGGTCCTTTGTCATCATCGCAAAAGACAATGTCGTTGGCAAAGAGATAGTCGTTGTCCTTTGGACTCATGTTTACTGCGCCAATCAGCATTGCGCGTGTGCCAGCAAACTCGGCTCCTTCGCCACGTTGGTAGAGTACGTTGATGTTCCACAAGTCCTCTTTGGTGGCAATTTTGCCACCTTCAAGTGCCTTTGCAACAATTTTCGCTGCGGGAGTGCATTGTACCCAAGCGGATGGGATGCCTTCGCCGTTCCAAGGTTTTGTAAGGCACGCAGCATCGCCAATTACCATAAAGCCGTCGGTAACAAAGGATAGTGGTGGACGGCAGTAGGGAGTGCAACCCTTTTCTTCGTATTGAAGGGTGTAATCGGGCAGTTTGATGGCCTTTTCAAACTTGTCCATGCATTTGTAAGCATAGTCGTAGGAAATGTTTGCGCCAACACCAATGATTGCTCCCGACTTGTTGTGTTGTGGGGCAATCCATCCCTTGTAGTAAGGCCAACTTGTGGAAAGTTCCACCTTATCGTCAGGATTGTTGAGTTGAACATACTTCAACAGTACGTAAAACTTATCTCGTGGGGTAATTTCGAAGCTTTCGATGTACTCGTTTTCAATCTTTCTGCGAACAACGGACGGTATACCGCTCGCATCCACAATGAGCCTTGCGTCATAGTAGCCTTTGGTAGTGGTAATGCCACAAACTTGTTTGTGCTCGTTGTACACAACGTCTACAAAACTTTCTTCAAAGTGGAAGTCCACCCCAGCATCAATGGCACGCAAACGCAAACTCTTGATGAACAATGGTAGGTGCATCACAGCCACCTTGGTGTGAGATTTTTTGGGATGGTTGTCCAGTGCCGAACGTGACAAGCACAGGTCAAAGTCGTGTACCCACTCTTCGTCACCTGGGCCGGACTCTGGGATGTCAAACTGCTTGTAACTGTCCCTTGTAAAGTGGAAAATATCCAAACGTTTACACAGGTTTTGTTCGCTATCTTTGTCAATGACAAGCACCCTCAAGCCTTCCTTGGCAAGCAAATGCGCAAAGTAGGTTCCGGCAGTGCACGCCCCCACGATAACTACGTCGTATTTTTTCAAAGCAATCATCTCCTTTATTATAATGCAAAATTATATCATATCTAATAATGAAATGATAGGCGCTATGTTTTCATTATTGAAAGGTGTTTTTGGTTGTTGCACTGGGCTGAAACTGTTGTGTTTAGGAACTTTTCCTACTGGTAAACTTGTAAAAAATCTTGTATACAGATGTCAAAATCAATGACGTATGGGCCAAAAAAGGTATCTGTCGCATAGTAGTGTATTGCCCTGTTATGCTTGATAAATGTGTCACAAACGCAAAAATAGTGCAGTGGTCACCTTTCCCAAAAAAATGCGCAATTTTTTGCTCAAAAATGTTTCACATGTTCCATATTTGTGAACAAATTTGCTAATTTTTATTTTTTGATTTTTTTACAAATTGCACTTTACAAATGGGGTTTTAGGTGTTATCATATATGCCAGACATAGAATTTTGGAGACTAACAAAAGATGAGTATAATTTCCAGCGATTTACTTCGCGGTCACATTGATACATTTGTGCTTTCCGCATTGATGGATGGCACCAAGTACGGCAATGAAATCCGCAGGTTCATTTCACAAAAGACAAACAATTTGTACATCCCAAATGAGCAAAGTTTGTACTCTGCTTACCACCGCCTTGAAGATATGGATTGTATCAAAGGCTACTGGGGCGACAACATTGGCGCGCAACGCAAGTACTACACAATTACTGAGCGTGGCAAGCAACAATACGAACTGAACAAACGCGAGTGGGAAAACGCAAAGCGTTTGATTGACATCTTGATAAAGTAAGGCGAATACTTATGGATTTTACTGAAATCACCGTTTACACCAACAGCGAAAATGCCGAAGTAGTTGCCTACTTTTTGCAAGAGGTGTGCCTTGACGGCGTTACAATTCTTGATAAAAACGACCTTTACCAAAACGCATCTTGGGACTACAAGGATGACTCGGCCGACCTTGTCTATGCCGACGAAGTTATGGTCAAGGGTTACTGCAATGTAGAGGACACAAACAGTGTTCTCACTTTTTTACGCCAAAATCTGCAAAATCTTGCCGATGCTGGCAGTTTGGACATCAAAGTAGGCACCGTTGATGGCAATGCCTGGGTGGAAAAGTGGAAGGAAACTTTCCATCCGCTGGAAACGGAAAAACTTGTAATCTGCCCAGAGTGGCAAACTGTCGAGACAAACAAAATCGTCTTTTTGATGGACTCTGGCGTAGCATTTGGCACAGGTCAACACGAAACAACCTCCATGTGCTTGGAGTTTTTGGAAAACTTGGATCTCAAAGGCAAAACAATCCTTGACGAAGGTTGCGGTAGTGGTATTTTGGGCCTTTGCGCGCTACTTTTGGGAGCAAAGTGTGCCGAACTTGTAGATATCGACCCACAAGCTACCGACGTGGCACTCCACAATGCACAAATCAACGGCATCGACCACCTTTGCCAAATCAAAACTGGCAACCTTACGGAAAAAACAACAGGCACTTTTGATATCGTTTTTGCCAATTTGACAGCGGACATTTTGCAACTGCTGTATCAAGATATTTCCACCGTTGTGCACACTGGCACAATTTTGGTTCTATCTGGTATTTTGGACATCAAACTTGATGGTATTGTTGAACTCTACAGCCAAAAGTTTGACGTTATCGAAACAAAGCAAAAGGGCGAGTGGCGAGCACTCAAATTGCTTGCAAGGTAGGGCAGTATGGTAGTATCGGTATTCACATTGGGTTGCAAAACCAACCTTTACGAAAGCGGTCAAATCATCGCCAAATTGCAAGATGCAGGTCACGATGCCTTTCACGGACTGAAAACTGCCGACGTTTTTGTGCTAAACACCTGCGCAATCACGGCAGAGGCGGAACGCAAATCTCGACAACTGGTTGCTAGAGCACGCAAACTCAACCCTAACTGCAAAGTTGTCGTTGTGGGATGCGCCTCACAAAAAAACGCCGACCAATTCAAAGATATTGCCAACGTCACTTTTATCAAGGGCGTTGCCAACAAAATGCAAATTGTTGCGGAAATTGAGCGTGTTGGTGTTGATGTGGAAGCGGTGCCATCGGTGTACCTGCACGAGCCACACGCAACGCAAGAGCGCACTCGTGCCTTTGTCAAAATTCAAGATGGTTGCAACAATTTTTGCAGCTACTGCATTGTTCCTTACCTTCGTGGACGCAGTCGCAGCAGATCCGTTGACGACGTTGTTGCGGAAGTCAAATCAGTAAACTGTGCGGAAACGGTTCTCATCGGTATTGATATTTCCCAATTTGGACGCGACACTGGCGAAAGTCTGCCACAACTTTTTGACAGCTTGCAAACAGTGCCAACGCGCATCCGTTTGGGCAGTTTGGAAGCTCGCGTTGTTACCGATGAGCTGCTGCAAAGTCTTGCAAATATTGACTTTTGCCCCCACTTCCATTTGTCCTTGCAAAGTGGTTCCGACAGCGTCCTCAAACGTATGAACCGCAAGTACACAACGGACGAATTTTACCAAGACGTATGCAAAATTCGCAAGTATTTCCCCGATGCTGGTATCACTACTGACATCATCGTTGGCTTTTGTGGCGAAACGGATGAGGAGTTTGCCGAGACCTGCGCCTTTGTGCAAAAGGTGGGTTTTGCCGACATCCACGTATTTCCATATTCCCCACGCGAAGGCACTGTCTCCTACAACTGGAAAGATGTCGACCACGCAACAAAATCTCAACGAGTGGAAACTTTGACACAAATCAAACTTGCATTGAAAGATGCATTTGCAAACAAGTTTGTGGGCACAACACAAAGTGTCCTTTGCGAGCGCAAACGCAACGGCCTTTGGGAGGGCTACACCAAGGAGTATTTGCGAGTATACTTTACAGGCAATGCCAAGGTTGGCGAGCTTGTTGATGTCAAAATTGTAGAGCCATTTCTCGATGGCGCAAAAGCCTTGGCAGAGTAAACGCCAAGTCTGCTCAAAACACATACCATTCCCACAAAAAATGGGTAAAATTGCCCTAAATACTATCAATCTTACCAATAAAAAGCCCGCCATTTTTTGCCATATTTGGGTAACAAAATGGCGAGATATAAAACATAAAATCAATTACGAGGTATCACTATGGAAAACTGTCTTTTCTGCAAAATTATCGCTGGACAAATCCCATCTTACAAAATCTACGAGGACGACTACGCCTACGCTTTTTTGGATATCGCCTGCGACACCTACGGCCACACACTTGTCATCCCCAAGGCGCATTGCACAAACGTGCTTGACTGCGATCCAACTGTGCTCGGCAAAGTGATGGAAGCAGTGCAAAAGGTTGCCAACCACTACGTAGATAACTGCGGTTTTGGTGGCGTAAACATCTTGAACGCCAGTGGCAAGGATGCCGACCAAAGCGTTTTCCACCTGCATTTCCACATCATCCCACGCAAGGCTGGCGATGGTGTTGACGCATGGCCCTTCCACGACAAGTTCGACTACAACCTTGCGGAAATCTGCAATGCCCTCAAGATGGACTAACATCGCACTAAACACACAATCACCGCCAGTAGTATCCAACTGCTTGGCGGTCTTTCTGTAAACTTTTTTGGCGCAACACTTGAACTATTGGCATTTTGTTGGTATAATGGTGCATATCGATGCACGACAGTAAGCGTAAACAATAGGTGTAAGACATGAAAAATTTTATCGAACAACTAACAAATTTGTATAGCACGCAAATGGCGGATGATGGTGTAATATTGCGCACAGCAATTATGTACGCTGGCGCAGACCATACGTTTTCCTTTTACATCAAACCATGTGGCGAAAATAGTTACACAATTACTGATAGGGGACAAACATTGGAGTATTTACGCGAAAACCTTGACCCCAACAAGTATTTGGACAAAATCTGCAAAATTTGCGAACGTTTTGAAATAGAGTTGATTGATGGCGAGTTCGTTGGAATGTTGGCATCACTTTCATCGGGACAAACGATGAGAAATCTTCACAAGTTTATTGGCGCAATGAACATCATTGCCAACATCGACGCTCTGTAACTATTTCACATTTGTTCCGCATTACAAAGACTGCTCCACAAGGGCAGCTCTTCTTTTTGCCTAAATTCCCAACAAAAATTTTGAAAAACTTGTTTACTAAAAGTTTTATTTATGGTATCATTGAAAATGTCAATGTATTTTGATTGTCAAAATCTTTGATTTTATGCCACATCTATGGTATAATTTTTTCATCGAAAATATTTTTTATGGAGGCAAACACCCATGCAATACTCACACGAAGTAGAAATGATGCAATGCGTTGCCAAAGGTTGCAACCACGGTCCTGCTCCCATCCCCGAAGAGGGCAAATGGGTCAAAGCTACTGAAATCAGTCATATCAGTGGTCTTACACACGGCTGTGGATGTTGCGCACCTCAACAAGGTACTTGCAAACTCACACTCAACATCAAAAACGGTATCATCGAAGAAGCCCTTGTAGAAACAATCGGCTGCTCCGGTATGACACACTCTGCTGCTATGGCTGCAGAAATTTTGCCAGGCAAAACTTTGCTTGAAGCATTGAACACCGACCTTGTTTGCGACGCTATCAACGTTGCAATGCGCGAGTTGTTCTTGCAAATTGTTTACGGTCGCACACAATCTGCATTTAGTGATGCAGGTCTTCCTGTTGGCGCAGGTCTCGAAGACCTCGGTAAGGGACTTCGTTCTCAAGTTGGTACAATGTACTCAACAAAAGTTAAGGGCCCAAGATACTTGGAAATGGCTGAAGGCTACGTTACACGTATCGCTCTTGACGACAATGGCGAAATCATCGGTTACGAATACGTAAACCTTGGTGTTATGATGAAACTTGTAACTGAAGGCGTTAGCGGTAACGAAGCGCTTGAAAAGGCAAAGAAGCACTATGGTCGTTTTGACAGTGCTGCTAAATACATCATTCCACGTAACGAGTAAGGGAGGTAAATACAATGGCTATCAGATTTGAAGGTTATGAAAGAAGAATAGACAAAATCACTGCCGAACTTGCTAAATACGGTATTGCATCTTTGGAAGAAGCGCGCGATTTGTGCCTTGCTAAAGGCGTAAACGTAGAAGAAATCGTAAAAGGCGTTCAACCAATCGCATTTGAAAACGCAGTTTGGGCTTACACTCTTGGTTGCGCAATCGCTATCAAACAAGGTGTTACTCAAGCAGACAAAGTTGCTGAGTGCATCGGTCTCGGACTTCAAGCATTCTGCATTCCTGGTTCCGTTGCTGACCAACGTCAAGTAGGTCTTGGCCATGGTAACCTTGGCTCCATGTTGCTTAACGAAAATACCGACTGTTTCGCTTTCCTTGCTGGTCACGAATCTTTCGCTGCAGCCGAAGGCGCTATCGGTATTGCTCGTAACGCAAACAAAGCGCGCAAAAAGCCACTCCGCGTTATCTTGAACGGTCTTGGCAAAGACGCTGCTTACATCATCTCTCGTATCAACGGTTTCACCTATGTAGAAACTGACTACGACTTCTACACAGGCGAACTCAAAATCGTTCGCGAAGTTGCTTTCTCCGATGGTGAACGCTCCAAGGTTCGTTGCTATGGTTCCAACGACGTATCCGAAGGTGTTGCAATCATGAAGTTCGAAAAGGTCGACGTTTCCATCACAGGTAACTCCACCAACCCAACTCGTTTCCAACACCCAGTTGCTGGCACATACAAAAAGTGGTGCATGGAAAACAACAAAAAGTACTTCTCCGTAGCAAGCGGTGGTGGCACAGGCCGTACTTTGCACCCAGACAACGTAGCTGCTGGTCCTGCTTCCTATGGTCTTACAGACACAATGGGTCGTATGCACGGTGACGCTCAATTTGCGGGCTCCAGTTCCGTTCCTGCTCACGTAGAAATGATGGGCCTTATCGGTGCTGGTAACAACCCAATGGTTGGTATGACAGTTGCTTGCGCAGTTGCTGTTTCCATGGCGAAATAATTGCACAAAACCTTGCAATAGTTGAGTAAAAACTCTACAAAACAAAAACTACCCTCACTTTTCACAAGTGGGGGTATTTTTTGCTTTTATTACAAATTCCAGCCTTTTCTTATGGTAAATATTGCCAAAATCGTAGGGGCGAGCTGTGCTCGTACGCATACATTGTTTACTTTATCAAATTATAAGTATTGCACTGTAGTGACTGCCTTCTCTGCCGTCCGCATTTTGCAAACAAACATCACAGAACTTCACAAAAACAAAAACTACTCCCACTACATCGGTGGGAGTAGTTTTTTTGCAAAAGCAATTACGCTTATTAACTAATAATGACGGCCTATGAAGTACAGTATGGCGTCGATACTCTGTTTGAGTGAGAAAATATGGAGTGAGTTTTAAGTTAATATTGACATGAACGCAACAATGTTTGCAAGTAGTGCGATTGCTGTATCTACGCATCTCTTGCAAACATCAAAAATACTTCTCCCAATATCTGCATTTCCCTTGAAAAGATTTGCAATTTTTGGTACAATATACAAAACACACCACAAAAAGGTACATTTATGCGCACAGATACCCTACAAGAAGTATACAACTTCGCCCATATGTATGCTCGTAACAATCGAGTTAATTGCGTTCAGCCGGCGCACGTTTTGTTTGGACTGGTCAACGTGGAAAACCCCGCCAAGGATTTTCTTGCCCAATTTGGCATGACGGCGCAAAATCTTGAGCCACGCACATCCTTCCACACCGGTGCTATATTTGACTCGCGCGCCCTGCAAACATTGGATGCGAGATCCGCTCGTTTGGCACTTGAAATGGGCACAAACGAGGTTGATTGTATTCACACTTTGCTTGCAATCTTGACGATGGATGGCGACTACGCCTGTGACAAAATCGACTTTTTCTTGAAGAACATCGGCAAAACACGCAATGACTTTTTCAAGTACGTGGTATCTCAACTGCCCAACAAACAAAAACTCGTCAACTATACCATGGGGGTAGATGACAATCTCAACATAGATATCTCCACAGCTCTGCCAGATATGGAGCTTGCTACAACTGCTCCCGAACGCCATGACCAAAACGTGTTTGAGTTTGGCGTAGACCTTACTCAAAAGGCAATGCTTGGCAAAATTGACCAAGTCATTGGTCGTGACGAAGAAACAGCGCGCGTCATCCAAACGCTTATTCGCCGTACCAAAAACAACCCTGTGCTTGTGGGCGAGGCTGGCGTTGGCAAGACTGCCGTTGTTGAGGGTCTTGCACTCAAAATTGCCCAAGGCCAAGTTCCCCACGAACTGCAAGGCAAAAAACTTGTGGAGCTGGACCTTGCAAGTATGCTTGCAGGCACTCGTTTTAGGGGCGATTTCGAAGAACGCATCAAAAATATCATCGCACAAGTGATGGCTGACAAGGACGTAATTTTGTTTATTGACGAAATTCACAATCTCGTTGGCGCAGGTGGCACAAGCGAAGGCTCCCTTGACGCTGCGGAAATTTTGAAACCAGCCCTTGCGCGTGGCGAATTGCGTATTATTGGCGCAACCACTTTGGACGAGTACCACAAGTACATCGAGCGTGACCCAGCTTTGGAAAGACGTTTTCAACCAGTTGTCATTTCCGAGCCCACCCCAGAGCTTGCTGTTACCATTTTGCGTGGTGTAAAATCCAAGTACGAAAACTATCACTCGATAACCATCACTGACGAAGCAATCGTTGCAGCGGTGCAACTTTCCGTACGCTACATCACCGATAGATTTTTGCCAGACAAGGCATTTGACGTGTTGGACGAAGCTTGCTCCAAGCTCAAAATTTCCAAGCACAGCGTGCCACCACAAGTGACAGATTTGACGGCAAAACTTGCACGTTTGAAACGTCAAATTGACAACGAAACCAACCAAAACCAACTTGCTGAACTGCAAAAGGCTTATCGTCAGCTTTCCATCCAGTTGGAAAACGCACAACAACAATACCAAGCATATCTCAAGAGTCAAAACATCCGTTTGACTGCGGAAGACGTTCGCCAAGTTGTCAGCCAAATGACAGGCGTACCTGTAACGGAGCTTTCTCGCGAGGAGCGCGACAAACTCGTGCATTTGGAAGAAGAACTTTCCAAACGTGTTATTGGTCAAAGTCAAGCGGTAAAAGTGGTATCTTTGGCAGTGCGCCGTCAACGCGCAGGACTTAAAGACCCCAACAAGCCCATTGGTAGTTTCATTTTTGTTGGTCCAACTGGTAGCGGTAAAACAGAGCTTACCAAAGCCCTTGCCGACTGCCTTTTTGGTAGCGATAGTGACGTTATTCGCATTGATATGAGCGAATATATGGAAAAACAATCCACCGCCAAGCTTATTGGTGCGCCCCCAGGATACGTCGGTTACGAAGAAGGCGGATATCTTACCGAAAAGGTACACCGCAAGCCCTACTCGGTAGTGCTGTTTGATGAAATTGAAAAGGCACACCCAGATGTGTTCAATTTGCTGTTACAAATTCTGGACGAAGGCAGACTCACCGACTCCCACGGCAAAACCATCGACTTCCGCAATACCGTTATCATCATGACAAGCAACATCGGTGTTACCGACACCAAGGTTGGCGGTATGGGATTTGCTCCCACCAATGACTACAACACCATGCACGACAATGTGGAAAAAGCTTTGAAAAAGTTTTTCCGTCCCGAGTTTTTGAATCGTGTGGACGAAATTGTAGTGTTCAACTATCTTGGCAAGGAAGAAACGCTCAAAATTACCGAACTACTTTGCTTTGGACTTGTCAAACGTCTGCGCGGTACACTCAACTTGAGGTTTACCGACAAGGCAATTGAACTGCTTGCCGCCGTTGGATTCGACAAGGACTATGGCGCTCGGCCGCTTAAACGTGCCATTCAACGCTACGTGGAAGATGCTCTTGCCGAGCAACTTTTGGAAGGCAAAATTGCCAAAGGTGACACAGTAGTGGTGGACGCTCAAAACAACAAAATTAGTTTTTACAAGCAGTAACACAATAAATATAAAACAAGGTCCATTCCGCAAAAGGGTGGACCCATGTTTTTTGTGAATCATTTTCACATCAAATAAAAAAGCAACACGTCTCAAGTTTTGTTGCAATTATTTGTATATTTTTGCCACTCAATGTAAACAAAAAAAGTTGTAAACAATTTTATATTTTTGTGTTGAAAATCCCGTCAACCTATGCTAAAATACAAGCGCTAAACTAAATCCATCAGGAGAATTACAAACATGGATCAATTTGTAGTAAACATCATTCATCGCCCAGAACTTTCCCCCGAGTATGCGGAAAAAGCTCTCGGCAAAGGTGCTAATGTCCAAGACGAATCATTGGATATTTTTCTTTTCCAGCAAGAGTGTGCGCACAAGTACGGTTTGAAAACCACCATCCAAATTACCTATGCATCACTTTTTTCCGACGAAATTGTCCGTTTGGCAAAGGAGCACAACAAGCTTTATGGCGACGAAATTGGCCTTTCTTTGTTGGGATTGCCTTGCAAACAATTCAAACAAAAGTACCAAACAGAGGACTTTTGCATTTGGATGTTTGATGATGACACAAAACGCGCTATTGTAGACGATGTTTTTGGACTATTTTATGAAAAATTTGGTTTCTACCCACAATCCACAGGTAGCTACTTTTTGGATGCCTACACAATCAACTACATCAAGGCAAACTACCCATCGGTAAAGTGCGCCGTTGCGACCTGTTGGGAAGAAGGTCCAAAAGCCTACCACACTTGCAACAACAGTTGGTACACCTTTATGGATGGTGGCCCCTGGAACCCTTGGATTCCAAGCAAAGTCAACAGTCATTGCCCTGCATTTGACCAAGATGACGACAGCGGCATTGTTGCCATCCCACACCTTTCACGTGACTTGATGGCTTGCTTTGATGGCAACGGCAGTAACTTCGGCACTCATCCACAAAACGTTTTGCGTGGTATGATCTACTACGATGATAATGGTAGTATCGAATACCCATACTTGTACAACCTTGTGGACCAATACCGCCATCTGGCAAAGTACAACGATGGCTATGCTTACAATATGATGTTTGTTGGCCCCGGTTGGCTCAACAAACGTGGTCGTTGGGAAGCCCCCTACGAATTGCTTGCAAAAAGCTACGACGACGGCATGAAATACTACGGTAAGCTCAAAGCCGAAGGCAAGCTTGTTGATATGACTATGGCGGAGTTTGCTGATTTCTACCGCCAAAAGCACCCAGACTACAATCGTGCCGAGTGCGCATTGTGGAAGGATATTTTGTATGGTAGTAACAAACAATACTTTTGGTATGCAGACCCATTTATTAGAACCTGTTTGGACTTCAACCAAGGTGGTGCAATGATCGATTTGCGTCCTTACGTTGCTCGTATCGACCAAAAAACAGGCATTGGCACTCCAAACGTGTACGATGCATCCTACCCATATCTCATCCAAATCAACTATCGCGCAGGCTACTTTACACACTACGCTGGCGCGGGCACAATCAAGTCCTGCAAGGTAAGTTACCACGGCGAAGAAACTGACTTGTGTTTGCTTCGCACAATGGCCAAGTACGACAAAATTGATGGTGGTGTGCGCATCACAACCAACCCTGTCACAGTTACGCTTGACGGCAAGGACATTGCAATCCAATCGGTATTTACCTTTATGGAAGGCAGTGGTGTTGTCGTTACCGAGCGTAACCTGCTCACCGATATGCAAGGGGAAGATGTTGCTTTCACAGAGTACTTTACTGGTGGCTTTGGCACAACGGAGTACCAAGCCGACATGACCAATATCACCCTTGGCGTAGACGACACAACAATGCAATTTGGCTACCTTGGTCGAAAAATCACATCCAGTGGCGAGGTGGCGTCCGTAACTATTCCAGAGGTTTCCACAACCATTCAGATGGGTGGCGATTGTGACACTCTTCAAGTGGAAGAAGGCATTGCATTTTCTCCAGTTTATCACATCCGTGCAACCAAAACTATCAAACAAGGAGGGGTAAAAACATGGCTCAATCTACAAAAGGCAAACTAAATTTCCGTTGCCCAAGTTGTTTTATGAGAGATATCGACATCGATATGTTTTTTGATGAAGAAAAAAAGGAATATTATTGCCTGCGCTGTGGCTTTCATGGCTCGGAAAGTGATGTTTTGCGCCTCAACGAACAAGCTAAATATCGTTACAAAAGTATGAAAATGCGAGTTGTTTCCTTTGGAGAAGACAATGAGTCTCTCACAATGCAACCACACAAAAAGGGGGAGCAATAACAATGACTTTGGGCATTGACACCTCCACATACCTTGAGGAGTTGCAAAATGGTGCCAAATACTACGTTGACGGCAAACAAGTTGACCCACTGGACGTTATGCACGCCAACGGCGTAAGCCATATGCGTATCCGTTTGTGGAACAACCCCCACGACGAAAATGGTGTTCCTTATCTTGCTGGCACTTGCGATATTGGCAACTTCTTGACACTGGCCAAGCTTGCCCAAAGCAAAGGCTACAAAATTTTGTTAGACTTCCATTACTCTGACTTTTGGGCAGACCCCGCAAAGCAATTTCCACCCAAAGCGTGGAAGGATTTTTCCGTTGACCAGCTTGAGCAAGCAGTCTACACCTTTACAAAGGATGTTTTGACAACAGCACTGGAAAGCGGCATCGAGATTTCGATGGTGCAAGTTGGCAACGAAATAACAAACGGCATCTTGTGGCCCCTTGGACAGCTCACCGCAAGCCAAAGTGGCGTGCGCAACGGCTACGACAACCTTGTAAAGTTCCTCAATGCTGGCATACGTGCCTGCCGAGAGGTAACTCCTAACGCCAAGATTGTTCTCCACTTGGAGCGCAGTTACGACCAAGCCGTTTACACCGAGTTTTTTACTCAAATGCAACTTCGCAATGTCGATTTTGACGTCATTGGTATGAGCTACTATCCATATTGGCACGGCACATTTGATATGTTTTTTGCCAATGTCAACAACTGCAAAAAGTTCGGCAAGCCCATCATGGCAGCCGAGCTTGGCTATGGCTTCACAACAGAAGGTTGTACCATCATCAAGGATGGTAAAAAACAACAAATTGCTCTCAATACTATGACGGTGGACGACTACGGCGTAGTCAACAAGTATCCACTTACTCCCAAAGGTCAAGCAAATTTCATTGCTGATTTCCTTGCACGTGCGGAAAAAGAAGGACTTGCAGGCGTGTTCTACTGGGAGCCACTGTGGCTACCTGGCGAAAACATCCACTGGGCTTCCCCCGAAGGTCAAGGCTACATCCACGAAAGTGGCAAGCCCACCGCCAACGAAGTGGCAAATTGCTGTCTGTTCGACTACCAAGGTAACGCCCTTCCGTCACTCCACGCATTTACTGCCCACAAAAAGTAGCAGTGCAAGAAAATGTAAAAATCAAATCAAATTACACTAAAACAGAGTTCAGTATTTCGCTGGACTCTGTTTTTTCTTGTCAAATTTCCATCGCATTTGGTAACAAGTAGCAAAATTTAGTAATTTTTTTGCAAGTGTTCTGTCGCAAGCTTTGGTTGCTTTTTTGACGGCAAAATAGTATTCAATCCGTAGTGGCGAGCTGTTCACGTCCGCACCTTATGAAAGGTTCCATTTCAGCTTAATTGTTTCAATAGCTTAATCGAACTAATTTATAGATAAAACAAAAATAAGCGAACACTCAAACAGAAATTTCATTATTGAAAATGGTATTGACTTTTGACTTTTGCAGGTCTATAATGTTTATAGATTGGGGCGAAGTGTCTCTTTTGTCGCAAATTTTACTGCAAAAAGGGCAAAATCTCTCCTATCAAACTTCATAATTTTGCCCAGCAGTGGACAACTCATCCCAACGATGGTGGCCCCTGCAGGGGCCGCTTGCTTTTTACAACGCAAGCGATTCTTCTAAAAGTTTTTTTTGCCAAAACATTGTGGATAAACAACCAATTTCTCCAAAATTTTTGCGCAAAACCAACCATCGTGCATTTTGGGACAAAAGTCCCTGCAAAATAAAAAAAATTATATTTTTAAGGAGAAAAGTATGAAAAAAACATTAGCACTTGTTTTGACAATCGCTCTTGTATTCGCAGCTTTGTTTACCCTTACCGCTTGCGGCGAGAAAGAAACAATCACATTGTGGGTATCTGAGTCCACAACAGATAGCGACAGCGTTGTTGAGATGACAAAACGTCAAATCGAAGCATTCGTAAAGGCTAACCCAGATATCGACTGGAACTACGAAGTTAAGATCGAAGGCGTAACAGAAGCCGACGCTGGCTCTAAAGTAGTTGCAGACGTTGCTACCGCACCTGACATTTACTGCTTCGCACAAGACCAACTTGCTCGTCTTGTTCAAGCTTCCGCTCTTGCAGCTCCTGGTCAACAAGCTCAAGATTACATCAAGGCTAACAACGACGCTGGTGCAGTTGGCGCGGCAACAGTTGGTGGCGTAATCTACGCTTACCCAATGACAAGTGACAACGGTTACTACCTCTACTACGACACAAGCGTTATCACAAATCCAGACAGCCTTGAAGACATCATCGCTGACTGCGAAAAAGCTGGCAAAAAATTCCGTTTCGCTCTTGAAAACGCTTGGTACACAGCTTCCTTCTTCTTCGCTACAGATTGCGTAAACGAATGGACAACTGATGCTGATGGTAAGTTCACATCCGTTAACGATACATTCAACAGCGCTGCAGGTCTTGTTGCTATGAAGGGTATGCAAAAACTCGTTCAATCCACATGCTACGACAGCGATGCAGACAAATTTGACGAATGTGCAGCAATCGTAACAGGTACTTGGAACAGTACAGCTGCTCAAAACTACTTCCAAGACAATCTTGGTGCAACAGATCTTCCTTCCTTCACAGTTGATGGAACATCCTACCACCTTGGTTCCTACTCTGGTAACAAATTGATGGGTGTTAAACCTCAAGATGATCCAGAAAAGGGTGCTTTGTTGCAAAAACTTGCTCAATGGCTCACAAACGCTGACAACCAACTTGAAAGATTCAACAGTTTCGGTTGGGGTCCATCCAACGTTGAAGCTCAAGCAGATGATGCAGTTAAAGCTGACATTTCTCTTGGCGCATTGGTTGCTCAAAATGCTTACGCTATTCCACAACCTCAAATTCACGGTTCTTGGTGGGATATCGCTAAAGTTCTTGGTGCACAAGCTAGAACAGCTACATCTGAAGCTGACCTTCAAACTGCTCTTACAGACTACGAAAACTCTATCAAGGCATTGTTCAACATGACTGATGATGAGATCTACGCTTGGTCCGTAATCGGTAACGTTAGTGGCACAAACTGGGATACAGATATCGCTATGACTCCAAACGCTGACAAGACTGTTTGGACAGCTACAATCACAGTTGCTGAAGATAGCACTGGCTTCAAACTTCGTCGTGGTGCATCTTGGGCTCCACAAGTTGGTGAATTGGACGGTTCCGCATACCTCAAGTTGAATGACAGCTACTCTGAACCAGGTAACTTCTTCCTTGATCCAGGTACATACACTGTTACTCTTACACTTGACGCTGCTGGCGACGCTGTTACAGCTGTAACTGTTACTTTTGCTCCAGCTGCTTAATTATTAGTATAATAGCTAACGGCTAACTCTATAAGGGCCATGCATGGGCTTTCCTTGCATGGCCTTTATTAAAATTTATGCATTGCATTCAAAAAAGATAGCAGTGGTGTCCATCTCTTTTTTGAGTGCAATGTCCTTACTATCACAAGGAGGTATTGTATAAACGGAGGTTTATTCATCAGTTAATATGAAGAGATTGACAGATTTACAATATTTGAAACTTAACTGGTTCCAAAAGCTTGGCTACAATCTTGTTCAGTTTTTTGTCAGCATACCCAAGTGGTTTGCAAAATTGGGCGTAGCAATTTGGAACCTTATCAAAAAATTTGGCCTTTGGGTACGCGACGATGTGGTAGATACTTTCCAAACCTTTGCAAAGGGCAACTGGGTAATCAAACTCTCTTACCTTGTAATGGGGTTGGCAAACCTTGCGCACGGACAAACTTTGCGTGGCATCCTGTTTTTGGTGTTTGAAATTGTTTTCTTTGTGTATATGTTTGTTCCAACTGGCGGTATCTACTGGATT
The DNA here is from genome assembly GCA_964533825.1 of uncultured Oscillospiraceae bacterium. Classification (GTDB taxonomy): domain Bacteria; phylum Bacillota; class Clostridia; order Christensenellales; family CAG-314; genus Fimimonas. The sequence goes on from CAZHMU010000011.1 coordinate 37,341, forward strand.
TCCAAATGCCAATTTTTCACACGTGGCACAATCGGTACTGTACAAGGTGGAATGCAATACGATCCAGTGTACGACTCAACCTATTGGGTTGCCGGCGACGACTCCACTAAAGTTTTGCTGTATGGTTTGATTTCTATTGCATTTATTTTGGCGTTTATCTACACATGGCATTTGCAAGTAAAGCAATGTAGTACCATTTTGAAGATCAAACAAGCTGGTGGTAAATTCAAGTCCACCAAGGATGATCTCAAATCAATGATTGACGAAGAGTTCCACAAAACATTGCTTGCATTGCCTGTTGCTGGTATTACAATGTTCACAGTGCTGCCAATCATCTTTATGATTTTGATTGCGTTTACCAGTTTTGATGCCAATGCCGACGGCTACAGTAACCTGTACAGTTGGGTAGGCTGGGACAACTTCAACAAAGTGTTCGACACTGGTGTTGGCGGACTTGGCCTTGTGTTTGGTGAGTTGCTCAGTTGGACGCTCATTTGGTCCATTTTTGCAACCTTTACCAACTACTTCTTGGGTATGGCTGTTGCAATGCTCATCAACAAAAAGGGTATCAAGATCAAGAAGTTCTGGCGTACCGTTTTGGTTATGACAATCGCTATTCCACAATTTGTATCTTTGATGTACGTTGCTCGTTTGTTCGACGCAACCGGCACACCGGATGCAGCTACCGGTGGTATAATTGGTAAGTTCTTGTTACAACATGGATTTATTCCCGCATCAATGTGGGACAAAGTCAATTATCCTGGTGCCCCAGGAGCATCTTTATGGGATAACCCAACAACAGCTCGCATCTTGGTAATTGTCATCAACATTTGGGTTGGTATTCCGTACGTAATGCTGCAAGCAACGGGTATCTTGATGAACATCCCACAAGATCTGTACGAATCTGCAAAGATTGACGGCGCTAATCCTTGGCAACAATTTTCACGTATCACATTGCCATATATGCTGTTTGTAACAGGCCCATCGTTGCTGACAAGCTTTGTAGGCAACCTCAACAACTTTAACGTTATCTACTTGTTGACAGGTGGTAACCCACTCAAGACTAACGCGGGCGCTGTACCTGGCTCAGTAGGTGAAACGGACTTGTTGATCACTTGGCTGTTCAAGATCACAACGGGTGCAACATCCGACTACAAGACGGCATCTGTTGTTGGTATCTTGATTTTCGTTGTAGTAGCGGTGCTCTCACTGATTATCTACAATGTACTTCCATCAAATAGAAACGAGGAGGACTTTAGATAATGGCTAAAACTAAAACTGTTCAAACCGACAATCTTGGTCGTCCTATTGAACCAACTCCAACCAAAAAACGCGGAATGGGCGTCAAGGCCAGCCGCACAATCGGTAACATCATTGTCTACATCATTTTGGCAATCATTACAGTTGTTTGGTTGTTTCCATTCTTTGGTATCGTTATGGACTCCTTCCGTATGGAGTCGGCAAACCAAGTCAGTTACCTGTTCCCAAAACAATTTGGCTTTGGTAACTACATCGACCTGTTTACCAAAACAGACTTTTTGAAGTGGTTCTTGAACACCGGTCTGATGGGTATTGCAACTTCCGTTATCCAAACGGTGTTTGTACTTTCTATGAGCTATGTTCTTTCTCGTATGAGATTTAAGGGCAGAAAGGGCCTTATGAACTTGATGCTCATCTTGGGTATGTTCCCCGGCTTTTTGACTTTGATTTTGATTTACAAAGTACTCTCTGACTTGCACCTTACCGAAGGTATGGCTCCGGTTGGACTTATCATTGTCTACTGCGCAAGCAGTGGTATGGGCTACTACATTTCCAAGGGCTTTTTCGATACCATCCCCAAGAGCTTGGACGAAGCAGCTCGCGTAGACGGCGCAACACGCTTCCAAGTGTTCTACAAGGTAATCATGCCTTTGTCCAAACCCATTGTCATCTACACAATGTTGATGGGATTTATGGCACCATGGGGCGACTTTATGATGGCAAGCTACATCATTCACGAAAGTAGTGATGGCATGAACGTTGCCGTTGGTATGTACGAATGGCTTTCAAGAACAAACCTCAACACCTGTTATACACGATTCTGCGCAGCAGGCGTAGTCGTTGCAATCCCAGTTGTAACAGTATTCCTGTGCTTGCAAAAGTATTATGTCGAAGGCGTAACTGGTGGCGCAGTTAAAGGATAAGGAGAAAAATTATGGCAACAGTAAAATTAACAAATGTAGTAAAAGTATATGAAAAAGGTCAAAAACCTGCAGTTTCCGAATTTAACTTGGACATTGCTGACAAAGAGTTTGTTGTTTTCGTAGGTCCATCTGGTTGCGGTAAATCCACAACTTTGCGTATGATTGCAGGTTTGGAAGACATCACAAGTGGTACAATCGAAATTGACGGCAAAGTAGTAAACGACCTTCAACCACGCGATCGTGATATCGCAATGGTTTTCCAAAACTATGCACTTTACCCTCACCTTACAGTTTTCGAAAACATGGCATTTAGCCTTCGCTTGAAGAAAGTTCCTAACGACGAAGTTTACAAACGTGTTACGGAAGCAGCGGAAATCCTTGGTATTACCGAGTATCTCACGCGCAAACCACGTGCTCTCTCCGGTGGTCAACGCCAACGTGTTGCTATCGGTCGTGCTATGGTTCGTGATAGTAAAGTATTCTTGATGGACGAGCCACTTTCCAACTTGGACGCAAAACTTCGTAACCAAATGCGCGCAGAAATCATTTTGCTCCGTCAAAAGATTGACACAACCTTCATTTACGTAACACACGACCAAACCGAAGCTATGACATTGGGTGACAGAATCGTAATCATGAAGGATGGTTTCATCCAACAAGTTGGTACACCTACCGAAGTATTTGATATGCCAGACAATTTGTTCGTAGCAGAGTTCATTGGTGCTCCAAAGATGAACACCTTCTTCTCTGAGCTTGTTCGTGAAGGCGACAAATACTATGTAACACCATATGGTTACAAAATTGAGCTTGACGAAAGCAAGTGCGCTATTTTGAAAGAAAAGGGTATCGAGTCTCAACGTATCATCCTTGGTGTTCGTCCTGAACACATTGAAAGAGCAACCGAAGGTGGCATCCCTTGCACAATCAAGGTTAACGAAATGATGGGTAGTGAACTTCACATCCACGCAACAGTGGAAAATGGCGACAACCTCATCATCCGCCTTCCAACGGTTAACCTTACTGCGGAAGAACGTAAAGCAATGGTTCGTGGAAACGCAATCAGCATTGATTTCCAAAGCAAGGTTATCCATATGTTCGACCCTGAAACAGAACGCAACTTGCTCAAGTAATTTTGGTGTGTCCTTTCCATTTGCGACAAAGTGTTTTTACCAAAGGCATCTTGTTCTATTGCAATGGATATTTTGCTTGAGTTTGCAAAGGGTGTCGCAAGTCAGTTTATTCAACATAACAAAAAACAGGTTTCCATCGAAACCTGTTTTTTTTTTGCAATTTTTAGTTTTTGTTTATTATTTGAGAATGATGCTTGTCTTTGCAGGGATGGTCAACACTGTGCCTTCCAATTTTGCTTGTCCGTAGCCGATGCACTCAACAACTTCTCCAAAGTCAAAGTCATAGTAGTCTGCCAAGTCAATTACTTGCTCGTACTCGTCGGTGTTATGAAGGATAAACAGTGTCGAGCCTTGGTAGTCCACCTTGAATCCGCCAAACTTTTTGTTATTAAAGCTCAGTGCGGTGTAGTCGCCACGAGCAATTTCTGGGTGGCGCAAACGGATGGAAATAAGCTTGCGGTAGTGGTTGAGTATGCTGTCTTTATCTCTGTTTTGAATTTTGACAGTATCCTCAATTTGGTTTTTGTATGTTGCGCCTTCAGGGTCTTGGACTGTGTCGCCATCGCCCCAAAGCATTGCCAAGCGTCTGTTTGCATCGGTGCTTGAACCACCACGAGAACCCTTCATACCAATTTCTTCGCCATAGTAGATAAATGGACTACCACTGCACAAAATGTACAGATTTGCTGCCATTTGCATATTGGTGTAGCTTGGGTAACCTCCCGAGCGGTCTTGGTCGTGGTTGGAGAAAAATGGCATGAACATTGCATCCGGATTGGATTGCTCAAGTTTGCCGAGGAAGTTTGTTACATAACTTGTGTAGGAGTTGATATTACCCGTTGTCTTTGCACCGTTACAAATTTGGCCTTCGCTAGAGGACATTTGGAATGCAAAACAGTCCAGTGCGGAAGTGTATTGCAAAATTTCCGAGTCAGCCGACCAGCACTCGCCAACGCAGTAGATATCAGGTTTGAGTTTTTTCAGCTCGGCCATGTACCAATCCCAAAACTCAACACAACGCTCCGTCTCACCATAGTAGATGTATTTGATAGCATCAAAACGGAATCCATCAATGCCTTTGTCTAAGTAGAACTTTGCCGTTGCAACTGCATCTTCGCGAACTTTAGGATTGTCAAAGTCGGGTTCAGGCATATCTCCTGAAAAGTTGCCTTCGTAAAATTCTCCAGTGCCGGGGATGCGGATTGCGCTTCTGCCGTTTAGATCTTCCAAACTGCCGTAAGCGTAGTAGTCGTAGTAGGGATTGCTTTTGTCATTTTGTTGATGAGCTTTTACAAAATCTTTGAAGTATTGATGTTGGCTGGATGTGTGATTGAGCACCAAGTCCAAAATTAACTTTACATTACGACTATGACACAAGTCAATCAGCTCTTCAAGGTCAGCCATTGTTCCAAATTCTGGATCAATTTCGTAGTAGTCAACCACGTCATATTTGTGGTACGTGGGCGACTTGAATATTGGTGAAAGCCAAATACCTTGTACGCCCAAACTCTTGGTAGAGTTCATATTACCGTCGTTTAGATAGTCAAAGCGGTTGATGATACCACGCAAATCGCCAATTCCATCACCATTACTGTCGGAAAAGCTGCCCACAAATATTTGGTAAAATACGCGGTAGTTGTCGTCAGTTGGGTCTGGTTGATTTGGGTGGTTGTCCGATTGACATCCCACAAGTGAGAAAACTGCAACAAGCATTAGTGCTGCAAGTAGTATAGCGAGTGTTTTTTTCATAGTTATTCTCCCTTCACAAGGCTGAGTACTGCGCCGTCAATCTTGCCCCAAGCGCCAGAGCCAGAGCCACTGCACTTTACGTAGATACCAACGGTAATTTCGTCTGTGCCATTGTAGTTGATGCCTGTGATGGTTGCTGTGTGCCACTCAGGCCATTTGGTCATTGTAAGGTCTGCAGTGCTAATTATTTCGCCATTTATTTTAACATAGGAGTAAATCTCCATTTGTCCACCATCGCCACCCATGATGGAAATGGTGTACTTGTATTCGCCTGCTGGAATATTGGACAAAGTTTGTTCCAAAGTGAATTCTACGCTGTTTGATGCCTTGCTGTAGAAGTGGTAGTGCTTATCATCCAAACTACCCAAGGAGTTACCCGATCCGGATTGAATTTCCAATTCTTCCACAGCGCCGATCTTTGTCGCAGTCCAAGCTGCGCCCCCTTCGGCAAAACTGCCATCAACAAGGAAGTTGTTTTCCACCACGGCTACTGTGCAGTATGCATCAAATCCGTTTGCTGTGCCGTGGAAGGTGTACTCGCCAATCATCTTGTAGTAGTATTCAATTACAGGGTCCCAAACAACGGGAACAGCTTCTTGAACTTTTCCGCTAAGGTAAACCAAGTTGACTGTTTCTGGGAGAGCAGGGGTAATGTCGTTTCCAACAATTACTGATGCGATGGTTTTTTCAGTACCAACAGGTATGTCTGTAACGTTTGTTCCTTGACGAACAAGTGTAAAGATTTTGAGAGATTCCAGTGGTTTTCCGTTTTGATCAAACATTGCTTGGTTGTCTACTGCGCAACCGCCGGGCCATACGCCTGCATCTTCTGGGTCGTATTCCGCAGCGTAAGGTGTTGCCCATCCGGAACCATGTTGATACCACAAAGCTTGGTTTTCTTCAAAGTTAGCTCCGCCGGAGGAAATCCAAGTACCTTCCCAGTAGAACACACCAATGCCATTTGGTATTTTGCTTACTGCTTCGATAGTGCCTCTAACAGCGTTAGCTTGACCTTGAACAGTCATTGGATATGGTTGGATTGGTTCTGACTCACTGATTGTATTGCTGTAGAAGTCGGTATCATCTGGTGTGTACGCGTAGCTAACTTCCGCAACCATAACTTTTTTGTTGTATGTTTCAGAAATATACGTCAAAATGTTGGTCAAGTTTTCCAGTGTGCCGTGCCAGTAGGGATAGTAAGAGCTTGCGAACACGTCGTAGTCTACGCCAAATTTGTCCAATTTGGAGGAGTAGTCCTTGTAGCTATCGGTCTTTTCTGGGTTGGCAAAGTGAACTGCAACGAGAGCATCAGGGAACACCTCTCTAACAGCCTTTGAACCAGCAGAAAACAGCTTGCAGGTGTTTTCCCACTCTGTTTCGCCACTCATTTTTCCGCCGTTTGTTTCGTTGCCAACTTGTACCATGCCAACAGCAACGCCTGCTTGTTTCAAGAGTTTTAGGCTGTTTTTTGTATATTTATACAAAGCATTAGCCTTTTGTTGAATATTCTTGCCTTCCCAAGCTTTGGGGCATTGTTGCTTTGCTGGATCTGCCCAAAAGTCTGAGTAGTGGAAGTTTACAAGTAATTTCATCCCATATTTTGTTGCGCGTTTGCCAATTTCCAGTGCAGTGTTGATGTCACAGTTGCCACCGCCATAGCCACGGCCTTCTGAATCAAATGGATCTAACCAAACACGTACGCGAATATAATTGATGCCATTTTGCGCAAGTATTTTGAAAACGTCCGTTTCTGTACCGTCATAGTCATAGTATTTTACGCCGCCAGCTTCCAACGATGGAACGGAAGACGCGTCCATACCCATTATGAAGTCCTCGGACAAGTTTTCAATCTTGTCAACATACAAAGTATCGCTGGTTGCTCCAACAGTAACTTGTTCAACTTCAATTACATCCGGTTCGTCGCAAGCTACCAGGATGGTAAGTAACATAATCAAACAAATTGCAAGGGATATTGCTTTTTTCATTGAATCTCTCCTTATCGAGTTTTTTACCATCAAATATTATACAACAAATTCGCTTGCACTTCAAGATAAAATGAAAAATAATGTATATTTATTTTTATATTATTATTTAATACATTGACACAAACTAAATGTATACTGAGCCAAATTCTCTCGCCATTTCAAGATTAAACTATACAAACATAAATAAAATTTAGCTTTTTTATTGTTGCAATAAGTTGTATATATTTTTCAAATATGATATAATACAAAGTACGTTAGTGAAGTTTGTATTTAACACTATTTCACATTTCTCGCATCAACACAAAAGTTAAACATTATCTTTACAATAAAGGTGTTCTTATGAAGAAAATTGCAATTCTTACAAGCGGTGGCGATAGCCAAGGTATGAACTCTGCTTACTATGCAGTTGTTCACCACGCAATTCAACACGGCTTGGAAGTTTATGGAATTAAATATGGTTACAAAGGTCTTATCGAAGGACAAATCAAGCAACTTACAATGCGCGATGTCGAAAACGTCCTTCACCGCGGTGGTACAGCATTGTTCACATCTCGCTGTCCAGAAATGCGCACAACTGCCGGCAAACAAAAGGCGGTAGAAAACCTTCGCGCGCACGGCATCGAAGGTATTGTGGTAATTGGCGGTGACGGTAGCTTTATGGGCGCAAGAGCTTTGTCTGTGGAGTACGGCATCAACGCCATTGGTATCCCTGGCACAATCGACAACGACCTTGCCTACACGGATTTTACACTTGGTTTCGACACAGCTGTCGAAAACGCCGTAAACAACATCAAAGTTTTGCGCGACACAGTGTACTGCAACGACCGCAGTATGGTGGTGGAAGTAATGGGTCGCAACTGTGGAGATATTGCTCTTTATGCAGGTATCGAAAGCGGTGCAGAAATTATCATCGTGCCCGAAGTTCCCTATGATATCAACAAAGTTGTTGAGCGCATCACAAACAACCAAGCCCACGGCAAAAAGTCCAATATCATCATCGTTGCCGAAGGTGCTGGCACAGCGGAAGGCGTTTGCAAAGATATTACAGACAGATTGCCCGACCTCAACATCCGATCCATCAACTTAGGTCACCTTCTTCGTGGTGGTCACGCAAGCTCTCAAGACAGACTTTTGGGTATCCGCATGGGTGTTCACGCTGTCCACTGCCTTGTCGAAGGCAAAACGAGCCGTGTAATTGGCGTCCACAACAACGAAATTTTCGACGAAGACATGGTGGAAGCTCTTGCTAAAAAGCGTCCATTTAACAAAGCTTTGTACGACCTTGCTTGGCAACTTGGCGAAGTAAAATAACCAGCTAAATAAAAATCAAGACACTTGCATCTCGCAGGTGTCTTTTTTAGTTGTAAAGTGATAGTGATATTGCTTTGAGCAAAGTAGTGTTTCAAATTTTGCCGTGGTACTGTGTCTGTAACAAACTTGTATGACGCACTTTTGCATTACAAACGCCAATGTAATTTGCTTTGTTTTGGGCATCGCATCAATTTTCTGTGTAATTTTATAACTAAAAACACTTTCCCCCTTGATTTTGACTTCGCGCTGTATTATAATATACTAAATACTTTTTGCATTTGATTGAGTGCAAGTTTTCAAAGTGTATTACAAAGGAGCAGTACTATGTATTACAACAAATTCAAAGACCTTCAACTTTCCGCATTGGGACTTGGCTGTATGCGTTTGCCAACAACAGGCAAGTACGCCAATATCGACGTAGAGGCCACCAAACAAATGGTTGCTTACGCAATGGCAAATGGTATCAACTACTACGATACTGCCTGGGGTTACCACGACAGCAACTCCGAGCCTGTCATTGGAGAGATTTTGTCCGCCTACCCACGCGAAAGCTTTTATCTTGCATCCAAGTTCCCCGGATACAGCACCGAAAACCTTGCCAAGGTGGAAGAAATTTTCAACAAACAACTACAAAGATGTCGTGTTGACTACTTTGATTTTTATCTTCTTCACAGTGTAAACGACCGAAACGTCGATGGTTATTTGGATGAGCGTTATGGTGTATACGACTACCTTGTAGCACAAAAGCGCGCAGGTCGCATCCGCCATCTGGGTTTTTCTTGCCATGGTGGCCTAAACACCATCAAGCGAGTTTTGGATGCCTACGGCGAAGAAATTGAATTTTGTATGTTACAAATCAACTGGCTGGATTGGGAGTTACAAAATGCCAAAGCCAAAGTGGAGCTTGTAGCCTCCTATGGTATTCCAGTTTGGGTAATGGAACCTGTGCGCGGTGGCTCTCTTGCGACCATACGTGACGACTACAAGGCACGACTTGATGCCGTAAAACCCAACACATCTGCCGTTGAGTGGGCCTTTAGATTTGTCCAGTCTTTGCCACAAGTTGTGATGACATTGTCTGGTATGTCCAACTTTGACCAACTCAAACAAAACATAGATACCTACAAGCAACGCCAACCGCTAAATAGTGAGCAAATGACAACAATTTTGGATATCTCTGCGGAAATCGTCCAAAATGATATCATCCACTGTACGTCCTGCCGTTACTGCACAGCCCATTGTCCACTTGAGTTGGACATCCCTTGGTTTATCAAACTGTTCAATGAGCACAAGTACACAGGTGGTGGATTTATCACACATCCAGAGTTTGACAAAATGCCAGCAAACAAACTGCCTTTCGCCTGCCTTAGCTGTCAAGCTTGCGAAGCTGTTTGCCCACAAGATCTCAAAATTAGTCAAATCATGGCCGCTGTTGCGCAAAGAATGAAAAAACAGTAAAAAGCCATATTTTGACGGCAAAATTGCCCTTTGTTGCCGCAAATACAACAATTTTGAGTGTTGTTTGTCTGCAACGATTTTTCATTTCACATCAGTGCGCTGACGGACTGTGTTAGCCTACATATATATTCAACATCGTAGGGGCGACGTAACTCTGCGCTCCGAATATGACCACACTAAACGCAATGCAAATTCCGGTAGGTTGCAAAATGTGTTCGTTTACGTACATTCAATATCGTACGGGAGGGGTACCCCTCCCGTATCTTACCACAAACTTAATCTAACTGAAATCAATAATATTGTAGGGAAGGATACCAGCCTCCCGTATTCATTTACTCCACTTATGAAAATCTACGACATTTCGCAAGAAGTTTTTACTTCAGCAGTATACCCAGGCGACGATGCCCCACAAATGCAAGTGGTCAAACGCATTGCCCAAGGGGACGCCTACAACCTTACAAACTTTTCTATGTGCGCCCACAATGGCACGCATATCGATGCCCCTTTCCACTTTTTGGCTGATGGCAACACAGCCGAGCAAATCCCATTAGACAAAACCATTGGCTACTGCTACGTTGCCGACTTTGTCGGCACTTTGACGGAAACGGATGTACAACAAATCCTTGCCCAAGCGCAAACTGCCCACAGCGGTGCGGAACTTCGCATCTTGTTCAAAAATGACGTTGTTATTACGGAAGAGTCTGCCACCGCCCTTGCCAACGCAGGAGTGCAACTGCTTGGCACAACAAGTCAATCTTTTGGCGACGACGACAACTTTGTAGCAGTACACAAAACGTTACTGCAAGCAGATGTTGTGCTACTGGAAGGTCTTGTGCTCCAAGATGTTGACCAAGGTTGCTACTTCCTTTGCGCCCAACCCCTTGCCCTTGGCGGCTCCGACGGTTCCCCAGTGAGAGCAATTTTGATAGAGATGTAAAAAATGTAAAGACCAAGTTAATCGACTTGCTCTTTATCGTTAAAACAGCAAGAATATATGCGAACAAAAGGGGGATGTCAATAAAAAGGAGTGACTGATTTTGTCGTTCCTGTTCTTTTGTGACTCTCAAGTTAAATCCTTGCTTTGAAAGGGTGAAATCTGTGCTAACACACAGATGAAATCTTGGTGTTCCACCAAGATGAAATCTCAAATCCACCCACCTGCCGTCAAGGCAGATTTCATCCAACGCAGTTGGATTTCATCGTTAAAGCAATTTGACCCACCCAACAGGGTGGATTTAATTAAAAAAACGACAAGTTGAGCTTGTCGTTTTTTTCTGGCTAGGGTAGCAGGATTCGTCCCCAGCGTAGCGTGGGTAAGTGGAGCAACGCGGAACGCTACGTTATTTCGAACTGTGCTGACTATGTGCAAGCAAAGGTGGCGAAGCCAAAATGGAACAAAAGAAAAAGGAGCGACTGATTTTGTCGTTCCTATTCTTTTGTGACTCTCAAGCGAGCCACCGTCTGGCTAGGGTAGCAGGATTCGAACCTGCGAAGTGACGGAGTCAGAATCCGTTGCCTTACCGCTTGGCGATACCCCAATGTAAAGGTCTTCCCTGTGTACAAGCCTCTCACTTTGGGAGAGGTGGCGCACGTAGTGTGACGGAGAGGGGAGATAATATTTTTCAACGCAAAAAGTATAAATCTATTCAACCATTTTGTCAATGTAATTGTTCCTTTTTAACAAAACATTTTGTCAAACTTTTGCGATCATCAAGCTAAACAAGCAACAAAAAAGTGCGTACCCAAATGGATACGCACTCATTTTTTACGGATTATTCAGCTTGTGGTTGTTCAGCAACTGCTTTTTTGTCGCCAGCGTGGCAGAGTACGTTTGTCAAGATGCCCAAAATCAATGCACAAGCAATGGATGTGATTGTGATCTTGCCAAAGTTTAATGTCATTCCGCCAACACCTGCAATCAAAATTGCAGATACAACAAACAAGTTGCGGTTGTCGTTGAGATCAACTTGTTGCAACATCTTCAAACCAGATACTGCAATAAAGCCGTACAAAGCAACGCAAACGCCACCCATTACGCAACTTGGGATTGTTGCAAGGAATGTAGAGAAAGGACCAACGAAGGAAATCAACATAGCCATGATAGCTGTGTAGAGGATTGTGATAACGGATGCGTTTTTGGAGATTGCAACGCAACCAACGCTTTCGCCGTAGGTAGTGTTGGGACAGCCACCAAACAATGCGCCAACGATGCTACCAACGCCGTCACCAAGCAATGTTCGGTGAAGACCAGGTTCTTTGATCAAGTCGTGACCAATGATTGTGGAAAGGTTCTTGTGGTCAGCAATGTGTTCAGCAAAAACTACAAACGCAACAGGAGCATACGCAACAGCGATAGTGCCGATGTAAGCGCCGTCAAGTTTTTCAAAACCACCAAGAGCCTTCAAGAAAGCGAAGTCAGGATACCATTGGATGTTTTGGAATTTTGCAAAGTCAATGATTTGCAAAGCTGTGTTTTCTGTTACAAGACCGATAACTGTAAAGATTGTTGCTACCAAGTAACCAGCAAGGATACCAATGATGAAAGGAATCATGCTGATCATCTTTTTGCCGTAGAGTGAGCAAGCAACTACTACAAAGAATGTAACCAAACCGCAAATGAGAGCAAGGTATGGGTTAGCAACAGGTGTAGAGTTAGCATCAAGCACGCTACCCTTGAACAAGTCGCCAATAGCGTTACCAGAAAGGGACAAACCGATGATTGCAACAGTTGGTCCAATTACTTGTGGAGGCATCAACTTGTTGATCCAGTCTGTGCCAGCGTACTTAACTACGATTGCGATAACAACGTAAACAAGACCAGCAAAGATTGCGCCAATCACAAGTCCCAAGTAACCAAGTTCTACAGTTGCAGCGCCAGCAAATGCTGCAGCCATCGAGCCAAGGAAAGCAAAAGAGGAACCCAAAAATACAGGACTCTTAAATTTAGTGAACAAAAGGTAAATAAGTGTTCCGGCACCTGCACCAAAAAGTGCTGCAGCAGCGGACATTCCGTTTCCGATAATGGCCGGAACAGCGATTGTTGCCGCCATGATTGCCAACAATTGTTGCAACGCAAAGATGAGCGTTTTTCCAAAAGGTGGCTTGTCTTGGATGTTGTAAATCAAGTTAGATTTTTGCATTTTTGATTCCCCCGTAATATATTTATTTAGTTGTTTTTGTTGTTTTTCGAGTTTCCCAGAAAAACCCCAAATCTTCGGCATTTTAGCACAACCATATATTGTTCGTCAAATGTTAATGGTGTATTTTTTCGGCCATTTTTTCATTTTTGAGCTCAAAATACCAATTTGAGCCATTTTTTGATTGGACGCTTTAACTTGCTTGACATCGTATATATACAGTGATATAATTAAAACTCCCCCTTCCCCTAAAGGGGGAATTACTTTATTGGCATTTGTTATTAAAGACCCTGTCACAAATTTTGTTTTTTTGTAACAGAGTCTTGCGAAAAACTAAAGGTGCATTATGAAAAGTCTACGCGAATTGTACAAAATAGGTTGCGGTCCATCCAGCTCGCACACTATGGGTCCGGAAAAGGCCATCAAATTGTTTTGTGAAAGCTACCCAAATGCAACAAGCTACAAGGTTGTTTTGTACGGCTCGTTGGCTTTGACAGGCAAAGGTCATGGCACCGATGCTGTCATCAAAAAGACGGCAACTAAACCTGTGGAAATTGTGTTTGACACACAAAATACCAATCTTCCACACCCCAACACAATGCAAATTTTCGCGTTGGATGGTCAAAAAGAACTGGGCAGTTGGACGGTTTGCTCGGTAGGCGGTGGCGCAATCGCAGTGGAAGGTCAAGAGGCCATAACTCCACCAAACGTCTACCCACACAAGTCTTTTGAGCAAATATGTGCTTTTTGCCGTGCTAACCAAATAACGTTGCCACAGTATGTGGAGCGTTTCGAAGGTGTTGCCGTTTGGGACTATCTTCAAACTGTTTGGGAAACAATGCAAGCTGCCATCGAACGCGGTCTTGTTGCCGAAGGCATCTTGGCAGGCGGACTGGGCACCGAGCGCAAGGCAAAAATCTTGTTCAACGGCGTTCATCCAGACGAAACAACCGCCACCCACGAAAACCGTATGGTTTGCGCCTACGCATTTGCCGTAAGCGAAGAAAACGCCAGTGGTGGCACAATCGTTACCGCCCCAACTTGTGGTGCGTGTGGAGTGCTACCAGCCGTTTTGAAGTACCAACAAACAACCAAGCATCTTACCGACAAGCAGGTTCTCGAAGCGATTGCCACTGCCGGTATCATTGGCAATCTCATCAAGACAAACGCATCCATTAGCGGTGCAGAGTGCGGTTGTCAGGCGGAAATTGGTTCCGCTTGCAGTATGGCAGCTGCAGCCGTTGCGCAAATTTGCAATATGGATTTAGATCAAATCGAGTACGCAGCGGAAGTTGCAATGGAGCACCATCTCGGTCTTACCTGCGACCCCATCGGCGGACTTGTACAAATCCCTTGCATCGAGCGTAATGCCGTTGCCGCAATGCGCGCTTTGAATGCAGTATCCTTGGCGACTTTCCTTACGCACACTCGCAAAATCTCCTTTGACACGGTTGTAAACACAATGTACCAAACAGGCAAAGACCTACGCACCGAGTACCGCGAAACAAGCGAAGGTGGACTTGCTAAGCTTTTTAACCACAAACCTGAATGAAAGTAAGCGTGACACAACATTGTGCCACGCCTTTTGTTAAAGGTCCTTAACCCTGCGTAAGCAGGATTTCATCACGTAAGTGATTTCATCCACCAAGGGTGGATTTATTCTGCGCAAGCGGATTTAGTTATTTCGCCGTATGGGCGAGCTTTGTTCGTCTGCACCTTATTTCCTTTCAATTTTCCAATAGCAGTGCAACAAAAAAAGACTTTGGGTATTCCAAAGTCTTTTGTCTTGTGCAGAATTATTCGTGTCGCAAACTTATTTGCTCTTTTTGCCAGTAGGTTGCTTTGCAGCTTCCTTTGCTTTTTTAGCTTGGTTACGTTGAGCTTTGATTGCTTCAGCTTCTTGAGCCTTTCTTTGAGCAGCAGCCTTTTGTTCAGCTTGTTTCAAAGTCTTAGCGTCAACTTTAACAACAACGATACCTCTTTCAAGTTGGCTAACTGCCTTAGCAAGTTGACCCTTCTTGTGGTTAGCAGCGTTCTTGTGGATAACGCCTTTCTTTGCAGCTTTATCAACTTGAGAGCAAGCAACAGGCAACAATGCTTTTGCAGTTTCTACGTCGCCTTCGGAAATTGCAGCGTTAAACTTTTTAACTGCAGTGTGCATTTGAGAACGAACCATTTGGTTTTGAAGTTTTTTTGTTGCGGATACAGAAACTCTTTTTTCTGCGGATTTAATGTTAGCCATTAGTATCTCCTTGTATTTCGTGGCATAATTATACCATAATTTTTTAGCCTACTTATATTACCACATTTTGCAATATAACGCAACAGTTTTAATGCAAAAATTTCTCAAATTCTCCAACAAAATGAACATTTTGAGAGATTTTGCACAGTAAACTAAATGTGCAGGGGGACAATCTTTGCACCAAATTGGATTTTTGCTCAAACTTTGCAAATCTTTTTTGCAGTTTGACGGGGAGGTAGTATGGTAACGATAGGCATTGTGGACGACGGTGTGGGAATTTTTCCCACTTTGTACAAGCTCAAACAAGTGGTACCTGCAAGCTTTGTGGCAATGGTCACAAATGACAACTTTCACAACAAGGAAAGGCGACACCTTTGCACACTTGGGCAAAAGTACGTAGACATCTTGCAAAACAAGGGGTGTGATTGTGTCGTATTTTCCTCCGTGGATTTGTCTATGGGTGCGTACAGGTATCTCACATCGCAAACGGAGTATCCCATCTTTGGATGCGAGGCGCCCGTCAATCATGCCACAACCTACACGATTTCCAACGTACTTGTGTGTGGTGGGCCAAAGGTCAAGTTTCTGCGCCAACCCAACCTGCTCGCTTGCCCAATGGTGCAGTTTCCCGCCTTGGCGGACGTTGGCAACGTCAAAAACATTGTGGACTACATCTATACTACAACTGCGCCCTTTGACGGTCAGTTTGATTGTATCGCCCTTGCACACTCATCAATGAATTTGTACAAATATTGCTTTGCAAGGGTGTTCCCCAACGTGCAAATCTTTGACAGCTTAGATGGTGTTGCACGTCGTATTCGCAAAAAATACAAAAAGTATGCCAAAGACGATGGTGAAATTACCATCATCGACCAAAACGGCGATGATATCTCTGCCCAATACGCGCGTTTTTTGCAGTAGTCAAGCTATCAATAGGCACTCAATAATATCTTTGCTGCAAACAGTTGCAATTTTTTATATTTTTTTGCAAGTTTTTTTTAGTTTGCTATTGAAATTGTCCTTGAAATAAGTTATAATAGTTTACAGTGGTGTGATTTGGACACTCAAACGAAATATTTTATTTTTAGGAGCATATCTAACATGGCAGTATTAGCAAAAGACATCAGAAACGTTGCACTCATCGGTCACAGTGGCGAAGGTAAAACTACTTTGGCAGAGGCAATTTTGTACAATACTCGTGCAATCGACCGTCAAGGTCGCACGGACGACGGCAACACAACAATGGACTTCGACGCAGAAGAAATTGCGCGCAAAATATCCATTAGTCTTGCAGTTGCAAACTGCAACTACAAAGGTGTAAAAATCAACCTTATCGACGTACCGGGTTACTTCGATTTCGAAAGCGAAATGTTGATGGCTTTGTCCGCAGCAGACAGTGCAGTTATCGTAACGAGCGCATCTGGTAGTTTGACAGTTGGCACAGAAAAAGCTCTTGAATATTGCTTGGCACACAAAATCCCAGCAATCATTTTCGTAAACGGTGTAGACAAGGAAAACTCCTCCTTCCAAAAGACAGTAGAAGCAATCACCGAAAAATTCCCCAAAGTTGTTCCAGTAGTGGTTCCACAAATGGACGGTGGCAAGATGACAGGTTCTGTCAACGTTGTTAATATGTCCTTTGCAAACTTCAAGGAAAAGACAATCACTAACGATATCCCAGCTGCTCTCCAAGGCGAAGTTGCTGCTTGCCGTGAAAAACTTGTAGAAGTTGCTGCAGAAACAGACGACGACTTGATGATGAAATTCTTCGATGGCGAAGAACTCACTCAAGAAGAAATCGCAACAGGTATCGCAAATGGTATCGCTCAAGGTACAGCTATCCCAGTAGTTGCTGGTACAGCTTTGCAAAACCGCGGCATATTCAACCTTATGGATATGATCGTTGACTCCATGCCAAGTGCAGATCGTCTTACAAAGGTTATTGATGGTGTTGGCAACGCTAAATATTTGCCTGCTGATGGCGATGGCAAAGTTGTTTTGCGCGTGTTCAAGACTATTGCAGACCCATTTGTTGGCCGTCTTTCCATCTTCCGCGTTATCTCTGGTACACTTCGTAGCGGTATGACATTGATGAACATGACAACCGACAGTCAAGAAAAGATTTCTCAAGTGTACTTTATGAAAGGTAAAAAGCAAGAAGGTACCGACTGCGCTTGCGCAGGCGACATTGCCGCTCTTGCAAAATTGACAAGCACATCCACTGGCGACGTTCTTTGCGAAGGCAAGGAAGTTCATATGGAACCAGTTCAACTCCCAACTCCTGTTTATTCAAGAGCAGTTTACGCAGCAAAGAAGGGCGACGAAGACAAGATCTTTGGTGGTCTCAACAAACTCAAGGACGAAGATATCTCCTTCACAGTAACAAAAGACCCCGAAACAGGCGAAATGATTTTGTCCGGTCTTGGCGACACTCAACTTGACATTTTGTGCAAAAAGCTCAAATCCAAGTACAACTGCGAAGCAGTTTTGACTGATCCACGTATTCCTTATCGCGAAACAATCCGTAAGTGCGTTGAGGCGGAAGGTAAACACAAAAAGCAATCTGGTGGTGCAGGTCAATACGGTCACTGTAAGGTTCGTTTTGAGCCAGGCGCAGCTGATGGTGTATTCGAGTTTGTAGACGCCGTTGTTGGTGGTACAGTTCCTCGTCAATTTATTCCATCTGTAGAAAAGGGCCTTCGCAACGCTATCGCAAAGGGCGTTTTGGCAGGTTACCCAATGGTTGACTTGAAAGCCACATTGTTTGATGGCTCCAGCCACCCAGTAGACAGTAAGGATATCGCTTACCAAATGGCGGCAAGCCTTGCTTACAAGTCCGGCTGTGAACAAGCTAACCCAACCTTGCTTGAACCCATCTACGAGCTTCAAATCACCGTTCCCGAAAACTACCTTGGCGATGTAATGGGCGATATGAACAAACGTCGTGGTCGCATCATGGGTACTGACCTTGTTGGTGGCAAGCAAATTGTCACAGCAGAAGCTCCTCTTGCTGAAGTTTTGAAGTACGCAACGGACCTTCGCTCTATGACACAAGGTCGCGGTAGCTACTCACTTAAGTTTGCTCGCTACGAAATGGTTCCACCAGCAGCAGCTCCAAAGATCATCGAAGAAGCAAAGAAGATCAACGCCGACGACTAATCTTAATAAAATACCCAAAAGGCACTCAATCTCGAGTGCCTTTTGTCTTGTCGATGCTTTTGGTGTAACAATGTACTGCTAACAATGTTTTGTCCATCAAGTAGCAACAACAAGTTGCTTGTCAGCCCCATCGACATACAATATAATGTAGTCACAACTGATCAGAGGCGGTAATTTTATGGAAACCAAGAATGTAATCTACCAACTAAGAACCAAAAATGGACTCTCGCAAGAGGAACTTGCCGAAAAGATTTTCGTAACAAGGCAAGCTGTATCCCGTTGGGAAACTGGCGAAACCATACCTAATATAGACACCTTGAAGCTCCTTTCAAAATTATTCGATGTGTCCATCAACACACTTCTTGGCTCTCCAAGGGAATTGGTGTGCCAATGTTGTGGAATGCCTCTCGAGGATTGTACCACAAGTCGCGAAATTGACGGCAATTTTAACGAAGAATATTGCAAATGGTGCTATGCCGATGGCGAGTATACCCTTGATATTTGGAAACGATACGCCCAAATTGGTGGCAAGGAAAAGTTCGAGCAATTCAAACAACAGCTAATTGACGAATTTAACACCCTTTTGCGCATCGAAGGACTGCCCAAAGTGGAGCAACTAAATGTGTTGTCGGGCGAATTTATCAATTTGGAATACACTCTCCCCAATGGCAGAATAGTAAAATTTCTTGACGATAAGCAAACATATCTCGGCAGTCAGCTGGAGAGCGAACTTGGTGGCAGATGCGTCGGTATAGCGGCCGGTTTGGACTTTCTTTTAATATGCACCTACGAACAAAATGGCGAAAATCCAGAGCTTGTTGTTTACAAAAAGAGATAATAAAATTGTAATTTATCGAAACGTTTCACTTTCTCGAGTATTTGCAAAAGTTTGGTACACAATACTTGGGAAAGTTGTGCTACGTGTTTGAAAACAAAAGGACTAACAAATTTTTGTTACTTCTTTTGATGTCTAAAAATCCTATAGTAATACTCTATTCGAGTGCCTTTTTGTTTTTTTTTGACTGAATAAAAATCAAAGTTACTATAATAAATGAGCCTAACCATGTGGTTGTTCAAATTATCTACAGCCGATGTTAATGTCAAATTCTATTCAATCAAATATTGAACAAAAACGTAGGGGAGGGGCATTCCGCATATTATTGCAAACCAATATTGTAGGGGAGAATACTATCCTCCCGCATACCAGTCAATTTCAAAAAATTACAACTTAAATATCGACCACATGATTCCTGTTTGAGATACTTTTTGCATCGCGTTGGGTAGAAAAGCCCAAAGTTCGGAAGAAATCTGGTCGAACCGAGCAGAGTAGGCAAGCGATGGAAGTTACTTGTATACAATAGCAAGCGACCTGGGAGGCTCTGCATCCGTCTGGACATTTGTGCAGGCGGTTTTTTATGCACCTATAGGAAAATTTCTGTGCAGACTAATATCAAAATGCGAGCAAAACATGTCCCAAATGACTGCAAAACAACGGCAAAAAATTGCTAAAAATTTTATCAAAAATTATCAAAAAAACTTTGCAAAAAGTAGTTGACATTTCAAAATGGTTGTAGTAGAATAAGTAAGCTGTCCACTATGTGGGTAGCGAAATGAAGCTTGAAAACA
>CAZHMU010000012.1:0-52167 GCA_964533825.1 uncultured Oscillospiraceae bacterium
AACGCTTGCCACCTACGTATTACCGCGGCTGCTGGCACGTAGTTAGCCGTGGCTTATTCTTTGGGTACCGTCACTTTCTTCGTCCCCAATTAAAGAACTTTACAACCCGAAGGCCTTCTTCATTCACGCGGCGTTGCTGGGTCAGAGTTGCCTCCATTGCCCAATATTCCCCACTGCTGCCTCCCGTAGGAGTCTGGACCGTATCTCAGTTCCAATGTGGCCGATCACCCTCTCAGGTCGGCTACCCATCGTCGACTTGGTGGGCCGTTACCTCACCAACTATCTAATGGGCCGCGAGCTCCTCCTATACCGGCGGACCTTTTACCCCTCTGCGATGCCGCAGTGTGGTCTTATCCGGTATTAGCACAAATTTCTCTGTGTTATCCCAGTGTATAGGGCAGATTGCTCACGTGTTACTCACCCGTCCGCCACTAAGTGTATTGCTACACTTCGTTCGACTTGCATGTGTTAAGCACGCCGCCAGCGTTCGTCCTGAGCCAGGATCAAACTCTTAAGTTTAATCTGACTATGTTAACTTTTGGTTGAGTCTGTTTCTCAACCGCTGGCTAAAATCCTTGTAAATTGACTGTGTTTTATTTCGTCTTACTATTCTGTTTTCAAGCTTCATTTCGCTACCCACATAGTGGACAGCTTACTTATTCTACTATACTATCCAAATTGTGTCAAGTAATTTTCGCGCATTTTTCAAACTTTTTTTAAGAATTTTTTAGAAAATTTTTCTCTTATTTTCTTTGTGTTTTACTCTACTTGCAAAAAGCATTGCGTTGTGATACAATTTTACCACAAGCGAGCTATAAAATGCAACTTGTTGACTGCTCGGCAGCTTAAAAACCTTACGATACACCTTGGAGGACTGAATATGGCAACTACACTACTTAAACTTGTAAAAGGTGACCCATCTGGAAAAAGCGCACCCAAAGAGTACGAGTTTGAACAAATTACGATAGACGGAGAAATGGAACAATCGATACTTGCGGAAATTGCCACTTACCAACTGAAATGCACCACCGAATACTGGGTAGATCACGACGAATACGGCAGATATCTTGATGACACAACTGTAAGTTGTCAACCACTTACTGACTTTGTTGAGTGTTGTTTTGTTCACGATGGACATTTTGCAGGTGTAGCACTTTACTCGAAAATACACTTCGTTCAAGGGGGCGTTGTGGTTGGCGACGCCAAAAGCTATCACTCGTGGTGGGTAAACTCTCGCAGAATGGACAACTCCATAAGTCAATATGAATTAGTAAAAATAGAAAAAAAGTAATCTTTAAATAAACGGCGATTTCGCACCAACTTGAAATACAAAAGCGTACTCATTTGCAGAGTACGCTTTTTTTGTTATGTTTTGCAACTATTAGTAGTTTTCCTTGCGGAGCTCGAAGTATGCACGTGGATGAGCGCACACCGGGCAAAGTGTTGGAGCGTCCTTGCCTACGTGGATGTGACCGCAGTTACGGCAAACCCAAACTTCCTCTTCCGTTTTGCTAAATACAGAGCCACCCTTTACTGCCAAAGCAAGTTTTTGGTAACGCTCTTCGTGAGACTTTTCGATAGCGGCAACGCCACGAAGTTGCTCTGCGATATCGTGGAAGCCTTCTTCGTCGGCAATTTCTGCAAATTGACGATACATTTCTGTCCACTCGTAGTTTTCGCCAGCGGCAGCATCCAAAAGGTTGTCCAAAGTGGAGTTGATGCCGTGGAAAAGTTTGAACCACAACTTTGCGTGTTCCTTTTCGTTCAAAGCGGTCTCTTGGAAGATTGCTGCAATTTGCTCAAAGCCTTCCTTTTTAGCCTTGGATGCATAAAAGTCGTACTTGTTGCGAGCTTGGCTTTCGCCAGCAAACGCTGCCATAAGGTTTTGTTCTGTTCTGCTACCTTTCAGTTCCATAGTGTTGTTCCTCCCTGGAGTTTTGATAGATATATTTTAGCATTATTATTTGTTGCTGTCAAGTAGTAAATATTACTATTTATGAAAAATTTTGCATTTTTCTGTCGACTGAGTTTTTGTTGAGTTATTTTTGCAAAGGACCATTGTTTTCTGAGTTACTTTTGCAAAAGACCGTTGATGGTTACGTTTTCTGGTTGGTTTGCTACAAAAACAGGCATACCCAGTTGTGTCTGCATTTGAACATCAATACCGTGGGTTTTTGCAACACCGCCACAAAGCATAATACCACTGTTTCTAACAAGTGGGCGAACGTCTTCCTTCAAGCCAACAACAAGGCTTTGGATGATTTGAACGTACTTTTTGACAAAGTCGCAAAGGATGTCGTAGATTTCACGAGAGCTTACGGAAATTGTTTCTACCGTGCCCTGCTCTACGTTTTGACCCACTACCGACACAACTGTTGTATCGTTGGTAAACAAACTGCCACAATCAAGCTTGAGACGTTCTGCTTGGTCAAAGGACAGTTGCACCATATACTTTGCGCGGATACGTTTGGCAATTTCTTCCGTGATAGCCTTGCCACCGTGATACAGTGTGCATCCAGACAAAATTGTGTCGGCAACAACAACGGCAATGTCTACACAATCGCTACCGATATCCACAATTACGCCTTGACGACATCTAAACTCGCCAAACAGTTGCAAACTGTCGGCAAGGGGGGTTTCCAAAAAGGAAACTTGTTTTGCGCCCAACTCCAAAAACAAACTTTCGATGTTCTTTTTGTCGGAGCTGATCATGCCGCAAGGTACTGCGCACAAGATGGAATACTTGGACAAATTTGCCACGCGAGTGTTGACAATGTGTGTGAGTAGCTTTTTGATGAGTGCTTTAACGCCGTCGGTATCAATGACTGCGCCCTCCAAGATGGGGCGAGCAAGTTTGATTGTGCCACTGCTGGTGTTGTACAAGCGTAGCGCCTCCATACCTACGGCAACAATTTCCTTGCCATCTGCACCACCAAGGGCAATTACAGTTGGGATCTTGTCAAAAAAGCCATCTTGTTTGAGCCCTGCTGCGATGTATTGAGAGCCAAGGTCAAAAACCAGTTGATAATTTTTCATTTTGTTTTCCTTTGTTGTGTATTGATTGCAAAGCTGCAACCATAGTATTGACTATTGTGTGTTTTAATTTTCCGTTTGGTAAAAATTTGTTAAAACTTTACTTGGAAAAAATTTTGTTGAGAATTTCCGCTACGCGTTCAGTAGGGAACCCGACAACATTGTCGTAGCTACCAACAATGTGGGATACAAATCCGCTATCCTGTATGCCGTAGGCACCTGCCTTGTCCAATGGAGAGCCTGTTGCAACGTAGTCGGCAATTTGTTTGTCTGTGAGTTGCACAAACACAACTTCCGTCGTGTCGGCAAAAAGCCAAACGCCCATTTTGTGCACAACGCAAACGCCTGTGTGCACCAAGTGCGTCTTGCCCGAAAGAGCGTTGAGCATTTGAGTGGCTTGGGCATCATCCTTTGGTTTGCCGAGCAGTTTGCCATCCAACTCCACTACTGTATCACAACCGATGACAACAGCATCGGGATGAGCCCTGAAAACTTCCAGCGCTTTGCGGTTGGCAAGCTCTTTGGCGATGTCAACAGGCAAACGTGCTGTGGAAACCTCCTCCCCAACAGAAGGGATAATGGTAAAGTTGTAATTAAGTTTTGATAGCAATTCCTTACGACGTGGCGAATTGCTTGCTAAAATCAGTTCCATTTTTACATTATATATCAATTTGGCTGTTTTGTAAAGATGTTGAAATAATTTGCAAGGAAAGTTTGGCAATCAAAAATGAGCTTGACGAATGCCAAACTCACTTTTTTACTTAATATCTATTTTTATCAATGTGTCAATATAGCTGTTGTCCATCTCGCCAAAGTTCACTTAATAAAACACAACCAATTACAGTTGGGCGTAGTAGCGATTGAGAAAATCCCTTGCAAACTTTTGGAAATAGATATCCCAAGCGCGCTCAAAGTGGGTCATATCCGAGTTGAACAGCAACTCCGTTACCACTTGTCTTTCGGAAAGCTTGTAGTACAACTCGATGGAAGCCTTTTCCATTGTTTTGTCGGAAACGGAAATGTTCTCCTTACCACCACAGTAGACCAAGGCGTGTTGCGGCAAGATTTGTGGTGTCTTTTTCAAAAATCTGCGGTATGCGCCAAGATTGAAAGGGGTAAATGGAGAGAACAACCCCATTGTTTCGTATAGACGTTGGTACTTGAGACCTATGTACAAACTGATGAGCCCGCCCATACTACTGCCGATTACTGCAGTTGCAACACGCTGTGGGTCGGTGTTGTACTTGGAGTCAATTTCCGCCTTGAGATTTTTTGCAAAAAACTCGGCGTACTTGGCACCTTCGCCACCACGATTGTGACGTGGCATACCTTTCATCGGCAAGTTTGTTTTCCAAGGAGAGTACTCGGAAAGACGGCGTTCGGGGTGGCACTCCACACCAACAACGATTGCGCTTTTGCCTGTTAGGTGGTAGATTTGGTCCATAGTTTTGTCCACGTGCCAAGCTGTGCCGTAGGCAGTCAAGCGATCGTAAAAGATGTTTTGACCATCGTGCATATAGATGACAGGGTAGGGATTACCCTTTTTGTTGTAGTTGTCTGGCAGATACACCCAAATTGTGCGCATACGACCAAGTTGGGGGATTTCCATTTGGAAGCTTTCTACTTTTGACATAGCATTTGCTCCTTTGTAAGATTGGGTTGCCTACATTTTACAAAAATTGTTGGCGTTTGTAAATAGGCATTTGTAAAAAATTGCGTTTTGCAACCTTTTGTTAATCGTCAAACTCACGCAAGTGGCCAATTTCCTCCAAACCATCAAAGTTGTGCTGACGCAAAACTTCGTACACTGCTATTGCTACCGAGTTGGACAAATTCAAAGAGCGTTGATTTTCCAACATTGGGATACGAACTGCGTTGGCGTAGTTGTTGTGGATGAGTTCCTCTGGAAGGCCTTTTGTTTCCTTGCCGAAAACAAGAAAAACATCCTTGCCGTATGTAGGCTCGGTATGGTTGTGTTGCGCCTTGGTGGAAAAGAAGTAAAACTCGCCATTTGGGTAGGCATTTTGCAACTCGGCAAAACTGTCCCAATAGTGGATGTCGCAATCTTTCCAGTAGTCAAGGCCAGCGCGCTTGAGCATTTTGTCGCTGGTATCAAAGCCAAGTGGGCGCACCAGATGCACACTACTTCCTGTTGCGGCGCCTGTGCGTACAATATTACCGGTGTTTTGTGGGATTTCCGGCTCAACCAAAACTATGTTAATCATTTGTAACCTCAATAAACTGTGGGTGTTCGCTAAAGTAGGCATCCACAAGTTGCAAAATTTGCTCTGTTGACTTGGCAAGATTGACGGCAACAACGGTGTTTTTGGCATTGCGTTTGCCCTTTAGGTAAAAACAAACGTGCTTTTTCAGTTCGTTGGCAACAACCCTATCAGGAAAGTGCAACAGCAGGCTTTGCGCGTGCACTTGTATTGTTTGTGGAACGTTGAGTTTGTAGGGCAAGTTGGCAACTTCGGCAAAAACTTGGGGATTACCAAGCGCGCCACGACCGATGGCAACACCAAACGCGCCCATATCTTGTAACTGCAGGTATTGCTCGCGAGTGATGACATCGCCGTTGGCAAAAACTGGCACGCCGCAAGTGGCAATTTGTGGTAACAGGGCAAAATCTGCCTTGCCTGCATACATTTGCTTGCGAGTGCGGAAATGCACAGTGACAAAGTCTGCACCAGAGTCGGCGCACATTTTGGCAAAGTCAACCGCGTGCTTGTCGTTGTCTACTCCCAAGCGGAATTTGACGGACAGTGGCTTTGTGCCTATTGCTTTTTTGACAGCAGTAATACACTTGCTTGCCAAAGTGGGGTTCTCCAAAAGTGCCGAGCCATCGCCACTTTTGACAATCTTTTTGACAGGGCAACCCATGTTGATATCAATACCTTCAAACTTGGCAAGCTCCGGATATGTAACGCACTCTGCCATTACTTCCGGCTCGTGACCGAAAATTTGACAAAAGCAGTTATTGTCATTATCCAATCGGTGGAGTAGTTCCTTGGTTTGCTCATTGCCCATCACGAGTGCTTTGGCAGAGACCATTTCCGTGACCGTCAAACCCACGCCATAGTTTTTGCAAATGGAACGGAAGGCAAAGTCGGTGTAACCTGCCATTGGCGCAAGAATTGTGTTGGCTTGGGCATTTTCAAAAAGTTTTTCAACCGACATTGTTTTTAGCCTCACTCCAAACTTGGTCAAATTGCTCCATTGTTAGCTCTTTGAGCGTTTTGCCTTGACCTTCCAAAATGCGTTCACACTCAACAACACGACGTACAAATTTCTCCGTGGAGAGCATCACTGCTGTTTCCGAATCGACACCGCAAACTCGCAACAAGTTGACAACGGCAAAGAGCAAATCGCCACCTTCCATAGGCTTGTCCGCATCAGTTGCGTTCAAAAACTCGTTGATTTCCTCTTGGATTTTTTGCAAGATTTGGTTAACGTTTTCAAAATCGTAGCCACCCTTTGCGGCGCGAGATTGCACCTTTTGTGTACGCATAAGTGCACTCATACCACGTGGTACGTCCAAAACGTTCTCCGCCAAAGTGTAGATTTTGTGTTCCTTTTTCTTTTGTTGTTCCCAGACATCAAGCGACTCGGTGGAGTTGTTGGCAACAATTTCGCCAAAAACGTGTGGATGGCGGTCGATGAGTTTACGACAAAGGGCTGTGTACACGTCGTTTGGCTCAAATTCCATTTCTTCTTGGGCGATTGCCAAGTGGAAAATTATCTGCATGAGCAAGTCGCCAAGTTCCTCGATTACGTGGGGGATATCTTCTTTTTCCAAGGCGTCAGCAAGCTCGTAAGCCTCTTCGATTACGTTTTTGATGATGGACTTGTGTGTTTGTTCACGATCCCAGGGGCAACCATCGGGACTGCGCAAAACGTCCATTACGTCCACGCAATCGTAAAAGTAAAATGCGTTGCGCTCTTGCAAGTTTTTGGGTAAAACGTAGGCGCAAGTTTGGTAGGTATAGCGTTGCTTGCAAAGGTCTTGGAGTGTAATCACTTTGGAATTTTTACCTTGGCCGAACACAACTTTAGTGTCGTTGTCGAACACTGTCAAAAGCTTTAGTTGCACTTCGCTTGCTACAAACTTGTCGTCAATACACTTGATAACTGTTGGCTGTGGGAAAATGCGTGTTGCACTCAAAATGTCTTGGGCAGTGTACACCACTGTGCCACTGGCAAGGTTATTGCCCACAACACCACTGTGCAAGCTTACGCCGTGCACAATTTTGACATCGTCCATCAGTTGCACTGCAGAGTCGTCCGTGCCATCGCCCACAACGCAAAAGGCAACACTCTTTTTGCCAAAGGAGTGCAAATACTCCACAATTTTTGCGTTTAGTTCGTCAAAATCCACTGCACTTTCGTACAAGAAATCGCAGTACAAAGCATCATCACGGATGGCCTCCACGGTCTTTTTCATATGAGTGAGTGCCGACTTTACAACAACTACTTGCGCCGACTTGATAGCGTGTGCGCCAAGCATAGTAAGGTCGTCACTTTTGTTTCCCATTCCAACAACTGTTATCATAAGTAATGTTCCTTTTTAGTTTTGCTTTGATGGTAAAATTTTCAGTTCGTTTCTGTCAAACACCTTTAACCAAAATACCGCAACAAAGTACACAATGCCTGCCGTTGCAATTAGCGCAAGCGTGCCCAAAGTGTTGGATAGCAATACTTCCGCAAAGGTCACGCAAAGTGTGATGCACAAGGTCATCAGCATACCTGCGGAAAGGGGTTTTAGCAAGCACTGGGTGAAGTTCAGTTTGAGACCAACTTTTACCTTTAGGTAGATTATAACACAAACTGTCGCAAAAAGATAGCACATTGTTTCGGAAATTGCCGCACCAAAGATATTTATGTTGGGCATTGGCAACAAAACAAGGTTCAAAATTGCTTTTACCACAATGGCAAGGGATACTATCACCACTGTTGCGTAGGGTTTGCCTACCGCTTGACACACCGACACTGCCGTTTGCAGTACCGCCAAAAAGATGATGGATGCACCCGACAAGGACAACAACACCGATGCTGTGTAGATTTCGTCAGCGGGCAGTGCGCCATACAACAGTTGCAAAATGGGCTTTGACAACACCGTCATACCCAACGCGCAAGGCAGGGCGATTACCATTGTCAGCTTGATTGCCGAGTTGAAACTTTCGTTGAGTTTTTGTTTATTGCCACCACAACACGCTTTAGTTACAGTGGGCAATGCCGATACTGACACACCACTGGAAAGGGCAATGGGCAATCCCAACATGGAGTTGACGGGACCTGTCCACAAGCCGTACAGTTCGGTAGCGTTGCTTGCGCCCACCAAATTGACCACCATCACCGAGTCAATCACTTGCGACATTTGCATTGCAAATCCGCCGAGAGCAACAGGCACCGCCAGTACAAACACCTGTGAGGCGATGGGCTTGTAGTCGGTTTTTTGTAGCTTGACAAAGGGCGTTTTCTTTCGAGAGGCAAGGTACACCACCGACATTATCGCCAGCGAACAAAACTCCGACACTGTGATGGCAAACACTGCGCCCATAACCGCCTTTTGCACGTCTGGCATAAGGTGTACAGCACACGTCAGCCCCACAACAAGCTTGACAACCTGTTCGATGACAGTTGTCACACCACTGGGCACCATGTTCATGTTGCCTTGGAAATAGGCTTTCAAAACATTTGTTATTGGCACAAACAAGAGTGCAGGCGCAACAATTTTGAAGGCGATGGCGGTATCCTGATTGCCTTGCGAGTTGGCAATCACGTTGGATAACCCTGCCATTGTCAGTGCACAAACAACGCCCAAAAGGCCCAGCGTCACAAAGGCAAATTGAAAAATCTTTTTACCTTCGTCAACCTTGCCCAGTTGATTTTTTTCCGCAATCAGCTTGGACAATGCCACAGGTACGCCACACTGAGCCACAGTCAAAAACAAAATGTAAGGGGGAAATACCAACTGATACAACCCCATGCCGTAGCTACCAATGATGTTTGTGAGCGGTATGCGATACAATGCGCCTAAAATCTTGGCAAAAAGTCCACCAAGACTCAATATTAGTGCGCCGGAGATAAAACTTTCGTTAGATTTCTTCATAATACCTATAGTATGAGAGTTTTAGCAAAAAATATCTTTGGCGCAAGAAAAACCCCTTGGGCGAACCTAAAACTGAAACAAAAAGAAAAATGAAATACTACCATTGGAAAAACAAACCCTCTCCGTCAGTCTATCGACTGCCACCTCCCCCAAGGTGGGAGGCTGTTACTAACTTTCTCCAAATATAGTCAAAAAAAAGAGAACAAGTAAATTGCTACTTGTTCTCTTTGGCATTGTAGATGTTTGTTTGTCGATTGCTTTGTCCGCAGTTGGTGGAAAATTACTTGCCTTCGACCAGTGGTTCATCGTTGTCGTAGTCAAACCACTTGTAGTTTTGCCACTCGCCACCGTTGGTACGGTACACTTCTTCCACAGCAAACGACCAACGCATACAGCTTGCTGTATCTGGGATAAATTGCAAAAACTCGCCACTTGCGTAGGTGTAGAAAAAGCTTGCGTCCATAGGCAAACAGATGGTGTTGATGAGCTCCCATCTGATGTGCACTTGCCAAGGCTCGCCATTGCGTGTGCCTGTGTACGTCAGGCCAGTTTTGTCCAAACGCAAAGTACCATCGCCAACAACATCGCAGGTTTGGTAGTTTTTCATAAAGTCGTAGTCTTTCATCACGCCGATTTGTACGTGCTCTTCCATAACAAAGTTTGGATCAAGGCACTTGCGACGCATATCTCTGCGTTCATTGTCAAACCAAGCGCGGATGTTTTTGGGAACGCGACTGCCCTTGAAAGGTACCAAATTGTACTTGTTGTCCAATGTTGCGCCATTGCCGCACTTCAAACAAGTGATGGTATCGCCCTTGCCTTCCATTTGCATTTCTTCGCCACAAACAGGGCATTTGTACAAAATTTGATGCAACTTCTTTGCGCAACCATCTTTAGACTTGTAGCTGTGTTGCTCCACTTCGTTCCAAGCAAAGTCGTCAGTGAAAAGAGCTTCGTCCAACTTTTCTTGGATGGTGTTTTCGTCCAGTTCGGCAAGTTGAGTAGGAGTAAACAACTCGAACAACTCAACCTTGACCTTGCCGTAGCGTTCTTTTACGTCAAATTTGGGGCTCAAAAGGTAGCCTCCATGCACACGAATACCCAAAACTGGCACACCAAAACGCTTGAGCAACTTGGCGCTACCAAGCATTGATGGTTGTTGTGCGCCACTTGCTGTGCTCATTCCACAGGGGTAAAGTGTTACACAGCCGTTCTTTTCCTTGCGAAGAATACGTGTCATGCCTTTGATTGTGGTAACGTCGGGCACAAAGTTCTTTTTGGGGATAACTTGTCCCATATTGAACACAAATTGCAGGTGAGAGCGATGAAACTCGTTTTCCGCTGCGACAAAGTTCATGCGACGGCCCTTCAAAGCCATTACGGCAAAGGCGTAGTCCATACGAGATGCGTGGTTAGACACAACCATAATTGGCGTGTTTTTGTACTTTTTGAGATCAACTTGGCGGTCAAACTCCACTCCGCAAGGATGACGATACAAAATACTTGCCACAGTGTGGAAAACAAATCCAACAAGTGGACCTTGCTTGCGTTGTTTGCGACGTTTGATTTTTTCGTTAAGGGTAAGTTTCATAATGCAATCTCCTCTTTTGCAAATTTTCTTTTGACGTTGGCCGATACAAAATCGGGCTGGCAACCGACTGTTAGTATAGCATATTTTCCTTTCCCTTTCAACAATTTTTGTAAACTTTTGTTTACTTTTAGTTGATGTTTCACCCAAAATGCGACAAATTTTGCACAATTTGCACAATAGTTGTTGCATTGACTACGCAAAAAACTTGTCCACAGTTGAAAACTCCACAAAAAGTACCGCTTTGCAATTCTTTTTCTGTTCCAAAAGCGTAGTAGATTTACTAAAACTAATTGCAAAATGTCGCGATATTTTTTCACTTTTCCACAAAAGTATTGTAGAATATGGTATACTTTGTGGGGTGTAGTCAAGAAAGGTTTTTGCCATTGTTTTGTGCAAAAACAATGCAAAAAAAAGACTTGAATGCAAACTAAAAGACAAAAAGGAGTAACTTTATGGCAGAAGCAGTTTTGAAAAACGAAATATCTGCAGAAGACCGTCAGTTCAACAAAAATAAATGGTTGTTTAGCGTGAGCGGTATCGGTAGAGATATGTCCTACCAACTGATTGCCTCATTTTTGCTTACTTACATCCAATTTGGTATGACGTTGAGCCTTGCTCAATTTACGACATTGAGTTTGCTCATTGGTGTGTTGGGCAGAGTGTGGGATGCAATCAACGACCCAGTTATGGGTGCCATCATCGAAGGCACACATATGAAATTTGGTAAATTCCGCCCTTGGATTTTGATTGGCGCAGTTTTGACAGGCGCAATCATCATCACTATGTTCAACGTGCAAAACTTGACCGGTTGGGGCTTTGTAGTGTTTATGATCAGTATGTACCTACTTTGGGAAACATCATTTACAATGAACGACATCGGCTACTGGTCCATGCTTGCAAGCCTTTCTTCCAAAAAGGAACAACGCAACTCTGTTACAATGCTGACAGTTGTGTTTGCTGGCGTTGGTGCATTTGCAGCACAAGGTGGTATTTCCTTTTTGTATCCTGGTAACGTTCAACAAGCGTTCAGTTGGATTTCCATTGCTATTGCGGTAATTTTTGTGGCAATGCAAGCTGTGATGGTACTTTTTATCAAAGAACGTCCACGCGATCAAATGGAAAAGAACGAAAAGGTTTCCATAAAACAAATGTGGAACACAATCAAAAACAACGACCAAATTTTGTGGATGACACTTGTTATGCTGTTCTACAACATTGGTAGCAGTATGTTGGTTGGTCTTGCATACAATTTGTACTTCCTTGAGATTGGCTACGACGGCAACGCTATTGTGTTTATTGCCATCTTTGGTATATTCAACATTGCATCTCAACTGTTCTTCCCAAAACTTTCCGCAAAGCTTGGCAGAAAAAAACTGCAAAACATCTCCATCCTGCTTGCCTGCGTAGGTTACCTTGGTATTGCACTACTTGGCTGGACACCAATTTTGCCATTTAACCTGCTTACTTTGAGCTTGTTTGGTATTTTTGTATTTGTTGGTCAAGCGTGGTACTACATGGCGTGCATCATCAACATGACAAACTGCGTAGAGTACAACGAGTACAAACGTGGCGAAAGAAACGAGGCGGTTGTATCCACACTGCGTCCATTTATGGCAAAGTTTGCTGATGCATTGAAATATGCCGTTGTAACATTGATTTTGGTTGTATCAACAGTTTACGGCCTATCACAAAACATCTCCACAATGGAAGGTCAA
Source organism: uncultured Oscillospiraceae bacterium (assembly GCA_964533825.1). GTDB lineage: Bacteria > Bacillota > Clostridia > Christensenellales > CAG-314 > Fimimonas. Next base: position 12,452 of record CAZHMU010000012.1, read on the forward strand.
AAAGGTCACTTTGATCGTATGGAGACAGCGCAAGAACGCGTTTTGTACGTACAACAAGTGAACGAGTGCTTGGACAAGTACATCATCACGGAAGACTCCGACATTGACAAAATCAATGAGGAAATAAACAACGACTACTCCGCGCTTGCAGGAAAGCAAATCAATGCACAATACTTGCACGCATTGGGCGACGTGTACGTTGTGATGTACAACGCAGACAACAGCGTTGCGGGCTACTTCAAACTGAGCGAAGCAAACTTGGCTGACTACTCATTGCTTGGTGCTCACGATGGCGCTTGCAAGATGGTTATTTCCAATGCAGACACAACCAACGGCTTGCCAGTGTTTAACGCAGCAAACGAAAACTTCAAAGAGAGCAGCAACCTTGGTATGCGCATCTGGGTGCGTGCAGGCGTAACTGTATTCCCAGCATTGATGTTGTTTGCAAGTTTGCTAATCCAAAACAAAAAGTTCATCATTGACGAAGACTACTACGACATGATGCTTGTGGAAATTGACAAACGCAAGCAAGCAAACGCAACAGAAGCTGCTGAATAGTAGTCGCAAAATTAACAAATCAACGGCCGTCACAGTGTCAACTAAACAATAAACCAAAAATTGGACCCAACAAAAGTTGAGTCCTTTTTTGTTGCCTTTTGACGACCAATGGGTAGCTTGTTCTCACCACCACCGTGAGGGTAGGTGAAGTTTTGATGTTTTGCTTGAAAGTTGATACCAAATGGCACTTTTCAGTTGACTCCACCCAAAACAGCCTCAACCACCCGACAAAGGTCATTAGTGCGCAACAACCAATGTTTGGTAGGCGCCACCAAACAAATTTGTGCAACAACATTGGCTTTTTGCGCATATACTTGTGGTATGAAGAAAATTTGTTTGCCACACAACATCTACATGGTGGGCATTGGTGGCGTCAGTATGAGTGGTATTGCCCAGCACCTTGCAAAAAATGGACATCACGTTTGTGGTAGCGACCGAACAACAAGCGAGTACACCGCAAAGTTACAATCCCTTGGGGTGGATGTTCAAAGGGAAAATGCATCCGTCAAAGGCTACGACTTGGTTGTTAAAACATCTGCCGTCAAGGAGTGTCATCCACAAATCGTGGAAGCGCACAGCCTTGGCATACCAGTGTTGTTGCGAGAGCAAGTTTTGGGAATCATTTTTGACGAGTTCGCCACACGAATTGCCATTTGTGGCACTCACGGAAAGACGACAGCAACGGCAATGTTGCACCACGTTTTGGAGAGATGCGGAGTCCAACACACCGCTTTTGTTGGCGGAAGTTACCTTGGCAACAACTACTTTGGCGGTGGCGACATTGTGATTGCCGAGGCGTGCGAGTACAACAGCAGTTTTTTGCAACTGCATCCAACGCACACGTTGTGTTTGAACGTGGAGTACGATCACCCCGATTGCTACGCAAGTTTGGCGGAAGTGCAAAAAGCCTTTTGCCAGCTTTTTGACCAATCGCAACAGGTAGTTTTGCCAAGCAGTTTGGAGAACTTGTGCCCAAGTGGCTCACTTTACGATGATTTTTGCGCGCAAAACATATTTTCAACATCAAAGTGCACCACCTTTGATTTGTTGCACCAAAACACCCATGTTGGCAAGTGTAAACTGCCACTGGTTGGCAAGCACAACGTCACAAATGCCCTTGCTGTGGTCGGTTTGTGCCATCGACTAAAACTGCCCCTGTTGCAAGTTTTGCACGCTCTTGGCTCATTTGGCGGAGTGGAGAGACGTTGGACGGAAGTAAGCTACAAATGTAAACTTATTTGCGACTACGCACACCACCCCACGGAAATTCTTGCAACAATCAGTTCGGCAAAAAGTATCACAAAGGGCAAGGTAATTTGTCTGTTTCAACCGCATACATACTCTCGCACGCAATCTTTTTGGGAGCAGTTTGCGCGGTGTTTTGAGGGTACAACTGTGGTGTATCTGCCCATCTATCCCGCAAGGGAAAGCCCCATTGCCAATGTTGACTCGCAACGACTGTCTAACTATGCAAAATCCATTGGGATAACAGCCCACTACTGCGATAGCTTTGCAAATGCGGTACGCTTTGTGGAAAACATCATCCAAAAGGATGATACACTATTAGTGCTGGGTGCTGGGGATGTTGTAGAAATCGCAAAGATGTTTGCAAAATAAAGCGCTTTGGGTCTGTGCCCAAAGCCTATTTGTTACTAAACTGTTAGTTGCGCCTGTAAACAAATCCATCACGACAAATATTCCATTTGTCCACCACAGTTGGGGCAAACAAAACATTGCTTTTCCGCACAGGAAACACAGCTTGCTTTGCCACAATCTTGACACTTGCAGTAGTTATCTTCCGCATCCTGTTGACAATGAGAGCACTTCATACAAAACTCCTTTTTGTTTGAGTGTTGCCCACTGCAATAAATGTAAACATCACAGCAAAAAAGCGTGACACTCAAATTGAGTATCACGCTAAATTGTTGTTGTTTTGGTTTACAATGTGTTACTGGTGCTTGCACAGCTCATCGCAAACAAAGGTCATTCGAAAAAGGTTGCCAAACTAAATCTTTGCATCCCAAAGTCCGCAGAAGCTGTCGATTGGGTCGCTACCCTTAAAGGCATCTGGACCAGCCAAAAGGTTGTCTACAAGTGCGTCCATTGTGGATGGCTTGGAGTCGTAGGCATTGATGTAGGTGCGTACTTGTGGGATATCCGCAAGCATTGTAGGAGCGTTTACACTGATTGCCACAACGGGAAGTTCAAATACGTACCAGGGGATTTCTCCGCCACCCTTGGAGAAGCCAAAGGATGGACGACCATTTGCAACATCGCAAAGAGTGATGACAAGGTCTTGTTGGGCCTTGAAATCTTCGATGGCGTTTTTGCCTGCGAAGTAGATGTTGATGTTTGGCTTTTCGCCTGCGGCAATTTGCTTTTTGATTTTTTCCAGTGGACCTTCGTAGATGAAAGCATCAAATCCCTTTTCAATAAGTCTGTCGCGAAGGTCTTCCGCTGGGTTCTTTTTGTTTGCTCCGCCCATTACCGCTTGGATGATTGCATCCATTGGACCAGCTGCGCCCTTGATGTGAACAATCATGATACGCTTGTACTTGGCTGGAGTTAGTGGCAAAACGCCTTGATCCTTGTATTTTACAAGTGTGATAGCATCACGGCTGATGGCAGCTTCGGTTGCTTTTGCCTCGTCAGTACCAAGAACAACTGGTGCAGTCATGTCGATGTTGACACCCTTGTGAAGTCCCATGTGAGCCTTCAATCCAAGGATACGTGTCAAAGCTTCTGTCATACGTTCTTCGCTGATGATACCTGTTTGGTAAGCGTTGAGCATTGTAGCAAAGTCTTCGTCTGGGTCGTTGAAGAACAAGAACATATCGCAACCTGCATTGATGGCTGCTGGCAACATATCACGGCGAGTCATACGGTCGGTCATACCTACCATGTGGGATGCGTCTGTTACAACCATACCATTGAAACCAAGCTTGTCACGGAGAAGACCTGTCATGATTTCTGGGCAAAGGGTTGCTGGCAACAATTCGTCGTCTTTGATGTCAGGGCGAACTTCGCGCATATATTCGCGCATCATGATGTGACCGCCCATAATTGCGTCAAGGCCGTTGTCAATCAATGTTTTGTAAACGTAGCCGTAGGTTTCCATCCACTTTTGTTCGCCAAATTCGTTGAGGTTGTTGGACATATGAGCATCACGGAAGTCTTGACCGTTACCAGGAAAGTGCTTTGCAGCGCAAGCAACACCTGCTTGGTGAGCGCCTTGCATATATGCCAAGCTCATTTCTGCAACGCGGTTGTGGTCGGTACCATACGCACGAGATACAATTTCGGTATTTTGCCAGTTGTAGTGGATATCGCAAATTGGAGCAAACGCCATGTTGCAACCAATGGAGACGGCTTCTTCGTTGGAAAGTCTGCCAAGCGCTCTTGCGTAGTCAACGTTACCTGTTGCGCCAATTTTGATGGGGCTACCAATGTAGGTGCCATCGGAGCAACCGCCGTTGCCGCCCATTTCAGTGTTGCAAGCAATGAAAACAGGAACTTTTGCGTACTTTTGCAATGTTGCGTTTTGCATTTTTACAACTTGGCCGGGCATATTGTTGTAACGACATCCACCAAGGTGATACTTCTCCATCAACTCACGAAGGTATGCTTCGTCAATACCTGCAGTAAGTTGGAAGAACAGTTGACCAACCTTTTCTTCGGCGGTCATGTTTGCAATCGTGCTTTCTACCCATTGGATGTCTTCGTCCGTCAAGCAATAGGGTTTCGCCTTCAAGTTTACCATATATTTTATCTCCTATAAAAATTTATTTACTGTGTTATGTTGAATACAACCTGTTCAATACAAATATCGAACCGAATTTAGCCCTTTTACTCGCCAAGGTTTTTCAAAAACTCGGCACGCTTGTGCGCTTGATACTCGCCACCATACTGGTCGCAAAGCAGTTTGTCAAATGCGCTGTCAATAAATTGTTTCCAGCTTTGTTTTTCGTTGCGGACAAGAATTGGGAAGTAGTACACGCCGTTTTTCTCCGCTGCTTGCAAGTCGCCCAGCGCATCGCCACACATCAGCACTTTGGTTTTGTCGTAGCCCTTTTTGACAAGCTCGGCAATGCAAAATGCTTTGCTACCTGCGTTTTGCGCAAGTACAACGTCGGCATGCTCAATTAGGCCGTGCTTTGTCCACTCTTCCAAAACTGCGCCAATGTTTGCACTGGATACGATTGCAACGTCGGCACGCTCGTGAGCAAACTTCAAAGCTTCCAATACCATTGGGAAAGGTTTGATTTCCTCTTCGGGCAGCTCGGTAATGGACTTGTTTACCGCCTTGCTCCAAGAAAGGGCCTTTTTGTAGATGTTGACATCTGGGTGCTTGTCAATTTCGCGCAGGAGTGCGTCGTTGGAAAGCTCTGGGCTGTTGTCAGCAAAGTCCACAAGGTGCTCGATGCCGTCAATCTTGATGTACTTTTGGTTGACTTCGCTCAAAGCATGAGCAAGACCCTTGAATCGGTTGATGCCACGAGTGATTGTGTACAAGTTGACTTCGTTCCAGCAGTCCAAAATGGGCTTGCGCCACTCGTCCAAACCCCACTCGTCCACCATGCAAGGACCAAAACAGCGAAAATGCTTGATGTCCATTGTGTCCATAGCACAACCGTCACTGTCTACGCAAATGAGATAGTCCTTTGTTTTTTGGAAAGATGCGATATCTGCGCAATATTTCATACTAACTCCCTTACTGGTAAATTTTCTATATTTATTATTATATAATATACCTTTTACAATTTCAAGAGCAAATTACCATTTTGTGAAAATTAAGTGACAAAATTTCACTAAAAGTTGTTGTTGTCAAGCACAAAATGGGCAAAAGGTATCCTGTCAAAGCTGACAAAGTCTGTGCGTAGGTGAACTGCACAATGGGCGAGCAACTGCAAGTTGGATGCGGTTCCAACTTTTGAGCAAACAAAAAGACCAACGAAAAGATCCGTTGGCCTTTTTACTTTGGCTCTACAAAATATAGTTAGTATTTTGCACTACTAAATGTTTTTACTTTTTGTTTTCTGTTTTTGATGAGCAAGAGCAGTTGTTTTTCTTGCTGGAGCATTGTTTGGAATAAGGACATCCAACGCACTTTTCGCCACGTTTTTTGGCCTTGCTCAAATATACAACGATGCCAACAACAATAGCAACCACAACTACCACGATGATGATGTCTTCAATTTTCATAGTTTCATTTCCTAATTATTTGTGTTATTCAAAGCGTATTCTGCCTTGAGTTTTTTCTTTGTGTTCAATGCTAGTGCTACAACCACGCCCGCCATTGCCAATACTGCAACAAGTCCTGCTATTGCTGCGCCAACGTTGAGACTGGATGCGTCAACAATCAGTGTGCCGATTGTGTAAACAAGGTATGCTACTGTGTAGCCTGTTGCAAGTTGAAGGCCAATACCGCCCCAAAGCCACTTTGAGTCTTTCATTTCGGAGTTCATTGCGCCGATAGCTGCAAAGCAAGGTGGAGTGTAAAGATTGAACATCAAGTAGGCAAGTGCGGCAACCTTTGTGATGGCCAAGATGCCAGCTACGTCTGCACCTGCGCCTTCCAACATTGCAAGCTCTTCCATATCAATGAGATTTTCCAAACCTACAAAGCAAACTGCAAGTGTACCAACAACGTTTTCCTTCGCGATAAAACCTGTGATAGCTGCTGCAGCAAGTTGCCAAGAAAGCACGCCAACAATAGGTACAAGAAGGTAAGCAAATGGAGTTGCGATGCTTGCCAAGATGGATTGGTCGGCACTTTCTGCAATGGTAAATTGCCAAGTGAATGTTTGCATCAATTGTACTGCCATGTTGCACAGCAAGATGATTGTTGCTGCCTTTACGATGTAAGCCCAACCACGACTGCACATGGACTTGAATGCGCCTTTAAGAGATGGCTTTTTGTACTCGGGGAGTTCGATAATAAAGAAGGATTTGCGAGCTTTGTAGCCAGTGATAAGGTTGATGAGCAAAGCTCCAAGGAAAATCAGAGCAATACCTGCAAAGTACATCAACGCGCTTACCCACCAAGCGTTGTCGAAAAATGCACCAGCAAACAAAGCGATTACGGGGATTTTTGCTCCGCAAGGCATAAATGGAGCGAGCATTGCTGTTGCTCTGCGTTCACGCTCGTTGCGGATGGTACGGCTTGCCATGATACCAGGCACAGCACAGCCGATGGAGATAACAAATGGGATAACGGATTTGCCGGAAAGACCAACCTTTTTGAAGATTGGGTCAAGCACTACTGCCGCACGGGACATATAACCGCAGTCTTCCAACAAAGCAATCAAGAAGTACATTACCATTACCAGTGGCAAAAAGCCAACAACTGCGATAACGCCACCAAGAATACCGTCAACTACAATGGCTGACAAAACTGGATGAGCGTTTTCCAACAGTCCGGCAACCCAACCTTGGAACATTTCCAATAGGGTGACAAGACCTGGAATGGAAACATTGCCAATTTCCACACCTTCGGCAATCCAAGCGCCAAGGGTTGATTGGGAAATGTAAAACACCAAAAACATTACTGCGGCAAAGATGGGGATGCCAAACCACTTGTTTGTCAAGATAGCATCAATTTTGTCGCCAAAGTTTTTCTCCTTGGTGAGCACTTTGCGCACTTCTACCTCATTGACAATGCCGTTCACAAATTCAAAACGATCGCGGTCAGCTTGCTCTACAACAGCCTTGTCCGTAAGGTCGATATCGCCTTGCACGTAGGGAGCTTTTTGCTCAGTTCCTGCGCAAGAAACCGCCTTTTCGACAAGTGCCTTCAAGCCCTTTGCTGATGTGGAAACAGTTTCTACAATGGGACAACCGAGCTTTTCTTCCAAAGCTTTGACATCAATAGTTGTACCTTTTTTCTCTACAATGTCACTCTTGTTGAGAGCAACTACAACAGGGATACCCAACTCCAACAGTTGTGTTGTAAAAAACAAGCTACGACTAAGATTGTCGGCATCTACAATGTTGATGATAACATCGGGATTTTTTTGCTTAACGTAAGAGCTTGTGATGCTTTCTTCGCTGGTAAATGGCGACATAGAGTACGCACCAGGAAGGTCAACAGCGACAATCTCCTGATTGCCTGCATAGGCCTTTTTGATTATGTGCTCCTTTTTGTCAACGGTAACGCCAGCCCAGTTGCCTACCTTTTCGTTACGACCAGTAAGCGCGTTGTACATGGTGGTTTTACCAGAGTTTGGATTACCCGTAAGAGCAATACGTATTGTCATTTTAGTTTTCCTCCTATTTGCCATCCCAAGGGATGTAATTTATGGTTCGATTATGGTTAGCGGTTGCTAACCGATGGGTTAAAAATTTGTCACAACAAACGGTTGCTTTGCTCCAAACAATGCACGAGATTGTACAAAATGTTTTACAAAGTTACACCATATTGTGACATTGCCAAGTTGGCTTGTGTTAGCCTACGATGATTGCTTCCGCAAGTTGATTGTCGATGTTGTAGCGACTATCCTTGATTGCCACAATGCAACCACCCTTTAGGTGGCGCACTACTGTGATAGTTTGACCGCTGTAGCAACCCAACGAAAAGAGAAAAGAGTTGAGTTCGTCATCGTCTGTTTCAATTTTGCTGATGGTGTACTCTACGCCGTCTTGAGCTTGTTTGAGATTCACAACTTTTTCCTCCTTGTTTTGATGGCGGTTAGCCATTGCTAACCTGATACATTATACGAGATGAACCATGGATTGTCAACTGAATTACAGGCAAAAATTTGAGTTTTTTGTAAAAATTTGAATTTTTTGTAAAAATTTGATGGATATCTTTTCGGTATTACGTGTTTTGGTTGTCTGGTTCGTTTTGTCTGCCTTGGTCTATGCAACCTAAATACTCTCACACAAACCTTGCAAACAAATTGCGTCAAAAGGTTGTTATTGCTTGACAAAATGTGCGTTTGGTGGAATAATAACAAAGCACTCTCACACAAGGGGGAAAAGTTTGTATGACGTTGTACGAATCTGGACAAATGTATCTCGAAGCCATCTACGTGCTGACACAAAAAAGCAACAAAATTCGCTCCATCGACGTTGGGGCTTACTTGGGCTACTCCAAGCCATCGGTAAGCAGAGCTGTTGGCATCTTGAAAAAGGGCGAATACATTTTGGTTGATGCAGATGGCTACATCACTTTGACAACAACAGGCAGACAGGTTGCAGAAAAGCTGTACGAACGCCACACTGTACTTGCAAATATGCTCATTTCCCTTGGCGTAGACGAAGAAACGGCAACGGAAGATGCTTGCCGTATGGAGCACGTAATCAGCGACAAGACCTTTGATGCAATCAAACAACACTACTTGAATTTCAAAAAGTAGTTTACGCTACGCATTGCCACGTCAATCGTAACACCAAAGACAAAATCTCAGCCACAACGACATCAGGAGACCAACGAAGCAATCGTTGGTCTTTTTTTTTTGTTAAACTTGTGATAGAGTTTTTTATCCACACAAAAATCCTTGAACTTAATTTTCTTTTTTGATATAATAAACTCATCCATAAATAAAAATTTGACGGAGAACTTATATGAGCGAGGTTAAATTATTGAAACCCGAAGAAGCGGGATTAACAGATAAAATACAAATATTTGAGGACGGATTGCGTACCGAGCCTAAATCCGGTAGCTATGAATGGTGGTATTTCGATTCCAAATTTGCTGATGGTTCGAGCCTCGTTATCATTTTCTATACTAAGCACGTTACCTCTTTTGCAAAGAAATTCAAACCGTTTGTGTCACTTAATTATATCAACCCCCACGGCAGGGAATTAAGAACAGAGCTGTGGAGCAATGATTATTCCTTTTCGAAGGACGGTTGTGACGTAAGAATCGGGGATTGCTATATCAAGGGTGACCTCTCGCATTACGATATTTATTTCAAAAACAATGAGGCAGAATGTAAGCTGACCTTGGATGCAAGCGTCCCATCGTGGCGTCCCGATTCAGGTAAAATATTGTTCGGTAAAAAAGATTACTTTGCTTGGCTTCCGTCCGTTCCCGAAGGAAAAGTAAACGGAACGCTGAAAATAAAGGAAGAAAGTATTGAGCTTTGTGGCACCGGCTATCACGATCATAACTGGGGCAACAAGCTGATGATCCTTTTGATGAACGATTGGTATTGGGGCAGAGCCAAGATTGGTGATTATGTGGTGGTTTCATCATACATTTACGCTAACAAAAAAGACGGATACAAAGCAACCCCGATATTCATGCTTGCGAAGAACGGCGAAATTCTGACAGGTGATGCCTTCAAATACTTAACATACGAGGAAAAGGACTTTGTTAAGGATTCATACACCAAGCGCCACGTTGCAAGAACTCTTGTGTACGATTACAACGACAATAAAAACGGCATCCATTACCGTGTTACCTACAAGAAGGGCGATGAAGAAGTTGAAAGACAGGTTATGACGGATATCGTGGGCAGGCCATTAGCTATTATGTTCTATCTGCTTGGTTTTCGTGGATCTTATCACCGCATGGGTGGAACGGCTGTTCTTGAGAGATTTGAAGGTGATGAGATTGTAGAGCGCATTGAAGCCCCTGCTATGTGGGAGCAGATGTGCTTCAAGCCGGACAGGATAAAGTAATCATTGATTATCAAATTCCAATTTATCCGAGGGAGAGAACCTATCTAAAGTGAAGTGAAATGTTTTTAGAAATTAGAGGGAAAGCAAATGGGATATGAATACATAGTTGTAACGCTTGCGGCGGCGCTCGCAGGCATTGGCACGGGTCTTGTGGGACTCAGCGCTGCAACGGCAATGGTGCCTCTTATGATAGTTCTGTGTCCTACCTTTGGCGGTGAGCACGGAGCGTATATGGCAACGGCCATTGCTCTTGCAAGCGATATACTCGGTTCGGCAGTAACTACGGGTATATACGCAAAAAACAAAAAGATCGACTTAAAGCACGGATGGCTGATCGCGGCGTGCATTATCGGTATGTGTACGGTAGGGTCGATTGCCGCTTACTTTACTCATCAGACAGTGCTTGGCGGATTTTCACTTTTCCTTTGCGTAGCCATCGGTATCCGCTTTCTTATAAAGCCTGATTCCAAGGAGCGTCCCGAAAAGGACGGCAAGGTGAGGCTGACCGTCAAGGAGATCGCGGTATCCCTGTTCTTTGGACTGACTATCGGCTTCGGCACGGGCTTCTTTGGCTCGGGCGGCGGTATGATGATGCTGATCGTGTTCACCGCGATGCTCGGATATGACCGCAAAACTGCCGTAGGAACGTCTACCTTCATTATGACCTTTACGGCACTCATTGCTTCCGTCAGCCATATTCTCATAGAGCCGACGATTATTTATGAATGCTGGGATTTCCTGATTATCGCCATCGTTGTTGCCACCCTGTTTTCTCTTGTCAGCGCAAAGTTTGCCAACAAGGTAAAGGGCAAGGTCGTCGGCTACGTCACCGGAGCTATATTGCTTGTTCTCGGACTTTCGATGATCTTCATCAACAATATTGACAAGATAAATATGAACTACCTTTTTGAGTTTCTGCGCGTTCTTGGTATTTATATCGGTTTTATCGTCGGATGCGCGTCTGTACTGCTCGTCGTACGCTATACGACAAGGGTGCCGGACTATATTTTCCGCAAGCTTTTGCATCTCGTTGCGTTTACGTCCATTCTGCCTCTTGCGTACAGCACGGAGATTTGGTGGATAGCAGTTGCGGTTGAGGTGCTTTTCCTCATTATCATCATAGCTGCGTTGCATTTCTTTGAAGGATTTTCCTTTTATAAGAGCTTGTTCGTGGAAAAAGAAAAACATGAAGTGATCACCAGCTTCGTAACCTTGTTCAGTCTTATGGCGCTTATGCTGGCGGTATTCTGGGGTTGGCTCGGAGCCGAGCATAAATACATAGCCATTGCTGCAATTATGGCTTGGGGCCCCGGTGATGCCGTAGCTGCTATAGTGGGTAAAAAATTCGGCAAGCATAAACTGCAAGGCAAGATGATCGAGGGCGTAAAATCCGTTGAAGGCAGCGTTGGAATGGCGATCACGTCCTTCGTTTGCACATTACCGATCTTGCTTTTATTATCACACCATCCATGGTATATATCCTTGGCATTTGCCGCGATTGTAGCCCCGGTTGCCTCGCTTACCGAGCTTTTCACGAAAAAAGGCTGGGATACCATCACCGTTCCGATCGTTTCGGCGCTCGTGTTGTGTTTGTCGCTGATTTGGGGTTAGCTTGATAGATAAATAAGAATTTGACGGAGGAATTTTATATGGGCTACATTATGGAACTTCGGAAAATAGTTGGACATCGCACTCTGTTGATGCCTTGTGCGGGAGCAATTATTGGTGATGGTAAAGGCAATGTTTTGCTTCAACTAAGACAAGATGATAAAACATGGGCAACTCACGGTGGAAGTATCGAATTGGACGAACGTGTCGAAGATGCGATGCGGAGAGAAATTAAAGAAGAGATTGGCTTAGAAATCTTAGAGTATAAATTACTAAATATCTATTCTGGCCCAGAACACCATAATATTTACCCTAATGGCGACGAAGTCTCTTGCATCGATATAGTTTATTATTGTCATAAATTTGAAGGTAAGATTAAACTTCAAGAGGATGAAGTATTAAATATTCAATGGTTCAATAAGGACAATCTACCTGATAACATTGGGCGAACCACCCGAAAATGGTTAAATGATTATTTTGATATGTTAGATGGAAATAGATAATAGATAAACTCCAATTTGTCGCGTTGTTAATCCTTGTTGTAAAATTTTCAAGAGTGTAGCACACTATACTTTCAGACGAAGGTTGTATGTTTTTGGAAAGCAAAAAGACTAACGAAAATTTTCGTTAGTCTTTTATGTTGTCTAAAAAATCCCTAAGGTACATACCCTTAGCCGTTGGTCTTATTTGTTAAATTTGTGATAGCGTTTTCTTTTTTGTGAAGTGGCACAGCTCGCACAAACAACCTTACATTTCCGCATCCATTGTTTGGGGTGCGGTTTGCTCAGCAATGTGTTCGTCATGATGGGAAAGGTTGCCGTATTGCAAATCTACGTGGATGAGCATATGGTACAAGCCATCCTTGACAAGGAATTTGGACAAGGTTGTTGCCAAAACAATAGACACTGCCGTCATTGGGATGATGGGTAGCACAGAAATGTAGTCACCTGCGGAGTAGCCAATGGCGGAGAAAAACAGCACTGTTGCTGTGACTGGTGTTTTGTTGACGACACTAAACATAATGCACATAGATGTGAGCACAACCACTGGGTTCACATCCGTTGGCATACCCAGCAACTCGTTGCACACAAGGCAAACAATTTGTCCACAAATTGCACCAAGGGCAAGCATTGGGATGACGATGCCACCTGTTGCGCGGTCGGTGCCAGCAAAAATTGTGATAACAAAACGGAAAGCAAGAAGTCCAAGCAAAATGCCGATGTTGTTGAAGTTTGCAATGTGCTCGATGATGTGCGCGCCAGAACCCATCCAAGGGAGACAGACGAAGTTCAAAACAAGCACCAAAGCAAACAGGAAAAATCCAAAGTTTTTGGACCAAAATTTGTTTGCGTTCTTTTCGAACAGACGTTTCGCGCCAACAAGTCCTTTGGCAAAGGCGCAACCTACAAGAAGGTTTACTATCACCAAAAAGGCAAAAATATAGTAGTGTTTGAAGGGTATCAACACAACGTTTTCGATGTGCAAAACACGATGGTTGTTGATAAGGCTTGTTACCAAAAAGGCGGCAACCATCATTGCGATACCACGCACAAAGAACTTGACGTTAAACTTTTTGAGAGCTTCTTCAAAGATGTAGCAAACACCTGCAAGAGGGCTCAATACCGCGCAACCAAAGCCTGTTCCAAAGCCCATAACTACGGTGTCTTCTTCGCCGGCATCAATCACGTCTTCCACCATTTCGGCAGTTTTGCCACCAATAACAACAGATGGGCCTTCGCTACCCAATGGCATCCCAACAAAACCAGATGCCAAAGAGTTGAAAACCAGCAAGGGCAGTTCCTTTGTCCAATTGATGTGGTGGTCGTGATGGATTCCATGCTCCATGTAGGGCACACCGCTACCGCGAACTCCCTTGTGTTTTTTGATAATGAAGTGGTTGATTACGGCAAGCCCCGCCACAATCACTACCATTGCCACAATAAGCCAGGGATTGTTGCTTTGGTACATATACTGTGAGCCCTTGACGGCATACTGCATTGCAAGCTGGTACAAGCCCACCACCAAGCCGACACCTAAACCTATTATGATACTTTCCAGTAAATTGGCCCAAAAGGTCAGTTTTAGCTTTTTCATACGTTTGTCCTTCGCGTGTTAATCAAGACCATTGTAATACAAGTTGGACAAATTTACAAGTGTTTTGCCACAAATGACGGCGCCCTGCTGACGCACACAATCACAAACTGCCGCGCCAAACAACATTATTCTTGGCAAATCAATCAATATCCGTGTTGTTACACAACAAAACACCATCGCAAAAGCGGTGGTGTTTTGGCGCAAAAGTTATCTCTTTTGTTTGCGGATTTTGTTGATAAGGTCAATTTCTGCCTCGTCAATTACTGTGATGCCTTGCTCCTTGGCGATGCTCACCATTTGTGTAAGAGCTGCTTTCAAAAATACGCGTGGAATCTTTGTAAGTTTGCCACAAGCTTTTTCTGTAAAGGTTACTTCTGGGTCGATACGGCTTGCTGCATACATAACGGATTTGACATCGCCTTCTTTTGCTTGGATGCCAACGTAGTATGGTGTGCGATGACGAGAACACCAGAAGTTTTTGCTATCGCGATAGCCGTAGTCTACTGGTACTGGTGGGAACAAACGTGGTTTGGACTCTTCGATGATACCGCGGTGGTACTTTTCCTTCATCCAGATTTTGTCAATTTTCAAGATGAAATGTGCGCCAAACTTGCTTGTGATGCCGTTGAAGTTGCGGTAAGGTGGCTCGTAGCCTTCCAACTCGCCGGGTTTGTCAAGGTAGGCATCTTCCAAACTGTCATCCCAAGTGCACTCAAACACTTGATAGCTTTCTTCCACAAGTTGTGGACGGTCAGAGCCAAGCTCAGAGTCAACCAAAGAGAAGATGCAGTCCTTCATTTTTTGCTCCGTTGTGTCGCCAGGGAAACCAAGACGAACGGCCTCTTTGAAGTATTTCTTTTCGTCAGTGATAAAATTCAACGTGCACTTTTTGGTGCGAAGGATGTTTTGCGCTGTGTTGGAGCTGTTGCGCGCTTCCAAAATCATTGCATAGTAGTCCTTGCCGGCAATGTAGTAAGGAAAACAAAGTGAGTACGCGCCCAAATTTGTTTGACCGCTTTCGGAAACGGTACTGATCAAAATTGTTGGCATAGGAAAGTACGATGATGTTTGGTAGAAGTTGTCCACAATGCGGACGTCTTTGAATTGTTTCATTTGCTGATTCTCCTACATAAAAATATTACTATATCATTTTAGTACCATTTTGTGCAAATGTCAATGAGCAAAGATAGCCAATACGATATTTGTTACTTATTGTAGTGATAAAGTTTTTCTATGCAAGGCGTCACCTTCAAGTGCAACCGGAGTTTGGGTCGTAGTCTTATGTAAAAAAGCGAGAGCGCATTTTGCTCTCGCTTTTGTGATTGAATTATTGTGTTCTGCCTTGCGTGTTTTACACACCAATTGCAATGGCAAGGAACAAGAAACCAATGGAAAGTGCCATCAATATCAGTTGGAACAAAATTGTGCGTTTGAACCAAGTGCCAAGACTTTGGTCGGCAAGGCCAAGGCCAATAAGCAACGTTCCGCAAGTTGGGAACAAAACGTTTGTGTAGCCATCGGCAAAGAGGTACGTCATCAAAATTACGTTTGTAGAAAGTCCTTCGATGGGGGCAAGTGTCAGCATTGGAATGATCAACACTGCCTTTGCGGATGCGCTTGGGATAAAGAACTCCAAAATAAGGATGAAGGCGTACAATACAAGCACTGCTACGTATGGACTGGAGCCTGTGACAATTCCGTAGAAGAAGTGGAAGATTGTGTCCAAAATATCACCCTTCTTGGCAATGTATGGTACGGCAAAAGCAATAACAATGATTAGCAATGATGGAGCAATGGTTTTTGCGCCTTCCAAAAAGGCTTTGCCCATTGGTTTGAATCCGCCAAGCAAAATGCGACCAACAATAACTGTACCCACGATGAATGCAACGCCCATGATAATCATACTGGATGAACGGAGTGCCTCGATTGCAACAGCAATGATAACGCCAAGCAATGCAATGCCAAACAACAAGGTTACAAGCAGTGCCTTCTTTTTGTCTTCGCGTTTTTGCTCGGGGTCATCCACAATAAACTTGGAGATATCTGCCATTTGTGTGGCTTGTTTTTCGTCACGCTTGCAAAGGTATGTCATATACAAGCTTGTTACCACGTACATCACAACAAAAATGATAACACGATACCACATACCATCGGTGATGGGTACTCCTGCATTTTGTGATGCAAGGCCGATTGTAAGTGGGTTGGTGATGGCAGTTGTAAAGCCAACGCCAGATGTCATCAAAATGAAGCTGATAGCGGTAAACTTAGACCAGTTCATTGCGGCGCACAGCATTGCCAAAAGTGGATACAAAATCAAGAGTTGCTCTTGAAGCCCAAACACTGCGGAAAGAACCATCACCATCAATGTGATTGCCCAAACAGCAACAAAACGCTTATTGTACAGCTTTTGGATGATCATGCGTACGAATGCTTCCAGACCACCACTTTTTTCCAACACTTTGAAAGTTCCACCCAGCACCAAAAGTAGCGCAATGATGGAGATTTCGTTTACGTTGATGGATGCGGGAAATACTTTGTCGGTGTTTCCCCAAATAATGGACTCAAATGGTGCTGTCAGCCAACGCCAAACGGGCAGACGGGTTTGGCTACCATTTGGCAAAACCACATAGCTATCTGGTACTACTTGACCCTTTATATCCTCGTTGTCGGTGTACACCAAAAAGTTTTGGTCGTCTTGTGTGCCAACAAGGGACTGGTCGGTTGTGTATGCATAGCGGTAGTATTTGCCCGCAGGGATGACGTATGTCAAAATGCCAGCGGCAATCACTACGGCAAGCAAAATACACACCATCAGCACAAAGCTTTTTGCGCCAATTTGCACTTTGGTTTGGCCGTCGTTTACCGGTTGAGGTTGTTTTACGTTTGTTGTTTCCATCAGACTTCTCCTTTGGTGTCGTAGTTGTAGACGTCGTTAGAGGCACTTTGCCACTTTTCGTCTACCAAATTGTGCAATTCTTCACTAACAAGCATCCACTCTATCAGTTGGTTTGTGGGGCAGTCCAGATCGAGATTGTAGTAGTCTTCGTTGTAGTAAAACTCCAAAAATCTACCAACAGCCATTGTGAGCGAGTACAAACCTGCCACGTCAAAAAACATAACGTCATCGCCATTTTTGATGGTTAGCCCAGTTTTATCCAAGGTGACCTCCCCTTGTATGAGCGTTGTGCGGTTATTGGGGTATTTTTTCCAACAATCGGTACGCAGTTGTGTGATTTTGCCGTGACCAACAAGCTTGAAATCGTCCTGTTGGATTTGCTTGCGAACAAAATTGCGTTGCCACTTGACCCATTTGTCGATGTCCTCAAAGTAGTTTTCGCCATTTTTAACAACAATGTCGTAGTACTCGTTGACGGTCACAGCGTAACCGCACTTTTCGCACTCAAGTCGCTCGTTGCCTTTGTCAAGGTGCACTTTGAGCGTGTGAGTTTGCTTGCACTTGGGGCAAACATACAAAATATTGTCGATGTCGGCAATGTTATGTTTTTTGCCAACGTACTTGATGCGAGCTTGCTTGTTGAAGGCAAAGTCGTCGTAGGCAAAGTTTTTCAAGAGTTCCTGATAGATTTGTTCTTCCGTCAAGGCTTTGAGCTGTTCGGCAGTGAACAAAATCTTGTAGTTGACAAAAATCTTACCACGCTTGGAGTCCTTTGTGTAGCGTGGGGTTGTGAGATACGCACCCTTGGTTGTGGCAAGAATCACTGTTACCCCTGCCTTTTTGATAAACTTGCAGGTCGCCGGATTGATGGGGTGTGTACTGCCGGAAACAGACTGTATGCCTTCTGGCCAAAGTGCGAGACTGCCACCTGTTTTGATAACCTTGAGCATCTTGCGAGTGCAAAATGTATCTGGTTGGTACAGCATCTTGGGGATGGCATTCATTGCCGTCATGCCGATGTAGTTAGTGTGACTGGAAAAGAAGTTTTGGTAGCCTGCGATTATGTTCAAATCGGTACGACCAAGCCCACCAATAGTGTAAAAAACTTCGTTACGCGCCGAGTGGGTGGAAAGAAACAATATTTGCTCGTTTTTGATGGATTTTTTGTCAAACTCGTAGGTAAACTGCACGTTGTGCTTGCGACATTTGCTTGCCGCCCAAAGGCGAAGAAATGTACGTGGTACAAATCCTGGGCGTTTTACAGGACGATGTAGCAGTTTGTGTTTGAAATCTGTTTTCATGTAGTCTCCGTTTATCTTGAGTGAACTATTTTTAACAAATGTTTACGATTGTATTATACACCGCAAAAGATTGGCTGTCAATCACCTTTGACCAATTGCTGTGCAGAAAGCCTCCGCCAGGATTACAGTTGTTTGCGCCGTGTGAGCAATTCAATATGTCACAAAAAGATATGGGAGTAAATTTTTGCATAAATTTGTCACAGAAAGGCGCATTTGTTGACAAAAAGTTAAACAAAGGGTAGTACACTACCAGAACAATTTGTGTGCCAATAGGCAAAATTGCGTTTTATTGGGAGCAAAAATTATTTGGCGTAAAAGACTGCTTTTGGTTTGACGGAGTTTTTGCGTCAAATGCCAAAACACGACCATCTTATTAAAAGGAGAAATTAGAATGAAAAAATTTGTTATCGTAAGTGACTCAACCTGCGAATTAACACAAGACCTTCGTAAGCAATACGACATAGACTACTTGCCAATGTACATTTCCTACGACGACAAATCGCTGTGCGCTGACGTGGACTGGAAAGATCTTTCCGCAAAGGACTTTTACAACTTGCAACGCGATGATACAAGAGTTTTTACATCACAAGTGCCCGCAAGCGACTACCAACAATACTTTGAGCAATACATCAAACAAGGCTACGATATCTTGTCAATTTCCTGCTCATCAGGATTGTCCGCATCCGTCAAAGCAAGTATGGTTGCGCGCGACGAACTCAAAAAAGCCTACCCCGATGCTGAGATTATATGCGTAGACTCATTGTCGTGCAGTTTGGGCTTGGGATTGCTTTGTATGTACGCAAGCAACCTTCGTGCAGAGGGCAAGACAATTCATCAAGTCGCGCAAGCGTTGGAAGATATCAAAATGAACGTCAACCAGGTTTGCACCGTAGACGACCTCAAATATCTCAAACGCGCAGGACGAATTTCTGCAACGACGGCTGTGTTTGGAACACTGATGGGAATCAAACCTATTATTATTTCCAACGACAAAGGTGAAAACGTCTCGATAGAAAAGGTGAAAGGTCGTCTCAAATCTTTGCGTCGTTTGGCAGAAATCACTAAAGAAAGATACACTGGTGAAAAGATTGATGGTATTTACATCACACATGGCGACTGCATCGAAAGTGCCGAAAAAGTTCGCGATTTGATTTTGGAATTGCTCCCCGATGCAAAAATTACCATTGGCGTTTTGAACCCTATCGTTGGCGCATCCGCCGGCCCAAACACCATTGGAGTCTACTTTGTTGGACAACCAAAACCTACCGTATAGCAGTTTACATATCAACAGCCTATCGTGCAGATAGGCTGTTTGTTTTTGTCACAAATTGCACGCCAAAGGCGGTACTAAAAGGCAACTGAGCTTGCACAAAAGCAAGACATACCCCACAAAAAGCGCACATGACTGCGCAAAAGCACGTCAAATTACAAAAAAATTGACAACAAGTATTAAAATAGCTATTGCAAAATACGACATGATGTAGTAAAATATCCTATATAATTACTGTTTTGACATAATTTTTAATTTGACAGGTCAGTAAAATATAATTTGAGGAGAATGTTTTATGATGGATCGTAAAAAATTACAAAAGATCTTTGGTATCATGTGCGCACTTATGGCGCTTGCACTTGGTACAGTAACCGTACTGGTAATTTTGCCTTTCTTGGGTGGAGAACTTCCAAATGGCGTTTTTCACAGAATGTCTGATGGTTTGATCGCTATTGCGGCTACTACCAAAATTCCTGCTTTGCTCATAGTTTTGTTTGCCTTTGTTTTGCCCGTAGTTTTGCTTTCGTTGGCAACAAGCTGGCTGCTACACGGCAAAAGTGACCGCACTGTTTTGAAGGGCGAAATTGTTGCTCTTGCAGCATTGGTTATCGTTGGCTTGATTACAGCAATCGGTAGCAAAGCATTGTTTGTACACTGGCAATGGTTGTATCTCTTGATACTCGGCCTTGGCACTGCTGTGTTTGTAGCAGTGTTTGTGTTGACATGGTTGGCCGTAAAACGCGAAAGCAATGGCGATGCTGAGCCTGCTGAAGATAACAGACCATGGCAAACTGGCTTTGGTATTATGTGCGCTCTTATGGCAGTTGCACTTGGTACAGTTTGCTGGATGATGCTTGTTCCATACCTTGGTGGCAAGCTTGCAAACGGCGTTTTCCTGCGTATGCTCACTGGTATGGGCCGTGTTACATCTTCACTTGGTTTCCACAGATTGCCTACCATCCTTGCTGTTCTTGGAGCTCCAGCAATCTTGCTTGCAGCAGCTTCCGTTTTGTTGTTGCACTTCAAGCGTGATCGTTGGGTTTTGATTGGCTCTGGTGCTGCTCTTGTTGCATTGGTTCTTTGTGCTCACTTTACAGCAACCTTTAGCAAACCTATGTTCGTTCACTGGCAATGGCTGTACATTTTGCTTCTTGTTCTTGGAACTGGCGCTTTCCTTACTGTGCTTGCATTTACACTTTTGCCCATCCTTCGCAAGCATTGCCCATGCAAGATCTGCGAAAAAGTTGCAACAGGCGAAGCTTCCGACAAAGAAAAACTGTACACCAAAATTTTTGGTATTATGTGTGCAATCATGGCTGTTGCTCTTTGCGTAGTTACAGTAATCACGTTTGTTCCATATCTCGGCGGAAAATTGCCAAACGGCGTGTTCCAAAGAATGTATGACGGACTGGAATTTGTTGCATCTCTCAATGGTGTTTCTGGCGTAGTTATCCTTTTGGTTGACTTTGTTTTGCCAGTAGCTTTGCTTGCAGCAGCTGCGGTTTTGTTGTTGCTCCGCAAATCTGACCGCCACGTTGTTATCGGTTTGGGTCTTGCTCCTCTTGCATTGATTATCGTTGGTCGCTTTACAGCAATCTTCAGCAAACCATTGTTTGTTCACTGGCAATGGTTGTATCTCACACTTCTTGTTTTGGGAACAGCGGCATTTGTAACTGTACTTGTACTTGCACTGTTGCCACTCAAGCACAGATACAGTCAACCCGCAGTTGTTGAAGAAGCAAGCGTTAGCACACAACCTGTTGAAGTTGCTCCCGAACAACCTGCAACACCTGCTGTTGTTGAAACGGAAAAACGAGGCGTTTTGGTTGTTGGTGGCGAGGAAGTACTCGTAAGATACAACCGCTCCTTTGTATCCAAGCTTAGACAAGCAAACGACGACCTGAAAGGCTACTACGCAGAGTTGACAAACCACGCCCTTGGTTACGCCAAGGTTAAAAACAGAATTAGCTGGCCTTGTTCAACCTTTAACCGCTCGCGCGAAAAGCTTGCCATTGTAACAATCAAAGGTAAAACATTGTACTTGTACTTGGCAATGGACCCACAAGTTGCAAAGCAAACAATCAAGGGTACAATCAAGGATGTTTCCGACAAACGTCGCTACCAAGCTGTACCAACATTGTTCAAGGTTAAATCTGCATTGTCACTGCGCAAAGCAAAGGTGCTTTTGGATGCGTTGATGCAATCCAAGGGCATCGAACTTGGCAAACCAAACCCCGCTTGTGATCCACAAAACTACCCATACGACACAACTGAAAATCTTGTCAAGGCTGGTCTCATCAAGGTGCGCGCTGTTGACGGACGTGACATTAGCGAAGGTGCAACTTTGAAAGCTGCCGGCTTCAATGTTGTAGGCAGTGTTACAGCAGAGCAAGCTCACACAATGATTGCTGACGAAGTGGCTTCCACTTTGGTACAAGTTGCCGAAACAGGCGCGGTTAGTGTTCGCGCAGGCAAAAAATTCGCGGTAAACATCGACACACTTTCTCAAAACTTTGCAAGTGGCGACGTTGTTACACTTGACGCCCTCAAAGAAAAGGGCCTCGTTCCAAAGAAAGAAACAGCCATCAAAATTTTGGCACGTGGTACTTTGGACAAAGTTTTGACAGTCGAAGCAGACGCATTTTCGTTGGATGCCATCAAGATGATTGTTCTTGTCGGCGGTACAGCTATCAAAAAGTAGTTGGCAAAATTTGATACAAAATCAAATACATACCTAAAACAAAAGGAACAGATACAAAATCTGTTCCTTTTTGCTGTGTGATTTTTTTGTAGATATGTTTGAGGTGTAATTTGGTGGATTGTTTTGATAATTTACTTTTTACTTTCCCAAAAGACCACTACATTGTCTGTTTTGCCAAACTGCTACACGTTTTTGCGTCTTTTGCGGACAGTCAGCGTGATGACAATGGGCACTGCCTCAAACTCTTGCTGAGCTTTGGCGCGCACGTCTTTATCCTGGCTGTAGCTCATGCGCGACATCAAATCAACACGCTCATCAAAAGTAAGGTTGCGACCACGGTCTACACTCAAAATGAGAAATGTTGCCTTTTTATCTTGGCAGGTCAGCACCAAAGTATCGCCTTTGTCGATGTAACGGAGTTCTGGCAAATCGGGCAGTTTGATGCCACGCTTTTTAACCATATGTCCAAAGATATCCAATGTTTCGCTTGTGGGCACACTGTTGAAAAATTGCTCGTCAACTTCCAAAGTGAAGGTTTCTGCAAGATTCTTTTCTACAACGATGTCGCGTGGGCGAACGTTTTGCTTGGGCATACGACAGGCTTCTGGCTTGATGCCGAACATATACAAAGAGTAGTCCATGTAGCCTGTGTCTCCGTGAGCTTCCGCCATCATATCGGCAAAACCGCGTTGAGAAAATCTGCGCATCTTGCCATCGTTGAAAACTGGCGCGCAGTAGCAACTTTCTTGATGATCCCAGCCGGAAAACAGATAGTCGTTCTTCTTTATCTCATCCACTACCGCCATACGCACCGCCCAAGAGCTATCGCCCGATTTGAAGTCGTAAAAGTCGTAGTGCGTCCATCCAACAACTTTGAGTTTCATTTTGTTCGCCTCTTGCAGTAAATGTTTTGTACATTGTAGCACCAATGTTGGCCAATGTCAACAAACATTTGGTAAGTACAAACAGCATTTTGACACAATTTGTCCATGACAACATGTAGGTTGTGCAACTTGTCAAAAGGGTAAAAGCGACCTTTGTGGGAATAGTTTGCTCAAAAAGACAAATGCTAAAAGCAAAAACAAAAATCAATAAAGGAGTTAAAAATGAAACTAAACAAAACAGTAACGATCATTATTTTGACAATTTTGGCTACAATGTGTGTTTTTGCATTGTGCGGATGCCAACCCAAAACTGCCCCTACAACGGAAAATAATACCATCTGCCAAGACGTTGCCAAAGACAGAGTTTCCTTTGGCAAAAAGTACTATGCATTGAGTGGCAACGGCATGGACAAAGACCAATACTACCAACTAAACGAAGATGGCACAGGTAAATATTGTATCGCCATCAAAGAAGATGGCGCTACAACATTTGAGTCAACCATCAATTTCAAGTGGTTCTATGCTGGCGAAGGAGAGTTCATCCTGCTACACAACGGCACACAAATTTTGACCGGCAATCAGGACTCAACACTGGGTTTTGGTCGAACAATGCACACATCCAAATGCGCAATGTACTGGGACAATATGTACTACGTGTGCGAAGACTGCGCTAACTCCATCCCTAACTACGCGCAAATTGTTGGCAACTCTCGAAAGCTGTTGGAACTGAAAAAATAACGCCTACTCGCCCCAAATAATACTCTAAAAAAGAGATGTAAGTTTTTTGCATCTCTTTTTTTATTTTTGCCGATATTTATTTTGAAAAATATATATTTTTCAGCAATATTTAGGCATTGAATTGTATTATCATAAAGGAAAAACGAAATTTCAAGGAGGCTATATGAAAAAGACTACACTGTTTATTGCAATTTTGCTCGCCATTGTGCTGGTTGTTGCCAGCGGTTGTGATCCCAACAACGGATATTTTGACCCCTGGGACAACTTGGGCGGCGGATCTACCGGAAAGGATGTGACCGACTACTCTGACGAAAAAACCACCGAATACCTTGTAAACGACATTGTCGGCGATGCATCAGCTGGTGCAAATTTTGACAGCTCTGCTGAAAATTGCTATCAAATTGACCTTGACGACATCGCTTTGGCCGATTTAACGGCCGTTACCGCCTACTCATTTGCCGACAATCAACTCAAAATCAAGTCTGGCGGAGTGTTTGTTTTGACTGGCACTTTGAGTGGTAGCGTAGTTGTAAATGATACAGCGGACTCTGTTCAACTTGTTTTGGCCGGCGTAGACATCGCAACGCTCGAGACACAAGATTGCGCGGCGATTGTATTCAAAAAGCCAGATGGCGACACTGTTTCCGAAAGAATTTTGACAGTAAAGGAAGGCACAATCAATACCCTCGCTGACAGCGTTGGCGACAATGCCGATGGAGACGGGGCTGTTATTCAAGCAAAGAAACGTGCTCTTGTTGTAAATGGCACAGGCACACTCAAGCTCAACTGCTTTGGCGAAGAAACCAGCGGACTCAAAGTAAAAACTTCCCTTGTTATTGACGGAACAACAATAGAAGTTGCTGGCTCTAACAAATCTGGCATCAAAGCCGACCAACAACTTGTGGTAAAAAATGCCAACATAACAATCAACTCCAATGGCGATGGTATCAAAACGGATATGGAGCCGGCTAACGACGAAGAGGCAAAAACCTATGCGTCCAGTATCAACTACGGCTACTTGTACATTGAAAAGTCCAATTTGGACATCACTGCTGGCGATGACGGAATTTCCGCAAACAACTGTTTGTACATTGCAAACACGGCCGAGCACACCATCAAGGTAACAACCAACGGTGGCGCGCCAACAACTGTGACGGAACTTTCTTCCGACAATGCCGATGGCAAAGCCATCAAGGCGGATGGAATTGAGTTTAACGATACAACCTACCCTGCCACCTTTGAGGAAAACTACGGACTTATTATCACTGGCGGTAACTTTGAACTCAACTCCAATGATGACGCAGTTACATCCAAGGGAAACTTGCTCGTTACAGGTGGAACGTTTGACATTGCAACAGGCGATGATGGATTACACGCAGAGTATCTTACCAAAATTAGCGATGGCAACATCACTGTTACCAAATCTTACGAGGCCGTTGAAGGCGCAACCGTGGAAATTTTGGGCGGAACGCTTAACTTGACATCTGTCGATGACGGCATCAATGCGGCCAACTCCGATCTGGGCAACTATGGCTTTTACATTTTGGTTGCAGGAGGAGATATTGTTGTAAATGCAGGTGGCGATGGCGTGGATAGCAACGGCACAGTCAAGGTTACCGGTGGCAATTTGTACATCTACGGACCTACCAATAGCGCAAACGCATCGCTCGACTCGGAAACGGGTGTTATCATCACAGGTGGCAACGTTGTTGCGGTGGGCGCAGCAGGCATGGTAGAAAACCCATCAAGCAACTCCACCCAATGCTATGTAAGTTTGACGCTTTCAACAACGGCATCTGCCAATACCAAAGTGACAGTGCAAAACTCTAATGGAGATACCCTTGTGGAGCTGTCACCAACAAAGACGTATCAATCGGTAATCATCAGTTTGAGCACATTTACCAAGGGCGAAACTTACACCATCACAGTAGGTAGCAGCAGCTACTCGGCAACACTTTCCTCCATCGGAACCGCGCTTGGACAAAATATGCACGGCGGTGGCAACCAAGGATTTATGCCGGGTGGTCCTGGTGGCAGAAGATAGCACTGCAACAGCGCAAAAGAACATCGCAAAATAACACACAAAACAAAAGGGATACGATTTTTTCGTATCCCTTTTTTTGCAAAAATGTGTGCTAAAATTGCCGAAAAAGTTTGAAAACTTGCCGTAATAGTGTTGACAATTATGGCAAGTTTTGGTATTATATTTGAGCAAACAAGGTTTGCACCACATTTAGAGAGATGGTCGAGTGGTTTAAGGCACACGCTTGGAAAGCGTGCGAGGTTAACAGCCTCCGCAGGTTCAAATCCTGTTCTCTCTGCCAATCGGTGACCAGGCATTGGTCGCAAAACAAGGGATACGACAAAGCTCGCATCCCTTTTGTTTTACTCCTTGAGCCATTGTCACCTTGTATCACAATAACCAGGACAGTTTGAAATGACGTAGCGCTCCACTACACTTTGTTGCGTTACGCTCACTGATTGCTTGCGCAATCACACAAATCCTGTTCTCTCTGCCAATCGAAATTGCATTTGAACAGATGTTTGAGTGCAATTTTTTATTTTATAATAATACAAGGGATACGAAAAATTCGTATCCCCTTTGTTTTGATTTGAGTGATTTTCACACTACTCCCACATATCCATAATGTAGACAAGCGGGGTTTCGTTTTCTGGTTCGTCGTATAGGCTCAAAGTGTCGCCGATGTGACGGATTTGAGCATTGTCAAACTGTTGCAAAAAGTCGGCAACTGGGGCGATGTCGATTTTGCTGGTAGCAAAGTTGTAGTGCATGGGTACAACCAGCTTTGGCTGTATTTGGTCCACGTACCACTTTGCGCCAACGTGGTCAATTGTGTAGTTGCCGCCAACAGGAATTAGCAAGATGTGACAGCCTTTGAGCTTTTGCACGATGTTTTCATCCAAGCAACCGATGTCGCCAAGGTGCGCAACACGGATGCCGTCAAGGGAAAATGTGAATACCAAGTTTTTGCCACGGAGCGATCCCTTTTTGTCGTCGTGGAAGGTCTCAAAGCTTTCCAAAGCTACGTCGTCGGCAACGCAAGTGCCGACAATGTCAATTTCTGTTGGATTACCAACAACGTTGTCAAGGCAGTCATGGTCGTTGTGGTGGTGAGAAATTGTTACAACATCACAACGCACTTGGGGCATGGGTAAGCCCACCATTGATGTTTTGTATGGGTCGCAAACAATGGTCATGCCCATTTCGCTGATAATTCTAAAACAAGAGTGTCCAAGGTATTGTAGTTTCATAAAGCACCTCACAGATATATTTTACTATGTATTGGCGAATGTGTCAACAAGTGTTTGGGGGTTGCGTTGTCACCAATGTGTTTGGATGCAAATTGGACGTTTTTTACAAAATTGCAACGTTACGCTGTTGCCGTCTAAATTTTGCCCAACGCTTGAAAAACAAAGATACCCAAATTGCACAAACAACTATTGGGAACCAACAAGTGGCTTTTATTTTTCAATTCGCAAGCTGACTTTTCGCAAATATCCCAAATTTTCACAAACCACTTAAAGAATATCGGTTGCAATTTACAAAATAGTGTTGACTGCAATGCACTTTTCAACTTGAAGGCCTTTTGTTAAAAAACAGTAGATTTTTTGTATAATATTTGGTATAATAGATATACGCACGACAAAGTGCGCATAGTTTGTAGTAAAAACTACAACACTTTGCACGGAGGAAGCATGAAAACTTGGTTTTTGGACCAACCTAAACAAATGCGATTGCATGATAGTCCCCCTACAACTTTACAGGATAACCTTGTCAAGGTAAAAATTGAGCAACAGCTTTTGACACACTCGCTGTACTCCATTTACCTTGGCGACAACAAACGCGACTACCCATTTGTGATGGGTCGCAATGCTGTTGGTGTTGTTTCGGAAGTTACCGATACGGACAAGTCTATGTTGCGCAAGATGGATCGTGTAGCTATTGAGCCATACATTCCGTGTGACCAATGCGACGAGTGTCGCGCTGGCAACCACGCTGATTGTGACGAAATTGTGGAGCTTGGACAAAACCACGATGGACTTTTGCAAAATTTTGTGGACTTGCCTGCGACAATCCTGCATACACTGCCAGATAGTCTTTCCAACGAAAAGGCGTTGTTTGTTAGCTATGTATCATTTTGTTTGAACATTGTGGATGCATTAAAGTTGGAAAAAGGTTGTCACATTGCAATCTTTTCCAGCACCAAAACAGGACTTATCCTTGCGCAGCTGGTTGCTTACTACCAAGCGGTACCCATCTTTTGTAGCAACGAAGAAGTGCTTGTGGCGGAAGCTCGCAAACTTGGCATTTTGTACTGTATCAACACCGAAGAGGTGGACGTTGCAAAAGAAATCAAGATTGTTACCGGTGGCAGAATGTGCAAAGAGTTGGTGTACTTTAGCGACTCCGACTTCAAAATGAAAGACGTGTACGACTCGGCAGCACAAAACGCAACAATTTGCTTGGCGGGATACTCCAACAAGGATAGCAGACTTTCTGTTGCGCAAATTTGCCAAAAACACCTAAAAATCATGGGCGTGTACAACGGCTTGGGTAATTTTAGCTCGGCAATCAACCTGCTTGTTACAAACAAAGTAAACGTTGACAACCTACTTGGCGAAGTCGTACCATTTGAAAACCTTGACCAAGTGCTTGCAAACATCACCCCAGACGAGCTTAAGCTTAAATCTAAAATTATCAAAGTAGACTAATACAATAGGCCAAGAAAAAACTCTTGGCCTGTTTTGTTGTTGTAGAAATTGAAAAGAGCAGAACTGTGATGTCTGCTCTTTTTTGTTTTAGTTCAATTTGTCCACATACATACTTGCAGAGAAACCTGCAACGGCACCGTCGCCTACTGCTGTTGCGCATTGACGGATACCTTTGGTGCGGCAATCACCTGCAACAAACAGGCCGTCGCAAGATGTTTTGCAATCTTCGCCGGCAACAATGTAGCCACGTCCATCCAACTCGACAAGGTGTGAAAAGCTTTCGTTGTGGGGAAGTTGTCCAATAGCAACAAACACTGCGTCACAATCGTGGTAGGTGATTGCGCCGATTTCGTCAGTATAGGCAACGCCTGTTACACAATCGTCGCCAACAATTTGCTTGACTGTGGCATTAGTGACCCACTCAATTTTGTCGTTTGCCTTCAAACGTTGTTGTAGTTCGCCATCGCAAAACAGTTTTTGCGACCAAGTGAGAAGCGTTACTTGCGAGCAAATTGTACTTAGGTACAATGCGTACTGCACTGCACTGTTGCCATCGCCCACTACGCAAACGGGCTTGTCCTTGTAGAAACTGCCATCGCACACTGCGCAGTAGCAAACGCCTTTGCCTGCAAGCTTACTTTCTCCATCTACACCCAGGTGCTTGTGAGATACGCCTGTGGCAATGACAACGGCTTTTGCCTTAAACTCACTGTACTCGGTGGTAACAACAAAGTGCCTTGTAGGCTCGTTTACCAAAGCAACAGCACCGCTACCCATGTCGAACTCGACACCGTGAGATACCGCCTGCTCAAACATATTTTCCGCAAGGCGAGCACCTTCAATAGCGTCCACACTGGGGAAATTTTCAATTTTTGGTGCGGTAGCCATTTGACCGCCAAAGGCGTTTTGCTCAAGTAGCATCACGCTTTTGCCAGCGCGAGCCACGTACAAAGCAGCCGTCAGTCCGGCAGGACCACCGCCAATAACAATTACGTCGTACATAGTTTTTATTTTACGCTTTCCGCCCATTTACGGATGTTGGAAGCGTTTTCGAAGATTTGGTAAGTGTCGCCATTTGCAACAACCAAAGATGGTGTCATCTTGATTTTGAGCTGAGATGCAAGGGCTGTGTTTTCGGTAGCATCTACTTGGTCAAAGTCGATGCCGAGTTTGCCAAGCATGATTTCCGCCATTTTGCAGTTGGGGCATTTGTCTTGAACAAACAAAATTGGTTTTGTTACTACAACTTCCGCCTTGTGGTCATCTTGACTTTGAGATACGCCATCACGTTTCAACACGCTGTTTTGTGGTTGGTAAACTTTACGCTCCTTCCACTCTTGAGACTTGCCATCGTTCCAGTTTTGAACAGGGCGGTAGTAGCCAGTGATACGGGAGTAAACTTCCGTCTTTTTGTGGCAAACTGGGCACTCGCACACTTCGCCAGCGATGTAGCCGTGGTCAGCACATACCGAGTAGGTTGGGCTGATTGTATAGTAAGGGAGTTTGTAGTTTTCCGCAATGGTGCGAACAAGCTTCATTGCTGATTGCCAGCTTGGCAAACGTTCTCCAAGGAAGGAGTGGAAAACTGTACCAGATGTGTACAATGTTTGCAACTCGTCTTGGATGTCGAGTGCGTCAAAGATATCTGCCGTGTAGCTTACAGGCAAGTGACTGCTGTTTGTGTAGTAAGGTTTTGCATCAGGAGTTGCACCTGCAGTGATGATATCTGGGTAAAGCTTTTTGTCGTGCTTTGCAAGGCGATAGGATGTGCTTTCGGCAGGGGTTGCCTCCAAGTTGTACAAGTCGCCGTACATTTCTTGGTAGTCGGAAAGGCGTTCGCGCATATGGTTCAGCACTTGTTGAGTAAATTGTTGTGCGCGGTCGTCTGTCATATCGCAAGCAAGCCAACGAGCGTTCAAGCAAGCTTCGTTCATGCCAACAAGACCTATTGTGGAGAAGTGGTTAGCAAAAGTACCAAGGTAACGTTTTGTGTAGGGGTACAAACCGTTTTCCATAAATTGTGTAATAGCGTTACGCTTGATCTTCAAAGAACGAGCGGAGATATCCATAATTTTGTCAAGACGTTGGTAGAAGTCCTTTTCGTCGGTGGAAAGGTAAGCAATGCGTGGCATATTGATAGTTACAACGCCCACACTACCGGTGCTTTCGCCACTACCAAAGAAACCGCCAGATTTTTTGCGAAGCTCGCGCAGGTCAAGACGCAATCTACAACACATACTGCGAACGTCGCTTGGCTCCATATCGCTGTTGATGTAGTTGGAGAAGTATGGTGTGCCGTACTTGGCGGTCATTTCAAACAACAACTTGTTGTTTTCCGTTTCCGACCAGTCAAAATCTTTTGTGATGGAGTAGGTTGGGATGGGGTATTGGAAACCACGGCCGTTTACGTCGCCTTCGATCATTGTTTCGATAAAGGCTTTGTTGACCATGTCCATTTCCTTTTTGCAGTCTTTGTAGCAGAAGTCCATTTCCTTGCCACCAACAATACAAGGAAGTTCAGCAAGGTCGTTGGGAACTGTCCAGTCCAACGTGATGTTGGAAAATGGCGCTTGAGTACCCCAACGGCTTGGGATGTTTACGCCGTACACAAAGGACTCGATGCACTTTTTAACTTGCTCGTAAGAGAGATTGTCCACCTTTACAAATGGTGCAAGGTAGGTATCGAAGGAACTAAACGCTTGAGCGCCAGCCCACTCGTTTTGCATGATACCCAAAAAGTTTACCATTTGGTTGCAAAGTGTTGCAAGGTGCTTTGCTGGGCCAGACGTAATTTTGCCAGGAACGCCACCCAAACCTTCTTGGATGAGTTGCTTGAGAGACCAACCTGCGCAGTAGCCTGTGAGCATAGAAAGATCGTGCAAGTGGATTGCAGCACTGCGGTGAGCTTCGGCGATTTCTTCATCGTAGATTTCCGAAAGCCAGTAGTTTGCAGTGATTGCACCACTGTTGGACAAAATAAGTCCACCAACAGAGTAGGTAACGGTGGAGTTTTCCTTTACGCGCCAGTCGGCAACTTTGAGGTAGCTATCAACAACAGACTTGTAGTTCAAAATTGTTTCGTTGACGTTACGCACCTTTTCGTGTTGCTTGCGGTACAAGATGTATGCCTTGGCAACATCCACGTAGCCCGCTTGAATAAGGACTGTTTCAACACTGTCTTGGATGTCCTCAACAGTTACGTAGCCATCAACGACTTTGTCGGAGAAATCTGCTGTAACCTTCAAAGAAAGCATATCAATGATATCTTCGTTGTAGGGCTTGCCCTTTGCATCAAATGCCAACGAAATTGCCCTGCCAATTTTTGCAAGGTCGAACTCAACTATTTTGCCATCTCTTTTTCTTACGCTATACATATTTCCTCCGCGCGAAGTTTTCGCTTTTGTGATTTATTTTTACAACTAATGTTCATTTTTTATTACATTGCAAAGGGAACAAATTTTGTCTTTTTGCAAGTTTTTGACATCCCTTTGAAAAATCAAAATGCCGTTACCAACTTTGCAGCGATAACGGTTACTATTCTACAACAAATAGACTGCTTTTGTCAATGGGAAAATGGCAATTAAAACACAATATATTGTGGTTTATTTTCATTATTGACACAAGATATAGTATGTCAAACATAGGGTTTTGGCAGACATATATCTGGCAAAAAATAGCGAAAAAATGGGACGTTTTGCGTTTTTAGGGGGTGTTTGCTATCAAAAGGTTACACTGGTGTTGTAATGTCTAACATAACAGGGACTATTTTTGTGCCACAAATTGTGCCAAGCAGCCCTACACAAAATACAAGATGTTGCGATTGCGAAATGGCTATATACAAGAAAACGACGAACGAGCAAAACGCATAGGATTACGTGGTGTTTTGCCGTCAAAAAGCAACCAGAACTTGTGAAAGAACACGGCGAGCGAATAACAGATTGTTGTTTAGCGATAGCGGTTTGGTGGATAAAATACAAGCAAGAACCACATTGTTGTAAGGGATCATACTTGGAAAGTCTGTGACAGAGCAAAATGTGGGAGATTGCGCAGTTATTTTGCCACCAAAAGACAACAGGATATTGCAAAGAGCAAGGCGAGGGAGCAAGGAATGGTTGGTTAGCCGCCCTCTCCGTCAGTCTTGCGACTGCCACCTCTCCCAGAGTGAGAGGCTGTGGTTTGACGAGTAAAACGCCAGCAAGAACCACATTACAATAATGGGGTCCCCACAAATCCTGATTTGTGGGACGAGCCACAACGCTAAAAGTGAGCAATGATGTTACTGCATCGTTGCGAACAATATTGCGTTAGTTGCGACGCTGAGCATACTTGGGAAGTCTGTGGCAGAGCAAAATGTGGGAGATTGCGCAGTTATTTTGCCACCAAAAAAAAACAACAAGATATTATGAGCGAGCCGTAAAAAAAAGAGAAAGGCGATGGATTCCTTTCTCTTTTTTTAAATGGAGTTCACTAAGGTATGAAGTCAACCTTCAATTGCCTCTACGGCAATACTTTTAACAGCATTAGTATACCACTCTGCAAGGGCAAAGTCAATACCCAATTTTTGATTTTGAGTGAATTTTGTCTTTTATTTTTCGCGTTTGATGATAGTTCAAAATGCGTGATGGCGTTAAAAACAAACAAAACACGCCAAAGTTTTTGCGCTTTGACGTTTGTGTTTTGGGTAATTTTTAGATGAATTGGTTGGCAAAAGATGCTCTTGCTTGTGCCGTCACACCCCACGCAGTTGCACGTTGGAAACGTACCTTTGTAGGATAGCTTGATAACGTTTGAGTGTTTGCGCATCGCAACCTATTGTAGTTGGGCCAATCAGGTCGCCACTGTCCACAAATTGTTGCAAGTACACCACTTTTGCACCTTGGAGCCACTGCCCCATTTGGTCGATGGATGTGTCGTCATGCAAATTGCCTGTGACCGTTGTACGGAATTCGTAGTCTACAAGGCCACTTTTCAAAAAGTCAACCGACTGGCAAATGGCAGACATATCCACATTTACGCCAGCCGTTTGTGGATACAAGATTTGGCTGTTTTTGATGTCCATTGCGACGTAGTCCACGAGGCCAAGCTCCACAAGCTGTTTAAGTTTGCTTGGAAAAGCGCCGTTTGTATCCAGCTTGACAAGGTAACCAAGGCTTTTGACTTGCGTCAAAAACTCCACAACGTCCTTTTGCAACAGTGGTTCGCCACCAGTTAGGCAAACTCCCTCCAGCACGTTTTTGCGCTTTTTGAGAAAGGTCAAAATCTCGTCGGTGGTAAGCTCTTGCACGTTGCATTCCACAAGGGAATTGTTGTGGCAAAATGGACAGCGAAAATTGCATCCAACGGTAAATACCGTGCACGCTATTTTTTGCGGATAGTCCAGCAAAGTTAGTTTTTGTAAGCCACCAAATTTCATTTTGTTCCCTTTGTTAGTGATAGTTTTGACTTGCATGTACTGTGCAGGCCATTTGTAAATTACAAATTGCTGACTTGTATGTACTGGGCAGGCCGTTTGTTTTCAAGAAATTATTTCGCACACTTCTACGCAAAAGTTCAAGAGGCACAAAACCCTCTCCGTCTGCTTCCGCATCCACCTTTACCCTGGTCGCAAGCATAGCATTGCTTCCACGCTTTAGCTACCAACAATACAATGTATTGTTGTCTTAACGCGTCGCACTCAAGGTGAGAGGCTTAACGACGTTGGCAGACCGATTTCCCTAAATGTTTAGTGCATTTGTTTTACAGTTCGCTGTTGAGTTTTGCAAGTTCCACTGCAATTTTACTTGCCAAACGCGCGTTGTTGAACACAAGTTGGATGTTGGATGCCAAGCTTTGGCCGTCGGTAAGTTTTTGAATTTTGTCCAACAAAAATGGCGTGATGTTTTTACCAGAGATTCCCAGTTCGTCCGCTTCGACAAGAGCCTTTTGGATGTTTTCGTTGATGTAGTCTGCATCCATTGCGTATTCGTCAGGGATGGGGTTAGCAACAAGCATACCGCCTTGCAAGCCCATTTGTTCCTTTGCAAAAAATGCATCGGCAATTTGTTTTGGTGTATCCAAGCGGTAGTCCACTTTGAAACCGCTCTTTTGTGTGTAGAAAGCAGGCATATCTTCCGTTTGGTATCCAACAACAGGCACACCACGAGTTTCCAAACACTCGAGAGTCAAGCCAATGTCCAAAATGGATTTTGCACCAGCGCACACCACCATTACGCTTGTTTGTTGAAGTTCGTCAAGGTCGGCAGAAATATCCATTGTGTTTTGTGCATTGCGGTGCACTCCACCAATACCGCCAGTTGCAAACACTTTGATACCAGCAAGGCTTGCAATATACATTGTTGTTGCAACAGTTGTTGCACCATCAAGTTTGCCTGCCACGATAAATGGCAAGTCACGTCTGGAAACCTTTGCAACTTTTGTTCCACACTTGCCCAAATGCTCAATTTCTTCAGCAGAGCAACCAACAGTCAACACGCCACCGATAATAGCAATGGTAGCTGGAACTGCGCCGTTATCTCGAACAATCTGCTCAACCATTTGCGCCGTTTGCACGTTTTGTGGGTATGGCATACCGTGGGAAATGATTGTGGACTCCAACGCTACAACTGGTTTGTCGTTAGCGATAGCATCGAGAACTTCGTTAGATATTTTGAGGAACTTTGTCATGATTGCTCTCCTTTGATTTTAGTATTTTTTGCAAAATGGCAAACATAACCATCATCAACACCAAAAAGATTGTCAAAAAGTATGGATAAAATGCCATGTATTTTGTAGAAAGTAGCCCAAACAATGGTGGCATCAAGGCACTACCTGTGTAGGCAAAGGCCATTTGTACCCCAATGATAGCTTGAGAGTTTTGTTCGCCAAAGTTACTTGGCGTGGAGTGGATGATTGCAGGGTAAATGGGCGCGCAACCGACTCCCGCAAAAACAAGGCCAACACAACACAAAATTGGGCTTTCAAAAGGCAAAATGATGCACACAATGCCAATGGCAATCACGCTTGCGCCCAGCAAAATAAGCTTGTTGTCGCCCAACTTGTTGGAAATAAGTCCACAAGCAAATCTGCCTGCAGTGATACCGATAAAAAACAGACTACCAAAGGTTGCAGCGGTGGTTTCGTCGACGTTTTTTACATTGACAAGATAACTTGATGCCCACAACAGAGCAGTCTGCTCCAATGCGCAATAGCACAAAAACATCACAAGTAACGGAATTATGCCCCTTACTTTCAATGCATCAAGCGTGCGCACATCAGATCGTTTTTGTTCGGCAGTGGTCTTTTCCCACAAGGGCAATGACAAAAACAGCAACAGCGCAATGCCCATTTGCACAAAGGAAATTGTGCGGTAGCCACCCGTCCAACCGTAGTGAGTTTTGAGGCACTCGCCCATTACAAATGGGCTGACAAGCGCACCCAAGCCCCAAAAGGCGTGTAGCCAGTTCATATGTTTGGATGAGTAATGCAGTGCAACATAGTTGTTGAGAGCGGCATCCACGCCACCTGCGCCCAATCCAAATGGGATGGCCCAAACAATCAACTGCCAAAATTTGTCACTAAAGGAAAATCCCAACAGCGCAACGGCCGTCATTGCTGCGGAAGCTGCCGTAACAACCCCTGCACCTAATTTTTTTGTCATAAAATTGGACAACACACTGGACAAAACCGTGCCAGCGGTTACAGTTACAGTCACAAAACCCATATACGAACTTGGGACGTTTAGTTGCGTTTGCATTACCGGCCACGCGCTACCCAAAAGGCTGTCAGGTAGGCCAAGGCTAACAAACGCCAAATAAATTATAGCAATAAGCAGTGCAACCATAAAACTTGTTACTCTCGTGTTGTAGTATTTTATCAATAGGCTATGTCACAAGAAATGGTTAATTAGCCGTTAGGCGGTTTGACGGATAAAACGCAAGCAAGAGCCACGTTGTTGCAAGGGAACATACTTGAAAAGTATGTGACCGAGCAAAATGTGGAAGATTGCGCAGTCGTTTTGCCGTCAAAAATCAGCCAGAGTTTGTGATAAAGCCTATCAATACAATTATTGCATTAAAGCAAAAGATTGTCAACAGAAAGCGCAATATTGTAGTAAAATTGCCCGTTGACTAAATGACACTTTTACTGTATAATGTATTTAGTGAAATTTGGCTTGGCGCAAGTAATTAAATAAATCAAGCCGCACCTAAAGGGAAAAGACTATGTACAATCAAGCACTGGAACTCATCAAAAAGTACGACACAATCATCATCCACCGCCACACCAGCCCAGACGGCGACGCTATCGGCAGTCAAGTGGGACTAAAACACGTCATTTTGGCAAACTTTCCAAACAAAACTGTGTACATTGTAGGCGACCTGACAAAACGCTACGCTTTTGTGGAAGACTGGCAACCAGATGACATCACAAACGACACCTACAACGGTGCGCTTGCAATTTTGTTGGACAGCGCTGCGCCACATCTAATTTCCGACGACAGATACACTCTTGCGGAGCAAACTTTGCGTTTTGACCACCACTTGTTTGTGGAAAAGTTTTGCGATGTGGAAATTGTGGATACATCCTTTGAGAGTTGCTGTGGACTTATTACCCACTTTGCAAAAACTTGTGGACTTGCAATGGATAATGTTGGTGCAAAGGCATTGTACACTGGCATGGTTACCGACAGTGGACGCTTTCGCTACGACAGCGTAAATAGTCAAACCTTCGATTGCGCATCACATCTTATGCAATACAGCTTTGACACAAACGACATCTACGGCAATTTGTACGCAGACGACTTTGCAAACATCAAATTGCGCGCACAATTCACTTTGAAAATTCAATTTAGCCCCAAAAACGTTGCCTACATCTACACCACCAAGCAAGAGTTGCAAGATAGTGGCGCAGACGAGTTTGCCGTATCACGCGGTATGGTGGGCACAATGAGCGACATCAAAGGCGTGAACATTTGGGTAAACTTTACCGAGACGGAACGCGGTGTTCTGTGCGAACTACGCTCAAACAAGTACAACATCAACCCCATTGCTGTCAAGTATGGCGGTGGCGGACACCAAAAAGCAAGCGGTGCTTGCGTTGCAGACCGCTCCGTTGCAATGCAAATGCTGGCAGATTTGGACGAAATGATGCAATAAAGCCAACGATATGAGCACCTTTTTGCACAAAGAATCTCAAGTCAGCACGAACTTATATCATTTAGAAAGGCTCTCGCTTTGGGAGAGCTCCCACGTTAGTGGGTGAGAGGGCCTGCAAAACCCTCTCCGTAAGTCTTACGACTGCCACCCCATGGTGGGAGGCTTTTTCGAAAAGCACAAGACGCTGTATGGTGCAATTTTATTTTATTTGCACGACATTGCCGAAATTATCTGCTATACAGCACCCCAAACTCAATCACAATTTTAAGGAACATATATCAATGACAACACAACAAACACTACAAGCAATTTTGGACAAAATCAAAAGCTACAATCGTATCATCATCACACGTCACAGACGTCCTGATGGCGATGCTATTGGCTCATCAAGGGGCCTGGCTGGCATTTTACGCGCCACTTTCCCCGAGAAAGAAATCTACACACAAACGGAAGACAGCTCCAACTACTTG
This sequence comes from uncultured Oscillospiraceae bacterium, assembly GCA_964533825.1. Classification (GTDB taxonomy): domain Bacteria; phylum Bacillota; class Clostridia; order Christensenellales; family CAG-314; genus Fimimonas. The sequence goes on from CAZHMU010000012.1 coordinate 50,464, forward strand.
GCATTTTTGGGCGCAGACGATGAGCCAATTGCCGACGAACTGTACGCTGATGCGCTCGTTATCGTGACGGACACAGCCAATCTTCAACGCATTTCCAACAGCAAAGTTCATCTTGCCAAGGAAATCATCAAAATCGACCACCACATCGACATCGCCCCCTACGGCACCATCAGCTGGGTGGAAGACTTGCGCTCCTCCTGCAGCGAGATGATTGCATACTTTTACCAACAATTCAAGGACGAGCTCAAAATTGACGTTGAAACGGCCACCTACATCTACACAGGTATGGTTACTGACAGCGGACGCTTCCGCTACGAATCCACCAACGGCGACACAATGCGCTTGGCTGGTATGCTGATGGATATGGGTATCAACACCGAGTGGCTGTTTGCAAACTTGTACCTGCAAGACTTTGACTCCTTCAAGTTCGAGTCTTATGTGCACGAACATATGCAACACACCGAAAATGGTGTTGTGCACATCCACATCGACAACGATATCCAACAACAATTTGGTTTGACGTTAGAGCAGGCAAGCGAGGCGGTATCCTTTATGAACTCAATCAAGGGTTGCCTGTGCTGGTTGGCGTTTATCGACTGCCCAGATGGCACAATTCGCGTTAGACTTCGCTCACGCTTTATGGAAATCAACGCACTTGCGGAAAAATACGGCGGTGGCGGACACCAATGCACAGCAGGCGCAACCTTGACAGACGTTGCCGATATCGCAAAAATGGTTGCTGATGCGGACGTTATGGTTGCCAACTACAAACGTACACACGAGGGCTGGCTATGAGAATTTTGGTTACTAACGACGACGGAATCAACAGCCCAGGCCTAAAAATCCTTGTCGAGTGGGCAAAAAAACTCGGCGAAGTTACAGTTGCAGCGCCAGCCGTACAACAAAGCGCACAATCTCACGCTATCAACATCCACGACCCCATCGAAGTGCACAAAGTGCCATATATCAATGGCGTTACCGCTTATGCAGTGCACAGCACACCAGTTGACTGCGTGCGTTTTGCAACACTTGGACTCAAAACCACCTACGACTTGGTTCTTTCCGGCATCAACCGCGGTTTCAACCTTGGCGAAGATATCCTTTACAGCGGTACTTGCGGTTGCATTTTCGAGGCGAAACTACGCGGTATCAAAAGCGTGGCATTTTCCACAACCAACACCACTTTCGACTACGTTGCTCCACGCTTGGACGAGGCGTGGGAGTACATCCAACAAAACAACCTGTTTGACTACTGCGACCTGTACAACGTCAACATCCCACTTGACCCCAAGGGCATTTGCTTGACCCGCCAGGGGGATGCTTACTTTACCGACCGCTTTGACAAAATGGACGACACCCACTACATGCAAAACGGCTACTGCATCCACCAAAACAAACGCGACTTGACCATCGACACCGATGCGACAGTGAGTGGCTACATCAGCATCAGCCCACTTTCCATTCGCCGTGACGACAGAGTGGCATTTGAGTTTGCGAGCAAAAGCTTGAAATAAAGAACCCTTGTAACAGGCTCGCCCTTTGGGAGAGCTCCTGCGCGAGCAGGTGAGAGGGTAAATTTGATTATTGTAGGGAAGGGAAAACCCACCCCTACTTTTTTGCACACAACCAACCACCACTGTGAGTGTGATGCATTTGAGTTTGCGAGCAAAAGCTTGAAATAAAGAACCCTTGTAACAGGCTCGC
>CAZHMU010000012.1:52267-56852 GCA_964533825.1 uncultured Oscillospiraceae bacterium
CCTTTGGGAGAGGTGGGTTGCGTAGCAATACGGAGAGGGCCAACTTTGCATTACCCCCCTCTCAGTCACTAACGTGACAGCTCTCCCCCACGGAGAGCCTTCTAATCAATAACGTAGGGGAGGGGTTGCCCCTCCCGATACAAAATCAACCAGATAAATATTGTATGATTGTAGGGGTAAGCGTAACTCTGCTGCCCGCAAATGCAAATAGAGATTTGAAATTAAAAAATATTGCTACAAATACACATTGTAAGGGCGGATATTGTCCGCCCTTTTTTGTTGGGCAATAGTACAAAAAAGCAAAGCAAAAGGCGACGGAATTTTCCGTCGCCTTTGAAGGTTATGGGTTGATAGACTTGATTAAGCTGGTTAAGCCCAGAACTCAATTGCGTTTACCATTGCACGAACGCCTCCAGAAACCGTTGCAAATGTAATGGTCTTATTTGTTGATGTGTCAATTTCAATAGGAGTATATGCACCATTGTTTGACAATGTTGATATGGTTTGAGTCGTGCCGCTATTTACAGAAATTTTGGCAGCAGCTGCTTTATAACCAGCAACATAGATAATAACTTTGTTTACATCATCAGCAACCGTGAATGTCATTGAGCCAGCTGCACTGCTCGTACCAAACTTGATACAAGAGTTACCTTTGGCATCTCGTGCGCCAGTGTACATCTTAGTTCCGCCTGTGATACTTAATGTGTATCCGTCAACTGTTTCGGTATAGGTTGTTGCACTCGAGCCATCGCTATGCGATGCGCTACCATTAGCACCAAACTCAAATGTTGCGAGAGGCTCTGCGGGTGCCTCATAATTAGGATCTTCTTCCCCACAAACGGAACACTCTCCGCTTACAAACTCGTGACCAAGGGCATCGGTTTCAGTATCTGTGTAGATGTATCCACAAGCACATATATGTGTTGTAAAACCAGCTTCGATACAAGTTGGAGCAGTAACCTGTGGGTCGAATTCGTGTTCTTCGGGTAAAATCTCGTCTCCACACTTCGAGCAAACCATATTGTGTTCAGTGGCATTATCTTCAATCTTAACAGGTTGATAATCATGCTCACAAGAGTTCAAATCTTCGAGAGTGATTGTAATCTCAAGATTCTCATCTTTAACACTAAACGTAATTGGATCATCTCCTACAGAGAAATAGATTGTTTCGTCTTTGAGCAAAATTGCCGCTTTCTTGCCTTCAGGCATGGTTGTTACTGAGAGTTCAACAAGAGCACCAACATAGAATGTGTTTTCTGTGTCTGCAACTTGTGCTGTACTTGTCAATTTTACCACTACACCATCTGGTGCATTGATTGTGACAACAAAGCTTTCTTCTTCGATACCACAAACAGAACAGAAGTGTTGTTCGTATTTGTGATCGACCATTGGGCTTTCTTGTGGAGCTTCGACGATTTGTTCACAAACAGAACACTTAGAGCCAGCTGTGAGACCAGTTGTTGTGCAAGTTGCATCAACTGCAGGGATTGTTTCTTCAGTGTGCTTTACATCTACCAAGTAACCACAAAGAGTGCATCTTACTTGGTGGTTTGTTGTATCTTTTTGTTGAACTTCGCCTGTAAGTTGGTGATTGCATACTTGTTCGTATGTAACACCGACTGATTGTACTCTATTAGTTCCAGAAGCTGTAAATACTACTTCTGATTCACTGCCCGTCCAGTTATTGCTGTCCAATGTTCCTTTATCAGCAGTGAATCCTACGTAGTTGCTACCATCAAATGTCATAACGATACTTGTAATCTTCATACCATCAGGAGCTTGGATTGTCATAGTATTATTTACATACAATCTAAGAGCTGCTCCTGATGTATAGTATTTAGGCGAGTTATTATTATTGGTTCCTTGGCTGAATACGTAAGAGACAAGACCACTCGTTGCAGATGTAACATCTTGAGCGTTACTATAGCCTTTTGTTGAGAATGTAATTGTTTCTGTTCCACTTGACAATACAAATGTGTAGTCGCAACCATCCGCTGTACACTCGCCATCCTTCATTGTGTGAGGAAGTTTTGCAACTTCGCTATCAATGTAGCTATCCTCGCAACGAGAACATGTGTGGGTTGTATAACCAACTTCATAACATGTTGGATCGGTTACAACTGCACTATAGTTGTGACCTATTGCTTCTACTTCGTCGTCAGTACGAGTAGTTTTGCAAAGTTCACATGTGTAGGTTGTGTAGCCCTTATCAATACATGTTGGAGCTGTAACTTCGCCTTCATCCCATGCGTGAGCATTTTCGTCAACAGGAATAACAAGTTGTTCTTCAGTTACAACATCGCCATCGATGAGCAATGTGCCACAATCTCCGCAAACTTCGTGTGCAAGTTTACCTGGTTGAGTACATGTTGCATTTTGGATTGCAACTGTGCGTGTACTTTCGTGAGCGCAAATTTCTGTGTCACACTTGTCGCACTTGCCGTCAACCGGGTTTGTATCAACGTGGTCGATTGGGCTTGTGTAGGTATCTACGTAAGAGTCGTTACAATCATCATTTTGACATGTGTGAGTTGTGAAACCACCATCGGTACAAGTTGGAGCTGTTACAACTGATTTGTAGTCGTGACCGAGAGCGTCAACTGGTGTATCGGTGTAGCTGTGTTCACAAACGGAACATGTATGAGTTGTGTAACCAGCTGTTTTACAGGTTGGATCAGTTACAGCGGATTCGTAGGAGTGACCGAGAGAGTCAACTTCGTCAGCTTCGTAACTATGTTCACAAACGGAACATGTGTAGGTTGTGTAACCACCAGCTGTACAAGTTGGAGCTGTTACAACTGCATTGTAGCTGTGGTCGATTGTTGGAATTGGTTTTTCAATATTGCCGCCACAGTAGGAGCAAGTGATTGTTTCGATACCAGTTTGAGTGCATGTTGGAGCTTTTGTTTGTGTACCAGTTTCGTTTGTATTCTTGGAGTGGTTGCAAGGAGTTGTTACTGTTTGAGTGTAAGTAACTTCGATTGCGGTAATACGAGCTTGACCGTTTGTCGCGCTACCAGTGTTACCTACACTTAAAGTAATGCTATTAGCATTAACTTGTAGCGTTGAATCTGATGTAACATTAGTAGAATTATACTTTAACACGCCATTATTCGAATTGGTGTATGTTACTTTGATAGAAACGATTGTGGCACCATTATTGGTTTTAATTGTTATTGTGCCACTTTCACTTTGATAAATTCTCCAGTTGTTACCATCTGAATAATACTTACCCGTATTGCTACCACCATTAGCCGTTACTGTTATATTTTCATCAATATTGATGGTTGTATATTTTGTGCCATTTGCCCAACTATTTGCAGACGCATAGTTCTCGATACTTACAGTAACTGTCGTCGTATCTACTTTTATTGGATTTTCCTTACCGCAAATACATTGTGTGCCATTTTCTTGGTCATAGACGTGAGTTGAGCCATCGTCACTTTCGCCGATTGTAACATCACAGTTTTCACACTCTGCTGTGTGGTAAGCGATGTTCGCATCGACATAAGTGAAGCTATGTCCTGTTGCAGCCTTTTCTACCTTGGTTGTGTAGTCGCAGTTAGAACAGTATTCGTATGCTTCCCAACCGATTACGGTACAAGTTGGTGCTTGTGCCTCAACTTGTGAGATATTGTGGCTGTTTGCCGCGATAACTTCCTTGCCTTGGATGTAGTCGCAACGAGAGCAATCTTTGTATGCTGTGTAACCATCTTCGGTACAAGTTGCAGGCTTGCCATCTATGTCAACGAGATCGTGGTCAAGTGCATCAACTACTGTTTGTGCAACGAGAGTTTCGCCACATACGGAACAGTGTTTGCCTTCGGTCAAGCCTGTGTTTTCACAGTCAGGCGCTACTGCTGCATCAACAACTTCGGTGTGACCTGTTGCTTCAACAACTTCGGTGTAGGAGTGGTTGCAGTTAGCGTTTTGACATGTAAACGTCTTTACGCCAGCTTCTTCGCAAGTGGGTGCTGTTGTCACAATGCCTTCGTCATAGTCGTGGCCCAGAGCATCAACTACTGTTTGTGCTACAAGAACTTCGCCACATACGGAACAGTGTTTGCCTTCGGTCAAGCCTGTGTTTTCACAGTCAGGCGCTACTGCTGCATCAACAACTTCGACGTGGTCTGTTGCTTCGACTGTGATTGTTTCACGAGAGAGTTCAACTTCGCAAACAGTACAGTAAGTAACGTTGTCGTAGGAGCCATCTTGGGTGCAGGTTGCATCAACTGTGTTTTCAACAACAACTTCGCCAGCGGTGTGACCGAGTTTTGCAACTTCGTCAGCGGTGTAGTTGTCGCCGCAGTGACAAGTATAAGTTGTGTAACCAGCTACCGTACAAGTTGGAGCAGTTACAACGGCTTCGTAGCTGTGGCCTGTTGCTGGGATTTCTTCGTAGGTTGTGTGGTTGCAGCGTGAGCAGGTTACGTAAGCATCCCAACCGGTTTCGGTACAAGTTGGATCTTGTGCATCGTGGGCGACTTCGTCGTGATCGAGTACAGAAATGATTTCTTGCGCAACAAGAACTTCGCCACAAGCGGAGCAGTGTTTGCCTTCGGTAAGACCAGTTGATGTGCAAGTT
>CAZHMU010000013.1:0-56739 GCA_964533825.1 uncultured Oscillospiraceae bacterium
TTTTTTCGTTAACGCATTAAATACCATAAGTATCGCGTATACGATCATGAAAGCGCCAAGCATTGCTGCCGCGTAATCCGAAAAGCCGCTTATTGCCTTTAGACAAACGCCCAAAGCAACGGTAAGAAGACCAAGAACGAGTTCTCCGACAAATCTCTTTGTTGTCGAGTTCTTTTTGACAAATTTAACGAGGAACGTATCTATGGCAAGAGTTGCACCGATTGCGATCAGACACCACGGAATAAAACCGATAATTACGGTTGCCAGTCTGTCTGAAACAAACATGATTCCAAACCCAATAAGAATAGCGCCGAGAAACCCGGACAGATTCGCGATGCTTTTTCTCGCCTTGACAGTGTTTATCAAGAACATTATGCCGGCAATTGAAATACTAACGCCAATCAGCCAGCTGAGACCTCTTGCTCCGAAGGTCAACGAACAGCAAAGTAAAACTCCGATGACGAAAAGAATCGCAGCCATCATGATCGATTTCATTTGCTCGTTGCTCATTTGTTTCTTTTCCATTTTTAATCCTCCTTTCCGTCATTTATCTTGAGTGCCGTCTATGACGACAGTCTCATCTTTTTTCTTTTTACCTCCGAAAAGGAGGACAAAAACATCAAAAACGGCATCTACAATCATAGCAACACCCGTAAATACCCAAAGAACTGCTGTTGTCGTGAAGGGATTGGTCAAAACGACTACTGCGCACACGATGGAAATAACAGCACTGATCAGTCCCAAGAACCATTTTCCCTCTTTCTTACGGAGCGCATCAAAGGTAAGCTGAACCTTAGTGAGTCCGGCTAACAATATCATAACGCCGTAAACTATGGAAAGCAACGGCAAGGTCATTACCAGCCACTCTGTGCAGAAGATACAGAAGCAGCCTACCAAAACGGAAAGCAAGCCTTTCATCAAATACTGCTCGTTGGATGCTGTTTCAATTGGCGTTCTGAAATAATTTACGATGGATACAATGCCCATAACCGTTAAAACGACTCCAAAAGTGACGAGAATTCCCGAGGTTAATCCCATAGGATCGATCAGCAACAGAATTCCTACGATCGCCTGAAGCAGCGAATACAAAATCCCTCCTGTTTTTTGAAAAAGTGTCTTCATGATAGCTTCTCCCTCGTATTAAACTTTTTATTTCTTTCGCTTGAATTCTTTGCACACATGTGATATCATTATAATACACACTTGTCGCATTTGCAACAATCAGTTTCGCAAATTTTGATGCAAAAGCGACAGTGATTGTTGCTTTGTCGCATTTTGTCTGTTGTTTGAGGAAAAAGTATAATGAAAAAGGAAAATCAAAGAATCAAGCTTACAAAACACCTGTTCAGAGATGCACTGCTGACGCTCCTTAAAAAGAAGCCTTTGCAGAAAATCAATATATCCGAATTGTGCCAAACGGCAGGGTTGAACAGAGCTACGTTTTACCGTCACTACGCTCTACCACAGGATATATTAAATGAAATGCAGGCGGAAATCATAGCTGAGACAAGAGAACTATCATCTATCCCCAAAAATCCACGCGAGCTTCGGATGATTATAGTTAAGATATGCAATCTTCTTGAGAGACGAGCTGAGGTAATCAAGGTTATCATCGAATATGATTTTGAGTTTGAACTTATAAAGATATTTAAGGAACACATATACGAGATTTTGAGAGCGGCAAAGCTACGAAATAACAATTCCGCGATGGACGAAGAAAGTATACAACTGATAGCCTCCTACTGCGCAGGCGGAGGTTATCAATTGTTGAAAGAGTGGTTCTCCGAGGATATTCCAAAGAGTTCGGATGAAATTGCCGAAATCATCATTTCATTGATAAATAACAACATAACAATTACAGCTTAAAACAAAGCCAGTGTGGGTTTATTTTTTATTGAGAAAATGTGTGAACTATCTAAAACGCCCTCGCTCCTTTGGAACGAGGGCATAACTTTTAGAACAGACCTCCGTTATATTTGAGCTGTGCGTACATTATAGGGCTAATTCAATCAGAACACCTACACCTATTGCCACTACACTTGTCGCTATGTTCACTAACGCTTGTATAACTGCGCCTGCAATTATGTCCACGCTGACAACAAGTGCTCCAAGTCCGACGAACATACAATGCGCCTTTGGGTTCCCCTTCGTGACCTTTCGACGATTGTACCAATGGATCGTGCCTATATTCCCGTACATATTAAAGATGACGAGCGGCGCACAAATAACACCTAAGCCTAACCGAGCTAAGCGTTCTTAGCGGTTCAATGAAAATGAACCCCAAGATAAACAGACCGATAGCGCAACCTGCCGCAAAAGCGATGATAACTTTTTTCTGTTGGTCAATGATTTTATTCTTAGACGCAAGGCTTTCTTCATTGCTCTTGTTAGGGATCAGCTCGTTAATTGTGTTTTCGAAATAATCGGCTGACAATTTGAGTGATTCATCGTTCGGCAATCCCAAGCCGTTAAAAGCAGTCAAAAAACGATGGCGTATTTATTCGGGACATGAGGCCGCGGGTTGAATCCCACCACTTTGACCAATACGGCAACGGCGCTGTTGGGGCGCAAACTTCATCTACATCACAAAGGAACACTATGAAATACTACAACGAATACATCCAAATACTAAACGAAGAGTTAGCCGTTGCTATGGGTTGCACCGAGCCCATTGCCATTGCTTACTGCGCAAGTCTTGTGAGAGACAACTTGGGTTGCTTGCCTAAACAAGTGGACGTGCTTGTTAGCGGAAACATCATAAAAAACGTCAAAAGCGTGGTTGTACCCAACACAAACAAGGGCGCAGGTATCAAAACGGCAGTTGCCATTGGTTTGCTTGCTGGAGATAGTTCTGCCAAGTTGGAAGTTATTGCCAACGTCAAAAAGGCGGATGTAGACAAGCTACCACAGTATATGCAAAACACCCCCATCAGCATCAAACCTGCCGACAACGAACATACTTTGTACATTGAGATTGTAGGTAAAAGCAACACTGACGTTGTAAAAGTTGTGATTGCCGACGCACACACGCACGTTGTGCTGATTGAGAAAAACGGTGCTATCTTGTACAAAAACGAAGAGAAAGTGGAAAAATACCACTCCACCATCGACAAAAGTGTGCTGAGTGTTGCCGACATTGTGGAGTTTGCCGACCAATTGAATGTTGACGATGTGTGTAAAACTTTGGATAGACAAATACGTTACAACATGGCTATCGCCAACGAAGGTATTGTTCACAACTACGGCGCAAACATCGGCAAAACGCTTTTGAGACACGGCAGTGGCGACATACTCACCTACTGCAAGGCACTTGCAAGCGCGGGTAGTGATGCACGTATGAACGGATGCGAAATGCCCGTTGTTATCAACAGCGGATCTGGAAACCAAGGTATTACTTGTTCCGTTCCTGTTATTGCTTACGCACAAAAAACCGGCAAAGGTAAAGAAATGTTGTACAAGGCTTTGGCTCTGTCCAACTTGATTACCATCCACATCAAAAACAGCATTGGAAAGCTTTCGGCATTTTGCGGAGTGGTTATTGCTGGCGTGGGCGCAGGCGCAGGCATTTGCTACTTGGAGGGTGGCAACGCAAACGACATTGCCCACACCATTGTAAATGCGCTTGCGATAATCAGCGGCGTGGTGTGCGACGGAGCAAAGTCCAGTTGCGCGGCAAAAATTGCAAGCTCGGTAGAGGCCGGCATGCTTGGATACTATATGCACAAGGATGGCAACGAGTTTGTCGATGGCGAAGGCATTGTAAAAAAGGGCGTTGAAAATACCATCAAAGCGGTTGGCACACTTGCGCGCGTAGGTATGTGCGAAACGGACAAAGAGATCATCCACATAATGATGGATTAGTCGCAAAAACATCAAAATACAATACGTATAGCAAAAAACGGGAGGCAATGTTGCCTTCCGTTTTGTTAGTTTTTACTAAGTTTTGCTGACATGTTTGAATCACAGAGCGACTCTAACGAGCGAAAGCACCCAAACAATGCTCGTTTGGGTTACTTTGGTAAATCTTGTTGAGTTACTCGTTCCAGCTTGCAACAAGGGTATCCACGTCGGTGATTTGCGCTTGGCAAGAGTCAACAAGAAATTGGATGCTGTAGTCGTACTCCTCTTGAGTAAATGCATTTGTCGCATCCTTTGGAATTACAATGTTGTAGCCGTGACAAAAACCATCCACGGTTGTTTGACGAACGCAAAGGTGCACCCACAAACCAGTGATGATCAAAGTGTCTACGCCAAGTTCTTTCAAAAGCATATCCAAGTTTGTTTGGAAAAATCCACTGTAACGGCGTTTGGGCACAACGTAGTCGCTTTCGCACACGTTGAGCTCTGGGATAACCTCCGCGCCTTTCGTGCCGGAAACTGCGTGTTCTCCCCAAAGTTTGAACTCATGGTCAATGCCTTTCACGTGGGAGTCGTTGCAGAAAATTACGGGGATTCCTGCTTGGCGAGCAGCGTTCAAAAGTTTTACGTTTGGTTCTATGGTCGCAAGGCCACGCTCACATGAGATTGCGCCGGTAACAAATTCGTTTAGCATGTCCACAACGAGAATTGCTTGTTTCATACGTGATCCTCCTATAATTTTTAGGTTGTTAAGTCAATTATACTACTATGCGATTGCGATTGCAACAAGTTGAAATAAATTTTTTGCTATGGACAATAATTTTTAGTTGTGAGAAAAGTGGCGCATTGGCTGAAAAAGTTTGCAAACATTAGTCAAAAATACCAAAAATTGTCCACCGTTTGAAGAAAAAACCACTCAAACTGCCATTGTTTGCATTGGAGTAAAGTTGTAAAAAATTGTTAAAAAAACCATAACAAAATTTACGTCAAATGCCCCAAAACTTGTTGACATTTGGTTGCAAGTTGTGTATAATAGGTTAGCAATTTAGATATGCGCCGTTAGCTCAGCTGGATAGAGCGTTGGTCTACGGAACCAAAGGTCAGGAGTTCGAATCTCTTACGGCGCGCCAAAAAACACCAAGTCAACTTGACTTGGTGTTTTTTACTTTTCACTAAATTCGCTGTGCATTTTTTTTGGCTAGATTGATTTCTTTTTGCAAGTTTTGCTTGATTATAAAAGACAAGACGACATCAACGTGACGTCGTCTTGTTTTTTGTTGGTATTTTTGTTAATTCGATTTTTCAAACCACTTGCGGTTGTACCGCAAAACAATTTGCTTGCAACAACCTTGTATGTCAACCATCTACTTTGACTTTTTTTGTGAACCGGTTGGGCTTACAATACTGTAGCCAATGTTTACAAGGTGGTCGGCAACACGCTCCAAACCAAGGATGATGGATGAGTAGTAGGGGCTTGCTGATGGACTGCAATCGCCTTCGGCAAGACGAGCAAAGTGTACTGCCGTCAAGTCCTTTTTCATTGTGTCGACAGTTTCTTCCAAACTGGTGAGAGTGTTGAGTTTTTTCTTGTTGGCTTTGTCAAAGGCATCCTTGGACACAGCAAACATTTCCATAACCTTTTCTCTCATTGAGGCAATTTCCTTGCTTGCCAATTCGGAAAAAGCAAGGCCTTTGTCAGCCATCTCCAAGCCAATTTCGTGAAAGTTTTCGGCGTGATCGCCGATTCTTTCCAAGTCGTTGAGTACGTGGAAGTAGGTACCAATCACCTTTTCATCACCTTGCTCTACGCTTGTAGCGGACAATTTGATGAGAAACTCTGTCAATGCGCTGTTTGTAAAGTTGATGATTTTTTCGTTGGCTCTAACCTTTTCGTCTTGTTTTTTTGAGCCTGTTTCAACTGACAAAAAGCAAAGCTCCAAGTTTTCTTGTACCAAGTCCAGCATATAGTCAATTTCTTTTTTGACTTGCATAAGAGCGATTGGTGGCGTGGACAAAAGTCTGTCGTCCACAAACTTGAGGGTGTATGTTTGTTCGGTCGTAGCTTTGTCCTTGATTACAAAACGAGAAAAATCTACAAGTTGTTTTACAAATGGGAGCAAAAGCGCCGTAGTTGTAACGTTGAATACAACGTGGAACAAGGAAACGCGCATTTGCAATGCCATTTGGTCTTGTCCTGGCACAAGTGTATATAGCAGGTTGATTACGGGCTCTTTGAATATCCAAATGAGCGCTGTAAACAACACCGTGCCAAGCCCATTGAAAGTAAAGTGTATCAATGCAACACGCTTGGAGTTGGCATTTGCGCCAACGGACGCAAGCAATGCAGTAACACAAGTGCCAATGTTTGCACCAAGCACGATAAACAGAGCAAGCTCCAATGGGAGTACGCCTGTACCAACCATTGTGATGACTACACCGGTGGATGCGGAGGAGCTTTGGATGAGCGCAGTGAATACAACACCCACCAAAATGAGCAACAATGGAAAGTTGATTGCTTGGAAGATATTAGTGAACATTCTTTCTACAAGTGGGTTGCCGAAAGCTTGTTCGCTGCTCATTACCTCCAATCCAACGAAAATCAAGCCTAAACCACTGCAAAGCTTGCCAGCAATTTTGACCTTTTCGTTTTTGGCAAAGCCCATCATTACGCCAGCAAATGCCAGCAAATACATTGCCATGTTAAAGTAGTCGTTTTTGAGCGCAACCAACACGCCTGTGATGGTTGTACCAATGTTTGCACCCATGATGATTGGCGTTGCTTGCATAAGAGACATTACCCCTGCATTTACCAAACCAATTACCATGACAGAGGTTGCAGATGAGCTTTGGATGATGGCTGTTACGCCTGCGCCGATGCCCACTCCGGAAAAGCGATTGTTGCTGATTTTTTCCAGCAATTTTTTCATACCACTACTTGCGCTCTTTTCCAACGCATCGCTCATGAAATTCATGCCGACGATAAATACGCCCACGCCTGCAAGTAGCCAAATTAGGCTTGCTATTAGCTGCATTACTTCTTCTGGTGTTAACATAACAGTTCTCCTTTGGTGTAGTTGACCACTGTTGACTACATTATACCAAAAATGCATAACCTTGCAAACAAATTTTGTTACCTTGGCTAAAAAAATATATGCAATTTGACAAAAGGCACAGACAAATTGGCCTGTTTTTGATTTGTATTACCTTTGAAAATATCGATCAACAATCTATCGAAAATACAAAAAACCGACCTAATGAAATATCAAGTCGGTTTTTGCGTGTATAGTTAGTTTCAATAAATACCATAGGAAAACAGTCATTTTTTCAAGATACTTATTGACGTAATTTTTGCGGGGAAGTTACTCACACAACTGCTTGCCGCTACACCAAACTGGTCTTTTTCAAGATGGCGTTGCTCACTGCACCAAGACCGATGGCAAACAGTACACTGCCTGCCACGCACACAACAATGTGCATAACTGTTGCATCCAGTGGACTTGCGATGGGGATCATCATATACAAAAACATACCGATGCCCAACGACAAACACATTGCAAGCCAGGTTTTTTGCTTGCCAATGACACTCATTGTCAAAAAGATAGCAACAAAAATTGGTACAAGCAAAACTTTGGAAAGGATGGAGCAAACAAGATTGTAGGTGTTGAAACCCACCATATCAAAGGGAAGGCCTGCAACACCACCGCCAATGATAGATCCCAAAACAAAAGCAAGTATCATTGCTGCACCACCGATGGAGCAAACGATTGTTTTGGAGATGACATAGTCGTCCTTGTGAGAACGGACGGTAAACAAGTTTTTTGCGTAGCCACTGCGAAAGTCGTCGCACACAAATACGCAAACAAGCGCCGCCATTGCAAAATACATCATATTGATGTTGCACATAGAAACAAGGTCCATGCTCATACCTGCTTGGTCTGTTGAGCCGTTGGAGCTAACTGAGCCCAAAATTTGCCAAACATAGTCAAATCCTTCCATTGGCGCTCCTGGCAGTCCTGTTTGTGGATCGTTGGTGACGGTGCCTTCCATCATTGTTGTCATCACCAAAATAAGGATGGGCACGACAAAGGCGATACCCACCATAATGTAGAAAAAGGGGCTGATAAACAATCTGCGCAAATCAACTTTTAGCATACTTTTGATACGTTTAGTAAAGCTGTTACGTTCAAAGGGGTTTTCCATACTATCTTGCTCCTTTACCTTTCATAAGGTCGATGTAGTACTCCTCCAGACCAATTTTCGCTGTGGAAATTTCGTTGATCAAAAGGCCTTGTTCGTAGAGATAGGTTACAACTTGTTCTGGTGTGGTTTGGTCGTAGACGCGGATGTAGCCGTTTTCGTCCTCTTCCACACGGACGTACTTGCGCATCAAAAGTGCTTTGGCAAATTCCTTGTTGGATGCGCCAACACGCACAAAGGTACGACAACTGTTTTCCAACTCTTGCGCGGTCATTTCCGCAATCATTTTGCCACCACGAACAATGCCGTAGTGTGTGGCGATTTTTTCCAGTTCGCCCAAAATATGGGAGGAAATGACTACCGTTGTGCCCTTGTTGGCAATGTCTACCAGCACTTCGCGCATGATGCGCATACCATCGGCATCAAGGCCGTTGATGGGTTCGTCCAATACAAGTAAAGTTGGGTTGCCAAGCAAAGCCATTGCAATACCCACACGTTGTTTCATACCGAGAGAACAGTTTTTATACTTGTTACCTGCAGCGCCTTCCATACGCACAAGCATTAGCATTTTGCGGATTTCTTCCTCCGCATTTGGGATGGATAGGTTGTCTGCTTGCAGCATCAAGTTGTTCCAAACGGTCATCTCGGGAAAGCATCCTGGGGACTCAATCAAAACGCCCACCTTTGCTCTCACGTCGGCATCGGTGTGGTCTTTGCCAAACAGTTTTACACTGCCACCGCTTGCGTGAATAAGTCCGCAGATGATTTTTTCCGTGGTAGACTTGCCGCTGCCGTTTTCGCCAATAAAGCCGTAGATGCTGCCCACAGGCACAGTCATGTTCAATCCTTGTAAGGCTTGCTTTGCGCCAAAGTTTTTAGTTAAGTTTCTTATTTCAATCGCGTTCATAGTTTTTCTCCTAATACACGTCGCTTCTGTTGAGGATGTGAGAGCCAACCAAAATGTAGATTACCGTCCAAGCAAGGGATACCGCCAAGCAGTTGACGATTGTCCAAAGGTTGCTTGTCAGACAAGCAAATACCGATGAGCCATACAAAAAGACGTTGAGAACTGGTGTGTTGCCCACGATTGAACCAACACCAATTACCAAAATGCCCGTTCCAAAAAAGAAGGAAGATGCAATTGACACGCCAAAATACTTGCGCAAAATTACGTTCAAAAAGGTGTACAAACTTGCCCAACCAAGGCTCATAATCATTTTGCCAATAATTGCGCAAAGCAAATTGCCAACATTGACATCAAAGGATGTTTGTGTGAGTAGCCCTGCAACGATTGCACCAAACAGATAGGTCACACACATGCACGCCATAGCAAACGCACAAGACAGTGTTTTGGAAATCATGTAGTCTTGTTTTTTTGCGTGGGTTGTGAAAAGTTGCTTTACGTAGCCACTTTGGTAGTCGTGGCCGATAAAAATGGATACCATGATTCCACCGAAGATGAAAACCATGTTCATATTGGCGTACTTTTCGATACCTTCAAAGCCGTAGATGGGTGTGTCTGCTGCAATTGCCTGCCAAACGTTGTTAAAAAGTGGTTGACTTGGCTCGCCATTGGGACCCGCCATACCCGTCATTGCGATGAGCATTGCCGGGATGATTGCAGCAATACCAAGAAAGATGTAGAACAATGGAGTGTGGAACAATCTGTAAAAGTCAACGCCCAACATACCTTTGATTCGTTGCTTGAAGGTGGGGGACTCAAATTTGAGTTCGTGTGTTGCTGTCATCTATGCCTCCTCCTTTTTGCTCATAATTTCGATGTAGTACTCTTCAAGACCGATTTTGTTCTTTTTGATTTCACTAACAACAAAGCCCTTTTGAAGGAGATACTCAACAATTTGCTCGGTGTCATTGACATCATAAATACGGATGTAGTCATCTTCCAAGCGGACATCGGCGTACTTTTCCTTCAAGACTTTGAGTGCGCCTTGGGTATCGGCAGTTTTCAAAGATGTAAACACACGCGCACGGCTTTCCATATCCTTGGCGGAAAGTTCCATAATCATTTTGCCTTGACGGATGATGCCGTAGTGTGTGGCGATTTTTTCCAGTTCGCCCAAGATGTGGGAAGAAATAAGCACTGTGCAACCGTAGGTTTTGGTGATGTCCACCAAAATTTCACGCATGATGCGCATACCGTCAGTATCCAAGCCGTTGATGGGCTCGTCCAAAATGAGCAGTGCTGGGTTGCCAAGAAGGGCCATTGCAATGCCAATGCGTTGTTTCATACCAAGGGAACAGCTCTTGAACTTGATAAATTTGCTTTCTTCCATACGGACAATTTTTAGTACGCGGTCGATTTCTTCTTCGCGGTTGGGTAGCCCCAAATTGATTACTTGCATCATCAAATTTTGGTACACGCTTGAGTTGGGAAAGCAACCTGCGTTTTCAATGAGAGCGCCCACTCTCACACGCACGCCTGGGTCGGTGTAGTCGCGACCAAACAGCTTGATTTCTCCCTGATCTGGAACAAGATGTCCGCAGATGAGTTTTTCTGTGGTGGACTTGCCACTGCCGTTTTCGCCAATAAAGCCGTAGATGCTGCCAACGGGAACGGTCATATTCAAATTGTTTACGGCGTACATACCGCGGAAACTTTTTGAAAGTCCCTTGATTTCAATAGCGTTCATAAATATGCTCCTTTTGCTTGGATTTTTTCTAAAAAAGATAGTTATAGTTTTTACAATTTTGAACAATAAAAATATCGCAAAACGATGATTGTCGCAAACTGTACCATTATTGCATCTATATTTTATATTTGTTCTTACAAAAACGGAACAACACAAATTGTTTCCGGTGTTGAGTTTAAAAAGTTTTTTGCGTTGTGTTATCAATGTTTGTAACTATTTGTATGTAGGCTATTGCATAAACATTGCTCCATTACAAAGCAGTATTTGGCAAGATTGCTGTAATTTAGTAACATACACAAAAGTGCCACTTTACGCATACAAAAGGTATAGTTAAACTGTACAAAAAGCAAATATATTGTACAAATCAAAAACGCATCCAAATTGGATGCGTTTTTTTTGTTTGAAATTGTTTAGTTTGTAAATAGTCACTTTGCTTTTTGTGACAAGGCTTTTTGCTTGGTTCTACAAAGAAAGCACCTGTGCAAACATTGACAACATTGTTTGCCCACAGTCATTGCACGATAACCTGCAAAATCTGCCATTTGGGATAAGATTTAGCTACATCGTGATGAACTCCGCGTAGTCATCAAAAACAACATTTTCGCGAACGGGAGCAAATCCGTACACTTCCAAATAGCCGGCCAAAATGTCCGCTGTTGTAATGTGAGATTTGAAACTCTTGTGGGTTGCTGCACCATAGGTGCCATCGTCACCTACTTGTGGGATGATTGCCGACTTGACATAGCCCTGCGACATTATTCCAGCCTGTGTCAGCGCTTGTATTGCATAGGTGCCGGCGTTGCTTTTGGTGTGTGTCCAAAGCATCTTGGCGTTGGGGTACAACTCGTGCAGTTTTGTTACAAATTCCACAACGGCTTGTTGGTAGTCTTCCTTGTTGAAAGCGGCATTTTTCGAGTCGTTGCCACCGATATTCAAAATGATTACATCTGGCACCCACTTGGAGTGATCCCAAAGGCCGGTCGTTTTTGCGCCTTCAACAGAGTTGTAGTAGCCAGAGTTTGTGGAGTATCCCAAAATGCCAACGTGGTCAAAAACTTCGGCAATGGATTGTTTTTTAGGAAAACACAATCCCCAGCCTGCTTGCGCAACAAATTGCACGTCAGCGTTGAACATACGCGCTGTAAGGTAGTTAAAACCGTGCAAACTACTACTGTTTTCGCGAGTGCGAGTAACGTTGTCTTGGGGTACGCACACAAGTGAGCCGTAGCCAGAGCCACCGCTTGCGCAGATAAACATAAACTTGAGATTTTGGTTGTCCGCAAGCGTATCACGCTTGTAGATACCACCGTCAGTGGAGATATCCACAATGCCTGTCAACGCATCCCTTGGTTCGCTCATTTTGAGACAAGTTACAGTGTGCCTGCCCTTTTCCAATCCCTTGACAAGAGTGACGGTTGCCATCAGCTGGTCATCGCGCAAACAGATTGTGCGCTCCTTGTTGGTGGAAGGCAATGTTTCGCCGTCTACTGCCACTTGGTAGTAGATGTTGGAGCCACCGTTTTCCGTTGCTTGGTGGAAAAAGGTTGCTTTGAGTTCGGTGCCGTAGAAGTCCACAGTAAAGCCAGATGATGTGTGATATGCCATCACCATTGGGTAGTTTTTGTGAGTGGCGTACTCGTAGCGTCCGTGCCACTTGACAAGGGGATTTTGCTCGTCAATAAGCTCCGTTGCGGAAATCTTTTTGATTGTTGGAATTTGATCCTTGTCGTTGTCATCAGGAGTGTTGTCGCATCCCGCAAGAGAAAGGACCATCACAAGCACCAACAAAAGTATGGATAGTTTGAATAATTTGGTTCGTGACATAGTAACACCCATTGTACAACTTGGTAGCTCAAGCGTGCAAAAGTCGCCATTTAGCTACACAAAATTGCCGATTAATATAAGTCTTGTGAGTGAGAATGTTTGCAAGGTTCGTAACAACAGTTACAGCGTTGCCAAAATTTGGCAAAGAGCATCGCCCACTTGGCTTGTGGTAGCACTGCCACCAAGGTCTGGTGTGAGTGTTTGCTTGGACAAAAGTAACACTTCGATTGCTTGCAAAATTTTGTCGTGCCAATGTTTCAAGCCAAGGTGTTTGAGCATATTTGCTGCTGACCAAATTTCCGCAATGGGGTTTGCAATGCCCTTGCCAGCGATGTCTGGAGCGGAGCCGTGGATGGACTCGAACATGCTTGGGTACTTGCCATCGGGGTTGAGGTTGTCGCCCGCGCACATACCCATACCGCCGGAAATGGATGCGCCAAGGTCGGTAAGGATATCGCCAAACAAATTGCTTGTTACAATCACATCAAAGCGCTCTGGATGCAAAACAAAGTTCATACTTGCTGCATCCACCATCAGTTGGTTAGCTTGGATATCTGGGTACTCCTTGGATACTTCGGCAAAGATTTGATCCCAAAATACCATTGAGTAGTTGAGTGCGTTGCCTTTGGTAACGCTGGTTACACGTTTTCTACCTTCGGCACGAGCAAGCTCAAATGCGTAGCGGATTACACGTTCCACACCTTTGCGAGTAAACTTGCCAATTTGGTACACAAACTCGTCGTCTGCACCTTTGTTATGCCACTCACCAAGGCCAGCGTACTCGCCTTCGGAGTTTTCGCGAACAACTACAAAGTCAATGTCCTTGGGGCCTTTGTCCTTCAAAGGACAGGGCGCGCCGTTCAACAATTTGATGGGGCGAAGGTTTACGTATTGGTCGAAACCAATGCGAATTTTCAAAAGCAAATCACGCAAAGAAAGGTGGTCTGGCACTGTTGGATAGCCAACTGCGCCAAGGTAGATGGCATCGTACTTGGCAAGTTTTTCCATGCCGTCGTCGTCCATCATTTTGCCTGTTTTGAGATAGTACTCACATCCCCAAGGGAAGTGGGTAAACTCAAAACTGATTGTTCCGTCAAGTTTTTGTATTTGTTTTAGTACTTTTACGCCTTCAGCCACGACTTCGGTACCAATACCGTCGCCAGGGATTACAGCAATGTTAAATGTCTTGGTCATAAAATACCCCTTCTATACAAGTATTTTAGCAACGTGGGAGAGTTCGCTCTCCCACGTCTTTTGTTTTGTTTTACGCTGCTGGAGCGTCAACAAGCATTGCGTACAATGTGACGTCGCCACGGCAGATGCCATCCCACTCGGTGGAAGCATCATCCTTGACAGTTGTCCAGATGACAACCTTTCCGTCAGGTGCAGTTTGTGTTGGCAAACCTGTGTTTGGCAAGTAGCCAGACATGTTGCGGTTGGAGTTGTTCTTTTTCCACTTATCGCCATCAGCAGACAATGGATCTTGGCTGTAGTTGATACCTTGGCGAGCATCGATTGTTGTGGATGTTCCATCAAGACCAACGGCTGTGATGGTTGCTTTTTGCCAAGCAAGATGCAAATTTAGGTAAACTTGGTAAGTGCCGTTTATTGCAACCATTGTTGTTGTTGCATCATTTGTTCCATCGGTTGAATCTACTGACCAAGCTTTGTTCGTACCATCTAAAGATACTGTATCAAATGCAGTGCAAAGTTTAAGAACAGTGCTTGTTGTGTTGCTACCCTTGTCGCCTGTAGCTGGGTCGATTGGGGCAATGTTACCGCAGTTGTTGTGGTAAGCACTGTTTGTAGCGTAAAGTGACAGGCAGTAGAAATCTACAATAGTATTGGTGTTTTCCGTAACTGTACCATCGTCCAAAGCTTCAACTGTGTATTGTGTGCCATCTGGAGCAACGATTGCGTTGCTTTGAGAGGACTTGACGCGGAACATTGCAGAGCAACTGTCTACCACACCTGGATCGTCTGCCTTTTGGTAGCCAACGATACCGCCAAGACGATATCTTGCGCCAAAGAAGCCGTAAGCTGCGCAGTTTGCAATGTAGCCATTGGATTGGCCTGCAATACCGCCAACACGTGTGTCACCGTGAATACGTCCGTAGCTGAAGCACTCAACGATGATACCACCAACGTACGAAGCGCCTTCCATCACTGCGATGTTGTCGCCTGCGATACCGCCAATGTTCATGCGGTAGTTTGTTTCGGTGTTGTCAGCGGTGTACAACCAAGGCAAACGGTGAGCGTAAACTTTATTCAAGTTGCCACATTGTTTGATTGTACCGTAGTTGATGCCAGCCACACCACCAAGGTAACTGAAGTCAAATGTGGCTGTCATGTTTGCGGCAGTGTCGCCTGTTGTGCCAACGCAACCATCGTTAAAGCAGTGCTCGATTGTTCCGTAGTTTACAGCGGCAATACCACCACCACCCACTACTGCGCGTACGTTCATACGGTTCAAACAATCTTTGACTGTTGCGGATGCGTAGTTTGTACCAACGATACCGCCAGCGCCAGCAACTGCATCGGCTGTGCTTGTGCCAAGAGCATCGGCACGTGTACCAACTGTACCCAATACGGAGTAGATACCATCGGAGTAACCATTGGTAACTGTACCGCTGTTATTCCAGTGAGTTTCGGTACCTTCGGTAGTAATACCGGAAACTGTGCCATAGTTGTGGTTTACAACAACCCCGCAGCTACCAACTACTGCATCGATGTGTCCAACAACCTTGAGATTTTTGATTTGGCCTGTTGCGCCAAGTTTGTAGAAAATACCTGTTTCACTTGCTTCGAGAGTGATTGTGTGTCCGTTACCTTCCAAAACACCATTGAAGGTTGTGGACAAGTACTTTTCACTATTGAAGGAAGAGTAGGTAATGTTAGCGGTAAGTTCGCCTACGTAGCTGTGTTCGCTACCATAGTTTGTAAAAGCGTGTAATGCTTGCGCGCTGGCAATTTCAAATGGGCTTTCGGTTGTGCCTGCGCCCTTCAAAATTTTGCCGTATACAGTAACATCGCTGCTGATTGCCTTGGAAAAGTCAAACTCAACACTGCAAGCGCTTGTTGTGTACCAACCAAACACTTGGTAGTCGCCTGTTACTTGTGGTGCGGTGGCGGTAGCACCCTTGTCAATGGTTTGACTGGGCACTGTAAGACCTTCGACACCTGTATCAAATGTTACGGTTACTTTGTCTGGTTCGGGCGGATCTGGTTGGTTGCACGCAACAAGTGTTGCGGACAACACAAACAGCACTGCCAACAGACAAATCAATGATATTTTTGTGAATTTTTTCATTGTTTTTGGTCTCCTTTTTGATTGGCTATGTCACAAGAAATGTTTGCACAAATGTTGCGACATAGCCTGTAAGTTTGCTATCTGTTCCAGCTAAGCACAATGCCCCAAGTGGAATCTGCCTTGAATTTGCTACCCAAGATAGCAAGGATTTCTTCGCAGAGTTGTTCGTTTTTGACTTGAGTGAGTACCATTTCGCCTGTGTATTCGTTTTTAACTTCGACAAGGTCCCAACCAAGAAGGTGGTTGACAACAACGTTTTTGCGACTGCTGTTGTCGATACCCTTGATGTTTGTACCAACAGGAGCAAGAAGCTCGTCGGAGTAAACCACGCCATACTTTTGACCCAACCAGCGGTCAGCTGTACGACGGTTTTGGTTGTACATCACGTAAACAGCGTTGTTAGCTTTTTCCGCTACGGAGTAAGCTTGTTCGCCATAAGCCCAAACATTTGCAGTGGAGAATACGTTTTCTACTACGGAGTTAGGTCCACATTGACCAACGATACCACCAACGTTGTAGCTACCAATCACTGGAGAGATAAATTGACGTTGTGGGTCGGTTGTAGCGGAAGGACTACGCAAACGACGACCTGTGTAGCAGTTGATTACTGTGCCATCGTTGTAGCCAGCAATACCACCAACGTTTGTGTCGCCAACGCAACGCATACCAGCAAAGAAACACTCGGAAATTGTAGCGCCTGTGGCATTGTAACCAACGATACCGCCAACGTTGTTAGCGCCGTCCCCTTCGTTACCGCCATCGATACGTCTGCTGTTTGCTTTGCCTTCGGAGTAGACTTGGCTAACTGTGCCGTAGTTTACGCCAACTACTGTACCACAGAATGTGTTGTTGATTGTTTGAGAGATTTCGTTACCGTTGTATGCACCAACGATACCCTCGATTGTCATGTTGTACACTTTGCCGTAGTTAACACCTGCAACACAGCCAACACCAATTTTACCGTTGATTGTGTTGTCTTGTGCATTTGTTACTTGACAAGCTGTGATACGACCTTTCGCTTTGTTTGTGCCAACGATACCGCCAGCACCACCCTTTGCAAGGGATGTGATGTCGTTAACTTTGCCACCGGTGCTCTTTACCGATACAGCCAAAGATCTTACATCGTGGATGTATGCACTGCTGTAGTTAGCAAGTACGCCCAAGCTTGGGTCGGAGCCGGAAATTGAGCCCTTCAATGTGAGGTTGTAAACTTCGGCATTTTCGCCAAGTTCGTAGAACAAACCAGAGTTGTTTTTGATAGTTACAGTTTTGCCGTTGCCGTCAAACTTGCCATCGTAGATACAACCACGTTTGTCAGCATAGACAGATTGGATTGTGACGTTGTTCATCAACTTTGCATGAGTGTTGGAGTCGAAAGACTTTGTTGTGAGGTACAACAAATCTTGTTCGGTATAAACAAGATATGGATCTTCGGCAGTGCCTGTGCCCTTGAAACGAATATCCTCGAATGTTACTGGCTCAACGCCAGACTTCAAAGTTGTGATGATGATTTTGTACATACCGCCAGTCAAAGGCTCGTCGGATGTAAATGTGAGTTGGTTGTTGTCAACTACCAAATCGCCTGTCAAAATATCCAGTGTAAGTGGATCGTACTCGACTTTGGTTCCTACTTGAACAATCTCGCCCAAACGGGGGTCTTCTTCGTATACAGGAACTTCTTCGCCAGAGATTACACTAACAACAATCTCAGAGCGAGAAGCAATACCAGTTTGAATCCAAGTGATGGATCTTGTGAAAGCATCCGTGCCAAGGGCAAACTCTGTTGGAGTGTCCGTTGGGAAGGACCACTTTGCGTACAAGGTTGTGTCGCCCATTACGCGGTAGGTGTTGACATCCCATGGCTCGGTGTAGTCGGCATCAGCATACCATCCGCGGAAGATGGCAACTTGGTCGTGGGTTGGTGTTTGGATAGGTTCCAAACCGTAGCCCTCTTTGACAACTTGTAGAGCAATTTGCGTTGCGCCTTCGCCTGTGATAAATTTTACTGTAAATGAACGTGGATAATCGGTGTCGCCTGCACCACCTACTACAAACAGGAGAGCAAGGGTAAGTACCAACACCATAACAGTGAGAAGTACGATATTTCTAATTTTCATAGCTTACCTCCTAAAAGTAGAATGGGCCGTGAGCCACAGAGTTGCACATTGAGATTGTGACAAAGATCAAGCAAGTGATAAGTGCGCCAAGGTAGATGTTTTTGCTCTTGTTGTAGATGATCTTTTGGAAGATAGGCAATACAAACATCAAAGGAATCAAAATCCAAAGCATATTTGTGTACAACCAGTCGGTTGTCCAGTACATTGTACCTGTTTGTGCAATGGAGATGTATTGAATTGCGAAAATTCCAAACAAACCAAGAGTGTTTGCAAGCACAGCCAAAGCGTAGTTCAAAACTTTCCACCAGCCCTTGCCATCGTTGTTGGTGTGGGCGGACAAGTTTACTCTCAATGAGTTGGAGAAGTAGAACACAAAGAAGAAAGGAAGATACATTAGCATGTATACCAAGTATCTTACGTTAGTAACACGGATTGCAACAAATGTATAGCGTGGGTCTACGCCAAACAAGGTGTTGACAATGTGAACAAGTGAGTAGAACGCCAACCATACCAAAAATGCGCAAAGTAGTGTTTTGAAGAAGTTGCCTACACCAATCCACAAACCCATATCCTTGATCTTTTCGCCGTTCTTTCTGCCGAACAATGCCCAGCTACCAAAGAACAAACCAATACCAACTACGCCGTTGACAAATGCCCAAAGCATAACTGCGTTGTTCATACGTTCGGGGAAGAACCAAGTTACCTTGTGCGCTGCCGCATCAGCAAACAAAATCTTGGACAAGTCTGCCAATGGAACAAATGTAAAGCACGCACAAGTTGCACCAATAAGCAATGTTACTGCAAACACAATCCAGCTCTTTGCGGATGTTGGGCGAGCTTTAACTGGGCGGTCAAACTTGATGGACTTGAAGAATGGGGCGTCAATCAAAATTTGTGTTACAGGGAAGATGAACATGAACACGCCAATCATAAGAATAAGTTGGAAAAATTGTTTCCAGCCCCAAATTTGGTTGTTGCAGTCGATTGGTGTATCAAGTTCGTAAAGGTAATCGAAGAAGTACAAAATGTGTGCAGTTGCGCGGATATCGAAAGGTTGAACACCGTGAAGGGTGTTTTCTTGATAGCCAACACGCATTGTGCCGTCACTTGGTTGACCGTAGATTTTGCCCACTTCAATGCCTGTTTCGCGAAGGTAAAGGTGGTTGTTACCGCTTGTCATAAGAGCCAAGCTTTCGTAGCTGTCCACACGAGAGATATCGCCTGTCAAGTTTGCATTTTGCCAAGCGCCTTCGTCAAACTCGCAATAGCCAAAGCCAAGGTTTACGCACAAGTTTGCGCATTTGCTACCATCCCAATCGACGCCGCTTGAGCCAAGCTTTACAAGGCCTGCAAATTTGTCTGTTGTGTCTTCTCCTTCGGGGGTAACAAACAATTTTTCGCCATCTTCGTTGTAGACAAAGTCAACGTCGATGATGTTGCGAATGTAACCGGAAACGTACACGGCTTTGATTTTGCAGTTTTCGTACACACCGCCAGCCTCGTTAGAGAAGTAAACAGCCGCCGTCAATGCGGAGTTACCACCAGCAGAGTGACCAACAATGGAGATGTTGTCGCGGTCGATGTAGTTTACGTTGGTTGTATCATACAAGTAGTTTACAAGTGGGATTGCACCATATGCACCGCCTTCCGCCGAAGAAGAGCTGGTGTTGAGTGATGCGGATGAGTCGCCTTGGTTGTATGGGTCGATGATAAAGCACACAATACCACGGCGAGCAAGTTCCAAGGCGATGTCGTAGTGAGATTCCTTGGTGCGTTGGAAACCAGGCACAAACACTGCTGCAGGTGCCGGGTTGGAGGACGTTGCTGTTTTTGGCTTGAACACCGTACCGCATACCCATTGACCGTCATCCGTTGGGATACTAAAGTCAATCAAGTCTGTTTGGTAAAAGTTGGTGTTGATCATTTGTGCGAACACACCACCAATCAATACCAAGAGCAACGCAAGGCAAAGCCAAAATGTCGTTGATCCCCAAAAACGCTTCTTTTTGCCCATGAGATTTTGTTCACTCACGGTGCAAGGGGTTTGGTTGTCCATTTTTTACTCCTTTTGCTCCCCAAAGCCACAGTTTTTGTGGCCAAGGGGAACGATTTATGTTTTTTAATTTTTAGCTAATTGTGCGATATGCTACAACAAACTTTGTAGCAAAGTTGTGTGTTGCCAACTTGTCCGCATTTGTTAATTGTTTACCAAAACAAATTGTGTTGTTTTGGGAAACTGTTTCCTTGTAGAAATTACGCTTCGGGAGCTGTTTGGCAGAATTGTACAAACTTGATTGCAAGTTCGCTGTGAGCGCAACCAACAATCATACCAACACGACGAGACGAACCCTCAACTGCCAAAAGTTGTCCGTAAGCGCCATCGCCCTCTTGAACGATTATTTCGTTACCCGTTTGAGAAACAAGGTTACTTGCACCAAGAACAACGTCCACATCGCCTGTGGATTTGACACGAGCAAGGAAGTCTTCGCCTGAACCAACAAAGTCTGTGCGAACAACAATGTTGTACTCTGTTGTGTCGCCATTTGCTACAAGCCACGCTTTGAAGTTAGCAATCAATGTGTCAATTTGGTCTTGAGTAATGTTTTTGAACAAAACGTCAAATACAAGGTCAACCTTTACGTCATCTTCAAACACTGGATAAAGCGTAACTTTGCCTTCGGTAGCAAGTTCTGCAACTGCTGTATAGTTGATGATGGTACCTGCAACTTCCGCTGTTGTTGCGCCTTCGGTAGTTGCGAAACCAACAAGTTTTTTGCCAGTTGGGATTTCTACCGCGGAAAGGTCTACTGTATTTTTGTCAAGAAGACTTACTACTGTTTTAGCTTCGCCAATAGTAACTTCCACCGTGTCTTCAGCAACAAACTTGATGAACAAATCTACAAATGTTTGTTGTTCAGTAGTAACTCTGTCTGTAAATACGCCTGCGTAACGAGTGCTATTAACGGTGATATTGACGCACTCATACTTGCCTGTTGCACCTGTTTGGCTTTCGACATTTTTACCACTCAAAATTACCAAAACGTCTGTTGCAATGTTTGCGGCGTACTCATCCGTCTTGCCTTCAACGCGATCGAAGCGCAAGATGGAATCGGTAATGCCTTGCGTTGCAAGATAAGCGCGGAAGTCCGTTTCGATTTGTGCAATTTGTTCTACTGTTACGTAGTTGTTACTGTTGCCGTTTTGACCCCAAACCGCAACAATAAGGTCGAACTCGCCCCAGATTGGGTACAGTGTTACTGCGCCTTCGGTTGCCAAGTTAGCTACTGCATCGTAGTCAAGTTCGGTGCCGACAACTTCTGGTGTAGTTGCTGTTGCATCACGGTCAAAACCGATCAAAACGCGACCAGATGGGTCTGTGATACCGCTAACGTCAAACTTGTTGCCGATTGCTTTGTTCAATGTTGTGGTTGTTTCGCCAATGGTAAGAGCAACGTCTTTGTTTTCGCTACCGATAACCAATGCGTACATATCAAGAGCTGCTTTGCTGTTTGTAACCAATGCGCCACGACGTGAGTTGTCTGGGTTGTACTTTGCTGCAAGACGAGCCTTTGCAATAACTGTTACATTGCCTTTTGCTGGGTCGTCGATTGTGTTACCAGCAAGGATAACGTCAACATCGCCATCGGCATTGATTTGTGCGCCACAAGCTTCGATACCGTTTTCGTAGCTGTAAAGACGGTACAAAACTTCAAGTTCTGGGTAAAGCGCGGAGAAGTCTTCTTCCACAAGACCAACGTAGTAGTTGACATCATGGATAACCTCGCCTTCGTCAGTAACAAGCTCGAAGTTGTAGTTTACGATACCAACAACAAGGTCGTAGGTTTTGAGCACTGGGAAAAGTGTCAATGTTCCGTTTGTTGCCAAAGCGGAAACTGCTTCGTAGTTGATGAGTGCATCTGGTGAAATTTGAGCTGTTGTTGCATCTTGTGTTGTTGCCCAACCCAAAAACTCTTGCTTTGCGCCAACTGTCACTTCGGGCGCGGCAACAGACGTGTTGTCGCCTTCGACAAGTGTTGCAGTTTTGTCAGTTGCGCCTTTCAAAGTCAACGCAATGGACTTTTTGGTGGAAACTACAGGATAGAACTTAACTTGTCCATCAACTGCCAACTCGCCGAGTTGTTGGTAAGTGAGTGTTGCACCTACTGCAACGGTAACGTCACTTGCGGAAGTTTTGCCTTCTTGCAAGGACCAACCAAGGCAGGTTTGCAACTGTGGATCTGTCACAGTGTAGTTGGGTACTGTGATGGAGCCATCCTTTTCCACCGATTGTGCAGCCTCGCTACCAAATGTTACTTGATATACCACTGATGGCTCGCAAGCAACGAGAGTAAGAGACAGACACAAAAGTGCTGCAATCAAAATCACAAACAACGTTTTTGATGATTTTGTCATAGTGTTTACCTCCATAAAAAATTTTATTTAATTTGATATTTGCAACTACCCATTCACTTTTGGTAGTTAAAGCCTAAATTTGTGTGGATTGTTTGTCCACTTTGTGTGGGATACGCAAGCGGAGCGTGTTGCTTTTGCCACTTGCTATCGCTGTGTTTTGTTTGATGCACAACCAAGTGCGTAAAAGTTTTGAGTTACCTTGACTGTTAGTTGTAAACTTGCACAAGCTGTGCCTTCCACCGAACAATAGGTAAAAGCTTTGCTTTATTTGCGAGCAACGCCACTTTCGCGCGCCGCCTTGCGAACTGCATCGGCAACGGCGTCGTGCACCTTTTGGTCTACTGCCACTGGCAAAACGTTTTCTGCTGTGAGTTGGTCGGCAGGTACTGCAGCTGCAATAGCATAGGATGCCGCCATCATCATTTGCATATTGACATCGCTTGCGCGCACATCCAATGCGCCACGGAACATACCGGGGAAAACCATAACGTTGTTGACTTGGTTGGGGTGCTGACTGCTACCTGTGCCAACAACCTTTGCTCCGCCAAGTTTAGCTTTGTCTGGGGCTATTTCGGGGATGGGGTTTGCAAGGGCAAACACAATGGGGTCTTGCGCCATTTTGGAAATCATTTCGCTGGAAACAATGTTGCCAACAGACACGCCTACAAACAAATCTCTGCCAACAAGGGCATCGGCCAAAGTGCCCTTGACAAACTGGCGATTGGTGAGTTTTGCAATTTCTTCGTGAGCGTGGTTGGGGTAAGACTCGCCTTCGACCAAGATACCTTGGCGGTCCACCATGATTACGTCCTTGATGCCAAGTTCAAGCAAATACTTGCCAATGGCAATACCTGCTGCGCCTGCGCCGTTGACTACCGCTTTGACATCGTGGATATCTCTGCCAGTAACTTTGCAAGCATTGATTACGCCCGCACCAACAACAATAGCTGTGCCGTGTTGGTCATCGTGGAAAACGGGGATGTCCATTTCTGCCTTTAGGCGACGTTCCACTTCAAAACAGCGCGGAGCGGAGATGTCTTCCAAATTGATGCCACCAAAACTGCCTTCCAACAGTTTGATTGTGCGGATGATTTCTTCGGGGTCGGTGGTGCGCAAGCAGATGGGGAAAGCATCAACATTGCCAAAGTGCTTGAACAATGCGCACTTACCTTCCATAACAGGCATGCCTGCCTCTGGGCCAATGTTGCCAAGACCCAAAATTGCTGTGCCATCGGTGATGACAGCAACCGTGTTGGCGCGACCAGTAAGTTCAAAGCTCAACTTTGGTTGCTCGTAGATGGCCATGCAAGCATCAGCCACCCCTGGAGTGTAGCAAAGCATCAAATCATCTTTGGTGGAAACGGGAACTTTGACCTTTGTTTCCACTTTGCCACGCCACTCAAAGTGTTTTTGAAGTGCCAGACTGTTTTTCATATCAAATACCTCCAAATTTTAGGGCTTTTGGTTTGCAAAATGAATCGTTTGTTAGAAAAATTAAATTTGATAAAAAATTTTGAGTTATGCACCAAAAGTGCAAAAAAACCTTTTACGAAAAAATCGTTTGCGTTGTAAAATGCAAACACCCCCTGCAGGGGGTGCCTCGTCGTGATGAGTTGTCCACTGCTGTTTTGAGGATTTTAAGTTTTTTTCATCAAAGGTTATTGTTTTAAGTGACTAATTGACGATTTTTGCTCGTCAATATGATGCATGCAGTTATAAATAAATATTTCTCAACTACATCATAACACTGATTTTTGAAATATCAAGAAATAATTAGTTTATCAGCAAAAGCAAAAGTTATAGCAATCCCCATTTTTCGGGATAAAATGTTGCGCAAATCGCCTCTTATTGACTTTGTAGTTTGCATCGACAAAAATGAAAAAACAACGTCGTTTTTTTGGTTTTTTTAGGCGTTTTTTGCTGTACAACAACAAAAAGCGCCAAAAGATTTTGTTTTTACAAAACCTTTTGGCGCAGTGGCGCAGTATAAGCTAAAGTTGTGGGAGATGGTTAATTTTTGAGAGCGCGTTTGAGATATCTGCGGACGCGATTGATGTGTGAATACTCGGGCAACTTTGCATCCCAAACAAGACCAATGTGCAACATGATGGGTTCGTCCATGGAAATAAGAACGTACTCATCGCCCCCAAAGCCTTCTAACATAAAACCACAGCAATTGCCGTAGGAAAGCAGGGTAAACAAACTGCTCAACTGACTGCTATACATCAACACGTTTGGCTTGACACCAGCATCCTCAAACTTGCCTTTCAACAGGGCGTTTTGGTAACTGTCTTCGCTCAACATACAAATTTGGTATTTGGAAAGCTCCTCAAAGCTGATTGTTTTGCGATGGGCAAGGGGATGGGTTTTGTGCACGCACAATTTGAGCTCCAAATCGCAGATTTTTGTGTGATTGAACTTTGTCAAGTCCATGCAATCCAACAAACACAACCCAAGGTCGATTGTGCCACGATCCAACCAACGACGAATCTCCAAACTGCCCGACTCCTTGACATCCAACACTATGTCTGGCAGTTGCTTTTGCATATCGTTGATGCGAGGATAAAAATACATGTTGCCAATCATTGGCGCAACGCCAATTTTTACAGCAAGACGACTTTCCGCGCGAGCAATCAGGTCCTTGCGCAGGTCTTCTGCTTGGCGCAAGAGGTTGTCTGCCTTTTGTTGTAGCCATTTGCCATCGTCAGTAAGCTCCAAGTGGTTGTTGTTGCGCAAAAACAGTACGATGTTGTACTCGCTTTCCAAATCGCGAATAGCTTGGGAAATTGCCGGCTGCGATACAAACAACGCCTTGGATGCGCTGGAAAAACTGCCATACTTGCAAACCGTCAAAAAATACTTGAGTTGTGTGAGTTTCATAGGTCCTTTCTCCACAATTTTTTGTTATTGAAACGCGCGTTTCGCCAACTATTACTTATAGTATACCAAATTGTTCGACAAATTACAATAGGCAAAGAAAGTTTTTTGCAAACAAAATGGGACGTTATTTTGCGTCCCATTTTGTTTGACATATACCGTTTTTTTACTTTACTTGATTGCAAAAAACCTTTTGGGCAAGTTTCTCTTTGGCTTGGGATGTTGCACCGCGCAAAGCGCACTACTCTTGTGTGCCAATTTCCAATGCAAGTTGCATCATCTCGTGGAAGGAGTTTTGACGTTCTTCGGAAGAGAGTTCTTCGCCTGTAAGAAGGTGGTCGGAGATTGTGCAAATGCAAAGAGCTTTTTTGCCTGCGCGAGCTGCATTGAGATAGAGTGCTGCAGACTCCATTTCTACTGCCAAAACGCCCATTTTGCCCCAAACTTTGCTACCAGCGCCGTCATCGTAGAAGGTGTCGCTTGCCAAGATGTTGCCTACTTTGTAGGTTACGCCCATTTTTTCCGCTTGAGCAACAGCCTTTTGCAAAAGGTCAAAAGAGCAGATTGGTGCGATCGTACCAGGCATACCAAATTGGTGTGCGTAGTTGGAGTTTGTGCAAGCGCCTTGACCGAAAACAAGGTTGCGAACTTTGAGATCAGGGTGAATTGCACCAGCAGAGCCGATACGGATGATGTTTTCTACACCGTAGAAGTTGAACAGCTCGTAGCTGTAAATACCGATGGATGGGATACCCATACCGCTTGCCATAACGGAAATAGGCTTGCCGTTGTACAAACCTGTGTAACCTTGTACGCCACGAACGTTGTTTACAAGTTTAGCGTCAGTTAGATATGTTTCCGCAATAAACTTTGCGCGAAGTGGATCGCCTGGCATAAGTACGGTTGGAGCGAAATCACCCAATTTTGCAGAGATGTGAGGGGTTGGGATTGGCATAGGTGTAAGCCTCCTTGAAATAGTTTTATTGATACAATTATACAAGCAGATTGCAAAGTTGTCAATAGGTAAGATGAGAGATGGGTAATGCAAATGGCAAAATACCTCTCGCATTTGAACGCCCTTTTTTGCTTTGCGTAATTGACAATGCGCGCGTAATATGGTATAACATATTCATAATCTATTGCGTAGCAATCAGTATACTATATAAGAGTGCATCGCTTGGGTACGCAGGGTACTCAGCCGTCGGTAAACAGAGGACACTGTAGTACTGTTGCCATTGTAAGTTATTCTTTAAGCCGTAGATAAATTTTTGAGATTTTTTTTGAGGGGGAAGTATGAAAATTCTTAGATTGATTTTGAACGTCGTTGTTATTGGCGTATTGGTTGGGTTTGCAAGTGCTGACGGTCAACAATGTGCAGGGCTTTTCGGTGCAATTGCCGTGGGGTTTGCCTTTTGCGTGTTTGGGGATTTGTTGGAATTTTTGGGCGGTTTTGGACGCGTCTTGTTCTGGCTGAGCGTGATATTTGCAATGTTTTGCGCATTTGCAGCATCCTACCAAGACCTGTTCCCACAACCACAAGATATCCACTCCATCCAAGACTTGCTCACACACATTGGTGAGTACTACAGCTACAACATTTTGGAACGAATCATTATTTGTGGCGCAATGCCTATGACGGTTGCAACACTTTGGTTGGCAACACTTGTAGACTACTACGATGCGCCTCGTGGTTTGATTCCCGTTTTGCCACTTGGTGGCGCACTGATTGGCGGAGTAATTGGTTTTGTGATTCAACTGCTTTCCATCTTTGGCTCACTTCCTTTGATGATAGCAATGATTGTTGTTACAATTTTGGGAATTGTTCCACTGTTCAAGTTCTACAAAGAGCATGGTTGGATCATGGCAAGCATTGGCGCGCCCATCCCCGACAGCGACGACGACTACAACGGCAGTTACAGCTCGGGACGTAGTTCCGGTCGCAGTTACGGTCGCAGTTACGGCAGTTCAAGTAGCAGTTCCTACAGCGGAAGCTCTTACAGCGGTGGCTCCAGCGATGACGAATACGAAGGCAACAGCCAACTGGACTACTACATGGACGACATTGCAAGCGACAACTCTCGTAGCAGAAACCTGCCATTTGACTGCTCCATCAGCAGTTACGTAACATTTTCTCACTACGGCGACGATGCCTACTTTACAGTGGACTTCACCATTGACACCACTGGTTGCTCTGCCGAAACACAAAGTGAATACAACATGATGATTAGCGATGCGCAAAGTTTCCAAAAGGAAGTTATGAACGACCTTTTCCGCGAAGGCAAGAGCTTGATTGGTCGCATCAGACAAAAGCACAAAGGTTGGTCTGGTGTCAACTTTGAAGTAAAGGTGGGAAACATCAGCGAGTACTGATAAAAAACACTCGCAAGCTGAACCAAGTTTGCAAAGGACAATACTTGCAAAGTAACCTTATTCACAACCGAACTACATATTAGCCAAGTAAACAATACATACAAAACGACTTTGTCGCAAAACAAAGAAATACCAACGCAGTTGAAATGCACCCCAAAAGTTAGACACTTTTGGGGTGCATTTTACATAGTCAGGGCTTTTCCTTTTACAACAAAAGGTAAAAATGCAAGTATACATGGGCAGTCAATTGAAATAAGAGTACATAGACATGCTCGTAAAAATGGTTGTATAAGGCACTTGAATCACTTGCGAAAAAACATATTTATGTGATAGAAATAGCCCTACTGTTCGCTTTAATTAGCATTTACCGCATACTATCGGCTAAAATAAAAAAATCTCCGTAAAACGGAGATAAAAAAGCGTCTATAACGAAGTCCGTTATAGACACTGTATGGTGGGGAGTACAGGGCTCGAACCTGTGACCCTCTGCTTGTAAGGCAGATGCTCTCCCAACTGAGCTAACTCCCCATATGGTGACTCCTAGGGGAATCGAACCCCTGTTACCGCCGTGAAAGGGCGATGTCTTGACCGCTTGACCAAGGAGCCATTGTTTTGGTAGCGGCGGTCGGATTCGAACCAACGACCTGCCGGGTATGAACCGGCCGCTATAACCATCTAAGCTACGCCGCCACATCGCTTACATACCGAGGTCGTAAAACCCTTGCTACTGTCATAAGCCTACTTATTATACCAAAGGCGTTTGATGTTGTCAACAAAATAGCGGTAACTTTTTTGGAAAAATTTTTGCCCTATTTTTGTTTTTTGGGGATAGTTTTTGATAACAAAAAAGCAACTGCAACGCCAGCAAACTGACGGACACCTCCCACTGCCCAACAAAGAACTTTTGCCCCGATGATTTTTCTAAACAACAGCATTTTTCCACTTTTGACATTTTTCAGCGTCCAATGTACTGCTTGCAAATACAGAGTTTTGTTGTTGGCCTGCTCAAAAATGCGCACGCAAACAAACGAATAAGCCAAATTTTACTAAAAGTAGGCAATTTTTGCACAAAAATTACCCATTTGTGGGCTAAAAACCCTTGACAAAAGGCAACGTATGATGTATCATATACAAGCATCAAAACAGTGATGCAATTTGCACGAAAGTGCCTTATCGCGGGGTAGAGCAGTCTGGTAGCTCATCGGGCTCATAACCCGAAGGTCGTATGGTTCAAATCCTGCCCCCGCAACCATTACAAACCTAATCCGAACCAACTTCGGGTTAGGTTATTTTTTTGTCTTCACGCTCTCATTTGAGGACTTTTTCTTTTGCCACAAAAGACAAAAAACTACCATCTCGAAGACTTGCTCAACCGCATTTGAATTTTGCTTATAGTGGCGTTTATGCCGTCGAAAGCCTCTTGACAATGAGAGCAAGTGTGTTAGGCTATCTGCCGAAAAGGCAACAAAAAAGCCCATGCAAGTGGGCTGTTTGGCGCGTTTCTTTACGCCTTAACAACATACTTGCAGAGGCTCGTTGTCAAGAGGGACGTGGAATAAATAGCCACGTTTTTTATATGTAAATTTCTACCTTTACTGACTTCAATTTTGGTTGTGGTTTGTTAATAATTGTGTATGGCATTTTTCTAAAACCTGTATAAAACAAAAAGCCCTGACTGTCGTCAGGACTTTTATTTATTGGGGTATTGAATTGTATCTCTACTTTGTCGTCAAATAGACGCACTTCTTTTACAAGGTAGCTAATTAGTAATTTGGGCTCAAGTTTGAGCGCTTGCACAAAGAATTCTGTGATGTCTTTTTCGGTAAGTTTTACGGATACCTTACTCTTTTCTACGAGCAACTTCTTTTCTAGTTCTTCCAGTTTTGACTCCAACTCTTTCATGCGCTTGCCTGTTGTGTTGTTAATAATGCCCTTTTCAACCGCACGCAT
Organism: uncultured Oscillospiraceae bacterium; assembly: GCA_964533825.1. Taxonomy (GTDB): domain Bacteria; phylum Bacillota; class Clostridia; order Christensenellales; family CAG-314; genus Fimimonas. The sequence goes on from CAZHMU010000013.1 coordinate 29,568, forward strand.
AATGTTTTCTAATGCAGTTTCACATTGACGTTTTTCTCGTACAAGCAAATTCAATGTTGCATTTTCTTTGGAATGAATATCTTGTTGTTTGAGTAGTTCACTAACAATTTCATCCATTTGTCGTTTGTCGGTTAGTAGCGTCACTATTGCATTAACTACAAATTCTTCCAAAAACTCTTTTCGGAGCATAGATTTCTTGCAACCATTGCCATGTCTTCGGCCCATACATTTGTAGTATCTTTTCACTTCGCCATTACGACTTGTACCGCCTTCGGATGCGATGCTACTGCCACAGTAGCCACATTTCAATTTGTGTCGCAGTAGATATACTGTTGTTGTACTACTCTTGCCATAGCGATTGCTTTCCACTTTACGTCTTACTGCTTGAAAAGTCTCTGTTGGCACAATTTGTGGGAAAATGTTATCAAAAACTTGGTCTTCAAATCTGTATATGCCCGAATACTTTTCGTTTTTTAGTATGCTGTAAACGGTGTTTCTTGCAAAGGGCTTGCCCCTATTGAGAACACCTTTAGCTGTTAATTCTGCAATTATGTCTTTTACATACGTACCTACTGCATATTGGTTGTAAATGAATCGAACCACTTCGGCCTTGTCTTCATCGATGACAACTTTTTTGTTTTCTATTTTGTAGCCATAAATCAAGTAGCCGCCTGTAAAGTTGCCTTTAAGTCGTGTTTCACACATGCCACGTTTTACCTTTTGTGAGAGTTCTGCAGAGTAGTATTCTGCATAACCCTCAAAGAGGGACTCCATAATTATTCTTTCCGGAGTTTCTGGTAGGTATTCGGTAGCGGACACTAACAAAACGTTGTTTTCTTTCAATGTTGCTTTGTGTTTTGCTGTTTCATACTTGTTGCGTGAGAATCTGTCAAATTTGTAAACCAGTATGTAGTCCCATTCTTTCTTTTTGCTATCTGCAATCATTTTTTGGAAAGCGGGACGATTGTCGTTGGTGCCACTCATAGCTCTATCGATGTAGGTATCTAAAATTACTATGTTGTTGCCTTTTGCATAGTCCTCGCAAACATGAAGTTGACCTTCGATGCTTTGCTCGGTTTGGTTATCACTAGAATATCTAGCGTATATAACCGCTGTTTTAAATTGTTTTTTCATTTTAATTACTCCTTTTAATTATTTTTAGATTTGTCTTTCGACAGGAGCGATCAAAACGAAACGGCTTATGTTGTGTTATATTTGTTTTCTTAATGCCTTTTATGCAAGGGTTGCACTAAAGCAATTCACTTTACCCTTGCAGAAAAGAGACGTTCCGTTTACGCTCCGACAAAGGCGAAAGATAAATTGTTGGTTGTTTCGCCTTTGCAGTTAATTAAACGGCAGTAAAACTTTGTTTTTCTATTTATTTTTTTGTTTTCGCAAATCTGTATTGCGTTCTTCTTGTCTTATCTAATCTTTCTTTTACTATTCCCTATCTTTACTTTGACTGTCTGCCGTAGATATACACACTTTGGTGCACACTAGTTTTCCTTTTGCTTTCTCTCTTTGTAAAGCTTCAAAATTTGTGCGAGCAATGTCATGTAAAAATGCTTTTGCTCCGTTTCGGGCAAGGCCGAAATGCTTGGACTGCCAATGGTCACAAGTTCTAGTTTTGGTTGCTTTTTCATGGTGTTTACCTCCTTTTTTAGATATTTTTCATAAAAAGGAGCACCAAAAGAAAGCCCAATACTATGTATTACGCTTCTTTTTAAGTGCAACCGACCGATACAACCCTCGGCTTACGGGCTTGTGCATTTACGCTATCTATTAACTAGGCTTGTCACTTCGAATACAAAAGAACTATCTAATAATTCTCCTTAAGTATGAAATTGTGTTGCGAGAAAAAAATATCCCTCTACTTATAACTCACGAAAACGGCAAAAAGTAAGCCCCTTTTTGCAATAAAAAAATAAAAGTTGCTTTGTTCGCGGATAAAAGTAGAAAAGACACCTTTTCTCTAATTTATAGCCACAGGAATGGGCGAAAGTTGACGGGCCAATGCTGAAATTTTAGATTAAAACTACAGCATGTCAAGATGCTCCACCTCGTGGCTATTTGAATCCACTATGATTCGCCAATATTGTATCATGCTAATTTTGCATGTTCAAGAAAATGTGTCAGGAAATTTTTGCCTCTACTTAATAGCCACGAGAAATGGCGGAATCGTAGCCCTTTTATAAAAAATACTAGTTATTTTGTTCGCAGAAAAAGCAAAAATCCCCGTACCAATTAGGCAGGGGATGGGCAATGTAAAGTGTTTGGGTAGATTATGCAAATGAGGAAATAACGTAGCCACATTTATTCGTAGAGTTGTGTTCGCCAAGAGTACAAGGTAAAGCACAAACAAACCAAGAAAAAAGAATAAAGCAACGGCAAAATGTGTAGTGAAAAAGCATGTGATGGGAAAAGGCGAAGATGTCGAAAAAGCGGTTCAGCGTCGACATCGCCGCCCATCATTATTTGCACTATTTTTTCCGCTTTTTTTTCTTGTTTGGCGTGCCTTGTATTGGCGACGCGAAGCGGCGCCACTTGTATATATATAAGGCACGTCTAACTCTCAAATGGGAATTTTGGAACAATTTTGAGGGAAAATTTGGCATCCAAAATACAGCTAATTTTTGACTCATTTTAACCACTATAAATATCTAATATTCATGATGGTTTTAAGATAAATTTGCATGAAAACTTATATGCTCAAAATGAATAATTAAAATCTTGTAAAGAATATTTTTTGACACAACATATTGACAACAATAAATTTGTGATATATAATATTATCGATTTCAAAAAATGAAAAATTTTAAAGTTTCGAAAGTGGAGCTGGGCTTATGAAAGTTATTGAAAGAACAGATTATTTAAACAGATTGATAGATTTAAAGGGTACACCAGATATCAAAATAATAACTGGCATTAGACGTTCTGGTAAATCAAAATTGATGGAGTCCTATATCAATTATTTGAAAGTAAATGATAAATCTGCGAACATCATTTTTGTGGACTTTTTCAATCTTAAGTATGAAGAAATAATGGAGTATCACAAATTGCATGACTATGTTGAGTCCTGCTATGTGACGGGAAAGAACAATTATTTGTTTATTGACGAAGTTCAGCTTTGTGAAAACTTTGAAAAAGCGATTAATAGTCTTTATACAAGCGGAAAGTACGATATCTATATAACTGGCTCCAATGCTTTTCTTCTTAGCAATGATTTGGCCACTTTGTTTACTGGTAGATATATCGAAATCCATGTTCTTCCATTTAGCTTTAAGGAATTTGCTCGCTACTACAGCGAAGAAAGTAACATTGACGAACTCTTCAAACAATACACCATCAAAGGTGGATTGGCCGGCTCCTATGTGTACAAAAACGAACAAGATAGGGTTAAATATATAAGCGAAGTCTACAACACTATTGTGAACCGAGATTTAGTAACCAAATACAAATTGCCAGACACGTACGTTTTGGACCATCTATCCGAGTTTTTGATGGACAACATCAGCAACTTAACTTCGCCAAACAAAGTAAGCGACACTCTTACATCAAACAAGATAACAACAAACCATGTTACCATTGGCAAGTATGTAAAATATTTGTGCAACGCTTACATGTTCTATGATGTTAAGCGTTACGATATCAAGGGCAAGAAGTATCTTGACACATCCGACAAATACTACCTAAGTGACGTTGGTTTTAGGTACGCATTGTTGGGCAGTAGAAACATGGACTATGGTAGAATTTACGAAAATATTGTTTGTTTGGAGCTCATGCGTCGCGGATATGAGATTTATGTTGGCAAACTTTATCAAAAAGAGGTTGACTTTGTTGCAAAACGTGGTAGCGAACAAATTTACATCCAAGTAAGTGACAATATTGACAATCCCGACACATTCAAGCGCGAATACGAGCCATTGTTGAAAATTGCCGATGCTCATCCAAAAATGATCATTGCAAACACAAAACATGACGAATATTCCTACGAAGGAATTAAAATCGTAGACCTTGCACTGTGGTTGTTGAAATAAGAAATCGAGGACTTTACATTGAATAATCAAGTTGATATAAAAGAAAATTATATAAAAGACCTTAGTTTAGAACTTTTACAGGTTCTGCTAGTCGATAGGACCACTAAGAAAAACATTATGTGGGCAACGGATACCTATATTCGTAAAGGTTATAAGTCAACGGACTATATCACAACCGAAGCCATTACTGGCAAGCGTGGTCAAGTAATTAAACCCAGAACAGAAAAATCCAAGGAAGAAGTTCTGAAAAGAACCAAGGATAAGGCGGAGGTATTTACTCCATCTTGGATTTGTAACGCACAAAATAATCTTATAGATGATGCTTGGTTTGGTATAACTGGCGTATTTAATATTGAGGGCGAAAACTCTTGGACTACAACAACGGAAAAAATTCCATTTCCTACATGCGATGGCAGAACTTGGCAAGACTATGTCAGGTCCACTCGTCTAGAGATTACTTGCGGAGAGGCCCCATACGTAGTCAGCAGATACGATACTGTTTCTGGAGAGATTATTCCATTATCAGATAGAATTGGTCTCCTTGATAGAAAATTAAGAGTTGTCAACGAAAATGCAGCAACTGATGATGAGTGGCTTGAATGGACATTGTGGGCATTTAAGAGTGTTTATGCCTATGATTGGCAAGGTGACAATGTGTTGCTTGCAAGGGAGAATTTGCTATTTACTTTCATAGATAACCACGTTGCAAGATACTCAACTATGCCACCAGTTGAACTTTTGACAGAAGTTGCAACTATTATTTCTTGGAATGTTTGGCAAATGGATGGGCTTAAGTTTGTTGTGCCAAATAGTTGTACTAAAAGACTAGAGAGTTCTTATGAATTTGATATTTTGGGCGAAAAATTAAGCCCAATTACAATAGAGTGCGAGGGTTGCGCAAAAAATAAAATCAAAAAGCACAACGGCATTTATTGCTACATTATGGATTGGGAAGCAAATAAAAAGATAAAGTTTGTTAGTCTCATAAAATCGTAATTACAGTAAGGAGTTTGATATGATAGACAAAACACTTCTTGACGAAATCATAGTGGGTCGCGTCGAACCTCATATTTATGCGTTCACAACAAACACTATCCCTAATTATTTAAAAGTCGGGGACACATATCGTCCTGTAGCCGTTAGATTGAAGGAATGGGAAGGGCATTATCCTAACCTTAAGAAACAGTTCGAAGGCGAAGCGAAAATTGGAAACGTATATTTTCGTGATTTTTCAGTTCACCAATTTTTAGAAACCGAAAAATCTAGAACACGACTCCTCGCTTCTGACTTGCCAATGGGTATACACTACTCAAGAGAGTTCTTTAAGGGGGCATCTGTCAACGACATTCAAGAGGCAATGGCAGATATCCAGAGAGATTACCAGTATCAGACACAGAAATATCAATTTTATAGTTTAGAAACGCTGAGACCAGAATTAACTGTCTTCCCTCGCGTGGAAACCTACGATTTGCGCCAAATCCAGAAAGATACCGTATCAGCTTTTCGTAAAGCAATAGATAGTGGCCGCAAGAATTTACTTATGTATGCGGTGATGCGCTTTGGTAAATCTTTTACCGCTATGTGTTGTGCTGTAGAAATGAAGGCAAGGCTTGTCGTTGTAGTCTCAGCCAAGGCAGATGTATTATTAGAGTGGAAAAAGACAGTTGAAAGTCACGTTAGGTTTGACGGATATGAGTTTGTAACTGCAGATAACTTAAAGAAAAATAATCACGCTATTACAGAAAGATTGGATTCGGACAAAAAAGTTGTTATTTTCCTAACGTTACAAGATTTACAAGGCAAACGAATTAAGGATAAGCACCAAGAAGTATTTGGTAGAGATATTGACCTTCTTCTCGTAGATGAAACTCACTTCGGAGCACGTGCGGAAAAATATGGAGAAGTGCTTAAGTCCTCCCAAAATTACATAGCCGACATAAAAAACAAAAAAGATACAGATGATTTTGTTGAGGTTAACGAAGCTAATGAAATCATCAAAGCCCTAAAAACAAAAATTACCATTCACTTATCTGGAACTCCTTATCGCATCTTAATGGGTAGCGAGTTCCAAAAAGAAGACATTATTGCCTTCTATCAATTCACGGATATAGTTGACGAACAGCAAGCTTGGGATAAAAAGCATATTTTAGATGACGATTATCGAGAGTGGGACAATCCGTATTTTGGTTTTCCTCAAATGGTTCGCTTTGCGTTTCATCCTAATGAGTCTTCTCGCAAACGTTTAGAAGAACTAAGAAAAGCGGGTGCGACTTATGCGTTTTCTGCACTTTTTAAACCACAATCCATAGACCGATCCAACGATGGCTTGCATAAAAAGTTTGTTTATGAACAAGAAATTCTAGACCTTTTAGAAGTTATTGACGGAAGCAAGTCAGATGACGAGCTTTTAGGATTTCTTGACTACGACAAACTGAAAGAGGGCAAAATGTGTCGTCATATCGTAGTCGTTTTGCCGTATTGCGCTTCTTGCGATGCGCTAGAAGAACTTATTAGAACAAATAAGGGCAAATTCCGTAATTTAAGCGATTACGAAATTATAAATATTTCTGGTGTGGACAATCCCAACACATACAAAAAGCCTGAGGACATTAAAAAGGCTATCAAAAAGTACGAAGAGGACGGCAAAAAGACAATTACTTTAACCGTCAACCGTATGCTTACGGGTAGCACAGTTCCCGAATGGGATACCATGCTTTATTTCAAAGATACCGCCTCTCCACAAGAATACGACCAAGCCATTTTCCGTTTGCAAAACCCTTACGTTAAGACATTTAAGGACGAAACTACGGGAAAAACCATTAAAATAAATATGAAACCTCAAACTCTGCTTGTGGACTTTAACCCGAACAGAATGTTTGTTATGCAGGAAAAGAAAGCCAAAATCTATAATGTTAACATTGATGTTGGCGGTAATACAGAACTTGAAAGGCGTATAAGACGAGAACTTGAAATATCGCCAATCATTACCATCAATAAGAACAAAATTGAACGCGTTATAGCAACAGATATTATGGAGAAGGTTAGCAACTATCAAAAGAATAAGGGAATAAAAGACGAGGCCCTTGAAATTCCCGTAGATTTAAGCATTCTTGAAGATAGTACAATACGTGCCGTAATTGAACTTGAGAACGAAATCGGCTCTAAATCGGGCTTAGCTGTTTCCGCTCACGATAGCGAAAATGAGGATGATGGCAGTGAACTTGACATTCCCGAAACGCCATCGAACGATGGCGAGGACACTACTCTGTCAACCGATACAACGCCTACTGTTATCGACGATAAGCGCAAGCAAGAGCTCAGCTTAACGAAAAAAGTTCAAAGTTATTATACGAGAATTTTGCTCTTTGCATTTATCACAAAAGACACAGTGATCTCTCTTTCCGATATAATCGCAAAGATGGAGGCGAAAGACAACAGACGAATCGCTAAAAATCTCGGCTTAAGCAAGCAGATATTAACGCTCTTAAATCAAAAAACGAACAAATTCGTGTTAAGCGATTTGGATTATAAGATTCAAGACTTAAATAGCCTTTCAAGAGCAACCGACCTTGCTCCTGCCGAAAGAGCAAACATTGCAGTTAACAAATTCGGTAAACTTGGCGATGCTATCGTAATAACCCCATCCAACATTTGCGACGATATGATAAATCTTCTTCCCGAAGAGTTTATCAAATCGCTCCCGACCACAAACGGAAAGATTTTGGATGTAGCGGGCACTGCAGGCGAATTCGCCGTTGCATTATATAAACGCATGACTGAACTTGGTCTTGAAAAAGATTTTGTTGCCAATGCTATCTACACCATACCCAAATCTTCTATTTGCTACGAACTAACTCGAAAACTTTATGAGATGCTGGGGCTAAATATTGCTAACATAGCAGGAGAATTTATTGCAACGGATATGCTAGAAATTGAGATTGACGACGAAGTGGGTTGCAATAAAATCAAAGCGTTATTAACGCAAAACAAACCTTTTGAAACGATTAAACTTACTGACGCCCTTATTGAAGGAGAAAAGGAAATGTTAAAATTTGAAGCAGTTGTTGGTAATCCCCCTTATCAAGAAACAACCATTGATACAAGCGATAACCCAATTTACCATAAATTCTTAAATATCGGTTATGCGATTGCAGAAAAAGCTTGCTTTATTACTCCCGCAAAATTTTTGTTTAATGCGGGAAAAACTCCCAAGCACTGGAATCGCAAAATGCTTAACGACGAATATGTGAGCACACATTATTATCAGAAAGATGCTACTAAAATCTTTTTAGGAACTGATATTAAAGGTGGCGTTGTAGTAACCTATCGAAATAAGGCTATAAAATGTGGGGCAATTAAATTTTTTGTAGAGAATGATACTATACGATCTATTCTGTCAAAAGTTTTATCTGAAGAAAATTTCGAATCTTTAACCTCTATTATACATTTACAAAACAAATTTAATCTAGGGAAACTATATGAAGATTATCCTCAATATAAAAAATTAATTGGGAGTAAAGGAACTGAAAAAAGATTAACAACTCGCATCTTTGACCAATTGGATGTTTTTACGGAAGAACAAACATCTAACAATCAATTATGTGTTTTGGGTTTAATAAATAATAAACGCGTTTACAGGTTTATCGATTTGAAATATATAGAAGAAAATAAAACTATTCCGCTTTATAAAGTTGTGCTCCCGGAAGCTAATGGAACTGGGGCACTTGGAGAAGTTTTATCTTCTCCGTATGTTGCCGCTCCCAACGAGGGATTTACACAATCATTTATTGGTATAGGTGCGTTTAGTAATAAAAACTCTGCTGAAGCGATATTGCGTTATATCAAAACAAAGTTTGCAAGACTTTTATTGGGAACATTAAAGGCTACTCATCATGCTCACAAAGAAACATGGGCAAATATTCCACTTCAAGACTTTACAAAAAATTCCGATATTGATTGGAATAAAACTATTTCTGAAATCGACCAACAACTCTACAAAAAGTACAACCTTACCGAAGAAGAGATATCCTTCATCGAATCGGTTATTAAGCCAATGGAGTAGCAAAACATATTTAAGAATACTATGAAAGATAAAGAAATTACGAAATGCGACAAAAACAATCCATTTGAACTAATTGTTTGTGATCGCATCTTTAGGCTACCTCGCGTTTTCCTTGCGGGTATATACGATAGTTATCAACTGATAGAGGGGGTATCGGGCTTAACATATAAAGAAAAGTTTCTGCACTGGCTTATAGATAACGGAAACAGCAAGGATGGTTGTGCTCCAAGCATAGAAAAATTGTCAAAAATTGATGACAGTATCTTTCAAGATTATATTGATGCATTTATACGCGAGAATGATTTTTTGAGAGAAAAGTATAACGAAAGTCTCATAACTGATCAGTATGAAAGATTTTGGTGCATAATCGAACCATCGTTGGCGGCGAACTTGAGTATGGAATTATCCGAATTGGGAGAAGCCGCAAACGAACTAAAACGGCAGTTTATGGATGATTCTTTGCCCGCGATATCTCAGTTAGGCAAAGTGATGTTGTCAGGCATTAAAGAAGCGTTGGGCGGTTTTGATTATAGCGCATTTCTAAAAGATATCACGGATAGTCTGCTCTCAATTTCAAATTATTTATCCGACATAGTAAAATCAATACATATTCCGACCATATCGGAAGAAAGAAAAGGGGAATTAGAGCGCAGTTATAAGAAATGGGGCGAATACGGATGGACAAGCAACCCATTTGCCAATGATTGTATGTTTGATACAATTCCTCAAAACCTACAGGAAGCTGACAAAATTGCATTGCAATATTGTAATAACAAATCCATGGAAGATTTGTTCGAGATGTTATTGCAAAGATGCAAAAGAAAGAGCGATTTGAAAGAAGCAATCGCATGTTATAAAAGCAAATATTATAAAGCATCAGCAATGATTCTGTTTTCTTTGATAGATTCTATCTTGATCAGAAGGCAAGAAAAATCAACACAGCTCCAGACGGGCATTGGCGCAATTCGCCTATATAAAGAGGATTTAGAAAAAACTCATAAGCTAACAAAAAAGCTATTTACATCTCTTAATAAGATTAATCTGTTTAAGTGTATGTTTGTCTTGTTTGATAATACCACTAACTTTACAAAAGACTGTCCCATAGTAAATCGCAACTATTTGGATCACGGAATGACGAGTAAAAGAGTTCGCAAAAAGGATTGCATAAAATTGTTTTTGCTGTTGTTCAATCTGATTGATTTTGCCGAAACATACAAATAAATTTCATCGTAATTATTCTCAAAAAGCCTGAACATCCTCTCCTCTGTAGTATTGCGTTGCGTTATCAAGAAGTACCAGTAATTAAGAGCATAAGCCAAGGGTGGTTAATCAAAAAATATGCAAAGCTCGACAAGTTATTAATACTGTGATATCATTATGTTAATATGCGCTTGCAAAAAACTTGAATATAGAGAAAGAAGTTATCTGAACAGATTTGTCAAAAAGATTTTACCAATGATTCAATAACTTAATTTGGGCGGGATACACAAACCTCACTAATTCAATCTTTGGGGCGGGAATGTCATGCACCTTCTTGCGGTTCATTTTGCGTACGACTTGCTCAACCATTACTAACACCAAGTGAACGGCTTGGTGTTTTTTATTTGCAAAAATTCTGCGGAGTCAGGATTACATCCTGCCCCACGCGAACTTCGTTCGCTGTGAAAGGAGAACGCAATAAAAAATCCTCGGACCTGTTCCGAGGACTTTTTTGTAGGTAATAAGTAATAGTGAAATGGTAGTTGATGCGGTTTTCGCTATTGTGGTAGTGTTTTTAAGGCTGAAAAATATTGCTTTGTTTGTTGTTATGTTTGTTATTTATCCCGTTCCAATCTGTACTTGAGTACCTTGTACAATATGCCGTCTTCGTAAAGTTTGTAGTAGCCCTTGTCGGTGCCTACTTTTTGCCACTCGGAATAAATTTGGTCGTAGGTGGCTGTGCCAAGGTTTACCTTGAGTTGTTCGTTTTGAAGATTCATGCGGTAAACGTACAATCCCCAGCTGTTGTCCCACCAACCAACGGACGCTACCTTGTAGTTCCAGATGGTCCAGTTCCAACCGCGCGCGTCGTACTCGTCCAGCCACTTGACCCACTCATCTTCGTCATTGAACAGGTTGAATTCGCCAATTAAGTAAGGCACATCGTATTGTGCAAAGCTGTGAACGAGGTCTTGTGCCCAGTAGAAAAAATCGTTGGGAATGACATCGTGCACCCAGTTGTACAGGTGGATTTGATACAGTACATTTTCCCAGCCGTATGTGTCAGGGTCAGGGAACACGTTGAAAAACCAGCAAAACTCGATGCTTATCATGTGCAGTTTGTCTACTTGACGAATAGCTTGGTACATCTTGTCCATAACTTTTGCTTGTTTGCGAGTGGTGGCAGGTGTGTTGCGGTCAACCGGCTCATTTACCAGGTCGTAGGCGGCGATTGTTTCAAAAAGGTCAGCTCTATCTTCTACGTAGTGACGAGCAATTTCCTTCCACAGGTCGCACATTTCTTGTTGGTATACTTCGTTTGTCCAAAAGTCGATGTCTCTTGTGCTACTGTGCTCGTAGCCACTTTGACCGCCAACAACAGCGTGCATATCTATGATGGCATACAGTCCGTACTTTTTACACATTTCCAATGCCCAGTCCAAACGCTCAAATGCATCGGTGCGCATGGTAAGCGCGTCGTCCTCACCTTCCATAAAGTTGCGGTAGGATACCGGCAAACGAATTGTGTTCAAACCCATCGCTTTGACGTTGGCAAAGTCAACTTCCTTGATAAATTCGTCATGGTACAACTCCCAAAGTTCCTCCACTTGTGCGGCAGTAAGGTTGGGGTTTGCGTACATCAACTGCATAACTTCGTCGTGGAAGGTTTCTTCGTACTCTTCCACAATGCCGTCTTCGTTGATTTTTACATAGTTGCCATTTTTGTCCAACGATGGGCCAATGCTATTGACGGACATCCAACCCTCTTGTAAAAACCAGTTGCCAAAGTTGATGCCGTTCAAGGCAACACGATTGCCGTGCTTGTCGTAGATGCCACGGCCAACGGCGCGCAAAGGCTGGATACCTGTTTCGTTCAATGGGTCCACCTTATCGGGAAGTTCGGCATAGTAGTTCTTGCGGAACACGCTAACATTGATGCAAAGTGCCCCAATAATCAATCCAATTACCGCAAGTACAATGCCAATGATTATCAGCACACGCAAATATTTGGGCAATGAAGAAGTTCTGCTCATAATGTACTCCTTTTAGTGAAAGCTGTGTAGTAAGTTTTGTGGCGCTTTTTTACGGCAAACAGCCTGATAGCCGACCAACCATCTCTTGCTTGCAAGCCTGGTTATCATTGTGATGGCTTAATTATACCACAGCGGAAATGTACTTTCAAGAGAAAAAGCAAAAAAGAACGCGACAAGCAAGCAACTTGACTTTTTGTTCTATCAGTATGGCTTTAGCTAATTGATAACGTAATCCTAATCGAAATTTGCCATCAGCAAACCAACATTTACTGTAGTTGCACTAACCAAAGCAGAGTTGACTGTCTAAATCGCGCAAAATGTCTTGTCAATTTGATACTACTGTGATATAATCGTATCATACAAAGGGGGAGATTATTATGAATAAACACATTGTCAACGCTTTGTCTAACTATAACTTTACGTTTGACAAAAATTCTGGCTATGGTCACATTGATGGCTACGAAGTGAACGTTTTTAACAATGCAATGGATACTGGTCCAGTTTTTACCTTTTCGACATTTTTGACTCAATCACAAAAGAACGAATTTGTTGTGATGATGAATCAACGCAAGCTCCAGCTTGTGCAAGCGGGCACATTTGACTTTGGCGTTATGATAAAAATCGGCTCGATGACGGCAAAAGCCTTCGAAAAGAAATTTGCACAAGTTCTGCCTGCAATTTTGAGCATACTTGAAGTGCTTGGTGCACCCAAAGCGGACATCTGTCCACAATCTGGCGAGCTCATTGACGAAAATTTGTGTAGACTGACAACATTGCCAGATGCCAATGTTAAAGTTCGCTTGTCCAACATGGCAATTGCAACAGTAAACAGCAGTATCGACAAGTACAACGAGGATTTCCAAAACGCACCAAACAACTACTTGAAAGGTTTTGCAGGCATCGCAATCGGTGCCGTTGTGGGCGTTATTATTGCGTTTGTTTGCAGTTTGTTGGGCTATGTCACTTCGTTTGCACCACTTGTATCCATCTTCCTTGGGGTATTTTTGTACAAAAAGTTTGGCGGAAAACCCAATCACGTGATGATCATAATGAGCTTTCTTGTGACAGTTGTGTGCATCTTGGGAGCCATCCTTTTGGTGTACGTTGGCTACGGTAGTCTTTTGTTGGAAGAGGCTGGCATATCCCTTAGCGGTTTTGAGGCACTCTCTTACTGTTTGGAAAACTCTGTTGAATTCAAAGAACTGTTCATTGAAGAACTTGCATTGAACGGCCTATTCATTTTGATTGCTGTAGGCGTATCTATTGCCAATTTGATAAAGATGATCCGCAGACCCAAGAACATCAACTAACACAAGCTGTAAAAATTGCAACATTTTTGCATATCTATCAATCAAAGCATCAGGATTGCCCTGGTGCTTTTTATTTTTTGTACAACTGTGGGTTGCGTAAGTTGCTGAATTGGATGTTTGTGCCTCCAGTGAACCCGCCTATCAAAACTTGTTGTTTTTTTGTTTTGCAGATTTTGTAAAAAATATTGAAGTGGTTGTTGAAATGTGCTATACTGTGAGCACAATTACAAAGTGCGCAATGCGCCACGAATACAACTCTGCGCCTGCGCATATTGTCGCAATGCTTGCAAAAAAACAAAACACGTTATTGCCAAAACAAAGGAGCGTTTACTATGAAAATGATCAACATCACAGTTCCAAATCACGAAGATGCCACTCTCGAAGGGTACATCCTTGATTGTGAAATTACTCTTGGGCAAGAAACAGATCGCCCTGCGATAGTCATTTGCCCAGGCGGTGGATATTTGTACTGCTCGCCAAGAGAGGCGGAGCCTGTTGCCCTTGCTTACGCATCCAAGGGGATTCACGCCTTTGTTTTACGCTACTCCACAGGCAAAAAGGCAGGTGGTTTTGCGCCACTTGAAGAAATTGACTGGGTCATTGGCTACATCCGCAAAAATGCGACCGAGTGGCACATCAATCCAAACAAAATTTTGGTTTGCGGATTTTCCGCTGGGGGACACCTTGCCTTGGCATCGGGAACACTTGCAAGCAACAAGCCCAATGCAATGGTGCTTTGCTACCCTGCTGCGTCCATTCCCAACGTGCCTGGTGCGGACATGATGCTGAAACTTTTGATGGGTAAACTTACCGTTACCGACCAAGATACGGAAAAATTGGAGCTTGTTTCCAAAGTGAGCAAAAACTCCCCACCTGCGTTTATTGTTGCTACGGCACAAGATATGCTCACTGCCTTTGGTGCACTGCCCTTGGCAAAGCGTTACAGTGATTTGGGACTTGGCTACGAACTACACATCTTCCAACACGGACCACACGGCTACTCGCTTGCAAATGCTACATCCGCTGACGGCAGTTCGCAGGTATTGAACGCATCCTACGCAAAGTGGTTGGATATGAGTGTTGATTGGCTAAACAAAGTGTTTGGCGAGCCTACATTTGTGGACAAATCCACCAGCAAAATCGCCAAATATATGGCAGAGCTTGGTATTGACGTAAAAGGCATGGGCAATGCGTGAGCAAACTGATTATAAAAATTCTCATCTAAACAACAAGAACACCAAATTTGTCTTGGTGTTCTTTTCTTTTACTTGTTTATTTCTAAAGGTCGTATTTCTGCACAAAAAGGTCGCATTTCGCAATATCTGCTCAAAATCTTGACAATGGGTTTGTTTTGTGGTATTATGACCGCAGTTGAATACAAAAGCTTTGAAAAGAAATAGTAGGCATTTGCTACGTTACAGAGAGGGGGCGGTTGGTGCGAGCCCTTGCGCAAGAAATGACCCAACCCATCTTGGAGCTGCGTGCGAAAACTCGACTAAGCATTGCCGGCCAACTCCCGTGACAGAGTTATTGGTGTGGGGAAACTCACGCCCAAAGCGCGGATAACACATCCGAATTTAGGTGGTACCACGGACTTGAAAACATCAGTTCGCCCTAAACTGCAAATGTAGGCAGTTTGGGCGTTTTTTATTTTAACAAAACTTTTTTTACACTATACAAAATTGGAGGAACTACTATGAAACTGGAAAGACTTGTTGGCGAAAGGTTCAAAGAAAAACCAGCAGATTGTACAGTAGAAAGCCATGCGCTGATGGTGCGCGGTGGCTATATGAAATACGTGGCAAACGGCATTTTTTCGTCCTTTATGCCACTTAAGCGTGTTACTCGCAAGCTTGAGGCCATCATGCGTGCGGAAATGGACGCTATCGACGGACAAGAGGTAAGCTTCCCTGTTGTTATGCCTGCATCCATTTGGCAAGAGTCCGGCAGATATGACAGTATCGGCAAAGAGCTTGTACGCTTCAACGACCGCAACGGCAGCCCTGTTGTACTTGGTATGACCCACGAAGAGGCAGCCGTTCAACTTGTGCGCGAATATGGTCAAAGCTACAACAAATATCCTTTCATGATTTACCAAATCCAAACAAAATTCCGTGACGAAGCACGTCCAAAGTCTGGTCTTATCCGCGTGCGCGAATTTACAATGAAGGACGCTTACTCCTTCCACACAAGTCAAGCGGATTTGGAACAATACTACGACAGATGCCACAAAGCATACGAACGCATTTTTGCAAAAGCTGGCATCCCCGAAGTTGTTTCCGTTGCGTCCGACTCCGGTATGATGGGTGGTAAAATCTCCCACGAGTTTATGCTTTTGACGGACATTGGCGAAGACTCCATTGTTATCTGCCCAGAGTGCGGTTACCGCGCCAATATGGAAGCGGCGCCAAACATTGTTGAGTATGTTCGCACCGAGCCAAGTCAAGAGTTAACAAAGGTTCACACACCAAACGCACACACCATCGAAGAAGTTTGCAACTTCTTGCAAGCTGACCAAAAACAGAGTTGCAAGGCTGTTGTTTACCAACGCAACTCTGACGACAAGTTTGTTGTGTTGTTTATTCGTGGCGACTTGGAAGTTAACGAAACAAAGATGACAAACTACCTTGGTTTTGACATCCACCCTGCTACCATCACTGACGAAAGCCCACTTGTTGCTGGTTTCATTGGCCCCGTTGGCATCTCAAGCGATTGCATTGTTTTGTACGACAACAGCTTGAAGGGAGTAAACAACTTTGTTTGTGGCGCAAACGAAGCAGATTACCACTTGACAGGTTTGGATATGGATCGTGACGTTCCACAAGCCGAGTTCCACGACTTTGCAAAGGTGCAAGAAGGTGGTATTTGTCCTGTTTGTGGCAAGCACAGTATCACAATTTCTCGCGGTATCGAAGTGGGCAACATCTTCCAACTGGGCACAAAATACACCAAGTCTATGGGTATGACCTACACCGATGCTGACGGCAACGAACAAAACCCAATCATGGGTTGCTACGGCATTGGCGTTGGACGTTTGGCGGCTGCCATTTGCGAAGTGCACCACGACGACTACGGTCCAATTTGGCCCATTGCAATTGCTCCTTGGCAAGTACACCTGTGCGCAATGCGTGCCGACAACGAAGAAGTTAGAGCATATGCCGACAATTTGTATGCAGAACTGCAAAAGCGTGGCATTGAAGTTATCTACGACGACCGCAACGTAAGTGCTGGATTTATGTTTTCCGATGCGGACTTGCTGGGAGTACCATACAGAGTTATCGTTAGCCCACGCAACATCAAGCAAGGCGTTGTGGAAGTTTCCACTCGTGACAAGAGCTTGAAAACAACCATCTCTATGGAAACAGCCGCAGACGTTGTAGCACAAATGGTTTTGGACGCACTCAAGGCAAGTCAAAACGTGTAACCGCAGTTGCACAAAACAGCAAATACACACTATCAAAACAATAATATTTTGGAATACAAAAAGGCAGCCCATCGACTGCCTTTTTTTGTTTTGGAAAGTTGTGGCTATCCTTTAGTTGGCCGATGTGCCACATCAAATTGCTTTTCGCTTCATTTATTGGAGCGAGCCTACGCAAAACAAACAGCAGATAGCCACTCCATCAAAAGTAAACACCGATTGCTTTTGTTCACCTATTGATTTGTTGGCAAAAATGTGCTACAATGTTTGCGTATTTCAATCAAAAGGAGAAAGTCTATGGCACACAACATCAAACTTGACGCAAGCGGACTACAAACTATCCGCACAATCAACCCACGCTTGGTTTCCTACAATGTAGAAATGACGGAAGTTACCGGCGGAACATTTTGGAAAGCGTATACCGAAGGTCAAATTGCCGGAACCGAGCAATTCCCCAAACTTGAGGGTAGCTTTTCCAACCACACAATGATGGCTGGATTGATGCAATACTATCCACCAATTGACACCACCAATCAAAAACTCATTTCCTTGGCAAAAGAGTTTGGATCCGTTTGGGTACGAGTATCCGGCACTTGGGCGACAAAAACTTACTACGACTTTGACGGCACCACTGGTGGCAAGGCTCCTGAGGGTTACCAAAGTGTTCTCACTCGTGAGCAATGGGCAAACATCATCAACTTTGTAAAAGCGGTTGATGCCAAATTACTTGTGTCCGCAAGCAACTGCGCAGGCGACCACAAAGACGGCGGCCCACTTGACTTGACACAAATCAAAAAGTTGTTTGCATTGACAGATGAACTTGGTGGCAAGATTGATGCGTTTGAATTTATGAACGAGCCAAATATGTTGCAAATGTCTGGCGCGCCACTTGGCTACACCTTTGACGACTACGTTCGTGACCAAGACATTGCAAACGCTTGGGTAAGACAAAACTACCCCGATTGCCTTATTGTTGGACCTTGCAACACAGGTATGACGGACGAAAAAAGCTCCAACGACCAAATGGAAAAAATGGGCTCTGGCCTTGGCAACATGATGACACTGGGAACTGTTCACGACTTGATGCGTGGCCATCAAGTAAAGATGGACGTCTACTCCTACCACTACTACAACGGCATTTCCGAACGCATTGCATCAATGATGCCAACAGGTCACTGGCCTGCTGAAACTGCTCACACCGACCAATATCTTGCCGTTGCACCCGGCATTGCAATTACGAATGTTCCTGCACGTGACAAGTATGTTCCTGGGGCGGAAATGTGGGTAACTGAGTCTGGCGACGCTGGTGGCGGTGGCGACACTTGGGCATCTACTTACCTGGACGTTTTGCGTACACTCAACGAGCTGGGTAGTTTTTGCACAATTACCAATGGCGTAATTTTCCACAACACACTTGCTTCCTCCGACTACGGCTTTTTGCAACACGGCACCTTTGACCCACGCCCCAACTACTTTGCAGCAATCTTGTGGACAAGATTGATGGGCAACACCTGCTACAAAGCAAACAATCCCGCCGTCGAAGGCGCGCACGTTTACGCTCACTCTCGCAAAGACGGACAAGATGGCTACTGCTACCTTGTAATCAACAACTCCTTGACGGAGGATACAACCGTTACATTGCCATGTGACGCAACAATCTACACGTTGAGCGGTAACGGTAATATGCGTAGCAAAGTGATGTATCTCAACGGCAAACCATTGACGCTTGGCGAAAACAACGAAATGCCATCCTTGGACGGCAAGGCAATTTCCGCTGGCGAGCACAAACTTCCAGCTGGCTCTTGCACATTTATCGTGTTGGACAAATAGTTGGTTGGAAAAAATGTTGGTGTGCACTGTTTGATAGTTGTCGAAATAACCAACCACAACTTGTACCTGGCTATTTTGGCACAAACTAAACACAGCCTATTGCGTCAAAAACAATTTTACACAAAAAGACCTTTGGTTTTACCAAGGGTCTTTTGATTTGCGTGTTGACTTTGGCGTCAAGTTGATATATAATTGAAACCACAAATTCAAGCCCTATTTGGGCGATATCAAAGGAATACACAACAATGAAACAACCTGACAAATGGCGCGAAACAATCGACCCATTTAGCATACAATTCAATAACTTTGAGCTAACCAAAGTGCTTGGGTATCCTCACGCGCGAAACGACGTGTTTTACTGCAAAGGACTTTACGACGGCCAAGAAGTGTGTTGTTTTGTAAAACACGCAAGGCATGCCGATAGTGACATCGCGCGCGAAATTTCCGTCATCAATGCACTAAATTTCCATTTTTTGCCACAAGTGTTGGATTTTGATGAGCAAGGTAAGTTTGTCGTAACAAAGGAAGTTGTTGGCGAGCGCTTGTCCGTCCTACTTTCCACCACCAACGACAAGTCCATCGACTATATGTTTGAGTATGGCAAAACTTTGGCACAAATACACAAAGCAACCATCGCTTGCCAAAAGGTTGCACACCGCAAGTTTTTTGACCTGCCAACAATCGACCAACTCAACGAGTACGGCATTGGTTTTGCGTTGGACTATCTCACAGACAACGCTCCCCAAACGATTGACGAGTGTTTTTGTCATGGCGACTTTCACTACGCAAACATTTTGTGGAACAATGGCAAAGTGACCGCTGTGCTGGATTGGGAACTATCTGGCATTGGCAACAAGGAGTTTGACATTGCGTGGGCAATCATCAACCGCCCTGGACAAACCTTTTTGAATACCGACCAAGAGATTGTAGAGTTTTTGAAGGGTTACAAAAGTGAAAACTCCTGCGATACGGACAAGGTGAAGTACTACATGATTTTGATTTACTGCCACTTTATTGCCGTGGGCAGCAACGCAGAGTATAAAGATTTTGTGAGAGGTTGGCTAAAGGGAAAAATTGGCCAAGGGGGTAAATATGAATAGAATTATCAGAGCTATTAGAGAAGACGAGCTAAACGCATCGTTGGACTTTGTGGAAAAGGTTTTTACTCAGTCGGAAGATACGGAGAGCGGCAAGCTTGTTCGTGGCTTGCTTGCGGAAATTCGCTCCAAAAAGTACTACGTGCCCGAGTTGGACCTTGTGATGGTAAATGAGCATGGAGAAATCGTTGGCCAAGCGTTGTTTTCACGTTTCCACCTGGACGGTAAGTACGAGAACGAAATGTTGTTGCTTTCGCCTGTTTCCGTCAAAACGGAGTTGCAACGCCAACACATTTCCAAGGATTTGATTGAGTTTGGCCTTGCAAGAGCAAAGCAAATGGGATACAAGTTTTGCATGGTGGAAGGCAATCCACAAAACTACCGTTCGCGCGGATTTGTTACATCCGCCCCGTACGGCATCACAGCGCACGAAAGCGTTGGTCTGCCTGCGCCCGAGTGTTTGATGGTACAAGAGCTTGCCCCCAATGGCCTTGATGGCGTTAGCGGTCAAATTGACTACCGCTTTTACGACAGTTTGAAATAGGCCTAACGAACAAATTGTTGCAAACTATTGTAAATCAAACTGAAACTTAACGCTGTTTTGAGCGACTACACTCACTCAAGCTAAACTGCAACTTCAAGAACAATAAAAAAGACCTTTGGTTTTACCAAGGGTCATTTTGTTTGCTATTTTGTGATTTTTTGCGATATGTATTTGATTTGACGTGCGCAGTAACAATCTTGCGAAGTTAAGCGCAAAGATTTGTCAACGCAGATTTACTCGTGAGAGATGTACCTACGCAAGGTTTTTGATACAAGAGCAAATGCGCCACGGAGCAAAAGGTCGTAGAGGATGGGGAGTAGTTGTGCAACGACAAGCACCAACACAAAGTACTTGTTTTGAACAAGTGCACTAAAGGTTGTTGGCGTCATCAGCGCCGTTGCAAGCAAGGTCAAAACAATGCCCACCTCCAAAATGATGTAGTACAAAATCCACTTGAAAATCTTTTTCAAGCGTGGTTGTGCGTCCAACTCCACTGCGACAACTTGTTTGTCATCGCCATTGTCAAAGGGGTCGGCGATGGTGTGCTGTTTGAGTTGGGTGGAAACTTTGAGCGTTTCGGCATAGATTTTGACAAGTGCCATTGGCATACAAAAACTTACCACTGGGGCAACATACAGGATGTTAGCGGTACTTGTAAGCACGCCAATGATTGCGCTGGCAAAGTAGGTAAGCAAGGAGTACACAAGTTTGCCACTTACCATCATTGGAATAGACACAGCTACCGATGATACAACTGCAAGTATCAGCGCAACCCAGTTTGTGCCGGGGATGCCCAACGCCATCAAGCACAATGCGGAAACTGCTCCGCAAATGCCACATATTGCAACAATTTTTGCCTTGTTTTGCATACTATCTGCAACCGCCCATGCATTGCATACAGTCGCAACACGTATTGCACATCACGCAGTCCAAACAGTGACTGCCTGTGCAACTGCCATTGCCAGCACCAACGTAAGGACCACTGCCTGTGCTACTGGAGGACGTGCGCATTTGGTCGGGGCTGATGGTGTTTGATGCCAAAATTTTGGTCAATTTTTCCAAACTTTGCTTGTATCTTGCGTTGCCTGGGTCCATTTGACAAGCAAGCTCAAGTTGCTTTTTGCTTTCCAAAAACCAGTTGCGTTTGTAGAACAAAATTGATTGGACGTAGTGCCACTCGGCATCACGAACAACACGCTCGTCAAGTTTGGCTTGCGCTTGGTCAAGTTTGTTGTCGGTAATGAGTTTTTGAATTTCCGAATAGTCTTCGTCTTGAGTGAAGGTATCCGTTTGCTTTTGCTCCTCCATAGATTGCAAAATGTCGCGGTATGCAACTTCGATTTGTTGCAACTTTTCGCTCGCAAGTTCGCCTTCTTCGCCGGGCAAAAATCTGTCCGCTTGGTACTTTTGGCGCAGTTCTTGATAGCGCGCGTCCACCTCGTCACGAGTGGCGGTTGATGTTAGTCCAAGAATTTCGTATGGATTGTAGATCATAGTAACTCCTTTGTGGAATGTTTAGTTAGAAAATTTTGTCAATACGTCCTTTGTTTTGTTGCGGATGCTTTCAAACAAGATGTTTTTCAAAATGCAGGTGTACTTGGTAAGGTTAAGGTCGTTGTAGCTTTGCGCGATACGGTTCAAAGCTGTGTACATCACAAAGGATATTTCTTCCTTGTGATCGGCAAGGTCGGCAAGGCTTGTTGCCTTGTAACACTTTACAAACGGATTGTAGTTGCCACGTTTCAAGTCCTTTTTGGCATCGTCCAAAGCATCAATGAGATAAATCCATTTGCCAAGGTTGTAGCACAAAGTTTCGGCATAGTCGTTGCTACTTTCGCCAAGGATGATTTTGCAAAAATCTTGCGAAAGCATTGCAAAGCTGTCAGAAACAATATCTATGCTGTCACAATCGCCCTTTTCCAACTCGCGCAGTTGGTTGTAGCGCGTGGCAATCATATCGTCCAACTCCTTGACAAGCGGTTGCGCCTTTTTGTGGTACTTTTTGTAGATGGACTCAATCATCTTTTTGCCTTTGTCGCCATCCACAACGTCGTCGTGCAAGTTCCAATAGGTCAACAACACGTTTGCAAGCGCAAGCTTGTCGGTGAGATTGTTTGTTTCAATCACTGTGCGCTTTTTGAGCGGAGAAGAAAAGCATTTTTTGTGCTCAATATTGACATCCACATCCAACACACTGTGAAACAAAATGTTGAAACAGTTGATATCGTTTGTGATAGTCATGCGTGGGATGTTGCCCACCAATTTTTTTGTAGAAAAACACAATCCGCACATAAAGGTTTGCCACAGACCGCGTTGTCCATCATTTAGTGTGTCCTTTTGGACATCGAGATAACCAAACATAGCCTAAAACTTGGGAACAAATCCCACCTTGCGGTAAACCTTGGCAAGCGTTTTACGAGCAAGACGTTCGGCACTTTCCGCACCTTGTTTCAAAACGCTTTCAAGATAAGCTTTGTCGGCAATCAGGCGTTTTTGTTCTTGTTGAATAGGCTCGATAACGGCAATTACTGCATCGGCAACGGCCTCTTTGAATACGCCATAACCAACGCCTTCAAAGCGTTTTTCTGCATCGGCGATACTTTCGCCACTGGTCAGTGAGTAGATTGTAAGCAAGTTGCTAATTGCTGGCTTTGTATCAACATCAAAGCGAACGCAAGTTTCGCTGTCGGTTACTGCGCGCTTGAACTTGCGACGGATGAGGTCAACATCGTCCAAAAGTGTGACGATTGCGTTGTCGTTAGGGTCGGACTTGGACATTTTGGCAGATGGGTCTTGCAGGCTCTTGATAGAGCTACCACTTTTGTAAACCAAGCCTTCGGGCACGACAAAAGTTGGAGAGTAGCGGCTGTTGAAACGCTCTGCAAGGTCACGTGCAAGCTCCAAGTGTTGCATTTGGTCCTTACCAACAGGCACAAGGTCTGTTTGGTAGAGCAAAATGTCACTTGCCATCAAAACTGGGTAGTTCATCAGCCCCATGTTCAAGTTGTCGGCGTGTTTGCGAGATTTTTCCTTGAATTGTGTCATACGGTTGAGCTCGCCAATGTAGGACATTGTGTCCAACGTCCAAGCAAGCTCGGCGTGTTGTGGCACGTGTGATTGGATGAACAAAATGCTCTTTTGTGGGTCTACGCCACAAGCAATGTACAACGCAACCAAGTCCATTGTGTTTTTGCGCAAGTCCGCTGGCACTTGTTGAACGGTGATGGAGTGCAAGTCTACAACACAGTACAAACAGTTGTATTCGTCCTGCAAAGGCGCCCAGTTCTTGATTGCACCAAGATAGTTACCCAAGGTAATTTTACCTGTGGGTTGCACGCCGGAAAATACCACTTTTTTGTTTTGTGTGTCCATATTGATACCCCTTGCCACATACATTATGGCCCATCTTGTAATTTTGTTGCTCTGCATCAAAAAATGATTGATTGCG
The DNA here is from genome assembly GCA_964533825.1 of uncultured Oscillospiraceae bacterium. GTDB lineage: Bacteria > Bacillota > Clostridia > Christensenellales > CAG-314 > Fimimonas. Next base: position 53,550 of record CAZHMU010000013.1, read on the forward strand.
CAGAGCTTTGGTATTGTATATTGTAACACCAAGCAACGATAATGTCAATAATTTGTCAAAATGCAATCAGCTCAACTTTCTTTATATTGTACTGTTGTTTGTTGAAAAGCCACTGAATAACGCAAAAAACAACTGTACACAATGACGTTTTGCAAACCGTTAGGCTTCCAGTATCTTGTTGGAAAAGTTGTTGGTTAAAAATTTTACTGCGTACAGTAAACTTACAAATTGAAAACTTGCAGGCTTACTACTGCTCGTCCGTTTGGTAAAAGAGCGATTTCATAAAGGCAATTCGTGCTTGAACCGCTTGTTTGGTGGTGGGGGCTTTCATTACGATATCAAATCCGTGCATTGTGCCTTTGGTTTGGTTGAGTTGCACCTTGACATTTGCACTAAGCATTGCATTGGCGTAGTTGATGCCTTCGTCGCGCAAGCAGTCAAACTCGGCCGTTTCCACATAGGCGGTGGGTAGGTCTCCAAAATAGGTTGCATCCATCGGTGATGCATAGGCAATGTTGGACGCATTTTCCTCTTGGATGTAGCCAATCCACATTTTTTGTGACAGTTTTGTGTTCCACATTGGGGTGTTTATAAATTGTTTGCAGGACTCCGTTTGCATTTTGCGGTCGGTAACGGGGTAGACCAGTAGCTGAAAGAGTGGCAGGTCTGTTTTGCGATCTCGCGCCATTTGACATACCGCTGCCGCTAGCGCTCCACCGGCGCTGTCGCCACCAACGGCAATTTTGCTTTTGTCAATGGCAAATTTGTCGGCGTTTTCAAAGGTCCAACAAAGTGCAGAGTAGCAATCTTCCGCAGGGGTTGGGTGAGGATGTTTGGGCGCAAGGCGGTAGTCCACAAACACAATTTTGCAACTTGTTTCCAATGCGTACTGCTTGGCAATTTTGTAGTGATAGTTTGCCGCACCAAAAAAGAATCCCCCACCGTGGTAGTACACTAGGCAAGGAGCAGGCTCCTCTAGGCCATACGGCTCAAAAAGGTACACCTTGATATCTTTGCCATCGTAACTTTTGACAAACTGTTTGGTGATTGCCACTTGGCGGTCGCGTTTGATCCAGGCGGGGGCCTTCATCATTGAGCCCAGCCAACCTGCCATCTTTGCGCTACTTATGGGCGGAGCAACTACGGAAAAAGGGAAAAACTCCTTGTTGATGGGATACTTCATACTGATACCTACACTTTTAGTTTGCTCTACTACAACACACAATGGGGCATTTTGAGTGTTTACCACAAAAAACACCATTGGTTCGAGCTTTTTTGCAACTGTATTATACCAAGATTATTGACACAACACAATACTTTTACAAGCAAAAAGACGACTGCAAAAATGCAATCGTCTTGTAAAAATCAATACGCAACAAAAGTATGCAATGTTGAAACACCAACATTACACCTTTGCTGGGAGTTGTGTTTTGGAAATTAGCCGATGTACTTTGTAACAAATTCGGGCAAAGTTTCAAGCGCGCCACTTGCCGTGATGGTAACAGTGATGTTGAACTCTTTGCAGATATCTTCCAGACCTTGGTAAACTTCGCCAAGTTCTGCGATGTTGCAATCGAACAATCTTGCGAGACCATCGATGTAGATTTTTTCGATGTCAAAGTTAGCGGCAAGCATACCCTTGATGAAAGAAAGGATATCCTTTTGGCTGGTAAGTCCGTAGTGAGATGCGTCTACCAAACGAATGTTTCTGTCAAGGTCGTGCATACGGTGGTTGGATCTGTCGATGTAAACAACAACACCTTTTGCTGTTTTTGCGTATTCGTTAGCGTCAGCAACGATTACCTTTGTTTTGCCTGTACCTTTTGCGCCGTAAATTACGTGTATCATTGTAGTGTCCTCCAAAAAGAGTGGTAAATTTTTGTTTACAGTATTATATAACAAAACTGTGCAAATTACAAGGTCTTTGACTAAAGATTTTTGATATTTATTGCGTTTTGTTGCAGTTTTTGCGTCAACACATGAGCAAAACTTGCTACACACCAAAGATAATGAAATCGGCATCCTTGCCAATTTCGATTGTGCCAATGCGTTTGTCCATGCCAATGAGTTTGGCAGGGTTGGTCGTCCACAGTTTTATCGCCTTGGAAAGAGGCAATCCGCAAAACTCCACCATGTTGGCAAGTCCTGCGTAGGCATCAAGCGTGCTACCTGCACGAGTTGTTGTGCCGGCGACAAAAGCGTTACCATCCGTAACAGTTACCTTTTGCGCGCCAAGCGTGTAGTCGCCGTCAGCAAGGCCCGTTGCCATGATTGAATCGGTCACGCACACCACTTTGTCCAAGCCTTTTGCCTTGACAAGCAGTTTGACTGCCTCTTTGGATACGTGTTTGCCGTCTGGGATGACTTCCACAAAACCATCATCAAGCATTGCCATGCCCAATGCACCAATTTCCAGTCTGTCCATTTGGCTCATTGCATTGCCCCAGTGGGTAAAACTTTTTGCGCCAGCCTTCAAAGCTTGTGCTACAACATCCGCAGATGCATTGGTGTGGCCGATGGAGCAAACAACGCCCATATCACTCACTTCGGAAATAAAAGCAATGCCGTCATCGAGTTCCGGAGCAACAGTCACAATCTTGATAAATCCATTTGCGGCGTTTTGATACTGCATAAATTTATCCACCGATGGCTTTTGTAGGTATTCAACCGGCATTGCACCGCATTTGTCCTTTGACAAAAATGGTCCTTCCAAGTGGATGCCCTTTACTTCTGGGTAGTCCTTGGCAAGCTCCAAAATCAGCTTGATTTGGCGGATGATAACTTCGTCACTGTCCGTCATGATGGTGGGCAAAACTGTGCCAACGCCGTGCGAAACGTAGAACTCCATTATCTTTTTCATACCATCAAGATCGGCTGTGTTGAAGTCGTAGCCATTTGCGCCGTGAGTGTGCACGTCCACAAGCGCAGGCAACAAAAACCTACCTTGGCAGTTGACCATTTCCGTTTGGTCGTCTGGTACGATGTCTGGTGCTATTTCGATAATTCGTCCGTGGTTGGCAAGGATGTCCGTTTTGACAAGTCGCTCGCCAATCAATGCCGAGCCGTTTTTGTAAAGTATCATTTGTTTGTCCTTTGCGACAATTTGTTTATCCCTTCGGGTCAATTTGATTGCCCCTTCGGGTCAAATTGATTGCCCCTTCGGGTCAAATTGATTGCCCCTTCGGGTCAA
>CAZHMU010000014.1:0-6299 GCA_964533825.1 uncultured Oscillospiraceae bacterium
GCAAAATGTGGGAGATTGCGCAGTTATTTTGCCACCAAAAGACAACAAGATGTTGCGAGCGAACCTAAAGAAAATGGCGATTGGTAAAGTACCAACCGCCATTTTTATCCGTTGTTATCAATTATGCAATGCCGTTCAAGATGATCATTGTGATGCAAGCTACTGCAATTACGCCTGCGCAAATGAAAGTCCAAGTCTTGAGAACGCGTTCACGACGTGAAGCAGAGTTTTGACCATAGTAACTTTCGTTATCGTCACTCTTGGAAGAGCCTGTCATAACTTCCGTTCCGTCACTATTGCCCTTTTGTTGCATAACTACGAAAATGATGAAACCTGCAGCCACAAACGCAAGAACTGCAATGGCGATTTTGATGTAAGAAAGAGCTGGCACAGTTGCCGCAAATGCAAGTATATTCAACACAGTGATATAGCCTCCGTATCTAAAATGGACATAAATTGCCCTTTGTATTTTTAATGCTTGTTTATTTTACCACACTATTTGATTGTTGACAACTGTTTTGGAGTAAAAAAATGAATAATTGGGGGATTATTTGTGTTTTTGATAGCAAAAAAGGAACGAGATGGTTTTTCTCGTTCCTTTTGTAATGTAAAACTATTTTAACAAAATAAATTACAAAACTATTTTTTGACAATCAAGTTTTTGCCTGTCATTTCTGCTGGGATGTCCAAGCCCATTGCTGTAAGCATTGTTGGAGCGATGTCGCACAATGCGCCTTCTGTAAGAGCTGTGTTGTCGCGAGCGGAAACGTCAACCATGATGAAAGGTACTTTGTTGGTTGTGTGAGCGGTAAATGCGCCACCTTTGTCGTCCAACATCTTTTCGGCATTGCCGTGGTCGGCAGTTACAAATACACGACCGCCGTTTTGCAAGATGCACTCTACAACTCTGCGAACGCACTCGTCAACTGTTGCAACGGCAGTTTTAGCTGCATCCATAACACCTGTGTGACCAACCATATCGCAGTTGGCAAAATTCAAGATCATCACGTCATACTTGTCTTTGTTGATTTCCACAATGGCGCGATCTGTAACTTCCACTGCGGACATTTCCGGTTGAAGGTCGTAGGTGGCAACCTTTGGTGAATTGATAAGAACACGAGTTTCGCCTGCGTTTTCTTGCTCGACACCACCATTGAAAAAGAAAGTTACGTGAGCGTACTTTTCCGTTTCGGCAATACGAAGTTGTGTTTTGCCTACTTTTGCAAGGTACTCGCCCAAGGTGTTTGTGTAGCTTTCGGGACGGAAAGCAATGTCTACACCGGTGAACTTTTCGTCATATTGAGTGAAGCAAACCCAGTGAACGTCACGCTTTTTGCCATGGAGAGAGAATCCGTCAAAACCACTTTGAGTAAAAGCGCGTGTCATTTCGCGAGCGCGGTCAGGACGAAAGTTGAAGAATATTACTGCATCGCCGTTGTTGATTGTGGCAACTGGTTTGCCATCCTTTGTTACTACTGTTGGCAAAACAAATTCGTCTGTTGTGCCGTTTTCGTAGCTGTCTTTCAAAGCTTGAACTGCGTTTTCCGTTGTTGCTTCGCCTTTGCCAAGAGTGAGCATATCGTAAGCTTTTGCTACACGTTCCCAACGGTTGTCGCGGTCCATTGCGTAGTAGCGACCGCAGACTGATGCAATAGCGCCAAAGTTGAGTTCGTCCATTTTATCTTGCAGTTGTTGTACGAAACCTGCGCCACTTGTTGGGGAAACGTCACGACCGTCCATATAGCAATGAACGTACACGTTGTCAAGGCCTTGTTGTTTTGCAAGCTCCAAAAGTGCAAACAAGTGAGTGATGTGAGAGTGAACGCCACCATCCGAGCAAAGTCCCATCAAGTGCAACTTGCCGTTGTGCTTTTTGGCGTACTCAACCGCTCCAAGAAGTGCTTGGTTTTGGAAAAAGTCGCCATCCTTGATGCTCTTTGTGATGCGAGTGAGCTCTTGGTAGATAACGCGACCAGCGCCCATGTTCAAGTGACCAACTTCTGAGTTGCCCATTTGACCTTCGGGAAGACCAACTGCCAGTCCGCTTGCATCCAAAGTTGTTGTTGGATAGGTGGACATAAGGTATCTCACGTATGGAGAACATTCAACGCCGATTGCGTTACCCTTGGATTGTTTGGACAAGCCATAGCCGTCCATGATGATAAGTGCTGTTAATTTTCTGTTCATAATTTGACCTTTTTTAATTATTGTTGTGAGTTATGTTATGTGTGAATTTTATAACAATCCCTCAGTCGCCTACGATGCTATCCTACGGCCCAGGTCGCAAGCTTCTTCAAAAGCACATAGATTTTATGAGTGAGCAAGGCACACGAATAATAGATTGTTGTTTAGCGTAGCGATTTGGTGGATAAAACACAAGCAAGAACCACATTGTAACTAATGGGGTCCCCGCAAATCAAATGCTGATTTGTGGGACGAGCAACAACGCCAAAAGCGAGCAATGATGTTACTACATCGTTGCGAACAATATTGCGTTAGTTGCGACGCGGAGCATACCTTAAAGTCTGTGACCGAGCAAAATGTGGGAAATTGCGCAGCTGTTTTGCCGCCAAAAAACAACGAGATGTTATGAGTGTGCCTTAACAACGCCTGCAAACTTTTCTGCAACCAAGCTTGCGCCACCGATAAGACCGCCATCGATGTGGCTCATAGCAAGAAGTCCTGCAGCGTTTTTGTCGTTCATACTGCCACCATATTGGATGTACAAAGAGTTTGCAACGTCAGCACCATACAGTTCTTCAAACACACCACGGCAAAATGCGATTGCATCGTTTGCTTGGTCATCGGTAGCTGTAACGCCCGTGCCAATTGCCCAAACTGGCTCGTAAGCTACAACAACGTTAGCAAGTTGTTCTGCTGTGATCCCAGCAAAACCTTCGACAATTTGACGGCGAAGAACGTTTTGCATATTGCCACTTTCGCGTTCTGCAAGGGTTTCGCCAATGCAAACGATTGGTTTCAAGCCTACGTTTAATGCTGCGTTTGTGCGAGCAAGAACTGTAGCGTCTGTTTCGCCAAAGTAGGTGCGACGTTCGCTGTGACCGATTACAACGTATTCTACGCCAAGTTCAACAAGCATAGAAGGGGCAATTTCGCCTGTGAAAGCACCACTTTCCTTCCAGTGGCAATTTTGTGCGCCAACGTGGATGTTTGTACCCTTTGTGAGCTCAACCGCAGTTGCCAAATCTGTGAAAGGAACGCAGATGATAACTGTGTTGTTTGTGTTGGCAACAAGTGGGATAAGATCCGTAATCAAAGCCTTTGTTTCAGCAATGGTTTTGTTCATTTTCCAGTTGCCTGCGATGATCTTGTTTTTCATAGTAGTCTCCTTAACGTCAAGATACGGCACACGTCAAAAAGTATGCCGTAGTTGAGAAATTTTTAGTTAGATTGTGTGTTTTACGAGAAATTGCACCACGTAGTCGTAGGAAATAACCACCGTGTTGCGAGATGTGCGCAAAACAAGGCTGTCGTCGGTCAGTTCGACGAGAGTGCCGTGGATTTCGTTTTCCAAAACGTCGATGACTTTTACGTCACGGTTTAGGTAGTTTTGCAAAGTTTCTTTTGTCATGATGTTCTCCTTGGGTTGGTTGTTTACAACGATGTTTTTGATTGCGTTGCAACGTCTACGTCTTCTGCTTGCCAAAACGACTGCAGTTGCTACGTAGACTGGGACGTAAGATGCACTCATAATTATTTATTGTTCAAGCAGTTGATACCTGGAAGAACTTTGCCTTCGAACAATTCCAAACTTGCACCGCCACCTGTACTTACGTGGCTCATCTTGTCTGCATAGCCAAGTTGTGCAACAGCTGCTGCGGAGTCACCACCGCCGATGATTGTTGTAGCGGAAGACTCTGCCATAGCTTTTGCAACAGCGTTTGTACCAACAGCAAGAACTGGGTTTTCGAAGATACCCATTGGGCCGTTCCAGATAACAGTTTTAGCGGATTTGATAGCTTCTGCGTAGAGTTCGCAAGTCTTTGGACCAATGTCTGCGCCTTCGCGGTCAGCAGGCATTTTATCAGCGTCAACAACGATTGTTTCAACTGGAGCGTCGATTGGGCTTGGGAATTCAGCGATTGTTACGCAGTCAACAGGCAACAAAATCTTTTTGCCAGCAGCTTGTGCTTTTGCCATCATATCACGGCAGTAGTCAAGTTTTTCTTCGTCAAGCAAGGACTTGCCGATTTCGTAACCTTGAGCCTTCAAGAATGTGTAAGCCATACCGCCACCGATGATGAGTGTGTCGCACTTTTCAAGCAAGTTGTTGATAACGTTGAGTTTGTCTGCAACCTTTGCACCACCCAAAATTGCAACGAAAGGACGAACTGGGTTTTCCAATGCGTCTGCCATTACGGAGAGTTCCTTTTCGATAAGGAAACCGCAAACTGCAGTTTTAACAAAACCGTATTCTACGATTGCTGCTGTGGATGCGTGAGAACGGTGAGCTGTACCGAAAGCATCGTTTACGTAAACGTCTGCAAAGCTTGCAAGCTTACGGCAGAATTCTTCGTCACGGCCTTCTTCGCCAGCGTCGAAACGTGTGTTTTCGAGAAGAACAACTTCGCCTTCGTTGAGAGCTGCAACTTTTGCTTGAGCGTCTTCGCCAACGATGTCAGTTGCAAATGTTACTTTGCCATCCAAAAGTTGGTTGAGGCGGTCAGCAACAGGTTTCAAGCTGAACTTTTTAGCATCGCCCTTCAAAGCTTTTGCAATGAATTCGGCTTTAGCTGCATCTCTTTCACATTCAGGGAGAGCTTCCAACGCTTTCTTTTCCTTTTTGTTGAGTTTGAAGTTAGGTGTAAAAATGTTGTGTGGCTTGCCAAGGTGAGAACACAAAATTACCTTTGCGCCTTGTTCCATCAAGTACTTGATTGTTGGCAATGCGCCATTGATGCGGTTTTCGTCGGTGATAACGCCATCTTTCATAGGCACGTTAAAGTCAACACGTACCAAACATCTTTTGCCTTTTACGTTTACGTCTTTGATGCTTTGTTTGTTCATCTTTGTTACTCCTTTTTTGTATAGATAGATTTAATTTTTGCGTTAATTTTTGGGGAATTATAGACAAATTTTTGTCATTGCCCAAAATACCTCAATTTTACAAATACATTATAATTTGTAGTAGCATTTATGTCAAGTGAAAAGACAATTTATATGTATTGTCAAAATTTATGATATGGCAAAGTTTGGGTTATGAGAAAGCAAAATGATGGGCCTTTAACGGACGATGATTGCAATTTAAAATCGCTTTGGCAAAAAGTCTGTCAAGATACATTGGCGGACAAAAAATCGTTTTTGTGTAAATACGTGCAAAAGGCAACATTTTTGATAAACAAATCACAACAAAAGCAGTTGATGCATATTGTGACAAGGAGGTACATATATGAAGATGCTTATTGTAGATTTACCCTACCCAAAAGTTGACAATACCAACGACTTGTACAGTGCCGAAGTGATTTCTCACGCATACGCAACACTGCAAGGTGAGTTGAGTGCAACATTGCAGTACGTGTTTCAACACTTTCAGTTTGACCAAATTGATAGTGAAGATGCCGAAACGCTGATGGGAATATCTTTGGCGGAGATGAAACACTTTGAACTGCTTGGCGAAAGTATTTTGGCTTTGGGCGGACAGCCAACCTATGTGCAGTTTCCCGGGAGCAAGGTGTGGTACAATACGTCCACAGTATCGCAGTCGACAACACCGCAAAAGATGTTGATGGATGATATCATTGGAGAGATGGGAGCAATCGAGTGCTACCAAAAAATGTTGCAAGTTTTGAAAAACGAGCAAGTATCTGCATTGATTGAAAGAATAATTTTGGATGAACAACTGCACTTGCTGACACTCAAAAAACTCTTGGAAAAGTACACCAAGTCCTAAATCATAGGTGGCAAGCGTTGTTTGGATTGAGTGGGCGTACATTGCGAATACAGTTTGGCCAAGAAATGGCAATAATAATGTTTTTGAAGGGTGCGGGCGGCAGAGTTACATTGCCCCTATAAGATTTACAATTTGAGAAAACAAGGAACATAGCAGCGCCCTCTCAGTCGCCTGCGGTGCCAGCTCTCCCAAAGTGAGAGCCTTTTTCAAGGTACGGACGAGTACAGCTCCTTGCCCATCTCGTGAGCGTATCTCACTTCGCCGCTTTGGCTACAAACAGTCCACTGGACTTTTTGCTTTACGCGTCGCGCCCTACGATTTGGGGAACATACGGGCAGTCGGGGACACCTGCCCCTGCGATGTTGAACTAACAACGATTGTGGCAATA
>CAZHMU010000014.1:6399-20590 GCA_964533825.1 uncultured Oscillospiraceae bacterium
GCATTTTAGTTCCTACATACTGAAGGTTGGTGCGGACAGCAGAGAACGTCTATCCATACGATGTGACAAATCGTACTTACTACAATAGGCAGTCGGGGACACCTGCCCCTGCGATGTTGAACTAACAACGATTGTGGCAATATGCAGAAGGGTATCCCCTCCCCTACGACTGTTATGTAATAGTGAAAGTTAATAGAAAATAGTCGCGGACGCATTTTAGTTCCTACATACTGAAGGTTGGTGCGGACAGCAGAGAACGTCTATCCCCTACGGTTATGAAAATAATCAAATTTAAAACGCTCTTTCAAAAATAAATATCGTGCGATTGCGTATTGTACTTGCAAAAAAATCCATTTGCAGTTATAATATAAGCACTATGATTAAACTCGACCAAATTTGGAATAACATTCTCATCGAAGCGTCGTCAAAAGTGCCTGGTGCGCTTGCATACGACTTGTACATCAACTCTTTGCAACCTGTTGGAATATACCGCGATAGGCTCATTTTGCTTGCGGAAACACGCGCGCACAAGAACATTGTGGAAAACCACTACAAGGATATCTTGAAAAAGTGCACCAATGCCGTTTTCCCATCCATCATTGACGTGGAAATCATTGTGGAAGCGGACTTGGATCACGTTGCAAACGTGCAAAAGGAAGTGGATATCCCTGTAAACGCCAACTACGTTACCGGCATTGAAGAAACTGTCAACTTTGTATCTCAATACACATTTGAGAACTTTGTCGTTGGCAAAAGTAACGAGTTTGCCGAAGCAGTTGCTTTGGCCGTTGCGGAAAACCCCGGCACAAAGTACAACCCGGTGTTTTTGTGGGGAGGCGTGGGACTTGGTAAAACCCACTTGATGCACGCCATCGGTAACAGATTGCAACGCAACTATCCCGAAAAGAAAATCATGTACGTTACTTGCGACCAGTTTGTAAACGAGTTCATTGAGTCGTTGCACAACAACCACGACCCAAATGCGATGAAGAACTTCCGCGCCAAGTACCGCAAAGTGGATGTTTTGATGATGGACGACGTGCAATTTTTGGCCAACAAGGAGGGCACTCAAGAGGAGATGTTCCACACTTTCAACGAGTTGTTCTTGTCTGACAAGCAAATCATCTTGAGCAGTGACCGTCCACCAAAGGAAATCAAGATTGAAGAAAGACTCAAAACTCGCTTTGGTACAGGCATCATTGCCGACATCCAACCACCCAACCTGGAAACACGAATTGCCATTTTGCAAAAGAAATGCAATGCCAAGGGCTACAGCATCAATTTCAACGTGCTCTCTTTCATTGCGGAAAAGATCACTACCAACATCCGTGAGATGGAAGGTATGCTCAACCGAATCATCAGCTACTCCACTCTTGTAGGCGGAGATCCAAACGATATGTCCATCGTCAACGATGCCATCAAGGACTACGCTGATGCAAGCAGTGATATCATCACCATTGACCACATTGTTACTGCAACCTGCGACTACTTTGGTGTGACAAAGGAAGCATTGATTGGCAAAAAGAAGAACAAGGAAATTGTTGTTCCACGCCAAATTTGTATTTATCTCATTTGCGATATTTTGGGACAAAGTTTGCCACTTGCATCCATTGGCGAGTACTTTGGCGGTCGCGATCACACCACTGTTATGCACGCGCGCGATAAAATCAGCGAAGAGTGCAAGAACAATGCCATCATTGCCAGCCAAGTTAAGGACATCCGCGATAAGATTTACAACAGATAGTTTTGAGAACACACAAATTGTTGCCCTTTTGTTTGCAACTGTGTTCTCAACGTGTAACTTCATTTGAGTTTTTACAAAAATCAAATAAAACAATAGCAAATGTGAAAGCCACCGAAAAATTCGGTGGCTTTTGTTTTGTGTTCAGCTTGTAGGAAACGTGTTCCTTACTACGATGTCAATCCGTGCATAGGTTTGCTCTGTAATCAAAACCTACACAACTGTGACTGTCCATAGCTAACTTTAGTAAGCGATTGTGATTGCCTTCAAGTAGTCGTCACCAACTGCTGTGATTGTGCAAACACCATCGGCAACTACGATTGTAAAGTTGTCTGCACTTTGGTATGCAGTAACGGATACTTGTGCACCGTCCAATACGTTCAAAGTGATGATTGTGCCAGCATTTACTTGTGTCCAACCACTGCCGTTGTCTACAAACTTACCATTTGTTGCATCAACGGACAAACCTTCGTAAGTGCCAGTTGTGCCTTCGATACTTGCGCCAGTTGCGGAAAGGTCGATAGTTGTTGCTTGGTCATAAACAACTGGATAAACGATTGTGATTGCCTTCAAGTAGTCGTCACCAACTGCTGTGATTGTGCAAACGCCATCAGCAACTACGATTGTAAAGTTGTCTGCACTGGTGTATGCAGTAACAGATACTTGTGCACCATCCAATACGTTCAAAGTGATGATTGTGCCAGCCTTTACTTGAGTCCAACCACTGCCGTTGTCTACAAACTTACCATTTGTTGCATCAACGGACAAACCTTCGTAAGTGCCAGTTGTGCCTTCGATACTTGCGCCAGTTGCGGAAAGGTCGATAGTTGTGGATTCTTCGAACACTACAGGGTAAACAATATCAATGGAGTAGAAGTAGTTGTTGCCACTTGTGTGAGAAATTGTGATTACACAATCTGACAATGCTTGGTATGTGTAGTATTCGTCGGTGATGCCTTCCCAAGTCAAGTCGCCGTAACTCAAGTTGTAAGATGTGTAACCTGAGTAGCCGTGAACTGTAACAATCGCGCCTTCTCTAACTGCAAAACTGAAGGATCCTTCCTTCACTTGAGAGTTATTGCCACCATTGTCGCCGATTGTGATACCGGAGAAATCAATGACGGAATCTTTGTAGTTACCTTCGGAACCAAAGTTAACTGTGAGATTTTCTTCGATGAAAGTTGGAAGGTCAACATTGATGTAGGTAATGTAGGACTTGTTCCAAGCGGGAGCATCCTCTGTACCAACGTTTACTGCTTCGATGGTTACTGTGGAAGGAGAAAGTACAGTAAATACGTATTGAGCACTGCTGTTCATTTCGACAGGTGTGCCATCAATAAGAACTTTGAGTTGACCGTAGTTTGTGTCGAAACCTTGAATTGTTACTGTTGCAAGAGCTGGAGCAATAAAGGTGATTTGAGAGTCTGCGCCAAGTTGTGCACCGCCAGAGTGTGTTTTGCAAGTACCTGTGATGGACAAACCTGGGATACTTTCGAGAATACCTGTTACGTCGCCTTCAACACTTGCACCACCAAATACGTACTTGCCTTCGGCAATAGGACACTCGATACTGATACCAACAAGGTAGTTATTGTCAAGACCTGTGTAAACAACTGTGCAGTCCTCAAAGAACATCTTGAAGTACATTGTATTGAGAACAGTAAGGTCTTGTTCGCCTTCCATACCCAATGTATAGGAAGCGTAGCTTGAGTTGCCGTATGGAATTACAGTAACAACTGTGCCAGCCTTTACTTGGAAGGAGATTGTACCTGTGATTTGGATTTCTGCGCCGTTGTGACGGATATTACCTGTCATTGTTACCTTTGGATTGTTTTGTACGTCTGCAAGTCCATCGGTTGTGGAGAAATCAAGATAGGTATCCTTTGTAATTTCGGGACCTGCGTTGGGGTCTTCGAAAGTAACTTTTACTGTTGTGTAGATATCTGTGGAAACACCAAATGCTACAAGATACTCTCCTTCGGTTGTGTTGTCAACTGCGGAGGAGTTGATTTCGTACATTGTGCTTTCCAAAACGCGAACGGAGTTGTCGGAGTAGTAGCCTTTGACAACTACACCTTCGTATGAAAGTTCGTCGCCTACAACGTAGTTTACTTTCATACCTTCAACTTTGATGGATGTGAGTGTTGGAGCTTCGGGAGCTTCGCTGTTAGGATCGATGATGACGGAGTAGATGTACAAATCGCCTGTGGAAAGAATTATAACCTCTGTTTCGGTAGCGAAGTGTTGAGAGAGCATATTTGCACTTGCTGTACCAACACCATTGATTGTAAAGTAGTTGTAGTTTGGATATGTTTCTACAATAACTGTTGTGCCAGCTGGAACTGTAAACTTGATGAATGCGCCAGCTTTCATGTTGAGAGCATTTGCGTTGGAGTTCCAAGCAACATTACCGTTTTCTGCACTGATCAAAATGCCCTCCCACGCAAGAGTTTCGCCTCTGGCAATGGTTGCTGTGGTATCAAATGTGTGGGATGTGCCAGTTGCACTGGAGCCACCATTGAAGTAGTAGTAATCCCTGTCGTCCACTACCACTTCGGTAGAAGTTGGATCCCAAGGGTCAAGATAGGAAACATTACCATTGATTGTGCCAAAGATTACTGCAAAGTCAGCATACTTGGCAGCTTGTTCGGCTGTGAGCATTGTCATACCGGCAACAGCTTCGGTAATAGCGCCTGCACCAGTGTTGTTGTACTCAACAAATTGAACAGTTGAGTCGGTAGGATGAATACCGTTCATTGAGATGTATCTCTTGTTTTTGTTTGCGGATGCATCGTAGCCATCAACAGAGATGTGTGAGCCAAGCTCGGAGTTGATAACTGCAACTGCAGCGTATGCACCCCAAGTACGGCCGATGGCAGTTTTGCCTTCCATCACTCCATCGTCAGCGGTAAAGTTGCATCCGTCAAAGATAGCACCATAAACGATGGAGTCAGATGCACCCTTGTTGGAGCCCTTGAATGCTGTGACATAGCCAGCTGTGCCACTGTCATCCTTGCTTGTGTCAATTACGTGAATTGTGCAGTTTTTGAAGTATGTTGTGTTGTTTGTACCGAAGATGAAATCGGTGTAGCCGGAAATAAATACGTTTTCGAAGTATTGACGGCCTGTGAAGAGTTCCAATGTATCTTGAATACCAAGAAGAGCACTGTCTCTCATAATAAATCTGTCCGCTTGAACAAGAAGCGCAAGACCTCTTTCGATATCAAAATCGGGGTCGTTATTGATTTCAGCATCAATTCTTTCTTGTGAGTTCCAGTAGTTGGAGATTGTAAGATCTTCGATTACACAGTTTGTAGCTTGCTCACGTACTGCGACTGTTTGTGTGGAGTCGGTTGTGTGGGTGAAACCACCTGCATCGTTACGTCCGTAAATAGAATCCCACTCGATGATGGTCTTGTCTGCACCTGCACCACGGATTGTGAGGTTAGGAATTGTGATTTCCAACTTTTCAGTAAACAAACCTTCGCCAATAACAAGAAGTTTTTGTTCAGCTGCGTCAACTTTGGCAAGGAAGTCGAGTGCTTGTTGGATGGTTGTGAACATATTGTAGCCATCAACAACTGCACCAACTGTACCTGTGTAAGCCTTGTCAACTTTTACTTGGTTACCTTCGGCAATGGAGGTATCAACAACGTGTACAACTGTTGTTGCGGAAACGCCACCTACTGCGATTGTGAGAGTCTTTGCGCCAACTGTTGCAGAGTCAAAACCAGTAACTGTGTAGTTATCAACCAAGAAGTCCAATTCTTCGTCGCCACATTTGCCGTTTACAATAACGGAAAGACCTGCTTTGTCAAGCTCGTCGCCGACGCTGTAAACTTCGCGGAAGCTGTGGTTGAAGTAGACACCATTGCCTGCTTTAGAGTTTTCCGCAAGTTTTTCGATAGCGTCAAAACCAAGTTCGATGGACTCTGGAGCATAAACGTTTACGTTGAAAGTGATTGGTGTGTATTCCTTGTAGGAAACTACAACTTGGTAAACGCCAGATTTGGTCATATCCACTTTGCTTGAGTCAACAGTGACATTGGTAAGTGGAAGAGTGGTCGTTTTGCCACTTGGATAGGTTGAGTTGAGTTGTAGACGAGATGGGTCGTAAGTTTCGCCAACAATGTAGTCTACCTTGCCTGCAGTAACAAGTTCAAAGCCATCTTCCTCTGTAACTGGAACGGAGCAGGTGAGTTCAAGGTAGAAAACGTCTTGTGTGCCACCGTTTTTACCACGAGAAATGATCCATTCGCCCTTGGTTACGTCAATTTCAATCTTGACAACAGGGCTACCAGTGTCATTTCCATCAAACTCGATGTCTTGTACTGTGCCATCTGGGGCTGTAACTGTAATAAATTGTGTAGTAGCACCACTGGAACCATTTTGAACTAGGAAGAAAAGTTTGCCTGTACCGGGAACGGAAACTTTGATTTTTGTTGTACTGTTACCGATTTTTACAGATTTGGTGTATTCGGTACCTTCGAAGGTCTTTGTTCTTGCTCTGATTTCGGATCCATTGACGATTGTAAATTTACTACTAATTTCGTCATCGGAAAGAGTGCCTACTTCGAGATCACTGATGTTGAGCTTGTATGTAACAATTTCAAAAAGAGTAGCATCGCAAATATCACAACTGTTGTTATTGTCGGCATCGGTATGTGGAGCGAAGTCACTCGTTACATCGTGACCACAGGATGCATCGTGCCAGTGCCCAGAAGCATCATCTGTCCAAGTTGTTTGAAATGTGTGTTCGTGAGTTACGTATCCACAAACATCACAAAGAAAGTCGCCATTGTCATCTTTGTGCGCTTGTTTGTCAGATACTTCGTCAGTGTGTTCGCAGGTTGCTGCGTGCCAGTGATGTGTAGCATCGCTTGACCACGTTTCGTCAAAGGTGTGCTCGTGTGTATCGCATGCTACAAGCACGCTTGTAAGCAAAGCAACTACCAATAAGAGAATGGTCAATAGTCTTGTTGTTTTGTTCATCTTGTACCTCCTGATATATTTTTGACAGAACTTGCCTTGTTGGCACAGCTTCTGCATTAAAGGCCTATAATAAATTTTGATTATGGATAGTTTTTGTCCAAGTTATACACAAAAAACTGTGAATTATGCACAACGTTTTGGCGAAAAACTTTTACGAAAAAATCGTTTGCTTTGGTAAAAAGCAAACACCCTCTGCAGAGGGTGCCTTGGGTATACCGAGTTTTCCACTGCTGGGTATGTTGTTATTAAATTGCGTTGTAGTCGGTCGGTCGATAACCGCCTCTACCCCCTCTCACCTGCTTACGCAGGAGCTCTCCCAAAGTGAGAGCCTTTTAATAAGGATAACATTTAGTTCAATGGAACTTGGATATCGATTACAGCGTCCTTTTGGATGGAGCAACCATTGCCGTCAATTTGTGCGGATGCAACTACAACAACTTTGTTTGCGTAGTAGCCGACTTCACTGTAAACCTTGAGTAGCTTTTTGGGAGTTTCTACGCACCAGCTGTAACTTGTGCGGTCGCCATCAGATAGTTGTGTGATGTCGTAGTAGATTTCTCCTGTGCTTTTGTTGCTGAAGATACCTTTGTTGGAGCCAATTTCGTAGAAGCGGTACCAAGTGGTTGCGCCTTGTTCTTCGTAGATATAAGGGGAAATTTCGTTATCATAGATGGTGTTTTCCAACTTGACGCTGTCAAGGTAAGCCATCGCTGCTTTGGCTGCTGCTTGCGCCTTGGCGTTGTCCGTCAATGTAAGCAAGAACTTGGCAATTTCCACACTTTCGCTACCGCTGATGGACACGTGCTCGTAAGCTCTTGCGGAAACTGGAGCGTAGGTTGTTGGATGGTGTTGAGCGCACCAAGCAGTTTTTGTACCATCAACAACAATTTGGCTTTTGAGAATGTAGTCAACGCCCTTTTGCAACATTGTTGCAGACAGTTGTTGTGTAGATGCATTAGCAATGCCACCTTGGTCAAATGGGTAATTTTGCTTTGTGATGTCTTGCAAAAGTTTCAACACGCTTACCATTGCGTTGTCGTTAAAAGTGACGTTGTCGCTGTAGTTGTTACGTTTGGGATAAACTTGCGCGAAACCACCTGTTGGGTATTGAAGATTTTGCAAAAAAGCAAATGCGTTGTTGAAGCTGTCCAAAAAGGTTTGCTTTTGAGTTGCATCGTTGGACAATCTGTATGCAAGAGCAATCAAGCGCATTTCAGAATAGGTGCCGTCGTTGTCGATTGTGCCAAGGATGACGCCATTGGACTCCCAACCTTTTGTTTTTTTACTTTCGGTGCCGTTCCAAGCGCGAGAGATGTGCAAGCTGTAATCCTTGTCCCAGCCCCCATTGTCCAACTGCCAAGTAACTGCGTATGTTGCTTGTTCAATGATGGATGCTGTTTGGGCAGAGTCGTAAGTTGGAGTCGTGTAGTGGTCGGCAACGTAGATACCGTAGACACTTTCCGCAACAGTAAAGGTTACCTTGGTTTTGCCGTCAACGAGTTCCGCTTGGTAGTCTACGATTGTGAGCGTTTGATCGAGATTGTAGTTGAGTGAGTAAAAATCGCTGTTGTAAGCTTTGAGTTGAAGCTTGGATAGGTCGGCATTTGTGTAGTCACCATCCAACAAAACAACTACTGTGTTGGTTTCCGTCAAGTCTACTGTTGGCTCGAGAGTTTCGTCTGTGTCGTTGCCACCTTCGGGACCAGATGGCACCCAAGTACAATCGTACACGCACATCTTGGAGCCATGGATTGCAATGCGGTAGGTGTAACCGTACTTGACTGTCAAAGCGAGAACAATTTTATCTCCGTCAAGGGTTGCTGTGTAGCCATCGCCAGTTTGGTCTTCTGTTATGGCGGCAGAAAAACTACCCACTAAAGCAACAGCACCTGTTTCATTGCTGATACTGTTAATGTATAAAATTTTTGTTGCTCCTGCTTTGCTGATAGGAAGAGACAGTATGCCGTCGGCCGTGGGGACAAACTCCAAGTAGCCCTTTTCGGTGCCGATTACGTCGCTTTTTACGGAGCCGTTACCTGAGGCATCCGTTGCCTTGACGTAACCTACACCATCGCTGACTGCGCCTTCCATCATACCTGCAGAGTAGTAAACAAGGTCCAAGCCTTGGTGCTTTGCTGTACAATAGGTGCCGTAGTTGGTAAGTTCCCACAAACCATGTACTGTAACGTCGCCTGGCTTTGGTTGTTCGAAAACATTTTTGATGATAACATCTTCGTACGTGGGGGCAACCAGCTTGGATTGGTCAACGTAGTCTGCAAGACCACTGTCGGTATCAAGCAATGCTTTGCAGAACAAGTATGCAACTTGTGCTGCGCCGTAGCTACTAAGGTGCGTGTTATCGACATTGGCTTCTACTTTGTCGGTAGTTGCGTGCAACTTTGCTGTTTCCGTTTCGGACAAGGACAAGTACAGTTGTTTTGTGAGATCACGAAGGTGAACAACTGGAACATTGTAGGTAGCTCCCAAGTTGACAATTGCTTGAGCATAGTCGCCACCATTGGTTACGTGACCACTACTGCCGTCATAATTGTTGTTGGTGTTACGGCGAACGATTGGTGTGCACAAAATTGGGTAAGCGCCTGCATCCAACGCTACTTTGATGTAGTAAGTATACAAGTGGTATTGAAAGCTTGTTTGGTCGTTGACATCCCCTGTTGGGTTGGTGTAGCGAGTAGCATCTTCGCTCTTTTCGTCATTGTGGCCAAAGCCAATGATGAGATAGTCGCCTGCAGTAATTGAGGAAGTCAGCGTTGTGTATTCATCTTCCGTCAAAAAGCTTTTGCTACTGCGACCAGAAAGCGCCAAGTTGACCACTGTTGCATTTTGGTTGAGATAGTTGCCTACCCACATACCGTAGCCGTTACGTGGAAAGACTTTGTCGGCATTGTCGCTTGTAGTGTAATTGCATACGGTGCTATCGCCCACCAAATAAACCTTCACTGGTGTGTCCCCTCCTTGCGTAGTGTGACCAGGACACTTGTCAGTGCAAGCATCTTCGGTGCAATTTGAATTTTGACATTTGCCACAAGTTTCACATTTACTTTGGCAGGTGTGTTGTTCGCATCCGACAAGAGTAAATACGGATGTTATAAGTGCTACTAAGAGAACAAAGCATATAATTTTTTTCACGACGTAGTACACTCCTATTTGTTATTGTAATAGGATTGTATTTTAGAAAGTTTTGAAAGTCAATACCAATGAAAACTGAACACCGAATTTTACATATACATATCCGTTTTTTGTTGGTAGCATAGTGCTGTTTGATGATCAACACTATTGCGCTGCACAAGTGATACAAGCACATTTTATTGCTATCCACAATCAGCCAAATGTGCGCAAAATAAATTGCAAAATTTGTGTAAAAAAAACAGTCCACTCACTGTGAACTGCTTTGTTTTGCGACTAATACTGCGTTTCCAACCACTGGCGGAGAGTTAGGGATTTGTAAGGAGCATAGCGACGGAATAGCGAAACGCAGTTGAGCATCACGACGGCTCAATGCCCCAACTCGTAACAAATAAGCAACGAGCCCATGAAAGCGAACAAAAAACACATTTTTTTGTTCCTTTTTGTTTGCGACTTTCAAGCAAAGTTGCAGCATGTGTGCGCCACTACCTATTTTGATACAATTACGCACCCTTATAGAAATTCACACACCCTTGCCCTTATTTTTACGCCCCTGCTATGGTGTGTACACACTCTAAAGTAAGCGTACTTGTATGGTTGGAGAGATTTATTCTAATATTGCCGAATAAGGTGTTGATAATTCCCACACTATAATGAAACATCTCGTTTGTCCGAATTGTTTACTCTTTTTCAAAGACCTTGTAGTTATCAATGTAAACGCCATTTACATTGAGAGACATTGCATCACAAAGTTCAGTATATGTGGTAGGTGTAAACATAAAAATGCATTTATTTCCTTCGCTTTGAAAGCGCTGCAAATTATTGCGATAATAATTATCACACGTATTGCTTAGCGCGATTCCGTATATTCTCTCATCGCTAAAGTTTTCCAAGATATAATCTACAGAATAATATACTTTATAGTGAGAAAAGAAATATCTGTCAAATGTCGTTGTTTCCTTCAAAATATTCCACATTTCGAGGGAAAATACTTCGGGTATTATTCTTGATGATAAATCATAATTAAAAATTTCACCAAGTTCCTTGATTCTTTGTGAAACCATAGCATCGGCCAAATCCGAATTCATTTTGGTATCTACAACGATTGTAACATCTTCGTAAGTCATCAGGGTTTGCATAAGCCACTCTTCGTTAACAGGGGTATATCCATTTGACAATTTTAATTTCAAAAAGCTATCGTAATCCATATCATACAGGTTATCAATATTGAGATATTCGCCTGCATGAGTTCCCATTAATCTACCATCATTAGATAAAATAAAGTCGTATTCAAAATATCTACAACCCAAATTGTAATAAAATTCAAATGTTTCCTGGCAATTCAAATATGTCAATCCATCAGCTTCGCCACCTGCGTGCATAATAACCATTAAGTCATCAAAATCGTATTGTGTATCGTTTTCTTTCCCCATATTGTCATTACGGCATGCGCTAAAAGAAAAAACAAAACTAAAGTATGTTAACAGCAATACTATTATTAAAAATTTTTTCTTTGACATAGTTCACCCCATTTTTTATTGAATTAGCGGTTCAATTTTGATACATCGGACTAAGTATTTTTATAAATTGTACCATAAATTTAGCGATTTTCCAACCAATTTGGAGAATATTATTATCTCAACTTTACAACGATTAAATCGTTAAATTGTTAGGTAATCGTTAAAAACTGCCCCTAATCGTTAAAAAGTAGGGGTAATCGTTAAAAGGTTGAATGTAAAAAGAAAAAGAGCCCTGTAAAAGTGCCTAATGACATCTCTACAAGGCTCGTCAATTCATTTACAAATAGGAAATTAAAACCTTTATGTAAAGAAAAAATGGTCTAATACTTTCGTATCAAACCATTGCTTTTCTTATGGCGGAGAGTTAGGGATTTGAACCCTAGGTTCTCTTGAAGGAGAACACAGCATTTCGAGTGCTGCACCTTCGACCGCTCGGACAACTCTCCATATTATTGCACTGTTGCGCAGCACAAATGTTGTTCGGCTAAATACGTTTGTACCTTGCCTGCATATCTTACGCCACTTTTACCATGTTGTCAAGTGACTGAAAATTGTTGTAAAAAATGCCGGTGACTTTGTAAAGACTTTGCGCCAAGCCCTCTACACTGTTGATGCAAAATATACCACACTTTGTTGTATAAAACAACATCAATTACTTACTTGAAAAGACGATGTTTTGCATCGTATTGTACAATCGTTTTTTGCAAGCAGTTTGTGCAAATTTGCTGGTGTTCTGCAATGCGTTTTTGCCAGTATCTTCGTAAAAAACGCAACACGTATCAGAAAAACACACCGCTGATAAAAATTTCAATGCCGATGCCAATCAAGATTAGACCGCCCAAAATGGACGCTTTTCCGCCCAGTTTCGTACCGAATTTTTTACCCAAAAAGACCGCTACAAAACATACCAAAAATGTTACCAATGCAATCACGCCAACAGACACAAGCGCCTTTGTAAAGTTGTAGTCGGCAATAGTAAATCCAACGGAAAGTGCGTCAATACTTGTTGCCACTGCTTGCACTATCAATGCGCCAAAAGTGAGCAATTGGGAGCAGGGTTGTTCATCGTCATCGTTTTTGCAGGTAAGTCCTTCGTGGATCATTTTGCCACCGATAAACCCCAACAGCCCCAATGCAATGAATGGCACTGCTTTGCCGAAAGCTTGAAACTTTTCCACAATGGTGTGCACGCAAACCCAACCGATCATGGGCATTGCCGCTTGAAAAACTGCAAAAAGCAATGCGATCAGGGTAATTTTGCCCACCTTCATTTGTGGCTCTTTTAAGCCGTTTGCCATTGATACTGCGCAAGCATCCATTGCCAAACCAAGTCCAAGCAATGCCGCAGATAGAAAAAAGTTAAAATCCATTGTATACTCCATACGTGCGCCAATTTGTCGCACTAATGCCTTTGATTGGCGTGTTTGAACAATTTTTTGTATGGTTGTTGCAATCTTGTGATACACATCAAGTTACTTTGCATTGAATAGCTTTTGCTATTTCAAACAAAACCAATACAAAAAGCGGTTGGTTATCGCGCCAACGCAAGGTATTATACCACAAAGTGGCCCATTAGTCTATTAGATTAACGCAAATTAATTTCTTGATGTCAAAAAGGAACAGATTTGTTTTCCGTTCCTGTGATAGTTTATTTATATATATGGTAAAAATTGCTGACGTATTGCAAAATGCAATGCACAAAGCAGCACTTAGGATTGATTGCATCTGACACATCACACAAAGCATAGTTTTCCGGCCTTTGGTTGCTGCGCTTTTATGCTTGTGCACTACTCGGCAATTTCGGGGAAGCAATGTTGATGGGTTGGCGAAAGCACCCGGTAGCCGTCCGCCCTGCCTTTGCCACTGCGCAGACCAAAACGGAGCTGACGTACACCAAAGTAGGTTTTGAATACCTTTAGGTTGTTTTCGTCAAACTGCGACTTGTGGCAAGCAATGGCATCAAGATGTACCTTGCGGAACTTTTTGATACCAAAGTAGCGGTTGGGTTTGTGGGTGTAGTAATAAGCCAAATTGATGTTGGGCGCACTACCTTCAAGACCAAGTTGCGCTGTTAGCTTTGGCCAGCTTGCCAAAAATACCGCTTGTGTTACTGCTTGGCCAGTTTTGAGATGGTCGGGGTGGCACTCGCTTGGCACGGTGTGGTCGGGGCAAAATACCATTTGTGGCTTTACGTCCAAAATGATGGGAACAAGCGCCTTGGCAAGGTCATCAACTGTATGTTCGCCACCATCGTGGAAAGGCAAAAATCTTACGTCAGCAACACCCAAAAGCTGGGCGGACGCAAGCGCCTCTTGACGGCGAATTTCCACAATTTGCTCGCTTGTCAAACTTTCGTCCAACGAGCCAATGCGACCATCGGTGCAAATGACAAAGGTGACCTTTTTGCCCATGGAAACAAGCTTTGCCACCGTTGCGCCACACGCCACCTCGATATCGTCTGGGTGTGGTCCGACAAAAAGGTATGTATCGAAATCTTGAATTTTGGGAACAGGCACAGCCTTTAGTAAAATAGATTTTAGCATATTTGCTCCTTGGATTTCATCGCAAATGTGCACCGTAATCAACATCTGCACTACAAGTATTGTAATTATTATACCACCCAAATGGCATTTGTGCAATAGGCAATTGAAAATTGGTAAAAAAAGCAAAAAAAATAACATCACTATTTAGTGATGTCTACCGAATATATATTATCGCCGTGGTGGCGTTGTTGTATAATGATGCTTTTAACAGAACAGTAAGAAGAACTTTCACAGTTTCGGGTTTGTTA
>CAZHMU010000015.1:0-19879 GCA_964533825.1 uncultured Oscillospiraceae bacterium
TTTTTGCCATAAAAATGCACCTCCAAAAGTGTCTAACTTTTGGGGTGCATTTCAAGGTACAGCCTTTTTTGTTAGTAATACAAAATTGCCACAACTTTTGTTGTGGCAATTTTGTTGTTTAGATATTCATTTTGTCTTGAAAGGTATGCAGTTGATAACAGCCCTACTTTTGTTGACGGAGTACTTCGGTATAGCAAAGCACAAAAGGGGCAACTCCTTTGGCATCGTTTTCTACAATAGGCTCGGAAATGTAGTACTCAAACGTGCCGTCACGCCTGCGGTTGTTTTCTGGCCCAAGACCGGCCACAAGGCAGATACCACCAAGATTCAGTTGGCCATCTTTACAGAGCAAATAGGTGCTGCACACGCCGTCAAAAATGCTTTTACCAAGCATTGCGTAGCTTTGAGGCAACACTCCAAGACGCGCACCTTTGAGCATGGCGTAAGCTACCATACAGCTACCGCTGGTTTCGGGGTAGTTGCCAGCTCTTTCGGGACAATCCACCACTTGATAGAGCATATTGTTTGTGGGGCTTACGTACTTGGCAATGCCTTGAATAGCCTCGCTAAAAATGGGGGCAATGGTTGCGGAAATATGTTCAGGGACAATTTGCAAAATGTCCGCCATGGCAACCAGATACCAACCGATGGAGCGTAACCAAAAGTTTGGGGACAAGCCTGTTTGCTTGTTGCACCAAAAAGCCTGCTTTGAGCAGTCGATACAATGGTAGTACAACTTTTTACTCTTGTCGAACATAAGGTTGTGCACGTTGGATATTTGCATCACCACATCGGAAAAGTCCTTGTCATTTTGGTTGTGCCACAGTGTAGAAAACACCTGCGCCATGTACAGACCATCCAACCAAATTTGGTTCGGGTAAATCAGTTTGTGCCAAAAGTTGCCAGTACAGGTGCGAGGTTGCTCATCCAACTGGCTTTTTAGCAAATCGATTGCTTTTTGGTACTTTTGTTTGCCTGTTTTTTGGTACAGCTCAAATAGCACCCTACCCTCGTTGATGTCGTCCAAGTTGTACTTGGCCTTGTCGTAGCCACGTATTGAACCATCGTCAAAAACGTAGTAGTCTACAAAACTTTCCACAAAGTCAAAGTAGCGCGCTTCGCCAGTGATTTTGTTTAGTTCAAGCAATGCCGTCAGCATACAGCCATCGATGTAATTCCAATGGGGAGCTTTGCCCTGCTTGATGCTTTCGATATTCCACAATGGAAGATCCGGGGTGGACTCGTTGATCAAACGCTCGACATACTTTTCAATTTGACTGTACATTTATTCCTCCGTGAAGTCAACAACGTTGTTGGTGACAATTTTTTGACCTTCGACACCATCCAAAGTTACGTTTTTGATGACAAGTTGGGTTACATTGTCGAAATACAAACCGCTTTTGCACAGCTTGGTTGCGTTGTTCTTCATTGCGGGCACACCGCTTTTTGCGTCATCAGCATAGGTGAATTGGATGTTTGCAAGCTCAATCTTTTTGATTGGTTGCTCGGGCAGTCCATCACAGTACACAGCTGCAACGTGGCAGTTTTTGCATACCATATCTCTAAAGCAAAACTCACCCAAATATGGAGTGCGGTCGTCCACTGGCAACTTTTCGCGCGTGGTGTTGTACTCGGAGTAGCGGTCCGGATCGCAACAGTTGTACCACATGTTGATTACAATGGGCGTAAGCACGTTGTCCATAAGGATGTTTTCGAAGGTTACGCCATCAATGATTGCATATTTACCACGACCACGACGTGTTTTGATGCGAAGGCCTCTGTCCGTTGCGTAGAAAATGCATCTGTTGACCGTTAGATTTTTTACACCGCCAGCCATTTCGCTACCAAGTGTTACTGCGCCATGTCCAAATTGCATCAAACAGTTGCGAATTGTGTGATGGTTGGCAGGAGTTTGGTACTTTTGACCGATGTACATTTTGCCCGACTTGATGGCAATGCAGTCGTCGCCTACGCTAAACTTACAGCCGACAATGTCCACGTAGTCGCAAGCTTCGGGGTCGATTGCATCAGTGTTTGGGCTATCCTTGGGGGCGTTTATGGAGATATCCAAAAAGCGGATATGATTGGAAAAATATGGATGGAACTGCCAAGAACCGGAGTTTTGGCCGGTAATTCCGTGGAAGGTGACGTTAGAACAATTATTCAAAAAAGCCAAGCGTGGGCGACCATTTGGTTGGTTTTTGACATCAACCCACCAACCAACGTTGTGAGCGTTGCCCTCGATAGTACCTTGGCCAACAATGTTGACATTTTGAACGTGCTCTGCAAAAATGAGTGCTTGGTGCATGTTGACAGGGTTGCCTTCCCAAGTGCCAACTTGAACAGCGTCGCCAGTTACCAAGTCGAAAACTTCTCCTGGAATGAGTGGATAGCGAGATTTATCGGTATGCCCAATGAGTGTTGCGCCCTTTTGCAACTCAATTGTGATGTTACTCTTTAAGCACAAGGGCGCGGTAACGTAGTTGCCTTGGGGCAGGACAAGTCTGCCACCAACTGGCAGACAGTTGATAGCTGTTTGGATAGCAACTGTGTTGTCCGTTACACCATCGCCCACCGCACCAAACTGTTCAACGGAAAAGCAGTTTGTTTCCGTTTGTGTGGATACTTGCAGTTGGACGTCGGTATCCTTGATGGAAATATTGTAGGTTGTTTTTGGGCGCAAACCGAACAAAGAAAATACGTTGGTGCTAAAAGTTCCGTACTCGGTGCCGTCGAGTAGCACTGTGTACTGGTTTTGCGTGTAGTATGGGAGGTTGTTTTGCCACTCTAAACAAATAGATGTGGAGCTTGTAAAGATAGGTTTTATCATACTTGTTACCCTTGACGTGTTTGGTCGTATAATATATGACAACTCTTATATTTGTCGATTGATGCAATTTTGTTTTGATGGTTTGTACTGCCAACTGCACTGTTTTAATGCATTGTTGGACCATTATTTAGCAAGTTCATTGCGTCGTCAACCACACTAATATTGAGCTGGTTGCTTGCAAATATTGCCTGATAGTTTTGTCGATGCTTTGCGATTATTTAGCGTTGTCTGTATCATCAACTTGTTGCGTTGACTGTTTGTTGGACTTTGCTTTGGCATCCTTGATAATTTTACCAAACAAGTTTTTGAAACCGATAAAAATTAAGTCATAAACCAAGTAGAGCAATCCGTACAAAAATGGCTCGACTGCAACGGTAATTTTGTCTGACTCGGGACCGTTGATCAAAATGTTGATGCCCTTGTAGCTTGCAACAACCAATGCCACTATCACAGCTGAATAGGCTATGTTAGCAAAAAGTGTCCAAAACTTTTTTTGGGGAAACATCATCCACTTGTCGTTTTCCTTTGGAGTTGTGGCAATAAAGCGGAAAATGTTGTTGAGTAGCAAGTCGGTGACAACACCTGTTGCCAACGCCAAAACGATTACGATATCCCAACCTTTTAGGACGTTGCCAAGCCCCCACAAGAAGAAAAAGCACATTGCACCATCAAACCAAAATTTCAAAAACAATGCTTTGATCCAAGAGGGAATTTTGTCCAAGCCGTTGGATGTGTACTGTTTGATTTCCTCTGCGCCCACCTCGGGGACATTGTCTTCATCAGCAGTGACAAGCTTGTCAACTGCATCTGTTTTAAGGTCAAAGCTTTCTGCAGTAGTTTGAGAGCGTGTGTATTGTGGGTTGTTTTGGTCACGTTTCTTTTTTGCCATATTGAGTTCCTTTAAGTAATATTAGTGCTTGTATTTTATCACAAAAGATACCTTTGTTCAACAAAATTGACCTTTTGGAGTTTGATTTTTGATAATTATAAGCATCCTATTAGGTTGCCTATGCAAAAGTAGCAAATTTGATTTGCAAAAGATGTAAGCAATTTTTGCAAATTTTGCAAAGTTATAAACAAAAGCAACAGACGGCAAATGTCGTCTGCTGCCTATGATTAGCTTGATGTTTATTACTCATCAACAAGCTCTACTGTAGCTGAAGTATCGGTGTATTCCAGCTCGATAGAGGTGTTGATTTTTCTGAGCAATTTGGTGTAGAAGGGCATGGTTGCCGTCAAAAGCAATGTGATGCTGAGCAAAACAACATTGGTTACAACTGTAGTTTTTGCATCAAGAATAAACTCATAACCATCAAAGTAGCCGGTTGCCAATGACTTTGTGATTGCGTCATTGTACAACAAGTCGCAAGCAATTACAATGCAAACCATTACAACATACAATGCTATCATTACCCATCTTGGTTTTTGACGCTTTGGGAAAGCATTCAAATAGCAAACGATGGAAAGTGTGGAGAACAGCATGATTACAAAGCTACACAGACCCATGTTTGGACGCATGAGTTGCGCTGTTGTGTTAGAAATGGACGTAAGATTGAGCGAATATTGCACGAAACTGATAATCAACATAACCAAAGCAATGTTGTGTGGACTTCTTTTTAGAGAAACCAGCAGTTTACGGCAACTCTCCTTTAGATCTTTACCTAATTTTACAAAAAATTTTTTCATCCCAATACCCTCTTTATCTTATTGCATTGGTTGTTTGTTTATCAAAGAAGTGAACATGAGTAAACTTCATTTGTACTTTGTCACCTTGTTTGTAGTTGCACCAATCGCGAATTTTTGCAACACAGTGCTTTTTACCGATGTGTCCATGGACAAGTGTGTTTTGTCCAAGGTTTTCGTTATTGGAAACGCCCATCAAAATGTCGCCACCAACGTCGATATGCTCTGGACGTACGCCCAAAACAATTTGGCTACCAATGTAGTTTTTGAGCAAATCTTGTTGTTCGGCGCTCAAAGCGTACTCAAAGCCATCGCCAACAAGCTTGTCCTCGTGCACGTCCACATCAAACAAGTTCATTGGTGGCAAGCCGATAAAGCTTGCTACAAACAGGTTTGCGGGTGTATCGTACAGCTCAAGTGGAGTACCAACTTGTTGAACGTAGCCCATGCTCATACAAACGATGCGGTCTGCCAGTGTCAAAGCTTCCGTTTGGTCGTGCGTTACGTAAATCATTGTTGCACCCAAACGCTTGTGAAGGAGCATAATTTCACGACGCATACTACCACGAAGTTTAGCATCCAAGTTGGAGAGTGGCTCGTCAAACAAAAATACCTTTGGTTGACGCACAATAGCGCGCCCCATTGCAACACGTTGGCGTTGTCCACCGGAAAGTTGCTTGGGTTTTTTGTTGAGTTGGTCAACAAGTCCCAAAATTTCCGCAGCGGCCATAACCTTTTGGTGGATAACGTTTTTATTTTCCTTGCGAAGAACAAGGGAGAACGCCATGTTTTCGTACACAGTCATGTGACCGTACAACGCATAGTTTTGGAAAACCATCGCGATATCGCGCTCCTTGGGGGGCATATTTGTAACGTCTTTGCCGTCAATGATCAGCTTGCCTTTGGTAATATCTTCAAGGCCTGCAACCATACGCAAAGTTGTACTTTTACCACAACCAGATGGACCTACCAAAACGATAAACTCGCCATCTTTTACGTCCAAATTGAAATCAAATACCGCTTGGACCTTGTTATCGTAAACTTTATCTAAATGTTGTAAGCTTAAATCTGCCATGCTTCTGTCTCCCTATTTTTGCTCTGCTTGCTTGAGCGATTCAAGGTAGGCAGCAAGTTGTTTTCCGCGGATAACGCCAACAATACCGCCCACGATAAGAAAGGCTGCCGCACAAACAAGGCAAACGATAACAAGCACAAACTGAGTATCATCAAGTACGGTTGTCATGATGGGGTCGCCCCCTGGAACAATAACTCTGGTTTCGGTGTTGTGCAGTTTGAGTGGCCAAATAAAGATGCGACCAATTTCAATTACGCCAATAACAATCATTGCCACTGCGTAACCAACGTTGTAGTTTTTGACGCCTTCGCTACACAAAAATACCGACAGCATAAATAGCAAGTTTGTGATAACAGATGCGCCCATCATCAGCTCGTACATAGCTTTGTTGTTGATTTTGTACATAATTACAAAGTACAACACATTTGCCACGATAGCAAAAAGTGCCATGTTGGAGGAAAGTGTGTTTTTGGTGTAACGCATACGCTCAAGCTTTAGTTGCTTGTCATTGTTAAGCATTTGGCACCTCCCCTACACTATTGTTTTGCAACAATTTATGTTCACGCTTCATAAGCGTAATTTTCCAAATCAAATTGAACACAAGCAAGGCAGTCACTACAACCAAAAGTGCAGCCAAAACGTAACCCAAAGTAAAGCAGATAACTTCGGTGTCTACTTCTTTGAATTTTTCTTCGGCAAACCATTTGATGAGCGCTTGGTGATCGACAGCATTGAACTTAGCCTCGTACTTGACGAGGTTTGCAATCAACCAAGCGGCAAAACCGATGTTGTAGGCAGATGTTGCACCAATTGCAACAAAATTGCTTATGTAGTAGTTGCGACGTTTGTTGCAACTTGTGATAAACAGTGTCAACGATACAATTAGTGCGATCAAAGCACCAGTAACAAGTTTGTCGTTGAAACCAGTATACTTTACTTGTACTGTTTGAGGATTACCATTGATTTTGTGTAGTTCGCTTACAACATAAGTCTGCACTTCAAAGTAAAATTCGTTACCCTTGATGTAGTCTTCGAGAACTTCGTTTGTCAAAGGATTTCTCTTTGTTGCCAAGTCCACCACTTTGCCGTTTACTACGCCAATGGTTGGGGAAAACAGTTCGTAAAGTTCAGTTATAAAGCCAAGAGAATACACAAAAAGTATCGCTGCCATAATCAGCGTTACAAGACATATTATCTTTTGAAATTTAAGTTGAGACTTAAACATAAGTCCTCCATCTGGTTGATACCAAAGGGGAGGGAACCCTCCCCTTGGTAACAACAGTTAGTGTAACTTGAAATCAGTTAATTTGTGAAAAGATACTTGCAAGTTAGTTTTTCCACAAAACTATTTTTGATGGTAAGCAAGAAGTCTGTCCCAAGCGGCTTGTTGAACCTTGAGGTAGAGATTGTCTTGCCATGTTGTGCCAACAAGAGTAACAATATCAGCAGCGCTGTCAGCTTGAGCTTCGAGAAGGATTGTATCGGAGTAGCCATTTTGAATGAACTTGAGCATCAAGTTGGTAATTGTACCACTGCTGGTTTTGAAGTTATCTGTAAGGTTCTTGTAACCACTTACTTCGTCATTTTCTGCTGTTGTAAATGGCAAAGATGTTGGAACGGATGTGTACCACATATTTTCTGCAATACCAAGAACTGGGTGCTTGATTGTTCCGAGAGCGATAGCTGCAGAAACTTTTCCTGCGCCTTCCTTACCTACTGCATGTGTGCATTGGTACTCAAAAGCTTGGCTCTTGGGGAAACCGTTCAATGTAGAACCAAGGTAGTAACGAGCATAGTTAGTGTAATTGCCGCCGGTGAATTTTTGGAGTTCTGCGTACATTTCGTCAGTTACAACTGGCATTTGTCTACCGTTGAAGTTGAATGTTTCGTACTTCAAAGCAACGTCGTCCCAAGTCTTAACTTCTACTGTAGCATCTTTAACTTTGATGAAGTCATCAGAGCCGTAGGACATTGTGATTTGACCTTGAACGGAGAATGCAAAGTCAATCAAAGCCAATGCAGCGTTGAGTTTGTCTGTGTTGATTGAACCGTCAGCGTTGGAAACGCCAGCCTTGGAAATTGCCCAACCGTCAGTCTTTACAGAACGCCAAGACTCGGTAAATCTCATGTAAACACCATCTGCACTGGAACCATCGTACCACTTTGCTACTGGAACCATCATTGCTGTGTACTTTTCGCCTTCTTGAAGTTGTGTTTCGTTCATAACTGTTTGTGTTTGGCAATAGTCGTAAGAAACAATACCAGCATCTGTTTTAAGATATTGTTCGCTGGTCATAGTTGCTGTGTTAATTGTAAGAAGACCTTCTTGCACAAGAGCATTCATTTTTTCAAGAGCAAGCCAAGTAGCTTCTTCAGAACGAGCACTGTGGAGCTTACCTTCGCTGTCGAAGTAGAGATAGTCTTTTCTGGATTCCATACCGCGAACGCCGAACAAAGAACCAGCAAAACGGAACAAGTCAACTTCACGTTGTTGGTCAGCAGTCTTACGAGAGAACAAACCTGTGATTGCATTGCCATTAGTATCGTTCAAGGATGCAACAGCACAACGAAGAAGAGCAACAAGTTCGTCAGCGTCCCAAGCTGCATTGTAGCCAAGGAACAAATCGGAACGGTTTTCGTAAACGTCACCGTACATAGTGTCGATGTAAGCACGGAACATTGCAACAGCTTGGTCACCTGTGAGGTTAGTTGCAGCGTTCATTTGAGCGATGATGTTTTGAGCCTTGGTGAAATCTTTTGTGATTGTTTGTGTAGATGTACCATCAGCTGTCAAAGACTCGATGGAGTAGCTTTCGGTGATGTATGGTGTGTAAGCAGATGTGTCTACTGCACGGTTAGCACCATGGTAAGTTTCGTCGCCATCCAAGAGAGCGGTAACCATATCAGCACGAACAAGTGGGAAACGTTCGATATCGTCAACACCGTCGAAGTATGGGCTCATGTAGATTGCGCCTGTTGTTACGTCAGCAGTTACGGACAAACGAACAACGGGGTTTTCTTGGAGATAAGCGTAGAAGTTTGGCATGTATTGGAGATAGTCAGCAATATTGATGAGTTGACCTGCAGCACCTGCTTTTTGTATTTTTTCAGCAGAACCAGCAACGATGTCAACTTTTTCAAGACCTGTTGTAATCCAATAGTCAATTTCTTCGGAAGCTTTTTTGCCTGTGTATTCATCTTGGAATGTAATACCGAGGTTGTTAGATACTTGTACCCATGTAGGTTTAAGATCGCCAATGATGTATTGTTTACCATCGGCCAATGTCAAGACGCCATTGGAATATTGATCGCCACCAGCTGCCATTGTGTTAGGGTCTTTGAAGGTAATCGCTGTGTTAGTTCCACTGTAACCAGCAGCGATACGAAGGATTGTACCTTCAGCATACTCGAGCTTGTTCACTTCGCAACTGCACTTTGTAGCGCAAGCTGTATCTGTGCAAGCAAAGTCAAGGCAACCACCGCATACAGCACATTGGCTTTCACATTCATGAGCAGATGAGTGACCAGCACACTTGTCAGCGCAAGCCTCCTCGGTACAGTCTGCATTTGTACATTTGCTACAAGTTGGGCATACGCTGGTGCATACGTGTGGTTGTTGACAAGCTGTCAAAACTACGGATGTCATCATCATAAGAGCCAACAAGAGAGCAATCATGATTCTTGTTTTTTTCATAGTTATCCTCCTATAAAAATGATATAAATATTTGTTAGCCATCGGTCTACCCGATGATAATAACCGAAAATAATGTTACTCTTTGACGCCACCCATATTTACGCCCTTTGCAAAATACTTTTGAATGAAGGGGTAAATGATGAGGATGGGGATGATTGCACACACGATCAGTGCGTACAACTCGGAGTAGTGAGAGTAAGGTTCGTTCCAAGAGGCCATATAGTCGCTATCAGAATACAAATCCAACTGAGTGCGGATATATACTTGCAATGGTTGTTCGTTGATATAATTACCAAGCAACATTTGCTTTGCCCAAAAGTAACCATTCCAACGAGAAATGGCAAAGAACAACGCAACAGTCGCAATGGTAGATTGGCTCATAGGGATGTACACCTTGGTCAAAATTTGCATCTCTGTTGCACCATCGACAATGCTTGCTTCTTCAATTTCTGCTGGAACACTCTCAAAGGCGTTACGAAGCAAGATTACGTTCATTGCTGCCATACCCATTGCGATAACGATAAGCCACTTTCTATCTTGGATACCCAATGCAGAAAATACCTCGGCAGTAGCAAGGTAATTGAGGTATTGTGGCACCATACCAGCGGAAAACCACATTGTAAACACCAAAAAGAAGTTGAAACCCTTGCGGAACAACAAACGTTTTTTGGAAAGAGCATAGCCACCCAAAATTGCTACAAACAGCGACCAAATTGTACCAAAGATTGTCAAAAACAAGGTGTTTGTGTAAGCATTCCAAAACATATTGCTACCAAACATTTTGGCAAAAGCCTGGAACTGCACGTCCTTGGGAAGCAAAATTACTTGGTTGTAGTCAACCGCATCTTTGCCACTGATGGATGCAGAAATTGCATACACAAATGGGTACAAGCAACACAGAGAAAAGATGCCAAGAAATGTGTAGGCAAGAATTTTGAAGATAAGTTCTGATATTTCTAATTTGCGTTTCATAATTATCTCCTAATACAGTGATACGTCAGATGCTTTGCGAGCGATAGTATTTGCACCCATAACCAAAATCATACCAGTGACGTTGTTTATCATTTCTGCTGCAGAGGCCAGGCCTGGTTGCCCGCCACCATTAGTAGCCATACCTTGTTTGTATGCCCAAGTGGAAACTACTTCTGCCGTTTGATAAATCGTGTCAGAAATTGAACTGTCAGACAGCAATAAAACTTTTTCGTAGCCAACGCTCAAAAGGGAACCGATGCGGTTGATGAGCATGATTACAACGGTGGAAAGGATACAAGGCAAAACGACGTAGCGCATTTGCGCCATTTTGCCAGCACCGTCGATTTGTGCCGCCTCGTAACTGGTTGGAGAAATGGCAATGATAGCAGCAAAGTAAACAATGCTATCGTACCCTGCGCCCTCCCAAATACCAGTAATTTGGTAGATTGCGCGAAAATACTCTGGCCCATTGAGCAAACCTGTCGTAGCTGCCTCTTCGCTGACCAACCCTATTTGCACCAAAAAGTTTGCAACAACACCCATGTCAGAAATACGATCGGCTTGTTTAAGCAAAAGTATCGTCAAAGTTGTCATAACTACAGTGGACATAAACTTTGGCAGGTAGGTCATCACTTGGAAGGCACTGCGAAGAACGTTGGACTTGATTTCGTTGAAGAAGAGTGCCACAATGATGGGCATTGGGAAACCGAAACACAAACCGTAGAAGGAAAGAAGGAATGTGTTGCGGAAGGCGGCCCAAAACTCTGGAGAAACGTCGCCACTGATGAGACGTGCAAAGTAGTAGAAACCTACGTATTGTTGATCGCCTACACGCAAAGATGAGTCGGAGTACTTGAATGCACCCAACAACTCGTACATTGGCAAATAACGCCAGCAGAAAAATACAAACAACAGTGGGACAAGCATCAAGTACAGACGCCAGTCCTTCAAAATTGTTTTGATGGTGTTTTTCCAATGGTGTTTTTCGACATCATCACGCACGGCCTGCTCTGGGTCCATAGAGTAGGTTTGCGTTTGTTCATCATAAATGATGTAATCGTCCATTACTTTTCCCTTCACGTGGAATTCCTCCCATATGTTTACCATTTGGTATTGTGTTGATTTTTTACTATCTTAACAGTGCGTTTCGCGACTATGCATTTGACTATAAAATGCGTTTGCAATGTTGCGTTTGCACAAATTAACTAATTGTTGTTTGGTGCAACTAATTGTTGCCGGATTTTTTTGCAGCCTCCGCCTTTTGCTCGGCATCCACACGCAGTAGGTAATGCTTTTGGTCCTCAAAAAGTCCGTTTTGCTTGCGACACAGTAGAACTACTACCACTGCAAACACTACCGAAAGCAAATCGTAGAGTGTGTACATGACAACTTCGCCTTGTAGCTCGAAAAACAACGAAATGAGCAATCGGCCAACGGTTATGCAAGCAAAACACACAATCACGTACAAGATTGACCATCCTGCGCTGTCGCGGATTTTTTGCTTGCCAACAAGCTTGTGCATAAACAGTGCGAACAGTCCAAACAAATTGCCGCCACACACTATCACAAACATTGGCAAGGATGCGTCAAGAGCAATGCAGTAGGTTGCGCCACACAAGAAGGCTATCAAGCCCGCCGGAGCGCCCCAACGCATCAATACCAAAACAAACATGGTGTACACGATTGTTATGGAGTAGAACTGCCCGGGGAACCATTTGGTTGCGCCCAACGTAACAAGCGCCTCGAAAACCACGCTCAAAAAAGCGAAGATTGTTAAGTCTGCTGATCGATATTGCTTGAAAGTTAAGCTGGGTGATGCCATTTTTGATAAAATTCCTTAGGTGCGGTGGTTGGTTGTATACTTTAATTTGCGTGCGCTACTGCGGATTGTGCAATAAATTTTTAGTAAGATTGTGAAGTTAATCTTTATAAAAATTTTGCAAAAATTGATGAATTATCCACAGTATTTTGTTCAAAAACTTTTGAAGCGTAATCGTTTGCTTTGTCAAAAGCAAACGCCCTCTGCAGAGGGCGTTTCATCAAGATGAGTTGTCCACTGCTGTGTTGGGTACTAAAATATATGACGTAAAAATACGCATTAGGGCATAAATTCCCTATCTACATATATACACCTTGATTTTACATTATCCCAAAACCAAAATCAATACCAAAAATGGATATTTTTTTTAGTTTTTAGACACTTTTATATCCGTTTTGTGTATATAATTTTTGCTTTTAGTAACTATCTGGCTATTTTGTTCTTTTTTGTACATACTTTTGAAAAACATCTTTAATTTTTTGCGTAGATGTAGTATAATTAAAGAACTGTGGCTGTGTTGCAACTATTGATTGTCCCTTTTGGATAATTAAGCAAAGGACTACATAAAACCTTTGCCGATGATTGCATACAAAGGCTCAAAACACGAGGTGGTGCCTAATGCAATACTACGCGACTAAAGATACAAACCTTCAACAACTTTTTGACAGTGCCAAAGATGGATCAACAATACTTTTAGACGAGGGTGTTTACCGTCAAAAGGTGGAAATAAGCAAACCCCTTACCATTGTTGGAAAGGGGGAAAAGACACAAATTGTTTGGGACGACTATGCCAAAAAGATTGGCGACGATGGGCTGGAGTTGGTAACTTTTAGAACCTACACCATTGCTGTGTGCGCCGACAATGTTACGCTAAAAAACCTAACTATAGTCAACGACAGTGGAAACAGCCTCCAAAAAGGGCAAGAGGTTGCTTTGACGGTGTATGGCGATAACTTTTTGGCAGAGAACTGCACGCTCGTTTCCGAACAGGACACGCTTTTTTGCGGTCCACTACCTGACGACTTAATCGACCGCTACGATGGCTTTTTGAAAGACAAACTTCGCAAAAAACAAAAATGCAAACAGGTGTTTAGCAATTGCACCATCAAGGGGACTGTGGACTTCATCTTTGGTTGTGGCGACACTTTGTTTGAAAGTTGCAACATCGTTTACCGCAAGGATACCAGAACCGGTGGTTTTGTTGTTGCACCTGCTCATGCCGAAAGTCAAAATATTGGATTTGTGTTCTACAAATGCAATTTTGATGGCGAAATGGGTGTGGAAAAGCAAAGTATCTTTTTGGCGCGACCTTGGCGAGATTACGGCAAGGCAAGCTACATCAACTGCCAATACGGCGAGCATATAACGCCACTCGGCTTTGACAAATGGAACGACACCAACCGCGACAAAACCGCTCGATTTGCAGAATTTGGCACAATACAACAAGGTCGAGTTGCATGGAGCAAAATTTTGTCACAAGAAGATGCAGAAATACTACTTGGATTTTTCGGTAGAAAGTTGGATTAGGTTGCACCACTACGCGATTTTTTGAGCATACGTACTAAATTTACAATAGAATACAACAACAAAATGGGACAATGTCGACATCGACATCGTCCCATTTTTGTGTCAAATTTTGGTTGGTTGTTTTGCTTGCAAAAAGTGTATCGTTTGTGTGCAGAGATTACTTTTTGAAGTAGTTCATCGCGTTGTTGTAGCAAATGTCTTGTACAATTTGTCCAACAAATTGGATGTCGCAAGGGTACTCGCCTTCTTCAATCAAGTTGCCGAGCATATTGCAAAGGATGCGACGGAAATACTCGTGACGTGTGTAGGACAAAAAGCTACGGCTGTCTGTGAGCATACCAACAAACTTGGAAAGTAGGCCCACCTGAGAAAGCGCCATAAGTTGACGCTCCATACCGTCCTTTTGATCGTTGAACCACCAAGCGGAGCCAAATTGAATTTTGCCAACGATGCCTCCTTGTTGGAAGCAGTTCATAATGGTTGCAAGCACTTCGTTATCTCTTGGGTTCAAGCAGTACAAAATTGTTTTGGGCAGTTGGTCGGTAACGTCCAAACTGTTGAGTAGACAAGAAAGTTTCTTTGCAAATGGTTGGTCTTCGATAGCGTCAAAGCCTGTATCTGGACCAAGCAAGCTCATGTATCTTGAGGAGTTGTTGCGGAGCGCACCAATGTGGTATTGTTGTACCCATCCCAAACGGTGGTATTCACGGCCAAGGTGCAACAAAATGTAGCCTTTGTATTGCTCTACTTGGTGAGTTGTGAGTGTTTCGCCAGCCAATGCAAGTTTTACAATTTCGTCTACTTGTTCTGCAGTTGCAGGTGCATACATAACTACGTCCAAAGCGTGGTCGGAGCACAAACATCCTACACTGTCAAAAAACTCAATGCGGTTTGTGAGTGCTTGGCAAAGAGTTTGGATACCATCAATTTGTACGCCGGAAACTTGGGAAAGTTTTTCGATGTAAGGAACAAAGGTTGGGAGTTCGATGTTGATTGCTTTGTCAGGACGGAAAGCTGGTTTTACTTCCACATCAAAGGATGTATCCTCGGCCAAAAGTTGGTGCCAATGCAAATCGTCAATGGGGTCGTCAGTTGTAAACAAACGTGTAACATTGCCCTTTTTGATGAGAGCACGCGCTGTCAAAGTTTGCAATTTTTCATTGCAAAGGTCGTAGATTTGCTTTGCTGTTGCAGGGCTCAACACAAGGTCGATATCAAAGAAACGTTTGAGTTCCAAGTGTGTCCAGTGGTAAAGTGGGTTACCAATAGCGTAAGGAATAACTTCCGCATACTTGGAGAACTTTTCCCAATCGGACTTGTTGCCTGTGATGTAGCTTTCGTCAACGCCAAGTTCACGCATCAAACGCCACTTGTAGTGGTCGCCACCAAGCCAAGCTTCGGTGATGGATCTAAACTTTTTGTCCTCGTAGATTTCTTGGATGGACAGGTGACAGTGGAAGTCAAAAATTGGCATTTTTTCCGCATAGTCGTAGTACAACTTTTGCGCTGTTTGGCTTTTCAAAACAAATTCTTTACCTAAAAATTCTTTCATAAGAGACCCCTATTTATGTGCATATTTTGAGCATGGTTGCTCGTTGATATAATTAAACCACTTTTGGCACAAATTGTCAATAGGTAGTTTGGTTTAGTATTACCTATAATGTTACGCCGGTTTTGAACAGGGCGATTTCGCGACTGTCCGTCAGTTCGTTTTTGGTGAGTTTGCCGCTGGCAACTTGTTGGATATAAGCTATGAGCTGGTCAAGCTTTTGCTCAAAACTGTCGCCAGTTACGATTGTGCCTGCATCAAAGTCAATCCAGTTGGATTTGTGAGTTGCAAGGGCACTGTTGGTGGATATTTTGACAGTGGGAACAAATCCGCCAAAAGGTGTGCCACGACCAGTTGTAAACAGTACCAAATGGCAACCTGCGCATCCCAAGTTGGTAACAGCAACCATATCGTTGCCTGGGCCGTTGAGCAAGTTCAAACCACTGTGCTCAATCTTTTCGCCGTCCAATGCAACGCCACAAACAACGGAACTACCACTTTTTTGTGTGCAACCAAGCGACTTGTCTTCCAAGGTGGTGATACCGCCAGCTTTGTTGCCAGGGGATGGATTTTCGTAGCAGGGCTGATTGTTGTCTTGATAGTATTGCTTGAAATTGTTGATGAGTTGGACAGTTTTGTTGAAGGTTTGTTCGTCAACGCATCTGTCCATAAGCAGTTGTTCTGCACCAAACATTTCTGGAACTTCCGTCAAAACTGTTGTTCCGCCAATGGAAACGATGTAGTCGGAAAAC
Source organism: uncultured Oscillospiraceae bacterium (assembly GCA_964533825.1). Classification (GTDB taxonomy): domain Bacteria; phylum Bacillota; class Clostridia; order Christensenellales; family CAG-314; genus Fimimonas. Next base: position 15,902 of record CAZHMU010000015.1, read on the forward strand.
ATACCTACAAGTGGGTTTGCAGTAATGCCAGAAAGACCATCGGAGCCGCCGCACTTCAAGCCCACACGCAAGCAAGACATATCGCGCTCAACACGCACGTCCTTTTGCGCGTTTTGGTACAGTTCTTCCAAAAGCGCAAGTCCACTTTGGATTTCGTCTGGTACGTCTTGCGCAATCAAGAAACGAACGCGATTTTTGTCGTAGTTGCCCAAAGTTTGGATAAACTGGTCCAAACGATTGTTTTCGCAACCCAAGCCCAACAAAAGTACACCACCGCAGTTGGGGTGAGTTGCCATTTGTTGAAGAAGCGTTCTTGTTCGAAGGTGGTCGGCGCCCATTTGAGAGCATCCGTATGGGTGGGTAAATGCGTGAACACCATCTACGTTGGTAAGAGTTGGGTGACGCTTTTCGAACAATTTGACAATTGCGCGCGCTTGAGAGTTGACGCAACCTACAAGGGGAATTACCCACAACTCGTTGCGGATACCAACGTTGCCGTCATAGCGCGGGTACACTTGCACCACTCTGTTTTGGGCTGGGGCAACCGGTTTGCCCACAGGCGTGTAGCAGTAAGTCAGTTGTCCGCTCAGGTTGGTTGCCATGTTATGGGTGTGCACGTGAGCGCCAGTTGCAATGTCCGCAGTTGCCGCACCAATAGGCGCGCCGTACTTGATGACATTTTGACCTTTGCTTATGTCCACAAGCGCAAACTTGTGGCCTTTTGTTATGTCTTGCAAAAGAGTAACGCCAAGGCAGTTTGCACCTTTTGGCAAATCGCAAAGAGCAACTGCAACGTTATCTTTTGGGTTAATTTTGATGTATTGTACCATATAAAGTCCTCCCTGTGTGGGAAAGTTTGTTACGCGATTACCTTTTGCATGGCTTTGCGCATACCGTTTGTGTGGATGTCAGTTAGATACTTTGCAACAAGTTCCACGTTGGTTGGCGTTGCAAGGTCTTGCTCCCAAAGTGCAACGTTGGATAGAGCCTTGCGAGCAATTTCTGTCATATCGCTTGATGTCCAAAGCTCTGCCCAAAAGTCAAGATATTGTTGGTCGTCCTTGATGGCGATAATTTCTTTGCCACGGACACCCTTTTGGAAGGTTACAAGTGCAGCAAACGCAAACAAAATGTGGTTTGGAACTTGTCCAAACTTTGCAACGTAGTCGTTGTAGCTGGGCAAAAGACGTGTTTTGAACTTGGTTGTTGAGTTGAGAGCGATGCTCATAAGTTCGTGACGAACAAATGGATTTTGGAATCTTTCCAAAACGCTTTCGGCAAATGCTTGCATCTCATCTTCTGGCAAAGTGATGGTTGGTTTGATTTCCTCAAAAATAAGTTGGCGAATGAATGTGCTAATTTCCTTGTCGGCCAAGGCTTCGCCAACTGTATCAATACCACAAAGGTAAGCAACAGGCACCATTGCTGTGTGCGCGCCGTTCAAAATCTTGACCTTGCGTTGTTTGTAAGGCACGATGTCGTTGGCAAAAATGACGTTTAGACCGGATTTGTCTGCTGGGAGTTTGCTTTGGATGAACTCGTCCTTTTTGAGTACCCACAAATGGAACACTTCGCCTTTGACAACGTTGTTATCTACAAAGCCAGTTTCTTGCCAAATTTGCTCTACTGTATCGCGTGGGTAACCGGGGACAATGCGGTCTACCAATGTATCGGTAAAGTGGTTTGCATTGTTCAGCCAAGTGATGAAATCTCCGTCCATTTGGCGAATTTCCGCAAGCTGGTTCAAAACCTTTTGCAATGCTTGTCCGTTGTGGTCAATGAGTTCGCAAGGGATGATTGCAAGACCTTTCGTTACGTCCCCTTGGAAGAAATTGTATCTTTCCCACAAGAACGCCAAAAGTTTGCCAGGGAAGGATGTTGGGCACTTGGAAAAGTCTACGTCACTCTCGTCCAAAACAATGCCTGCTTCCGTTGTGTTAGAAACAACCACTTCCAAATCTGCACTGCGAGCATACGCAATGTATTTGTCGTAGTCTTCGTATGGGTTGACAAAGTCGTTCAAAACGTCAATTATTTGACGAGATTGCACCTTTTGGCCCTTGTCGATACCCTCCAAGCAAAGGGTGTACAATCCGTCTTGCTTTGCAAGGTCGGCAACTCGGCCCATTGGGACGGGTTGAACAACCACAACACCACTATTAATGATGTTTTTATCGTTGAGATCTTGCACAATCCAGTCCACAAAGGCGCGCAAAAAGTTGCCTTCGCCAAATTGCATAATTTTGGTGGGTCGGTTGGGTTTGGAGTAGTTTGTTGCGTTGAGTTGTTTTGTCATAGTTTTGTCCTTTTGCTGTGCAAAAAGCAGCATATTTTGTTGTATTTATCAGGTTGTTTGCTATTTCTCTATCGCAAGGTAGGAGTAGTTAGATACTCTCTCCGTCACGCTATGCGTGCCATCTCCCCTAAAGTGGGAGGCTGTGTTTTGTTTAATAAAATTTGAAATTAAGGCTATTAGATTTTGTCTGCAACGGTGTTGCGTTTAACTTGTGTGATGCACCAAATGGCGATACCCACAGACATCAACCCAATGCCAATGTTGGAAACAAACATCGCCACACCAAGACTTTCGGCACCCATTTGTGGAAAACAGTTGATGAGTATCAGTATTGCAGGGATGCGGAACACGAACAATCGAGATAGGTTGCAGACCATAGATAGCTTTGTGTAACCAAGACCATAGACAAGTCCGTTTGTTGCGGCGTTTACACCAAGGGCAACTATGCCAATAGCTTCGTAGCGGAAGATTTTTTCAATCAGCTGGGCTTTTGCAATGTTGCCATCGGCAAAAAACATAGAAATTTTGTCACTGAAAATGTACAACAGTGTTACGCCAATGGTGGAAATAACTGTGTTGATTGCCAGTGCGCACCAAAAAGCCTGAACGGTACGTTTGAGTTGTTTTGCGCCCAAGTTTTGGCTGACGATGGAAGATGAACTGTCTTCCAAAGAATTGGTTACCCCTGTCACACTGCCAGAAATGTGGTTAGATACACCTAGTGCGCCTGGGGCATCTGGACCATAGTTCATTGCCAACGAGTTGACAATCACTTTGCCCATACTGAAAATAAATCTGCCCAAGAACACTGGGACGGACAGTTTGACGAGCGGTTGGATAAAGGCCTTGTTAAAGTTGAGATTTGCCAAGGAGTACCTAAATAAATACCCTTTGCGACACAACATCACTACTGCGTAGCAGGTAACAAACAGGTTTGCAATCAATGTGGCAACAGCCACCATTGTTGTTGCTTGTGGAAAAATTTTCACAAATACAACGGTAAGCACTATTTTTAGTGCCATCACAAACAAATTGACTACCAAAATGTTTGTTGTTGCGCCACGAGCCTTTTCCAGCCCCAAAAACACAGCATTGAACAGCGTTATGCCAATGGTGAATATCTGCACCCTAAAGTAACCTATGCCAAGGTCGATCATATCTTCCGTCAAGTTGGCAAGGCGCAAAATCCATTTGGACAGTGGAATGAGCAGTAGCACCATTACCAAGGCGATGCTGACTGCAATGGTCAAAAGGGTGTTGGCGGATTTTTTGGCAAGGTCAAGCTGGTTTCGACCAATGAGCCGAGCGACCACAATAGACCCACCAGTTGCAAGTCCTGCGCCAATGGAAGAAAAGAGATTTTTGATTTGGTCAATCATCACAACGGAACTCAATGCGTTGTTGTCGTTTTTAGCAACTACGATTGTGTCAATGATGCCAGCCAAATAATTGAAAACAGCAAGCATCATTAGCGGTAAGGAAATCTTCAATACCACTGCAAAAATGTTGCCGTTCAAAATGAAATCTCTGCGTTTGTTGTCTTTTACTAAATTTGTCAAGGTAATTTACAAAATAATAGATTTGGAATCGTTTTGCCGTCAAAAAGCAACCAAATGTTGCGAAGAGCCAAGGCGAGCGAGCAAGGAATGGTTGGTTAGCCGCCCTCTCCGTCAGTCTTGCGA
>CAZHMU010000016.1:0-12827 GCA_964533825.1 uncultured Oscillospiraceae bacterium
CGGTCAATTTCAAAACCTACACCAACTCCATTTGGGACAAGAAGCAAAGGGACAACCCGATGGAGAATCGCAAGATTTTTTATAATACCCATCCGGCGATTATTTCTTTGGAAGTCTTTGATAAGGTGCAGGAAATCCGACAGCAGCGACACCGCAGAACGGCAACAGGCAAGAGCAATATGTTCTCCGGTTTGGTGTTCTGTGATGATTGCAAACAGAAGCTCTATTACTCTACCACCAACTACTTTGAAAGGCGGCAGGACTTCTTTATCTGCTCCACCCATCGCACGAACAAGGACAAGTGCAGCGGTCATTATATCCGTGCCGTTGTGCTTGAACAAGAGGTCTGGAAACACGTTCAAGAGGTCATATCGGTGGTAACTCGCTACGAGGCATACTTCCGTTCAGAGATGGAAGAAAAGCTCCGTGTGCAGAGCGAGGAAACACTGCGGACACATAAGAAGCGTTTAGCACAAGCAGAGAAACGAATCGGCGAACTTGACCGCCTGTTCATTCGTTCCTATGAGGACAATGTATCGGGAAAGATTGACGATGAACGCTTTGCCATGATGAACAAGAGCTACACACAGGAACAAAAAGACCTCAAGACTGAGGTCATAAGTCTGCAACAGGTTATTGAAGAACAGGAACGACAGGCCGAGAATTTGGAACAGTTTATCCAAAGGGTAAAGAGAAACAGCGGACTTACGGAGCTGACCCCTTACGCTCTCAGAGAGCTTGTCAAGGCAGTTTATGTAGAAGCACCCGACAAGTCCAGCGGCAAGAGGAAACAGAAGATTCATATCTCCTACGACCTCATCGGCTTTATTCCCGTGGATGTACTGACAAAAGCAGAACAGGCATGACCGAAATCATGCCTGTTCCAAGAAAATCGAGAATTACTGTTTTACCAGCAGGGAGCCTTACGGCTCTCCTTTTTTGTTGCTGTTTGCAGTGGCCAAAAGGCTATGTTAGTGAATAATATTGACATAATTGTTGGAATTTTTTCTCAAAACATTGATTTAATCATAACATTGTGGTATAATACTGCCGCGACACAATTAAATACTGGCAAAAAAGTATACTTCTGGTAGAAGTGTGCTCATTTCGCATTACATAAATCTTTTTTGCTAGTAGATTGAGTAAATTGTGTCGCAGCAAGCGGAAAGTACATTCTATATGCGTCATCGCTTGCGGTGGCGCATTTTTTGTTTTCGTAAAATTTCAACAAACAGTAAAAACATTTTAGGGGAGGTAAAAACCATGTCTCAAATCGCAGAACTCATCAAGTATGAAGGTGACAATAGTACCTTTATATGGAAGCACCCTTGTGAGGATTTTAACACTCTCACACAACTTATCGTACACGAAAGTCAAGAGGCCATCTTCATGATGAACGGTCAAGCGTTGGACTTGTTCGGTCCTGGTCGCTACACTCTTGAAACTCAAAATATCCCCAAGATTGGCGATACTCTCAAAAACCTTGTAAATGGAAAAGAATCTCCTTTCCATTGCGAAGTTTACTTCATCAACAAAACCGTTCAAATGGGCATTAAATGGGGAACTGACAGCAAGGTTAGATTTATCGAACCAACAATGGGTATTCCTCTCGAAATTGGTGCCTGTGGTGAATTGAATCTACAAGTATCAGATTCTCGCAAACTTCTTGTTAAACTCGTTGGCACAATGAAAGGTATTGCATGGGGCGAAAATGGTGTAGGATTTACAAAGTCCATCCAAAACAGCTTTAGACCATTGATTTCAACTGCGGTTAAGTCCCACCTCTCAAGCAGTATCAAGAGTGAGAATATCGACTTGCTCGAAATTGACGAACATTTGGAAAAACTCTCCGCAAAACTACACGATGCAATCACTCCTGGATTTGAAGAATACGGTCTTACAATTCCACAATTCTACCTCACAACAGTTTTGTTGCCAGAAAACGATCCTAACTTCCGTCGTATGAGAGATTTGCACACAATTTCTCTCCAAACACGCATGATCCAAGCGGATGCACTTGTTCGTTCTGCTCAAGCTGATGCTGATGCAACAGTGACAGCAGCTCAACGTCAAGTTGTTGTGGAACAACAAACAACTCAAACAGAAGTTGCTCGCATGGAAGCTGAAAGACAAGTTATCGCAGCTCAAGCGGCTGCAACAGCAGCAAAGATGCAAGGTATTGCCGAAGCTGACGTAATGGTGGCAAAAGGGTACACTCAACGCGACGTTCTTGCTGCTGATGTACAAAAGGCTTACGCAGAAGGCATTGGCAACATGACAATAAATGGTGGCGGTGGTGTCGCTGGCGACGTGATTGGTCTTGGTGTTGGTATTGCTGCCGCTGGTGCTGTTGCTCCACAACTTGGCGAAATGTTCAAGGGTGTTGCTCCTACAAGCACACCAGCTGAAACTCCAACTGCAAAATGTGCTAAGTGTGGTGCTCCACTCCCAGCAAACGCAAAGTTCTGTCTCGAGTGTGGCGAAAAGGTTGCACCAGTTTCTGCAGATACAATTGTTTGCCCAAGCTGTGGTAAAACTGTTGCAAAAGGCAAATTCTGTCCAGAATGCGGTCACAAGTTCGTGACAGCTTGTCCAAAATGTGGTGCTGCTGTTTCTGGCGGTAAGTTCTGCCCAGAATGTGGCGAAAAACTTTAATATTAGGAGGATTACACAATGAAAAAAGCACTTTGGATTTACGTAGCTGTTTGGGCAGCTTGTCTTGCAGTATTTAACGTTCTCGCATTTTTAGTTCCAGCTTTCGAGAACTTCCCCAAGGACACAGTAGTATTTTGGATTGGCTATGCTTTGACAACACTTGTCTACATTGCAAACCTTGTTTCTACGCTCAAGTTTATGCATGGCAATGGACACAAGTATGCCGAAAAGAGATTTTATCGTATTCCTCTCGTTAGAAAACACTTGTTATTTTTGGCAGTAATGACGGTTATCGGATATGTATCCGTAATCATTCCAAACTGGGTATGTGCTATCCTTGGTTTGGGCGTTATTATTGTATATTTACTTTCCATTCTCAAAACATCCATCGCTATCTCCGAAGTGGAACGTGTTGGCGAAAACGTTAAGCAAAAAACAAAATTCATCAAGATGCTCACTGTTGATGCATCCGCACTTGACTCCAGAACATCATCTCCAGCTGCAAAAGCGCTCACTCACAAAGTCTACGAAGCTATTAGATATGCAGATCCAATGTCTGACAATGCTCTTTCCGGTGTAGAAGACAAGCTCAAGACTGCTTTTGAAAGCTTTGCAAAAGCCATCGACATCAACGATATCGTAGAAGCTGAATCTTTTGCACACACCGTTTTGGCACTTGTAAGCGAAAGAAACGCAAAGTGCAAGGCTTTGAAATAATAAGCAACTAATGGAGAAAAAATGAAACGACTAACTTGTGAAATGTGCGGTGGCACAGATTTTGTCAAAACGGATGGTTTTTTGGTCTGTCAATCGTGTGGAATCAAATACACCATTGAAGAAGCAAAAAAGATTGAAGTGACTGTTTATGAGCAAAATACAGTTATTATCGGTGGTGAAAGTGACAAAAAAGCGCCACTTCTCAAGCGAGCATTTATGTGCTTGGAAGACAAGGAATGGGCAAAAGCCAAGTCCTACTTTGAGCGTGTATTAGAAATGGATCCCGAGTGTGCTGATGCCTATATAGGATTAGCAATGGTGGCAAAGCAAATGGCTAGTGGTTGGACTTGCGAACTTTTTAGTGATAAAAACTTTGCCAAGGCTGTACAGTTTTCCACCAAACTGATCGATAAAGCTAAATTTTTGCCACTTTTTGAAATTTGTGTAGCTTTGAATAGTTCAGGTCACGTGTTAATTCCAGATAGAATCACAGTTATACCCGAAAATGCTTTTTTTAATTGCGAAAGCTTAATTAGCGTTACAATCGCTAGTAGTGTGACAAGCATAGATAGTGGTGCATTTCAATATTGCAACAACCTAATAAGCGTTGCTTTTGCTGAAGGTTGTAAATTAACAAGTATTGGCGATGATGCGTTCTCTTCTTGTTATAAGCTAACCAGTATCACTATTCCAAGTAGCGTGACAAGAATGGAAACCCGTGCCTTCAAGAATTGTGCCAATCTGTCAAAAATTACGTTTATGCCAAGCTCTAGTTTGACAACAATAGGGGAAAATGCTTTCGATGGTTGCAAAAGTATAAAAGAAGTGGAAATAAATAGTATTGAGACGTGGTGCCAAATTGATTTTCGTAACCGTTATGCTAGCCCATTAGATTACGGTATACAGCTATATCTTAATGGTAAAAAATTGACAGAACTGGTCATTCCCAAAGGTGTCACGAAAGTTAGTCCTTATGCTTTCACCTATTGCCACAGCATAAAAAGTGTGACTATCCCAAATAGTGTAAGAAGTATCGGCAAAGAATCTTTCCATCATTGTCGTAGGCTAACAACTGTTATATTTGAAGAAAATAGTCAATTGACAAGTATAGGTGAGCAGGCCTTCGCATATGGAGAGATGACTAGTATCATCATTCCAGGAAGTGTGACACTTATTGGCAAAAAAGCATTTTTATATTGCTCTAATCTAAAACACGTTACATTCGAAAAAGGCAGCCAACCAATAACCATATATAGTGAAGCATTTGAAAAATGTCCAGCTAAAAAGAGAGCATTTAGGTCACTTAAAAGAACATCACGGAAATCACAGATCAATAATACTAACAATAACAAAGTTTTTAGATTGCCAAGTATAAATTTTAAAAAGGTATTTATCATCATTGCAATTCTTTTGGTTGTTTGTCTCATTGCTGGCTCTATATACCTTCATGATCCTGATTATGCTTATTCCCTAAACACGGATGGTGGATTGACTTTTGTGCGAGTGAGGATTAATACTACTTCTTATTCTATTACCGTTCCATCGGAACACAAGGGAATCCCTGTCACAAGAATTAAACGACTATACAAGCTTCTCGATACCGAGGGGTACGTAGAGCGCATCAAAATCCCAAGTAGTGTAATAGTTATAGAACCTGGAGCAATACATTGGAATACTCCTGATCTAGAAAAAGTAGTATTTGAGGACCCATATGGTTGGTATGTTACCAAAACAAAAGGAGCGACAAGTGGAATAGACTTAACATTGACCGATCCTGAACAAAATGCCGTTTATCTAGGGGATACTTATCGAGAATATTATTGGTACAAAAGTAACTAATTAACCACAACAGAGAACAAGTATAGAGAAAAATCATGTCAACATTCAATTGTAAAATGTGCGGAGGCACACTAGAAATTCAAACAGATGCTACAGTGGTCACTTGTGACTACTGTGGCACACAACAAACATTGCCAAAGCTAACGGACGAAAAGCGTACAAACTTGTATGAGCGTGCAAACCATTTCCGTAGAAACAACGATTTCGACAAGGCAATGGCAATTTACGAGCAAATACTAGACGAGGACCAAACCGATGCGGAGGCATACTGGTCACTTGTTTTGTGCCAATACGGTATTGAGTATGTCGAAGACCCAATCACTCGCAAGCGTATTCCTACTGTAAACCGTGCACAGTTCACATCCATCTTCGATGACGACAACTACAAGTCTGCTTTGCAATATGCGGATAGTTACCAACGTCGCATCTACCAAGAAGAGACAAAAGCCATCAACGAAATTCAAAAGGGTATTCTCGCAATCTCTCAAAACGAAGAGCCTTTTGATATTTTCATTTGCTACAAAGAGAGCGACAACAACGGTCGCAGAACACCGGACAGTGTTTTGGCACAAGACCTCTACTATCAGTTGACCGATGATGGCTTCAAAGTGTTTTTCTCTCGTATCACATTGGAAGACAAGCTTGGTACAGCTTACGAACCATACATCTTTGCTGCACTTAACTCTGCAAAGGTAATGGTAGTGCTGGGTACTAAGCCAGAGTACTTCAATGCCGTTTGGGTTAAAAACGAGTGGTCTCGTTTCCTTGCACTTGTAAAAAGTAGCAGAGGTCAAAAGATGCTCATCCCTGCTTACAGAGACATGAACCCATACGACCTACCCGAAGAGTTCAGTCACCTTCAAGCTCAAGATATGTCCAAACTTGGCTTTATGCAAGACTTGACTAGAGGTATCAAGAAGCTTGTTGCTAAAGATACCCCAGTTCCAGCTCCTACTCCAGTTTCCAGTCCAGTTGTACCAATGCAATCAAGTGCAAGGGATGTTTCTCGTAGTGATCCAGCTACAGCATCATTGGTAAAACGAATGATGATGTTTTTGGGTGATGGCGAATGGACAAAAGCCGATGAGTATTGCGAAAGAATACTGGACATCGATCCAGAGTGTTCCAAAGCATACATCGGCAAGTTGATGGCTAAAGCTCACATCAAAACTCTTCAAGACCTCCACAAAGCGGATTTTTCATCGTCAGAAATCTCAAAACTCTACGACAAAGCTTGCAAGTTTTCTAGTCCCGATGAATACGATTTGTACAAATCCCAGTACAACATCTACGAGGAAAAGAAACGTGAAGAGCAAGCAAGGGCAGAACAACAAAGACGTCAACAAGAGGAAGAACTCAAGAGGGCACAACTCAGCAAGTACTATATTGGTACAGTGCAGGTTGATGAAGCGGAAATCAAGAAAATTGACAATTTCATCGCTTCTGGAAGAAAATCGGATGCTATCACATTGGTCATTGGCTGGACCAATATGGGACAGGCAGAAGCAAGAACTTGGGTGGAAAATTACAAAACTTATGATTTGCACAAGCCACATTTACAATATAAGGCAACATCCACTCCACCAGCCCCTACATACAATGTCCCACAAACAGCATTTTCATCACAAGGATTGAGTACGAGAAATCAAGCTGAAATTGAAAAATTAGAAAAGAGGCACAAAAACCTAAAGACATGGGGCATTATATGCTTGTTCTTGTATTGGCCTATTGGTGTCGGTTTGCTCATTGGTGCAGCAGTAACTAAAAATAAAATTAAAAAACTCAAGGAAGGCAAACTCAAGTAGAACATTTACTGTTCTATCAAAATAGCACAATATCTCGTTTGAGATTGAATAATTAAAACAAGGAGAGAAACAGATGAAAAAAGTATTAGCGATAATATTGCTGTTGGTTATGGTTATCTCAGCGTTCGGCTTGACAGCTTGTGAATTCATCCAATGGCCAGATAATCCGGACAATCCGGATAACCAAGACAATCCAGATAATCCGGATAATGGAGATGGTGATGATGAAAAAAAGACTTATGTCACTTATACGGACATAGAGGATCTTGGTTCTTATATTGGATGTGGCATTAATATCATTGACGCTCCTGCTATATATGGTAGTGAGGTTAGGACGACTTATCCGATTTTTGCGAGAAATGAACTGATGAAAGAGACATTCATAAAAGAATCAACTTCCTCCGGATCTACATTCGAATATGTTTCAGGATTCAATATGCAAGAATTTATGCGCGATTTGAGCAACAGCCGTAGCGTTACTTTTGGTCTATCCGCAGCAGCAAAAGGAAAAATAAAAGGGATAGACATGGAAGCATCAGCTTCTTTTAGCAATGGTTTGAAATCAGTGTTTGCAACATCCTCATCCAAGGTCGAAAAACAATATTTTTTGCGTGTTATGGCAGAGAAACAAAGTTTTAACTTAGTTCTTCAATCCGAAGCAGGCGAAGCAAGATATAAGGAAATGTTGACGGATGAATTTAAGACGGATTTGTACAATTCTAAGGTTTCTCCTGCTGAACTTTTTGAAAAATATGGCACACACCTATTGCTTAGTATCGTAATGGGCGGAAATATTTACTTGGACTATACTATGTATAGCTCGGATACGTCAACGACGGACGAGCATTACAAGGAAGTTGTCGGAGAATATCAAGCTAATGCGAAGGCGGCATTTGGTAACGACTACAGTGCTTCAGCGGGCACAAATGCCTCATATGAAGATACATTTACATATAAAGCAACCGCTAACGAAAAAAATATAGAAATAGAAGAGACTGTTTACGGAAAGGGTGGGGATAGTAATGGAATTAGGGATGAAAAAACATTCTATGCAAACTATTCTGCCTGGCAAAAATCGGTTGATGAGAACCCTGCTTTAATCGGAATTAGGGACGAACAATCACTTTATCCACTTTGGAAATTGATTGATACCTCTGATGATATGCACAAAGGAACATACACATGGGTAGAGGATGGGCAAACTAAAACTGGAACAAGAGCAGAACAGCTTGAGGCGTATTTCCTAAAATATGGATTGGAATCATACAATCAATTGTGCACATTCTATGACACAAACACCACACACATTAAGAGTGCGCAAGATTTATCAAAGATTGCAGAAGATCCAGCTGGAACCTACGTGCTTGATAATGATATAAATTGTGGCGGTAAAGAATGGGAACCTATTAAGGAGTTCACAGGTACAATCGAAGGTAATGGCTACAAAATCTATAATTTTAGTATTCAACAAGAAAATGATGACTTTGCGGGCTCTGCTGCAATTGGATTTGTGGGAATTAACAAAGGAACGATCAATAACTTGACAATAGGAAGTTATGATTATAAGCAATTACCTCATACGGTTCAAGATGATGAATCCGAAGAGATTGATGCCGAGCTCGCTGGACGTTCCGTACTATATCTGATTAAATATACTGAAAATGATGATGAGAAATCAAACTCATTGCATGTTGGTGGAATTGCTGGAATAAATGAAGAGGAAGGCATTATAAATGGTTGCAAAGTTATCAATGCTAACATTTATTCCAAGTTGAATGCTAAAAAGTATAAATTACTTGGACAGAAAGAATATGCGAATTTGTATCAAGGCGGAATTGCTGGAACCAACTATGGTAAAATTACAAACAGCAAGGTGCATGAGTGTCACATCGAAGGAAAAATTACCGCAACAACAGATTCATACGACAGAAACAAAGGATGGCTGGGGGGAGTTTGTGGCTACAGTACGAACAAGATTGAACATTGTTCGACAGCGAAATGTTATTTGAAGCTTGATGTGAGAGGAGATGGGTTTATTACCACAGTATATCCATGGGCGACAGTTGGAGGTATTGTGGCGAAACAAGTCAATGGGGATCTAAATATGTGCCTATCCTATGATAATACGATAGATGTGTATGCTTCCGAAGGTGGTAAGACAGAACCAACTATTACAGCTGGAACTATCGTAGGAACTCTTGAAAGCTGTACACCCATGGGATGCTGTGCATTATATCCAACGGACTCCAAACCTATCACAATAAAAACAACTTACACAAAAGATAACCCTACATATACCAACAATATGAGAGGGGATGGAAAAATCGAAGGTTGTACAGCGGAATCGGACAAAAGCGAATTGCATGATGATATCAAGGATCTATTGCCTGATGAAACAGATAACTAGTTGCCATTGAAAACAACAAACAACAATCTCAAAAGGAGAGCTAATCAGCTCTCCTTTTTTCATGTCCTTTTGGTTGTAAAATATCTTTATATTTACAGATTTTGTTATTGTAATATAATAGTGGTGAAAAAGGGTGGTGAATTTCATTGAGTTATGGGCGAAGAATAATTTATACAAACGAAGATACAATCACGATAGGCAACATCCGAGATGTTTTGCGCACATTTGTTTTGGATACCAACACAAGAACAAAAATTGAACTAATTGAGCTTGCCTCCGCTTTGACACACGCTCATCCACGCTCCAAAATGGCTTGCGGTTTCTTTGCTTTTGTGCTATGGGAGTTGTTGTCTAATGATGGTGCAACTGACGTTAAAACGGCAGTGTGCAATGGCTTGGACAAAGCCCGCAAGTACTATGCGGACAATATGGAATTGGTGCACTTTGGCAAATTGGTACATCAGGTGGCGGATGTGGATAGCGTTGCCCAAACAGCCCCTCAATACGTGGAAACTCTACCCAAAGCAACCGAAGAGGATATCGTCAGTGATGGCTATGTTGTGCATTCTTTGGAATCCGCCATTTGGTGTTTACTAAACACCAGCAACTACAAGGATTGTGTTCTAAAAGCTGTAAACCTTGGCGATGATACAGATACTGTTGCAGCAATTGCTGGTGGTTTGGCCGGTGCGGTGTATGGCTACGATTCCATCCCAAAAGAGTGGCGCAACACTCTCATTAAGCGTGAGTACATCGAGCAACTGTGCGAAAAGGCATTTTCAAACAATTCAAATAATAGTTAGTATTGAAATCTCCGCTTACTTATGTTATACTTATTGCAAGATAAACCACAAAAGCGAGGTGAACGTAGTGCCATTACAAATAATTCGACAAGACATAACCAAAATGAAGGTGGATGCCATTGTCAACACAACAAATCAAGATATGGTAGGGCTAAGTGGCGTGGACCTTTTGGTGCATACAATTGCGGGCAAGGGCTTGGACGAAGAGTGTGCAAAACTTGTTCCATTGGGCCTGGGTATGGCAAAACTAACCAAAGGACACAACTTACCTTGCAAATACATCATTCATACATCTGGCCCAGTTTGGCAGGACGGTCTGCAAGGGGAAAGCGTTATTTTGCGCTCTTGCTATGTGGAAAGTTTAAAGCTTGCTGTGCAAAAAGGACTGGCTTCAATCGCATTTCCACTAATTAGCTCTGGCGCTTATGGATACCCCAAAGATCAGGTCTTGAAGTTTGCAACACAAACCATCACCGAGTTTTTGTACGAACACGAACTGATGGTTTATCTTTGTGTGTACGACAAACAATCCTACTCGTTTAGCCAAACACTGTACAGCGGCATCAAGCAATTTATTGATGACGACTATGTTGATGAACACAACATTTGCCTATCAAATTCCGCCACACTTTGGGATGAATTGGACCCCGATGCCATAGACGATGAGCCAGTTGAAATGCGTCCCTGCATTAGCTCAAAAGCACTTGCTCGTTCCGAAAGTTTAAATTCTTACTTGCAACACATGGACAGGAGTTTTCAACAAATGCTTTTCGACCTAATTGACGAAAGTGGCATGACGGATGTCGATTGTTACAAAAAAGCCAACGTGGATAGGCGCACTTTCTCCAAAATCAAAAGTAACAAGTTCTACAAGCCATCCAAGCAAACAGCCATTGCTTTTGCCATATCCTTGCAGTTGGACATGGATACCACTCAAGAACTTTTGGCAACTGCTGGCTACACGTTGTCACGAAGCAACGTTTTCGACAAGATTATTCGCTACTTCATTCACAACGAAAACTACGACATCTTCGAAATTAACGAAGCATTGTTCGAGTTTGACCAACCACTTTTGGGAGTATAGATTATGAGTAAAATGATAGATAAAAGTAGTAGTATCGGCATAGCTGGGGAGTTTTTTGCCGCAGCAGAGTTAACCCGCAGGGGATATGTTGCCTCTTTAACAAGTAAAAACACCAAGGCGATAGATATTCTTGCGTCCAACAAAGACGGAAGCAAATCGGTCGCTATCCAAGTTAAGACAAGCAACAACTTGAAGACGAACAGATGGATGATGACTGCCAGTTCGGAAAAAATCTCTTCGGACAATTTATTTTATGTTTTGGTCAATATGAACGAAGGTCAAATGCCAAGTTATTTTGTTGTCCCAAGTGTATATGTTGCCGATAAGATTAAAAGTGGTTATGATGTATGGATAAACTCTCCTGGAAGAAAAGGAAAAAAGCACAATCCTACCGCTGTACGAATATTTGACTTCACAAGTGAAGAAGAGATGCTAAAATATAAAGATGCATGGCATCTGCTTGATCTATAATTTGTCTCTTGTCAAGCGACCAAAACCTCCGTTGTAAGTGCTATACTAAGGGCACAAAACAAAACGGAGGTTTTTATTATGAAAAACAACATCACAGAACTTGTATTCATCCTTGACAAAAGTGGCTCAATGCATGGCTTTGAAGGCGATACCATTGGCGGATTTAACTCTACCATCGAAAAGCAACGCGCACAAGAGGGCACAGTTTACGTATCTACCGTCCTTTTCAACAACTACAGCGAAGTTATCCACGACAGGGTAAACATCAACGAAATTCAACCACTAACTCGCAATGAGTACAGGGTTGGTGGTAGCACTGCATTGTTGGATGCTGTTGGTGGTGCAATTCGTCATATCCAAAATATCCACAAGTATGCCCGTCCAGAGGACGTCCCCGAGCATACAATTTTTGTCATCACAACGGATGGCATGGAAAACGCCAGCCGTCATTGCAGCAGAGAGTACGTAAAAAACAAAATCAAGCGCATGACGGAGCAATTTGGCTGGGAGTTCATTTTCCTTGCTGCCAATATCGATGCAGGGGATACTGCGGAAGAGCTGGGTATTCGTCGCGACCGAGCTGGCAACTACTGCCAAACGCCAGATGGTATTGGACGCAGTTATAACGCTGCAAGTAAAGCAATTTTTGCTGTACGAAACAGTGCTGCAGACAGTATAGACATGGAAACTTTGATTAACGAGGACGATACCGATGAGCAAAACTAATGATACGCAAACAAAATGGTACCTAATTGACAATCGTATTCTTGGCAAAACCGATGCCCACGGTTGCTATATTTTCAGCAATGGCAGTTGGTCGGCAGACAAAAACGGCTTAATTATGGACTGCCTATTTGGATACGATCCAACGGAACAAGGCCCCTATGTTTTTGGTAACACGGAAATATTGGACAGGATAAAAGAAATCACCGAAATAGAGGCAGTTGCTTTTATGCAAATGCAATAACACCAACAAAAATAGCCCCTCATTTTGAAATGCACCCCAAAAGTTAGACACTTTTGGAGGTGCATTTTTATGGCAAAAA